>NZ_JAGGNU010000064.1 GCF_018614915.1 Variovorax paradoxus | reverse complement strand
AGGGCCGCGCGCTGTCTGAGCGCAGCGAGTTTGCGCGGACCCCGCGAAAAGCGAGCACCGCAGGTTGCCCCCGAAGGGGGTCGCAGACAGTGGGGTCGCCTTTCTTTGGTTACTTTCTTTGGCGAGACAAAGAAATTGACTCGCCCGCCGGGGCGACATCCCGGCTCCGGCGCCAACACAAGCGCAAGGTACAAATCAGAAGTCGAAGTGCCCTCACCCCCACCCTCTCCCAGAGGGAGAGGGAGTCAGTCAGGTAGTACGCGCGCGTTCCAGCGTCCGCTCCACCTCCGCCGCATCCATACCGTACATCTCCGCGAACTCCGCCACGCTGCGTCCGCTGGCTTCGAAGGCCCGCAGCAGCGCCTCGCGCTTCGCGGTGCGCGCGCCCAGTTCGGCAAAGGCTTCGTCGAGCACCGCGTTCGACGCCTCGTCGTTCGTGCGAACGACGAGCATGTATTCCTCGCGCGAGAGGCCCGAGGCTTCGATGGCTTCGACCAGCCGCGCGCGCAGTTGCGGCCGCAGGTCTTCGCCCTTGCGCGCCTGGCGCCGGCGGAACACTTCGAGGATCGCGTGGTGCACATGCTCGGGCGCGACGTCTTCCACCGGCACGCCGTTCAGGTCGTGGCGCTTCTCGCGCGCGGCCACGGCTTCGAGGTAGCGGGTGGAGCGCGCATGAAGCCCGAGCGCGACCTTCAGGTCCTCGCGCTTGAATTCGTCGGGGTGCAATGCCAGCAGGTCCTGGAACACGCCCAGCTTGAGCGGCAGGAAACGCGCGCCGAACATCTTCGGGTAGAGCTCGAACAGGCGTTCGAGCACGGGGTTCACCTTGCGCTGGCGCGGCTGCGCTGCCTTGGCCTCTTGAGGGTTCTGAGCCCGGCCCTGGGGAGCCTGGGGCTTGCGGCGGGGGCGGCCGCCTTCCTTCTTGGCGGCGATCGGGGCGGGAGCGGTGTCGGTCATCAAAGATCTTTTCTCTCGAAATGGTTGCCCAGGACTGTAATGCCGCATGGTCTCCTTCCTACAGGACTGCGCGTCGGGTGCCGACCCGATGCTTGCACGGACGGCGCCTAAGTTGGGCGCAGCTGGCCATTCGGGCCGGCGCATTCCATCGAACCCTCAGTCTGTCCTCAAGGAGTCACACATGAACGCACGCAAACATCTTCTCGCCGTCCTCGCGCTGGGCGCCAGCGGCTTGGCCTTCGCGCAAGCCACGCCACCGACGACGTCATCGCCCAACCCACCCACCGCAGCCGGCCAGCAAAGCCCTGCGGGCGGCCCGATGGGATCGACAGGCACTTCCGTGGCACAAGCCCAGACGCCGACAACGCCGAGCCAGAGCCAGACACCTGGCGCCATGCCGGCGCCGAGCCCCGACACTTCGACCACGCCGGCACAAAGCCCGACGACCGAGCCGATGTCGCCTCCGCGCGCAGACCGCAACTGAGTTGAAGACCATCGGCTCTTTCGCCCTCTGCCTGGCGGCCTGTTCGGCCGCCATTGCAGCGGATGCACCCCCGGAGATTGCGCAGTTCGCGCAGCGCGCGGTGAGCACGGGCGACAACGCCCGGCGTCCGTTCGCGATCGTGGACAAGCGCAACGCGCGGGTGTTCGTCTTCGATGCCGACGGGCGCCTCGCCGGCGACGCGCCCGTGCTGCTGGGCCTGGCCCGCGGCGATCGATCGGTGCCGGGCATCGGCGAGCGCAAGATGTCGGAGATCCGTCCCGACGAGCGCACCACGCCGGCCGGCCGCTTCGTCTCGGAGCCGGGGCGCAACATGCAGGGCGAAGACATCGTCTGGGTCGATTACGGCGCGGCGGTGTCGATGCACCGCGTGCGCGCCACCGACAAATCCGAACGGCGGCTCGAGCGCCTGGCTTCGCCGAGCGTCGACGACAACCGCATCTCCTACGGCTGCATCAACGTGCCGGCCGACTTCTACGACGCGCATGTGAAACCCGCGCTCGGCAGCTCGCGCGGCATGGTCTATGTGCTGCCGGAGACCGCGCCGGCCCGAGAACTCTTCGGCTTCGCAGCCAACCCGCACTGATCAGGCGCGCTGCGCCGCCTCGGCCTCGGCGCGCAGCCAGCGCATGAAGTCCTGCGCGTCGGCATTGCCGGCCGCGCGGCGCGAGCTCTCGATGAAGTAGGCGCGCCGGGAGGCCGCGCCTTCGCTGAAGGGCGCGACCAGCTGTCCGCTCTGCACCAGTTCGCGCAACAGCGGCATCCGGCCGATCACCACGCCTTGTCCGGCGACGGCCGCCGCCACCGCGTCGGTGTACATCGTGAAGCGCATGGTGTTCTTCATGCGCAGCTCGGTGAGGCCCATGACTTCGAACCAGGGTTCCCAGTCGAACGTGGGCGCCTCGCTGTGCTTCGGCATCTCGATGGTGAGCAAGGTCTGCTCGGCGAGGTCGCCCGGCACCCGCAGCAAGGCGGCGACCTGCGGCGCGCACAGCGGCATCACCGATTCCTCGAACAGCGCCGGCCCGGTGCCGCGCGCGATGGGCACGAAACGCACCGCCAGGTCGAGGCGGCTGCGTTCGAGGTCGAGCACCTCGAGCGTGGCCGACAGCCGCACGTCGACCAGCGGGTGGTCGGCCGTGAATCGCACCAGCCGCGGAATGAGCCAGAACGACGCGAAACCCGGCGTGCAGGTGATCGCCACCTGCCGCAGCACCGGCGCGGCGCGCACGCGCGCCGTGGCATCGCGCAGCCGCTCCAGGCTTTCGACCACGGCGCGCTGCAGCACGCCGCCGGCCTCGGTCAACGCCAGCGCGCGATGGCGGCGCTCGAACAGCAGCACGCCCAGGCTGGCCTCGAGCTGCTGGATCTGCCGGCTGACGGCCGACTGGGTGAGAAAAAGCTCGCCGGCCGCCTGGGTGAAGCTCAGCGTGCGCGCCGCCGCCTCGAAGCTGCGCAACAGCTCCAGGGGCGGCAGGTCGGGTGCGGCGAAAAGGGGTTTCACATTCTCTACACGCATGCAACGAGTTCCATATCACCGTGTGACTTACGCGGGCTCGCTCACTATATTCATTCTCATACCGAATGCAAAGGAGCCCGCCATGACAACCGACACCAGCCGCTTCCACCTGAGCCTGGCGAAGCGCACCATCTTCACCCTGCCCGACGCGGCCGGCGTCGGCATCGAATGCCGCAGCGGCAGCGTCTGGGTCACGCTCGACAACGATCCGCGCGACGTGGTGCTGGCAGCCGGCGAACGCTTCGAGGGCGACTCGCACCGGCGCATGCTGGTGTCGGCGCTGGAGCCCTCGTGCATCACCGTCTCGGGCTCGCGGCCGGCGGCACTGCCGGTGCACGAGCCGGCGCGGTCGCCTTGGCGACTCCGCCCCCACGGGATGTCCCCGGCTTGACCACCGGGGGCCGGGCGTAGAACCATCGACGCTCGTGGCCCTGGATGCACCGATGCACGCCGTCCTTCGCGACGGCGTTTTTGCTTTGAAGCGCCGGCCCAACGACTTTCTCCGAACAAGGAACTCACATGGCAGAGGCATACATCGTGGCCGCCACGCGCACCGCAGGCGGCCGCCGTGGCGGCAAGCTCGCGGACTGGCATCCGGCGGACCTGGCGGCGCAGGTGATCGACGCGCTGGTGGCAAGGAGCGGCATCGACCCGGCCGCGGTGGAGGACGTGATCCTCGGCTGCGTGAGCCAGGTCGGCGAGCAGGCCACCAACATCGCGCGCAACGCGGTGCTGGCCTCGAAGTTGCCCGAATCGGTGCCGGGCACCTCGGTCGACCGGCAGTGCGGCTCCTCGCAGCAGGCGCTGCACTTCGCGGCGCACGCCGTCATGTCGGGCAGCATGGACGCGGTGATCGCGGGCGGCGTCGAGAGCATGACGCGCGTGCCGATGTTCACGCCCAACGCGCTGCCGGCCAAGGCCGGCCTTGGCACCTACATGAGCCCCGGGATGCAGCGGCGCTATCCCGGCGTGGAGTTCAGCCAGTTCGTCGGCGCCGAGATGATCGCGAAGAACTACGGCATCGAGAAAGAGGCGCTCGACCGCTATGCGCTGGAGAGCCACCGCCGCGCCATCGCCGCGACCCGCGAAGACTTGTTCAAGGACGAGATCCTGGCCATCGACATTGGCGGCGGCGAGATGCACACCATCGACGAAGGCATCCGCTTCGAGGCCACGCTGGAAGGCATCGCGGCCGTGAAGCTGATCGCCGAGAGCGGCCGCTGCACCGCCGCCACCGCCAGCCAGATCTGCGACGGCGCCAGCGGCGTGCTGGTGGTCAACGAGCGCGGCCTGAAGGCACTGGGCCTGAAGCCGATGGCGCGCATCCACCACATGAGCGTGCTGGGCCACGACCCGGTGATCATGCTGGAGGCACCGATCCCCGCGACCGCGCGGGCGCTCAAGAAGGCCGGCATGAGGATCGAGGACATCGATCTCTACGAAGTCAACGAAGCCTTCGCGCCGGTGCCACTGGCCTGGCTGCAGAGACTGGGCGCCGACCCGGCGAAGCTCAACGTGAACGGCGGCGCGATCGCGCTCGGCCATCCGCTGGGCGCATCGGGCACCAAGCTCATGACCACGCTGATTCATGCGCTGGGCCGGCGCGGCAAGCGCTACGGCTTGCAGACCATGTGCGAAGGCGGTGGGATGGCCAACGTGACCATCGTGGAGCGGCTGTGATGTCCGCCGTTCTCTGGGATCTCGAAGACGGCGTCGCCACGCTCACGCTGAATCTGCCGGCCAAGCTCAACCCGATCGCGCTCGACCTCCAGCACGCGCTGCGCCAGGCCTTCGTGCGCGTGCGCGAGGACCGCAGCGTGCGCGCCGTGGTGCTCACCGGCGCCGGCAAGGCCTTCTGCGTGGGCGCCGACCTGAGCGCGATGCGCGCGCCCGAAGCCGGCGAGACGCTCGGCGACCAGACCGCGAAATGGATGCAGTCGGTCAGCAACCCGCTGATCGGGGAGATGCGCGCGCTGCCGGTGCCGGTGGTGTGCGCGGTCAACGGCGCCGCTGCGGGTGCCGGCGTCGGCCTCGCGCTCGCGGGCGACCTGACGCTCGCGGCGAAGAGCGCGTACTTCTATCTTTCCTTTCTGCCCAAGCTCGGCATCGTGCCGGACCTGGGCTGCACCTGGTTCATCCCGCGCCTGGTGGGCCCGGCGCGCGCGATGGGCATGAGCCTGCTCGACGAGCGGCTGCCGGCGGAGCGCGCGGCGCAGTGGGGCCTGATCTGGGCCAGCGTCGAAGACGAGCTGCTGCTGCTCGAAGCGCAGCAGCTCGCGCAGCGCCTCGCGCGCCTGCCCGCGCACGCGGTGCTCGAGGCGCGCAAGGCCTTCGAGGCTTCGGCGCGCCACACGCTGCCCGAGCAGCTGCACTACGAAAGCGAACGCCAGCGCGAGCTCTTGAACCGGCCCGAGTTTTCCGAGGGCGTGAGCGCGTTCCTGCAGAAGCGGGCACCGAATTTTCCCGGGCGCACGTCATGATCGAACGCACCCTCTTCGGCCCCGACCACGAGGCCTTTCGCGACAGCTTCCGCCGCTTCATGGACAAGGAGATCGCGCCCTTCCACGAGGCCTGGGAGGAGCAGGGCTATGTCGACCGCGCGGTCTGGAACAAGGCCGGCGCGAACGGCTTTCTCTGCATGGCGCTGCCGGAGGAATACGGCGGCGCGGGCGCCGACCTGCTCTATTCGGTGATCCAGTTCGAGGAGCTCTGGGCGCGCGGCTTCACGGGCATCGGCTATGGGCTGCACAGCGAGATCGTGGCGCCCTACATCCTGCGTTACGGCACCGAGGCGCAGAAGAAGAACTACCTGCCCAGGCTCGCGAGCGGCGAGATGGTGGGCGCCATCGCCATGAGCGAACCCGGCGCCGGCAGCGACCTGCAGGCGGTGCGCACTGCCGCGCTCAAGCAGGCCGACGGCAGCTATCGGCTCTCCGGCAGCAAGACCTTCATCACCAACGGCTGGCATGCCGACCTCGTGATCGTGGTCGCCAAGACCGACCCCGCGGGCGGTGCCAAGGGCACCAGCCTGTTCCTGGTCGAGCGCGGCATGCCGGGCTTCGAGAAAGGCCAGCGCCTGAAGAAACTCGGCCTGAAGGCGCAGGACACCTCGGAACTCTTCTTCAACGACGTGCCCCTGCCGGCCGACGCGCTGCTCGGCGGCCCGGCGCAGGAGAACCGCGGCTTCGTCTGCCTGATGGAGCAATTGCCGTGGGAGCGGCTGCAGATCGCAATCAGCGCCGTGGCCGCGTCGCAGGCCGCGATCGAGCACACCGTCGCCTACGTGAAGGACCGCAAGGTCTTCGGCCAGCCGGTGGCGGCCTACCAGAACACGCGCTATACGCTGGCCGAGCTGCAGACCGAGGTGCAGGTGGCGCAGGTCTTCGTCGACAAATGCATCGAGCTGCTGATGCAGGAGAAGCTCGACACCGCGACCGCCAGCATGGCCAAGTACTGGACCACCGACCTGCAATGCAAGGTGATGGACGAGTGCGTGCAGTTGCACGGCGGCTACGGCTTCATGTGGGAGTACCCGGTGACGCGCGCGTATGCCGATGCGCGGGTGCAGCGCATCTACGGCGGGACCAACGAGATCATGAAGGAGGTGATCACGCGGGCGATGGGGTTGCCGGGGCTGAGGTGAGGGCGGCGCTTGTCGTAGTCCCAAATTGGGACTAAACTCCGAGCATGCGGATCATTTCGGTGAAGTGCCTGAGGGACTTTTGGGTGCGTCATCCCGACTCGGAGCAGCCGCTGAAAGCTTGGCATGAAGAAGCAAAGTCAGCTGTTTGGAGAACACCGCAAGACATCAAGGCCCGCTATCGGAGCGCCAGCTTTGTCGGAGGCAACAGAGTTGCCTTCAATATCAAAGGCAACGACTATCGCTTGATCACTGCCATCGCCTATCAATACGAAGCTGTTTACGTCAAGTTCATAGGTACGCATTCGGAATACGACCGCATCGACGCCCAACCTGTGGAAATGGAGTAGTCCATGGACATCCGACCCATTCGAACCGAAGCCGACTACAAGGCGGCGCTGAAGGCAGTCTCACCGTACTTCGACCAGGAGCCGATGTTGGGCAGCGAAGACGCCGACCGCTTCGAAGTGATGCTGGCGTTGATCCAGGCCTACGAATCGAAAAATCATCCGATCGATCCGCCCGACGCGATCGAGGCGATCAAGTTTCGAATGGAGCAGCAGGGCCTTTCGGCGAAGGATCTCGAGCCCTTCATCGGACAGCTCAATCGCGTGTACGAAGTCCTCAATCACAAGCGCCCCTTGACCTTGAGGATGATCCGCCGTATCCACAAGGGACTTGGCATTCCGGCCGAGGTCCTGATCCAGACCGAAAACGACGAGAAGTTTTCGCTCGCTGCGTAGGAGTCCGCAACATGCCCACCAATGCCTTCTACGCCCAATCCGGCGGCGTCACCTCGGTGATCAACGCCTCGGCCGCCGGAGTCATCGAAACCGCGCGCCGGCACGCCGACCGCATCGGCACCGTCTATGCCGGTCGCAACGGCATCATCGGCGCGCTGGCCGAAGAGCTGATCGACACCAGCCTGGAGTCGGCCGAGGCGATCGCGGCGCTGCGCTCCACGCCCGCGGGCGCCTTCGGCTCCTGTCGCTACAAGCTCAAGTCGCTGGAGAAGAACCGGCGCGAATACGAGCGGCTGATCGAGGTCTTCAAGGCACACGGCATCGGCTACTTCTTCTACAACGGCGGCGGCGATTCGGCCGACACCTGCTTCAAGGTGAGCCAGCTGTCGCAGTCGCTCGGCTATCCGCTGGCCGCGATCCACGTGCCGAAGACCATCGACAACGACCTGCCGCTCACCGACTGCTGCCCGGGCTTCGGCTCGGTCGCGAAGTACGTGGCGGTGTCCACGCTCGAAGCCTCGCTGGACGTGCGCTCGATGGCCGCCACCTCGACGAAGGTGTTCGTGCTCGAGGTGATGGGCCGCCATGCGGGCTGGATCGCGGCGGCCGGCGGCCTGGCCGCGGACCACGGCATTCCGGTCGTGATCCTGTTCCCCGAGATTCCCTTCGACCAGCCGGCCTTCCTGGCGCGCGTCGATGCGCTGGTCAAGCACCATGGCTACTGCACGGTGGTGGTGTCCGAGGGCAGCCACCATCCCGACGGCACCTTTCTCGCCGAGCAGGGCAGCAAGGACGCCTTCGGCCATGCACAGCTCGGCGGCGCGGCGCCGGTGGTGGCGCAGATGGTGAAGGAGGCGCTGGGCTACAAGTTCCACTGGGCGGTGGCCGACTACCTGCAGCGCTCGGCGCGCCACATCGCCTCTGCCACCGACGTGCGGCAGGCCTACGAGCTCGGCCAGCGCGCGGTCGAACTGGCGCTCGAGGGCAAGAACTCGGTGATGCCGACCATCGAGCGCACGTCCGACGCGCCCTACGCCTGGCACATCGGGAGCGCGCCGCTCGACCAGGTGGCCAATGCCGAGAAGTTCATGCCGCGCGACTACATCTCGCCCGACGGCTACGGCATCAGCGACAAGGGCCGCAGCTACCTGCTGCCGCTGATCCAGGGCGAGGACTACCCGGCCTACCGCGACGGGCTGCCGGTCTATGTGACGCTGCAGAACCGCCTAATCGCGAAGAAGCTGCCGGCCTTCGAGATCGCCTGATGATGAACGAGGCAGCCGCACGGCCCGATCCTTCGCGCTGCCCGCTGTGCGGCGAGGCGAACCGCTGCGCAATGGAGCTCGAGCGCGAAACCGGCCGGCCGCAGCCGACCTGCTGGTGCAAGCAGGCCGACTTCGATCGCACCGTGCTTGCGCGCATCCCTGCAGAGACGCGCGGCCTCGCCTGCATCTGCGCGTGCTGCGCTACTGCTGCTGCTGCGACTGCTTCGGTTCCTGCGCCTGCGGCTCAGGATTGACGGGCGCCGGCGGCTGCCGGCCGCGCTCCCGCTCTTCGGCAATCAGCTCGTGGATGAACTGCAGCTTGCCCACGGCTGCGCGCGGCAGCACGAAGGGGTAGTAGTCGGGCTGCCCCATGCTGCGCGACAACTCGTTGAGCACGTTGGTCAGCCGCACCCAGCCGTTCAGGAAATCGAGAAACTTCGCCGCCCCGGGATGTTCGGGCTGCCACAGATCCGAGGGCTCGAACAGGTCGCTCGTGAGTTCGACGTTCTGCGCGTCGACCCCGAAGCTCATCGCCGTGTCCGCCGTGTCGGCCATGTGCAGGTAATGGGCCCATGTCTCTGCCCAGTCCTCCCACGGGTGCGAGCTCGCGTAGCTCGTGACGTAGCGGTCGGCCCAGTCGGGCGGCGGGCCGTTGTCGTAGTGCTTGCGCAGCGCCGTTGCATAGTCGTCGCGCTCGTCGCCGAAGAGCTCGCGGAAACCATCGAGCCACGGCGTCGGGAAGACCAGCAGGTCCCAGTAATAGTGGCCGATCTCGTGGCGGAAATGGCCGACCAACGTGCGGTAGGGCTCGCGCATCTCGGCGCGGATGCGTTCGCGCACGACGTCCTCGGCCTCTTCGGCATTGAGCGTGATCAGGCCCATCTCGTGGCCGGTCATCACGTGCGGACCGCCCGGCATGTTGCTCAGGAAATCGAAGGCCAGTCCGTGTACCGGATCGGAAAGGCGCGTCGCGACCGGCAGACCCAGCGCCAGCAGTTGCGAGAGCAGCCGGCGCTTGGCCAGTTCGAGCTTGCGCCACAGCTCGCCGTTGCTTTCGACCGACAGGTCGGGGATGGTGCGCGTCACGCTGCATGACAGGCAAAGCCCGGGCACCAGGCCATCGGTGTTGAAGCTCGGATCGTCGCCCTCGCGCGGGGCCGGGACCATCCAGTTGCAGGCAGCCGGCGTCATCAGGTTGGCGCAGCGGCGATAGGCCTTGCCCTTCGCATCGCCGAACATGGTGAAGGTGTCGGGCTCGGCGCCGTCGAAAGCCGCGGGCGCGAGCGGCACCACGCCGAGGCGTTCGATCACGTAGCCAAGCGGCGTCTGGCAGGCGAGGCACTTGCTGTTGAGCAGGAACACGGGGCGGCCGCACTGGCACTGGTAGGCACGGGTGACGGTCGGTGCCTGAAGTTCCTCCGCGAGCGAAGGGCCGGCTTCGGATTCGGCCGCAGGGCCCGCGGCATCGGGGATCTTGGATTCCATGGTCTCTCTGTTCTTTTGATTGCGGACGGGACGGGACAGCCGGGCCATTGTGAAGGCCCACTCGGGGACAGGGCGCGCGCGCAAAGACCGATATCCTTGTAGGACGGCCCGAACAGGCCCCTCCCACCCGATGACGCAGACTCCCCCGCCGCAATCCCTCAGCAGCCGCTACGGCACGCGCTACCGCTGGCTTCTGCTCTTTTCCGTGATGGTGGGGGTGATGGCCTCGATCATGTCCTCGACCATCGTCAACGTGGCGATCCCCGGCATGAGCCACCACTTCGCGCTGGGCCAGGAGCGTGCGCAATGGGTCAGCTCGGGCTTCATGGTCGCGATGACGGTCTCGATGCTCACCACGCCCTGGCTTCTGGCGCGCTTCGGCTACCGCCGCACCTATGTCGGCACGATGGTGCTGCTGCTCGCAGGCGGCGTCGCGGGCGGACTGGCCAATCACTTTCCGCTGGTGCTGGCCGCACGAGTGGCCGAGGGCCTCGCGGCCGGCGTGGTGCAGCCGATCCCGGCCATCATCATCCTGCGCGCCTTCGAGCCCCACGAGCAGGGCCGCGCGAGCGGCATCTTCGGCATGGGCGTGGTGCTGGCGCCGGCCATCGGGCCCAGCATCGGCGGCGTGCTGGTCGACCTGTTCGGCTGGCGCTCGATCTTCTTCATGGTGGTGCCCTTCTGCCTGGCCTCGATCTGGCTGGCCTACAAGTTCGTGCCGACCACGGCGCCGGGCGGCGTGGTGGCGGCGCGCAGCGGCGGGCTCGACTGGGGCGGACTGGCGCTGGGTACCGCGGGCACGCTGTGCCTTCTGAACGGGCTGGTCGCGCTGCGCGGCGATGCGCCGCTGCAGGCTGCCGCGCTGCTCTTCGGCGCTGCCGCGGCCTTCGGCGCCTTCATCGGCTGGCAGAAGCGGCTCGCGGCCGCGGGCGGCACGCCGCTGATGAACCTGGCGCTGTTCCAGTACCGGCAGTTCGCGATGGGCAGCGTGGTCGCCTTCATCTACGGCACGGCCCTGTTCGGCTCGACCTACCTGCTGCCGGTGTACATGCAGGTCGGGCTGCAGCTTTCGGCCTCGCACGTCGGCACCATCCTGCTGCCGGCCGGCATCGTGCTCGCCCTCACCATTGCCGGCGTCGGCCGCCTTGCGGACCGGCAGCCCACCTGGTTGCTGGTGTGCACCGGCCTCGCGCTGCTGGCCGCCTCGTTCGCGCTGATGCTGCTGCTGAGGCTCGACAGCACACTCTGGCTGCTGGTGGCCTTCGCCACCATCGGCCGCATCGGGCTGGGCTTCATCCTGCCCTCGCTCAACCTGGGCTCGATGCGCCCGCTCGCCAAGCCGCTGATTCCGCAGGGCGCGAGCGCGATCAACTTCCTGCGCATGCTGGGCGGCGCGGCCGGCGTGAGCCTGTGCGCGATCGTGCTCGAATGGCGGCTCGCCGCGCATGGCGATTCGCTGGTCAACCCGGCCACCAGCCCGGCGCGGCTCGCGGCCTTCGACGAGGTGTTCGCGATGCTGGCCGGCTTGTGCGCACTGGCCATGTGCGCCGCCTGGCAGTTACGCGAAAAATAGCTCTCCCCCAGGCTTCGCGCACTTCGTGTCGCTACGCCAACCCCCTCACCGGGGGCAACACCAGCGGCCCGGCAAAGCCGGTTCCGCGGTGTTCCTGGAATGGGCTCGGCTGCGAGCGGGCAGCGCGCTGCAGTCTAATAAGAGCATGTGCCAACTGCTCGGAATGAACTGCAACACGCCGACGGACGTGACTTTCAGCTTCACGGGCTTTGCGCAGCGCGGCGGGCGCACCGACCACCATGCCGACGGCTGGGGCATCGCCTTCTTCGAGGACCGCGGGCTCAGGCATTTCGTCGACCACCAGCCGGCCTGCGAGTCGCCGGTGGCCGAGCTGATCCGGCGCTATCCGATCCAGAGCCGCAACGTCATCGCGCACATCCGCAAGGCCACGCAGGGCGCGGTGAACCTGCAGAACTGCCACCCCTTCGTGCGCGAGCTGTGGGGCCGCTACTGGGTGTTCGCCCACAACGGCGACCTGAAGGACTTCAGGCCGCGGCTGCACGGCAACTTCCATCCGGTCGGCGACACCGACAGCGAGCACGCCTTCTGCTGGATCATGCAGGAGATGGCCAAGTCGCACGCCGACGTGCCGAGTGTCGAGGAACTCACGCTCACGCTGCGCGAGCTGGCGCCGCGCTTCGCGCGCCACGGCACCTTCAATTTCATGCTGTCGAACGGGCAGGCGCTGTGGTCTCATGCCTCGACCAACCTCTGGTACATCGAGCGCCGCCATCCCTTCGTGACTGCTGAGCTGTCGGATGAAGACCTGAGCATCGACTTCGCGCAGCACACCACGCCGAACGACCGCGTCGCAGTGGTCGTGACGGCACCCCTGACCACCAACGAGACCTGGACCGCCTTCGAGCCCAACGAGCTCGCGGTCTTCGTGGACGGCCAGCGCGCCGGCTGAGGGAGCCGGGCACCGCGACCGGCTCACGCCTACTTCAGTTCCGCCTCCAGCGCGTCGATGAACATCGCCGGCACGTCGAAGCCGGTCTGTTCGGTGATCTCCTGGAAGCAGGTCGGGCTGGTCACGTTGATCTCGGTCAGCGAGCCGCCGATCACGTCGAGCCCGATCAGGAGCAGGCCGCGTTCGTTAAGCACCGGGCCTATCGCTTCGGCGATGCGCCGGTCCTGGTCGGTCAGCGGCTGCGCCACTCCCTTGCCGCCGGCCGCGAGGTTGCCGCGCACCTCGCTGCCCTGCGGAATGCGCGCCAGGCTGTGCGGCACGGCCTGGCCGCCGATCACGAGGATGCGCTTGTCGCCCTGCGTGATCTCGGGCACGAAGCGCTGCACCATGATGGTCTGCTCGCCGTTCCTGTTGAGCGTCTCGACGATCGAGCCGAGGTTCAGCCCGTCGGCCTTGACGCGGAAGATGCCCATGCCGCCCATGCCGTCGAGCGGCTTCAGGATGATGTCCTGGTGCTCGTCATGGAAGGCACGCACCGCGGCCGCATCGCGCGTGACCAGCGTGGGCGTCGTGTACTCCGCGAACTCCATGATCGCGAGCTTCTCGGGATGGTCGCGCAGCGCGCGCGGCCGGTTGACCACGCGCGCGCCTTCCCGCTCGCCCTGTTCGAGCAGGTGCGTGGCGTAGATGTACTCGGCATCGAAGGGCGGGTCCTTGCGCATCAGCACCACGTCGAAGGCATGCAGCGGACGCTCGATGACGGCCTCCTCGCGAAACCATGCCTGCTCGCCGGTCAGCACGATCTCGCGCGCCTTCGCGGTCACCGGCCGGCCGCGCTGCCAGTTGAGGTGGCGCGGCTCGCAGGCCGAGAGCGTGTGGCCGCGGTGCTGCGCCTCCCGCATCATCGAGAAGGTGGTGTCCTTGTAGATCTTGAACTGCTCGAGCGGGTCGGCAATGAAGAGGATGTGCATCGGGATGTCTTTCCGGCGGTCGATGGGCAAGGGGCAGTCGCTTGATCTTCAGCCAGCTGCGATCACCTTGCCGGCGAAGGGTTTGGATCGGGGGATTGTGCCGGGAGCAGACAGCGTTGCCATTGCCCGGCGCAACCTGGGGGAGTGCTAGATCTCGATTTTCGAGCCCAGCTCCACCACCGCGTTGTTCGGCAATCCCAGGAAGCCTGCCGCCCCGCTGGCGTTGTGGTGCATCTGCGCAAAGAGCTTCTCGCGCCATGGCGCCATGCCGCTGCCGAGCGTGGGGATCACCACGTCGCGCGACAGGAAGTAGCTGGTGGTCATCGGCTCGAGTTGGCAGCCGCGCAGGCGCGCGTGCTCCAGCGCGCGCGGCAGGTCGACGTCGTTCTTGAAGCCGTAGTGCACGACCACCTGCCAGCAGTGATGGCCGAGCGGCTCCATCTCGATGCGCTTGTCCATCGGTATCCAGGGCACTTCATGGCTGCGCACCGTGACGAACAGGTTCTGCTCGTGCATTACCTTGTTGTGCTTGAGGTTGTGGAGCAGCGCGTTGGGCACCACACCCGGCTCGGCGGTCATGAAGACCGCGGTGCCGTCGACGCGCGCCGGCGGGTTGACGAACACCGAATCGAGGAAGCCGCGCAGGTCGATGGCCTCGGCCAGCTGCATCTGGCCCATGAGGCGCCGGCCTTCCTTCCAGGTCATCATCAGCATGAAGATGGCGCTGCCGATCATGAGCGGGAACCAGCCGCCTTCGAACAGCTTCAGCAGGTTGGAGGCGAAGAACAGGAAGTCGACCACGAAGAACATGCCGGTCGCCGCAATGCACAGCGCCAGCGGGTATTTCCAGGCGTAGCGGATGACGAAGAAGGTCAGCACCGTGGTGATCAGCATGTCGGTGGTGACGGCGATGCCGTAGGCCGCGGCCAGGTTGCTCGACGAGCGGAACATGACCACCGCCAGCACGATCGCGACGAACAGCCCCCAATTGACGAAGGGAATGTAGATCTGCCCCGCGGTGCGCACGCTGGTGTGCTCGATGTTCAGGCGCGGCAGGTAGCCGAGCTGGATCACCTGCCGCGTGACGCTGAAGGCGCCGGTGATGAGCGCCTGCGACGCGATCACCGTGGCCGCGGTGGCCAGCAGCACCAGCGGGATCAGCGCCCATTCGGGCGCCATCATGTAGAACGGATTCTTCACCGCCGACGGGTTCTCCAGCAGCAGCGCGCCCTGGCCGAAATAGTTGAGCGTGAGCGCCGGCATCACGACCGAGAACCAGGCGACGCGGATCGGCCGCTTGCCGAAATGGCCGAGGTCGGCGTAGAGCGCCTCGGCGCCCGTCACGCACAGCACGGTTGCGCCCAGGATGATGAAGCTGGTGCCCGGGTTGTCCCACATGAAGCGCAGCGCGTAGTGGGGACTGATCGCTTTCAGGATTTCCGGGTGGTTGACGATCTGCGACACGCCGAGCAGCGAGATCGCGAAGAACCAGGCCAGCGTGATCGGGCCGAAGTAACGGCCGATGCCCGTGGTGCCGTGCTTTTGCAGCGCGAACAGGCAGAACAGCACGACCAGCGTGATCGGGATCACGTAATGCTTGAAGTGCGGCGACACCACCTCCAGGCCCTCGACCGCCGACAGCACCGAGATGGCCGGCGTGATGACGCCGTCGCCGTAGAAGAGCGAGGTGCCGAAGATGCCGACCACCAGCAGCACGTGGCGCAGGCGGGGCTTGTCTACCACCGCCTGCGAGGCCAGCGCCAGCATCGCGACCAGGCCGCCCTCGCCCTCGTTGTCGGCCCGCAGCACTAGCACCACGTACTTGAGCGAGACGATCACAGTCAGCGTCCAGAAGAACATCGACAGGATGCCGTAGACGTTCTCGACCGTGAACGGGACGTGGCCGTGGCCGAAGACCTCCTTGACCGCATACAGAACGCTGGTGCCGATGTCGCCGTAGACGACGCCGATGGCCGCAAGGATCAGCGCGGCGGAGGAAGTTTTGGTGCGGGACACGGAGTCGATGGAAAAAGGGGGGCCGGCGTGGCGCTGCACGCCCGGGCGCATCGGTCGCTGGGGTGCAGTCGCCGCGTCGCCTTCCCCCCTCTTGTTTGCGTTGCTTTGGGCCTGCTATTTTGCCGTCGTCGGGACGCCCCGCGACGGGTACCACGAAATCATTCGTAGATTTCGGCGTCCGGATCGGTCGCCTCGAGCTCGTAGCTGGCCGCCACCATGGCCAGCCGCCCGATCACGCCGTACATGTAGAAGCGGTTCGGCGCGCTCGCGCCCGGTTTGGCGCCTGGTTGCGGTAAGTGCGCACTCTCCGAGAAGGCCAAGGGCACGAAGCTCGCGCCCGGAAGCTTGAGGTTCTCGTCGGGGCTGCGCTCGGCATGCACCCGGTAGAAGCCGCCGACCACGTAGCGGTCCATCATGTAGACCACCGGCTCGGCGACGCCGTCGTGCACGCGCTCGTTGGTCAGCACGCCCTCCTGCACGATCACCTCGCCCGGATCCTCGTTCTCGCTGGCGGCGCTCGCCTTGCCGCGCGGCTTGCGCCCGAGGGCCTCGAGATCCTTGACGTCGCGCACCGTCATGACCCCCATGTCATGGGCGCCGTTGCCGGCCTTGACGACCACGAAGGGCTTCTCGTTGATGCCGTATTCCTTGTACTTGCGGCGGATCTTGGTGAGCAGTGCGTCCACATGGCTGGTCAGCACATCCATTCCCTGGCCCTCGACGACATCGACGCCGGCGGCCCGTGCGTACATCGGGTTGATCAGCCACGGGTCGATGCCCAGCAGCTTGCCGAAGCGCTTGGACACTTCCTCGTAGCTGTGGAAGTGGTTGCTCTTGCGGCGCACCGACCGGCCGGCGTGCAGCGGCGGCAGCAGGTACTGCTCGTGCAGGTCTTCCAGGATGCCGGGCGTGCCGGCCGAGAGGTCGTTGTTGAGCAGGATGGTGCAGGGATCGAAATGCTTGAGCCCCAGGCGCCGCTTGCCGCGCACCACGGGCTCCAGGCACACGGTCTCGCCATTCGGCAGCTCGATCTTCTTGGGCGACTTGATCGCCGGATCGACCGAGCCCACGCGCACATTGAGCCCCGCCATGTGAAAAATCCGCACCAGCCGAGCCACGTTGGCGAGGTAGAAGGTGTTGCGCGCATGGTTCTCCGGGATCACCAGCAGGTTGCGCGCCTCGGGGCAGATCTTCTCGATGGCGGCCTGCGCAGCCTGCACCGCCAACGGCAGCATGTCGTCGGTCAGGTTGTTCCAGCCGCGGGGGAAGAGGTTGGTGTCGACCGGCGCCAGCTTGAAGCCGGCGTTGCGAATGTCCACCGAGCTGTAGAAGGGCGGCGTGTGCTCCATCCATTCGAGCCGGAACCAGCGCTCGATGGCCGGCATGGAGTCGAGAACGCGCTGTTCGAGCTCGTTGATGGGGCCGGTCAGGGCGGTGACGAGGTGGGGAACCATGCGGCGGCCTTGTTATGCGTGTTCTGCGACGAAAGGTGGAGTGGAATTGTAGGATTTGGGGGCGCGCGCCCGAATGACAAGCGCGTGCCGGTCCGCCTCAACTCCGCACTTCGCCCTGCCCGAGCACCACGTATTTCAACGAAGTCAGACCCTCGATGCCGACCGGCCCGCGCGCATGGAACTTGTCGGTGCTGATGCCGATTTCCGCCCCGAGCCCGAACTCGAAGCCATCGGCGAAGCGCGTGCTGGCATTCACCATCACGCTGGCCGAGTCGACCTCGCGCAGGAAGCGCTGGGCATGCATGTGGTCGCGCGTGACGATGGCGTCGGTGTGGTGACTGGAGTAGCGGTTGATGTGGGCGATGGCTTCGTCCACCCCCTCGACCACCTTGATGCTGATGACGGCGGCCAGGTACTCCTCCGACCAGTCGGACTCGACCGCGTCCACCACCCGGGCGCCTTGCGGCAGCGCGCCCTCGGCACGCAGGATGCGCGCCGCCACCGGATCGCAGCGCATCTCCACCCCCTTGGCCGCGAAGATCGCACCGATCTCGGGCAGGAAGCTCTCGGCCATCGAGGCCGCCACCAGCAGGCCCTCGGCCGCGTTGCAGGGGCTGTACTTCTGGGTCTTGGCGTTGTCGACGATCCGGACGGCCATGTCGAGCTCGGCCGTGTCGTCGACGAACACATGGCAGTTGCCGTCCAGGTGCTTGATGACCGGCACCTTGGCCTCGCGGCTGATGCGCTCGATCAGGCCCTTGCCGCCGCGCGGGATGACCACGTCGACGAACGCCGGCATCGCGATCAGCTGGCCCACGGCCTCGCGGTCGGTGGTCTGCACCAGCTGCACCGCCTCCACCGGCAGCCCCGCTTCGGCCAGCGATTCGGACACCAGCAGCGCGAGCGCCTTGTTCGATTCGATCGCTTCCGAGCCGCCGCGCAGGATCGCCGCGTTGCCGCTCTTGATCGCGAGGCTCGCCGCCTCGATGGTCACGTTGGGCCGGCTCTCGTAGATCATGCCGAAGACGCCGATCGGCACCCGCATCTGGCCGACCCGGATGCCGCTGGGCTGCTGCTTCATGCCGATGACTTCGCCGATCACGTCGGGCATCGCGGCGAGCTGTTCGCAGCCCAGCGCCACGGTTTCGATGACCTTCGGCGTGAGCTTGAGCCGGTCGACCATCGGCGCCGAGAGTCCGGCCGCCACGGCACGCTCGATGTCGCGCGCATTGGCCGGCGCCAGGCCCTCGACGCTCTCGCGCAGGCGCCGCGCCAGCGCCTTGAGGGCCTTGTTCTTGGTGGCGGCGGAGGCCTTGGCCATCAGGGCCGCTGCCGCCTTGGCCTGCAGCCCGAGGGTCTGCATGTGTTCGTTGACGTTGAACGCGTTCATGGCGGGCATTTTCCCACGCGGGGGTGCCGGAATGGGAGCGGCATGGAAACGCCGGGTTCGCGAAAAGCGCAACGACCCGCGCTCAGCCCCGGGCCGGCGCCGCACAGGCCCGGCACAGCATCAGCGCCAGCCGCTGCAGCGCCTGCCAGCCGCTGGCCGGCCAGTCGGGCTGCTTCAGTCCCTTGACGATGCCGTCCACGGTGTGGGCGGCGCGCAGCATGCGGGCCAGCGCGCGATCGTCCAGCCGCGGCAGCACACGCTCGAAGGCGCGCTCGCGCGGGCCCCAGATGCGGTTCTCGCGCAGCGCCATCGGCAGCGGCCGGCCGGCGGCCATGGCGTCCTTGACGCGCTTGAGCGCGCGGATGTCCTCGGCCAGGGTGTAGTGCACCAGCACCTCGGCCTCGCCTTCGGCCTGCAGGCCGTCGAGCATGCGCGCGACGCGCTGCGGATTGCCGCCGAGCACGGCTTCGGAGAGCTTGAACACGTCGTAGCGTGCGACATTGTTGACCGCGCCTTCGACCTGCTCCCACGACAGCTCTCCTTGGGGATGCAGCAGCGCGAGCTTCTGGATTTCCTGGTGCGCGGCGAGCAGGTTGCCCTCCACGCGGTCGGCGAAGAACTGCAGCGTGCGCTGCCCTTCCTCGCCGCTCTTCACGCGCTGGCCCTGCAGCGCGAGCCGCTGCGCGATCCATTGCGGCAGCGCGGCCCGCTCGATGCTTTCGATCTGGAGGCTGACGCCGTTGTTCTCCAGCGCCGAGAACCAGGCGCCGGTGCGCGTCGCCTTGTCCAGGCGCGGCAGCATCACCAGCGTCAGGGTGCTGTCGTTGCCCTGTGCAGCCTCGGCGATCTGCTGCAGCGCGGCGCTGCCGTCCTTGCCCGGCTTGCCCGAAGGGATGCGGATCTCGACGATCTGCCGGTCGGCGAACAGGCTCAGCGAGCCCCCCGCCGCGAGCACCGCGCTCCAGTCGAAATTCGCACCGGCCACGGTGTACGCGCTGCGCTCGGTGTAGCCCGCCGGGCGCGCCGCCGCGCGGATCGCGTCGGCCGCCTCCTGCGCAAGCAGCGGCTCGTCGCCGTGCAGGACGTAGAGCGGTTTGAGGCCCTTCTGCAGATGGGCTTCCAGCTGCGCCAGGCCGAGTTGCATCAGAGGGACTTGACGGCGCCCAGCCGCCGCATCGTCTGCTGGGCGATGTCGCTCTGCATGTCGCGGAACAGCAGCTCCGCTTCGCTTTCCTTCGCCAGCGCCGCAGTCTCGTTGTAGGTGATGTCGCGCTGCTGCTCGATTTCGGTCGGCGGCAGCAGTTCCTTGCCGGCCGGCGTGCGCAGCCTGAAGCGCATCGTCAGGCGCAGCTGGAGCTCGCGCACCTGGCCCGCCGAATTGGTCGAGAGCACGACCCGCTGGCGGTTTTCGGCCAGGATGTCGAGCACCGCTTCGGCCGTGTCGAGCTTGTCGGCTGGAATCAGCTCGACGGTGCCCGCGGCACGGATCTGGCGCCGCAGATCGTTCACGAAGGCCGAGTTGCCCGGCACCGCCAGCGTCTTGAAGGCGAAGATCGGCGCGCGGCGCAGCTCGAAGCCGCAGCCCGCGAGCGAAGCCGCCGCCGCGAGGGCGAGGAAGCCGCGGCGCGGCAGGAGGCGCTCGGGCCGATTGCGTGTGTTCATGCTCTTCATATCACCACGTTGACCAGCCGCCCGGGCACCACGACCACGCGCTTGGGCACGGCGCCCTCGGAATGCTTGGCGAGCACCTCGCTCGCAAGTGCGATCTTCTCGATCTCCTGCGTCGAGGCGTTGGCCGGCACGCGCAGCGAGCCGCGCAGCTTGCCGTTGATCTGCAGCATCAGCTCGATCTCGTCCTGTTCGAGTGCGATCACGTCGACCACCGGCCAGGGCGCATCGAGCAGCGCGCCGTGCAGCTCGTCGTAGCCCAGCTGATGCCACAGTGCGTGCGTGATGTGCGGCGTGGCCGGGTAGAGGCAGCGCAGCAGGATGCCGAAGCCTTCTCGCACGGCCGCGCGGTCGCCCGGGCTGCCGTCGGACTTGAAGCCCTCGAGCGCATTCAGCAGCTTCATTGCGCCCGACACCACCGTGTTGTATTGCATGCGCTGATAGTCGTAGTCGATCTGGCGCAGCATGGTGTGGATCTCGCGGCGCAGTGTCTTGGCCTCCTTGCTGAAGGCCGAGCGCGGGTCCACCGCGTCGATCTCGATTTCCGTGTCGGCGATGGCGTTGACGGCCGCCGCTTCGAGCGCCGCGCCGAAATTCCAGACCCGGCGCAGGAAGCGGTAGCTGCCTTCGACGGCCGCATCGTTCCATTCGAGCGTGGCTTCGGGCGGCGCGGTGAACATGGTGTACAGGCGCGCAGTGTCGGCGCCGTACTTCTCGATCAGGTCCTGCGGGTCGACGCCGTTGCGCTCGCTCTTGCCCATCTTGCCGACACCGCCGTACTCGACCTTCGTGCCGTCGGCCGTGGTGCCGCCGCTGATGCGGCCCTGCGCGTCGAGGGTGGGCGTCACTTCCGAGGGCGGGAAGTACTCCTTGCCGCCCTTTTCATTGCGCTTGTAGAAGATATGGTTGAGCACCATGCCCTGCGTGAGCAGCTTGCTGAAGGGCTCGTCGATCTTCACCAGGCCACGGGCACCGGAATCTCCGGGGCCCTCTATCTGGATATCGCGCATCACCTTGGTCCAGAAGCGCGCATAGAGCAGGTGCAGGATCGCGTGCTCGATGCCGCCGATGTACTGGTCCATCGGCATCCAGTAGTCGGCACCCTCGGCCACCATGGCCTGGTCGTTCTTCGGATCGCAGTAGCGCATGAAGTACCACGCGCTGTCGACGAAAGTGTCCATCGTGTCGGTCTCGCGCCGCGCGGGCTTACCGCAGACCGGGCAGACCACGCCGGCGTGGAAGCCTGGGTGCTTGGCCAGCGGATTGCCCGAGCCGTCGGGCACGCAGTCGGTGGGCAGCACGACCGGCAGGTCCTTCTCGGGCACCGGCACCGCGCCATGTTCCTCGCAATGGATGATCGGGATCGGCGTGCCCCAGTAGCGCTGCCGGCTCACGCCCCAGTCGCGCAGGCGCCAGGTGGTCTGCATCTCGCCCAGGCCCTTCAGGCCGAGCGCATGCGCCACGGCCTTGACCGCTTCGGTGTGAGGCATGCCGCTGAAGTTGTCGGAGTTGATGGTCACGCCGCGCTGCTTGTCGGCGTACCAGTCCTGCCAGCGGTGGTAGTCGAAGTGCGGCTCGTCGTCGACCAGCACGACCTGGATGATCTCGATGCCGTACTTGTTGGCGAAGGCGAAGTCGCGCTCGTCGTGCGCGGGCACGCCCATCACGGCGCCGTCGCCGTAGCCGATCAGCACGTAGTTGCCGACCCAGACCGGGATCGGCTCGTCGGTGATCGGGTGTCGCACGTGGAGGCCGGTGGGCACGCCCTTCTTTTCCTGCGTGGCGAGCTCGGCCTCGGTGGTGCCGCCGCTCTTGCACTCCTCGATGAAGGCGGCGACTTTCGGATCCTTCGTCGCGGCATGCACGGCGAGCGGGTGCTCGGGCGCCACGGCGCAGAAGGTCACGCCCATGAGGGTGTCGGCGCGCGTCGTGAAGACGTACATTCGGCCGCCCTGGATCCGCTTGCCGTGCTCGTCCTTGATGTCATGCAGGAAGGCGAAGCGCACGCCTTCGCTCTTGCCGATCCAGTTCTCCTGCATCAGCTTGACGCGCTCGGGCCAGCCCGGCAGCTTGTGCTGGGTGTGCTCGAGCAGCTCTTCGGCGTAGTCGCTGATCTTGAGGTAGTAACCCGGGATCTCGCGCCGCTCCACCGTGGCGCCGGTGCGCCAGCCCTTGCCGTCGATCACCTGCTCGTTGGCCAGCACGGTCTGGTCGACCGGGTCCCAGTTGACGAGCTGGGTCTTGCGGTAGGCGATGCCTTTTTCGAGCATCTTCAGGAACAGCCACTGGTTCCACTTGTAGTAGCTCGGATCGCAGGTCGCGATCTCGCGGCTCCAGTCGATCGCCAGGCCCATGGCCTGGAGCTGGCTCTTCATGTAGCCGATGTTCTCGTAGGTCCACTTGGCCGGCGGCACGCCGTTCTTGAGCGCCGCGTTCTCGGCCGGCAGGCCGAAGGCGTCCCAGCCCATCGGCATCAGCACGTTGTAGCCGCTCATGCGCAGGTAGCGCGTGAGCATGTCGTTGATGGTGTAGTTGCGCACGTGGCCCATGTGCAGCTTGCCGCTCGGGTACGGCAGCATCGAGCAGGCGTAGTACTTCTTCTTGCTCGCGTCCTCGGTCACGCGGTAGGCATCGGCCGCCGTCCAGGCGGCCTGGGCAGCGGACTCGACGTCGCTGGGTTTGTAGCTGGGGTTCATTGGGCTTCAGGCAAGCCCGGCGTCAGGCGGCCGGGGAATGCCGATTATCGCGGCTGAGGAAGCTCAAGGCTTCCTGGCCGGCGCTGCGGTCACGAAGCCGATGCGGCTGAGCCCCGCCTTGTGCGCGATGCCCATCAGCTCGACCACCCTGCCGTAGGGCACGGTCTGGTCGGCGCGCAGCTGGACTTCGGTGTCGCGGCTGGCGGCGGCGGCCCGCTCGAGACCGGCCGCAAGTTCTTCGGCGCTCACGGCCTGGTCGTTGAGGAACACCTTGCCCGAGGCATCCACCGCCAGGCTCACGAATTTCGGCGTGTCGGCGGGCTGGCCGGCATCGGTGCGCGGCAGATCGAGCTTGATCGAGCTCGCCATCAGCGGCGCGGTGATGATGAAGATCACCAGCAGCACCAGCATCACGTCTACCAGGGGCGTGACGTTGATGTCCGACAGCGGCCGCTGCCCGCCGGCGCCGATCGCCCGCCCGCCGGTGGCGGTGCTGCCGAGCGAGGTGCGACCGAAGGCCATGGCTAGGCCGGCATGGGCCGCGCGGGCGGCAGAGGCGGTTCGGACTTTTCCGGCTCGCCGAGCGCACCGAGCAGGTCGTGGGCAAAGCCTTCCAGCTCGGCCTCGATCCGGCTGACCACGCGGCCGAACACGTTGTAGGCCAGCACGGCCGGAATCGCGACGGCCAGGCCGAAGGCGGTCATGATCAGCGCCTCGCCGACCGGGCCGGCCACCTTGTCGATGGTGAAGCCGCCGCTTTCCCCGGCGATGCCCACGAGCGCGCCGTAGATGCCCCAGACCGTGCCGAGCAGCCCGACGAAGGGCGCCGTGGCGCCGACCGTGGCGAGCAGGATCTGCCCGGCCTGCAGGCGCCGCAGCGCCGCGTGCAGGGCGTCGCGCAGGGCGCGCGTGAGGCGCTGGGCGCGGTCGACCGCGCCGCCGAGCGTGGCGGCATCGGATTGGGCGGCCAGGTTCCTGACCGCGCTCACGGCCGGCCAGACCAGCGCCGCACGATCGAAAGCCCTGAGCTTCTCTTCGGCATCGCCGAGCGTCGGCGACTGCCAGAAGGCCGCGATGCTGCGCACCACGTCGCGCGTGCCGCCGCGCAGCAGCCAGGTCTTCCAGAGGATCACGACCCAGCTCGAAACCGACATCAGGAGCAGCAGCGCGGCCACGGAACGGCTGACGCCGTCGCCATGGGTGAGCAGCTCCAGCACGCTCATTCGCGCAGGCCGAGCACGTCGAACATGTCGTAGAGCCCGGTGCGCCGGCCGGCCAGGAAGCGCGCGGCGCGCAGGCTGCCCTGCGCATAGGTCGCGCGGCTGGACGACTTGTGCGTGATCTCGATGCGCTCGCCGGTGCCGGCGAACAGCACCGTGTGGTCGCCCACGATATCGCCGCCGCGGATGGCCGAGAAACCGATGGTCGACGGGTCGCGCTCGCCGGTGATGCCCTCGCGGGCATAGACCGCGCATTCCTTGAGGTCGCGGCCCAGCGCATCGGCGATCACTTCGCCCATCTTGAGCGCGGTACCCGAGGGCGCGTCGACCTTGTGGCGATGGTGCGCCTCGATGATCTCGATGTCGTAGCCGGTCGAAAGCGCCTTGGCCGCCATTTCGAGCAGCTTGAAGGTGACGTTGACGCCGACGCTCATGTTGGGCGCCATCACGATCGCGATGTCTTTCGCCACCGCGGCGATTTCGGCCTTCTGCGCATCGCTGAAACCGGTGGTGCCGATCACGGCCTGGACGCCGAGCTCGCGGCACACGGCGAGGTGCGCCAGCGTGCCTTCGGGGCGCGTGAAGTCGATCAGCACCTGGGCGTCCTGGAGGCCAGTGCGCAGGTCGGCCACGATCGGAACGCCGCTCGTGAAGCCGAGGAAGGCGGCCGCATCGCTGCCGATCGCGGCGCCGCCCACCTGGTCGAGCGCTCCGGCGAGGCGGCAATCCTGGGCCTCGCGCACGGCTTCGATCAGCATGCGGCCCATGCGCCCGGAAGCGCCGGCGATCGCGATGCGCCGCAGCGGGGGAGTGGATGAAGAAGAGGAATCAGTCACGCGTTTCAGCCTCGGAAGACTTGAGTAAAGCCGGCCGGCGCGGCCGGCGCACGGCTAGCGCGCTGCTTCGAGCGGGGGGTAGCTCGCCGGCAGCGGCGGCAGGGAGGCGGTGGGCTCACCGTCTGTCTCCTTGCCCTTGGCCGGCTCGAATTTCTTGAGCTGGTCTTCCGACGCTTCCAGGACCGGCACCTTGCCGCTGCGCTTGCGGGTGTCGAGCGCGGCGACGAATTCTTCTTCGCTCGGCATCGGGTCGCCTTCGAAGCGGTCGAGCACTTCGCCGTTGAAGAACAGCGTCAGGCGGCGCTGCTGGGGCTCGACGCCCTGGCGCCGGATCGTGAACACGTAATCCCAGCGGTTGGCATGGAAGACATCGTTCAGGAGCGAGGTGCCGAGAATCTCGCGCACCTGCTGGCGCGGCATGCCGGGCTTGAGTGCGTCGACCTGCTCTTTCGACACGAAATTGCCCTGGACCACTTCGACCTTGTAGGGAGTGATGGCATGCAGCGCATCGCGCGAGCGCTCGGTGACGCTGCTGCACGCGCCGAGGCAGAGGCTCCCAGCGACGGCGCCGACGAGCAGCCAGAGGCGGCGTTGTGGAATGTCAGGCATGGGCAAGGGCAAAGAAGGGTAGCGATATGATCGGGCCATTGTAGCGGCTGGCCCCCGGCGGGCCCCTCTCGCACGGCTGGCGCAGGAACCACCATGGGCAACATCGACGAACTCAAGAACACCGGCCTCAAGGCCACCCTGCCGCGCCTCAAGATTCTCGAGATCTTTCAGAACGGCGGCCAGCGGCACATGACCGCGGAAGACGTGTTCCGAGTACTGCTCAACGAGCATTCCGACATCGGCCTGGCCACGGTCTACCGCGTGCTGACGCAGTTCGAGCAGGCCGGCATTCTCGAGCGCAGCCATTTCGAGAGCGGCAAGGCCGTCTACGAGCTCAACGAAGGCAAGCACCACGACCACCTGGTGTGCACTTCCTGCGGCAAGGTCGAGGAGTTCTACGACCCCGAGATCGAGCGCCGCCAGCAGATGATCGCGACCGACAAGAAGTGGATCCTGCAGGATCACGCGATGTCGCTCTACGGCCTCTGCGGCGACTGCGCAAGCAAGCGCTAATCAGTCGTCCTCGCGCGCGCTCTCCATGGCCTTGTGGTGGCGCGCCACGAAATCGGCGTAGGTATCGATGCCGCGCAGCTGCAGGATCGAATTGCGCACCGCGGCTTCCACCAGCACCGCGATGTTGCGGCCGGCCACCACCTGGATGATCACCTTGCGCACCGGAATGCCCAGCACGTCCTGCGTGAGCGGCGCCGAGGGCATGCGCTCGTAGTCGCGCTCGAAGCTGTCGCGCCGCACCAGATGCACGATCAGCTTGAGGCGCATCTTGCGACGCACCGCCGTCTCGCCGAAGATGGCGCGGATGTCCAGGAGCCCGATGCCGCGCACCTCGAGCAGGTTCTGCAGCAGTTCAGGGCAGCGCCCTTCCAGCGTGGTCTGGTTGATACGGTAGAGATCGACCGCGTCGTCGGCCACCAGCCCGTTGCCGCGCGAGATCAGCTCCAGGCCGAGCTCGCTCTTTCCGAGCCCCGACTCACCGGTGATCATCACGCCCAGGCCCAGGATGTCCATGAACACGCCGTGCATCGAGGTGCGCTCGGCGAAGTGCTTGGACAGATAGGCGCGCAGCAGGTCGATCACGAAGGCCGAGGATTCCCGCGTGGCGAACAGGGGCAACTGCGCCCGCTCGCAGATCGACAACAGCTGGTCGGGCGCCGGCTGGCCGTCGGCCAGCACCAGCATCGGCGGCTCCAGCGTGACGATGCGCGCGATGCGCCGCACGCAATCGTCGGGCGTGCCGCGCGTCAGGTAGGCCACCTCGCGCGCGCCGAGAATCTGCACACGGTAGGGATGGATGTAGTTGAGATAGCCCACCAGGTCGGCGGCCGACTGGGCGCGGCTGATGACGCCGGGATCGAACTGGCGCTCCGAGGCGCCCAGGCCCGCCAGCCACTCCCACCGGAGCGAACCGCGGAACTCCTCGAACATCGCGTCGGCACTGATGACGGTCGGCTTCATGCGCCAGACTGTCTCATGCGGATGCGCTTCAGGCCACTTGGGCGGACTGCCATCCTGCGATCAGGGCGTGGAGCGCGGCAGCGTCGGAGCTCGACTTGATCTGCTCGCGCAGGCCGGCGTCGCTCAGGAGCTCCGCGATCTCGGAGAGTATTTCAAGGTGTTTCTGCGTTGCGGCTTCAGGCACCAGCAGGAAGATCAGCAGCACCACCGGCTGCTCATCCGGCGCGTCGAAGCCGATCGCGTTCGCCAGCTGGAACACCGCCGCCATCGGCGACTTGAGGCCCTTGATGCGCCCATGGGGAATGGCCACGCCGTGGCCGAGGCCGGTGGAACCCAGGCGCTCGCGGGCGAACAGGCTGTCGGTGATGAGGGCACGGCCCAGGCCATGCAGGTTCTCGAACAGCAAGCCCGCTTCTTCAAAAGCACGTTTCTTGCTGGTGGCGTCAACGCTCACGAGGACTTGAGCGGGCGGCAGGATGGACGCGAGTCGGTTCATGTTGGTGCGGGGCGGGGGCGATTATGCACCCGCTCCGCAAAAAGCAAAGAGCCGCCCTGAGGCGGCCCGCAAGAGTATTTGCCCGGAGAGGCACTACATCACGCGCTTGGGAGCCTCGTGGTGGTGGTCCTGGAGGCGGTCCTTGTGTCGGACTACCTGCCGATCGAGCTTGTCGACCAGCTCGTCGACCGCGGCGTAGAGATCAGCGTGGCTCGATTCCGCGAACATGTCATTTCCCTTGACGTGAATATTGCATTCGGCTCGTTGCCGGCGTTCCTTTTCCTTCTGCTTTTCCACCGTGAGGATCACCTTCACATCGACCACCTGGTCGAAATGGCGGGTGATTCGGTCCAGCTTGCTCGTAACGTAGGTGCGCAAGGCGGGGGTGACGTCGAGGTGATGACCGCTGATCGTCAAATTCATGAATGACCTCCTGGATTGACGGTTGGGGAAAAAGACCCCGCTTCATTGGTGGTGAAACGTGGCCGGCGAAACAGGGAAATGCAAGGGGGAAGGGGGAAGAAGGGGGAGAAGAGAGAACGGGAGAGGAAGGAGAGACGGTCGGTTCACTATGCCCATGCTGTCATCGAATTGCAATCCCTTCCGAGGCAAACCCCCACATCGCCCGCCCACGCTCGCGGCGTGCTATCGATTCGATAGTGCTAAAGACCTCGCGCGAGACTCAGCGCCAGGCGGCGCGCATGCGGCTCAGCAGGTCGATCGTGGCCGCCGGGGGCGGTACGTGGGGTGCGCGTTCGGGCGCCGGCGGCCAGGTCTGCTGCTCGAAGCGCTCCGCATCGGCAGCCGAAATGAAGCGCGTGCGCCCGGCGTACAGATGCCGATCGCCACGCACTGCCTGCTGCGTGACGTAGAAGCGCTGAGGCACCAGCAGGTGCAGGTGATCGCGCGCACGGGTCATCGCGACGTAGAGCAGGCGCCGTTCTTCCTCCAGCTCCTGCGCGCCCTGCGCCACGTCGGCCGGAATGCAGCCGTCGACCACGTTGAGCACGTGCACCGAGCGCCACTCCTGCCCTTTGGCGGAGTGGATGGTCGAGAGGATCAGGTAGTCCTCGTCGAGCAGCGGCGGACCCGGCCGATCGCTCGTGGCCTCGGGCGGATCGAGCGTGAGTTCGGTCAGGAAGCGCTCGCGCGAGACATAGCCGGAGGCCAGCCGCGCGAGCTGCTCGACGTCGCCGCGGCGAAGGCCCGCATCGTCGTGGAGCCGCTCCAGGTGCGGCAGGTACCAGGCGAGCGCGAGCTCCATGTCGGCCGGCCACGCAAGCGGGGGGGCGCGCAGCGCGGCGTAGATGCCAGCGAAGCGCGCCCATTCCTCTTTCGCGGCCGCAGGCGGGACGAAAGCCCGCACGGCGTCGCCGGGGTCCGCGGCCTCGGCCATCGCGTCGAGCAGGCGCGTGGAGGTGGCCGGCCCGATGCCAGGAATCAGCTGCGTGACGCGAAAGCCCGCCATGCGCCCGCGCGGATTCTGGGCGAAGCGCAGCACCGCCAGCAGATCCTTCACGTGCGCGGCCTCGAGGAACTTGAGGCCGCCGTACTTGACGAAGGGAATGTTGCGCCGGGCCAGCTCGAGCTCGAGCGCGGCGCTGTGGCTCGAGGCGCGAAACAGCACCGCCTGCGACTTCAGCGCCAGCCCGCCCTCACGATGCGCGAGCACGCGCTCGGCCACGAAGCGAGCCTGCTGCGCCTCGTCGGGCACCAGCACCAGTTGCGGCCTGCCGGCCGAGGGCTTGTCGGTCCACAGCGTCTTGGCATGGCGCTCGGGGGCGGCGGCGATCACCGCGTTGGAGACGTCGAGGATGGACTGGGTCGAGCGGTAGTTGCGCTCCAGCGTGACCACCCGCGCCGGCTGCGTGAACTGCTGCGGGAAGTCGAGGATGTTGCGCACCGTCGCGCCGCGGAACGAGTAGATCGACTGCGCATCGTCGCCGACTACGGTGACGCCGCGGCCATCCGGCTTGAGCGAGCGCAGGATGGCGGCCTGCAGCAGATTGGTGTCCTGGTATTCATCGACCAGCACGTGGTCGAAGCACGCGCCGATTTGCGCTGCGAGCGCAGGCTCCGCCACCATCTCGGCCCAGTACGAGAGCAGGTCGTCGTAGTCGAGCACCTGCTGCGCCTGCTTGGCTTCGACGTAGGCGCCGAAGAGCCGCTTGAGCTCGGCCTCCCATTCGGCGCACCACGGGAACGCATGCGCGAGCACCTCGGCCAGCGGCGCACAGGTGTTGACGGCGCGCGAGTAAATCGAGAGGCAGGTCCCCTTGCGCGGAAAGCGCCGCTCCATGGACGCGAGGCCGATGTCGTTGCGCACCAGGCCCATCAGGTCCTCGGCATCGCCGCGGTCGTGGATGGTGAAGTTCTCGGAAAGACCGATCTGCGCCGCGTGCTCGCGCAGGAGGCGCGCGCCGATGCCATGGAAGGTACCGGCCCAGGGCAAGGCCGGCGGGGCCTCGGATTTCAGACCGAGCACCCGCGCCAGCACCTGGCCGGCGCGCCGCTCCATCTCCTGCGCCGCACGGCGCGAAAAGGTCAGAAGCAGGATGCGCTGTGGATCGGCGCCGCGCGCGATCAGGTGCGCCACGCGGTGCGCGAGCGTGCTGGTCTTGCCCGAGCCCGCGCCGGCCACCACGAGCAGCGGCCGCTGGTCCTCCGCCGCCTCGCCCAGGGTCGTGCCGACCCCGTGCTCCACGGCTGCACGCTGCTCGTCGTTGAGCTGCCCGAGCGCGACCGCCAGACGCTCGGCCTGGCTCGTGGGTGCGGGGGTCACGACACTTTGCATCGCCCGCAACTTTACTGGATGTCCATCCAGATGCCGGCGGAAAAGCATTAGAGGCCGGTGACATAATCGCGCCTCGCTGCAAACCGGAGACTTCGCATGGAAACCGTTCCGCCTCGGCAGCTTTCAACTCCCCTGTGACGCGTTGTTGGCCAGGGACTTGAAAGCGCCCCCGCCCCTCGCCAACCGCTAAAAAATCACCGGGAGTGAGCCATGCTCAATATCTTCACGCTCGCCAACGGCCGCCTCGTCCAGGAAGAAATCGAGGCCCTCGAAGAGCTTTCTCAGTTCCAGCCGATCTGGGTCGACCTCGAATCGCCCACCCTCGAGGAAAAGCGCTGGATCAAGCAGTACTACGGCCTGTCCATCCCCGAGGACGCGATGGACGAGGACATCGAGGAATCGGCGCGCTTCTACGAGGAAGACAACGGCGAACTGCATGTGCGCAGCGACTTCCTGATCGACGACGCCGAGGACCCGCGCTCGGTGCGCGTGGCCTTCATCCTCAACCAGCACAACACCGAACTGCGCAGCCGCGGCGTGTTGTTCTCGATCCACGATGAAGACGTGCCGGTGTTCCGCCTGCTGCGCATGCGCGCGCGCCGTGCGCCCGGCCTGATCGAGGACGCCAAGGAAGTGCTGCTCAAGCTCTTCGACGCCGACGCCGAATACTCGGCCGACTCGCTCGAGAACATCTACGACGAGCTGGAAGTCGCAGGCAAGAAGGTGCTGGAGGGCAACGTCAGCGACGAACTGGCTGGCGAAGTGCTGGCTGCGATCGCCAGGCAGGAAGACCTGAACGGCCGCATCCGCCGCAACGTGATGGACACGCGCCGCGCAGTCAGCTTCATGATGCGCAGCCGCATGCTCAACGCCGAGCAGTTCGAGGAGGCGCGCCAGATCCTGCGCGACATCGAGTCGCTCGACAACCACACGGCCTTCCTGTTCGACAAGATCAACTTCCTGATGGATGCGACCGTCGGTTTCATCAACATCAACCAGAACAAGACCATCAAGATCTTCTCGGTGGCCAGCGTGGCGCTGCTGCCGCCCACGCTGATCGCGAGCATCTACGGCATGAACATGCAGTTCCCGGAACTGCGCTTCCTCGGCGCTGGCGGCTACCCCTACGTGCTGGTGCTGATGGCTGCGAGCGCCCTGGTGCCGATGTGGTACTTCCGCCGCCGCGGCTGGCTCAAGTAGGCGCTCGGGCTTCGACAGGCTCAGCCCGAACGGTCGGGAGAAGGCAGCGCGGCGAGCCAGGCGTCGACCAGCGCGAGACTGTAGCGGCTCGCGACGGCAGACACGAAACGCAGGAAGTCGGCATGGGCCGCGTCGTCGGCACGATCCGAGATCGTGCGCACCGCGGCGAAAGGCACGCGATAGTCGTGGCAGACCTGCGCCACCGCGGCACCTTCCATCTCGACCGCCAGCGCTTCGGGCAGTTCGCGCCGCAGCGCGGCGCTCTCGGCGGCGGTCGAAACAAAGCGGTCGCCGCTCACCAGCAGGCCGCGATGCAGCCGGGGCGCATGCAGGCCGAAGTCGTCGACCACCGCCTGGCCCAGCAGTGCGACCGGGTCGCGCAGCAGGCGAGCGGCCACCTCGGCCAGCGCATCGCTGATCGCGGTATCGACCGCGAAGCGCGCATGCCCGGTCAGCGGCACCTCGTATTTGGGAAAGATCGGCGAGGCGTCCAGGTCGTGCTGCAGCAGCTTGGTCGCCACCACCACGTCGCCCACCCGCACGCCGGGCGCCAGCCCGCCGGCGACACCGGTGAACACGATGGCACGCACGCCGAAACGCTCGAGCAGCACGGTGGCCGTGGTGGCCGCGGCGACCTTGCCGATGCGCGACAGCACCGCCACGACGGCCTGCTCGTGCAGATGGCCGACCCAGAAATCACGGCCGGCCACGCGCACGCGCTGTTCGTCGGGCATCGCAGCCAGCAGCGCGCCCAGCTCTTCCTGCATGGCGGCAACGATCGCGACCGGCCCCGCCATGGCAGCGCCCGCTACTTCTTGTCGCGCAGCTCGCGCCGCAGGATCTTGCCGACCGGCGTCTTCGGCAGCTCGGTGCGGAACTCCACCACCTTGGGCTGCTTGTAGCCGGTGAGATTGGCACGGCAGAAGTCGCGCACCTGGGCTTCGGTGAGATCGGGGTTCTTCTTCACGAGCACCAGCTTCACGGTCTCGCCGGTCTTCTCGTCCGCGATGCCCACGGCCGCGCATTCGAGCACGCCCGGGATCTGCGCGACCACGTCCTCGATCTCGTTCGGGTACACGTTGAAGCCCGAGACCAGGATCATGTCCTTCTTGCGGTCGACGATCTTGAAGAAGCCGCGCTCGTCGACCACGCCGATGTCGCCGGACTTGAAGTAGCCGTCGGCCGTCATGACCTTGGCCGTTTCGTCGGGACGCTGCCAGTAGCCCGCCATCACCTGCGGGCCCTTGATGGCGATCTCGCCCGGCTGGCCCAGCGGCACCTCATGGCCGTCGTCGTCGAGCAGCTTCAGCCAGGTGCTCGGCAGCGGCACGCCGATGGTGCCGGTGTAGGCCGTGCTGGTGGTCGGGTTGCAGGTGGCCGAAGGAGAAGTCTCCGAGAGACCGTAGCCTTCGCAGATCGGGCAGCCGGTCTTCTCGAGCCAGAGCTTGGCTACCGCGCCCTGCACCGCCATGCCGCCGCCGACCGAGACCTTGAGGTTCTTCCAGTTGACGGTGCCGAAGTCGGGATGGTTGGCGAGGCCGTTGAACAGGGTATTGACGGCCGGGAAGCTGTGGAAGGTGTGCTTCGACAACTCCTTCAGCACGGCCGGGAGGTCGCGCGGATTCGGAATCAGGATCAGCTTGCCGCCGGTGCGCATGCTGAGCATCATGTTCACGGTGAACGCGAAGATGTGATAGAGCGGCAGCGCGCAGACGCTGGTGGGCTGCTCGCCGGCCGGCACCTTCTGCATGACCGGCTCGTTCCAGGCCTCCGACTGCAGCACGTTGGAGATCACGTTGCGATGGAGCAGCACGGCGCCCTTGGACACGCCGGTGGTTCCGCCCGTGTACTGCAGCACCGCGACGTCGTCGGGCCCGATGGGCACCGCTTGGGGCGCGCGCCCTGCCCCCTTGTCGATCGCGTCGTTGAAGCGCACGGCGCCCGGCAGGCTGAAATCGGGCACCATCTTCTTGACGTTGCGCACCACGTAGTTGACCAGCGCGCCCTTGAGCAGGCCGAGCCGGTCGCCCATGCCGCTCAGCACGACGTGCTTCACCGGCGTGGACGCGATGCACTGCTGCAGCGTGTTGCCGAAGTTCTCCATGATCACGATCGCCTTGGAGCCCGAATCCTTGAGCTGGTGCTCGAGCTCGCGCGGCGTGTAGAGCGGGTTGACGTTCACGAGGATCAGCCCGGCGCGCAGGATGCCCGCGACCGCGATCGGGTACTGCAGGCAGTTCGGCATCATGACCGCGACGCGGTCGCCCTTCGCCAGCCCGAGCCCTTGCAGGTAGGCCGCGAAAGAGCGGCTCTGCTTGTCGACCTCGCCGTAGCTCAGGTCCTTGCCCATGAAGCTGTAGGCGATGCGGTCGGCGTACTTCGAGAAGCTCTCCTCCATGAGCGCCACCAGGGAGGCGTAGCGCGAGGCGTCGATGTCGGCGGGCACGCCCTGCGGGTAGCTGCCGAGCCAGGGTCGGTCTGTCATGAGATATGTCTCCTCAGCGAATTCTCTGTTCTGTTCGACGGGGCTGCCGCCCGGCGATGCCGGAAGGCGGGAGCGGAGGCGCAGACGCCCCTACTCGATCGCCTTGCCCATGTCCTCGACCACCTTCTTGGCATCGCCGAAGACCATCATGGTCTTATCCATGTAGAACAGCTCGTTGTCCAGACCGGCGTAACCCGCAGCCATCGAGCGCTTGTTCACGATCACCGTCTTGGCCTTGTAGGCCTCCAGGATCGGCATGCCGTAGATCGGCGTGCCCTTGGTGAGCGCGGCCGGGTTCACCACGTCGTTGGCGCCCAGGATGATCGCGACATCGGCCTGCGCGAACTCGCCATTGATGTCTTCCATCTCGAACACCTGGTCGTAGGGCACCTCGGCCTCGGCCAGCAGCACGTTCATGTGGCCCGGCATGCGCCCGGCCACCGGATGGATCGCGTACTTCACCGTCACGCCCTTGTGGGTGAGCTTCTCGGCCAGCTCGTTGACCGCATGCTGGGCGCGCGCCACCGCCAGGCCGTAGCCCGGCACGATGATCACGGTCTCGGCGTTGGAGAGCATGTAGGCCGCGTCGTCGGCGCTGCCGCTCTTGACCGGGCGCTGCTCCTTGGCGCCGGCGGAAGCAGTGGCCGCCTCGCCGCCGAAGCCGCCCAGGATCACGTTGAAGAACGAGCGGTTCATCGCCTTGCACATGATGTAGGAGAGGATCGCGCCCGAGGAGCCCACCAGCGAGCCGGCGACGATCAGCATCGCGTTGTTCAGGCTGAAGCCGATGCCGGCCGCGGCCCATCCCGAGTAGCTGTTGAGCATCGAGACCACCACCGGCATGTCGGCGCCGCCGATCGGGATGATGATCAAGACGCCCATCACGAAGGACAGGAGCAGCATCGCGAAGAAGGCCGTCCAGCTCTCGGTGAAGACGAACACCAGACCGAGCGCGATGGTCAAGAGGCCCAGCACCAGGTTCAGCATGTGCTGGCCCTTGAACTGGACCGGCGCGCCCTGGAACAGGCGGAACTTGTACTTGCCCGAGAGCTTGCCGAAGGCAATGACCGAGCCGCTGAAGGTGATGGCGCCGATGGCCGCACCGAGGAACAGTTCCAGCCGGTTGCCGGCCGGAATGGCGTAGCGCGCGATCCCGTCGATGAGCACCGCTCCACCCGGCACGTTGGCGCCGATGGCGGCCGCGACCGGCGCCGGCGTGATGCCGAAGGCCCAGGGCTCGACCACGGCCGCGACCGCGATGAACACCGCGGCCAGGCCGATCATGCTGTGGAAGAAGGCCACCAGCTCGGGCATCTGCGTCATCTCGACGGTCTTGGCGCGGTAGGCGCCGTAGCCGCCGCCGACCACCAGCCCGAGCAGCACCCAGGCCATGCCCATGGCCTTGCCGCCGGAGAGCTGCACGATCAGCGCAGCGGTGGTCAGGATGGCGATGGCCATGCCGACCATGCCGAAGATGTTGCCGCGGATCGAGGTCGTGGGATGGGAGAGGCCCTTCAGGGACTGGATAAAGCAGATCGACGCGATCAGGTACAGCAGGGTGGCGACGTTCATGCTCATGCTGCGTTCCCCTTGCCAGCGGCAGGCGCCTTCTTGTCCTTCTTCCTGAACATCTCCAGCATCCGCCGCGTGACCAAGAAGCCGCCGAAGACGTTGACCGCGGCCAGCGCCACGGCCAGCACGCCCATGGTCTTGCCCAGGCCGGATTCGGTGAGCGCCGCCGCCAGCATGGCGCCGACGATCACGATCGCCGAGATCGCATTGGTCACGGCCATGAGCGGCGTGTGCAGCGCGGGCGTGACGGTCCAGACCACGTGGTAGCCGACGTAGATGGCCAGCACGAAGATGATCAGGTTGATGACGGTGTGGGAAACGGGATCCATGGGTCTTCTCCTCGCTTGCTTGCTGCTTACTTCTTCGTGACCTGGCCGTCCTGCGTCATGCGGCAGGCAGCGACGATGTCGTCCTCGAGGTCGATGTTGAGCGTGCCTTCCTTGGCGACGATGAGCTTCAGGAAGTCGAGCACATTGCGCGCGTAGAACGAGGAGGCGTCGGCCGCCACCAGTGCGGGCAGGTTGGTCTCGCCGACGATGGTGACGCCATGCTTGACCACCGTCTTGTCGGCCTCCGACAGCGGGCAGTTGCCGCCCACGCCCTCGGGCCCCTTGCCGGCGGCGATGTCGACGATCACCGAGCCCGGCTTCATCGACTTGACCATGTCCTCGGTAATCAGCGTGGGCGCCGCGCGTCCCGGGATCAGCGCGGTGCTGATCACGACGTCGGCCGCAGCCACGCGCTTGGCGACCTCGACCTGCTGGCGGGCCAGCCAGCTCGGCGGCATCGGCTTGGCGTAGCCGCCGACGCCGACCGCGGCCTCCTTCTCTTCGTCGGTGTCGTAGGACACCTCGATGAACTTGGCGCCCAGCGATTCGATCTGCTCCTTGACGCTCGGGCGCACGTCGCTCGCCTCGATCACGGCGCCCAGGCGCTTGGCGGTGGCGATGGCCTGCAGGCCGGCAACGCCGACGCCGAGGATCACGACGCGCGCCGCCTTCACGGTGCCGGCGGCGGTCATCAGCATGGGGAAGAAGCGCTGGTACTTGTCGGCCGCGATCATGACGGCCTTGTAGCCGGCGATGTTGGCCTGGGAGGAGAGGACGTCCATGCTCTGCGCGCGCGTGGTGCGCGGCGCGGCTTCGAGCGCGAAGCCGGTGAGGCCCGCGCTCGCGAGCCTTTGCAGGCCCGCGGCATCGAAGGGGTTGAGCATGCCGATGACGACGGTGCCGGGCTTCATGCGCGCGGCCTCGCTATCGGAGGGCGCGCGCACCTTGAGCACGATGTCGGCACTGAGGGCACCAGCCGCATCGACGATCTCGGCACCGGCTGCCTGGTAGGCCGCATCGGTGAGGCTGGCCGCCACGCCGGCGCCGGACTGCACGCGCACGGTGTGCCCCTGCGCAGTGAGTTTCTTGGCCGTCTCCGCGGTGACGGCCACTCTTGTTTCGCCTGGCGCAGTTTCGGCCGGCACGCCTATCAGCATGGGGGATCTCCTCGGGGCAGCGTTGGAATTCGGGCCGAGCTTACATGAAGATGACAAAGAACTGGCCGAGGAGCGCATCCCTCTGTACAGCAGCGCCTCGCGAGGATCGGCGCGCAGATCGCAGGCTTCGCGAAAAGAATTTCAGGGGGATGAAAGATGCGAATTGCAGCGCTCGACGGCGAACCGCGCCAGCTCGAACTGATCCGGCACGCCTTGGCAGTGATCGGACATGAATGCCATGCTTACGAAGACGGCCGCTCCCTGCAGTGTGCCCTGTACCAGCAAAGCTTCGACATGCTGATCCTCGATTGGCGACCTCCCGACGTCGAAGGCTCCGACGTCGTCAGATGGATTCGCCAGCAACTCGGCAGCCGCCTTCCCATCCTCTTCGCCGCCAAAAGGCACAAGGAAGAGGACATGGTCGAGGCGCTGACGCTCGGCGCCGACGATTTCATGGCCAAGCCGATCCGTGTCGCCGAGCTCCAGGCGCGGGTACAGGCGCTGCTGCGCCGCGCCTATCCGGCGCTGTTCGAGACGGAGCTGGTCTGCGGCCCCTACCGCTTCATCCCGCTGCAGGGCGCGCTGCAGATCCACGGCCAGGCGGCCAAGCTCAAGCACCGCGAGTACACGCTGGCGATCTTCCTGTTCCGCAACATCGGGCGCCTGCTGTCGCGCGAGCACTTGCTCGAAGCCGTGTGGGGCGCCGATGCGGCGCTCCGCTCGCGCTCGCTCGACACGCACATGTCACGGCTGCGCTCCAAGCTGGATTTGCGCCCTGCCAACGGTCTCGCCCTGTCGGCCGTCTATGGCCTCGGCTACCGACTCGAGTTCATCGATAACAATGGGGTCGAGTCGCCCTATCCCACGGCGGATGCGGCCCAATGACCATTCCACAAGCGAAGGAGTAGCACCACGATGAGCCGAATGATCCGATTGCTGTCCGCGGCCCTGTTGCTCGGCGGCTGGCTGCACCTGGCGGCCGCACAGAACGTCGACCCGGGAGAAATGTTGCGCGGCGGCCTGCAGGCGATCCAGATGATCGACCAGGACAAGACCGGCGAGCTCTGGGACGGCGCCACGCCGGCCGCCCGCAAGCGCGTCAGCCGCAGCGACTTCATGAGCCAGGTCGCCAAGGCCCGGGCACCACTCGGTGCCGCACAACAGCGCACCTGGGTCGCGATCAACCGGCAGGTGGTCGGCGACGGCGACCCCGAGCTGGCCGGCCAGTACGTGAGCATCGAGTACGAGACCCGCTTCACCAGCAACAGCACGAGCACCGTGCGAGAGCTGGTGACTTTCCAGCTGGGCAGCGATCGCGTCTGGCGCTTCTCCGGCTACGTGCTGCGCTGATGGCATCGGCGCTGCGCTGGAAGCCCAACGTCACTGTCGCCGCGGTGATCGAGCAGGACGGCCGCTTCCTGATCGTCGAGGAAGACGCGGCCGACGGCCTGCGGCTCAACACGCCCGCAGGCCACCTCGACCCCGGCGAATCGCCGGCCGAGGGCTGCGCCCGGGAAACGCTCGAAGAGACCGCGCATCACTTCACGCCGACGGCCCTGATCGGCATCTACATGGCACGCCAGCGCGGCGCAGACGAAGACCTCACCTACATGCGCTTCGCCTTTGCCGGAACACTGGGCGCCTTCGAGAAGGACCGCGCCCTCGACGAAGGCATCGTGCGCACCCTGTGGATGACGGCCGATGAGCTGCGCGCCAGCCGCGCGCGGCATCGCAGCCCGTTGCTGATGCAGTGCGTGGACGACTATCTCGCGGGGCAGCGCCACCCGCTCGAGCTGGTCCACATCGACCCTTCGGTGAAGTCCTAGCGGCTCGTTCAGCCGGCCCGCGCGATCACCCCGCCGCCCAGGCACACGTCGCCGTCGTAGAGCACGGCCGACTGTCCCGGCGTCACCGCCCACTGCGGCTCGGCAAAGGCGAGCCGGAAAGCGCCGTTGGCGCCCTCAGCCAGATCGCAGGCTGCATCGGCCTGGCGGTAGCGCGACTTCGCGGCATAGGCGCCGGCTGGCGGCGCGCTGCCCGCCACCCAGCTCGCATCGTCGGCTTCGAGTACCGGCGCGAGCAGCCATCGATGATCGTGGCCCTGCACCACCCACAGCGTGTTGCTGGCGACGTCCTTGCGCGCCACGAACCAGGGCGAGTGGTCGCCGGCCCCGCGCTGCGCTCCCTTGGGCTTGACGCCGCCGATGCCGAGTCCCTGCCGCTGGCCCAGCGTGTAGAAGCTCAGGCCCTGGTGCTCGCCGATCTGGCGGCCGCGCTCGTCGCGGATCGGGCCCGGCTCCTTGGAGATGTAGCGGTTGAGGAACTCGCGGAAGGGCCGCTCGCCGATGAAGCAGATGCCGGTCGAGTCTTTCTTCTTCGCATTCGGCAGGCCGATCTCGTCGGCGATGCGGCGCACTTCGGTCTTGCGCAGCTCGCCCACGGGAAACAGCGTCTTCGACAGCTGCTGCTGGTTCAGGCGATGCAGGAAGTAGCTCTGGTCCTTGGCCGGATCGAGTCCCTTGAGCAGTTCGTAGCGCCCGCTCGCCGCGTTGCGGCGCACCCGCGCGTAGTGGCCGGTCGCGATCTTCTCGGCGCCGAGCCGCATCGCATGGTCGAGGAAGGCCTTGAACTTGATCTCGGCATTGCACAGCACGTCGGGATTCGGCGTGCGGCCGGCCTGGTACTCGCGCAGGAACTCGGCGAACACGCGGTCCTTGTAGTCGGCCGCGAAGTTGACGTGTTCGATCTCGATGCCCAACACGTCGGCCACGCTCGCGGCATCGACAAAGTCGATGTTCGACGAGCAGTACTCGCTGTCGTCGTCGTCTTCCCAGTTCTTCATGAAGATGCCGACCACCTCGTGGCCCTGCTGCTTGAGCAGGTGCGCCGTCACCGCGGAGTCCACTCCGCCGCTCAGGCCCACCACGATGCGCTGTTTTTCCATAGCCGGACGATTGTCCCAGCCTCGGCAAGCCGGTGCCGGTATCCGGGAAATCACCGAGCGGCCCATGCCCGCATGGAAGCCGCGGGCTCCCACAATGGGCGGCCTCAACCGGAGACAAGCATGAACCGCCTTCCCCTCGGCCCCGCGCGGCCGACCCCGGTCTCGCGCCGGCTCGTTTGCCAGTCGCTCGCGCTGTTTGCCGCCGGCGGCATCCATACCGTACAGGCCCAGGGTGCCTGGCCGCAGAAGAGCATCCGGCTGGTGGTGCCCTTCGCGCCCGGCGGTTCGAGCGAGGTGGTGGCGCGGTCGGTCGCGGCCGAGCTCACCAAGCAGCTGGGCCAGAGCGTCTACGTCGAGAACAAGCCCGGCGGCGCCGGCACCATCGCCATGCAGGAGATCGCCAAGGCCCCGGCCGACGGCTACAGCCTCATCCTCGGCCATGTGGGTACGCTGGCCGTCAACCCGTACATGCTGTCCAACCAGCCTTACGACGTGAACCGCGACTTCGTGCCCGTGACCTTGCTGGCCAAGGTGCCGAACGTGCTGGTGGTGCACCCGGACGTGCCGGTGAAGACCTTCAAGGAGTTCATCGCCTACGCCAAGGCCAATCCGGCCAGGCTCAACTACTCGTCAGCCGGCAACGGCAGCGCCGGCCACCTGAGCATGGAGTACCTGAAGCTCACGGCCGGCTTCTTCATGACGCACATTCCCTACCGCGGCAGCGGCCCGCAGATGACCGACCTCCTGGCCGGCCGCACGCAGGTGGCGATGAACGGCCTGCCCAGCGTCTCGGCCTTCATCAAGTCGGGCAAGCTGCGCGCGCTGGCCGTGGGCTCGGCGCAGCGCATCGCCGCCCTGCCCGACGTGCCGACCATCGCGGAGAGCGGCTACAAGGGTTTCGAGACCTCGCAGTGGTATGGCCTTCTCGCACCGGCCGCCACGCCGGCGCCGATCGTGAAGCGGCTGCAGGAAGAGAGCCTGAAGGCGCTGAAGACCGGGCCGGTGACCGAGCGCTTCGCGCACGACTCCGCCCTGGGCGTGGGCGACACGCCGGAGCAGTTCGGCGCCTTCATCGCGGCGCAGCAGAAGACCTGGAAAGAGATCGTCGCCAAGGCCGGCATCAAGCCCGATTGAACCCCACCATCGAAGGAGCACGGCATGATTCACCTCAGCGGCATGGACGCATCGTTCCTGCACCTCGAAACCCCCGAGTCGCCGATGCACGTCGGCAGCCTGCAGCTCATCGACCTGCCGCCCGACTACGTGGGCGACTTCGCTGAAGACGCCAAGAAGTACCTGAGCGGCCGGCTGCACCTGGCCTCGGTCTTCGTGCGCAAGCTGGCGATGATGCCCTTCGACCTGGCCAATCCGGTGTGGGTGGACGACGACGACCTCGACCTCGACCATCACATCCGTCACGTGATCATGCCGCGGCCCGGCACGATCGCGCAGCTGGAGCGTCTGGTCGGGCGGCTCCACTCCACGCTGCTGGACCGCAGCCGTCCGCTGTGGGAGATCTACGTCATCGAAGGCCTGCAGACCGGTCAGGTGGCGCTCTACAGCAAGATGCACCACGCGGCCATCGACGGGCAGGCCGGTGTCGCGGTGGCGAAGGCGCTGTTCGACGTCTCGGCCACGCCGGCGCCGGTGAAGGCGCCGCGCGCCACCCGGCGCGCCGACTCGTCGCAGCTGGGCATGGCCGAGCTCGCGAGCGCGGCGCTCGGCAACACCGTGCAGCAGTACGTGAAGCTGATCCAGTCGATCCCCGCCACGGCCAAGGCGATCGCCAACGTGCTGCTGCCGGTGTCGGAAGCCACGGGCAAGCGCGGCTTCGAGCTGCCCAAGGGCCTGAAGACCGCGCCCAAGACGCCGCTCAACGTCTCGATCACCAACCAGCGCTCCTTCGCCGGCCGCTCGGTGCCGCTGGCCGAGATCAAGCAGATGGCCAAGGCCACCAACACCAGCCTGAACGACATCGTGCTGGCGATCTGCGCCGGCGCGCTCAAGCGCTACCTGGCCGACTACGGCTGCAAGCCCGCCAAGCCGCTGATCGCCGGCGTGCCGGTGTCGCTGCGCAGCGAGGGCAACACCGATCTCAACAACCAGGTGTCGGTGATGCTGGTCAGCCTGGCGACCGACATTTCGGATCCGCTCTCGCGGCTCGCGGCGATTCACGAGTCATCGAGCGAGGGCAAGAAGCTCACGGGCAACGTGAAGGCCGCGATCCCGACCGACTTCCCCTCGCTCGGCGTGCCTTCGCTGATGTCGGGCCTGGCCTCGCTCTACGGTCGCTCGGGCCTCGCCGACAAGCTGCCGCCGATGGCCAACGTGGCGATCTCCAACGTACCCGGGCCGTCGTTCCCGCTCTATTTCGCGGGGGCCAAGCTGGCGACCTATTTCCCGGTGTCCATCCCGGGCCATGGCCTCGCGCTCAACATGACGGTGCAGAGCTACAACGGCTCGCTCGAATTCGGGCTCACGGCCTGCCGCCGCGCAGTGCCGGACATCGCCGACCTGGGCGACTACGTGGTGGCGGAGTACAAGAAACTATTCGGGCTGATCGTGGGACATGCGGCAGCGGCCGCTGCCCCCGTCGCTGTGCCTGCGCCGGTGGCAGCGCCCGCAGCCAAGAAGCGGGCAGCGCCGAAGAAGAAGGTTGCTGCCACGGCGGTGCGCGCTGCCGGGGCGCGAGCGCCGCGCAAGGCACCCGCTGCGAAGCGTGCGGCTGCCTTGAACTGACTCAGGCAGCGATCTCGGCCAGGATCTCGTAGGACCGCAGCCGAGCCTCGTGGTCGAACACCTGCGAGGTGATCATCAGCTCGTCCGCGCCGGTTCGATCGACGAACGACTGCAAGCCGGCGCGCACCGTGTCCCGCGACCCGACGGCCGAACACGAGAGCACCGAATCGAGCAAGGCGTTCTCCGCCGGCCCGACGCGCTGGCGGTAGTTCTCGACCGGCGGCGGCAGGCGCCCGGGCCGCCCGCTGCGCAGGTTCACGAAAGCCTGCTGCCACGAGCTCGAACGGAACACCGCCTCCTCGTCGGTCTCGGCCGCGAACACGTTGAAGCCGAGCATCACGTAGGGCTTGTCGAGCTGCTTCGAGGGCTTGAAAGTCTCGCGGTAGATCTGGATCGCCTGCATCAGCTGCTGCGGCGCGAAGTGCGACGCAAAGGCGTAGGGCAGGCCAAGGTGCGCCGCGAGCTGCGCGCCGAAGGTGCTCGAACCGAGAATCCAGATCGGCACCTCGAGTCCCATGCCCGGTACCGCGCGCACCGGCTGCTTCGGTTCCTTCGACATGAAATCCATCAGCTCGACCACGTCCTGCGGGAACTGGTCGGCATCGGACTGCAGGTCGCGCCTGAGCGCCTGCGCGGTGCGCTGGTCCGATCCCGGCGCGCGGCCGAGGCCCAGGTCGATGCGGCCGGGGTAGAGCGATTCCAGCGTGCCGAACTGTTCGGCGATCACCAGCGGCGAGTGGTTGGGCAGCATCACGCCGCCGGCGCCGATGCGGATGGCCGAGGTGCCGGCGCCGATGTGGGCCAGCAGCACTGCCGTCGCGGCACTCGCGATGCCCGGCATGCCGTGGTGCTCCGCCAGCCAGTAGCGCCGATAGCCGAGCTTCTCGCCGTGCTGCGCGAGGTTGAGTGAATTGCGAAAGGACTGGGCAGCGGTGCTGCCCTCGGTGATGGGAGACAGATCGAGGATCGAGAGCGGAGTCATGAATGCGGCCGGAGCGACAAGGCAGGGCCGACATCTTGTCTCGAAATGCCGCCCTGCGAGCCCAAAGGGCCATTGCGGCCCGGCCGCGGACTCGCTTCAGGGCGTGGTGGCAATCGCTCTGCACTGCATGATCACTGCAACCGTACCATCGAGAGGGAGCGCGGGAATGGTCACGCCGGCGGGAGTGGTCAGGTTGGCCAGCGCTGCGCCGCTGGGGCACACAGCGCCGCCACCAGGTGTACAAGAGCGAGCAACCAAGCTGCTATCGGCACAATCAAGGCCCGTTCCAGGCACGTCGCTCAAGACCGCGTTGCTCACGGCAGAGCGGCCTAGCGCTGTTGGTGAAGGTGCATGTCAGCTGGTCGGTCGCGAGAGGCGTGATCATGAAGCTTGTGCCAGTGCCGCTGGGGCGTGTCAATCACGACAGCCGAACATGGCGATGCTGGCTTCGAAGTCGAAGGACAGTTGGACCGGCGTGCGCAAGATTCGGAAGCGCCGCCATGCCCTGGGACGAAGGCCGTGTCCTGCGTCACGGACGGCAAGGGTTGCTGGCGTGCGGCCAGGCAGCGCGCGTGCGCACAACGGCGGTAGCAATACGACACCGAGATCAGCAGGTGATCCGCCACATCCCTCATCCGGTTGTCGAACCTGCGAAGCAGATGAAGATAGGCCCCCGCCAGGGAGTGATGGACCGAAAGGTCCTCATTGAGCGAAGCCTGCATCTGATCTTCTGCCTGAATCAGTGCAATGACAGGGTCGTACTGGGGCTCGGCAGCCAGCAGGTTCATTAAGGGATGTGCCTGGCCCTCTTCGCCACCAGGGGCATGATCCAGGCGCACCGCATGGCGCACCTGCAATTCGGTGTAGCGCACCAGATGCTGGTACACGTGCGCAATGAGCAGCGACTGGTGTCGGGGGTCTTCCAGGTCGATCGCAACGCCCTTGCGGGCGAGCGTGTCGATCATCAACCAGGTCTCCGACTGCACATCGCCAAGCGACGATTCACCTCGGGTGTGGCGACTGATGCGCTGCAAGTCGCGCTGGCGCAGCGTCAGGAATCGGCTGAATGCATCATCGCTTCGATCCATCACCGCCCATGGTTTGCGCGGTCAGACGAGCCAGGCCTGCGAGGCGTCCTGGAAACTTCTCATGCCAACTCAGGGCACCATGCCGGTGGCCAGCACCTTGCACTGCATGGTCAAGATCAATTGGCTCCCAGCAGGGAATGCGGGGATTGCCAGGCCGCCCTGGCTGATCAGGCCTGACGCACTCAGGGTGGCTGGGCAGGTTGCGCCGGCGCTGGCCGAACAGGTCATCGGGGCCAACCCGGCCCCGGTGCAATCCACCCCGGTGTCGTGGCTGTCGCGCAATACAGCGCCATTGGCCGCCGAGGGCCCCGCATTGCTCGCCGTCACCCGCGCGCGCACCGTCACCGTGGTCACCCCAGGCGCCACCGGCAGGCCCACCCAGTTGCTCACCTGCGTGTCACCGTTCGTGCGCACAGGCGTCGAGTCCACATAGCTCAGGTTCGCACCCAGCGTGTCCCTCAGGTCGAAGCTCGCCGCCACCGCGCTCGGGTTCGTGTACGTGAGCGTCTCCCCCGGCTCGGCAATCTGGTTGGCCGGCAGGTTGCTCTCCCCGGTCATCGTCTTCGCAACGCTCACCACCCCAGGCACGTGGTTGGTCACGCATACCCCCGCGCAGGGCGCGCCGGTCACGGCGTTGTTCAACGTGCCGTTCACCGCGCCCGCGTTCACCGTGGCCGTGTAGCTCACCGTGTACGTGCCCGCAGTCCTGCCTGCCGCCAAGGTGAAGGTGTGCGCTTGCGGGTTGCCAGCCACCGGAGCCACCGTGAACAAGCCAGGCAGCGTCACCTGGGAACGTCAGCCCGGCACCCAGGGTGTCGGTCAGCACGATGGGCGCCGTCGTCGGCGCTCCGCCCGTCACCTCCACCGACAGCGTGTACGTGATCGTCTGCCCGGCCACCACCGTGCTACCCGACATCGGGCTCGCACTCTTGGACTGCGTCGCCGCCCACACAGCAACTTTGGCCTCCGCTGCATTGTTCCCTGTGCAATTCGGAGGCGAGGCCGCGTCGCAACCGCCCACCGTATCCACCACCCCAACCGGCGGCGCAATGGTTGCCTTGTTGACTGCCTCGATTGCAGCGAACGCCGGGGTATAGGCAAAAGCCAGCCATACCCATAGGAGCCAAACGGTGCATTGGAGGAGAACCTGGATTGCATTGCGCTTCATGACGGACAAACCTTTCTCAGGCGTGAGCTCTGCTCCCTCTCTCATGAAAGCAAGAGAGCTCAGGCCGCGGGCGGCCCTCAGGCGTGAGCTCTGCTCCCTCTCTCATGAAAGCAAGAGAGCTCAGGCCGCGGGCGGCAAAAAAGACGGGGGTATTCCGGAAGGAACTGCGACAGAAGAGGCGCGAACTTTTGCGCTCTCTGTACGGCGGGCGGATGTTGCAGTGCAGTAATCAGCGCGGATTCACGCCGCGACAATTAATCAGAATCCTTTGCACCAACACCCCAGTGCGCACGATCCATTCGCGGTTCTTTTGCAACGCCTCGGCGCTCAAAGCACTTCAATCGGGACGCGCAAATGCCTCTGCGCTGCGGGCCACGCTACCTGTAGACCCACCAATCACTCCAATTGGTCAGCGAATTGCTAAAACGAGATCGATTGAGTTTGTTACCGGATCAATTCGCGGGCAGGCCTCGTCGCCCCCGCCACGGATGCACGATTTCAGGAGCACCAATGAAAAAGAAGCGCAGGACCTTAAGCCCTGCGCCTCTTTAGAGACTTCTCGAAAGATTTCGTCAGAAAGGAATGTCGTCGTCCATATCGTCGAAGCCCGACGAGGATTTGGCCGGAGCCTGGCGCGGCGCCGGCGCTGCGGCGCGCGGTGCAGCTGCAGGCGGACGCGAATAGCCGCCGCCTTGCGACGATCCTTGCGAATAGCCGCCGTCGTCGTCGCCGCCCGAAGGCCCGCCCTGGCCCTGGCGGCTGCCCAGCATCTGCATCTGGTCGACGCGGATGTCGGTGGCGTACTTTTCGACGCCGTCCTTGTCGTTGTACTTGCGCGTGCGGATCTGGCCCTCGACGTAGATCTGCGAACCCTTGCGCAGGTACTGCGCGGCGATCTCGGCCAAGCGGCCGTTGAACACGAGGCGGTGCCACTCGGTGGCTTCGCGCATCTCGCCGCTTTGCTTGTCCTTCCACTTGTCGGTGGTGGCGAGGGTCACGTTGCAGACCTGGTCCCCACTGGGAAAGGTGCGCGTTTCCGGATCGCGCCCGAGATTGCCGACGAGGATGACTTTGTTGACCGATGCCATATGCACTGCCCCTGATGAATGAATGAAGAGGAGGAAAACCGGAGATTGTGCCGCAGGCAACGGCGCCGGCCGGTGCCGGCTGAGAATCCCGCCGAATCCCGCGGGCTGCCCCGAAATCGCCGGGGACTTATCATGCTCGGTTGCCCCAGACCGACTGCCCCGTGAATTCCCCCAACGACGATGCCTACCTCGGCGCCGTGCTCGCGCAGCAGCGCATCAGCATCCGCGGCGCACGCACGCACAACCTCAAGAACGTCGACCTCGACATCCCGCGCAACAAGCTGGTGGTGATCACCGGCCTGTCGGGCTCGGGCAAGTCGAGCCTGGCCTTCGACACGCTCTACGCCGAGGGCCAGCGCCGCTACGTCGAGAGCCTGTCGGCCTATGCGCGCCAGTTCCTGCAGCTGATGGACAAGCCCGACGTCGACGTGATCGAGGGCCTGTCGCCCGCGATCAGCATCGAGCAGAAGGCGACCAGCCACAACCCGCGCTCCACGGTGGGCACGGTGACCGAGATCCACGACTACCTGCGCCTGCTCTACGCCCGCGCGGGCACGCCCTACTGCCCCGAGCACGACCTGCCGCTGCAGGCGCAGACCGTGTCGCAGATGGTCGATGCGGTGCTGGCCATTTCGGACGAGCCGCGTCTGATGATCCTGGCCCCCGTGGCACGCGAGAAGAAGGGCGAGTTCCTCGAGCTCTTCGCCGAGATGCAGGCGCAGGGCTACGTGCGCTTCCGGGTCAATGGCGAGACCTACGAATACAACGACCTGCCCAAGCTCAAGAAGACCGAGAAGCACGACATCGACGTCGTCATCGACCGGCTGCGCGCACGGCCGGACATGCAGCAGCGCCTGGCCGAGAGCTTCGAGAATGCGCTGCGCCTGGCCGAAGGCCGCGCGATCGCGCTGGAGATGCACGAAGGCGGCGCCATGAAGGAACATCTCTTCAACGCCAAGTTCGCCTGCCCGATCTGCCACTACTCGCTGGCCGAGCTCGAGCCGCGCCTGTTCTCCTTCAACTCGCCGGTCGGCGCCTGCCCGAGCTGCGACGGCCTCGGCCACCGCGAGTTCTTCGACCCGGCGCGCGTGGTCGCCTTCCCCTCGTTGAGCCTCGCGAGCGGCGCCATCAAGGGCTGGGACCGGCGCAACGGCTACTACTTCAGCATGCTGGAGAGCGTCGCCAAGCACTACAAGTTCAACGTCGACACACCCTTCGAAGACCTGCCCGCCTCGGTGCAGCAGGCCGTGCTGCACGGGTCGGCCGAAGAAGACATCAAGTTCAGCTACACGATGGAGAGCGGCCAGCAGGTTGGCAAGAAGCTGACCCGCAAGCATCCTTTCGAGGGCGTGATCCCGAACATGGCGCGGCGCTACCGCGAGACCGATTCGGCGATGGTGCGCGAAGACCTCTCGCGCTTTCGCAACATGCAGCCCTGCCCCGACTGCAGCGGCACGCGCCTCAGGCGCGAGGCGCGCAGCGTGTTCCTGGTCGATGAATCCGGCCCCGAGCCGCGGCGCATGGCGATCTTCGAGATCAGCCGCGCGACGCTGCGCGAAAGCCTGGCCTACTTCCAGGGCCTGCACCTGCGCGGCGCCAAGGCCGAGATCGCCGACAAGGTGGTGCGCGAGATCGGCCTGCGGCTCAAGTTCCTGAACGACGTGGGCCTCAACTACCTGAGCCTGGACCGCAGCGCCGAGACGCTCTCGGGCGGCGAGGCGCAGCGCATCCGCCTGGCCTCGCAGATCGGCTCCGGCCTCACCGGCGTGATGTACGTGCTCGACGAGCCCAGCATCGGCCTGCACCAGCGCGACAACGATCGGCTGATCGGCACGCTCCGGCATCTGCGCGACATCGGCAACAGCGTGATCGTGGTCGAGCACGACGAGGACATGATCCATGCCGCCGACCACGTGATTGACATGGGCCCGGGCGCCGGCGTGCACGGCGGCCGCGTGATGGCGCAGGGCAGCTACGCGCAGGTGGCGGCACATCCCGATTCGCTGACCGGCCAGTACCTGTCGGGCGCCAAGAAGATCGCGGTGCCCAAGCGCCGCACGCCCTGGCTGCCCGCGGTCGCCAAGCCGGCCTTCAACGAGGGCAAGAAGGCCTCGCGCTTTCCTCAGAGCCCGGCGGCGGAAAGGCGCGCGGCGCGCGAGGCAGCGCATCTTGCGACCCAGACCGATCTGCAGGAAATCCGCGTGGCCGGCGCCACCGGCAACAACCTCAAGAACGTGAACGTCGCCTTTCCGGTCGGCCTGCTGACCTGCGTGACCGGCGTCTCGGGCTCGGGCAAGTCGACGCTGGTCAACGACACGCTCTACAGCGCCGTCGCGCGTACCCTGTACCGCGCCCACGAGGAGCCGGCCGCGCACGACGCGGTGGAAGGCATCGAATATTTCGACAAGGTCATCAATGTCGACCAGTCGCCGATCGGCCGCACGCCGCGCAGCAACCCTGCCACCTACACCGGCCTGTTCACCCCGATCCGCGAACTGATGGCCGAGACCAACACCGCGCGCGAACGCGGCTACGGCCCGGGTCGCTTCAGCTTCAACGTCGCGGGCGGGCGCTGCGAGGCCTGCCAGGGCGACGGCGTGGTCAAGGTCGAGATGCACTTCCTGCCCGACGTGTACGTCCCCTGCGAGGTGTGCCACGGCCAGCGCTACAACCGCGAGACGCTGGAAGTGCAATACAAGGGCAAGAACATCGCGCAGATCCTCGACATGACGGTGGAGGCCGCGCACGAGTTCCTGAAGGCCGTGCCGACCATCGAGCGCAAGCTGCGCACGCTGCTCGACGTGGGCCTCTCCTACATCAAGCTCGGGCAAGCCGCGACCACGCTCTCCGGCGGCGAGGCGCAGCGCGTGAAGCTCGCGCTCGAGCTCAGCAAGCGCGACACCGGCCGCACGCTCTACATCCTCGACGAGCCGACCACCGGGCTGCACTTCGCCGACATCGAGCTGCTGCTGAAGGTGCTGCACCAACTGCGCGACGCGGGCAACACCATCGTGGTGATCGAGCACAACCTCGACGTCATCAAGACCGCCGACTGGCTGATCGACATGGGCCCCGAGGGCGGCGCGGGCGGCGGCACGGTGGTGGGTGTGGGCACGCCGGAGGCGATCGCGGCGAACGAGGCGAGCCACACGGGGCGCTACCTGAAGCGGCTGCTGCCGAGCTGAGCGGCGGCGGCCAAGAGACCGCGGCCCGGGGCCCGATCTTCTCGGCCACGCGGGCGTTCACCATCTGCCTGCGGCTCAACTACGGCCACGCGAGGGACGCACGGACCGAACAGGTCTTGGCGACGATCGGCAAGCTGGCCAGGTCACACGGCATTGGCTGACTTCCGGGCTGCGCCGGATTGCCGCGTCGCCGCCTAACGTATACGATATTCCAAACACCACGAGACACCATGCTGCTGCCCTGGCTCGCCGAGGCCTCCGCCTCCGATCACCTTTCCACCTTGCGCGACATCCCGCTCGCCAAGCTCGTGCGCGAGGACATGCTGGCCATGATCCTGCGCGGCGAGCTGCTGCCGGGCCAACGCATCAACGAGCCCGACATCGCCGGCCGGCTCGGCATTTCCCGCGTGCCGGTGCGCGAGGCGCTGCGCCAGCTCGAAAGCACCGGACTGGTGGTGGCGCGCAAGCATGCCGGCGTGTTCGTGCGCGAGCCGGACGCCGACGAAGTGCGCGATCTCTACGAAATGCGCGGCCTGCTCGATGGCTTCGCGGGGCGGCGCGCCGCGCGGCTTCCACCCAAGGCCCGCGTCGCGCTGGCCGATGCGCTCGATGCCTCCATCGAAGCCATGAACGCCGCCGCCGCAGCACACGAGGTGCAGCGCTACTACAGCGAAAACCTGCACTTCCATTGGGCCATCGTCGAAGCGGCGGGCAACCACGCGCTGGCGAACACCTACCGCGGCGTGGTGCAGAAGCTGCACCTGTCGCGGCTTAAGAACCTGTCACGCGACACCGGCATGCGCGCCTCGATCAAGGAGCACATCGCGATCGCACGAGCGCTGCGCCGCGGCGATGTCGCACGCTGCGAAGAGCTGATGGCCAGCCACGTGGGCGATGCCTACACGCGGCTGCTGGGCTCGACGCCCTGACAAGGAGACACACCATGCAACGACGCACTTTGGTTCTCGTGCTTCCGCCGGCACTGCTGGTTCTGTCCGGCCGGCTCCATGCGCAGGCCTACCCTGCCAGGCCCATCCGCTACATCGTGCCGGTCTCGGCCGGCGGCGGCAGCGACATGGTGGGCCGCACCGTCACCGAGCGCTGGGGCAAGCTGCTCAACCAAACCTTCGTGGTCGAGAACCAGGCCGGCGGCGGCGGCGTGATCGCCTCGCAGAACACGGCACGCGCGCCGGCCGACGGCTACACGCTGATGCAGGGCTACGTCGCCACGCACGGCACCAGCCCCGCAACCCGCAAGCTGCCCTACGACCCGGTGAAAGACTTCACGCCCATCGGCATGATCGGCGGTACCCCCAACGTGCTGGTGGTCAACAGCGAGCTGCCGGCCAGGGACTTCAAGCAGTTCGTCGCCTACCTGAAGGGCAACCCCAGCAAGGTCAGCTACGGCTCCGCGGGCGCGGGCTCGCTCACGCACCTGACGATGGAGCTCTTCAAGCAGCAGGTCGGCGTGTTCATGGTGCACGTGCCCTACCGCGGCATCGCGCCGGCCTTCACCGACCTGATGGGCGGCCAGACGCAGGCCATGTTCCCCGGCCTGGCGGCGGCGATGCCGCACATCCGCTCGGGCCGCGTGCGGCCGCTCGCCGTCACCGGCAACACCCGCCATCCGCAACTGAAGGAGGCGCCGACGCTGGAGGAACTCGGGCTCAAGGGCTTCGACGCAATGCAGTGGTACGGCGTGGTGGGCCCCGCCGGCATGCCGGCCGACGTGGTGCGCCAGCTCAACGAGACCCTCAACGCCGTGCTCAAGGCGCCGGACCTGAGCGAGAAGCTCTCGGTCGAAGCGGTCGAGCCGATGCCGATGTCGGCCGAGCAGTTCGGCGCCTACATGCGCGCCGACATCGCCCGCTGGACCGAGCTGGCGCGCGAACGCAAGATCCAGCTCGACAACTGATTTCCTTTCCCTCAACCAAGCTTTCCATGGCACGCAATACCCAGGTCGCCGCCGACCACAACGCCCCTCCCGTCACGCGCGTCCTCGCCGAGTACGTCGCCAAGCATCCATCGCGCGGCTGGAGCGACACGGTGGACCACGAGGCGCACCGCACCTTCCTCAACTGGTTCGGCTGCGCGGTCGGCGCCGCGCGCCACGAAGCGGTGGAAGCCGCACTGGCCGCGGTGCAGGTGCTGCAGCCCGCGCCGCAGGCCACGGTGCTGGGCCGCAGCGAAAAGGTCGACATCGCGAGCGCCGCGCTGCTCAATGGCATCAGCTCGCACACCTTCGATTTCGACGACACGCACTTGAAGACCATCATTCATCCGGCCGGCCCCGTGGCCTCGGCGCTGCTCGCGCTGGCCGAGCTGAACGGCAGCAGCGGCCGCTCGCTGCTCGACGCGCTGGTGCTCGGCATCGACGTGGCCTGCCGCCTGGGCAACACGGTCTATCCCGAACACTACGACCGCGGCTGGCACATCACGGGCACCACCGGCATGCTGGGCGCCGCCGCCGGCTGTGCGCGCCTGCTGGGCCTCGACGCGGACCGGACCGCGATGGCGCTCGGCATCGCCGCCTCGCAGCCGATCGGCCTGCGCGAGCAGTTCGGCACCATGACCAAGCCCTTTCATCCCGGCGGCGCGGCACGTGCCGGCCTGATGGCCGCGCTGATGGCGCAGCGCGGCTTCACCGCGAGCCCGAAGGCGATCGAGGCGCCGCGCGGCTGGGCGCAGGTGGTCTCCACCAAGTGCGACTGGAACGAGGTCACCGACGAGCTCGGCGAGCGCTTCGAGATCTCCTTCAACAGCTACAAGCCTTTCGCCTGCGGCATCGTGATCCATCCGAGCATCGACGCCTGCGTGCAGCTGCGCGGGCGCGGCATTGCGCCCGAGCAGGTCGAGCGCATCGAGCTCAAGGTGCATTCGCTGGTGCTCGAACTCACCGGCAAGAAGGAGCCGGCCGACGGCCTGCAGGGCAAGTTCAGCGTCTATCACGGCTGTGCCGCCGGGCTGCTGTTCGGCCGCGCTGCCGAGGAAGAATTCGCCGACGCCATCGTGACGCGCCCCGACGTGGTCGCGCTGCGCCGCAAGGTGGTGGCGACGGTGGACGACCGCATCGACGAGGCGAGCGCCGACGTGACGGCCGTGCTCGTCGACGGCCGGCGCGAGCACGTGTTCGTCGAGCACGCGATCGGCTCGCTGCAGCGGCCAATGAGCGACGACGACCTCGCCCGCAAGTTCCACGGCCTGGCCGATCCGGTCATCGGCGCGCAGCGCAGCTCGACGCTGCTGGCCGGTTGCCGCGCGCTGGCCGAAGCCGGCGACCTGCACGCCCTCACGGCGCTGGCGCGGCCCTGAGGCCGGCCCAGCGGCCATGACCTGCGAGGTCATCGACCTCGCGCACCCGCTCTGAGACATTGGATGCAAGCCGGAACCGAGGTGGTTCAGGCAGCAACCAGGCCGAACTTCCAAGGCCGCGAAAGAGCACCATGACCTCAGGCTTCGACATCCTTCCCCTCGCCGTCGCGCTTCTCATCGGCATCGCCGCCGTGGGTTCCTGCATCGGCATCGGCATCGTCGGTTCGAAGCTGCTGGAAGGCACGGCGCGCCAGCCCGAACTCAAGGACACGCTGCAGACCCTGTTCTTCCTGATCGCCGGCGTGACCGACGGCGCCTTCATCATCGCGACCGGCATCGGCCTCTGGTTCGCGACGGCGAATCCCTTCGGCGGCTGAGCGGGCGCCCCGCATTGTTGCGAGGGCGACAACAGACAAGTGGGCGCCGGCCACTTCCGGCGCCGCGCGGCGAGATCCAGAATCGCGGGCTTCGCAACTCCAGCGCCTGGCGCATTTCCGGCGCGAGACCGCGCCTGCTGTGGCGGCCGCCCCGCCGAAGCCTCAGGGCTCCGATCTGCATGGCTTCCCGGCTTTGGAGGCCGCCGTTGCCGCGCCCCGGCATTTCCTCTTCGCGCCCGCCGGCGCGCTGGCCGACGACCCGCAGCGGGCGGCGTAAGCGCCGGATGCCAGCGAGAAGGTGTCGGAGCGCTATCTACGCCCGCTCGGCGAGAGCCAATCGGAGGTGCTGATCGTCTTGCCCTACTTCATTCCGGGCCCACGCGGCCTGACCCAGCTGCGCGCGCTGCGCCAGCGGGGCGTCATGGTGCGGGTGATCACGAACGCCACCGCCTCGAGCGACGAGCCGCTGGTGAACTTCGGCTACGCGCGCTACCGCAAGGAGCTGCTGCAGATGGGTGTGCAGCTGTTCGAGCTGGGCAGCGCGCGCTGCTGGCGGGAGACCACGCCGGTCGCGGATTCGCTCAAGGGCAGCGCAGGACGCCTGCACGCCAAGGCCGCGATCCTCGAGCGGAGCACGGTGCTGGTCAGCTCGATGAACTTCAATCCGCGCTACGCCGAGATCAACACCGAGGTCGGGATCGGCCTGCGCAGCCCCGAACTCGCGACGCAGATCACCGCCGTCACCCTGCTCGAAGAGCTTCCCGGCTCCTACGAGGTCCGCCTCGGCGCCGACGGATCGTCGATCGAGTGGGTCAGCCGCTCGGCCGCGGGCGAGCGCGTTTCCCACACGCCGCCGGGCCTGCCCTGCTCGAGCAGATCCGGCTCTTCTTCATCTCGTGATTCGTCCCCTTCGATCTTCTGCAACGCCTCTGGCGAGCGCCCAGGGCTGCTCCTGCAGGCGGGCTGTCGGCGATCTTGCAGGCGATCAGGGTGGAGTCGGCGAGTTGCGAGGTGCGGATCGCGACGTCGATCCGCTCCGCCACCAGGTCTATTAGGCGGTCTTCCATCTGCAGGTTCACGTTCACGTCCGCGTAGCGCTCGCAAAAGCGGATCAGCGCCGGCACCATCACGCGGCGGCTGGCCAGCGGGCACGAGACGCGCAGCTTGCCGCGCACCAGCCGCTCGATGCTGCCCATCGCCTCCTCAATGCGGCTGGCTTCGTTGTAGAGCAGCGTGCCGATCTCCGTCAGGGCCATGCGCCGGGTCGTGCGCTGGACGAGCTGGGCGCCGAGCTCGACTTCGAGCCGCGCCAGCTGGCGCGAAACCACGGACTTGTCGAGATTCATGCGCGCGGCCGCGCCGCTGATGCTGCCGGCCTGCACGACTGCGGCGAAGATGGCGAGACCTTGGGTATCGAGCATGGTCGGGGGTCATTGTTGTTTCAACGACAACGATCAAATGGGAAATTGACGACTACCGGAGCGCGGAGCGTGCCGCCAAACTGGCCGGCCTTGCAACTTCCGACGCGCCAGCATGCGCCAATCGCCAATTCCGCCTCGCCGCCCGCCTCCAGGGCCTCCCCAAAGCCAGCGACTAGACCCTTACGACGCAAGCTCACTTCGTGTGCGTTCAGTCCACGACTTTGCCTGGGCCGTGCCCTCAAGCCTTACTCACGCATCGTGAACACGATCGACAGGTACGTCACCGGTCCGGCCTCGATGGATTCAATCCCATGCAGTGCGGTGGCGTCGAACTGCAGCGAGTCCCCTGGCCCTAGCTTCACCACCTTTGCGCCGTAGCGGTAGGAGACCCGGCCTGAGAGGAGGTGCAGGAACTTCACGCCCGGGTGCTGAAAGGTGACATAGGGATGCGCCTCCGGCAGCAGGGTGACCAGGTAGGGCTCGACGAACAGGTTGCCGGAAAGCTGATGGCCGAGGAGCTCGTAGCGGTAGCCGGCCACGGCACCGACCCGGTCCACGAGGATGCCGCGGCCTGCGGGGACGTGGGAGAAGTCCGTGCGGCTGGACTGGTCGCCGAAGAAGCGCGAGACGGGCACGCGCAGGCCGGTGGCGATGCGATCCAAGGTTTCGACGGAAGGGGAGACCAGACCGCGCTCGATGCGGGAGAGCATGGAGGGGGAGACGCCCGAGCTGGAGGCCAGCTCTCCACCGGAGGCGCCAGAGGCGAGGCGGAGCGCGCGTATTTGCTGGCCGATGCGGGATGCAGGGCTGCTTCGGGCGGGTGGGGAAGGGCGCGATAGCCGTGCCTGCGAGAGAGACGCCGGCAGGCGCTGTATGTGCGCAGTTGGGAACGGCGAAGCGACTCGAGCCGGCTTCATGCGCCGCCCCTCCGCGCGCAACTGGCAGCGCTTGCGTCGCGCCATTTGTCTTGGCCAAACGTTCTCTTCACACTGCTTCTCCTGGGACCAAGCGTTCTTTTATGATGCATTTGAATATCATTTGCGATTCCGACAAGCGCACGCAGGGTAGGGTGCGAGTCGACTACGGCCGAATGTGAGAACTTCTAATGATATTCAAACACCGTGGCTTCATAAGCATCATTTACGAACTATCGGGTGAATGCCACCTGCGCGTTCACATAGTTCTCCTCCCCCTGCCAAGCTCAGGTTGACGTTTGCACAGAACGTGCGCATGGCCCGGATCCACAAGGGAATGTCTCAAGAGCGGCTCGCCCTCGAAAGTGGCCTGGATCGAACGTTCATTGCGAGCTTGGAGCAAGGGATTCGGAACATCTCGGTCGACAACATCGAGGTCATCGCAACGGCGCTACGAATTCCTCCCCACGAGATGCTCAGCCCGAGCTTGGCGGTCGAGCGTGGATACGATCCAACAATCATGAGAGTTCCTAGATCGGCAAGCTCGCACTCAGTCAAGCGACCGCGCAAGCGCGCGCGGCCGTAGCGCCGCGCCACCGCGCCCGCGACCGAACATAGGTCGAGATGGTCAGGCGATCTCGCGGATGCGGGTGGTTACGCGCGGAGGCGGGACTGCTGACGACGAGCGTCTATTGAGCCGGCATTGAATCA
>NZ_JAGGNU010000063.1 GCF_018614915.1 Variovorax paradoxus | reverse complement strand
TCATGCCGAAGTGCCAGGCGTTTCCCTTCTTGGTCTGGTGCATCTCGGAATCGCGCGCGTTGCCCTCGTTCTTGGTCGAGCTGGGCGCAGCGATGATGGTCGCGTCCACGATGGTGCCCGCGCGCATCAGAAGCCCTTGTTCGGCAAGATGGGCGTTGATCTCTTCGAACAGCGCCTTGGTGAGGTTGTTGTCCAGGAGCAGTCGCCTGAACTTCAGCAGCGTGGTGGCGTCGGGCACCGACTCGCGCGACAGATCGATGCCCACGAAGTCGCGCAACGCCTGGCTGTCGTACAGCGCGTCCTCCAGCGCCTCGTCGGCCAGGCCGTACCACTGCTGCAGGCAGTACATGCGCAGCATCCGGGGAACGCCGATCGGCTGTCGGCCGACGCGCCCGCGCGTGGGGTACAGCGGCTCAATCACGGAAATCAGTCGCGCCCACGGCACGACGCGCTCCATATCGTCCAGAAACTTCTCGCGTCGCGTGCGCTTCTTCTTCATCGCGTACTCGGCGCTGGCAAAGCTGCGTTGGTTCATCTCGGTGGTGCTGTGAGTTGCGGTGTCTTCACGCATGCACGGGCCGTGCCCGCCGCGACCTATTGATCAGCGTTTTCCTAGTGGAACTGGCGTGGGGCTGGTTGCGCCTGCAACCAGGCAGTGCGATCGTCCGCTGGTTCAACAAGCGCTTCGCGGGCGAGGGTGCACGCATGCGTCGGGTGGGTATCGTGGCCCTGGCAAGGCGTCTGGCCATTGCCCTGTGGCACTTCCTGCAAGACGGCGAGATACCGGCCGGTGCGCAACTGAAGGTCGTCCAGGCCTGATGCCCTGGCGCCGCATCACTTACTGAGCCTAAACGAACATCATGATCGAAGGTCGAAGCGCCCGTGCAACCGCAGGGTCACGTCTCTGTCGTGACCGGTTTCGCAGATGGGGCGACTCGCCAAGCGGGAACTTGCCAGCGCGCCTGGCGCGCATGCAGCATGAGGTGCCGGGTTCACGGACCCGCACGGATAGAAGCTCGTCCGGGCACGGACTCGGACTTCCATCGGTTCCCGACCTTCGATCGCACAGTTTTGACAATCGGCCGCCATGAAGGGCCTTGACATTCCAGCCCTCATAGAAGCGGTTGCTGTCCTTTCCGGGCACTCACCGAACTTACGCTTTCAGTCCCATTTCGGTCGTCCATATGCCACGAGGCCCGCGGCATCGACGGCCGGTCCCAGAGTTTTGCGGACATAGCCAGTCGCCTGCCCTCCCGTGACCGCGCTATCGCAAGTTCGAACGGCAGCTATCTACGGTTCTGAAGTGGGAGTCCGGGCCCGGAATGTCAGTTCGCGACATGGGGAAGCAGCCGCTCACGCGCGATTTCGTCCTGGTCGTCCGTGGCAACTCTTGGCCTGCCCCTATGGCGCCCTGAGCCCCACGACCATCACTCCCATCACTCCCATCGCTTCTGGGTCGCGATGATGCCCAGTGGAAACCCGCGCCGGTCCAGCGACTGGCGCAGGACGATCCGGCTGGCGAAGCGCTCGATGCCGATGTCGTCTTCCAGCATCTTTTCCATCAGCGCCTGAAAATAGCCGACGCCGGGCGCCACGATCTTCAGCAGGTAATCGTAGCCGCCGCTGACGTTGTAGCACTCGACGATCTCCTCGTACTTCCCGGCGGCTTCCTCGAACTTGCGGAAATCATGCGGTCGGTGGCTGCTGATGGTGACCTCCGAGAACACGATGACGCACTCCCCCAGCTTTTCCAGCGCGATGTCGGCGCTGTAGCCGCGGATCAGCCCGGTCTCCTGCAGCCGCTTGGTGCGCAGGAGACACGGGCTGGGGCTGAGGCCTATCGACTCGGCCAGATCGACGTTCGAGCAGCGCCCCTCGCGCTGGAGATGCACCATGATCTTGAGGTCGAATCGGTCGAAAAAGACTGCTGATCTCATGGGGGGCGATCGTACTGTCAAGTCGATCCCGGCGACTAGCGCTGCGCCTGGGTGAGCGATTCGTCGAGCGCCTCGATAACCATGCCGGCCTGCTCCGCCGAGAGCACCAGCGGCGGACGGATCTTGAGCACGTTGTGCCCCTGGGCACAGGCGCTGAGTAGCACGCCTTTGTCGCGCATCAGGTTGACCACCTGACTGGTAAGGCGGCGGTCCGGCGCCCGCGTCGTCCGGTCTGAAACAAGCTCGACGCCGACGAAGAGCCCTGCCCCCCGTACGTCGCCGATGGCCTCGTGCTTCGCGACGAGCCCGGCGATGCCGTCGAGCAGCACCTTGCCGATCTTGGCTGCATGCGGCACCAGCCGGCTCCGCTCGATGGTCTCCAGCACTGCCAGGGCCGCCGCGCATGAGACCGTGTTGCCGGCGAAGGTGTTGAAGTAGCGGGAGTGCTTGCCGAATTCCGCCAGGGCGTCGGCTGTCGCGAGGAGGCCCGCGATCGGCTGGCCGTTGCCCATCGGCTTGCCCATGGTGACGATGTCGGGAACGAGGCCGTGGCGCTGGAAGCCCCACATGTGCTCGCCGGCGCGGCCGAAGCCGGGCTGCACCTCGTCGGCGATGAACAGGCCGCCAGCGCGCTTGATCGCCTCGACCGCTCCCTTCAGGAAGCCCGCAGGCTCGGGCAGGATGCCGTCGCTGGTGAAAAGCGAATCGACGATCAAGGCTGCCGGCTTGATGCCGTGGCGCTGCAGGTCGGCGATGGCCGCCTCAACGTCGCGTGTGAAGCGCTCGCCTAGGTCGGCGCCTTCGGCGTGGTACAGGCGCGGCGCCGACACCAGGCGAACGTGCGGACCGAGGTCGACGGTCACGCCCAGCGATGGCGAGAACTGCGACACGGCGTCGGTGATGCCGTGGTAGGCCGTGTCGGTGACGATCACACCCGTGCCGCCAGTGCGCACCTTCGCAATGCGATAGGCCAGGTCATTGGCCTCGCTGCCGGTGCAAGTCAGCATCAGGTGGGCCAGGTCAGTGCCGGGCACGCTGGCGAGCAGGCGCTCGGCCAGCTCGAGGATGGTGTCGTGGAGGTATCGCGTGTTGGTCGCAAGGGTCTGCACCTGGCGGCAGATCGCCTCGGTCACCGCGGGGTGGCAGTGACCGAGCGAGGTGACGTTGTTGTAGACGTCAAGATAGCGGCGGCCTTCCGGGTCCATCAGCCACACGCCGTCGCCGCGCACGATGTGCAGCGGGTGTTCGTACATCAGCCGGTAGGCTGGGCCGAGCAGCGCATTGCGCCGCTCGATCATCGCCTCGGTGGCGGGCCCGACGTTGGCGCGGCCGGGGATGTACGCGTTGACCATGTTGAAGTCTGCGGTGGCTTTCATGAGGAAATTCCGTTTCGTGTTGGGGTCAATAAGCGGTCGCGCGCTTCGTGGCGGGAGAGGTCTGCCATCTGCGACAGCGCCTCCCAGGCCGCGGGGTTGTGGCGCATGATGTAGGCACGGTTCTCGGGATATCGCAGGGCGCGCCACTCCGAGATCAACGCCGTGATGAGGTGGCGCGTCGCCATGAGGTCGGCGACGATGTCCTGCTCCAGCTCGGTCAGCGGCAGGACGGCCTGGTAGGCACCGACGAACTGCGCCGGACCCTCGAACGGGTCGGCGCTGCCGGTCATGTGGAAGGCGGCAGCCGTCGCCACCTCGCCGACCAGTGGCGCATGGAGCATGTCGCCGAAGTCGATGATGCCGGTGATGCGCGCCTGGTCGTCCGGCGCGACCAGCACGTTGTAGAGGTGATAGTCGTTGTGGATCACCTGCGCCCTCAATGACGCAAGGCGGGGCAGCACATGGGCGGTGAAGCGCGTCATGAACGACTGGACCAGCGCGCGTCGTGGTCCTTCAACCAGGCTGTCGAGCTGGACGGTCAGACGGTGCGCGGCCGACACGTTCCACAGCAGGTCGTGCGTGGCCGCAGGGTGAGTGAAGCCTCGCAGAGCAAGGTTCAGTTCGGCTAAACCTTTGCCCATCGCCACGCGCTGAGCGGCGGTGCGCGCTGTCTCTCGGATCTGAATGCCTTCCAGGTAGGTGAGCATACGCACGGTGGTGCGGGCGCCGTCGGCGAGCTCCACGGTGTCACACGCGCGGCCGTCCAGCGTCCGCACGACGCGGGGGACTGGCTGGCTGGGCGATGTTCGGGCGATGTGCTCAAGGGCGGCGATCTGGAAATCGACCAGCGACATCTGCTCGGAGGGGTTGCTGATCTTGAACACGTAGCGCGTGCCATCGGCGGATTCCACGGCGCAATTCTGGTCGCGCTCGCCAGCCAGCGACTTCACACTGCCGTCGATGCCATAGAGGCGCGCCACCAGCGCCTGCACCTCGGCTGGCGCCAGGTCGGGCGCTGCGGTGCTCAGCGCAGCGGCCTCGCTCCGGCGGCCCTCAGGCATCGCCCCGTGAGGTCCAAGGTGGGGATCAAGCATGAGCATCAGAGTCCGAGCAGTGCAGGAAGCTGACGAACGTCTGTCAAGCGGCTCACGCCGTATTCGGTCGACGTAGGCTCGTGACCCCGGTCGATGAAGGCCTTGGCCATGAAGCCCAGGTCGGACGCCGTCATCAGGTCATATCGGAAGCTCGACGAGACATGCATCATCTGATCCGGCCCGCAGCCAAGCTGGTCGAACATGTATTCGAAGGCTTGCATGCGTGGCTTGTACGCCCGCGCTTCCTCGGCGGTGTAGACCGCGTGGAAAGGGGCCTTGAGGTGGGCGACGCTGTGAGGGATGAGGTCGACCATCGAGTTCGACAGGATCACCAGCGGCACGTGCGGCGCGATCGCTTCCAGCACCTCGACCACGTTCGGGTGAGGCTGCCAGGTCGGCACCGCGTCGTACAGAGAGACCGCATCCGATGCGAGGCATTCGATGCCATGCGCCTTGCAGGCACGCTGGATGGAGTTCTCCACCACGTCGTAAAAGGGCTTCCAGTCGCCCAGTACCTCGTCGAGGCGATAGGCCCTGAAACTGTCCAGGAACGCGGGCATCCGGTCGGCCGACACACGGTCCTTGAACAGGACTTTTGCGGTCGGGCCCATCTCGAAGTTGATGAGCGTGCCATAGCAATCGAAGCTGATAAATTTGGGTTTGAAGGTCATGGGTTGACTCGGTGCGTTGAGATGGAATAAGTCTAGGGTTGCCCCCCTTACAGGAGATGCCATATCGCATCGGAACCCAAGCAGTTTCTTTGTCAATCCGGAGGGGGTCTGGCATTTTTGAGTGGTGCTGTTCGCGGGTGCCGGATCAGTGGAAGAAGGAGTCCGGCGCCGTACCCGGCGGCATTCGAGAACAGATCGTCGAGCTGACGCGAGCAGGCAAGAGCCCTGCCGGGGTGTCACGCCGAGCCGGCGTCGCTGGCCCAGGTAACGCACAACTTGAGTGGCGAACGAGTCGCGCGCGCCGAGCGATGAGCGACGCTACCTTCGTACCTGCTCACGTTAAGGTCTCCTTAGCTTTCGCTTTGTTGACCGTTAACCACCTGGGCCGCCTTGCGGCCGATACTTGCTGCCAGGAAAGTCGGCTTGGCAAACCCCGCCGCCGCTGCAAAGGATAGCCCCGCATGACGTCCTCGAGACCAAGGCCGTCCTCGGCTACCTGGATGGCCCCGCGTCAGTGCCGCTTGAGGGCATCAACGCACGAATACCCGCAACTCAAAGGAACAACGACCATGACCGTAGCCCTGCTGCTGCACCGCGCCGACGGCGCACCGCTGTCGACCTCTTTCCGCAAGGCCGCCTTCGGCGCGGCCGATCCTTTCGCTCGCGATCGCGAAATTGCCTGGGAAGGACCGGACTCGATGAGCGCCGGCCGCGTCAGCTTCGTCGGTGATCTCGATGTCGCGAGTTTTCCCCACACCGAGACCATCGTCGTCATGGCTGGAGAGCTCAGCCTGACGGCGGCCGGCGCAGCACCGCTAGTGCTTGGCCCCGGTCACGGGGCCGTCATCGCCCGCGGAACGGCAGTTCGCATACTGGCCTCATCGCGCACGTTGTTCGTGTCCTGCGCGGCAGCGGCAGAGGGGCCGAACAACTCCGGCATCACGCCGCTGCGCGCCGACGCCGCCTTCAAGGCGTCCACGCCGCCCCCGGCCGAGACGCTGCTGGGCCCGGCCCCTCAGTGCCGCAGCGACAACGTCTTCACCGACGAGCAGGCGCAGTACCGCGCGGGCACTTGGGATTCGACCCCCTACCATCGCGTCGTTCGCCCGCATCGCCTCAACGAGTTCATGTACCTGCTGGCCGGCGGTGTGCGATTCGCCGGCCCCGATGGCAGCGTGCTGTCGGCAAACGCCGGCGATGCGCTCTTCGTGGCGCAGGGCGCGCCGATCGGGTGGGAGAGCAGCGAGCGCGTAGCCAAGTTCTACGTCGTGCAAAACGTGCAGTCCTGAAACGACGATAGAGCTCCAGCCATGTCACAGCCACTGCGCCTCGTCGAGACTTCGCCCAACCCGCCGGCCCGTGCCGACGTCGTCGTGATCGGCGGTGGGATCATCGGCATGTTTAGCGCGTACTACCTGGCCCGGCGTGGGCTTTCGGTCGCCGTGGTCGAAAAGGGCCGCATCGGCGCCGAGCAATCGAGCCGCAACTGGGGCTGGTGCCGCCAGCAGAATCGCGACGCCCGCGAACTGCCGATGGCGACCAGGAGCCTCGAGCTGTGGGAGCAGTTTGCCGCCGACACCGGCGAAGACACGGGCTTCTCCCGCTGCGGATTGTTGTATCTCAGCGATGACGAATCCGAATTGGCGCGCTGGGCCCGCTGGCGCGATTTCGCAAAGACGGCGGGCGTGACCACGCACATGCTGAGCGGCCGGCAGGCCTCGCAGCGGGGTCAGGCGACCGGCCGCGCATGGAAAGGCGGCGTGTTCTCGCCCACCGACGGCACTGCCGATCCCGCCAAGGCGGCGCCCGCCGTGGCAGCCGCGCTGATGAAGCTGGGCGGCAGCGTCCACCAGAACTGCGCAGCACGGGGCATCGAGCTCGAGGGCGGCCGGGTCAGCGGCGTGATCACCGAAGCGGGGACCATCAAGACCCGCACTGCTGTTCTCGCAGGGGGTGCGTGGGCGTCCTCGTTCTGCCACCAGCTCGGCGTGCGCTTTCCGCTCGCCACGGTGCGCCAATCCATCGTGCGCGTGTCCCCGCTGGAACAGCGCCTGCCGGACGCGCTGGCGGGCCCGGGTGTCGCTGTCACCCGGCGCGGCGACGGCAGCTACATACTGGCCATCAGCGGCCGTGGGCGCGTGGACCCGACGCCGCAGCTGATGCGCTTCGCGCCGCAGTTCGTGCCCATGTTCGCCAAGCGCTGGCGCAATGTGTTTCCCGGCGGCCTGGAAGGCATCCGGTGGGGTCATGAAACCCGCGCTCGATGGAAGCTGGACGCGCCCACGCCCATGGAACGGGCGCGCATCCTCGATCCCAAGCCCGACCCGGCGAGCGTGCGCGAAACCCACCGCCGTGCCGTCGACTTGTTGCCTGCACTTGGCAAGACCCCCATCGCCAGCGCCTGGGCGGGTTACATCGACAGCACGCCCGACGGCGTCCCCGGTGTGGGAGAAGTGCCGGAGGTGCCCGGATTCATCCTGGCCGCGGGCTTTTCCGGGCACGGCTTCGGGATCGGTCCAGGCGCCGGTCACCTGATCGCCGACCTGGTCACCGGCGCAGAGCCGATCTTCGTTCCCGCGCCTTTCCGGCCGGGCCGGTTCAACAAGTCGGCGTGGGGCAAGGTGGCTGATTTCTAGAGGCTGCAAGAATCGCAAGCGACTTTCCTGGAAGACTTCGCGCCAGTCTTCCTCTCCTGCAGCACACGCGCTCGCGTCAGCATCGGAGCGCGGGCCTCGGCTCGGCCGTGCTGTTCCACAGCGAGCGGGCTGTGAATCTTGTTGAGACACTCATGTCGAAATCCTTCGCGCCGACTCAGGCTGCTTGAGGGGCGTCGACCGCATCGGCCAGTTCTTTAACGCTCGCGAAGTGGAAATCGGGTTTGGCCAGATTGGCCGGCACCGGTTGCTGGCGATCAGCAACTCAGCGCGACGGCGCAATGTCTTTTATGCGCCCGATGCATCAATGGTTTTGAATCTTGCAATTCACTTTGTTCTGCCAAGGCGCGAGACTCGTCCGCAAGGGTCCTCAGAAGCAGGAGCCGCAACCGGAGACAAGTGAGTGACCCTACAAGCTGAAGAACTTCGCGCCTGGATCGGGCGCAGCGAGACCATCCAGGACGCCATCAACCCGACGCCGGTCATCGCGCTGACCGCAACTCTGGACCATCCTGCGACGCCTGTAGAGATCGGCGCCACCTTGCCGTACCTTTGGCACTGGTTGTACTTCCTGCCGATGCATCGACAATCCGACATCGGCACCGATGGGCACGCCAAGCGCGGCGGCTTCCTTCCTCCGGTGCCGCTGCCGCGCCGCATGTGGGCCGGCAGCCAGTTCGAGTTTCGCTCGCCCATACGAGTCGGTGACCGGGTCGCGCGGACCTCGACCATCGACGACGTGACCGTCAAAGAGGGCCGCACCGGCACGCTTGTCTTCGTCAAGGTCAGGCACGAGGTGCGCTGCAATGACAGCAGCGAACCAGCGCTCGTTGAATTCCACGACATCGTCTACCGCGAGGCCCAGGGTCCCAACGACGTCGCCCCACCGCCACAAGCCGCGCCTGCGGAAGCCCAATGGAAGCGCTCCATCGTGCCGGATGACGTGCTGCTGTTTCGCTACTCGGCACTCACCTTCAACGGCCATCGCATCCACTATGACAGGCAGTACGTCACCAAGGTCGAGGGCTATCCCGGCCTGATCGTGCATGGACCGCTGATTGCAACGCTGCTGATGGATCTCCTTCGGCGCCAGATGCCGCAAGCCGATGTGGCCAGCTTTCGATTCAAGGCGGTGCGCCCGACATTCGACCTCCATCCTTTCCATCTCCAGGGACAACCTGAAGCCGACGGCAAGACCATCCGGCTCTGGGCCTCCGATCACGAAGGTTGGCTCACGATGGACGCAACTGCAGTCCTGCGCTAACTCCGTCAACCCACCCACCCACAGATAGAGCAACACATGCAGCCACTTAAAGGCCTCACGGTCGTCACGCTGGAGCATGCGATCGCGGCGCCTTTCGCCACGCGCCAACTCGCCGACCTCGGCGCACGCGTCATCAAGATCGAACGACCGGGTTCGGGCGATTTCGCCCGAGGCTATGACGAGCGCGTGCACGGACTTGCGTCGCACTTTGTCTGGACCAACCGCTCCAAGGAGAGCCTGACGCTCGACGTCAAGCATCTCGAGGCGGCCACGATCCTGGAGCGCCTGGTAGTGGAAAAGGCAGATGTCGTCGTACAGAACCTCGCTCCCGGCGCCGCTGCGCGCCTTGGCCTCGGGTATGACAAGCTGTCTGTCGCAAAGCCGGGGTTGATCGTGTGCGACATCTCAGGCTATGGAGACGACCCGATCAACCCCGGGCCGTACCGTGACAAGAAGGCCTACGATCTTCTCATTCAGAGCGAAGCGGGGTTCGTCTCGGTCACCGGCACGCCCGATGAGCCGTGCAAGGCCGGTCCATCGATCGCCGACATCGCCGCAGGCATGTACGCGTACAGCAGCATTCTCGCGGCGCTGATGCAACGCGGCCAGACCGGCAAGGGGCAGCGCATCGACATCTCTATGCTGGAGTCGCTCGCCGAATGGACCAGCTATCCGCTCTACTACGCCTTCGAAGGTGCCGCACCACCTCCGCGAACCGGCGCCAGTCATGCAACGATCTACCCCTATGGCCCGTTCCCCACGGGCGACGGCAACATGGTGATGCTGGGCCTTCAGAATGAACGCGAGTGGGCCAGTTTCTGCGAGACGGTGCTGCAGCGACCGGCGCTGACTGCCGATCCTCGCTTCACAGCCAACTTCAAGAGGGTGGCCGAGCGCGACGCGCTGCGCGGAATCATTGTGGAAGCCTTCTCATCCCTGACCAGGACGCAGGTGGTCGCACGGCTCGAACTCGCGCAGATCGCCAATGCCCAGGTCAACACCATGCATGACGTCTGGGCCCACCCCCAACTGAAGGCACGCGGGCGTTGGACGGAAGTCGGCTCGCCGAAGGGTCCGCTGCCCGCCATGCTGCCGCCCGGTACCTGGGACGTGGGCCCGCGCATGGACCCCGTGCCTGCACTCGGGCAGCATACCGACGCAATCCTGGCCGAGCTGGGCTACGGCGCGGCCGAGATCGAGGCGCTGCACGCGTCCAAGGCTGTCTGAGGTGGGCATCATGTCCGTTGCTTCCAATATCCCTCGCACCTACCTCTTCGTTCCTGGCACGCGGCCGGAACGCTTCGGCAAGGCGCTGGCAAGCGGCGCGGATGCCGTCATTCTCGACCTTGAAGACGCGGTAGCAGCTGACGACAAGGCGCTGGCCCGCCAGGCGATCGCAGACTGGTTCCGTTCCGCGGCCGCAGGCGACCGGTCGCGCACGGTGGTGCGCATCAACGATGCCGCGTCGCCGTGGTTCGATGACGACCTGACGGCATTGCGCAAGGTCGGGGCCTGCAGCGTTCTGCTGCCCAAGGCCGAGTCTGCACAGCAGGTCGCGGCCACGCTCGCCGCGCTGCCCGGGGCCAGCGTTCTCGCACTGATCGAAAGTGCGCGCGGGGTGGCCGGAGTCGACACCGTCGCGGCCGCGGGCGTGTCGCGCCTGGTGTTCGGCACGTTGGACTTCGCATTGGACCTGGACATCGAGATTGAAAACGACGCCTCAGGTCTCGCCTACGCGGCCAGCCGCATCGCGATTGCCTCGCGCGTGGCGGGTCTGCCGGCGCCGGTCGCCGGGGTCACGCCCCAGTTGGACGATCGCAAGCGCCTCCTGGCCGACCTGGCTTCGGCACGTGCTCTGGGCTTTGGCGCCAAACTGTGCATTCATCCGAGCCAGGTGGAGCCCATTCACACCGCACTAAGACCCCTGGCAGAAGCACTGGAGTGGGCCCAGCGAGTCCTGGCAGCCGATGCAGCGTCCCCCGGCGCTGCGCGGCTAGATGGCCGCATGGTCGATCGACCTGTGGTCCTGCAGGCACAACGCACGCTGGCCCTTGCCCGCGACTGAACCCATCCTCGACATCCAGCCCAGAAAGATCCAACCCCATGGCCTCCACCATCATCGACTCGCGCATCTTTGGCGACATGTTCAGCGACGCGCGCATGCGCGACGTGTGGTCTGACGAGAACAGGACCGCCAAGTACCTCGACATCGAACGGGCGCTGGCCAAGGTGCAGGGCGAGCTCGGCATCATCCCCAAGGATGCGGCGGACGAGATCGTCCGCAACTGCGAGCTATCCCAGATCGACTGGGCGAAGCTCAAGGCCAAGACCGAGCAAATCGGCTACCCGATCATTGCGGTCGTCAACCAGATCAACGCCAACTGCCGCGACAAGCTGGGCGAGTATTGCCACTGGGGAGCTACCACTCAGGACATCACCGATACGGCCGCGGTGCTGCAGATGCGCGAGGGCCTCGCTTTGGTCGAGCAGGACCTGGACGAGATCGGCGACGCGCTGGCCACGCTGGCAAAGAAGCACCGCGATACGCCGGTGATCGGCCGCTCCAATCTGCAGCAGGCCACACCGATCACCTTTGGCTACAAGATGGCAAGCATCCTGGCCGGTATCGACCGTCACCGCGAGCGCCTGCAGCAGCTCAAGCCACGGGTGCTGATGGGGGAGTTCGGCGGCGCGTCGGGCACGCTGTCTTCGCTGGAGAAGGGCGCGATGGAAACACAGGCCGGCCTGATGAAGGAACTCGGCCTTGCCCAGCCGCTGATCTCCTGGCACACAGTGCGCGACACCATCGCGGAGGTGGGCGCCTTCCTTGGACTGGTGGGCGGCTCGCTCGGCAAGATCGCGATGGACGTCAAGCTGATGATGCAGACCGAGGTGGCCGAGGTGTTCGAGCCTTTTGCACCCGGCCGCGGTTCGTCATCGACCATGCCGCAGAAGCGCAACCCGATCTCGTGCCTGTACATCCATGCCAACATTTCCGTGGCGCGCCAGCATGTCGCTGCGCTGATGGATGCGATGGTGGCTGACCACGAGCGCTCGACCGGCCCTTGGGAGATCGAGTGGGTGTCCTTGCCGGAGATCTTCTGCCTGATGTCAGGTGCGCTGAAGCAGACCAAGTTCATCCTCAGGGGTCTGGAAGTCGACGCCACGCGCATGCGCGCCAACATCGACCTCACCAACGGCCTGGTGATGTCGGAAGCCGTGATGATGGGACTGGGCCCCTACATCGGCCGCGAGTACGCACACGACCTCGTGTATGACCTGTGCCGCGAAGCGATCAGCAAGAATCGCCCGCTGATCGAGATCCTGTCCGCGCACCCGGAGATCAGCAAGCACGTCACGCGCGCAGAGCTCGACGCGATGTGCGACCCAGTCAACAACCTTGGCCAAGCCGGCGTGATGGTCGATCGGGTACTGGCGGCGCGTCGCTGAGCTTTCAGGCCGAGGCGCGCTTTCTTCCGGCCTGGACGTGCCTGCCCTTCATTTCCGAGAAGAACTCGAAGAACTGCAGGGCGGCCGGAGAGAGGGTGCGGCCTTTGCGCCGGATCAGGCCCACCCTGCGGCTGACGACCGGCTCGACCAACGGCACGCTGACCAGCAACGGATGATCGGCCCCGGGCATGGCGATCGAGGGAACCGCCGCGACGCCAAGCCCGGCTTCGACCAGGCCCAGCATCGTCGTGACGTGCTGCGCCTCGTAGATCGCCTGCGGGCGCCCGGGCAGACCTGATAGCGCCTGGTCCAGCAGCAGGCGGTTACCGGATGCCTTGCTCACCGAGATGTAGTCGTACTGCGCCAGTTCCGTCCAACTCACCTTCCGCTTGCCCGCGAGCGGATGGTCGCGCCGGCATGCGGCGACGAAGCGCTCCTCCATCAGCGGCTTGAACTCGATGTCGGGTTCCTGGCCTCCAATGAAGTTCAGCCCGAAATCCGCCTCACCACGCGACACAGCGGCCAGCACCTCGTTGGCGCTCGCATCGAAGACCTTGACCCGGACCTTCGGATAGCGCTCGTGATAGCGCGAGATCACCTGCGACACGAAGTAGTAGACCGTCGATGGCACGCAAGCGATGGTGACCTCGCCCATGCGCGTTGCCGCCACGCCGCGGATGCCCAGCAGCGTGAGGTCCAGATCGTCAAGCAGCTGCTGCACCTTCCGGTCGAAGTCGCGCCCGACCGCGGTCAAGCTCACCCGCCGCGTGGTCCGCTCCAGCAGCCGCACCCCGAGCGCTTCTTCCAGCTTCTCGATGCGTCGGCTGAACGCAGGCTGCGATACGTGCAGCGCTTCGGCCGCCTTGCGAAAGCTGCTCAGTTCGGCGACGGCGCGGAACGCCTGCAGGTCGTTGAGGTTGAAGTTGATCGCCATCGTCTCGTACCGCAAACATGTTTGACTGATCGACAGTGTGCATCAATCGATCCTAAACATGCAATTCACAGCAAGCATTGAACCGAAGACCATAGGTCCACGGTCAAGGAAGCGACCTTGAGCCAATCTTTCAACTATCGGAGACATCAATGCAATCTCGTAACGCACCCGTCCTGTGTGCCCTGGCCTCGGCGGCCGCGCTCTTCTGCAGCAGCGCGCTCGCCGCCTATCCCGAAAAATCGATCACCATCGTCGTTCCGACCGCCGCCGGCGGCGCCAACGACGCCATGGCGCGAGTCATCGGCCAGGCAATGTCGGCTGCGCTCAAGCAACCGGTCGTCGTCGACAACAAGGCGGGCGCCAACGGCGCGATTGCCAGCGAGTTCGTCATGCGCGCTGCGCCGGACGGCTACACGCTGATGCTCGGCTATATCGCCACGCATGCGATGAATCCCGCACTGCAGAAGCTGCGCTACGACCCGGTGAAGGATTTCGAGCCCGTGGGCATGGTCGGAACGTCCGCGACGCTGATGGTCGTCAACCCTTCCGTGAAGGCGAACGATGCCAAGGAGCTCGTCGCAGCGCTGAAGGCCGCGCCCGACAAGACAAGCTACGCGTCTGCCGGCAACGGGACCGCACCGCATTTCGCCGCCGAGATGTTCAAGCTCTCGACCGGCACCAGCATGCTTCACGTGCCATACAAGGGATCGGCGCCTGCGATCACCGACACCATCGGTGGCCAGACCCAGGTGATGTTCCCGAGCCTCTTCACTGCCATGCCCTACGTGAAAGCAGGCAAGCTCAAGGCGATCGGCGTGGCGGGCAGCAAGCGCTCGCCGCAGATGGCGGACGTGCCGACGCTCAAGGAGCAGGGCGTCGACAATGTGGATGTCTCGCAGTGGTACGGCATCTTCGCGCCGGCCAAGACTCCGAAGCCCGTGATCGAGCAACTCAACAAGGTGCTCAATGCGGCTCTGGCCGACAAGGGCGTCATCAAGAAGCTGGAGGACCACGGCGCCGAGGTTGAAACCATGACTTCCGAGCAGATGCGCACCTATGTGCAGCAGGAGCAGGTCAAGTGGAAGAAGGTGGTCCAGGCTGCAAAGCTTTCGGCCGACTGAGATGAGCAGAACCATTCCCTGCGTGCTGATGCGTGCGGGTACCTCACGCGGCCCCTTCTTCCTGCGGGAGTGGCTGCCTGAAAGCGACGAGGAGCGCGACCAGGCGCTGATCGGCGCGATCGGTGCCTCCGATCCGCTGCAGCTCGACGGAGTGGGCGGCGGCAGCACCCTCAACAGCAAGGTCGCCATCGTTTCCCGTTCAAAGGAACCGGGCTGCGATCTGGACTACCTGTTCGCGCAGGTGGGAGTCGGGCACCGTTCCGTCGACACGCGGCCGAACTGCGGCAACATGCTGTCGGGCGTCGCGCCCTTCGCGATCGAGCAGGGGCTGGTCGAGGCGCAGGACGGGGTGACGCGGGTACGCGTCTTCAATGTCAACACGCGATCGCGCATCGACGTCACGGTCAGGACGCCCGGCAAGCGCGTCACCTACGAGGGAGACGCGCGCATCGATGGCGTGGCCGGTACGGCTGCACCGATCCTCCTGAACTTCCTGGACGCGTGGGGCGCCGTGACGGGCAAGGTCTTTCCGACTGGTCGGCGGATCGACACGATCAACGACGTCGAGGTGACGTGCATCGATGCGGCGATGCCGCTGATGATCGTGCGCGCGCGTGACCTGGGCGTCACCGGCGGCGAAAAGCCCGCAGCGCTTGATTCAAATGGGGTACTGCTGGAGCGTCTCGAACAGTTGCGTCTTCAGGCCGGCCTGTTGATGGGACTCGGGGATGTCTCGGGCAGCGTCATTCCAAAGCCGGTGCTGGTCAGCGCGGGAGACTCGCCGGACAGCATCACCTCGCGCTACTTCACCCCGCGCCGCTGCCATGCTTCGCATGCGGTCACTGGTGCCATCGGCGTTCTCAGCGCCTTCGCACTCCCGGGCACAGTCGCAAGCGCCGCTGCTCGCGAGCCAGGTCGTCACAACCTGGTTCTCCTGCACCCGGCAGGGCAGATCGACGTGGAAGTCGAGCTCGAGGGTCAGGCGGACGATGCAAAAGTGAAAGCGGCCGCGCTGGTGCGTACCGCCCGAAAGATCATGCAGGGCGAAATGCAGTTGCCCGACTATGTCTTCACGCGGCCTGAGGCGGTTGCACGTCAGTCGGCCACGTTCCCGCGCAAACCCATCACGATCATCGTGCCGACCCGTGCGGGCGGCGGCAACGACACGATGGCCAGGATCATCGCGGCCGAACTGAAGCCGCTGCTCGGCCAAGAAGTTCTCGTGGACAACCGGGCCGGCGCAAACGGTGCCATCGCGAGCGAGTATGTAGCCAGGGCAGAACCGGACGGCCACACCCTCATGTTCGGCTACGTGGGCACCCACGCCATGAACCCCGCACTCCAGAAGCTGGGCTACCACCCTGTCAAGGACTTCGAGCCTATAGGGTTGATCGGATCGTCGCCGACCCTGATGGTGGCCAACCGGCACGCCGGCTTCGACAACGTTCGCAGCCTCCTGCAGCGTTTGCGCAGCGGGCCGGGCAGCATCAGGTACGCGTCGGCCGGTGACGGTACGCCGCCACACTTCGCGGCGGAGCTGTTCCAACTCAACACGGGCACGAAGATGGAAGGCAGAACCTATGAGGGTGCAGCGCCTGCCATCGTGGACACACTCGATGGTCGCTCGCAGGTCATGTTTCCGAGCCTGTTCACCGCACATCCCTTCGTCCTTGACGGCCGGTTGCGCGCCCTTGCCGTCGCGGCCCCAGCGCGTCTCGACGCATTGCCAGCGGTGCCCACACTGTCGGAAGCAGGCATCCAAGGGGTCGATGTCTCGCAGTGGTATGGCCTGTTTGCCCCGGCACGCACCTCGCCCGCAGTGATCGCACAGATCAACCGCGCCCTCAACGAGGTTCTTGCCAATCCGCAAGTGGTTGCTCGATTCGAACGCCAAGGTGCGAGCGTCGAGGCCGGTCCTCCCTCTGCGCTGCGAGAACGCGTTCGGCACGAGTTCGATCGTTGGCAGGACGTGGTGGCCGAGGGCGGCTTGGCGCCGCAAGACATCCGCCTGCTTGCGGCGGATTGATCCGCCGAATCATCCAGACCGGCGCTCGTTGCCGAACCCTCTTGCGGCAAGTTGCCGCATTCACCGCCGGCGTCGCAGGGCGCCGGCAATCCTCGCTCGACCCTCGGAGACATTTGCTATGCGTAAGTCCTTGATCACCTTTGCGGCGCTGGCCGCAACGGGCGCTGCTTCGGCGCAGTCGTCCCTGACGCTTTTCGGCGTCGCCGACGCAGCAGTCAGTCATTACAGCGTGAAGAGCGCCTTCTACAACAACACAGGGACACTCCCGTCGCCATCAGCTCTCGCCGTGGCAGAAGCAACGCGCTCCCAAACCGTCCTGTCGAGCGGCGCCAACTCGTCGAGCCGTGTCGGCTTCCGTGGCACCGAAGACCTGGGCGGCGGACTTGCGGCAGGGTTCTGGCTCGAGTCGGGCTTCAACCAGGACAGCGGCGCAAATGGACTGACCTCGTTCAACCGTCGTTCGACCGTGAGCCTGTCAGGTGGCTTCGGCGAGCTCAGGCTCGGTCGGGACTATGTTCCGACCTACTGGAACGAGAGCGTGTTCGATCCGATGGGTGCTGTCGGCGTCGGCGAAAACCTCATCAAGAGCATCAGCGGCAACATCGCCACTGCGCGCGGTCCGGGCTCCGCCGGCGCCGCGAACGACAACGCGGTCCGGGCATCCAACAGCATTGGCTACTTTCTGCCCCGCAACCTTGGCAGCTTCTACGGCCAAGTAATGTACGCCCTGCCTGAGACCGTGAAGTACAGCTACCTCCCTGATTCTCCGTCCCAACGCGGGCGCTACTATGGCGGGCGATTCGGCTATGCAAACGGCCCGCTCGATGTCGCAGTTGCCTATGGACAGAGTACAGCCGCTGACACCTTGGTGATCAGTGAGGCTGGGGTCGTGGCCGCTACTCGGCTTTCCGAGAAACTGCGCACGATCAACTTGGGCGCGTCCTACGATTTCGGTGTCCTCAAGCTGATGGGCGAGTTGTCGCAGGTCAAGGACAAGGCTGAGACCACCACCGCTCCCTTGAGTGTCGGCAGACTCACCTTCAAAGACAATGACGAGTACAGCGGCGCAATGATCGGCATGACGGTACCCGTCAGTGCTGGCGTTATTAAGGCGTCGTACGCTCGCGTCAAGTTCAAGAACGACCTGGGTTCCGCCGCGCCGACGTTGCTCGCACTGGACCGCGACGCGTCGGTGAACAAGCTCGCGCTGGGATACGTCCACAACCTGTCGAAGCGCACCGCGCTCTACGCCACGGTGGCTCGCGCTCGGATCAAGAACGGGCAGAACAATCCTGCAATCATGGCCGTCGGGCTTGGGGGGCCTGCCTTCTTGTCTACGGGTTCAGGCGTGGCGGGTTTGGCGCCGCGCAGCGCTACGGGCTACGACTTCGGGCTGCGTCACGCATTCTGAAGTCGAGCGGGCAGCGAATATGGGGCTCTGGCTTGAGCCCCATCGCATCGATCGATTCCGGAAGAATGACGTTGGCATGCACCCGGAGGATGTCTGTCGAGAACGCTCTTCTCGAAATCGATCAGTGTCCCGACGACGTCGAAAGTCAAGGTCTTGTATCGCGAGAGTGGCATGGGTTGTTTCCTGTTGGAGGGTGTGTGAGTCGACGGGCGCGCGCATCATGGATGCCCGGGTTGAAAGAGCGCAGCTTGCGAGGCGCGAAGGGGCTTTGGTCGAGCATGGGATAGCGACCGAGGATCGCGTCTGCGATCAGCGTGCCTGTCACCGCACCCAAGGTCATACCCAGATGTCCATGCCCACAGGCGACATAGGCATGCGAAACGAGCGGGGAGGCGCCGATCACCGGGAGTGAATTCGGCATCGACGGGCGAAACCCCATCCATCGGGTCCATTCGGTCGCCCGCAAGTCGGGGAAGGCGCTCCTCGCCCTTTCCACCATCGCGTCTGCACGGCGCCAATCCGGCTCTCTCCTGAGTCCCGCGAGTTCGACGGTTCCGGCCAGCCTGAGTCGACCCTGCATCGTCGACGCGAAAAAGGCGCCATCCGAAACCAGCACCGGCCGTCCCAGCGTGATGTTGGGGTTCGCAATCTCGACGTGATAACCCCGTTCGGGCTCGAGGGCGACATTGCATCCCACATCCGCGGCCAGGCCCTTCGAGTGCGCGCCTGCAGCGATGATGACCGCGGCGCCATCGAGTTGCAGCTTGCGCCCGTCACTGCAATGAAGGGAGGCGGGCCGGCCGCCGGCGACGCCGATGCTGCGGACTTCGGCTTCATGGAAGATTGCGCCCAGCGTTGATGCCCGGTCCGCAAGACGCTGGCAAAGCAGCTGGGGGCTGTCCAGGGACGCATAGTCCGGAAAATACAGGCCCCTATGAACCGGGCCGGAAGCGGGCTCCATGTCCAGCACCTCTCTCTCGCCCAGGACCTCGATGTTGGCGCCTCGAGGTTCGCCTCACCGAAAACGGCGAGATTCTTTATGAGCGGATCTCCGAAGGCTTTCGGGGGATCGAAGCCGGGCTCGACGAGATCGAGGCGCGCAGGACCGGCACGGACACCATCACGCTCTCCATATCCACGGCATTCACGACGCACTGGCTGATGCCTTGCATGCAGAAGCTGCGCAAGTCGTTTCCCTCGGTGGACCTGCGCTTCCAGCTCACCTCCGGGCCGTTGCGGGGACCTGTGAAGGACGTCGACTTGGGCTTGCGCTTTCCCCATCGCGACGAGGCCCACGAACACGGTGTCCTGCTGATGCCGGAAATTCTCCTGCCGGTCTGCAGCCCCGCGTATGCCGGCCTCGCGCGGTCGCAGGCGCAGGACGGTGACACGCTGATGAACCTGAGCGACGGAGACCGTGACTGGCACCGCCTCTTCGCCAGCTTCCGCGAGAACGGCCGCCGTGTCGCGCGAATGGTCGACTTCTCCGACTATGCGATCGTGATCCAGGCCGCACTCCTCGGCCAGGGCATCGCGCTCGGGTGGCTCAACTCCACGGCCTACTGGCTCTCGACCGGCGCGCTGGTTCCGGGCGAGCAGGAGGCGGTCGTCACCGAGCGTGCCTGCCGCTTGCTGCACCCCGCCAATCGGCCGCCGCGCTCCGCCGTCGTGGAGGTTCGCGAATGGATCGTGGAGGAGATGCGGTCGGACGTGATCGCGATCGACCGGATGTACCCCGCGCTGCAGCTTTCGAAGCTGGCGGGCTGTGCGTAGACCGCGCCGGCTTCACCCCATCAAGGCCCGACCAGTGCGGGGAACTCGCTGCGGGAGGAGGTCATGCGTCCAGCCAGACGTGTTCGGCGAAGCTGGAGCCCATCATCCCACCAAGCGGTATCTGCGACAGGCCCTTGAGCTTGCTGGCGTGCCCATCGATGCTGGAGACGAACATAGGGATCCCGATGCCGCCTTCGTTGTGGATCATCACCTGCATGTCCGCATACATCTGCGCGCGCCTGGCCGCGTCGGTTTCGCCGCGCGCGGCCACCAGCAGCTGGTCGAACTTCTCGTTCTTCCAGCCCGCTTCGTTCCAGGGCGCATCGGACTTGAAGAACAAGGTCAACGCCAGGTCGGCGCTGGGGCGCGTGTTGACGTTGCCGAAACCCACCGGGTGCTTCATCCAGTGCGTAGACCAGTACCCGTCGGCAGGCATGCGCTTGACCTCCAGATTCAGCCCGATCTGCTGGGCCGCGTGCTGCAGCACCAGGGCCATCTCCACCGAGTTGACCGCGGCGGGCGAGACCACCACCGGGACGGGGGTGCTGCCCAGGTTGGCCCTTTGAAGGTGCCACTTGGCCTTCTCGGGATCGTACGCACGCTGCGGCAGGCCCTTGAAGTGGAAGCGGCTGGCCGGGCCGATGGGCTGGTCGTTGGCCAACACGCCATAGCCCTGCGCGATGGTCTTGAGCATCTGCTCGCGATTGAACAGGTGCTTCATGGCCAGCACGAAATCCGGGTTGGAGCCGGGGCTGCGATCGAACCGCATGACCAGGTCCGTGTACGAGACCGCCTTGGACTCGAAGATCGCGTGCTTGCCGGTGGCCTTCACGCGTTCGACCGAGCGCGGGTCGACCGCGCTGATCAAGTCCAGCTGCCCCCCCAGCAGCGCGTTGACGCGCGCCGACTCATCGGTGATGGCCAGGAACTCGATCTCGTCCAGATACGGGCGGTTCGGCTTCCAGTAGTTCTCGTTGCGCACGGCGATGGAGCGCACGCCGGGCTTGAACTCCTTGACCTTGTAGGGGCCGGTGCCGATGCCGGCACTGAAGTCGGTCGTGCCATCCTTGACGATGTGGAAGTGGTAGGTGCCCAGGATCACGGGCAGGTCGGCGTTGGGCGAGGTCAGGCGGAAAGTCACCTCGTTGGGGCCGGTGGCGGTCACTTCCTCGATCTGGTCGGCCAGGACCTTGGCCCTCGATGCGGTCGCCGCGTCCTTGTGCCGCATCATCGAGAACACCACGTCGGCCGGCGTCAGCGGCTTGCCGTCGTGGAAGCTAACGCCCTTGCGCAGCTTGAACACCCAGGTCTTGGCGTCCTTGGTGCTGAACTCCTCGGCCAGCGACGGCTGCGGCGTCAGGGTGCCGTCCAGGGAGGTCAGCCCGTTGTAGAACATGAAGCCGCGGGCGTAATCGGTGCCGTTGGACTGCCTGGCTGGATCGAGTGTGTCGTTCACGCCCGAAGCGGTACCTGCGACCCGGATGCGGCCGCCCTTGCGCGGCGTCTGCGCATTTGCCGTGGTGGCCAGCGCCGCGACGCTGCCCGCCAGCGTTGCCTGCATGCCACCGGCCATGAGCATTGCCAGCACGTCGCGGCGGCTGGCGCCGCGCTGCAGCTGACCCATCAGGCGCGTGCTTTCCTCGGCCCCGATCAGGCCGTTGAGATTCTTGTGCTCGTTCATGGTTGTCTCCTCGATCGATGAGTGGCGAGATCGGCTTCAGGCGAGCTTGTCCTTGAGCCGGTAATAGGCCCCTACCAGCGGCAGGAACCACGGTGGTCCGACATGGCCCGGGATCGCGGGCCAGTCGAAGTCTTTCCAGGGATTGAGTTCGGCGCGCCCGTCCATGACTTCCGCCATGATCGTCCCCATCAGGGTCGACATCTGGGTGCCGTGGCCGCTGTAGCCCATCGAGTAGTAGATGCCATTGCGCTCGCCCGCGCGTGGCAGGCGGTCACGCGTCATATCGACCATGCCGCCCCAGGAGTAGTCGATGCGCACGTGGCGAAGGTCGGGAAAGACGTCGTGCAATGCCGCCTGCAGGATCGCGCCACTCTTCTCGTCGGAGGTCGGGTTGGAGACGGCGAAGCGGGCGCGTCCACCGAAGAGCAGCCTGTTGTCGGGCGTCGTTCGGAAGTAGTTGACGAGATTCTTGGTATCGACCGCCATCCGGCGCCGCGGCAACAGCCGGTCGAGCGTCTCTTTAGGCAGTGGCTCGGTGACGATGAGAAACGCGCCGACCGGCACGATGCGGCGTCGAATCCAACCCAGCGGCCCCGTCTGCGAAGTTCCGCTCGCCAGCAGAACCTGCTTGGCGTGGAGCCGCCCCTTCGGTGTCTCGAGCTGGTGGCCGCCGCCGGGGACGGGCCGCAGGCCCGTCATCGGCGTGCGCTCGTGCATCTCCACGCCGCGCCGCGCTGCCGCTTCCCCCAAGCCGCGGACGAAGCGCCCAACATGCATGCCGGCGCCTTTGCGGTAGATCAGCCCGCCATAGAAGCGGTCCGACCCGACCTCGCCGGCCAGGTCCGCACGGCTCACCATCTCCGTGTCGGGGTCCACGTTGGCCGCCAGCAGTTCCTGGCTGCGCGCCAGCTTGTCGTAGTGCTCGGGCTTTGCAGCGAGCTTGATCTTGCCGGTGCGCGCGAAGCTGCAGTCGATCTTCTCTTCCGCCACCAGGCGCTCGACCGTATCGACTCCGGCGTCGAAGGCCCTATAGAGCCGGTCGGCAACTTCCTTGCCGAGTTTGGCCGACATCGTGCCGTAGTCCTGGGCAAAGCCGTTGTTGCACATGCCGCCGTTGCGACCGGAGGCGGCGTGCCCGATGGTCTCGGCTTCCAGGAGCACGACGCGTGCTCCCTTCTTGGCAAGCGCCAGCGCAGCCGAGCAGCCGGTCAGGCCGCCGCCGATCACCGCCACGTCGCAGCTGCCCTGCACCGGTCCTGCAGTCGCACCACGGAAGGGCTCCGAGGTGTCCAGCCAATACGAAGTCAGCTTCATAGCGGCGTTTCCGGCGTCTTCGAGCGCAGCATCGTGATGTCTCCTAGTTGAACGACTGGTTGGCCAGCGCGAACATGCGTGCTGGCCCCGCCGGCGGGATGTGCGGCCCCTTGACCATGGTGGTGGCGTCACCGACCTGACGCAGGCCGACGCTTTCGAGCCAGTCCCCCAGCTGCGAGGTGGCAGCGGTGTCGACGCGGACGAGAACCTGACCAAGACGTGCGAGCGCGGCTTCGATCAAGGTGCGCGCATCGGCCGCACTTTCGGCGACCACGGGACCGACGACGTGCCCGCGGCCGAACAGGCGTGAAATGGCATAGCCGCGCGGCTCGCCGTCACGCACGAGCACGTCGCTGTCACCGGCCTGGATGAGCCGGTCCAGCATCTGCCGCCTGGCCCAGCCCGTGGCCTGCCGGTCCAGACGCGCGACCGCCTCGACATCCGATGGCGCCATCGCCCTGACCAGGCTGGCCGGTGGCGGCTGGTGGCGCTCGTCAGGAAAGCCTTGATGCTGTTGGATGACGCCGATGCGGACAAAGCCGCGCCTTTCATAAAGCGCCAGCCCTTCGGCCGTCGAATTCAGCGTGATGGTCCGCGGGTGCGCCGCTGCCAGCAGCGCCTCCATCAGGCGGGCACCGTGGCCACGGCCTTGGGCAGCCTTGGCGACGATGATCATCCCGGCTGAAGCATGGTCCTCGCCGTAGGCCCACCAGGCCGCAGTCGCGATCACTGTACCGGCGCCGTTGCGGAGCACGAAGCCCTGGCCGAGCTCGAGCGCGAAGGCCCAGTCCTCGAGCCGATAGGGCCAGGACATTTCCTGCGAAAGCTGGAGGGCGCCTTCCAGGTGTTCCGTGGCAAACGGGACCAGCACCACGTCGTCGTTGTGGGGGTGGCCGGGCCGGGTCGCCATGGCGGTCATGGTTCGCGCACCGCGATGGCGTCGATCTCGACCAGGTACCCGAAGTGCAACTCTGGCACCGGAACCACGGTGCGCGCGGGGCATGCATCCGGCAGCATGGACGCATAGACCGCGTTGAAGCGGGCCCAGTTGGCGATGCCGACGATGTAGGCCGTCACCTTGACGAGCTGTTGCGGCGAGCTGCCCGCGGCGCGCACGATCTCCAGCATGTTCTGGATCGCCTGCCTGGCCTGCACCTCGAATCCATCGTCGTCCAGCGGACGTCCATCCGGGCGGATCGGCAACTGGCCGGAGACGAAGACGTGGGCGCCGCCGGCGACAATGGCCTGCGTGTAGTGACCTGCCGGCTTCGGCGCCCGGTCCGTCAGGATGCCGGTCACGTGCTGGCCGCTCATCGCCAGCCCCCGAAACGCGACCACTCGGCTTCGACCCGGTCGGAAGCGCCGCGAACGACGTGATAAGCCCGGTGCTGGGCGCCTGTGGCGCAGGCGTGGTTCGGCAGGATCCGCACACGATCACCGATCGCGAGATCGGGCAGCTTGCCCTCCGAGCCGGGCCGCACCGTGATGATCCCGTGCTCCTGGTTGGCGTCGGCAACGATCAGGTCGGGATAGGGCACGCCGGCGGTGTCGCACACCTGCCCATAACCTTGGTCGATCGCCTGCCTGCGGGTGCCGCGGTCCTGCGATAGTGCCATCCAGCCGGCGTCGATCACGATCCATCCCTTGTCGCGCTGGTGGCCGATTACCGTCGCGAGTACCGACAGCGCGATGTCGTCGACCTGGCAGACACCGATACCGGCCATCACTAGATCGAAGAACACGAACACGCCCGCCCGCACTTCGGTGACGCCGGTGAGGTCGGCGGCGTTGTGCGCGGTCGGTGTGGAGCCGACGCTGACCACCGGGCAGGGCAAGCCCGCCTCGCGCAGGACGGTGGCGGCATCGACCACGCTGCGGCGCTCGACCTCGGCACATTGACCCAAGGCCTCGGCCCCACGGACCGAATAACTTGCGCCGGCGTGCGTGATCACGCCCCGCAGTTCCGCGCCGTCTTCGAGGGCGTGGCCGATGTCCAGCAGCAGCTGCCGGTCGGTCGGCAGCACGCCGGAGCGGTGGCCGTCGCAGTCGATCTCGATCAGCGCCGGAATGCGCGCTCCTGCTTGGCGCGAGGCCTGCGCAACGGCTTGCGCCTGCTCCACGGCGTCCAGCACCACGGTCACGTCAGCGCCACCGGCGCGCAGCGCGAGCACCTGCGGCAGTTTCGATGGCGCAATGCCGACGGCGTAGACGATGTCTCGCACGCCGGCCGCGGCGAACTGCTCGGCTTCAAGAAGCGTTGAAACGGTTGCCGGACCCGACGGCGACGTCATGACGCGGCGCGCGACGTCCACCGACTTGGACGTCTTGAGGTGGGGACGCAGCCTGACGCCCAGGCGGTCCAGCCTGGCTTTCAAGCGTGCGATGTTCCGCTCCATCCGCTCAGCGTCGAGGACGAGGCAAGGCGTCGCCAGTTCCCCCAGCGTCGTTGCGGTCTGTTCGGCTTGCGCCTGCTTCATGGCTATGGGCTGGCCCAATGTCGTGCTCCGAGTTGTGCTTGTCCGATGCGGCCTGCTGGATGCGGGCCGGCACCGACCAAGTGAGATGACCGGATGTTGCGCCTGATCGATTCAACCTACAATTTATCGAACCTGCATAGCGAGTTAAGGTCCCCCTAAATGATCAGCTCTGAGGATCTGCGCTTCTTCAACATGCTGGCCCAGTCCGCGTCGCTCGCTGAAGCTGCCCGGAAGATGGATGTCACGCCGCCGGCCGTCACCCAGCGCCTGCAAGCGCTGGAAGCACGGATTGGCATCCGGCTGATCGACCGTTCCGGCCGCAGGATGGTCCTCACCGATGAAGGCGATCTGGTCGCATCGCACGGGACGATCGTGGCCGATGCGATGGAGGCGCTGTCCGAGGCATTGGCCAATCGCAAGAAGGCCGTCAGCGGGCATCTACGCATAGCTGCCCCGCATGGCTTCGGCCGACTGCATGTCGCGCCCGTGGTCGATGCGTTTGCAAAAGCGCATCCTGGCGTGACGGTCACTCTGGACCTTGCCGACCATCCCGGCGCGCACCTGGTCGAGAGCAGCGACGTCATCGTCCACATCGGACCGCCTGGTGCCCAAAACCAGATCGTCACGACGCTGGCACCGAACCGACGCATCCTCTGCGCCAGCCCGGACTATCTCGCCAGTGCTTCGCCGATTCAGTCGCCTTCAGACTTGCTGCGGCATCGATGCCTGGTGGTGAGAGAGAACGACGAGGACGTCACGCTGTGGCGCTTCGTGCACGCTTCGCGCGAACCGGAGACTGTCCGGATCCGTCCCACCATGTGCAGCAATGACGGCGCGGTGGTGCGCGAGTGGGCGGTGGCAGGGCGGGGTGTCGCGATCCGGTCGGAGTGGGACGTCGCTGCCGATCTGGCAGCCGGTCGGCTCAAGCGGGTGCTTGCGAGTTGGGAGGTTCCTGCCGCCGACGTCGTCGCCATGCTGGGCACCCGTTTCGGGCGAAGTGCGCGGGCAACGGCCTTTCTGGGGATGCTGCGCCAATCTCTTGCGCCGCCACCTTGGAGACGAAGGACCGTGCGATGACGCCGGATCTCAAGCCGCCATCCATACCTTCCGCTCGGTTTCTCGAGTGCGCCGTGTGACGGCGTCCCCCACGACGAAACGATCGCAAGCCTCGTAGGGTCACGTGGGGCTGTCTGTCCCCAGGTGATCTCGACCAAGCCGAACAGTGCGAGGCAGAAGTCCCACGTATCGCACCTAATTTGGCTGCAAGCCCTCACTTTGCGCTGGTGAGAGCATAAGGTGGTGACCTTGTTCCGGGCAGCCTGAGACCAAGCACGAGCCCCTTCCAGAGCGGTTCACCCTTGCTCCATCTGCCGCCGTCACCCACGCCAAGTGCGTTGGTCTCTGAAAGGCGGAAAGGCGCATCTTTGATGGCCGCAACTTGATGGGAGCCCATCATGGGATCCAACATCAACGCTGTTCATCGGGAGCCATGAGCGCGCCTACAGATGGAAAATCGGGTGCGCGAACTTGCTCTCTTCAATCTGGGCATCGACAGCAAGCTGCGCGGGTGCGACCTCGTCGGCCTCAAGGTTCGCGACATCTTTCACGGCGATCAGGTGGCAGGTCGGCCGTTGTGATGCAACACAAGACCGAGCGCCCTGTGCAGTTCGAGATCACGCAGGTAACGCGGGAAGCCGTGCAGAATTGGATCGAGCAAGCGGGGTTGCGATCTGAGGATTTCCTGTTTCCAAGCCGTATCCACCGCTCACCACATCTGGGGACGCGGCAGTACGCTCGAATCCTTGACGGCTGGGTCAAGGAACTTGGACTTGATCCCGCAGACTACATGGCGGACGACCCGGACGTACTCGCGGCACGCTGTCGCGTGCCTATGGTCCGCCGGTCACTTCTACGTTATTCGCCACATGCGGCAAGTACGTGGCATCAGCAGTAAATCGAGGGGACGGAAGGATATGACGCTTAAACGGATGGACAACGTCCTCATCGTGGTCGACGATCTCGAAGCCGCCAAGGCGTTCTTCATCGAACTGGGCCTCAAGCTCGAGGGCGAGACGACAGTCGAGGGGCCTTTGGTCGGGAGCCTGATCGGGCTCAAGGATGTCCGAGCCACCCTCGCGATGATGCGGACTCCCGATGGGCAAGGCATTGAGCTGGACAAGTTCCACACGCCCAACGCGATCAGGTTTGGGCCCCTGGACGCGCCGGTGAACACACTGGGCATCCGTCGCATCATGTTCGCCGTCGATGACATCGAGGAAGTCGTCGCACGCTTGCGCGCCCACGGGGCCGAGGTCATTGGCGAAATGCAGTACGAGGACACGTACCGGCTAGCCTACATCCGCGGGCCTGAGGGCATCATTGTCGCGCTCGCCGAGCAGCTCGGCTAAGGCGCGAGCGTCGCACTCGAACTTCCTCAACGACGTCGGCGAGGTCAAGTTCCAGATTGGACCGGCCGTTCGTCAGGAAAAGGGCCAAGGTCGGCTTTCGGCAACCGCCGTCATTCAGCGGCCAAATTCGAAGGACGGCAGACAGTCTTGACTTGCCGGTCGATCTGCCGCGTCGTCCGTCCGTTCATGGCCCACGCCGAATTCCGCGAAAGTCCGCTTCGTTGAAAGCCGGCGGGCAGCAATGGGCGCACTCCCGCCTGACATCCGAAGATCGCGACTGACGGCAGTCGGCCATGAGCTGCCTCTCGGCCGGGCCGAACGAACGACAGCGGTGCAGTGCGAAAGCGGCCCTTGAGTGTCGGAGCACCAGACGTCGGCGGCCGGCCCTATTCTGTTGAAAAACTCGCCCTGGCGGTCTGAGTGCATCTTTCGGGGGGTACTCGACCCCTTGCCCGCCTCACGATCGCGGCTCCTGATGCGTTCTACGAGGTCGGTTTCGACCGGTGCTGCGCCGCGTCATGAGCGAGTCGAGTTTTTCAACACAATCGGCCCAAGACCGGACGGTCGAGCGTGGCACTCCAAAGTAGTCTGTCAACCCGAACGAATCGTCTGGATTCGGAACGCGCACATCCTCAAGTGAGCTTTCCGAGCCACAGCGACAGGTCGTACAGCGAATCGCGCAAGGCCTTGAATCGCTGCCCGCCCAGATGTGCAGTCCACTCCTGCTCGATCGCGGCTAGGCAATTGCGGATTTGAGCAAATATTTCCCAGCCCCAACGGCAAGATGAGGCTGCCGCGCAATCCGACACGTTCGCATGCGATTGGCCACGCGGAGCGTAACATTCATCGGCAACTTGCATAGGGGTCCACGGGTGTGAACGGGTCTGGTTTCAAGCAGCGCCTGGCAGCGATCCTCGCCGCGGATGCGGCGGGCTATTCGCGCCTGATGGCGATCGACGACCGCGCGACCGTGGCCGCGCTCGATGCGGCGCGCACAGTATTTCGTGCTCAGATCGAGTCGAACCATGGCCGTGTGATCGACATGGCTGGCGACTCGGTGCTCGCCGTGTTCGACACCGCGGCCGGAGCGGTCACCGCCGCCGTTGCTGTTCAGCATAAGTTAAGCGTGTCCTGCGACGCCGCGCCCCCGGATCGGCAAATGCGCTTTCGGATCGGCGTTCACATGGGCGACGTGATCGAGAAGGCGGACGGCACGGTGTACGGCGACGGGGTGAACATTGCAGCGCGGCTGCAGGCGCTGGCCGAACCGGGCGGCATCACCGTTTCGGACGCAGTGCACGGGGCCGTGAGGAGCAAGGTCAGCGCGGAGTTTGTCGATCAGGGCGAACAGCAGGTGAAGAACATCGGCCATCCAGTGCGGGCCTTCAAGGTGGCGCCCGCGAGGCCATCGGTGAATGTCGCCGCGGCGGCGTCACCATCGTCTGCGCCGGTGCTGCGTCTGCCTGACAAGCCCTCGCTCGCCGTGCTGCCGTTCACCAACATGAGCGGAGACCCCGACCAAGAGTACTTCGCCGATGGCATCACGGAAGACATCATCACCGACATCTCCAAGATATCCGGCCTGTTCGTGATCGCTCGCCACTCGTCCTTCACCTTCAAGAAGCAAAGCGTCGACATCAAGGACGTCGGAAGGAAGCTGGGCGTGCGACATGTGCTCGAAGGCAGCGTGCGAAAGGCTGGCATGAGGGTGCGCATCAATGTGCAACTTATCGATGCCGAATCCGGTGGCCACGTCTGGGCCGAGCGTTATGACCGGGACCTCGAGGACATCTTCCTGGTCCAGGACGAAGTGACGCGGAAGATCGTTCATACGCTCGAAGTGACCCTCACCGGCAGCGAAAGGGCGCACTGGCAGGATCGCGGCAAGGTCAATGTCGAGGCCTATGACTGCCTCATTCGCGCGAAACGCTGCATCCGGGATTTCAATGCCGCAGCGCTCGTCGAGGGCCGTGCCATGCTGGAGCGCGCGCTGGCGATCGACCCGGGGCTGGCGCAGGCCTATGCGTCCTTGGCGATCTGCTGCGGCGTCGAGTATGTCAATGCATGGAATGGTCGCACGGCGAGCGATCTGAAACGGGGCTTGGCGCTGGCGCGCAAGGCGTGCGAGGTCGACGCGTTCGAAGCGGTTTCGCACCACGCGCTTGCCGTCGCCCTGATGTGGCTGCAAAGCCTGGACGAAGCCGAGAGCGCGGCGCGGCGGGCGATCGAGCTCGACCCGAACTCTTCCCAGTCCCATGGGACCCTGGGCAACTTGCTGCATTTCACCGGACGGCACGAACAAGCGCTCGAGTCATTGGAACGGGCGCTTCGGCTCGACCCGGAATTCAACCTGTGGATGCATGCTCTGGGGCGGGCCCTGTTCGCCCTCGGGCGCTACAACGAGGCCGAAGCGACGTTCAAGCGGCGCCTGATTCATATGCCCGCGTCGGACGTCACGCGCGCCTACCTGGCCTCACTGTACGGTCATACCGACCGTCAAGACGAGGCCCGTCGAGTCTGGCGAGAACTGATGGCCATAAACCCCCAGTACACGATCGAACACACGCTGCGAGTCCTGCCGTACAGAAACCCCGCGCCCCTCGAACAGTTCGTGGAGGGTCTGCGCAAGGCCGGGCTGGCGCAATGAGTCCGGTATGGCGGTTGTCCAGTCAACGCTCTTTGGAGCGCGCGTCAGTCCTCCAGTGCCCGAATGGGTTGGTTCGGGCCGACGGCCGAACGGCTGGGCTCAAGCCAAGACCTGACGGTCGAGCGTGGCACGCCAAAGTAGTCTGTCAACGCGAAATTTATTTACGAAAGGAGTCTGCCATGAACGAAGTCCATTCGCCAGCCGCACAGGAGGTCATCCGCGTCGGGCAACTGGAAATCCGGTACTTGCAAGAGGCAGGCAATGGCTGCCAGATGGGTTGCTTCGAGATGCGCGTGCCGCCGGGGTCCAATGTGCCGCCGCCGCACAGCCATTCCGCGAATGAAGAACTGGTGTATGTGATCGAAGGAACACTGCGCTACACCGTGGGCAGCGAAACGCGCGAACTGCGACCCGGCGACACCATGACAACGCCGCGCGGCGTGGTCCACAGCTTCAGTAACCCGCACGACGTCGTGGCGCGGGCGCTCGTGATCAACACACCGGACATCGGATCGCAGTACTTCCGCGAAGTGGGATCGATAATCAATGCCGGTGGACCGCCCGACCGGGCCAAGTTAATGGCCACTATGCAGAGCTTCGGGCTGGTGCCGGCGGCGCCACCAGGAGCGCCACAGCACTGACGACTGCTGGCGCAGCCGTCCTATCGGTCCTCGACGAGCAAGTTTGATTGACTGCTCTCAAAAATCTCGACCGGCGTTTCAGGGTCGAGTTCGCCAGTTCACACGACCGTGACGAACGACAGGTTCCAGTCTTCTGCCGTCACCCGTTGTCGCGGGCCGAAGGACAGCAACGGGCGCACTCCCGCCTGACATCCGAAGATCGCGACTGACGGCAGTCGGCCCACAAGCGGACGCCCGTCGCCGTCTCACAACGATGACCTTGTGAGCACGTGCGCACTGACCGATGAAGCGACCACAATCGGGTAGCACGGGGCACCCGAAGCTTTCTTCTGGCCAAGCGGACGGGGTTCGGCGTGGCAACTTCGCCTGGAGCCAATGCATTGCTTGAAAAAAATTACATGCTTAGTAAGTTTCGTAGCGCGTTCTTCCTAGCAGTCGCAATTGCGGTCCTCACAGGCTGCGCAGCTCCGAAGCCACCACCGCCTGAGGCTTCGACTTGGGGCATAAAAGTCTCCGCAGCGCTTCAGCCCTACATCGACTATCCCGCCTCAAAGCCGCAGCCGCAACTGCCGGCCGAATTCATCGTTTGGCTCGCGCCGCACGGAATCATCACCGACAAGACCATGTTCAACTCGAGTGGGAACGCGGAGTGGGACATGGCCGCCTCGCTCGCGCTGCGGAACGCCTATCGCTTTCCGACGGACAGCAACGGCCATGTACCGTACCAAGCAATCGTCTCCATATCCCACTCGGTTGTTCGCAACCGCAATCAATGTACCGAGGCCTGTGTTGGGAAGGGACGATAGACCCACGTACGGTGAGAAGATTGCCGCCACGGTTCGCCGGCATGTGGTCTTCCCAGACGCAGCCCAGCTTCCGGGCAATCCCGGGGCTGAGTTCGACGTCCGACTCGGAACCGATGGCGCCATTAGAACAGTGGACCTGACCAAGTCCAGTGGCTATCCCGACTGGGACGCTGCTGCCCGGCGGGCGTTGCTCAAGACCGAGACTTTCCCGCTCGACGTGAGTGGCAGAGCACCGCCACGGATATTTGTCACCATGCGTCCAAAGTTGTGAGGCAGGAGCGGTCCAGAAGCCCACGTGCGAGCCGGCGTCCCATTTGCAATTCACCATTGAGTTCATGAAACCGCTTCCATTTCTTCTGGTCATTGTGGCCGTGGCCCATATCGGATGTGCGTCGGAGAGACCTGTGACCAAGCCTCGCGTCACCGCAGCATCGAGCTGCGTGCCTCGCTATCCTGCGGAAGCAAAGCGCAATGGCATGCAGGGAAAGGTAGTTGCGCGTGTGATGGTCGAGCCGTCAGGGACGGTCTCTAGTGTTGAAATCGGTCGCACAAGCGGATTCCCGGTCTTGGACCGAGCGGCGATGGAGGCAGCAAAGTGCCAGCGCTACGAGCCCGGGACCTTGGGTGGCGTGCCAAGCGCTATGTGGACAGAATTTCCGGTGAACTTCGTCCTCCGAGATTGACCGCCGGCAGCCGGCCAGAAGCGGCCGCTCGACCGTAGGGTCCAATCTCATCAGAACAAGATGAACTTCTACGACGACCTCGCGCATCTTTACCACCTGGTCTACCCAGACTGGGCCAGCAGCGTACAACGACAAGGCGAGAAGCTGTCGGCGGTCATTGAGGCTGAGTGGCCGGGCCATCGAAAGGTTCTCGATGTGTCTTGCGGCATAGGTACTCAGGCAATTGGGCTTGCCGAGCGCGGTTACGACGTAGTCGGCTCTGACCTTTCTACGAAAGCCGTCGAACGAGCCAGTCGTGAGGCGCTTGCCAGAGGGTTGGACATCGCGTTTTCGGTCGGCGACATGCGGCAGGTTCACGCAACGCAGGGCTCCAATTTTGATGTCGTCATCTCGTGCGACAACTCTGTTCCTCACTTGCTCACCGACGAGGACATCGTTCTCGCGTTCCGGCAGATGTACGCCTGCCTTCGCCCAGGCGGTGGCTGTCTTATCAGCGTGAGGGACTATGAGCAAGAGCCGCGCGGCACCAACCTCGTGAAGCACTACGGGGCTCGCGTTGAAGACGGCAAGCGCTATGTGCTCTACCAGATGTGGGACTTTGAAGGCGGGCTGTATGACCTAGCCTTCTTCATCATCGAGGAAGACCTCGCCACGGGCACCGTGAAGACCCACGTGATGCGCTCCAGGTACTACGCCGTCTCGATGGTCCGGCTGGAGTGCCTGATGCGCGATGCCGGCTTTGACTCGGTGAGGCGCATCGATGGTGCGTTCTACCAGCCCGTCCTAGTCGCGAGCCGGCCGCTCGGGCACGGCTGACGCTTCCGTATTGGCGTCTACCGCGTGCGGCACAATTCGGCCAACAGCTGACGCTCGCCGTCGTCCTCCAGTTCATCGTCGTTTAAGCTCCGCTGACCAGCTTTTTGAGGTTCTTCGCCATGCTCCAAATGCGCCCGGGCTGCGAGTGTTGTGACCGTGATTTGCCGCCCGAGTCATCCGATGCTCGAATCTGCACCTTCGAGTGCACGTTCTGCAGCGAATGCTCAGACCGGCGGCTTGCCGGCACATGTCCGAACTGCGGCGGCGAACTGCTTCCTCGCCCGAAACGGCCGGCGGACAAGCTCGCGAAGTACCCGGCTTCAACGACGCGCGTGCTCAAGCCTGAAGGTTGTACCGCCTCGTCTTGAGCTTCGGCTCGCGGCCAGGACGGTCGACGCGGACTCGCGTGAACGGGATGCAAAACACTCCGAGGCGTGGAAATGCGGCCCAAAAAGTAGGCCCACGTCGAAAGGTAAGAACCAATGCCTCAACTTTCCGAGCGCCAGGCGTATCTGGCCATGCTTGCCTTTCTTGGCGCCCAGCATCGTTCTAGAGTCGACGAACTTGGCGCGCTGCTGGGTTCGATGTCCTTGTTGGCAGACGGTAGGCCGGCGGATCCTGCCATCACGCAAGAATGGCGGGTGGCACTGGAAATCGCCCTCGCTCAAGGATGAAGTTCGAGGCAGAAACGGACAGCCGCTCAGGGCCCCAAGCCCGCCCAGAAAAGTTTTGGAACTTCGGGTGGCGTGCTCGTCCGACTTGAACCGGGCCAGGAGCGGACCTTCGCGACGACGGTCTAATCATAAGGAGCTGACATGCAAGTTCGCGGCGTTGCTGCTTCTGATGTCGATGCAATTCATCGCCTGCTCTTGACCAACGGGTGGGCCCATAGAGTCGGTGATGTTGAGCAGCTCGGTCGACTGATTTTGGCGTCGCAGCGAGCGGTTATCGCGGTGTCGGATGGCGAAATCGTCGGATTCGCTCGCGCGATTACCGATGGAATTTCGAATGGGTACTTGTCCATGGTCGTGGTCGCTGAGCCTTTTCGGCGGCGAGGCATCGGACAAGCACTCGTCGAGAACCTCATCGGGCCTGAACCGAACATCACGTGGTTGCTTCGGGCCGGAAGACAGGGCGCCGCCGGATTCTTTGCGAAGCTGGGCTTCACCGCCTCGACGACTGCGATGGAGCGCCCGCGAGGCTGACCGCGTGCATCGAGATTCCGACTTGACTTAGAAGGCAGAATGCGGCCCAACACCGGACGTTCCCGCCTCCTTGCCAGTGTGACCTGACGACATGAATGAACTGCCGAGCGCTGTGCACGCGGACATCAAGAAAATTTTCGCCGACGGAGACGCGCTTGCCGAGCGCCGTCTCTATGAGGAGGCAATCACCGCGTACAACAAGGCCTGGGGGTTGGTGCCGGCCCCGCAGACCGATTGGGAGGCAAGTACCTGGGGGCGGTTCGAGGCGGCATACCTGCCCGACAGCCAGCCCGAACTCACTTGCGCCAGAACGACGGCGCCAGCAGCGCGATAAAGCTCAGCATTTCGAGCCGACTCAACACCATCGCGAAGGTGCAGACCACAGCTGGAAATTTGTCAGGCCGCTGAAATTGCCGGCGGGCCCCCAAGCCACCGGACGCAGCAGCACACGGCACGCGGAAGCTACGTAAGGCGCACCTGACGTGTGACTTGCCCATTGCTTTCCCAGTAAGTGCGCTTCTTGGCTATGCGGGGATCCTCTATCGATGGCTGGACGTTCCCTTGGACATCCACCGCTCGCGAAGTGATGGCGTGTTCCCCCGGCGTGGCGTTGGCCCAATCGAAGGACCAGAGCTTCCACGCGAACTCTGCTTGCTCACGACGGTCGATCGTTGCCGCGGCCCAGGGCCCCTTGTCGACCTGAACCTCCACCCGCGCTACCGGACCGCCCCAAGCGGCCCCCACGACTCGGTACTCGTCGTTTCTTCGAGTGACCTTCGCTGGAACAGACTTCAGCAGGGTGCGTCCCACCGAACTTTCTGTCCACACGGTCTCACCGTCGCGCTGCTCTTCGCGGATCGTCACGTAGTCGCGCGCCATGAAGCGGCCCATGAAGCGGCGGTCTCTGATCTCGATGCGATCGAGCCACTTGACATTGGCAATGCCGTACCAGCCCGGGACGATCAGCCGCACGGGAAAGCCGTGCGGCTGCGGAAGCGCCGCGCCGTTCATTTCGTAGCAGAGCAGGTTGTTCGGGTTCATCGCATCGGCCAGCGACATGCTGCGCGCGAAGTGCTGCGGCATCTTGATCTGGCGAACTTCCTCCTCGCCTGCATCGCTGCCGAAAAAGACCACCTCGCTGCCTTTCGCCATCACACCGGCTTGCTTGAGTAATGGGGCGAGGGGCGTTCCGGCCCACTTGGCGGTCCCAATCCCGCTGGTGAACCAGGGGAAGCCGTGATTGCCGGAGCACTCGAGCGTGAAGATGACCTCTTTCCTCGGCCGCGCCTTGAGAGTGCGCAGCGAGAGGGCCATGGGCTGCTTGACCAATCCGTCGATCTTGAGGGTCCAGCCGTTCTCGTCGATGGCCGGCTTGTTGTAGTGCGCGACGCGGATGAACTTGTCATTGGGCGTCAGCCAGGACCCCAACTCTTCCCATTGGGGGAGATTCTCGACAACCCCGCCACTCGGATTCGCTGGAGGCTGATCCAGCCAAGGAATGACTTCCTCGCCTGGCCTGCTTGGGAAGGCTCGGGCCAGGAAGGGGGAATGTAGCAACGCGAGTCCGGCCAGGCTTGCGCCGCCTTGCCGCAGCAGCGCGCGGCGCGCGAGGTCTTGTGCATCCATTTGAGCCTCCTTACAAGGATAGGTGGTGGTCTTGCCGGTGCCGATTGACGTCGTTCGAGAAGGGCGCGATCGCTCGCCTTCGGTGCGGGCATACGTCAGATCGGAGAGGTGCGGACCTTTCGAGCCATGAGGTCCTTGCAGACATTTAAGGGTGCACATGGTTGCCAGATCAAAGGCAGTGGGCGAACTGCCGATAGGCACCGGTCATGTACCGGACCGACGGCATCGTCGGGTCGGTGCTGGAGGTCACGCCAGCACCGAGGTAGAGCCGCCCACTGTCCCTGGGGCAGCTACAGATACCGCATTGACTCGCAATGGGGCCTTCAGTCGTGGGTCGCAATAGTAAGAGCCTGGTTTTCGGAAGACAATATGCCGCTTGGCCAATGAAGCCGCGCTGCGGGCCGGCAAGCGCGGGCCTGGTTACGGAGGCCAGCCGCGCACTGCTGGCTACATCGGCACATGTCAGGGGATCGCTATGAGACTCTTCGCACGTTGCGGTTTTCGGGTCGCCCCCGCGCTTGGCATGGCCACCCTGGCAGCGATGCTGGCTGTCGTCCTCGGCGGCTGCGTCATCAGACCGGGCGCAAGCGAGGCCCGCGCCGCGGCGGGTGCCGCGCCGTGGGCTGCGGCCACCTCCACCTCCCAGTGGAACGACTACGCGTCGGACCTCGTCGCCCGCAATGCGGTCGGCCAATTCCCGGCGTTCCGCACCTTCGCCTACATGAACTTGGCGATCAACAATGCCATCGTGCAGGCGGCCGCTCAGGGCCTCGAGCCCGACGGCGCGGCCGCGGGTGCGGCCGCCGGCGTACTGGTGCATCTCTTCCCGAAGGACAAAGATGCGACGATGGGACGCCTGCAGCGTGAGATCGCGGCGCTCGGGGTACAGCCGCGGTCGCGCTTCCAGTCCGGCGTCGAGATCGGGGGCAAGACCGCGGCCGACATCGTCGCGCTCATCCAAGGCGACCGCGCGTCCGCCACCTGGAGCGGCACCCTGCCGACCGGTGAGGAGAAGTGGTCCAGCCGCGCGCAGCCGCCGCAGCCGCCGGGAGGGGCGCACCTCGGCAACATTCGGACGTTTTTTCTGACCACCGGAGCCGATTTTCGAGCGCCGCCACCGCCGCCCTTTGCGTCGGACGCGTTCCGCGAGCAGGTGCGCAAGGTGCGCGAGGTATCGGATACGCGCACCAACCAGCAGGTGCGCGTCGCGCAGTACTGGGAGAACCTGACCGGATCGTTCGCTGCGGGCGCCTGGAACGCGCTGGCCCGCTCGGCGATGGCCGCGCGGGGCTTCGACGAGCCCACGACCGCGCGCACGCTGGCGACCATCCACATGGTGGCCTTCGACGCCGTCGTCGCCTGCCACGACTCGAAGTACGTCTACTGGGTGCCGCGACCGACGCAGGCTGACCCGAAGATCACGCTGGCGATCGGTTTGCCGAACTTTCCGTCGTATCCAAGCAACCACGCGTGCATCTCCGGTGCCGTCGGCCGCACGCTGGACGCGCTGCTGCCGAACACCGATGGCGTTTACGAGAAGATGGGCCGCCAGGCCGGCGAATCGCGCGTGTACGCCGGCATGCACTATCCGATGGACTTGGACGCCGGCTACGAGATCGCACGCAAGGTGACTGCGCGCGCGCTGCAGGTAGGCGTGCCGAAGGACAAGCCGTTCATGCCGCAGGGACGTTAGCGTCCTGACCGACGGCACGCGGCCGATTGTGTTGAAAAACTCGACTCGCTCATGACGCGGCGCAGCACCGGTCGAAACCGACCTCGTAGAACGCATCAGGAGCCGCGATCGTGAGGCGGGCAAGGGGTCGAGTACCCCCCGAAAGATGCACTCAGACCGCCAGGGCGAGTTTTTCAACAGAATAGGCCAGAACCGGTCGGTCACGGCTGGCCCAGAATTCGGCCAGCAGCTGTCGTTCGATAGCATCACCCCTGGTTCGACATCACGGAATTTCATCGATGGATCTTGCACGGATTGCGTACTTTCAGGACCAATACTCCCGCATGAGCGAGAGGAATTGGCGACGCTCGTAGCTACGCGCCGGGACGTGCTGGTCACCACACCTTGGACGGACGATGCGTCGGGCCAACGCTGAGCGGCCAAGAAATGGCTCGCCTCTGCGCTCCTCTACTCAGCCAAGAAGTGGTATGTCGCCACTCCGACAAGTATGACGATTAGCACGATCACGCTCCACCGCAAACGGCGACTGCTCGTGCGCGCGTCTGCTTTCACCTCCTGATGACGATTCATGCCAAACCGCCTTTCGACTAACTGGTAAGGGGTGCCTGCGCTAGTGAAGCGTTCTGCGCGGTAGCTTGATGGTAAAGACACACCCCGTTCCAGGTACGTCCCGAACGGTCAGAACACCTCCGTCGGCCTCGACGTTTCGCCGCGCGATGGACAGACCGAGTCCCAACCCGCTCTTGTTGTCACCGACTTGAACAAAGGGCTGGAAGATGCTTGTGGTTGCCCCTGTCGGAAGTCCTCCGCAGTGGTCCTCGACGTCGACCCAAACATAGTCTCCTACGGCGTAGGCGCTCAACGTGACCTCGGTGTGTGCGTGGGTGAACTTGAAGGCGTTCTGCAGCAGGTTCACCAAGGCCGCAAGGAGACGCTCCCGATTCCCAGAGATGCCCAGTGCTGCATCGACATCGAGGACCGAGAATGTGCAGCCCTTAGCGCTCGCGTCGAGCGAGGCGGCATTCTTGGCCTCCGCGGCGAACACTGCGACCGAAAAGGCCGGCTCTTGCGGATTTTCGGCCGTGTCCCTGACCTGAGACAGCGACAGGTTGAGCAGGGCCGCCAACGAAGTCAGGCTCCTTTTCAAGACGGCGCCGATTGCCCCCCCGATTGGAGCCTTTCCCGCTTCCAGCGCGGAGAAGGCCAGCGTTGCCGTGTGCAAGTAGTTTCGTAGCTCATGTACCAGCATGCCGAGACGCTCGTTCTCTTCGCTGGACTGCTGAAGGGCGACACTCGCGTCGCGCCAGATACCAAACGCAGTGACCGCATCGGCGATGGCGTTGTCCAAGCAACGATTCAACGTGCGGAATTCATCAACTGAGAACGGAGCATCGCGCTCGACCGCGAGGTCTGTGATAGCTTGGCAAAGGTCGCCATAGTCATGCACCACCTGGTCCACGGAAAAGCCGAGCCCCAGGAGCTCCTTGCCATGCGCAGCGGCGCTCACGCCCATCTCGGACAAAGCGGTTGCATCACCGCCCGCGGCACCGGAAATCCTGAGGCTCTCGCCCATCTCGCCGTTCTCCTGTGCTTCCAGCGTTCTCATCAATTGGTCCAGGAACATCGGAATGCCGTTGGCGAGTTGTGCAGCGGTCGCCTCCCGCCGCGGCCGCTGCGCGACCTTGGCCTTGCATCGTGCAATCAGCTCGTCTTTGTTGTTTGATAGGAATCGATGCATGTGGTCCTCCGTCAGTAGCCCCGGTTCCGTCCAAAGTACGAAACGCTCAACAGGGGAGCCGATGTCCCGTGCATATTCACGATGGTCAGCCCAGAGTGTCCCATTGTGCGCTCTGCATACGCGACCGAACGTAGCTTCGCGGAGGGAACCTTGTTGGAGCGGACAAGCCCAACTCCTCGATGGCAGCACCATTGGGCCGCTTGAGAAGCGGAAGAGTTCCGCAGAGGCGCAGCGGTTGAACTCAAAGAAAAGAGCAACTCCGATGCAGTTTCCCGTGGTCGTGTTGTTCGCGCTTGCGCCTATTGAAACCCAGCTGCCGTTTTTTGGCTGCGTGGCGTCGAGTGACCGCTCAGGCGCGCGAAGCTGACGCCGGCGTCGAACGACCGCTTCTATGAGGACTGGTTTGTCAAGGCATGATGGTCATGGCGGGACCTGTTCGTAGCAGCCTGTCGAAGTACCGACGGGGTGCGACATCCATCGTGATCCGAGGTCAGGGACTGTTGGAGGTCCGAGTCGGTACTCGAACAAGCTTCTATCCGTGCAGAACATTGGAGTCCGACACCACATGCAGCATGCGCACCAGATGCGCTGGCAATCCCCGATTACGGACGCGCCCCTTCTTTGAGGACGGTCGCCATGTGGCGACCCGCGGTCGTTACGGGCGCGTCGACCTGTGATCATGATGTTGCGCGTTTGTGTTCTCTGTTCGGTGTGACTGTGTTTGCTCAAGCGTGAGCTACGGCGGGTTTCAGGTGCGCGCCCGCCGGGATCTCGCCGTCCTGCAGGTAGCGCCACAGTGCGATGACCAGTCGCCGCGCCAGGGCCACCACCGTTAGCGTCAACTGCACTCTCGTCCAACCAGTCGTGGGGTTGGGCCGAGATTCAGCATCCGTTCCATCCACGTAGGGGGCAGCGCTTTGCTGTAGTGAAGGCGCTGTGCGTTGCTGGTGTCGACACGCTGATCCTTCGGGATGATGACGAGCGCGTCAGCTTCGCCATCGCCCGCGAATGGACCGACCTCGGTTCGCCCGACCCATGGCATGGGGTCGACGGTTCGATCGCTCGGCTTGACCTGCACTCGCTGTGCGATCTGGTCGCATTGCTTGAGATCCTGGCAGCTCGCTCGCGCGGAGGGCTTGTCAAATGAGCCGGCATGAACTATTGTCGGACCAGTTATATATGTGGTCCGTCACAAATGACAGAGCCAACCTCTTCAGCCCTCAAGCGACGCCGCAGCCAACTGCTTGGCAAGATGCCCCCGCTGGACACCGTGCTTCGGGGCTCCTTGATCGAACGCTACAAGCGCTGCGGCAATCCCAACTGCAAGTGCGCAGAGGGTCCCGGACATGGACCCAAGTACTACCTGTCAGTCAGCTATCCGGGCAGGTCGCCGCAGATGGACTACGTCCCCCAGGCCGAGCACGCGCAGGTCAGCGAGTACTTGGCCAACCACACCCAGGTCCGCGAGATCTTGGAGGAGATCTCCGAGATCAACCACGAACTGCTGCGTCGGCGAGAGCCGCTCTGAGGTGCAGCGGTGAGTTCGGCACCTTTGTCGCTCACCGCCCCCATCGATTTGACAGTGGGCGCAATGCTGCTCGCCAATATGCTCATCGACATGATCGAGGGCAGCGACCTGACGCTCATGTCCAGCGTGGAGGCCGACGATGAACACGACCATCACTCAAGCACACCTGAGCAAGCCGGCCTACATCTACGTGCGGCAATCGA
>NZ_JAGGNU010000062.1 GCF_018614915.1 Variovorax paradoxus | reverse complement strand
ACTTGCGTGTTGATGTACTAGTCCGTGGTGTCCACCTGGTGAGGTGGCTGTGCCAGCGCAGGCGCTGCCACGGCCAGCGCGATGGCCAGGAAGAAGGATTTGACGCGCGTACCGGTCCCGTGAGAGCAAGGAGAAGTTGAATTTGCCAGCAACTTCCATGTGTCAACGCCTTCCGGCCGGTGCGCAGTATCTGAAGGAGCTCCGGCCTGGGGCCGTTGCCGTGGTACGCCCTGCAGACGCGCGCCGGCAGTCTGCTTCCCGCTACCTAGGTGGACGCGGCCTCACTTGTTGTTTTCACACCGAGCCCACGGCGTTAGAACGCCGCCAATTACGCCGAGGGCCGTTGCCGCGCTTAGCGACGATATGGATTGTTAGGACGGCGGTCGTAGCGGTCAGGCACGCCATCGCGGTCGCTGTCCCTGCGCGCATGGCGGTAGCCATGACGTGGGCCATAGCCCTGACGCGTGACGTAAAGCGGGGGGGCCGGCCGAACAACGACCACGTGCGGGTGCGGGCGATAGCCCCGGTCGCCATGGTGCGGCTGCGCCTGCGCGGGAGCGCTCAGGGCCGTCAAGGCGACCACGGCTGCAGCGCCGAAAGCAATAATCATCTTCTTCATGGCAGCTCCTTCGAGGAGTTGTATTCAGGAGCTCCGATACTGAGGGCGAAATGTGAAGCACACGTAAGGCTGCAACGAATTTTGATGAATCTTCTGCAAGTCCCCCAACGTCATTGAACGCCAGATCTCAATGAGGACAAAGAAGTTCGGCCATCTTCGAACCGGCTGCGATTTCCAGTAGGTCAACTCAGTGCGGCACGAAACTTCGGTGCCAAGTTTTGCCTGCTACGGTCGCCCTCCCGCCAGCAGGCCTACTTCGAACGGGCCGGTCCGCTCAGGAACTGCTGCCATCTCTTGCACTCGAATCGCAATAACGTTTGCTCCCTGATTGGCTCTCGCCAAGATTGCAGAGTGGGCTTCACCGGGGGGCGGCTTTCCGGGAACTACTGAATGAGCGTATAACCAGGGACTTCCAAGTAGATATCAAGGCTTAGTGAATGACTCAATCTTTTCTCCAAATCCAACGGCAAATCGAAGCCCTGCAGAAGCAGGCTGACACGTTGCGTCAGCGCGAAGTCGGGGGAGTCATCGAACGCATCAAGCTTGCAATCAAAGAGTACAACTTGACATCAGAACAGCTCGGCTTCGGTTCTTCCGGTCGAGCAGTTCCGACGCGCGGCGTGGTCAAGGGGAAGGGCGGACGTGCTGCGAAGTACGCGGACGGCAAGGGCAATACCTGGGGCGGCATGGGGAAGCGCCCAGACTGGCTCCGTGCCGAACTCGCCGCTGGCAAATCGCTCGAGGATTTCCTGAGCAGGACCGCGAGCGCGCCGCCCAAACGCGCAGGGAAGAAGGCTGCCAGCAAGTCCAATGGCCGGCGTTCAGGCAAGGCCCTCTATGGCGACACGGCCACCGGCAAGACCTGGACTGGCATGGGACCTCAGCCGCGATGGCTGAAGGAAGCACTCGCCGCGGGCAAGACAATGGACGACCTCACGGTCTGACCTGGCGGGCTGCGGTCGCTGAGCTCCGTTCCATCCTGTTGAACTTCGCATATAGAGGGTGCGACGTAGCTCGCTACGGGCGGGCGAGCGCACTCATACTCGCGTGCCTGAGGTCTGGACGGCAAGGAAGTTGGGCAGCGCGACCGCTCGTTGCTCAAGCTAGTTGCAGCGCGGTGCGCAGACGAGGTGGTTCTTCCCAAGGAACCGCTTTGAAGTCATGTCGGTGCGCAGCGCGAACTTTCCGCACTTGAAACAAGACATCATGGCTTCCGCGCGGGGAGAGGTGATGACGGAGCCAGACGCCTTCTTGACGTAGCGAAGGCCGTCCTCGGTAACTTGGGTTGGTGCCATGGTGTATTTTACCCGGTGGATTCCGGCGGCCCACCTCAGTGGCTTGAGCACGAACAAGGATGAGGAAACGGCAGTACAGTGCGCGTGTCTCCTGCGCGCCAGCGTGGTTGCTGAAGTGGCGCAATGCGCCGAGCACTGAAGCTTCGCCGCTGGCCAAGGAGCGCGTGGGAAGCGCAATGACGGAAATGGTTGTACATGTTGAAGGTTCAACCCCGGAGCAGCGGGCGCGCGGGGTGGCCGCCGCCCAGGAGGTGTTCGAACGCGCCGGCGTCGAACCCTGGGCCACCGCCAAAGCGCATTTCAAGCGAGCTGGCGAATCTCTTCAGCCGTCGGACGTTGAAAGTAGCCTCACGGAGGAGGAAGGCCGACTTGCGCACCTCTTTGACGAAGCGGAAGAAGCTGCGCTGGCAGCATGCTGCGAAGAATGGGATGCGGTTCCGCCTGACTCGTACTTCCAGCTGCTGAAGCCACCCGGCGTGTAACCCCACGGCCACGGAGCGTGCCCTCAAGATTCCTTCGTGGAATCAGCCCCAGAGGCGAGTCATCAGCTCGTCCATGGCATCAGTGATCGATTGGCCAACATCCGCAAGTGATGCAATGACAGGGCCCAGATGCTCGAGTGCGACAGACACCATCTGGAGCGGGCTGAGCACAACATCAGCGCCATCAACGTTGAAGGCGTGATTCATCTTCGATATCGAGGCAGCGGATGGGACGCTTGATCGGCGGACCAGAGGGACCACGACACGACGACGGTAGGCATCGAAGCGCGCTGATTGGATGATCACGACGAAAGGATTGGTGTCCTTCTGATTTCCTTTGTTGCGATGAACGTCGAATTGCGCCGTCTTCACAGAGTCGAGTGTTCGTCTGCGAACGAACCATTGCTTGTCGTCAAAGTCATTCCAGCCTTCCGCACAGGCTTGCGCCCAATCAGGCTGCGACTGCTCACGGCTTACTCGCGCATGCTGAAGCTCCTTCATGTCTTGCGGGGAGATCATGTAAGCGGCGGGGCGGCCATGGTGCGTAATGAGAATAGGCTCGCGCAGCGCTTCATCGAGGGAGTTGCCCGAATCTGTTCTGCGCATTCACTGAAGTGATGGTGATCATTTGGGCTTCGTGGAAAGTAGCTAACATGTACAGCTTAGCTGGCTTGCGCGCGAACTGTTGTGAGCAATCTCGTTCAGAAGTAGGTGCTACTTCCTGCAGCATGGCGCCGGGTTGGAAGGCACGTCTTCAGTCCCTGGGGAATCCGGTACCGCACAGCATGAAAGAGCACCCCACGCGTGAAATGGGATCGCGATCGGTGGCAGATCGTTTCGTAGTGCTCTTCCTTGAGGAGTCGGCGCTGCGTTTCCGGACGCCGCCGTGTTGCGTACATCGTCGCGAGCAAGTCGATTTCCGGCGCTCGTGCGTCCCGGCCGGGCGACATGCTGCGCAACCATAAACTGGGCCGATGTCTCGCAACCTTGCCCTTGGTCTGCTCAGCGCCCTTGCGGCGGCGCTCATTGTCAGCAGTTGGCAGATCGCTTCGCGCAGCGCGGTGACGACGACACTGGGGCCTCTCGAGCTGGCGCTGTTGCGGTACGGCATTCCGGCCGTACTGCTCGTTCCCTTGCTGCTCAAGAAGGACCTCGTTCCCCGCGGCACGCCGCCCCGGTCTGCTTGCCGTGCTGGTGCTGGGCGGTGGGCTTCCGTTCGGACTTCTTGTGTTGGTGGGCGCGCAGTGGGCGCCGGCCGCGCACATCGGCGTGTTCATGGCCGGCAGCGTGCCGCTGTTCACCGCGCTCGGCGGGCGGATCTTCGCTGGCGAGGCGGTCACGCGTTCGCGCCTGCTGGGGCTTGTTTGCATTGCCGCGGGCATCGCTGTCTTTGCCGCCAGCACATGGACGGACATGGCCTCGACCTGGCGCGGGGATCTGCTCTTTGTGCTCGCGGCCATTCTGTGGTCCGGCTACTCGCTCGCCTTCCGGCGCTGCGGCATGACGCCCTGGCGCGGCGCCGCTTTCGTCAACGCTTGGTCGACGGTTCTCCTGCTGCCGGTGCTTCTGATCGCCGGCGTGCCGCGCCTCCGGACGGCACCATGGAGCGACTTGGCATACCAGGCGCTGGGGCAGGGCGTCATCGCAGGCATGGTGGGGCTGGTGGCCTATACCGCAGCCATTGCCCGGCTGGGCGCACCGCGGGCATCGCTGTCGGCAGCGCTCGTGCCGGTGATGACGGTGTTCGGCGCTGCCTGGCTGTTGAATGAGCCGGTGACGCAGGCATCCTTGATCGCCCTCGGCTTGGTCGTCCCCGGGGTGGCTCTCGCTGCAGATGTCCGAGGCGATACCGAACGGAACTGAGGTGCCGGCGTGATCACAGCGCGTGACTACAAACAGCAGCCGACGATCGTGCATGACCCTCGAGTGAACCAGACGCATGCATCTGAGAGTCCTGAAACGGGCCTCTTGCGCGAATCGCCGAATCGCGCCTGAAGCCGGGATGCGCCAGAAACCTTTCGCGATGTTGATTCAGTCGATCAGTCATCAGCGTCTGGCCGGGGCCGCTCAGGTGACACGCACCTCAGCGGGAGCGAATCCGAAGCGATTGCGCCCCGCCGCCTTGGCGTTGTAGAGCGCGGCGTCGGCTCGCGCCAGCAGTTCCGGCGCCGCGATGGGCCCTTCTTCCGGCCGGCTGAACGCGACTCCGATGCTGGTGGTGATCTCCAGCAGCTGGCCGTCGACCTGGAACGCCGGTTCACGAATCCGCTCGACGATCTTGCCTGCCACGATAGCCGCAGATTCCTCTGAGGTCAGGTTCTCGAGCACGATCACGAATTCGTCTCCTGCGAGGCGCGCCACCATGTCCGTGCTTCGCACACCGACATGCAGGCGCTTGGCGAACTCGCTCAGAACGCTGTCTCCGCTTGCATGTCCGAACGTGTCGTTGATCGACTTGAAGCGGTCGATGTCGAGGAACATCAGTGCAAGTGCACGACTCGTGCGCTTGGCACGCGAGATTGCGTTTGGCAGATATTCGTTGAAAGCCAGCCGGTTCGGCAGGCCGGTGAGCGGGTCCACCCGGGCGAGCTCGATGAGCTTGCGCTCCACCTTCTTGAGCGCTGTGATATCGAGACTGAGGGAAAAGATGCCGTGCGTGCTTCCGTCCGCGCGTATGTCGGGGACATAGATGACATGGGTCACGCGATTGAAATCCCCGCGTTTGGTCTCGGCCTCGAACTCGACCCGCTCCCCGGCCAGCGCGCGCTCGAGCGTGGCTTTGCGGGCGAGATACAGCTCGGGGCCGGCGACGTCGCGGATGTGCCTGCCGAGGAGGGCGGAGGGCTCTGCGCCCAGCCACTCGCGGTAGGTGGCGTTGGCGAAGGTAATCTTCTGGTCCCGATCGATGTAGGTGATCAGCGCCGGCATGTTGTCGGTGATCGTGCGCAGGCGCGTTTCGCTTTCGGTGAGCCGCAGCTCGGCCTCCTTCAGTGCCGTGATGTTGAAGGTCATGAGGTAGAAGCCCAACACGCGACCTTCCAGGTCCTTGTCCGGGATCATGTTCACCTGGAAGTAACCATCCTTGTCGTGCAACGAGGCATGAACCGGGAATCGCACCTGCTCTCCTGCGAGAACCCGGGCGATGTGCGGCTCGTGTTGCGCGTACGCTGCCTCGCCTATGGAGGAGCGCAGGGTCACGCCCTCGAGCGGTCCATCGCCGAGCCCTGCCATCCTCCGCGCCCGACTGTTTCCATAGAGACAGTTCTCTTCGCGATCGAAGTAGCCGACCAGCGCGGGAATGCTGTCGGTGATGTCGCGCAGCCGATTCTCCTGCTCACGCAGAGCCTTCTGGACGTTGATTTCGTCCGTGATATCGAAGGTCATGGCGAAGACGCCTTGCACCGTGCCGCTCGCATCCCGGTCGGGAATGAAGTGAGCCTTGTGGGTCCGATCGCCGATGCCGCGAGTCGAGTCGCCTTTCTTCTCGACGACCACCGTCTCGCCTGCAAGTGCGCGCCGGTAGTAAGGCTCCACGACGGCAAATTCCGCCGTGCCCCGCACTTGCGCCACCGACTTGCCGATCAACACGTCGTTGTTGTGCAGCGTCCTGATCTGCGCGTTGACGAAGATGTAGTGCAAGGAGGTGTCGACATGCGAGACCAGCGCCGGGATGCTGTCGGTGATGGTGCGGATCCGTGCCTCGCTGGAGCGCTGCTGCTGCATCAGCTGATCGAAGGTTCGGGAGAGATCGCCGATCTCGTCGCGGGCATAGGTCCGTGGCGCACTCGGGGCCGCTGCCGGGTCGGCCTGCGCCAGGCGCATGCGCTGGTGCAGATCGGCCAGTGGCTTCAGGTGCAGTCGTACCACCGCCAGTGCGAGTGCCCCTGCCAGAAATGACAGGACCAGCGCACCGCCCCATGCGACGCGCGCCACTGCTTCGATCGACGCAAAGGCCTCGCTGCGCGGGTACATCGCCCCGATGATCCAGTTGGTCTGGTGAATGCGCTTGAACGAATAAAGGCCACGAACGCCTGCGCGATTCAGCCCTTCCGCGGTACCTTCAAAGCCGGCGAGCGCCTGGTCTGTCTCGGTGTCCTCTTCGCCATCTGCGTTGAATTGGCTGAGGATGCGCGACTTGTTTGGATGATCGACCAGAACGCCGTCCGTGGTCGTGATGAAGAGATAGCCGTCATCGCCGAACTTGATCCCGGCGAGCTCACCCAGGAAATTGGGCTCCTTGAGGTTGATCGCGCCAGAGATCACGAACTGCACTTGCCCGGCTCGGTCGAGCACCGGCTGTGTGATGGCCACTTGGGCCTGGCCATTGAGGCGATTGAGGTAGGGCTGCGAGATCCTGCCGGCCTTGGAGGCAACCGTTTCCTTGAAGTACGTCCGGTCTGCGATATTCACCTGAGCCATCTGGGGCGAGGGATTGAGGCCCGCGACCAAGCGGCCCTCGAGATCGAACAACGCGACGTTGGCGAAGGCTTCACGAAGCGATGGATGCTCACCAAGAAAATCCTGCAGCAGCGCAGAGTCCGCGAAGGCGTGCGACCGTGTGCTCTCGGCGAAGGTTTTCAGCAGCGTTCGCCGGCTGATGAATTTCTGGTCTACGGCGTCTGCGATGGCCGCGATACGGGCGAACTGCTCGTTTGCGATCGACGACTGCATGCTGAACTTGACCAGGTTCAAAGCGACAGTGGCGACCGCAAGGGTTGCAGCCAGGACCACCGCCGCCACCCCGAGGCTGAGGCGCGTGTTCAGGCTGATCCGCAGGTTTCGAAAATCTGATGATTTCATGAGATGCCGCGCTTAGTGAAAACGTAGGCCGACGCTGCAGCGTCGAGCAATAGCTTCGCCGAATTGCTCGCCCGCGGGGGCCTGCTATCTCGAACAAGCACTCGCTGCCGCAAGATATGTCACGCCCCGCTCCATCCCTAGGTTGTTGGTATGGGTGTCATCTACTACCAAGGTCTGCGCCAATGAGATCGCCAGTCGTCTCGCTGTCGAGCTGGGCTTCGAACTCCGGCAGCGACACTGGCTTGCTGAAAAGGTAGCCCTGGAACAGCGTGCAGCCATTCTTCTCAAGAAAAGAGAGCTGCGGCTGCGTTTCAACACCTTCCGCCACGACCCCCAGCTCCAGGTTTTGCGCCATGCCGATGATGGTCTGGATGATCAGCTCGACCTTGGCATCGACGCCGATGCCTCGCACGAAGGACTTGTCGATCTTGATCTGGTTCAGCGGGAGCTGCGCCATGTAGGAAAGCGACGAATAGCCCGTACCGAAGTCATCCATGGAGAAACGGATGCCCATCGCAGCGAGCGATTTCATCTTATCGATCGTGTCGGCGACGTTGTCCTGCACGAGACTCTCGGTGAGTTCGAGCTTGAGTCGCGCAGGGTCGACGCCTGTGCGGCCAAGCACCCCGCGAACCTGCGGTACGAAGTCGCTCTCGCGAAACTGTCGCGCGCTGACGTTGACGGCCAGCTGCAGGTCTCGCCGACCTGGATGATGGCTCCAGCGTTCAAGCTGCTTGCACGCAGTCTCAAGTACCCACAAGCCCAGAGGCACGATCAGTCCGGTCTCTTCGGCCAGGTCGATGAAGCCGAAGGGAGGCACCATGCCTCGTGTCGGGTGTTGCCAACGCACCAGGACCTCCGCGCCAACGATCTGGCCACCCGATGTCACCTGGCTCTGGTAATGCAGCAAGAACTGATCGCAGGCGAGCGCGGCATGCAGCTCGCTCTCGAGCGTCGCGCGAGCCCTGATCGTGGCCTGCATCGCTGTCTCGAAGAAGCGCATGGCGTTCCCGCCTTCGGTCTTGACACAGTACATGGCAATGTCTGCCTGCTTCAGCAGTGCTTCGAGTGACTGCTGTTGCCCCTCGAAGAGAGTGGCGCCCATGCTGCAGGTGCCGTGGTACTGCTGAGTGCCAAGGAGGTAGGGCTGGTTGAGTTCGGCGAGGATCGCCTCGCCGACTGCAGCGGTCTGCCGCGCTGCCACGACCGGGTTTTCATCGAGGCTTTGTAGCATCACCACGAACTCATCACCGCTGAGCCGAGCGACGGTATCGCCTTCGCGCAAGTTGGCACTGAGCCGCGCAGCGACATGCTTGAGCAGAACGTTGCCCATGTCATGGCCATGTGCGTCGTTGATCGACTTGAAGTTGTCCAGATCCAGGAAGAGCAGGGCGCCATGCCGCGCATGTCGGGCATTGGCGTCGATCGCTGCCTGGAGCCGGTGCAGCAGAAGCCGGCGATTGGGCAGGCCCGTGAGGATGTCGTAGAACGCCAGGTGCTCGATCTCGCGGGCTGCCAGCTTGCTATCGGTGACGTTGCGCAGGATGACGATGAAGCGAGGTTCGACCTCTTCGTCGAGGTACTTGCGCGAGACGGAGATCTCGAACCACGTCGTTCCCTGGGCGGCTCGACGTTCGAACTGGCGGCCGCGGGAGAAACCCACCGCATGAGCTTCCTGCAACGCAGTCAACACCTCAGCCGCCCCGTCCGCGGGCAAGAGCTCGGACAGCGGCCTGCCGATGGGGTCCTGCACGTCAATGGCGGAGACCGTCGCGTGCGGCGTGTGAAACAGATGGCAGCGCCCTTCCAGGCCCATTTCGAGCAGCGCATCCGGCAGCGCGTCCAGCGTGGCCTGCAACTTCGCCTTGCTTTCCACGATCGCGGCGGTGTGTCGCCTTTTTTCGGTAACGTCGCGATACACGCACACGAGCCCGCCCTCGGGTGTGCGGCTCTTGATGCAGACGATGATCTGGCCGTCCGGGAGGGTGATCTCCTGTTCGCCCTCCGCCGGTTTGTGCAGTGCCGACTCCGCAGTCGCCCATGCGTTGCGTTCGCTCTCGTGGTCCTCTGGGTACAGGTGCTCGGCGGTCTTCTCGACGATGCGCTTGAAGGGCATTTGGGGAGCGATCGTCGCTTGCGCGCAGGGAAAGAGTTCCACGAAACGCCTGTTCCAGCTCAGGATGCGGTCTTGCGCATCGAGCAGCACGAAGCCATCCACCATGGATTCCAACGCTTGGTCCAATGTCGCCTTCGAACGGACCAGCGCGGCGCGTGAACGCCACTGGCGCCGCAACTGCAGATGGGCGAAGCAGCTGACCAGCAAGATCATCAGCGCGAAGCTCAGCGCCGTCCCCAGTATGAACATGCGCTGCTTGCGCCAGTCTTCCAGCAGGAAACTGAGCGGGATGCTCGCGACGATCAACAGGTCCCGGTGCAGCGTGGGACGGGCGACGACAATGGCTTCCTCGCCGCTGAGACGCGCGGCCATTCGCATTGCGCGTCCATCGCTGGTCTGCTCGCTCAGCGCCGGCAAGATGGCCCGGCCGGAGAGATCGTCGCGTGCCGGTATGCTGGCGAGCATGGGGCCGGAATCACGCTCCAGCGTGACCTCCAGCCCCTTGATATCGGCGCCCTGCGTGAGGATCGTGGTCAGCAGGGCGACCTGCACTTCCGCGACCGCCACGATCCTGCTGGCGTCGGATAGCTGGACGGTGCGAGCAAAGTAGAGCACCTTCTGCGAGCTCGACAGGCTGATCGATGGCGCGCTGGTGACAAGCGTGGAAACCGGCTGTGCAACAACGCGCTCCAGAAATCCGTCGGGCATTTGCACCGCGAGCTTGTCTCGCCGCCGATCGGACGACGACAGCACCGTACCGTCCGGTCTCAGAAAGGCGATGTGCCTCACCAGAAGGTTCTGGCGGACGACCGCATCGAGCAACTGCAAGGCATCGGGTCGAAGCGCGTCCGCTGCCACCGTCGCAGCGTTGGATGCCCGCAGGAGCTGTCCCTGCGCCGCGAGGAGCATGTCGATGCTGAGCAAGCTTCGGTTGAGCGTGGCCTCCGACCCGCTGACGAATCGCATCGCCAGGCTCTCGCTATCGGCGATCTCCTTCTTGCGCATCTCCCAGGTCATGATGGTGGCGCTCGAGAGCACCCCGAGGAGAAACAGCGATGCCACACCATAGATGAAAGCGGTGGTGCGGCGGGGCAGACGCTTGTTCACTGCGAAATCGGCGCCTTGATGCCGGTCACGGGTCCGACGGTCTGGTTCCATGCCTGCGCGCAGGCGGAGCCGCATCGCTGCAACCAGCCAGTCAGTACCTTCGTCGCGAAGATCTCTCTGCCGCGTCGCTGATCCTCTGCGGAGGGGCGCGCCTCGACCATCGAGCCCTTCCTGTCGCGTGCGCATCCTGCGGCGCCGGTGTTGCAAGCCACACCTTCACTCGTCTCGCGCTCCGATTCGGCCCAGACGGCGGCCTCGAGCTTCGGAAGCTCGCTTCGCAGCAGCGTCTTCAGTTCCGCGGGCAGCGCATTCCAGGTGTCCTTGTTGGCCCCGAAGACGGCCAGCCCCCAATTGATGGGCATCGTGTAGAGCGAGTTGGTGACGCGATGCAGGCCCAACGCGTTGCCCGACATCGCGCCGGTGATCGCGCATTCCGTGTTGCCCGAACTCATGTTGGACATGAGCTCCGCAAACTCGGTAAAGACCGGCGTGCCATTCAGCGCGCGGACGAAATCTGCCTGGGCGACGCCCGAAACGCGGATGCGCCTGCCCGCGAGGTCGGATAACTGCCTGACTTGCTGCTTGCAGAAAACAACCTGGGCTGGATAGACATAGACGGCGAGCAACTCCACTTGGTGGCGCTCGCTCAAGGTCTTCTCCAGATAGGGACGGAATGCACTAACGACACGGCGCAGCGTCGGCATGTCCGGATTCAGGCCCGCCAGATCGGGCGTAGCCAATTCAGGGTGATCACTTGAGATCTGGCTCAGGAGCGCCGTGCCGAACGGAACAACGCCCAGCTTCATGAGGTTCAGCATCTCCGGGCCGGGAACGCCGGCCTGGTTGAACGGAACGATGCTAGCGCTGTACTTGCCGCCGCTCAGTCGCGCCAGATCCTGAGTCCAGAAACGCTCTTCGTGAAGCGTGTATTGGCTTACGCTGGCCAATCCGCCGACGATGCGCAGCCGCTGCGCAGGTGCAGCCTGAGCTGCGGCGGTAGCTGCCGCGGCGCTCAGCACAAGCGAGCCGATGTAAGGCAAAAGGCTGCGATGCAGGGATGGCGCCCCATTGCGAAAGTTCATCGCGGAATCATGGTGCAAACGGCGCTCGTGCGCCCAATGTTCTTGCAGAGCAGCGTGTTTTTTTGCAGAAGTCGGCATTGCAGCGTTCCATTATCAAGCTCGCTTGCGTTCCCGTGTCGGGCCGCGGATGCTGCCAGCCAAGTATGGCCTTCACGTAATGCTGTCCTGTCGCGGTGTGTATGGCCATGTACGGCCACGCAACCGAACAGAGTGGACCATGGAGCCTTAGGCCCGCAGGCTCGCGTCCCCAGCAGCTTCGGATTGGATTACAGCCGGCGCATAGGCGGGGCGGCGGCAGGGTGCCGGGGACGCCGGAGAAAATGCGGTTGCGACGAAACGACGGGACACAATGCGTACAGCATCGAGGCCGGGTTCGACCCACAAGCGCGCCGTCAAGTCGAAGGCCCAGATGGAACGCGGAGCAGCTCTGGGCAAGAGGCGAGATCCGGAAAATTTTGGAGACTATGACATTCGTTCGTTGGCCACGGGCGAACTGAACGACATACCTGACACTCGGCCTAAGGTCGGGCGCAGAATGCCTGCTGGAGAATCCCGTGAAACCCAACCCCCTTGCCACCTGGCATGAACTCGTGCGGACCCGGAACGTGAAGGGCCTGGGAGCGCTGCTCGCCGACGAGGTTGTGTTCCATTCCCCGGTCGTGCACACCCCGCAATCCGGGAAGGCGGTGACACTCAGCTACCTGTCCGCCGCCTTTCACGTCTTCTTCAATCCGTCCTTCCGCTACGTTCGCGAACTCGCCAGCGAGCGCGACGCCGTGCTGGAGTTTCAGGTCGAGATCGAGGGCATTGCCGTCAATGGCGTTGACATGATCCGGTGGGACGACCAAGGGCGGATCGTCGAATTCAAGGTGATGATTCGTCCGCTCAAGGCCATCAACCTGATCCACCAGAAGATGGCGGCGGTGCTGCAGGCGAATCAATAGGCGCTTTGGAGGGTGGAAAGGCGACCCGAGCGAGGATTGTGACGAGGATGGAGAAGATCGATTTCAAAAAGACCCTCAAGCTACTCTATAACCCGCCTGCCGGGGAGTTCGCTTCGGTGGAAGTGCCGCTGATGCAGTTCGTCAAGGTGGACGGCGAAGGCGATCCCAACACCGTGCCGGCTTACCGTTCGGCGGTCGAATGGCTCTATGGGGTCAGCTATGCCGCGAAGTTCGCTGCGAAGGCTGCACTCGGCAAAGACTATGTGGTGCCGCCGGTGGAAGGATTGTGGTGGGCCGACGATTCCAAGACCTTCATCACGCGCGAAAAGGACCAGTGGCGCTGGACAATGATGATCATGGTCCCTGATTTCGTAACCCGTGACATATTCGAGAACGCCGTGGCCAAGACGAGCGGGAAGCTCGGTCAGTCTCCGCAAAGCCTGCGCCTCGAACTCTATGGTGAAGGGCTGTCGCTCCAAACCTTGCATGTGGGCGGCTACGATGAGGAAGGTCCGGTTCTGGCCCGGCTCCATGGTGAGGTGATGCCGAACATGGGGATGGCCTTCAACGGCCCACACCATGAGATCTATCTGAGCGATCCGCGTAAGACTGAATCGGCCAAGCTCAAAACGATCCTGCGCCAGCCGGTGAAGTTCATGACGTAGGTCGGCTCAGGGGCGAAGCGCACCAGGCGAAGGTTTTGAAAGTCCACATTGCGGTCACTGCGAGTAGCGGGCCTTTCGGGCTTCCGCTTTCCACCGACTGAGTCGCTCGAGGGCACATGTCTCGCTCGCAGAGCAAGAGAAATGCAGTACAGCGCCCTCGGCGGGCTCGGTGACCTCAGCCCATCCGTTGGCTCTTCGGCGTCCTCTGTGTAGGCTGCCTGGCGTGGACGGAATGATCCTTTTTTGATTGGGCGAACGCCTCAGAACAGTCAGTTCCAGTCGCTCCGTCGATGGAACTAGTGACCCGGGAGGGGCCCGTTTCGCACTTCGGTGTTCACCGATCGGAACCATGCACCCCCGCCTCCGGGTCCGATCCGGCGAAGTCGGCTATTTGGCCTTCTCGGCGCGCTGTCGCCGGAACTCCAGCGCCGGCAGGCCGCCCCATCCCCAATTGTCGGTATCGACCTCTTCGATGATCACGAAGGTGCTCTCGAACGGCTTGTTGAGCACGTCGCGAAGCAGCTCGCTGGCGCCTTTGATGAGGGCGGCCTTCTCTTCGGCGGTGACCGAATCGGCTCCCGGCTTCGTGCCTTCGCGGGTGACCTGAATGGTGACGATGGGCATGGTCGCTTCCTTTGCGTGCGGTGGGTCAGTGGCCGGCGCTCTGGCCGCCGTCGACGTGGAGGATTTCGCCCGCCACGAAGAACGCGGACTCCAGGTAGAGCACCGCGTCGACGATATCGCGAATCTCGCCCATGTTCCCCTTCGGATGCAGTGCCGAGAGCCAGGCGTGCGTCTCGGGGCCATGCATGGGCGTCTTGATGATGCCCGGAGACACGGCATTGAATCGAATGCCGCGGGCCGCGTACTCGATGGCTGGCGACTCGTCGCCGCGTTCAGGCCGCCCTTCGTCAACGATGCGAGAACCGAGGGCACTTGCGTGTTGACATGGTCGACCAGGCACGTCGTGATGCTCACGACGTGCCCGGACCCATTGCGTTCCATCGCTTCGACGGCGGCTTGGGTGATGTGAAAGAAACCCGCGACGTTGGTTGCGATCTTCGAGGCGAAATCGGTCTCGGTGTACTGCGTGAAGGGCTTGCGATGAAGATGCCCGCGTAGTTGACGAGCGAGTCGATGCGGCCGAAGCGTGCAAGGCGTCCGAGACGACGCGCTTCGCGGTCTCGGTCGAGCCGACGTCGCCAGCGACCGCGAGGATGCCGGGATCGTCGGAAGCCTCGATGGAACGGGAGGTCGCGATGCGCTGCAGGGCGAACTGCTCGTCGATCAGGGATCCGACCGTGTTCGATCTAGGTGCGCACCCCGCGAGAAGGAATACTCGCCGACCGGCGAGAGAGTCTTCTGGACGGCGATCGGGTGCCGCTTTGCGCGCCTCACGGGACGGCTTTTCCGCCCGCGTGGTGGCTCACCAGAAAGTCCACGAAGGTGCGCACGCGCAAAGGCACGAAGCGCAGCTGCGGGTAGAGCAGGTTGAAGGGCCGGGACCGGCCCCCGAATGGCTTGAGCAGTTCGATCAGTTGCCCCTGGCGCAGGTCATCTTCGACGACGAATCGATAGGCCTGGAAGATGCCGGCGCCATGGCGAGCCAGCGTCACGCCGGCAACGACGTCATCCGAACACAAGTAGCCGCCGGAGGTGGACATCTCGATGTCCTGCAGCTCCTTGCGAAACAGCCAGGGAATGCCGCGACCGCTGCTCGGCAGCTCGAACTGGATGCATTCGTGGGCGCGCAGGTCCTCCAGGGCCTGGGGCTCTCCATGCCGGCGCAGGTAGTCCGGGGCGGCCACCAGCACCAGTTCGAAGTCCTCGAGATGACGTGCGACCAGCGTCGAGTCGCCGGGCGCGCGCACGCGCACTGCCAGGTCGTATCCCTCGGCGGCGAAGTCGATGTTGCGATTGCTGACGTGAACCTCGACCCGGATGTCGGGATAGCGCGCCCTGAACTGCGGCAGCAGCGGCAGCAGCCGATGGTGCCCATAGGTGGTGGGTGCACTGATGCGCAGCAGGCCGCTGGGCGCGACCTGCTGGCCGCTGACCTCCCGTCCGGCGTCCACCAGTTGGTTGAGCGCCTGGCGACATTGCTCGTAGTAGGCGCGACCCGCCTCGCTCAGCCGTATCTGCCGCGTTGTGCGCAGGAACAGGCGCACGCCGAGGCGCTCTTCAAGCCGGGCCACCGTCCGGCTCACGGCGGCGGGCGTGACGCCCGCGATGGTGGCTGCGGCGGTGAATCCGCCGTGCTCGGCTGCGAGGCAGAACAGTTCGAGGCTTCCGAGCATCAGGTCATCGAAATGGCGATTCATGGCGATGAATTACATCATGTAAGTACTGAAGTAGTGCCAGACATCTTTATTGATCTCGGGTGCAGAAATACAGTTCATCCCAGGCCAGGCAATACCGCCTTCGCTCCACCCCAAAAGGAAATCAGCATGAAATCCCAATCCAAGACCGTCGTCATCACCGGCGCGTCGAGCGGCATTGGCCTGGCGCTCGCCGGCGCCTACCTCCAGCGCGGCGACAACGTCGTCGGCAACGCCCGAAGCACCGAGCGCCTGCAGGAGGCGGCCGCATCGCTCGGTTCGCCCGCCAACTTCCTGGGCGTCGCCGGCGATGTCGCCGACCCGGCGGTGGGCGATGCGCTGATCAAGCAGGCCGTGGAGCGCTTCGGCCAGGTGGACGTGCTCATCAACAACGCCGGCATCTTCAACGCGAAGCCCTTCGTCGAGTACACGCAGGCCGAAGTGGAAGCGCTGGTGAACACCAATCTGAAAGGCTTCTTCTATCCGTCACAAGCCGCCGCCCGCCACATGGTCGCGCGCAAGTCGGGCCACATCATCAACATCACCGCGAGCATCGCATTGCAGCCGAACCAGAGCGTGCCGGCCGTGCTGCCCGTGCTGATCAAGGGGGGCATCAACCAGGCCACGAAGGCGCTGGCACTGGAACTGGCTCCGCACAACATCCAAGTGACGGCCGTGGCCCCGGGCATCGTGGACACGCCGCTGTACACGAAGGACATGCACGGCTTCCTCAACACGCTGCAGCCCGCGGGCCGCATCGGCACCACGCGGGAAATCGTAGACGCGGTGCTGTACCTGAGCGACGCCAACTTCACGACCGGCATCGTGCTGCCCGTGGACGGCGGCATGAGTTCCGGCAAATGGTGAAGCAAGCGGGACCGGCCTCGGCCGGCCCATCGCGCAACGAGGCATCGACCGTGAACGACCGGGAAGTCCTGCTGGACGTGCTGCAGCGCTACTTCGACGGCTTGTACCGCGGCAATGCGGATCTGCTGCGCGGCGTCTTCCATCCGCAGGCTCGCCTGTTCGGCGAAGTGAAGGGGGAGATTCTGCTGCGCGAACTCGAGCCCTACCTGCAGCTGGTGGCCTCGCGCCTCAGTCCGGTGGACAACGGCGAGGCTCAACGCATGAAGGTGCTCGCGTTGCAGATCCACGGCGCCATCGCATTGGCAACGGTTCAGTGCGACTTGCTCGGCTTCAACTACGTGGACCAGCTCAGCCTGCTCAAACAGGACGGTCGATGGACCATCGTCAACAAGCTCTACACCCATCTCGAACTCTGAGGAAAAGCACCATGTCCCACACACCGACATCGGCACTGGCGGCCAGGCGAGCGATGCCACGACGGACCGCCCGGTCTCCGACACCCGACTGATCTTCGTCGGAGACCCGATGTGCTCACGGTGCCACGGCTTCGCGAAGGAACCGGGCCTGCTTGCCGAGCGCCATCCCGAGCTGCCCGTCGTCGTGCGCGTCGGCGGCCTCAGCGCCGGCGATACGGAGACGCTGAGCACGAGATGAAGCGCCTCCGCCTGAGTCACTGGCATCGCGTCGAGAAGGCCTGCAGACTGCCTTTCGACCGCGAGTGAATCCGGGGGTCCTCACAGAGAGAAAATGACCACAACTTTAGGAAACCTACGCCTGGATAACAGGTTGCGGGTTGCGCCTCTACCGCGCCGGGTGGATCTCTCGAGATGAAGCGTAAGCGCGAAAAGATTAAGCATTGGACAATTAATAGGCGCGCAGCCGCGAGAAGCGCAGCGCTTGGCCGAAATGGTCCCGCAGGAGGAACTGCCCGTCGCCGTTACGGCTGTCGCAGTCGATTGGAACGGGGCACCACGTGCCATCGGCCCGCTGTTAGCAGGCGTTGCTGCGATTGGAAAGGGTTGGGTGCTTCTCTTCGGCACGAATCGCTGCCGACTCGTTCAGAGTGCCCTCATCTGGTTGTGAACGTGCACTTCGGCAATGAGCGATCAAGTATTCGAGCTCTGGCCGCCCAAGTGCACACGACCACGCACCGGTGGCAGATTCCGCGCCGGAGCCAAGTCGTCGGCTTGCAGACGCTTAAACTGAACAAGCTAAAGCGGCAGGACCAACATTGTTCTTCCATGCTCAGAGACGTATGGGCATCTCGCACAACAAATCCGGCCCCACAGCAGCCTCAACCGACCGTGAAAGCTTGGACGTCATGACAGTCTTCATTCGCACCTGACGCCTTTTCTTCAAAAGATCACCTCTGTTCCGTGCCAACGAAGGTTGAGACGAACTTTCAGGTAGCGAGGGCGAGTTTTGCCCATCGAAAGTCTGAGAGACCGGCTGTTCCGCCCGGCAGCTGCAAGGCGCACGCGCCGGCAGTGTCTGAGACATCTCGAGTGACAGGTTCAGGCTATCTCGGACATTGGGGGTTGCGAGCGTGACCGGCAGGGATGCGCCAAAAAGAGACATTCATCCATCAACCGCAAAGCGGTCTGTCATGCTCCGAAAACCATGACGTCCAGCGGGCTTAGCAAACACGCTCGCGGACCTGGTCCAGCAGTCGCGTGGAGCGCAAAACAGGCGTGCCGGGTTTCATGGAATTTTTATATCTGTGTTTTTGCACAGTGTATCGAGCGCCAACCCAGGCTGCAAGCCACTTTCGGGAAGGAAGCCGTGCCGAGAATATCCCGCATCGTCCAACTTATTCCGCAAGTTCTGCGGGATACATTACGTTAGGCCGCACGACAACTGACCGTTTCAGCTGACGAACGATACGAACCGGCCTGCTGCCTGAGCCTCGGCCGCGCGCGGACCGAATCGCAGTACCATGATTCGCCCGTAACGGGTTCTCGGCGATCACTTTGCCTGGAGGTGAGACATGGCAAACCCTGATCTCGTCAAGCAGTTCGGCGTCAAGCTTCTTGGAATCTACACCGGGGGCGTGCTAACGCAGCTCATCGACATCGGCTATCAGGTCGGGCTCTTCGAGGCCGCCAAAACGGGACCGGCAACGAGTCAGGAACTTGCCGATCGAGCGGGCTTGAAAGAGCGCTACGTGCGTGAATGGCTCGGGTCAATGGTCACGAGCGGAATCTTCAGCTACACCCCAGCTTCGCGTACTTACGCGCTGCCGGAAGAGCACGCTGCGCTGCTCACAGGCAATGCACACACGAATGCGGCGCCAACGAGCCGAATGATCAACCATTTCGGGTCGCATTTGCAGCGCCTGACTTCGTGCTTCCGCGAGGGCGGCGGGATTTCCTACTCTGCGTACCGTCCTGTATTTACGCAGTGCATGGACGACACCTGGCGGCGAATCTACGACGGTCTCCTGGTCAGTGGTTTCATTTCGGCCGTCAAAGGCTTGCCTGCAATGCTCGGCAAAGGCATTCGTGTGATGGACATCGGTTGCGGCACGGGGCACGCAATGAACATCCTCGCCCGAGAGTTCCCGCAATCCACGTTTGTCGGCTACGACATTGCAGAAGACGCGATTGCCGGCGCGCGCGAAGAAGCGAAATCGTTCGGCCTCACGAATGTGTCGTTCGAGGTTGTCGATGTTGCAGCTTTGCCGTCTGACCCGAAGTTCGACTTGATCACTGCCTTCGACGCGATCCATGATCAACGAGCGCCAGATGCTGTTCTCGAAGGAGCGTGCCGCGCGCTCGCGCTGGACGGTGCGTTCCTGATGATCGAGTTCAAGTTCAGTAGCCGGCTCGAAGAAAACATCAGCAATCCGTTTGCCCCGATGTACTACGGCTTCAGCCTGATGCATTGCATGCCGGTCTCACTTGCCCTTGATGGTCAAGGTCTTGGCACCGTGTGGGGAGAGCAGCTTGCGAGGCAGTACCTGGCAAAAGCGGGCTTCGGAAGCGTCACCGTCCTCGACTCGCCGCGGCCGCAGAACAGTATTTTCGTTGCCCGACATTGAGGGGTCACCATGTTGGGTGCGCGGTCTAACCACTCGGTCAACCGGCCATCCCACAGCAAGCGTGGCATGCCGGTTACCCTCGGACGTTAGGCATCTGATCCACTGCCAGCGCGGGCTCACTGCAACATCAATAGGAGGCTGCCATGCTTCTACGACACCTTGGAGACATCACAGTCCATCGAATTGTCGAGTCCGACGAACCGAATTTCGACCCGCTGGCTTTCTTTCCGCAGACACAGCCCAGTGACTGGGAGCCGTACAAGGGGTGGCTTCAGCCCCACCCGCTCAGTCCCGTAGTCGGGTACCTGACGCTCGTAATCCAGTCCTTTCTGGTGCGAACGCGGCATCACACGATCCTAATCGACACATGCGTCGGCGACGGCAAGACACGCGCCGGAGGGATCATTCCGCAGAGTTGGAATCAGATGACTGGTGGCGTCTTCCTGAAGAATCTCGAAGCCGCGGGCGCTCGAGCGGAAGAGATCGACTTCGTCATGTGCACGCACCTTCACAGCGACCACGTTGGTTGGAACACTCGATTGATGAACGGCCGTTGGGTGCCAACCTTTCCCAACGCAAAGTACATCATGTCTCGCCGTGACTTGGAGCATTCGCAAGCCGTACATCAGACGCGGCCACTGAACCAACTCATTGACAGCGTCCTGCCGGTTGTCGAAGCCGGGCAAGCGGTGCTCGTGTCTAGCGACTACGCACTCGACGACAACGTTTGGCTCGAGCCAACTCCGGGTCACACACCCGACCACTTTAGTGTCCGTCTGGCATCGAACGGGAGCAGCGCGGTCGTAACGGGCGACATCATTCACGCACCCGTACAGTGCATGCAACCGCAGTGGCTTCCTGTAGCCGACTTCGACCCAGCGCTCGCAACTCGGACACGTCGATCGTTCCTTGAGCGGCACTGCGACAAGAACACGCTAATCTGCGCCACCCACTTTCCTTCCCCATCGTTCGGGCACCTACGACAGCATGCCGATGCGTTCGAATTCATCGCAGATGCCTAACCCTCCGCTTCAACCGACGTGCTACGGCCTACGGCCTCCGCACGCGGCTGAACTCAAACGTTGAATGGGCGCTTCTGCAATACGTGGCCGTCACCTTTTGGGCCGATCTGAGACGAAGCTCAGCACGCTACGGAGGACCGCTCGCTGCAAAGCGGTCCTTCCCGCCTGCCCCGTGTCTCCGACTGTAATGGCATGTCACGGACTTTAATGACATGTCACGGACTTTGATGGCACGGAACAACCTCTTTGCTGACTCGCAGCCTCCTACTCCACAGTCACGCTCTTCGCCAGATTGCGCGGCTTGTCGACGTCGGTCCCGCGCGCGCAGGCCGTGTGATACGCCAGCAGCTGCAGCGGCACCACGTGCAGCAGCGGCGACAAGGCGCCGTAGTGCTCGGGCATGCGGATCACGTGCAGGTCTTCGCCGCTCTCGATGTGCGTCTCGCCGTCGGCCAGCACGTAGAGCACGCCGCCGCGCGCGCGCACTTCCTGCAGGTTGCTCTTGAGCTTTTCGAGCAGCGCGTCGTTGGGCGCGACCGCCACCACCGGCATCTCGCTGGTGACCAGCGCGAGCGGGCCGTGCTTGAGTTCGCCAGCCGCATAGGCCTCGGCGTGGATATAGGTCACTTCCTTGAGCTTGAGCGCGCCCTCGAGCGCGATCGGGTAGTGCAGCCCCCGGCCGAGGAAGAGCGCGTTCTCCTTGCGTGCGAAGTCCTCGGCCCAGCTCATGATCTGCGGCTCCAGTGCCAGCACCGATTGCAGCGCCACCGGCATGTGCCGCATCTTCTTCAGGTAGCGCGCTTCGTCGTCTTCGCCGAGCCGACCCTTGGCCTGCGCCAGCGCGAGCGTGAGCAGGAAGAGCCCGGCCAGCTGGGTCGTGAAAGCCTTGGTCGAAGCCACGCCGATCTCGACCCCGGCGCGCGTGATGTAGGCCAGCTTGCATTCGCGCACCATCGCGCTGGTCGCGACGTTGCAGATGGTGAGGGTCTGCTCCATGCCGAGCGAGCGCGCATGCTTCAGCGCGGCCAGCGTATCGGCCGTCTCGCCCGACTGGCTGACGGTCACGACCAGGGTCTTCGGATTCGGCACCGACTCGCGGTAGCGGTACTCGCTCGCGATCTCGACCTGGGTCGGGATCCTGGCGATGCCTTCGAGCCAGTACTTGGCGGTGCAGCCGCTGTAGTAGCTGGTGCCGCAGGCCAGGATGAGCACGTTGTCGATGTCCTTGAAGACGCGCCAGGCGGCCGCACCCGGCGCGCCGTCGACGCCAGCGCCGTCGAAGAGCTCGGGCACGATGCCCTTGATGCCTTGGAGCGAGTCCGAGATGGCGCGCGGCTGCTCGAAGATTTCCTTCTGCATGTAGTGGCGGTACGGGCCCAGCTCCACGGCGCCGCTGTGCGCGAGCACGGTGCGCACCGGCCGCGTGACCGGCTTGTGGGCGCGGTCGACGATCCAGTACTTGCCCGGCTGGATGTCGACCACGTCGCCCTCCTCGAGATAGACGATCTGGTCGGTCACGC
>NZ_JAGGNU010000061.1 GCF_018614915.1 Variovorax paradoxus | reverse complement strand
CAGTTTTCACACGGCCTCGGCCAGGAGCAGCCCCTCGCCACCGGCCTCCAGGTCGGTCTCGTTTAACGCGCGCCCGAACCTTCATCGACAATGTGGAGCACCATGTTTTCCTGGCTCATGCTCTTTGCCTCAGGTGTCTTTGCGTTCCTCGCCTACGATGCAGGTCGCCTCTCGTCATCGGCAAGGGACGTTCCATACGCCTTGACCGCAAAGGGCCTCGGTCAGGATGTTGCGCACGTTTCGCTCGCCGAGCAAGAGAAGCGCAAGCAGTACAACGCCCGCTTTGGCTTGGGCGACTTGAGCCAATCGGTGTGGCTGTTCGGCATACTGTCCGCAACCTGCCTTGCCGTTGCAACGTACTCCTTCTTCGAATAAGGGGCCTCGACAGATAGGGGCCACACTTCTCAGGTCGGCCAGGGCCGACGCTCGCAGCGATGGCGGAACTCGGAAAAGAGCGCTCCCAAAAGTCACTTGACCCGGCCCCTGCGGCCACCTCTAAAAGGCATCCTTCGGCCAAACCACAATGAGGTGATTCTTGAACTCTTCCGCTCGATACCTGAGCCCTGCGGAGGCCGCCAATCGGCTCGGCGTCTCTGCCAAGGCGCTTCGTCTCTATGAGCAGCGTGGCCTGGTCACCCCAGCTCGCAATGCGGCCGGATGGCGGTCCTATGGGCCGGCCGAGATGCAGCGCGGCGCGGACATCGTGGCCCTGCGCGCGCTTGGCCTCACTCTTTCGCAGGTGGCGGGAGTACTGGAAGGCGAGGCCGAGGGTCTGGAAACCGCCTTGGCTGCACATCAAGTAGTGCTTGAAGGTCGCGTTCGTCAACTTGCGAACGCCCTCGAGAAAGTCCATGGTCTGCGAGTCAATCTCGAACGGGGTCACACGCCGACGGTCGCAGAGCTGACCCGCTTGCGGGATTCGGCCGCCGAGTTCAGCGTCGAATTCGAACTTCCCTGGCCCTGGGGAGGCGAACTTTTCAAGTTGCGTGACATTCGGCCACTGAACTACATCGTCGGCCCATTGGGCAGTGGCAAGACCCGGCTGGCCATGCGCTTGGCCGAGGTTCTGCCAGCGGCGGCGTTCTTAGGTCTGGAGCGAGTTGCGGATGGCGGTGCGACGGCGCGGCTGGAAGCGGACGCGGACCTCGGGTCGCGCGTCAATCAGACGTTGGCCTGGCTCGTCGAGGACGGCGCGACCGTGTCCGAAGCATTGACTGCCTTGATTGCCGGATTGGAGGCCGAAGGCCCGGCCATCTTGGTCGTCGACCTGGTGGAGCAGGGACTGGATTCAGCTACACAGCAGGCATTGGCCGCCCATCTGCGTCGCCATAGGGCTGACGCCCGCCCCCTCTTCTTGCTCACCCGTTCCTGTGCGATTCTGGATTTGGCTGCCGTAGGCGCCGACGAGTCCATCGTCCTCTGCCCTGCCAATCACAGCCCTCCCACTCGAGTTGCTCCTTACCCGGGTGCTCCCGGCTATGAAGCAGTCGCTACCTGTCTGGCCGCCCCCGACGTACGGGCGCGGACGGAAGGCGTCATCGCTTGGCGCCCGAAGTGGCGCGAGGGTGCTCAAGGGCGAGTCTGTACCGAGAGCGGCTAGATTCGGGCGCCAGGAGCGCAGCAGAATGCGGCCCATCGGGTATTCAGTTCAACCATCATGCTCAAACAACCTCGATTCGTCATTGCAGTACAGGACCTGGCCTGTTCGGCTGCTTACTACAGGGACGTGCTGGGGTTCTCAATTGGCTGGAACGACGTACCTGGCTGGCGTCTATACACGCGCGACGCCTGCACCATCATGGCTGGTGAGTGCCCTGACGTGCCCTCGGCCCGTGAATTGGGCGAGCACTCCTACATGGCCTATGTTGAGGTCCAAGACTTGAATGGTTTGCACGTCGAACTAGCAGCACGTGGTGTCCAAGTAGTGAAAGCGCTACGCACGGAAAATTGGGGCATGCGCGAATTTGGCATCGAAACTGTGGATGGTCACCGTGTGATGTTCGGCGAGGAAGTTTCCAGTGGCGATTAGGATGAAGCTGCATCGGCGGCGCCTGGCGGCCAGGCGCGGACCTCCGTGACAACATGAAGGACTATTGATGGGTATTCCGGAGCAACGTGACCGCCCATTCCGGGCCATCGTGACCGAGCATTCCGATCGAACGTGACCGGCGATTCCGGGCTCAACGTGACCGATTTCCGGACAGCCCGGAATCACCGGTCACGATGCCGGAATCGACGGTCACGGCAGCGGAACGCTGCCGTATGTCAGCATGTTGGTGTTGCGCATTTCATCCACCCCATGCGGGGTAGCCTGCCGGGCTTTGCCGGAGACAGGCGTGCCCGCACCAAGGATCAACATGCGCAAGATCAGAGACGTCTTACGTCTCAAACTCGAAGCTCGCCTCTCCCATGAACGAATCGCCGCTTCCCTGAGCATCTCCAAGGGCGTCGTGGCCAAGTACGTCGGCCTGGCGACCGTCGCGGGCTTGGACTGGGCCACCGTTCAGACGTTGAGCGACACGGCGCTGGAGCGCCGTGTCGTGCAAGGCCGCCTGGACCGGCCGACCCACTACGTGCTGCCTGACTACGGTCGCGCCCACCAGGAGCTGCGGCGCAAAGGCATGACGCTCATGCTGCTGTGGGAGGAGTACGTCGCCGCTCATCCCGGGCAGCCCACCTACCGCTACAGCCAGTTCTGCGAACGGTATCGGCGCTACGCACTGCGCTTGAAGCGCTCGATGCGCCAGATCCATCGCGCCGGCGAAAAGCTCTTCGTCGACTACGCCGGCCCCACGGTCGAACTCGTCGATGGCAGTCGAGCCCACATCTTCGTTGCCGCGCTCGGCGCGTCCAGCTACACCTTCGCATGCGCGACGTTGCGCGAGACCATGGCCGACTGGCTGCAAGGATGCGCACGCGCCCTGAGCTTCATAGGCGGCGTGCCACAGCTCATCGTCCCCGACAACCCCCGCGCGATGATCGCGAACCCGAACCGCTACGAGCCTCGGACCAACGAAACGGTGGAGGACTTCGCGCGTCACTACGGCACCTCGGTGTTGCCGGCGCGACCTCGCCACCCGCAGGACAAGGCCAAGGTCGAGTCGGCCGTTCAGGTCGTGGAACGCTGGATCCTCATGCGCTTGCGCCATCAGCGCTTCGCCAACGTGGACGATGTCAATGAGGCGATCGAGCCGCTGCTGGAGAGGCTCAACAGCAAGCCGTTCCAGAAGCTGCCCGGCAGCCGTGCGAGCGCCTTCGCCGATCTGGATGCTCCCGCATTGCAGGCGCTGCCGCTGCAGCCCTGGGAGTGGGCCGCCTTCAAGAGCGTGCGCGTCCACATCGATCACCACATCGAGCTCGATGGCCACCGCTACAGCGTCCCCCAGAACCTCGTGGGCCTGCTCCTGGAGGCGCGCATCACTGAGCACGCAGTCGAACTGCTGCACCGCGGCCAGCGTGTCGCCGCCCATCAGCGCAGCGCCCACAAGGGTGGCTTCACGACTGTCGTCGCCCACCTGCCGGCGGCGCACCGCGCTCATCTCGAGTGGACACCCGAGCGCTTGGTGCACTGGGGGCAGAGCATCGGCGTAGCCACGGGCCGCCTGGTGGCGCGCCTGATCGAAGAGCGGCGCCACCCCGAGCACGGCTACCGCGCGTGCCTCGGATTGCTGTCGCTGGCGCGCCGCTATGGCAAGGACCGACTGGAGGCGGCCAGCCTGATCGCCCTCGAGCTTGGAACGGCGAAGTACGTCCATGTGAAGGCCATCCTGGTCAACGAGCGCGACAAGGCGGCCGCGAGCACGGCGCCGAGTTGGACCAGCCCTCCTCATGAGCATGTGCGCGGCCCAGGCTACTACCAGTGAGCGTCGACGCACCCGCCAAACACCCGAACACAAGGAATACCAATGATGATGAACACGACCCTGGACCAGCTGCGCAGCCTGAAGTTGCTCGGCATGGCAGCAGGACTGCAAGACCAGCTCACCAGCGCAGGCATGACGACCATGAGCTTCGAGGAGCGCACGGCGTTGCTGGTCGAGCGCGAGGTCCACTGGCGCGGCGACAAGCGACGCGAACGGCTCTTAAAGGAAGCGCGGCTGAAGTATCCGCAGGCGGCCATCGAGGACATGGATGGGCGCGCAGGTCGCGGCATCGATCGCAAGGCCGTCATGAGCCTGGCGCTGGGCGACTGGATCGATTCGGGCCACAGCGTCCTGATCACAGGGCCGACGGGCGCGGGCAAATCGTGGCTCGCCTGTGCGCTTGCGCAGTACGCCTGCCGCCGCGGTCGCTCTGCGTACTACCAACGCATGCCCCGGCTCGGCGAGGAGCTGCGCATCCGGCACGGCAACGGCACCTTCGGCAAATGGCTGATCCAGCTGGCCAAGACCGATGTGCTCCTGCTTGACGACTGGGGCATGGCAGCTCTCGACCCTCAGGCCCGCAGCGACTTGCTGGAGATCATCGACGACCGGGCGGCCAGCAAGGCCACCATCATCACCAGCCAATTGCCGATCGAGCATTGGCATGAGTGGGTCGGCGACGCCACCATTGCCGACGCGATCCTCGATCGCCTGATGCAGCAGAACCACCGACTCACCCTCACGGGTGAGTCGCTCCGGCAGAAGCCAAAAGCCACTCAAAAGGACAAGAGCACAGACCCATCGTGACCGCCACTTCTACAATCTGAACGCGCAACTCAGCACGCATGACGACCGGTCACGATCAAGCGGAATCGACGGTCACGTTCGCCGGAATACGCAATTGACGAATGGCGATGAAGCAGGCCTTCTGGATGATGTTTGGCTATGCGGTTGCCGCCCTCGTCCTACTTGCCGTGTTGACAATCGTTGGGTCGCTGCTGGTCGCAGCGGTTCTTCCAAGGGGACATCCGTTAGCGGACCGATTGAGAGCATTTTCCGCTCAGGTCCCTGGCCTGGCTGTTCGCGGCGCCGTATGGCTCCGGACGCTCATTGTTGTCGGTGGGCTAGCTCTGCTTGTGGTCTTGATTCTGGTGAGCCTATAGCCGCCCGCATCAGGACAGAATGCGACCACCAAACATGCCCTCGCGCCTACCATTGCCAGATGACCTGCGAGATTCCAGAACTACAGACACCGCGGCTGCGCCTTAGGGCTTGGCGAGATGAGGACCTGCCTCCTTTCGCGGCACTGAACGCGGACAGCGAGGTAATGGAGCATCTGCTCGGTCCACTCACCCGGTCGCAGAGCAACGCACTCGTCGGACGTATCACCGAGCACTTCCTTCGTGAAGGCTTTGGCTTTTGGGCGGTCGAAGCGCCAGGCATCGCCAGCTTCATCGGAATGGTCGGCATTGGCATCCCGAGTTACACGGCGCCCTTTACGCCGTGCGTGGAGGTGGGCTGGCGCTTGGCTCGCCAGTACTGGAGACAAGGCTTCGCCACTGAGGCGGCTCAAGCAGCCCTGGAGTTCGGCTTCGAAACGGTTGACCTATCTGAAATCGTGGCGCTGACCGTGCCCGGCAACGCGCGTTCTCGTGCTGTGATGTCCAAGCTCGGAATGACGCGAACGGCCTACGATGACTTCGACCATCCGCTCGTCCCGGCTGGGCACCCTCTGACAAGGCATGTCCTGTATCGCTTATCCAAAGAAGCATGGCTTCGGACGCGCGGGCTGTCGCGTACCCTCGGCTAGGGCGCAACGCGGGATGCTTAGGGCAATGCTGAACAAGCCATCG
>NZ_JAGGNU010000060.1 GCF_018614915.1 Variovorax paradoxus | reverse complement strand
AATCCTTAAGTGACGAGTATTGACCCTAGCCCGCTCCCAGAGGGAGAGGGAACAAGACGGGGACACTTGCTCGCATGCGAAGCGGCCGGTGGCGTCGGCCGGCACAGGACGCACCGCCTGCCGCCGCCGCGCCCTGGCCACCGCGTCGCAGCGCTATCAGCGCTTCGACACTGAAATCAGCTCGATCTCGAAATTGAGCGTGGCATTCGGCGGAATCACGCCACTCGCCCCGCGCGTGCCGTAGGCAATGGCCGGCGGGCAGGTCAGCTTGGCCTTGCCGCCCGGCTTCATCTTCTGCACCCCTTCGGTCCAGCACGGGATCACGCCGTTGAGCGGGAACTCTGTCGGCTCGTTGCGCTTGTAGGAGCTGTCGAACTCCTTGCCGCTGTCGGGAAAGGTGCCGCGGTAGTGCACCTTGACGACGTCGGTGGCGGCCGGCGAGGCGCCGCTGCCCTCCTTCAGCGATTGGTAGACCAGGCCGCTCGGCGTGGTGATGGCGGCGGTCTGCGCCCATGCGGCGGGCAGCGCGCAAAGCGAGACAAGGGCAGTGGCGGTAAGACGAAAGAAGGAATGCACGAGATCTCCCGGATTGAGTGAAAACGGTCCATTATTGCCACGCGCGCCGCCATGGCATCGCTCTTGCTGCGAGATCTGCTCGTTCAACAACAAGGATCCACCATGTCCTCGGGCTTGAAAAAAGTGCTCGGCCCCTTCCAGCTGTGGGGCATCGCCGTCGGGCTCGTGATCTCGGGCGAGTACTTCGGCTGGAGCTACGGCTGGAACACCGCCGGCACGCTGGGCTTCCTGGTCGCCACCGTGCTGGTGGCCACGATGTACACCACCTTCATCTTCAGCTTCACCGAACTCTCCACTGCCATTCCACATGCCGGCGGGCCCTTTGCCTATGCGCGGCGCGCCTTCGGACCCAACGGCGGCTTCGTCGCCGGCTTCGCGACGCTGGTGGAGTTCGTGTTCGCCCCACCGGCCATCGCGCTCGCGATCGGGGCTTACCTCAACGTCCAGTTCCCGGGCATCAACCCCAAGTGGTTTGCCGTCGGCGCCTACGTGATCTTCATCGGGCTCAACTGGATCGGCATCGGCATCGCCGCGGCCTTCGAGCTCTTTGTGACGGTGCTCGCGATCTTCGAGCTGCTGGTGTTCATGGGCGTGGTCGCGCCGGGCTGGTCGCTGGCCAACTTCACGGCCAATGGCTGGTCGGGCAGCTCGAGCTTCAGCAGCGCGGCGATCCCGGGCATCTTCGCCTCCATCCCGTTCGCGATCTGGTTCTTCCTCGCCATCGAGGGCGCGGCCATGGCGGCCGAGGAAGCGCGCGATCCGCACCGCACCATTCCGCTGGCCTACACCACCGGCATCCTCACGCTAGTGGTGCTGGCCTTCGGCGTGATGATCTTCGCCGGCGGCGTGGGCGACTGGCGCAAGCTCGCCAACATCAACGACCCGCTGCCGCAGGCCATGAAGGTGGTGGTGGGAGAGAACAGCGGCTGGCTGCACATGCTGGTGTGGATCGGCCTGTTCGGGCTCATCGCCTCCTTCCACGGCATCATCATGGGCTACTCGCGCCAGATCTTCGCGCTCGCACGCGCCGGCTATCTGCCGGCCACCTTCGCGGCACTGAGCCCGCGCTTCGACACGCCGCATCGCGCGCTGGTGGCCGGCGGCGTGATCGGCGTGGCCGCGATCTTCAGCGACGAGTGGGTGCAATTCGGCGGCCAGACGCTGACGGCCAACATCGTCACGATGGCGGTGCTGGGCGCGATCGTGATGTACCTGGTCTCGATGGCGGCGCTCTTCAAGCTCCGGCGCAGCGAGCCCCTTCTGGAGCGCACTTACCGCACGCCTTTCTATCCCGTGTTTCCGGCCATTGCCCTGGGCCTGGGCGTGGTTTGCCTCGGCGCGATGATCTGGTTCAATGGCATGCTGACGCTGCTGTTCCTGCTGCTGATGGCCCTGGCGTACGGCTACTTCCGGTTGACGGCCGAGCAACGCAAGGCGGCAGCGCCCGACGAGATGCTGTCCACCACCGCCTGAGCGGTTTTCATCGATGCGCTACCGCACCACGATCGATTCGCAGGCCTTCTCCTTCGAGGACCTGAAACAGGTCATGGCCGTCGCGAGCCCGGCGCGCTCGGGCGACTACCTCGCGGAGATCGGCGCCGCCACCGCGCAGCAGCGCATGGCGGCGCGCCACGTGCTGGCGGACACGCCGCTCAAGCAGTTCCTGACCGAAGCGCTGGTGCCCTACGAAGAGGACAACATCACGCGGCTCATCATCGACGGGCACGATGCGGCGGCCTTCGCGCCGGTCGCGCATCTCACCGTCGGCGACTTCCGCAACTGGCTGCTGTCGGAACAGGCAGACACCCACGCGCTGACGGCGCTGGCCCCCGGCCTGGCGCCCGAGATGGTGGCCGCGGTATCCAAGCTCATGCGCAACCAGGACCTGGTCGCCGTCGCGCGCAAGTGCAGCGTGGTCACGCGTTTTCGCGACACCATCGGCCTGCCCGGCCACCTCTCGGTGCGGCTGCAGCCCAACCATCCGACCGACGACCTGCGCGGCATCGCGGCCTCCACGCTCGACGGCCTGCTCATGGGCGCCGGCGATGCGGTGATCGGCATCAACCCCGCCTCCGACAGCCTGCAGGTGCTGGGCGATCTGCTGCGCATGCAGGACGAGGTGATCCAGCGCTTCGAGATCCCGACGCAGAGCTGCGTCTTGACCCACGTCACCAACACCTTGAAGCTGGCCGAGGCCGGCGCGCCGGTCGACCTGGTGTTCCAGTCGATCGGCGGCACCGAGAAGACCAACCGCTCCTTCGGCGTCACGCCCGAATTGCTCGACGAGGCGCATGCCGCGGCGCAGGCGCTGAAGCGCGGCACGGTGGGCGACAACCTCATGTACTTCGAAACCGGCCAGGGCAGCGCGCTCTCGGCCAACGCCAACTTCGGCGTCGACCAGCAGACCTGCGAGGCGCGCGCCTATGCGCTGGCGCGGCGCTACAAGCCGCTTCTGATCAACACCGTGGTCGGCTTCATCGGCCCCGAGTACCTCTACGACGGCAAGCAGATCATCCGCGCCGGGCTCGAAGACCACTTCTGCGGCAAGCTCCTGGGCCTGCCGCTGGGCTGCGACGTCTGCTACACCAACCATGCCGAGGCCGACCAGGACGACATGGACACGCTCCTGGTGCTGCTCGGCACCGCGGGCATCAACTTCATCATGGGCGTGCCGGGCGCCGACGACGTGATGCTCAACTACCAGAGCACCTCCTTCCACGACGCGCTGTTCCTGCGCGAGACCATGGGCCTGAAACGCGCACCCGAGTTCGAGGCCTGGCTTGCGCGCATGCAGATCACCGACGGCGCGGGACGGCTCGCCCCGCCCTCCGCCAACCGGCTGCTCGCCGACATGAGTGGGCTCAGGGCCCTGCACACATGAGCAAGGACATCGTCACGCCGAGCCCCTGGCGCGACTGGCGCCAAGCCACGCCGGCGCGGCTGGCACTGGGCCGCGCCGGCGCCGGCATGCCGACCGACGAGGTATTGCGCTTCGGCTGGGCCCACGCGATGGCGCGCGATGCGATCCATGCCGCACTCGACGTGCCGGCGCTCGAAACCTCGCTGCGCGCGCAAGGGTGGGAAGTGGCGCGGGTGCGCAGCCGCGCGGCCGACCGCACGAGCTATCTGCGCCGGCCGGACCTCGGGCGCCAGCTCGATGCCGACGATGCCCAGGCGCTGCGCGCGGCGGCCACGGGGCCCACCGACGTCTGCATCGTGATCGGCGACGGCCTCTCCTCGCTGGCGGTGGCGCGCCATGCGGCGCCGCTGCTCGCCGCACTGAGGCCGCACCTGCCGCCCGGGCTTCGCCTGGCGCCCATCACGATCGCCTCAGAGGCCCGCGTGGCACTCGCGGACGAAGTGGGCGAGGTGTTCGACGCACGGCTGTCCGTCATGCTGATCGGCGAGCGGCCGGGCCTCAGCTCGCCCGACAGCCTCGGCATCTACATCACGCACACGCCGCGCCGCGGCCGACACGATGCCGAGCGCAACTGCATCTCGAACGTTCGCCCCGAAGGCCTGCCCTGCGAAGCCGCCGCCTTCAAGCTGGGCTGGCTGATGCGCGAGGCGCTGAAGCGCGGCCTGACCGGCGTGGAACTCAAGGACGAAAGCGAGCTGGCGGTGATTCCTTCGCAGCAAGCGATCCCGGCCGCGCGAGATCCGGGCTGAAGCCCCGCCGGGGCCGCAAGCGCGCGCCTACCGCGCGATGAACATCGCGACGGCCGCCACGGCGACCACGATCGCCGCGAAGGCCAGGTTGCGCCGCCAGCCGGCGCCGCGACCTTCGCGCGCCTCGGTTCCGTGGTCCAAGCTCAGCTCGTCCAGCCTGGAATGGGCACTGTCGAGTTCGGCGGCGAAGCGGTTGTGGGTGTCGAGTCGTTTGGCCATGGCTGCAAAGTTGTTGAGGCTTCCGTTCTTACAAGCTGGCGGTGGCGCCGTTCACCATCCCGCGAGCCACTTGAGCGACCATGCGAGCGAGACAACGAGCGCAACGGCCAACGCCGGCTCGAGCCAGGCGGAGGTCTTCGAACGAGATGTATCCGATGGTTCTTTCATGTAGTTAATTGTAGCTACATGTAGTACTTAGGAATTAGCCTTTTTCGTGAAGAGTTTCACGCCTGCCGACACCTATGATGGCCGTCCGCAAGCTCATCGGAGACGCCATGGCCGCACCTCGCTATCCCCTCGCCCAACTCGAGAACCTGCCCGAAGACATGCGTAGCGCCATCCTCGCGGTCCAGGAGAAAGCCGGCTTCGTGCCCAACGTGTTCCTCGCGCTCGCGCGCCGGCCGGCCGAGTGGCGCGCCTTCTTCGCCTACCACGACGCACTGATGCTGAAGGAGGAAGGTTCGCTCACCAAGGGCGAGCGCGAGATGATCGTCACCGCCACCAGCGCCGCCAACCAGTGCCTCTACTGCGTGGTCGCGCACGGTGCGCTGCTGCGCATCTACGAGAAGAAGCCGCTGGTGGCCGACGAGGTGGCCGTCAACTGGCGCAAGGCCGACATCACGCCGCGCCAGCATGCGATGCTCGAGTTCGCCATGAAGGTCTGCGAGCGCTCGCACGAGATAGCCGACGCCGACTTCGCGCCGCTGCACGCGCACGGCTTCAGCGACGAGGACATCTGGGACATCGCCGCCATCACCGCCTTCTTCGGCCTCTCCAACCGCATGGCCAGCTTCAGCGGCATGCAGCCGAACCCCGAGTTCTTCCTGATGGGGCGGTTGCCGCGCGAGAAGAAGTAGCGGGAGCTCAGGCTCCGGAGCCGCGGCACGAGGCCAGCGCATCGAGCGCGGGCTTGTAGCTCGGCGTCTTCACGTCCATCGCGCCCAGCACCGTGTGATAGAGGTTGTCGTGCGTGAGCGGCGTGTCCAGCCCCGCTTCCAGGCAGCGGCGCGAGAGCCGGTCGCGCTCGCTCATGCCCTCGCCGAACCACGCGACCATCGGGATGTGCTTCTGCACCTCGGGCGCGAAGCCGTAGGGCACGCCGTGCAGGAACAGCCCGTACTCGCCCAGCGACTCGCCGTGGTCGCTGAGGTAGAGCAATGCCGGGTCGTAGTTCTTCGACTGGGCCTTCAGCCAGTCGATGGTCTTGCCCAGGAATCGATCGGTGTAGGCGATGGAATTGTCGAAGCCGTTCACCAGCTCGGTGTGGCTGCATTCGGCCAGCGCGTTGGTCTTGCATTCGGGCAGGAAGCGCTTGGCATCGGGCGACGAGCGCTTGTAGTAGGCCGGGCCATGGCTGCCCATCTGGTGCATGACCAGCACCACGCCCTTGCTCCGGCGCTCGGCCGACAACGCGGCCAGGCGAGCATCCAGGCCGTGCAGCATAACGTCGTCGAGGCATTCGTCGCCTTCGCAGAGCGCGCTGCGCACGCCCTCGTCGACGGTGTCGAAAGCCGAGGCGTGCGGAATGCGGTCGCAGACACCCTTGCAACCGCCGGCCTGGTTGTCGAGCCAGAACACCGCTAGGCCGGCGGCCTGCAGCACGTCCATCAGGTTCTCGTAGTCGTCCTTGCGCGCCTCGAAGGCTGCCTTGCCCAGCGGCGAGAACATGCAGGGCACGGAAGCCAGCGTGTTGGTGCCGCAGGAATGAACGTCGTGCCAGCTCAGCACCTGGCGTGCCGCGAGCTCGGGCGTGGTGTTGCGCGCATAGCCGTTGAGTCCGAAATGGTCGGCCCGCGCCGTCTCGCCCACCACCAGCACGAAGAGCGGCGGCCGGGCCTGCGCCGCATAGCTGGCCCCCAGCGCCGCGCCGCCGGACACCGGGATCAGCTTGCGGCTGTGCTTGAACATCGGCTTGATCGCGACCGCCGCGGCCGAATAGATGCTGGCCACCGGATTCATCATGTAGCGCAGGTGGACGTTGTTGCGCATCAGCGGCGCGAGCTGCCGGCCCATCGCGAGTGCGCCGCCGAGCGCCAGGGCCACCGCCGCGATCAGCAGCAGGGCGTTGCGCCAGGCCTGGCCGACGACACCCATCGGAATGAGCCGCACGCGCCACAGGGCCCAGGCGGGCAAGGCCGCGACCAGCAGCACGTGGTACAGCAGCCGCCAGCTCAGCAGATCGTGCACCTCATGGGCATCGGTCTGCATCGCATTGGCCAGCATGCTGGGGTCCATCACGACTTTGTAGCTCAGCATGTAGTGCTGGGCCACGGCGGCGATCACGACGACGGCGAACCAGAGCGGCTTCATCCAGCGCGACCAGGCGGTGAAGGACAGCAGCGCCACGCTGGCGCAGACGACGAGCAGCGCCATCGCGGCAATCGACGGCAGGTACACGCTGGGCGCGCCGCCGATGCGCGCCAGCTCGTTCCACAAGGGCCAGTTGGTGGCCAGCGCCAGGTAGAGGCTCAGCCAGACCAGCACGTTGCGCGCCGAACGCGGGCGCGCGAACCAGGCATCGAGCTGGCGCCACACCGGTGTGGACGCCGCTGCGGCGGGCCCTTTCGCCGGCGCAGCGAGCGGCAGGTCGTCAAGGGCATGGGGAAAGGATCGGGCGTTCGAAGCAGGCATCCAGCGAGTCTGGAAACCTGGACTGAAAACTCACTGAATGTGCCGCTCAGGATTCGTTCAGCTTCGGGGCGTCGGCCATGAACGCATACCGGGCCGAGCCCCGGTGCACGAAGGCATCGATCGCGAAGCCCGCGGTCCAGCAGATCCACGCGGTCCAGAGCGTATGGCTCATGTAGTGGGCGCCGCGCAGCTGCTGCGCGAGCCCCAACAGCAGCCCGGCCGCGAGCGCGCCGAAGAGCCAGCTTCGCGCCACTCCAGGCGAGGCGCGGCGCCACACGAACCAGCCGCCGGCATAGGCGAAGGCCGCCGATGCGTGGCCGGCCGGAAAGCAGCCGCCCGGGCCGCCGTCGCGCACGCCCCACGACCAGTGGCTGACGTAGCGGGCGGCGCCGCCGAAGACCTGGAGGTCCCAGGGGCAGCTGCTGTCGCTCAGGTACTTGGTGATCGAAACGATGAGCACCGAGGCCAGCACCGTGAATGCGAGCTGCGCTCGCTGGGGCCTGCGGAGCCGGCGCAGCAGACCCGCGGGCCAGCGGATGGCGGCGAACAGCGCCGCGACGATGATCCAGCTCAGCGACCTCGCGTCCTCGTGCATGACGTGGACCAGGAACCCATTGTTGCGCCAGGGAAAGCCAAAGGGCGTGCCCGCCATGCGTGCGAGTGCGAGGTCGAGGCCGGTGGCGTCCCAGAGCAGGAGAAAGGCCAGCGTCAGAAGAGTCCAGGCGAGCGGACGAGCGGCAACGGAACGAATCATGCGCGGCCAAGCTTAGGGTCGGCACCTGAATCCAGTCTGAAGCGCAGCCGCACTAGACTCCCCTCTTTTGAGAAGGAACGGGGCGACGTGCGCATATTGCTGGTCGAGGACGATGCCGCATTGGCGAGCGCGGTCTGCAGCTACCTGGTGGCCAAGGCCTTCGTGGTCGACGTCGCGCCCAGCCTCGCGCAGGCGCGCGCGGCGCTCGCGGCCGTGCAGTACGCCGCCGTGCTGCTCGACCTGCACCTGAGCGACGGCGACGGGCTCTCGCTGCTGCCGAACGTGCGCTTGCTGCGCGAGCGCCCGATCGTGATCGTGCTCACCGCACGCGACCAGGTGACCGACCGCATCCGCGGCCTCGACGCCGGCGCCGACGACTACCTGATCAAGCCCTACGACCCCGCGGAGCTGCTGGCGCGCCTGCGGGCCGTCGAGCGGCGGCGCAGCACCACCAGCTCGCCGGTGCTCCAGCTCGGCACGCTCGAGATCGACCTGGCGCGCGACCTGGTGCGCAAGAACGGGCTTCCGATCACGCTCACGCAGAAGGAATGGGCGCTGCTGCGCGTGATGGCGACGCGACCCGAACGCATCCACACGCGCGAGAACCTGGCCGACGCGCTCTATGGCTTCGGCGACGAGGCCGACAGCAACACGCTGGAAGTGTTCATCAGCCGGCTCCGGCGCAAGCTCGGCCGCAGCCATATCCAGACCCTGCGCGGCCTTGGCTACAGGCTTTCTTTCTCGCCCGAAGACGAAGACGAATGAAGCTGAATTTCCTGCAGCAGGCCGGCGCCGAATTCGGCACCCGCGATTCGCTCGCCGGCCGGCTGACCCGCACCCTCATCGTCTGGGTCGGCGGGGTCTGGCTTCTGTGCGTGCTGGGCGTGGTGTGGTATGTGGACCGCGAGATCAACCACAACTTCGACAGCGAGCTGGTGGAGGTCTCGCACCGGATGTTCGACATGGCGCTGCACGAGCTCGACAAGCTCGAGTTCGAGCGCGGCGACATCCGCACGCCGCTGGTCGCGCCGCCGCAGCTCTTTCCGACCGACGCCGTGCTCTACCAGGTGGTCGACCTGCACGAGCGCGTGCTGCTGCGCTCCGCCGAATCGCCGGCCAACGCCTTCGATGTTCCCCTGGCCGCCGGCTTCGCGAACGCCGAGGCCTGGCGCATCTACACCGTGCGGCACCCTTCCCGCGACCTCTTCCTCCAGGTCGCCGATCCGCTGGACGAGCGCCGCACCGCGCTCAACCGCACCCTGATCGGCCTGATCGTTCCGCTGTTCGCCGTGCTGCCGCTGCTGGCGCTGGTGCTGCGCAACGTGGCGCGCACCGAGCTGCGTGCCCTGCAGCAGCTCGCCGGCGAGATCGCGCAGCGCAGCGGCGCCGATTTGCGCCCGATCGGGCTTCCCGGCCTGCCGCTGGAACTGCGCACGGTCGGCGACCACGTGAACCGTCTGCTCGAGCGCCTCGCGCAGGCGCTCGACGTCGAGCGCGCGCTGGCCGCGAATGCGGCGCACGAGCTGCGCACGCCGCTCGCGGCCGCGCGGCTGCGGCTGCAGACCGCGCTCGAACACGATCTGCGGCGCGGCGATGTCGAGGCCGCGCTCGATGCGCTGCAGATGCTCGCGCACCGCACCGAAAAACTGCTGCAGCTCTCCAGGGCCGAGTCCGCCGCTTCGCTCACGCGCGCGAAGATCGACCTGGTCCAACTGGCCGGCGCCGTGGCGCAGGAGTTCTGGCAGGATCCGCGCGCGAACGAGCGCCTGTCGCTGAAGGTGCCGGACACCGAGCCGCCAGTGGCGCTCGGCGACGTCGACGCGCTGGCGATCGCGCTGCGCAACCTGGTGGAGAACGCGCTGCACTACGGCCGCGGCCGCGTCGTGATCGAAGTGATGCCGCCGTGCACGCTGGCCGTGCGCGACTTCGGCCCCGGCGTCGGCGAGGTCGAGCTGCGCACCCTGCAGCAGCGCCACGTGCGTCACAGCTCCAACCGTGCGGGCTACGGGCTGGGCCTGTCGATCGTCAACACCATCGTCGAGAAGCACGGAGCGCGGCTCGAGCTGATGTCGCCGCCGCCGGGGGCAGCCGCGGGCTTCGAGGCACGCATCGTGCTGAGCCCGGCGTGAAAGACCGAAGGGCGGCGGAGGCCGGCGAAAAGTAGGACACCTCCCGCTTGCTCTATGGCGCACGGCCGAATTGCGCAACCAGGCCGCGCAGGCAGAATGACATTCACGGATTCGGCAAAACCCACGCGGCACTCCGAGTCTGCGAAAGGCCCTTCGCGCGAACGCAAGTTGGCGGAGGGCCTTTTGTTGCGAGGGCCTGTTAACCCTAGCTGACGATCGCCCGCAGCCAGTCCGGCAAGGGCAGCGCCTTCTGCTTCGGGAAGTCGACCCAGATGGTGGTCGCCCCGCCGGCCGCGCAGATCACATCGGGCGCATCGGTGCGCGCCATGATGGCCCAGCTCTCGAAGGTGGTGCGGCCCGGGTCGCTCACGTACATCCTGACCAGCACGTCGCCCGGGTATTCGAGCTGCTTGTAGAAGTTGCAGAAGGCATTGACGATCACCATGCCCTGGCCGTCCGGCGCGGGCTCGGCGCCCAGCGAGTGGAACCAGTCGATGCGCGCGGTCTCGAGATAGCGGAAGTAGCTCGCATTGTTCAGATGGCCCATCGCGTCCATGTCGCCCCAGCGGATCGGGATGGTCATTTCGTAGACGAGCTTCTTGGCTTCGGGAATTTCGATTCTCATCGGTGTGCCTTGATGGATGCGAGGATGCCGAGGACGAAGAGCACGGCCGCGGCGATCTCGCTCGCATGCGGCCAGCGCCCGTCCCACAGAAAGGAATAGAGCAAGGCGAACAAGGTCTCGCTCACGATCAACTGGCCGCACAGGCTCGCCGAAAGCCGCTGGCTCGCGACATTCCAGAGCACCGTGGCCAACCACGAGGAACCCAGGCCGCCGGCCAGCGCGAGCAGCACGAACAGCGTGCCATCAGGCTGCGCGCGCAGCGTCGCCACGTCGGATCCGGCAACCAGCCACAGCACTAAGGCGCCGAGGCCGGTCGCGATGCCGAGCCAATTGGTCCAGTCCGCCGCGTGCACCTCGGGATGGCGCTGGAGCCGGGCCGCGTTCAGGAGCCCGAACGCGGTCCAGCTCGCCATCGCAAGCAGCGCCAGCAGCAGGCCCCAGCCGAAATGCGCGCCGCCCGCGCCGCTCGCGCCGCCTTCCGGCCAGGCGCCGGCAACCATCAGTGCGATGCCCGCGGCCGTGAGCGCCAGCCCCGGCAGCAGGGCCTGCATGCGCAGCCCGACGGGGCGACCCAGGAGCATCATCCAGACCGGGATGGTGCCGATGACCAGGCTCGGCACCTCGGTGCCGGCGGCCGCGATCGAGAAGGCCAGCAGCAGGTAGTAGCCGGTGAAGCCGAGGCCGCTGAGGCCGAGCACGGTGAACGCCTGGCGCGCGCCGGGCCAGCGCTGCCCGGCCGGCCGCCACCAGACCGCCAGTCCCGCGACCGCGCCGAAGACGACGAAGCGCGCGGCCGTGATGTCCACCATGCCGAAGTGGCCCACCATGCGCGGCGCCACGAACACCAGGCCCCAGAGCGCGCCCGCGGCCAGGCCGGCCGCGATGCCGATGAGCGCGCGCGGGCTCAGAGCGCGAAACCGTCGTCGGCCGCGATCACCGCGCCATTGACGAAATGGCTCTGGCCACTGGCGAGCAGCACGATCAGCCCGTCCAGGTCCTCGGGCTTGCCCACGCGCTTGCGCGGCAGCATGCCCACCAGCTTCTGGCCGTCGTCGGAGCTCCAGTGGTCCTCGTTGAGGTCGGTCGTGATGTAGCCCGGGCACAGGGCGTTGACGTTGATGCCGAAGCGGCCCCATTCGAGCGCCATCGCCTTGGTCATCTGCACCACGGCCGCCTTGCTCATGCAATAGACGCCGATCTTCGGCAGCACCTTCAGGGCCGCCACCGACGCGATGTTGATGATTCGCCCGCCGATGTAGGTTCCGGGCGCCGCGCCCTTGGCGCGCGCCAGCATGCGCTTGCCGACCTCCTGGGCGACGAAGAACGCGCCCTTGACATTGGCGTCGAAGATGAAGTCGTAGTCCTCGGCCCTCACTTCCTCGAGGCGCTGCGTGGTGCTGACACCCGAGTTGTTGACCAGGATATCGATCGGCCCGACCTCGGTCTCGGCGCGCGCCACCGCGGCCTTGATGCTGTCGATGTCGGTCACGTCGAGCTCGACCACGTGGGCATCGCCGCCCTCGCCCTCGATGCGCGCGCGCAGCTCCTTGAGCCTGTCGGTGTGGCGGCTCGCGAGCACCACGGCCGCGCCCGCGCGCGCCAGCGTCTTGGCGAACTGCGCGCCGAGGCCGCTCGACGCCCCCGTGACGAAGGCCACGCGGCCCGAAAGATCGATGCTGTAAGCCATGGAGAAAAGTCCTGTTGGAGTCGCCGATGCGACCGGCCGGAGCCGCTCTGGACGCCGCATAAAATGACCCGGCCCCTTCGCGGTGCCTCGCACCTTCAAAATCATTATCGACGACGAGACCCCACATGACGCATGACGAAATACTCGCCCAGTTCGGACCCCGCGAAGCCATGGAATACGACGTGGTCGTGGTCGGCGCCGGCCCTGCCGGCCTCGCCACCGCCATCCACCTGAAGCAGCTGGCCGCCTCGCATGGCAAGGAGATCTCGGTCGTGGTGCTCGAGAAGGGCTCGGAGCCCGGGGCCCACATCCTGTCGGGCGCGATCATGGATCCGCGCGCGCTCTACGAGCTGCTGCCCGACTGGGAGGAGCTCGGCGCGCCGCTCAACCAGCCGGTCACGCAGGACACCTTCCTGATGCTCTCCGAGACCGGCGCCACCCGAACGCCCGATTTCCTCTTGCCGAAGATCTTCCACAACGAAGGCAACTACATCGTGAGCCTGGGCAACGTGGTGCGCTGGCTCGCGCAGCAGGCCGAGGGCATGGGCGTCGAGATCTTCGCGGGCTTTCCGGCGGCCGAGGTGCTCTATACCGACGACGGCAAGGTGCGCGGCGTCGCCACCGGCAACATGGGCATCGGGAAGGACGGCGAGCCGACCGAGAACTTCCAGCTCGGCATGGAACTGCATGCCAAGTACACGGTGTTCGCCGAGGGTTCGCGCGGTCACCTGGGCCGCGAGCTCATTGCCAAGTACAAGCTCGATGCCGGCAAGGACCCGCAGAGCTACGGCATCGGCATCAAGGAGCTGTGGGAGATCGACCCCGCGCGCCACCAGCCCGGCCTGGCCGTGCACACGGCAGGCTGGCCGCTGAAGCCGGACACCTACGGCGGCTCCTTCCTCTACCACGCCGAGAACAACCAGGTGATCGTCGGCTTCGTCATCGGCCTGGACTACCAGAACCCGCACCTGAGCCCCTTCGACGAGTTCCAGCGCTTCAAGACCCATCCCAACATCCGCTGGTACTTCGAAGGCCAGGACAAGGGCCTGAAGGCGCCCAAGCGCCTGAGCTACGGCGCGCGCGCCATCACGGCAGGCGGCCTGCTCTCCCTGCCCAAGACGGTGTTCCCGGGCGGCGTGCTGGTGGGCTGCGAGGCGGGCTACCTGAACGCCAGCCGCATCAAGGGCAGCCATGCCGCCATCAAGACCGGCATGCTCGCGGCCGAGGCCGCCTACCACGCCGTGGTGGCCGGCCGCCAGCACGACGAACTCACGGCCTACCCGGCGGCCTTCGAGAAGAGCTGGTTGCACAAGGAGCTCCACAAGGCGCGCAACTTCAAGCAGTGGTTCAAGAAGGGCCTGACGGTGGGCACGCTGATGACGGGCATCGAGCAGTACGTGCTGCGCGGCCACATCCCCTGGACCATCCATCGCCACCAGGCCGACCACGAGCGGCTCAAGCGCGCTTCGGCCTGCAAGAAGATCGTCTATCCCAAGCCGGATGGCCAGCTGACCTTCGACCGCCTCTCCTCCGTGTTCGTGAGCAACACCAACCACGAGGAGAACCAGCCTGCGCACCTGACGCTGAAGAACGCCGCGGTGCCGACCGAGATCAACCTGCCGGAGTACGCGGGGCCCGAGAGCCGCTACTGCCCGGCGGGCGTCTACGAGTTCGTGCCCGACGAAGGCGGCAAGCAGCGCCTGCAGATCAATGCGCAGAACTGCGTGCACTGCAAGACCTGCGACATCAAGGACCCGACGCAGAACATCGTCTGGGTCACGCCCGAAGGCGGCGGCGGGCCGAACTACGTGGGGATGTAGCGGCGGCCGGTCCGGAGGGAACAAGACACATCCCACGTCCGTGAAAGTCCTGACGCTGTGAAGGCCTCCATTGATGCATAGTCATACGTTTGACGTTAATCGCACAGGAGACTCCAAGATGAAGTTGAACCGACTGGCCGCCGGCCTGGTCCTCGGCCTCGGTATGGCATGCGCCGCATTCGCGCAGACCGCCATGAAGATCAGCATTTCGACGGCGCAGAACTCGCACCAGGGCGTGGCCATCGACACCTTTGCCAAGGAAGTCGCGGCGCGCACCAACGGCCGCTACAAGATCGAGACCTTCTACAACGGTTCACTGGGCGGCGAGCGTGAATCGATCGAGGCGGTGCAGCTCGGCACGCAGGAGCTCGCCTTCTCCTCCACCGGCCCGGTGCCCAACTTCGTGCCCGAGACCAAGATCCTCGACGTTCCCTTCCTGTTCCGCGACAAGGCCCATGCGCGCGCCGTGCTCGATGGCCCGATCGGCCAGGAGCTCCTGACCAAGTTCGACGCCAAGGGCTTCAAGGCGCTGGCCTGGGCCGAGAACGGCTTTCGCCACATGACCAACAGCAAGCGCGACGTGAAGGGCCCCGAGGACCTCAAGGGCCTGAAGATGCGCACGATGGAGAACCCGGTGCACATCGCGGCCTACAAGGGCCTGGGCATCATCACCACGCCGATGGCCTTCCCCGAAGTGTTCACGGCGCTGCAGCAGGGCACGGTCGACGGCCAGGAGAACCCGCTGCCGGTGATCATGGCGGCAAAGTTCTCGCAGGTGCAGAAGCACCTCTCGCTGACCGGCCACGTCTATTCGCCCTGTGTCTTCGTGATGAACAAGGCCGCCTTCGACAAGCTCGGCGCGGCAGACAAGACCGCCTTCCTCGAAGCCGCCAAGGTGGCCGCGAAAGCCAACCGCGACCGCGTCGACCAGGACGACGCCAACGGCGTGAAGGAACTGCGCGCCCAGGGCATGACGGTGATCGAGACCGTCGACAAGGCCAAGTTCGTCAGCATGCTGGCCCCGGTCAACGCCGACTTCGAGAAGCAGTTCGGCAAGGCCAATCTCGACAAGATCCGCGACTACAAATGACAGCGCCGCCGCGACGCGTTCGCGGCAGCACACGCCCGCGCAGCCTGGCTGGCGGGCGTTTTTTTGTTCGACTTTTCCCATGCGTCCATGAAAACCGCTTTCCTCCGACTCGATCGCTGGACCACGTCGGCCGCGATGGCGATCGCCTGCCTGATGCTGGTGATCGCCTCCGCCCTCGGCGTGTTCCAGATCATCACCCGCTTCGTGCTCGAGCAACCCGCCGAATGGTCCGAGATCCTGATCCGCATCAGCCTGATCTGGATGGTGTTCATGGGCATCCCGACCGCCTTCCGCCAGGGCGCGATGGTCAGCGTCGACGTGCTGTACCGCTGGAGCCCGCCGAAGCTGCGGCGCGTGCTCGACTGGCTGGTATGCCTGGCCGCGCTGCTGCTCATCACCGTCATCATCTGGTGGGGCTGGGACTACGCGAAGCGCGGCGGCGTGCAGTCGATGGCCGGCCTCGAATCGATCTCGATGTTCTGGGCCTACGTGGCGATGCCGGTGGGCGGGCTGTTCTGCGTTGTCGGCATCGTCGCGAACCTCCTCGATCCGCAGCGGCATGAACTGGAGACTGCGCAATGAGCGCCGCCTGGCCGCCCAAAGGCGCGAAGGCCCCCTCGGGGGGCAGCGCAGTACACGAAGTGACAAGCGTGGGGGTCCTATGAGCGCCACCATGATCGCCACCATGGTGGTGTGCTTCGCACTCACCATCTCCGTCGCAGTCTCGATCGGGCTCGCCTCGGTCGTCGGCATCCAGGTGTCGAACGCCAACATGCTGATCTCCGTCAAGGAGATGTTCAACGCGGTCAACAAGTTTCCGCTCGCGGCCATCCCCTTCTTCATCCTGGCCGGCAACCTGATGGAAACCGGCGGCATCTCGCGCCGGCTGGTCGAGTTCGCGAAAAGCCTGGTCGGCGGCGTCCAGGGCGGACTGCCGATGACCTGCGTGCTGACCTGCATGATCTTCGCCGCGGTGTCGGGCTCCTCGGTGGCCACCACCTTCGCCATCGGCGCGATCCTGATCCCGGCGCTGATCAAGCACGGCTACCCCACCAGCTACGCGGCCGCGCTGCAGGCCACCAGCGCCGAGCTGGGCGTGATCATCCCGCCCTCGATCCCGATGATCCTCTACGGCGTGAGCGCCGAGGTGTCGATCGGCGAGCTCTTCATCGCCGGCTTCGGCCCCGGCATCCTGATCAGCCTCGCACTGATGGCCTTCGTGTACGTCTATTGCAAGATCAAGGGCCTGGGCAAGAACGACGGCGACGGCCGGCTCGGCGTCGGCATCGCGACCTGGCGCGCCGGCTGGGCGCTCTTGATGCCGGTCATCATCCTCGGCGGCATCTATGGCGGGATCTTCACGCCCACCGAAGCCTCGGCCGTGGCCGTGCTGTACGCGCTGGTGGTCGGCATGCTGATCTACCGCGAGATCAAGCCGGCGCAGCTCTATGCGGTGCTGCGCAAGTCGGTGATCTCCTCGTCGGTGATCATGTTCATCATCGCCAACGCCGGCCTGTTCGCGTTCCTGATCACGCGCGCCGGCGTGCCCGAAGCCATCGGCCACTGGCTCCAAGACGTGCTGAAGTCGCCCGCGATGTTCCTCCTGGGCGTGAATGCAGCGCTGTTCGTGATCGGCATGTTCATCGAGACCAGCGCGGCCATCATCGTGCTGGCGCCGATCCTCGCGCCGGTGGCGATGCATTTCGGCATCGACCCGGTGCACTTCGGCCTGGTGATGGTGGTGAACCTCGCGCTCGGCATGATCACGCCGCCCTTCGGCGTGAACCTGTTCGCCGCCTGCACGGTGGCGCGCATCTCGCTGGACCGCATCGTCAAGGACCTGGTGCCCTTCGTGCTCGTGATCCTGGCCTGCCTGATGGTGATCACCTACGTGCCCGGCATCTCGCTGGGCCTGCGCGACCTCGTTTACGCGAAGTAGTTCACAGCCGGCGGCACCCCTTTCACCGGGGTGTCATGCGGCTGGCCGATGCTCCGGCGCTCCCCTCCGAATGCCCGAGCATCCATGTTCCTCATCAAGACCGACAAGGCGCACCAAGAACTCCAGCCGGGCCGCCGCGCGCTGGGCCAGCGCGAGCGCGCGCTGCTGCTGATGGCCGACGGCCAGCGCTCGGTGACCGACTTCGGCCAACTCTTCGGCAGCCGCGACGAAGCCGGCCGCGTGGCGCTGCACCTGGTGCAGGAAGGCTATCTGCTGCATGCGCAACCGATGGCCCCGCAAGCCACCGAGCCGGACGCCGAGCCGGCGGTGGCGGCCGACGTGTTCGACGGCAAGCGTTCGCTCGCCACCACGCGAATGTTTCTGTTCGACCTGTGCGAACGCATGTTCGTCAGGCGCGATCCGATGCTGGCCGGGCAGTTTCGCGAGCTGCTGCGCGAGGCGCGCGAACGCGACACGATGCTGGCCGCCGCCTCCGCCATGCTCGCAGAGATCGAAAAGATCGCCGGCGCCGAGCGCGCCACCTCGATCCGCGAGCGCATCGGCAAGCTGCTGCCGCCTCAAGGGGGCCATTGAAATCGCCTCGAAGGGCGTGCGCCCGAACTCGGCGTCTCGACTGACGACCCGAGGAGTCATACTCGCCCATACTTCCCGCCTTTGCGTTGCGCGCCCCGGGCTCGTACACCGCCAATCTCTTCCTTTCTGAAATCAGACATGACGAGCTACGGTTTTGTTCATCTGGAATACGGGACCCAGTACCGTGATCATTCGCTTCAGGTCCTGACCGGGCTGCGAAGGCAACTGGCCAGGGAGGGCGACCGCTTCGCCCTCGCGATCGTCGACAACGCAAGGACCACGGCGGGCGAGCCCTTCCGCGATGCGGAATTCGACACCGGCTTCATCATCGCGGGCGATAACTCCAACCGCGAGTTCTCCGGCTGGGACACGGGCGTGGCCGCGCTGCTGGCCGAGGGCGACGAGCCCGATGTCTGGATCTTCTCGAACGACACCGTGGCGCGAAACCACGCATGGAGCAAGCGCAGGATGGCCGGCTTCGGCAGCGAGATCGCGAGGCTGGGGCTGCATCCGGGACCGTGGCTCTTCGGCGAGATCAACGACTTTCCGCGCTCGACCATGACGCCGCTCGGCCCCCTGCTCGAATGGGTCTCGACCTACTGCTTTGCGATGAACGGCAGCCTGCGCCGCAAGCTCGGCACGCTCTCGCCGGGTAACGAGTTGCTGGACTCGCTGGTGTACGACAGCTTCGAACCTGCGCACCGTCTGTTTCGCGACACCGTCGACGAGGCCTATGTCGATTTCGTGTCAGCCTGGCTCATCAAGGACGAGAGCGACCCGTCCCGGCAGCGCCGGTTCAAGTGGTCCCACGAGTGGCACAAGGCCAGTCCCCTGTCGTCGCAAAACTTCGACGACCTGCGCATGAAGGCGCGCTGCTGCCTCTCCGAGAGCATGCTGAGCCTGCGGGCGCGGCAGTTGGGCGCCGATATCCGCTCGCCCTACGACGCGCGCAATGCCAGGGCCCACGTGCGCAGTTCGTTGCAGCTCATCTCCGACAAGCTCTGGGAGAAGTTTCTGCTCAGGCGGCTGCGCCTGGAGCGCTCCTGAGCGGCCTGGGCGCGCGCATCCCTTACACTCGGACGGGTCAGGAGAGAGCCTCGCAGCGCGGGGCCGCCGAAGGCGCAGGTCCCCTCGAAGAACGGGCCCGAACGCTCAGGCAAAAGGACTGACGAAACGCCCTGTTTTCCGGGCGTTTCCTTGCTGGAGAGAGACGGCATTTCGTTCGGATTGCCGTCCACCGAAGGAGCAAACCCCGATCGTGGGGCGAATCTCTCAGGTAAAGCGGACAGCAGGGGTGGCCCATGGCAACAATGTCATGGATCTGGACTGCCCCTTTGGAGAGTGCCTTGGCCTCCGCTTCCGACGATCTGCAAAAGACCCCGCTCCATGATCTGCACGTGGCGCTCGGCGCCCGCATGGTGCCGTTCGCGGGCTACTCGATGCCGGTGCAGTACCCCGCCGGCCTGATGGCCGAGCACAAGCACACGCGCGAGGCCGCCGGCCTGTTCGACATTTCCCACATGGGCCAGTTGCGCCTGGCCGGCCCCGATGCAGCGGCGGCCTTCGAGAGCCTGATGCCGGTGGACGTGATCGGCCTCGCCCCCGGCAAGCAGCGCTACGGCCTGCTCCTGAACGACGAGGGCGGCATCCTCGACGACCTGATGTTCTTCAACGAGGGCCACGACTCGTTGTTCGTGATCGTGAACGGCGCCTGCAAGGTGGTTGACATCGCGCACATACAGGCCAGGATCGGCGCGCGCTGCCAGGTCCTGCCGATGCCCGACCACGCCCTGCTGGCGCTGCAGGGTCCGCAGGCCGTGGCTGCGCTGGCGCGGCTGTCGCCCGGCATCGAGCGCTTCGTCTTCATGACCGGCGGCGCGGTGCAGATCGGCGGCATTGCCGCTTTCGCCACGCGCAGCGGCTACACCGGCGAAGACGGCTTCGAGATCTCGGTCGCCGCCAAGGACGCCGAGGCGCTCGCGCGGCTCCTGCTGGCGCAGCCCGAGGTCAAGCCCATCGGCCTGGGCGCGCGCAATTCGCTGCGGCTCGAAGCGGGGCTGTGCCTCTACGGCAACGACATCAATGAAACGACCACGCCGGTCGAAGCCTCGCTCAACTGGGCGATCCAGAAGGTGCGGCGCGCCGGCGGTGCGCGCGAAGGCGGCTTCCCCGGCGCTGCGAAGGTGCTGGCCCAGCTCACGGCCGCCAGCGGCGCCGCGGGCCATCTCGACCACGACACGCTCAAGCGCAGGCGCGTCGGCCTGGTGGCGCTGGAGCGCGTGCCGGTGCGCGACGGCACGCTGCTCGAATCCTTCGAGGGCGTGCCCATCGGGCAGGTCACCAGCGGCCTGCTGGGCCCCACGGTCGACCGGCCGGTCGCGATGGCCTACGTCGCGCTCGCCTATGCCGAGCCCGGCACCCGCATCCAGGCCATCGTGCGCGGCAAGCCGGTGCCGATGGAAGTGAGCACCATGCCTTTCGTTGCTTCCCGCTACTACCGCGGCTGATTTCTTTATTAATTTTTGCAAGGAGCTAGTTCATGAGCCTCAAGTACACCCGCGACCACGAGTGGGTCCAGGCCGGCGCCGATGGCGTGGCCACCGTCGGCATCACCGTCCATGCGCAGGACGCGCTGGGCGACGTGGTCTTCGTCGACCTGCCGGACGTCGGCAAAAGCTTCGCCCAGGGCGAGGTGGCCGGCGTGGTCGAGTCGGTCAAGGCCGCGGCCGACGTGTTCATGCCCATCTCGGGCGAGATCACCGAAGTCAACGAGGCGCTGCGCGCCGATCCCTCGCTCGCCAACAGCGCGCCCGAAACCGCGGGCTGGTTCTTCAAGGTGAAGGTGGGCGACGCCTTGCAGCTCGACGCCCTGCTCGACGCCACCACGTACCAGAAATTCGCCGACGAAAACTAAAACACGCCAGAACTGAACACGCCCATGCCGAAGTCTTCCCTGCCCTCCCTCGGCGAGCTCGAAAACGCCGAGGAATTCATCGCCCGCCACATCGGCATCGAGGCCGACGACGAAGCGCGCATGCTCGCTGCCATCGGCTCGACCACGCGTGCCGAGCTGATCGACGGCATCGTGCCGCCGGCGATTCGCCGCACGAGGCCGATGCGCCTGCCGGCCTCGGCGACGGAGGCCGATGCATTGGCCGAACTCAAGGCCATCGCGGCGAAGAACAAGGTGGCGAAGAGCTACATCGGCCAGGGCTACTACGGCACCCACACGCCCGGCGTGATCCTGCGCAACGTGCTGGAGAACCCGGCCTGGTACACCGCGTACACGCCCTACCAGGCCGAGATCTCGCAGGGCCGCATGGAGGCGCTGCTCAACTTCCAGACCATGGTGTGCGACCTGACCGGCATGGCGATCGCCAACGCCTCGATGCTCGACGAAGCCACCGCCGCGGCCGAGGCGATGACGCTCGCCAAGCGCAGCGTCAAGAGCAAGAGCAACGTGTTCCTGGTCTCGGGCGACTGCCATCCGCAGACCATCGAAGTCATCAGGACGCGCGCGGCGCCGCTCGGCATCGAGGTCAAGGTCAGCACCGTGTCGGAGACCCTGCCGCACCTGATGGCCAGCGGCGATTTCTTCGGCGCGCTTGCGCAGTACCCCTCGACCACCGGCCACGTGCACGACCTGCGCCCGCTCGCCGGCCACGCCCATGCATGCGATGCCGCCTTCTGCGTGGCGGCCGACCTGCTGGCGCTCACGCTCCTGGCGCCGCCCGGCGAATGGGATGCCGACATCGTCTGCGGCACCACGCAGCGCTTCGGCATGCCGATGTGCAACGGCGGCCCGCATGCTGCCTACCTGGCCTGCCGCGACGAGTTCAAGCGCTCGCTGCCCGGGCGCCTGGTCGGCGTGAGCGTCGACGAGCATGGCAAGCCGGCCTACCGCCTTGCGCTGCAGACGCGCGAGCAGCACATCCGGCGCGAGAAAGCCACTTCCAACATCTGCACCGCGCAGGTGCTGCCGGCGGTGGTCGCGAGCATGTACGCCGTCTACCACGGGCCGGAAGGCCTCACGCGCATCGCGCAGCGCGTGGCCGCGCTCACCGCGGTGCTGGCCCAGGGTCTCGAGCAGATGGGGCGCGAGCTGGTCAACGAGACCGCTTTCGACTCGCTCACCGTCAAGACCGGCGACGACACGCCGAAGATCCAGGAGCGCGCACAGGCCGCGAGCATCAACCTGCGGCAGCGGCTGCAGCACCACCTGGGGATTTCGCTCGACGAGACCACCACGCGCGCCGACATCGAAACGCTGTGGGCGCTGTTCGTGCCCGCCGGCACGCCGATGCCGCGCTTCGACGAGCTCGCGGGCACCATCACGCCGCGCATTCCCGACGAGCTGCGCCGCACCAGCGCCTTCCTCACGCATCCGGTGTTCAACACCCACAAGAGCGAAACCGCGATGCTGCGCTACATCCGCAGCCTTTCCGACAAGGACCTGGCGCTCGACCGCAGCATGATCCCGCTCGGCAGCTGCACCATGAAGCTCAATGCGACCAGCGAGATGATCCCGATCACCTGGCCCGAGTTCGCGAACATCCATCCCTTCGCGCCGGCCGAGCAGCTGCAGGGCTATGCCCAGCTCGACAAGCAGCTGCGCGCCTGGCTCTGCGAAGCCACCGGCTACGCGGGCATCAGCCTGCAGCCCAATGCCGGCTCGCAGGGCGAGTACGCGGGCCTGCTGGCCATCAAGGCCTTCCACGAAGCCAAGGGCGAAGGCCACCGCAACATCTGCCTGATCCCCTCCTCCGCCCACGGCACCAATCCGGCGAGCGCGCAGATGGTCGGCATGCAGGTGGTGGTGACGGCCTGCGACGCGCAGGGCAACGTCGACATGGACGACCTGAAGCGCGCCTGCGAGAAGCACGGCGACAAGCTCGCCGCCGTGATGATCACCTACCCCAGCACGCACGGCGTGTTCGAGACGCGCGTCAAGGAACTCTGCGAGATCGTCCATGCACACGGCGGCCGCGTCTACGTCGACGGCGCCAACATGAACGCGCTGGTCGGCGTGGCCGCACCCGGCGAGTTCGGCGGCGACGTGAGCCATCTGAACCTGCACAAGACCTTTTGCATTCCGCACGGCGGCGGCGGCCCGGGCGTCGGGCCGGTGTGCGTGGTCGAGGACCTGGTGCCCTACCTGCCGGGGCACGCGACGGCGGGGGTGGCATCCAGCGGCGTCGGCGCGGTGTCGGCCGCGCCGCTGGGCAATGCCGCGGTGCTGCCGATCAGCTGGATGTACTGCCGCATGATGGGTGCCGTGGGCCTGCAGGCCGCCACGGAGATTGCGATCCTGAGCGCCAACTACATCAGTTCGCGCCTCAAGGACTACTACCCTACGCTCTACGCGAGCCCGAACGGGCACGTGGCGCACGAATGCATCCTCGACCTGCGCCCGCTCAAGGATTCGAGCGGCGTGACGGCGGAAGACGTGGCCAAGCGCCTGATCGACTACGGCTTCCACGCGCCGACGCTGAGCTTCCCGGTGCCGGGCACGCTGATGGTGGAGCCGACCGAGAGCGAGCCACTGGCCGAGCTCGACCGCTTCATCGACGCGATGATCGCGATCCGCGGCGAGATCCGCCGCATCGAGGAAGGCGTCTGGCCGAAGGACGACAACCCGCTCAAGCATGCGCCGCACACTGCGGCCAGCCTGCTCGCCAGCGAGTGGACGCGGCCCTACTCGCGCGAACTCGGCGGCTTTCCGCTGGCCACGCTCAAGGAGGCCAAGTACTGGCCGCCGATCGGCCGCGTCGACAACGTCTATGGCGACCGCAATCTGTTCTGCAGCTGCGTGCCGGTGGGCGAGTACGCGTGATGGCGCCGGCCCTTCGACCGGCTCAGGGCGAACGGGTGGAGGCAGCTCGACCACCCCGTCCGTTCGGGCTGAGCTTGTCGAAGCCACGCTCTTAGCAACAAATATTTACAAAAAGCGGGTCGAATTTGTCGATCCCGCCGTCGCTGCTTCGACGTCCAGGTAGAGCCCCGGTCCAGCGGGCTCCCAACCCAGGAGAAACGACATGCGATTCATGGTGATTGTCAAAGCGAGCAAGGATTCGGAAGCGGGCGTGATGCCGAGCCAGCAACTGCTCACCGAGATGGGCAAGTACAACGAGGAACTGGTGAAGGCCGGCGTGATGCTGGCGGGCGAAGGCCTGCAGCCGAGCTCGAAGGGCGCACGGGTGCGCTTCTCCGGCAAGCAGCGCACCGTGATCGACGGGCCCTTCAGCGAGACCAAGGAACTGGTCGCCGGCTTCTGGCTCTGGCAGGTGCGCTCGAAGGACGAAGCCATCGAATGGCTCAAGCGTGCACCCTTCGACGACAACACCGAGATCGAGCTGCGGCAGGTGTTCGAGATGGAGGACTTCGGCGCCGAGTTCACGCCCGAGCTGCGCGAGCAGGAAAAGCGCTTGCTGGACGAGATCGCGGCGAAGCAAAAGAAGTGAGACCAACCGAAGGAGATACGAAGATGAAATTCATGGTCATTCGCAAGGCCGACCGCGACACCGAAGCCGGCGTGATGCCGACCGAGCAGCTGGTCACCGACATGCTCAAGTACAACGAGGAGATGATCAAGGCCGGCGTCATGCTCGACGGCATGGGCCTGCAGCCCAGCGTCAAGGGCGCGCGCGTCAAGTTCAGCAAGGGCAAGCCGACGGTGATCGACGGCCCCTTCGCCGAAGCCAAGGAACTGGTCGCTGGCTTCAGCCTGATCCAGGTGAAGTCGCGCGAAGAGGCGATCGAGTGGGTCAAGCGCTGGCCGCCGATCGACGGCGGCGGCAACGTGGAGATCGAGATCCGGCAGGTCTATGAGGCCGAGGACTTCGGCGCCGAGTTCACGCCCGAGATGCGCAAGCACGAGGAATGGCTGCGCGAAGCGGCCGAGAAGCGCGCGGCGTCCGGCCGCTGAGGAACGCATCATGCAAGCCACCGCCACTCATTCCGCCTGCGCCGCGCCGAGCTCGGGTGCAGCCACCTGGACCGGGCGCGTCCTCAGCGCGCTGGTCGTGCTGTTCCTCGTCTTCGACGGGAGCATCAAGGTCGCCGAGATGGAGATCGTCAAAGAGACGATGGCCGAGCTCGGCTATCCGCCCGGCCTGGGCTTCGGCCTCGGCGTCATGACGCTCGCGATCGCCGCGCTCTACGCACTGCCGCGCACCGCCGTGCTGGGCGCCATCCTGCTGACCGGCCTGCTCGGTGGCGCGATGGCGACGCACCTGCGGATTGGCAGCCCCGTCTTCAGCCACCTGCTGTTCGGCCTCTACATCGGGCTCCTGGCCTGGGGCGGCCTCTTCCTGCGCAACGAGAAGCTGCGCGCCCTGCTCCCGCTCGCGCGCTGATCCCGACGCCTTATCCTTGCAGCTCCCCAAAAAGGACTGCATCGGATGAGATACGTGATCCTTCGCAAGGCCGGCCCGCACCGCGAGGCCGGCTCTTTTCCTCTGCCTTCCAAGGCGTCGGGCGTCGTGCTGCACGAGAGCGCCGAGCTGCAGCCCAGCGCCTCGGGCGTGCGCGTGAGCTTCTCGGACGAAGGGCCTCGGCAGACCGCTGGGCCGTTCATCGAAGCGCAGGTGGTCACCGGGCTCGACATCGTCGAGGCCGACTCGCGCCAGGCCGTGACCGACTGGCTGCGAGAGAGGCCGGCCGGCGATGCCGAAGCCGAGTTCGAGATCCGCGAGACCGGCTGCGCAGGCGGCCTGCCCGGGGTCGACCCCTCGGCCGCCCCGACCAAGCCGCGCTTCCTGATCCTGCTGAAGGCCGATGCCGACACCGAGGCCGAAGCGCCGAGCGATCCCGCGCGGCTGGCCGCGATGGCGCAACGCAACGATGAAGGCGTGAAGGCCGGCCTGCTGCTCGCGGGCGACGGGCTGCGGTCGACGGCCCGCGGCACGCGCGTGAAGTTCGCGGGCGGCAGGACGAGCGTCATGGACGGGCCTTTCGCGGAAGCGAAGGAACTGATCGCGGGCTACTGGCTGATCCAGGCCGATTCGCTGGACGAGGCGATCGCCTGGGTCCATTGCTATCCCTACGCCCAGGCGCAGCCCGAAGTCGAGATCCGTCCGGTCGCAGCCCCATGAGCGTGCGCAACATCGACGCCTTCGCCGACCGGATGCTGGAGGGTGCGCCGTACATCGAAACCATCGCCGGCGCCGAGCTCGGGCCCAGCGCCATCCAGGGTCGCGGCATGTTCGCCCGGCGCGCCTGGGCTGCCGGCGAGGTGCTCTGCATCCTCGACGGCCAAGTGGTCGACGTGGCGCGGCATCCGGCCGTGATCGATGCCCTCGAATGGAATGCCTTGAGCCCGCAGTTGCTGCTGGTGCGCGCGCTGCGCACCAGCTATGGCTTCATCAACCACGGCAGCCGGCCCAACACCCGCATCGACGCGGATGGCCGCACGCTGCGCGCTTGCCGGCCGATCGCGCCGGGCGATGAACTGACGATGGACTATTTCGAGCAGCCCGTGCCGCCCGCCTACCTCGCGGGCCCCGAAGCCGCCGTGCTGAAGAAAAATTCCTGAAGGACCTGTCGATTCCGGCGTCCACCGTTCGACGTCATTACAGAGCCGCAATTTTCGGCTCGCCAACCCATCCAAGGAGTGACTGACATGCGATTCATGATGCTGATGATCCCCAAGGGCTACGAGAGCGCGGCCCCCGGCACGATGCCCGACGCCAAGGCCGTCGAGGCGATGATGAAATACAACAGGGCACTGAAGGACGCGGGCGTGCTGATCACGCTCGACGGCCTGCGCCCGCCCTCCGAGGGCGCGCGCGTCAGCTTCCCGGGCGGCAAGCCCAAGGTGACCGACGGCCCCTTCGCCGAGGCCAAGGAAGTGCTCGGCGGCTACTGGATGATCGACGTGAAGTCGAAGGAAGAGGCCATCGCCTGGGCCTCGCGCTGCCCCGGCTCGGAGAACGAGGTCATCGAGCTGCGCCAGGTGCAGGAGCTCGCCGACTTTCCACCGGACGTGCAGAAGGCTGCCGCAGGCTTCGACGAACTGCAGAAGCGCTGAGGCGATCTTCGTGACCACGGCCGCCGACATCCATCGCAGCATCAACGCCGTCTGGCGCATCGAGTCCGCGAAGATCATCGGTGCATTGGCGCGCATGGTGCGCGATGTCGGCGTCGCCGAAGAGCTGGCGCAGGATGCGCTGGTCGCCGCGCTCGAGCAATGGCCGCGGGACGGCATACCCGACAACCCGGCGGCCTGGCTCATGGCGGCGGCCAAGCACCGCGCGCTCGACCTGCTGCGCCGGCGCAAGCTGCACGCGAGCAAGGAAGGCGAGATCGGCCGCGAACTCGATGCCCGTCACGAGATGGCGGCGGCTGACTTCGCCGAGGCCGTCGATGCCGCGCTCGACGACGAAGTCGGCGACGACCTGCTGCGCCTGGTGTTCACCGCCTGCCACCCGGTGCTCGCACCCGAGGCGCGCGTGGCGCTGACCTTGCGCATGATCGGCGGCCTCGCGACCGACGAGATCGCGCGCTCCTTCCTCGTGCCCGAAGCCACCATCGCGCAGCGCATCGTGCGCGCCAAGCGCACGCTGGCGGCGGCGCGCGTGCCCTTCGAGGCGCCGCGTGCCGACGAGCTCGCGGCGCGCCTCGGTTCGGTGTTGGAGGTGGTCTACCTGGTGTTCAACGAGGGCTACTCGGCCACCGCCGGCGAGGACTGGATGCGCCCCGCGCTGTGCGAGGAAGCGCTGCGCCTGGGCCGCATCCTCGCCGAGCTGGTGCCCGACGAACCGGAGGTGCACGGCCTGGTCGCGCTGATGGAGATCCAGGCCTCGCGCGCGGCCGCGCGCGTCGATGCCGAAGGCGAGCCGGTGCTGCTGCTCGAGCAGAACCGCGGACGCTGGGACCAGCTGCTGATCCGCCGCGGCTTCGCGGCACTGGCGCGCGCCGAGGCGCTGGGTGGAACGCTCGGACCCTATGCGCTGCAGGCCGCGATCGCCGCCTGCCATGCGCGCGCACGCACTGCAGGGGAAACCGACTGGACGCGCATCGCGGCGCTCTACGAGGCGCTCTCGCAACTCTCGCCTTCGCCGATCGTCGAGCTCAATCGCGCGGTCGCCCTCTCGATGGCATTCGGCCCGGCCGTGGGGCTGGAGCTGGTCGATGCGCTGCAGAGCGAGCCGCAGCTCAAGGGCTACCACCTGCTGCCAAGCGTGCGCGGCGACCTGCTCGCCAAGCTGGGCCGCAAGGCCGAGGCCTGCGCGGAGTTCAAGCACGCGGCATCGCTCACGCGCAACGCGCGCGAGCGCAAGCTGCTCCTGATGCGCGCGCTGGCCTGCTCGGGCAGCCCTACCTGATCTGCTCCGGCATCTTCGCTTGTCAGATATTGCCCGCCGTCGCACCGCCGTCGACCGGCAGCACGATGCCGTTCGTGAAGTCGGCGCCTGCGAGGTAGAGCACGGCGTCGGCGATCTCTTCCACCGTGCCGAGGCGACCGGCCGGTTGCAGCGTCCTCAGAAACTGGTGCGTCTCCGGCGAATGCATGGGACTGTCGATGATCCCCGGCGCGACCGCGTTGACGCGGATGCCGTGCGGCGCCAGCTCCAGCGCGAGCGCACGCGTCGCCGCGTTCAGCCCGCCCTTGAGCAGCACGGCGAGGAAGGCCGGCACGGTGCTGCGCGGCTGCATCGCGAGCGCGGCGGTGATGTTGACGATCTGCCCCCGGCCGCGCGGGATCATGCGGCGCGCCGCTTCCTGCGAGGCGAAGATGACGCCCTTCACGTTGGTCGCGATCTGCTGCTCGATCTCGTCCGGCGTGAAGTCGACGAAGGGCTTCGGCAGGAAGACGCCGGCATTGTTGACCAGCAGATCGATGGCGCCGAAGCGGTGGCTCGCGCTGTCGAGGAGGCGCTTCGCGGTCACCGGCTCGGCGATGTCGCCGGCCTCGCCGAAGAAGCGCTCTCCGGCATCGAGCTGCGCGGCGGCTTCGTCGAGTCGCGTCTTGGTTCGCGCGCTGCCCGCGACGTTCCAGCCGCGCGCCAGCAGCGCCTTGGCGATACCGAGGCCGATGCCGCTTGAAGCACCGGTGACGACGGCAGTCTTGCGTTGTGTGTTCATGACGACGTCTCCGGCCGCTTCAGAATTCCTGCACCGTCGGGCGGATGACGATCTCGTTGATGTCGACCTCGTCCGGCTGCTCGATGGCGTAGGCGATGGCGCGCGCGACCGCGTCCGCAGGGATCTGGTTGGCTTCGTAGAAAGCCTTCACGCCGGCCGAGGTGTCCGCGTCGGAGCTGTTGTGCTTCAGCTCGCTGTCCGCGGCCCCGGGCGAGATGATCGTGCTGCGGATGCCGGCGGATGCCTCGGCACGCAGGCCTTCGGAGATGGCGCGCACCGCGAACTTCGTGGCGCTGTAGACGGTGCCGATCGGTGCGAAGACCTTGAAGCCGGCGACCGACGAGAGATTGATCACGTGGCCGCGGCCGCTCTCGCGCATGACGGGCAGCACGGCGGCGATGCCGTAGAGCACGCCCTTGATGTTGACGTCGATCATGCGTTCCCACTCGTCGACCTTCAGCTTGTCGAGCGGCGAAAGCGGCATGATGCCGGCGTTGTTGACCAGCACATCGATGCGCCCGAAGTCGCGCAGCGCGGCGGCGGCGATCGCGTCGACATCGGCCCGGCGCGAGACATCGGCGGCGACGACGCTCACCTGCGCGCCGGCGCCCCGCAGTTCGGCGGCGAGCTGGTCGAGGCGCTCCTTGCGGCGCGCGGCCAGCACCAGCCGGGCACCGCGCTGCGCCAGCAAGCGCGCCGTGGCCTCGCCCAGGCCGCTGCTGGCGCCGGTGATGATGACGACCTTGTCCCTGATGTTGTCCTGCACGTTCATGATCGATTCCTTTCCCGGGTTTGCGGCGCTGCCGGATGCGGCGCCGTCATGGGATGAAATTTAGAGTCGTGCAGGCTTCAAGTGAATAGTCGTCAACCGGCGAACATTCTTCCTCCAGGCGATCGAATCAACGAATCCGCACGCCGTTGCGCGCGGTCTTGGCCGGCTTGCAGCAGGCCTCGGAGAGGCCATCGAAGCCCTTGCGCAACCTGGGCAAGGCGAAGTCGACGAAGGCCCGCACCTTGGGAACGGAAAGCCGCCCTTGCGGCGACACCAGGTGCACCGGCAGCGGCGCGTGCTCGTCATCGGCAAGGATGATCTTCAGCCTGCCGTCGGCCACGGCGTCGGCGAGGTGGTAGGAGAACATGCGCACCACGCCGCGCCCCTGCACGGCCGATGCGACGGCGGCGCGGATGCTGTTGACGACGAAGCGCGGCGAGAACTGCACCGTCCGCGGCATCGTCGACCCGTCGGCCGGCGGGAAGCTCCACGAATCGATGCCGAAGTGCGTCATCGCGATGACCTGGTGCTCGGCAAGATCGGCGGGTTGGATGATGCGCTGGTGCCGGGCGAGGTAGCGCGGCGACGCCGCCACCACACGCCGCACCTCGCCTACGCGCAGCGCGACCAGCGTGGAGTCCGCGAGATGGGCGATGCGCAGCGCCACGTCGATGCCTTCGTCGATCAGGTTGGCGGGACGGTCGAGCATCTGCAGCCGCACGGACACGGCGGGAAACTCGTCCATGAACGCGTCGAGCACCGGGCGCAGGAGTTTCTCCCCCGCGGCGACCGGCGCAGTGACGGTGAGCATGCCGCGCGGCGCCGAACGTTCGCCGGCGGCGACCATGTCGGCTTCCTCGAGATCGGTGAGGATGCGGCGACAGGCGACGGCGTAGCGCTCGCCCGCCTCGCTGAGCTTGATCGACCTCGTCGTGCGATGCAGCAGCTCGGCGCCGACATGCCCCTCGAGGAAGGCGATGGCGCGGCTGACGGCTGCCGCCGACTTGCCCAGCTTGCGTCCGGCGCCGGCCAGGCTGCCTTCGTCGAGCGCCGCCACGAACACCTTCATCGCGTCGATCCGGTCCACGGCTTTTCCCGGCGACGCGCAGCGCTGCTCAGCTTTTCTTCGCCAGCGCGCCGCCCGCGATCTGGCTGCGCAGTTCGCGCAGCCTGGTCTTGAGCCGGCGCTCGTTGACCAGGCCGGTACGGATCAGGATCTTGTGCCCGGCCGACAGGCTTTCGAGTTTCGGATCGGCAAACTCGTAGTGCACCCAGGGCCGCGCCGAGGGCACGTCGCCCTTGATCTCGACCCGCTTCAGCTGCAGCGGCCCGGCAGGTTCGGGCGCCTGCAGCAGGTGGTCGATCACCGCCACCAGGCGGTCGTTGAAATGGCGGCCCGGATAGCCCTGCTCCTCATAGGCCTGCTGGAACAGCGGATAGAGCCTCGCGTAGAGCGCCACGGCGCGCCGCATGTCGACCGATTCGACGAAGAGCACGAAGGGCGTGTAGCGCGCGCCGTTGTCGACGCCAATGGTCGGCGCCGATGCGCTGCCGCCGACCTCGAAGCGCTTCGGCGTGGGGTGCACGGGCCACATGCGCGCCGCCGCCTGGTCGCGCGGCAGGTTGTCGATCGTGGCGACGAAGCGCCGCACGAAGCCGTCGGTCTGCAGGAAGGAAGCGACGGCCTTGCTGCCGAGCAGTTCGGCGAGCGCCGAGCCGACACGGGCGTCGGCATCGGCGAGCTTGGGCAGCGCGGCGTCGGCGGGGGTGTCGACCGGGTGCTGCGGCCCCGCATCGACTGCGGGCGCCGCTTCGGGTGCTGCGCTGGCCGGCGGCGCGCTGGCGACCGGCGGTGCGGCGTCGGCCGGCGCCTGCTGCTGATGCGACCAGCGCCACCAGACAGCGCCGGCGCCGAGCGCCAGCACGACGAGGATGACGAGGATCCACAACGACGATTCGCGTGCGGGCCTGAGATCTGCACTCTCGCGTTCGGGCATGGGCGTTTCTCCTTTCATGAGCCCCGCCATTGGACGCCATTCAGGGCCCGCGGCAGGCGCTTCGCTGGTAACGTACTGTGAACACCGCAGTCGTCACTGGATCACCTTGTCCGCCCGGTTCAGCACCGGGCGCGGGATCGGGAAGCCGAGGCGCTTCGCGGTCTTCAGGTTGACCACCAGTTCGAACTTCGTCGGCTGTTCGATCGGAAGGTCGGCCGGCTTGGCGCCTTTGAGGATCCGGTCGACGTAGCGGGCGCCGTCCTTGCCCTCGGTGCCGTAGCCGGGTCCGTAGGCCATCAGGCAACCGTTTTCCGCATAGTCGCTGCGCGCGCAGATCGAGGGCAATCCGTTCTCGATGGCCAGCTCCGCGATCAGCTTCTGGTTCGAATTGGCCACCGGGTTGAGCGTGACCCAGACGGCCGTGCTGCGCGCCTTGACTGCTTCCTTGAATGCCGCCGCATAGCCATCGGCGCTGCTGGCCTCCATCGAGTAGAGCTGCAGACCCAGCTTCCCGGCCGGGTCCTGGCTGGCTTCCCACTGCGGAATGGAACCCGGCGCCTTGGGATCCCACAGCACCGCGACCCGGGAGATCCTGGGCTCGGTCTGCTTCAGGAGTTCCAGCCTCTTGCCGGTGAGGATGGCCGCCACGTTGGTGATGCCCGTGCTGTTCCCGCCGGGCCGCGCCAGGCTCTCGGCCAGCCCGGCGGCGACCGGATCCGTGACGCCCATGAAGACGATGGGAACGGTCGTCGTCATCTTCTTGGCCGCCTGCGCCGCGTTCGTCGTCACGGCGACCAGCACGTCGATGTCCAGGCGGATCAGCTCGGCAGCCAGGCCGGGAAGCCGCTGCAGATCCCTCTCGTGGCGGTATTCGACCAGGATGCTCTGCCCTTCGACATAGCCGAGATCCCGGAGCCCCTGGCGGAATGCTTCCAGGCGCGGCGCGTCGGCGCTGGCCGACACGGCCGCCAGATAGCCCAGGCGCGGGACCTTCTTCGTCTGCTGGGCCTGCACCGTGGAACCGAGGGCCACCGCAGCGCAAAGAAGAAGCGACCGGATTTTGCTGCGCACCGGAGACCTCCTTGCAGCGTGCGTTCACGAGAGTCGATTTTGCGCCGCTTCCGGATCGGCCAATAGGCCTAGGCGCGCGCTCTTCCCTTCGGGCGGAGCGCGATGTCCAATTGCAGTTCATGACGCTTCCGGATTCGTCTCCAGTCTCGCTCGCGAGCGAACTCGCATCGACGGCCCACGGCGGGCGCTTCGCGGCGTGGTCACAGGCCACACGGGAGATCCATCGCGGGCGCCTGTTCCGCAAGTACCTGCTGCTGATCCTTTCGCTGGTGACGACGGTGCTGCTGGCGTCCAGTGCGATCAGCCTCTATTTTTCCTACCAGGAGAACAAGGCGGCGCTGGCCAGCCTGCAGCACGAAAAAGCCGTCGGCGCGGCGTCGCGGATCGAGCAGTACGTCCAGCAGGTTTCCGAACAGCTGGTCTACGCATCCCTGGCCCAGCTCGACGCCTCGGATCTTGAATCGCGGCGCACCGAATTCTGGCGACTGCTGCGCCAGTCCCCCGAGGTGACCGACGTCTCGCAGCTCGACCGCGCAGGCCGCGAACAGATCGCGGTGTCGCGGCTGGGCCTGGACGTCATGGGCTCCGGCCGGGATCGGGCCTTGGAAGCCTCCTTTCGCAATGCCGTACCCGACGCGCCGTGGTTCGGGCCGGTGTATTTCAACCGCGGCACCGAGCCCTACATGACGGTGGCGATCCGCTCCGGCGGCGAGAAGGGGCCGGTGACGGTGGCCGAGTTGAATCTCAAGTTCATTTGGGACGTGGTGTCGCGCATCCAGATCGGCCAGAAGGGCAAGGCCTATGTGCTCGACAGCAACGGCCTGCTCGTCGCCGATCCCGACATCGGCCTGGTGCTGCGCAAGACCAGCCTGGCATCGTTGCCGCATGTCGAGGCCGCGGCCCACAACGGCACCCTGGTGGAGCAGGCGATGGTCTCGCAGGATCTCGAGGGCGCCACCGTGCTGACCTCGATGGCGCCGATCAAGCCGCTGGGCTGGAAGGTGTTCGTCGAACAGCCGATTGCCGAGGTGTACGCCAAGCTCAACGCATCGATCCTGCGCGCGGGCGTGCTGCTGCTGGCGGGCCTGGCGATCTCGGCAGTGGCGGCATCGGCACTGGCGCGCAGCATGGTGCAGCCGATCCGCACGCTCGCCAGGGGCGCGCGACGCATCGGCCAGGGCGACCTGAACCAGCAGATCGTCGTCGACACGGGCGACGAACTGGAGGGCCTGGCCCAGCAGTTCAACCGCATGTCGGCGCAGCTTCGCGAGTCCTACGGCGGGCTGGAGCGCAAGGTCGAGCGGCGCACCGCCGAGCTGAGCGCATCTCTCGAACACCAGACCGCGACGGCGGAGATCCTCCGCGCCATCAGTCGTTCGCCGACGGATCTCCAGCCCGTGCTCGAGGCCGTGGCCGAGCGCTCCGCGCTGCTTTGCCGGGCGCACGGATGCAGGGTCTGGCTGCCGGACGGCGAGCACCTGCGCGCGATGACCGGCTACCAGGCCAGCGACGGCTCCGCACTGGGCAGCGGCGAAGTCCTGCCGCTATCTCGCGGATCGGTGGTGGGCCGCGCCTTTGCCGAGCACCGGACCGTGCATGTCCAGGATGTCGTGCGCCTGCTCGATTCCGACTATCCCGATTCGCGCGAGCCGCAGGCGCGCCACGGTTTCCGGACCGTGCTGGCCGTTCCCATGGTGCGCGAGGGCGCGGCCGCCGGCGTGATCGCCGTGCATCGCAGGGAAGTACAGCCCTTCTCGAACGCCGAAGTCCGGCTGGTCGAGACCTTCGCCGACCAGGCAGTGATCGCACTCCAGAACGCGCGCCTGTTCCAGGAAATCGAGGAGAAGAGCCGCCAGCTCGAAGTGGCGAACAAGCACAAGTCGGAGTTCCTGGCCAACATGTCGCACGAGCTGCGCACGCCCCTGAACGCCATCATCGGTTTCTCCGAAGTGCTGGTCGAACGGATGTTCGGCGAGGTCAACGACAAGCAGATGGAGTACCTGCAGGACATCCATTCGTCGGGCCAGCACCTGCTGACGCTGATCAACGATGTGCTGGACCTGTCGAAGATCGAAGCCGGGCGGATGGAACTGGACCTGAGCTGCTTCGATCTCGGCCTGCTGCTGGACAACGCCCTCACCCTGGTGCGCGAGCGCGCCCAGCGCAGCGGCATTTCGGTGTCGATGGAGGTCGGCGAAGGCCTTTCGGAGTGGGTGGCGGATGCACGCAAGATCAAGCAGGTGGTGGTGAACCTGCTGTCCAATGCGGTGAAGTTCACGCCGGCCGGCGGCAGCGTCGTGCTGCGTGCCCGGCGCTTCGAGACAGCGGACCAGGCGACGGCCGAGGTCAGCGTGACCGACACCGGCGTGGGCATCGCGCCCGAGTACCAGGCATTGGTGTTCGAAGAATTTCGCCAGGCCGGCGGCGACTATCTGCGCAAGTCCGAGGGCACCGGGCTGGGCCTGTCGCTGGCCAGGCGCTTCGTCGAGCTGCATGGCGGAACGCTGGGCGTCGACAGCCGCCCCGGCGAAGGCGCGACCTTCAGCTTCACGCTGCCGCTCAAGATCCTGGAGGCGGTGGAATGAGCACGATCCTGATCGTCGAGGACAACGACAAAAACATGAAGCTGGTGCGCGACATCCTCCGGCACCAGGGCCATGCCACGCTGGAGGCCACGACCGGAGAAGAAGGCGTGCGACTCGCGATCACCCAGCGGCCCGACCTCATCCTGATGGACATCCAGTTGCCCGGCATGGGCGGCATCGCCGCCTTTCAGCGCATTCGCGAGCAGCCGGCACTGGATGCCGTCCCGGTCGTCGCGGTGTCGGCCTCGGTCATGCCCGAGGACCAGCGCAACATCGTCGGTTCGGGCTTCGATGCCTATCTGACCAAGCCCCTCTCGCTCAAGACGTTCCTGGCCCTGGTGGACCGGCTGCTCGTCGAGGGGCGTTCGACATGAGCGCGCACATCCTGGTCGTCGACGACGTCGCCAAGAACGTCAGGCTGCTCGCGGACATCCTCGCCGCGCGCGGCTACCGGACGAGCACTGCCGCATCCGGCGAGGAGGCGTTGGCGCTCATCGCCGCCGACCCGCCCGACCTGGTGCTGCTGGACGTGATGATGCCGGGCATGAACGGCTACGACGTCTGCCGCGCGATTCGCGACGACCCTTCCTGCGCGGTGCTGCCGGTGGTGCTGGTGACGGCGCTGGACCCGGAACAGGAGCGCGTGAACGGACTGAGCGCGGGCGCGGACGACTTTCTCTCCAAGCCCATCCACCAGGCCGAACTGATGGCGCGCGTGCGCTCCCTGTTGCGGGTGAAGACGCTGTACGACGAAGTGGAGCGCCAACGCGCCGAGCTGAAGGCGTGGAACGCCACGCTCGAGCAGCGCGTGGCGGAGAGCGTGCGGCAACTCGAACGCGTGGGCCAGCTCAAGCGCTTCTTCTCGCCGCAGCTGGCCGAGGCGATTCTTGCCGGCGGGGCCGACGATCCGCTCCGGAGCCATCGGCGCGAGATCACCGTCGTCTTTCTCGACCTGCGCGGCTTCACCGCATTCACGGAAACCGCCGACCCGGAGGAGGTGATGGCCGTGCTGGGCCAATACCACGCCGCGATGGGGCGGCTGGTGCTTGCCCACGAGGGCACGCTGGAGCGCTTCTCCGGCGACGGCATGATGATCTTCTTCAACGATCCCCAGCCGGTGGCCGACGCCCCGGCGCGGGCGCTGCGCATGGCCGTCCTGATGCAGCGCGAGATGGCGGCCCTCAGCGGCCAATGGCGCCGGCGCGGTTACGACCTGCACATGGGCATCGGCATCGCGCAGGGCTTCGCGACGCTCGGCGGCATCGGCTTCGACGGCCGCATCGACTACGGAGCGATCGGCACGGTCACCAACCTGGCTGCGCGCCTGTGCGGCGAGGCGGCGGGTGGAGAAATCCTGATCTCGCAACGCGTCCGTGGCGCCTTGCAGGACATGGTTGCGGATGCCGAGTGGTCCTTCGAGCCGATCGGCGAACTGGAGCTCAAGGGCTTCCAGCGCAAGCTGCCGGCGTGGCGGGTCATGAGTACGGCCGCCGCCAGGTAAGAAGCCGCGCGGCCGCCGGGTTCAGGCAGCCTGCGCCGCGTCCTCGTCTTCGCCTGCCGGCAGATGGATCAGGCCGGTGTGGAAGTCGTATTCGAAGACCTCGCCGTAGCGGCCCCATTCGATCGCGGTGCGCAGCACGCGCTCGGCCTCCACGGCGTCCAGGCTGTCGCTCAGCAACTGCAGGAAGGGCTCCTCGGGCAGCGCCCCGGACGGCGCTTGCTCCAGGCTGTGGCGGATGTGCGCGGCCAGCGGCACGTGGGCCAGCAGCTGCTGGCCGAAAAGCTGCTGGCGCAACGTGTGCGCGCCCTCCACGTAGCGCAGTCCCAGCGGCGTGAGGTGCAGGTCGGCATCGGCCAGTTGGGCGAAGCCCAGCAAGGTCAGCGCCTGGGCCAGCGGCAGCAGCTCGTGGTCGGTGAGGCCGGCCTCCTCCGCCAACTGCGGCAGATCGGCGCGGCCCTGCCGGCCATCGTCGACCAGCATCTCGAGCAATGCCTCCATGCGGCCGACGTCGGCCTCGGGCAGCCGGTTGCCAAGGTGCATGTGCACCGGCTCTTCGCGAGCGCGGCCGGCGGCCGCGGCGCCGACGGTCATCAGCATGTAGACCTCGTCGACCAGCGCGCGCACCTCCAGGCTCTCGCCGTCGCGCGGCCGCGGCAGCCCGATCGGCAGCTCGGCACGCACGCGGCCCGGGTCGCTGGCGAAGATCAGTACGCGGTCGGCCATGAGCACCGCTTCCTCGATGTTGTGCGAGACGACCAGCATCGCCTTGGTCGGCATGGCGCCGCCGTCCCACAGCTGCAGGATGTCGTCGCGCAGGCGTTCCCCGGTCAGCACGTCGAGCGCGGAGAAGGCCTCGTCCATCAGCAGCACCTCGGGCTCGACCACCAGCGCACGCGCGATGCCCACGCGCTGGCGCATGCCGCCCGAGAGCTCGCGCGGCAAGGCGCCCTCGAAGCCCGCGAGGCCGATCAGCGCGATGGCCGCGGCAGCGCGCCGCGCACGCTCCGCCTGCTCGACGCCGCGCGCCTCCAGTCCGAGCTCCACGTTCTGCTGCACGGTGAGCCATGGAAACAGCGCGAAGGACTGGAACACCATCGCGATGCCGCGCGCCGGCCCGTACAGCGGCTGGCCCCGATAGCGCACGCTGCCGCCATCCACGCCGACCAGGCCGGCCAGAATGCGCAGCAGCGTCGACTTGCCCGAGCCCGACTGGCCCAACAGCGCGACGATCTCGCCTTCGGCGAGGCGGAAGTCCACGCCCTCGAGCACCGGACGCGCGGCACCGTCGGCGGAGCGGAACGATTTGCGGACACTCTTCAATTCGACAACGGCTTCTTCCATGGCGCCTCCTATAAATGCATGCGGTTCTCGGCCAGCTCGTAGAGCCGGCGCCAGACGAAATGATTCATGCCCATCACGAACACGCACATCACGCCGATGCCCAGCGCGATGCGCGGGAAATCGCCGATGGCCGTCATATGGGCGATGTAGCTGCCCAGGCCCGCGGCCTGCAGGGTGGTGTCGCCCCAGGTCACGTACTCGGCCACGATGCTGGCGTTCCACGAGCCGCCGCTGGCCGTGATGGCGCCGGTGACGAAGCTCGGGAACACGGCCGGCAGCAGGTAGCGCCGCCAGCGCAGCCAGCCGCCGAGCCCGAGGTTCCGGGCCGCGTAGCGCAGTTCGGTCGGTACGCTCGATGCGCCGGCGATCACGTTGAAGAGCAGGTACCACTGCGTGCCCAGCACCATCAGCGGCGCCAGCCAGATATTCGGGTTTAGATGCCAGCGCACGATGAACAGCACCGCCACCGGGAACATCAGGTTGGCCGGGAATGCGGCCAGGAACTGCGCCACGCCCTGCAGCCGTCCGGCCCAGCGCGGATTCATGCCGACCCAGATGCCTACCGGCACCCAGACCAGCGCCGCCAGCGCGATCAGCACCAACACGCGCGCCAGCGTGTAGAGCCCGAGCACGAACACGTGCACGACCTCGGACCAGCCGACCTCGGTGTTGATGAAGCGCACCAGCCAGGCGGCGGCCAGCAGCACGGCCGCGGCCAGCGTGGCATCCCACACGCGCGCCACGGCGGCATTGGGCGGACGCGGGCGGGCCTTGATCGAGGTGCCGTCGTGGTCGCGCCGGAAGACCACGAGCGAGCGTTCGAGCAGCTGCACGACACCCTGCCCGATGCGCTTCAGCCTGTCGGTGCGGCGCAGCCAGGTCAGCAGCCAGGAGCGCGGCGCGTCCTCGCCGCTGCCCTCCTCGAAGCGGAACTTGTCGGCCCAGGCGATCAGCGGCCGGAAGAACAACTGATCGTAGAGCACGATGCCCACCAGCATGCCGCCGATGGCCCAGCCGATGGCACCCAGGTCGCGGGCCTCGATCGCCGCCGCGATATAGGAGCCCACGCCCGGCAACTTGATGCTCTGGTTCGACACCGAGATGGCCTCGGAGGCGACCACGAAGAACCAGCCGCCCGACATCGACATCATCATGTTCCACAGAAGTCCCGGCATAGCGAACGGCAGCTCGAGCCGCCAGAAGCGCTGCCAGCCCGAGAGCTGGAACACCGCCGCCGCCTCGCGCAGTTCCGCCGGCACGGTGCGCAGCGACTGGTACAGGCTGAACGCCATGTTCCAGGCCTGCGAGGTGAAGATGGCGAAGATCGCCGCGCACTCCACGCCGAGCAGGTTGCCGGGGAAGAGCGCGATGAAGCCGGTGACGGTGATCGACAGGAAGCCGAGGATCGGAATCGACTGCAGGATGTCGAGCACCGGCACCAGCACCCGTTCCGCCGAGCGGTACTTGGCGGCCAGCGCGGCAAAGACGCAGCTGAAGACCAGCGACGCCGCCAGCGCCAGGAACATGCGCAAGGTGGTGCGCAGCAGGTAGTACGGCAGCACCCAGGGGTCGAGGCTGATCGGCAGCGCCTCCCCCACCTGGTAAGGCCGCGCCATCTGCGAGCCGCCCCAGGCTAGCGCGAACAGCAGCGCCAGCACCAGCGGCAGCAGGGCCCAGTCCCAGCGGTTGCCGCCGGACGCCACGGCCTGGCGGGGAAAGAAGCGTTTGTCGAGCATGAGGCAGCGGATGCACAGGGCTGTTGTTCGCAGACCCCGGTCCGCGGCGGGGCGCCATTGTGCCTACGCAAGCGTGCGCGAACCTGACCAGAAGCTTCCGGCGGCGCTTCGGGTACGCCGCTCTACGCCGCGATGGCGGTCACACGTATCCGAAGGGCTCGAGTTGCTGCTGCACCTCGCCTCAGGCAGCCTGACGTCCCGCGCGGCGCTTCAGCAGCCTCTCGCCCCAGTCGGCGAGCGGCGCCAATGCCGCGTTGAGCGAGGCGCCGAGCCGGGTGGCCGCGTATTCCACGCGCGGCGGCACCTCGTGGAAGACCTTGCGTGAAACCAGCTCGTCGGCCTCGAGCTCGCGCAATTGCTGCACCAGCATCTTCTCGCTGATGCCTTCGACCACCCGCCTGAGTTCACCGAAGCGCAGGGGCCGCAGCTGCAGCTCCCACAAAATCACGGCCTTCCACTTGCCGCCGATCACTTCGAAGGCCGGGCCGACGCCGCAGGCATAAGGCTTCTTGGCCATGGGTTCGCTCTCCATTGTCCGAGGTTGACACAAGGGCGTGCTACTTACCTTTTTAATAGTACCGGACAAATATGTTCGTACTTGCCGATGCGGCAGTGTCGTTCCTAGCATCCGCTCCTTCTTCCAATCGACAGGAGCTTGCAATGAATCCGATGAATGATGTGGCGGTGATCGGGCTGGGCGCGATGGGCGTCACGCTGGCCCGGCTCTTCCTGCGCAGCGGCCGCCGCGTGACGGTCTGGAACCGGTCCGAAGACAAGGCGAGGCCGCTGCTGGCCGAGGGCGCCACGCTCGCGGCCAGCGCCGCCGACGCCGTGCGCAGCAGCCGGCTGGCAGTGATGTGCGTGTACGACTACCACGCAGCCCGCGCGATCTGGGCCATGGAGGGCGTGGCCGCAGCCCTCGATGGCCGGACGCTGGTGCACCTCAGCACCGGCAGCCCCGAGGACGCGCGCCGTGCGCTGGCGTGGGCGCGCGAGCACGGCGGGCGCTATCTCGATGGCGCGATCCAGGCAGCGCCCAGCCAGATGGGGCAGCCGGACACGCCGGTGCTGATCTCGGGCGATGCGAGCACCTACGCCGCCGTGGCCGAGGTGCTGAAGGTCCTGGCCGGCAACATCGTCTACCTGGGCGATCAGATCGACGCTGCCGCCACGATGGACCTGGCCACCCTGTCGTACGTGTACGGCGCGTTCGCCGGCTTCGTTCACGGTGCGCGCCTGGCCGAGTCGCAAGGGCTCGACGTGGCCCGCTTCGGGCAGATCGTGAATGCGATCTCGCCGAGCTTCGGCGCCTTCTTCCAGCACGAGGCGGCGGTGATCCAGTCCGGCGACTACCGCATCACCGAGAGCCCGCTGCGCATTTCGATCGAGGCGACGCAGCGCATCCTGGATTCGTCGCGCGCGGCCGGGATCAATACCGACGTGCCGGCGCTGTTCACCGATCTGCTGCGCCGGGCCGGGCAGGCCGGCCTGGGCAACGAGGAACTGGCTGCGCTGATCAAGGTGTTGCGCTAGGCCGGAACTCGGCCAGAATGCCGCTCCGCTTGAACGCGGACTGCTTTCATCAACTCTGGAGTTTCTACAGTGATCTTGAGGACCCCTTTTTCCACCCTGGCCGTCACGGCTGCGATCGGCCTGCTGGCTGTCGGCTGCTCGACCTCGCGAACGTCTTCCCCCGCAGCAGCCGCGCCGGCGCCCGAAGCCGCTGCGGCAGCGGCGCCGGCGGCGCCGACCGCACCTGCGCCGGCACCCGAAGGCCTGCGCTACGAGCAGCTCAGCGCCTTGCTGGACGGCGGAAACGAAAAGAAGGTCAAACAGGACGTGGTCGGCAAGTCGGTCTTTTTGAATCTGGCCCGAGCGAAGGGCCGCAATGTGCCCGCGGGCCTGTTCGCGGCCGTCGAGGGCGATTCGACCTACTTCCGCTGCCGCTCCGTGGCCGGCGGATTCTCGGGCGGCGAGGTCAGCACGACGGTTCGGGACTACCGCTCCGTGCCCAAGACCAAGCAGAAGATCGTCGATCTCGAACGCTGCGACCCTGCCGAGGCGACCAGGACCGCCGCCGCGCCGGCGCCGGCGCCGGCCATCGCAGCAAGCCCTGCTCCCGCACCCGCACCCGCGCCATCCAGCCGCTCGAGCGGCGCCGGCAAGGCCGGCATGGACGCCCAAGGCAACGTGGTCGACTCATCCAAGGTCGAGGCAGGCAGCGGCCGCACCGTCAAGGGACTGAACGACTATGAGGGCGAGATCACCGGCAACCCGGCGCCCAACGGCAAGTTCAGCAAGCTGCAGATCGGCATGCCGGCGAGGCAGGTGACCGACGTGGCAGGCCCGCCCACCGACCAGGGCGCCTACATCACGGGCAAGGCCTGGATTCCCTTCTACTTCGGTGCCGACCGCCATCGCTTCGAGATGACCTACAAGGGCCAGGGCCGCCTCATCTTCGCCGGCGGCGGCATGGGCGATTTCTCCAGCGGCTACCTGATCTGGATCATCCACAACGCCAACGAGCCCGGCTACCGTTGATCCAGGGCCGGGTCGAACCTACAGCGGAAAGGCCTCGAGCCCCGGCTGCCCCTCGGCGCCCTGCACCGGCGTGTGGGCGACGTTCATCACCCAGCACACCATCGTGAAGTAGCCCACCAGCGCGCTGAGCTCGACCACCGCCTGCTTGCCGAAGCGCGCTTCGGCCGCGGCGTAGCTCGGCTCGCTCACGCCGTGGTGGTGCAGCAGTTCCAGCGCGAGGTCGAGCGCCAGCTGCTCGTCGTCCGAAAGCGGCGCGGCGCGCCGGCCGAGGCGCAGGGCTTCGATCGCCTCGGCGTTCACGCCGGCCTTGACCGCAGCCTGCGCATGCAGCACCCATTCGAACTGGTTGCCGACGTGGCGCGCCACCGCGCAGGTCACGAGCTCGCGCACGCGCGCATCGAGCTGGCTGTCGAAACGCAGGTACTCGCCGAGGCTGCCGATGCGCTCCATCAGCAGCGGGCTTTGCAACAGCGGTATGAAGGGACCGAAGACCGCCTTGCGCGGCCCATCGATCAGCGCCTGGGCGGCCTTGCGCTGCGCATCGGACATGGCGTCGGCCGCCGGCATCGGCAGTCGTTCGGCCCAGGGACGGGTATGGCCTTGTTCGAACATGGACGAGTTCCTTTTTTCAATGGGAAGAGACGGGAATGATGCGCGCGCGGACCAGCCACCACGCGCTGCCGAGCAAGGCCACGGCAGCGGCCGCCAGCGCGATGAAGAGGCCGCCGAAGCCCGCGGCGCTCCCGCTGAGCGCGGACGAGAGCACCGGCCCGGCCATCTGCCCGATGGCGAAGGCAGCGGTCATGCGGCCGAGCGCGCGCGTCGGGTCGCCCACGCTGCGCGCCCTCGCCTCCTGCATGCCGGCCATGGTCGCGACCATGAAGGTGCCGCCCACCAGCAGCGCAGCCAGCAACACGGTGATGACCGACAGATGCAGCACCGGCAGCAGGCAGCCCAGCGCCATCAACGCATGGCTGCCGGCGAGCACGTGCCGCCGGGCGACACGCGGCAGCAGCACGCTGGCCAGCAGCGTCGAGAGCGCGGCCGCCGCGCCGAACACAGGCCACGCGGCGCCGAACACCGCCGGGTCGTCGACCACCGCGCGCGCCAGCACCGGGAGAAAGGTGGCCGGCAGGATGTAGCCGAAGCCGAGGATGCCGTAGCAGATCACCAGGCCCCAGGGCACGCCGCCGGAGGATGTCGGCCGGCTCGCCTGCGCGACCGCGCCGCGCGGCATCAGCGCGGCCACCACCAACAGTCCGACGAAAGCCAGCGCGCCGAGCTGCAGCCACAGCACATCGGGCGCCACGCCGGCAGCGCCCGCGCGCCAGCAATAGAGCCCGGCCAGGGCGATGCCGGCGCCGACCCCCGCATACAGCAGGCCCGGCCCGGCGGCGCGATCGAAACGCGCGAGCCAGCCCAGGCACCACACGCTGGTGCTCACCAGCGCCCAGGCGCTCGCCACGCCGGCCACGAAACGCAGCACGAGCCAGAGCGCGAGCGAATCGGTCCAGCCCATCGCCGCGGTGGACAGTGCGATCGCGGCCAGCGACAGCAGTCCGACACGCTGCGGCGAGAGCGGAATGCGCGCCGTGCTCAACGCACCCAGCAGGTAGCCGGCGTAGTTGGCGGCGGCGAGCCAGCCGCCGGCCGCGACGTCGGCGCTGCCGGCGCGGATCATCAGCGGCAGCATCGGGGTGAAAGCGAAGCGCCCGATGCCCATGGCCATCGCCAGCGCGACGAAGCCGGCGCCGCAGACCGCGAAGAAGGAAGGCCGTGGCGCCGCGAGCGTGGGGTTCGACATGGCTTGTCATTAAACGCAGAATGCGGATGCGCCACAAATGAATTATTCAGAACGATCATTCCTTTTATGAGAACTATCGATCTCGACTCGCTGGAGATCTTCCGCACCGTGGTGGCCGAGGGCGGCGTGATCCGCGCGGCCGACAAGCTCCACCGCGTGCAGTCGAACATCACCACCCGCATCCAGCAGCTCGAGGAGCGGCTGGGCCACAAGCTGTTCCTGCGGCAGGGCCGCTCGCTCGCGCTGGCCCCGGCGGGCCGCAAGCTGCTGCCCTATGCCGACCGCCTGCTGCGCCTGGCCGAAGAGGCGGAAAGCGAGCTGCGCAGCGACCTGCCGCTCGGCACCTTCAAGCTCGGTTCGCTCGAAAGCACGGCCGGCAGCCGGCTCGCGCCGCTGCTCTCGCGCTTCCACAGGCTCTACCCGGGCGTGGTGGTGGAACTGGTCACCGGCACCACCGGCGCGCTGCTGAAGCGGGTGGACGCCCTCGAGATCGAGGCCGCCTTCGTCTCCCAGCCCTTCTCCGCGACCGGCTTCGAGACGCTGCCAGCGTTCGAGGAAGAGCTGGTGCTGATCACGGCGCGCAGCATCCAGAGCGTCGCGCGGCCGGGCGATCTCGCCGGCGCCACGCTGATCGCCTTCGCGCAGGGCTGCTCGTACCGCCGGCTGCTGGAGCAATGGCTCGGCAAGGGCGGCGTCGTGCCCGCGCGCTCGCTGGAGTTCTCGTCCTACCAGGCGATGATCGCCTGCGTGGCGGCCGGCACCGGCTTTGCCATCGTGCCGCTCTCGGTGCTGAAGGCGCTGCGCGCGACCGCAGACGTGCAGCAGCACGCCCTGCCCGAGCGCATCCGCGGCAACCGCACGCACCTGGTGTGGCGCGGCACGCCTTCGGTGGCGCTGGCGCGGCTGATCGAGATGCTGAGCTAGGGCCTGTTAACGCTATTTGCGGGGTCGCGCAAATAGCGTTAACAGGCCCTAGGGTCAACAGACCCTAGATAGCTACTTTCGCACCTTGGCGATCTCGGCCGTCAACTCCTTGACCGTCGCCTCGCCTACCGCGGCCGTGTGCTTCTCGATGACGGGCTTCACCTTTTCCCGCAGCTTGGCCAGCTCCGCGGCGGGCAGTTCGGAGACCGTCATGCCCGCCTGCTTGAGCGATGCGAGCGCGCTGTCGGCGGCACTGCGCGACACCTGTCGCTGAAATGCCGTCGCCTCGGCAGCGGCGTCGGCGATGAGCTTCTTCTCCTCGGCGCTCATGCCGTCCCAGATCTTCTTGCTGACGATCAGCGCTTGCGGGTTGTAGATGTGGCGCGTCTGCGTGATGTGCTTCTGCACCTCCGCGAACTTGGACGAGAGGATCACCGTGTTGGGGTTCTCCTGGCCGTCGACTGCCTTCTGGTCGAGCGCCGAATAGAGCTCGGGGAACGGGAGCGGCACCGCGTTGGCGCCCAATGCGCCGAAGAGATCGATGTAGATCGGCGACTGGATCACGCGGATCTTCAGCCCGGCAATGTCCTCGGCCTTGACGATCGGGCGCTTGCTGTTGGTGAGGTTGCGAAAGCCGAGGTCCCAGTAGCCAAGGCCGTGCAGGCCCTTGTCCTCGAGCTTGGCCATCAGCTTCTGGCCGAAGGGACCGTCCGCGACCGCGTCGGCCTCTTGCCCGTTGTTGAAGAGGAAGGGAAAGTCGAAAGCCGCGAACTCCTTGACCTGCGCCGAGAGAATGCCGGCGTTGAGCACCGTGAGCTCCACCGTGCCGCCCTGCAGCGCCGACACCGTCTGCAGGTCGCCGCCGAGCGTTCCGCCGGGGAACAGCTTCACGGAGATCTTGCCGGCCGACTTCGCGGCCACGAGATCGGCGAACTTCTGCGCGCCCTGCGCCTGCGGATGACCGGTCTGGTTCTGGAAGGCGAACTTGAGCGTGCGCTCCTTGACTTGCGCGGCGGCGCCGGCCACCGCCAAGGCCGCTGCCGCGGCCACCAGGATTCTCGTGATCGATCGTTTCATGGTTGAAGACTCCTTTGTGTCGATTGCGGATAGTGAAAGCTCATCCGTGGAACAGCCTGGCGGGGCCCGTCACGAGCCAGGGGAACAGCACCATCAGGAACATGACCGCGAACTCCGCGAGCATGAAAGGCACCACGCCGCGGGTGACGTCGTCCATCGAGATGCGGCCGACGCCGGCCACCACGTTGAGCACCGTGCCCACGGGGGGCGTGACCAGGCCGATCGAGTTGTTGATGATGAACAGCACGCCGAAGTAGACGGGATCGATGCCGGCCGCCTTGACGATCGGCATCAGCACCGGCGTGAGGATCAGGATGGTCGGCGTCATGTCCATGGCCGTGCCGACGATCATCACGAGCACCATGATCGCGAGCATCAGCAGGATCTTGTTGTCCATGAAGGGCTGGAGCATGCCGACCACCTTCGAGGGCAGGTCCGCGACCGTGATGAGCCAGGCGCTCACCATGGCGGCGGCGATCAGGAACATCACGATGGCGCTGGTCTTCGCGGCGCTCACGAACACGTGGTACAGGTCTTTCCACCCGAGCTCGCGGTAGATCGCCGTCGAGACGAACAGGGCATAGACCGCGGCGACGACGGCTGCTTCCGTGGGCGTGAAGACGCCCATGCGCAGGCCGACCAGGATGATGACCGGCAGCATGAGCGCCCACAGCGCCTTGCGGAAAGCCGTCAGCACGTCCGCCCTCGATCTGCGCGGCGGCGGCACGATCTTCTCGCGGCGCACGAGCCAGGCCCAGGTGAGCCACAGTGCGCCGCCGATCAGGAGCCCCGGCACGATGGCTGCGAGGAAGAGCTTGGAGATCGAGACGTTCGCCGCGACGCCGAAGATCACCAGCCCGATGCTCGGCGGGATCACGGGGCCGATCACGCCCGTCGCGGCGATCAGCCCGCCCGCGCGTGCCTTGTCGTGGCCGGCTTTCACCATCATCGGCAGCAGCAGCGCGGTGAGCGCCGCCGCATCCGCGACCGCCGAGCCCGAGAGCGCGGACAGCAGGCATCCGGCCATGATCGTCACGTAGCCGAGGCCGCCCTTCACGTGGCCGACGAGCGCGAGTGCGAAGTCGACGATGCGCTTGGACAGGCCGCCCACGTTCATGATCTCGCCGGCGAGCATGAAGAAGGGCACGGCCAGCAGCGGGAAGCTGTCGGCGCCCCCGATGACGTTCTGCGCAAGGATCTGGGCGTCGAACAGATCGAGGTGCCACATCAGGGCGACGCCGCTCGCGAGCAGCGCGAACGCGATCGGAATGCCCATCGCCATCGCGAGAAGCAGGGAGCCGACGAAGACGAGGATCGTCATTGCCGGGCTCCCTGCGCCGGCGCGCCCGGTTCGGCATCGGCCTGCGATGCGAGGATCTGCTGCAGCTGGACCGCTTCCTCCGATTCCTGGATCATGACCAGGTCCTGTTCGGCGATGCGGCCGGACAGCAGGCGCAGCAGGTTCAGCAGCAAGAAGAAAGCTGCCAGCACCGAGAACACGAGGCCTGACGCGTACACCACCGCCATCGATGCACCGGTGACCGGCGCGACGACGTCCCAGTTGATCTTCGACTGGGCGAGGCTGCCCTGGAACAGCAGCCAGACGATGTAGAGCATCACGAGGTGCCCGGCCGCCAGGCAGAACTTCTTGCCGGCGGGCGGGAGCCTCCGCACCACCATGTCGACGCCGAGGTGGCCGTGCTCCTTCAGCGCGACGACCGCGCCGAGAAAGGTGATCCAGATGAAGAGCCAGCGCGAGACCTCCTCCGACACGGTGATGCCGGAGTTGAAGCCGTAGCGAAGCACGACGTTGCCGAAGACCAGCACCACCATCACCGCCAGGGCCGCTGCGATGAGGGCCTCGATGCCGGCGCAGAAGCGGTCGATCCAGCGATTCATGTCATGGCTTCGCGCTGGATCTCGACGAGCGCGCGAAGACCGGCCAGGTAGGAATGCGGCCCGAGGCCCTGGATGGTGCCCCTCACGGCCGGCGAGATGATCGAATGCGCGCGCCAGCTCTCCCGGGCGGCGATGTTGGACATGTGGATTTCGAAGACCGGGAAGGGCATGGCCTTGATCGCGTCGTGCAGCGGAACGCCGTGCTGCGTGAGGCCCGCGGGGTTGACCAGCGCACCGCTCGCCAGGTCGATGTTGCTGTGCAGGAAGTCGACCAGGTGGCCCTCGTGATTCGACTGGATCGTCTCGAGCTCGACGCCGAGTTCGACGGCGAGCTTCTCCAGCCGGGCATTGATCTCGGCCAGCGTGGTGGTGCCGTAGATGTGGGGTTCGCGGCGCCCGAACAGGTTGAGGTTGGGGCCGTGCAGGACGAGGATCTTCATGGCGTGCGGCATGTCGACAGGCTCCATCCAATCAGGGAGCGGCCTTGCGGATGCGCGCGAGCTCTTCGTTGTAGAGCTTCACGAGGCCGGGGTCGTAGCTGGCGGCGAAGCGCTCGACCACCGGCTTGGCGATCTGCCGCATGCGCGCCTGCTCGGCCGCGGCCGGCTCGTTGAACTGGATGCCCTTGGCCTGCAGCTCGCCCACCGACTTCTGCGCGGCAGCGCGGCTCACCTGGCGCTGGTAGCCGCGTGCTTCGTCCGCGGCCTCGCGCATGATCTTCTGCTCGGCCGGGCTCAGGGAATCCCAGAACTTCCTGCTGACCAACATGATGTTCGCCGCGTAGACGTGGTTCGTGGCGCTCAGGAACTTCTGCACCTCGAAGAACTTGTTCGAGAGGATCACCGAGTACGGGTTCTCCTGGCCGTCGACCGCCTTCGCCTCCAGCGCACCGTACAGCTCGGCGAAGGGCATGGGCACCGGGTTGGCCTTGAAGGCCTTGAAGGTGTCGAGGAACACCGGATTGGGAATGACGCGGATCTTCAGGCCCTCGAGGTCCTCCGGCCTGGTGATCGGCCGCTTGCTGTTCGTGACGTTGCGGAAACCCAGGTCCCAGTAGCCGAGCGCCACCAGGCCCTTCTCCGGCAGCCTGGCGATCAGCGCCTGCCCGAGCGGCCCATCGAGCAGCGCGTCGGCCTGCGCGAAGGAGCTCACGGTGAAGGGGAAGTCGATGAGGCCGAACTCCTTGACGATGCCGGCCAGCGAAGTCGTCGCGGGCGCCGACATCTGCTGCACCCCGCCCTGAAGCGCCGACTGCTGCTGCATCTCGTTGCCCAGCTGCGAGGCCGGGAACTCCTGGACCTTCAGCTTGCCGCCGCTCTTGGCCGCAACCAGTTCACCGAAGCGCTTGACGCCGAAGCTGACGGGATGATCGGCGTTGTTGAGATGTCCGAAGCGGATGACGCGCTCCTGGACATCCTGGGCCATGACAGGCAGCGCCAGTGCGGCGGTCGCGCCGACCAGGGCCAGCGTGCGGTGGAGGAATTTCAAGATGAGCTCCGGGGGGTTGGGCGTGAAGGGGCGATCATAGGCAGCATGTGGAAAACATTTCCACTAGTGAAAACACTTGCAGAAATCGGAGTTAGAGTTCCGCGTCATGACCTCCATACTCGAACGCAGCTTCAAGGTCCTTGAGCATCTGGTCGCCCATCCTGAGGGGCTCGCGCTCTCGGCGCTGGCCACCGACCTGCAGATGCCCTTGAGTGCGACCCACCGCCTGCTTTCCGAGCTGATCCGCTGCGGTTATGCGCGCCAGGACCAGAGCCACGGCAACTACACGCTGACCATCAAGCTGGTGTCGCTGGGATTGAGCTTTCTGAGCAACAGCGGCGTGGTCGACGTGGCGCAGCCGCTGCTCGACCGGCTGGCGGCCGAGTCGGGCGAACTCGTGCGCCTGGCGGTGGTCGACGGCGACGAACTCATCTTCGTGGCCAAGGCCCAGGGCGCCACGCGCGGGCTGCGCTACGACCCGGACATGGGCCTGTCGGTGAACCTGTCCTGCAGTTCCGCCGGCCATGCATGGCTGTCCACGATGCCCGAGGAAAAGGCACTACAGCTCGTCGCCAGGCAGGGCTTCGGCACGCCGCAGGAGTTCGGACCGAAGGCAGTCACTTCGGTCAAGGCCCTGCTCGTCTACCTGCGCGCCGCGCGCAAGCGCGGCTTCGCCATGATCAATGAGGTTTTCGCACCGGCCATGAGCGCCATGGCGGCGCCGGTGCGCATCGGCAACGGCACGGTCATCGGCGTGGTGACGATCGCCGGTCCGGTGGTCCGCTTGACCGACGCGCGCATGCTGAGCCTGGGGCCGGCGCTGCTCGCGACGGCGGAGGACGTCGCGCATGCAAGCGGCGCCTCCGCGCTGTTGAGAAGACGCGCCTAGCCGAAAAGGAAGCCCGGCGCCGGTGCGCCCGGGTCGGAAGCTACGCCAGGGCAGTCCTTGCCGGCTCGGCGCCGGCGATCTGGCGCAGCGCGCGCTCGAACACCTCCACCGGCTGGCCGCCCGAGATCAGGTGCTGGTCGTTGATGATGATGGCGGGCACCGAGTGAATGCCGGCGTCGGTGTAGAGCCGCTCGCGCTCGCGGGTTTGCGCCGCGTACTCGTCGCTTTCGAGAATCGCACGCGCCCGCTGCGCATCGAGCCCGGCCTCGGTAGCCAGGCGCACCAGCAGCTCGGGGTCGGAGAGGTTCTCGCCGTCGGTGTGGCAGGCCTTGAGCAGCGCCTTCTTGAGCGCGATCTGCTTCTCGCCGCCTTCCAGTTCGGCCCAGTGCAACAGCCGGTGCGCATCGAAGGTGTTGTAGACGCGCGAGCGCCCTTCCTCGCGGAACTCGAAGCCCACCGCCGCGCCGCGCGCGCGGATCGCCGCGCGCGCCTGCGCCTGCTGCTCGCGCGAGGAGCCGTACTTCTGGTTCAGATGCTCGAAGGCATCCTGGCCTTCGGGCGGCATCTGCGGGTTGAGTTCGAAGGGCTGGAAATGCAGTTCGGCGCTGACGTCGGGGGCCACGCGTTGCAGCGCGGCTTCGAGGGCACCGAGGCCGACGGCGCACCAGGGGCAGGACACGTCGGACACGAAATCGATCTTGAGGCGGGAGGTCATGGATGGATTCTTCGAGCGAAACAAGGTCGCCATGATGGCAGCGGCCGCGCACTCGCCGCCAAGCCGACGCCATTCACCCCACTGCCGGCGCAGTCGTCAGAGGCTGCGCCAGAAATCGATCAGCAATTGGCTGAATTCCACCGGCCGCTCGACCGCGCTCAGGTGCGCCGCATCGATGGTGGCGAGGCGCGCACCGGGAATCGCGGCCGCCATCGCCTCGGACATTGGCAGCGGCGTCGCCTCGTCGCGCAGACCGCCGATCACCAGCGTGGGCGTTGCGATCCTGCGGTTGCTTTCGCGAAAGTCGATCGCGCTCACCGCCTCGCAACTGGCGACGTAGCCGGTCGCATCGGTGCCGACCAGCGTGTCGTTCAGCCGGCGCGCGGCCTCGGCGCCCTCGGGCGTGGCCGCGTACGCCGGCGTGAGCCAGCGCGCCACGGCACCCGGCGCGATCGCGGCCACGCCCTGGGCCCGCACCGTGTCGACGCGGGTGCGCCAGGGTGCGGGGTCGGCATAGTGCGCCGACGAATTCGCGATCACGAGGCTCTTCAGCAGCTTCGGATGCTTCGGCGCCAGCGCCTGCGCGGTCATGCCGCCCATCGAGAGGCCGACGAAGTGCACCGGCTCGCCCTCGGCCTCGCGCTCGATCAGCGCCGCCGCATCGTCGGCCAGCGCCTGCATGGTGAACGCGCCGTCCAGGCACTCGGAGCCGCCGTGGTTGCGGTGGTCGTAGCGCAGCACGGTGTGGGCGCGCGCCAGCACCTCGGCCACGCCATCCCACATGTGAAGGTCGCAGCCCAGGGCATGGCTCAGGACGACGATCGGGCCTACGCCCTCGCGAACGACATTCAAACGGGTCATAGCAGGCCTTTCTCGCGCAGGATGCCGGTGGCGATGCCGAAGGCGTGATTGGCCACCGGCACGCCGCAGTAGATGGCGGCCATCATGATGACTTCCTTGATCTCCTCGGGCGAGAGCCGCGACTCGGGCGGGCCGTCGAGCGCGGCGCGCACGTGCATCGCGAACTCATCGTAGGCATGGATGCCCAGCATCATCGACAGCACCATGAAGCGGCGCGTCTTGTCGCCCAGCGCCGGGCGGCCCCAGATGTCCTTCCACGCGTGGCGCGTGATCAGTTCCTGGAACTCGCTGTTGAAGGCATTGCGGTTGGCCAGGGACTTGTCGACCCAGGCATCGCCGAGGATGCGGCGGCGGTTCAACAGGCCTGCTTCGTAGTCGCCGGGCGGAGTCTCGGGTGAGGTCATCGTGCAGTGTTCCGTGTGTCGAGTTGGGTTTGCAGCGCCTTGATCTGCGCCAGCGCGATCGTCGCGGCCGGCTCGGCCAGCGCCGGGTCGAACCATTCGTCGGCCGCCTCGCGCGGCAGCTCGGCGCGCAGACGGTCGATGTTCGCACGCATGCGCGCGGCGTCGATCTGCAGGTCGGGCAAGGCGCCGGCCAGCGCGCGCACGCTGCCGTGCGCGGACATCAGCAGCTGAGGCCATTCGCCCAGCTCGGCCTGCCAGGCGCCGAGCGCACGCTCGTGCTCCTGCGGCATCGCGGCCAGCAAGGCGGCCACGCGCTGCGGCGCGCGCTCGGCGGCGGCCAGCGCCACCATCGAGGCGACCGGGTTGCGCTTGTGCGGCATCGCCGACGATCCGCCGCGTCCCGGCTCGCTGGGCTCGGCCACTTCGCCGACCTCGTACTGGCCCATGAGGGCGATGTCCTTCGCGATCTTGCCGAGGCTGCCGACCAGGAGGCCGAGCTCGCAGCCGAGCGCCACCCATTCGTCGCGCTGCGTGTGCCAGCTCGCGCCCGGGTCTCCCAGGCCCAGTTCCTCGGCCATGCGGCGGCGCACCGCCGGACCCTGCCCCTTCATTTGCGCCAGCGTGCCCACGGCGCCGCCCAACTGCACCTGCAGCGCGCGGCGCGCGGCCTCGGCCAGCCGCGTGCGGCTGCGCACCAGCGGCGCGGCCCAGCCCGCGCACTTGAGCCCGAAGCTGGTGACCGAGGCGGGCTGCATCAGCGTGCGCGCGAGGATCGGCGTCGCCGCATGCCGCTTGCCGTGCGCCAGCAGCGCCTGCGCCGCCTTGGCCAGGTCGGCCTCCACCAGCGCCACCGCCTCGCGCGTCACCAGCGCCATTGCGCTGTCGATCACGTCCTGGCTGGTGCTGCCGAAATGCACGTAGGGCAAGGCGTCGGCGTTGAACAGGCCCACCGCCTCCTTGAGGCTCTTGACCAGCGGGATCGCGACGCTGCCGGCGCGGCCGCTGTCGCGCACGATCTTCGCCACGTCGAACAGCTCGACCTTGCAGCTGCCGACGATCGAGCTCGCGGCCGACTCGGGGATGAGGCCCTCGGCTGCCTGCGCGTGCGCGAGCGCGGCCTCGAAGCGCAGCATCGCGGCGACGAAGTTGTGGTCGCTGAACGCGGCCAGGGTTTCGGAGGTGGAGAGGAAGCCTTCGAAGATGCTCATGACGGCCTCCGCTCAATAGGCGATCTGCGCCACGGCCCGCAGGTCTTCCGGCGTCGCGGTGCCGAAGCCGAAGAACTCGAGATAGGCAGGGATCATTTCGAACAGCATGTCGGTTCCGACCTGGACCGCGCAGCCCTTGTCGCGCGCAGCGCGCAGCAGCGGCGTGTACTCGGATTTCATGACCACCTCGCCGACGAAGGTGGACGGCGCGATGCGCTCGACGTCGAAGGGTAGCGGATCGTCCTCCTTCATGCCGAGCGGCGTGGCATTGACCACCACGTCGTAGCCTGCAGGGTCGCTGGAGCCGGTGCCGACGCCCAGATTCGGATAGTGCGGCGTGAGCCGCCCCGCGAGCGCCTTGGCCGATGCCGCGCTGGCGTCGAAGAGCGAAAGCTGCGCCACGCCGGCCGCGGCCAGCGAGGCGGCGATGGCCGAGCCCACGCCGCCGCAGCCCGACACCAGCACGCGCGCGCCTTCCAGCGCGCGGCCCTTGCGCAGCACGCCGCGCACGAAGCCGGCGCCGTCGAACTGGTCGCCCACGAGCGTGCCGTCGGCGCGCTTCAGCACGGCGTTGCAGGCGCCGGCGATCCTGGCGGCGGGCGTCAGTTCGTCGACCAGGCCCATGGTCGTGATCTTGTGCGGCATGGTCACGAGCGCGCCGCGGATGTTGGTGAGGCGGAACAGCGAGGCGAAGAAGGCCTCGTAGTCCTCGGCCTTCACACCCATGGGCACCACCAGCGCGTCGATGCCCTGCTGCTCGAACCAGGGGTTGTAGATCATCGGCGCCTTGAAGCTCTCGGTCGGATAGCCGAGGTGCGCGATGAGGGTGGTCTTGCCGGAAATTTTCATCATGAAACCTTGACGTTGGTGCCGCTGCGCACGGCCTCGGCGACCGCGAGCGTGACGGCGAGCGTGCGCATGGCGTCGCGCACGGTGACGCGGGGCGGCTCTTCGCGCCGCACCACGGCGCAGAAATGATCGAGCTGCCGCGCGAGCGGATCGCTCTGGTGCAGCTCGACCCGGCTGCGCGCCAGCGGATTCCACCACGAGGCCGCGCCCGAATACTCGAAGACGCGCAGGGTGGGCACCTGCAGCGAGCCGCGCGTGCCGGCGATGACGTAGCAGTCCTGATCGGCGTGGTGGTCGTAGGCCTGGTTCTCGCCCGAGGTCTGCTCCCAGCTGCGCGGGCTGGCCGCGGCATCCGACAGCATGAAGCTGCCGAGCGCGCCGTTGGCAAAGCGCAGGTTGATGGCGACCGTGTCCTCCACCTCGAAGCCGCGCGCCGCATGGGAACCGAAGGCCTGCACCTCGACGATGTCGCCCACCAGCGCGCGCAGGTTGTCGATCTCGTGCACCAGGTTGATCAGGATCGGCCCGCCGCCCTTCCGGCGGCGCCAGGCGGCCTCGAAGTAGTCGTCGGGCTTGTGGAAGGTGGCGCTGGCCGTTACCGCCACCAGCTTGCCGAGGCGGCCTTCGGCGATGGTCTCGCAGGCGGCTCCGAGAATGGCACTGTGGCGCCGATGATGGCCCACCAGCACCGGCACCGCCGAGGCTTCCACCGCGTCGGCCAGCCGCGCAGCGTCGGCCAGCGAATCGGCCACCGGCTTCTCGACCAGCGCCGGCACGCCGGAGCGCACGCAGGCCAGCGCACCGGGCACGTGCAGCGCGTTCGGCGTGGCCAGGACCACGCCGTCGGGCCGCTCCGCGGCCAGCATCGCCTCCAGGTCCGGGTACAGCGGCAGCCCGGCCTCGGCTGCCAGCACGGCCGCGCCCGGGGACGGGTCGGCAAAGGCAACCGCTTCGCAGCGGCCGCTGGCCCGCATCCGCTCCCAATGCGCCCGGCCGATCACGCCGGCACCGGCGATCGCGAAACGCAGCTTCCTGTCCATCGCGCCTTGTCCTCAGACCGTGGCGGCCGGCGCCGCGGCATGGGCGCCGCCGAGGAACAGCCGTTCGATGTCCGGATCGGCCAGCAGCTCGGAGGCTGCCTTGTGCAGCACCAGCCGGCCCGATTCGAGCGCGATGGCCTCGTCGGCCATCTTGAGCGCGCTCTTCACGTTCTGCTCGACCATCAGCACCGTGGTGCCCTGGTCGGCCAGCTTGCGCAGCAGCCTGAACACGTCCTGCACCACGATCGGCGACAGGCCGATCGAGGGCTCGTCGATCAAGAGCACCCGAGGCCGCAGCAGCAGCGCGCGGCCCACCTCGAGCTGCTTCTGCTCGCCGCCCGAAAGCGAGGCGGCCGCGCTGTGCATGCGCTCCTTCACGCGCGGGAAGAGCTCGAGCACTTCGGGAATGCGCTCGTGCGTGGTCTTCATGCCCAGCGTGATGCCGCCGAGCTCGAGGTTCTCGTAGGCCGTCAGCTGGCCGAACAGGTTGCGCCCCTGCGGCACGAAAGCAATGCCGTGCCGCACCAGCAAGTCCTTGGGGCTCGCGCCGGTGATGTCCTGGCCGTCGAGCAGCACCCGCCCGTGGCGCACCTTGAGCAGGCCGAACAGCGTCTTGAGCACGGTCGACTTGCCCGCGCCGTTGGGCCCGAGCAGCAGCGTGATCTTGCCGCGCTTGGCCTTGAACGACAGGTTGTTGAGGATCATGAAATCCTTGTAGCCCGCGAGCACGTTGTCGAATTCGATGCAGGTCTCTTCAGTGCTCATGCTCAATTCCCCAAGTAGGCATCCAGCACCTGCTTGTTGGCGCGGATCTCGGCCGGCGTGCCGATGGCCATCACCTTGCCTTCGACCATCACCATGATGCGGTGGCACAGGTCCATCACGAAGTCCATGTTGTGCTCGATGACGACGAAGCTGCCGCGGCGCGTGCGGTTCAGATCCTTCAGCAAGGTCGAGAGCCCGCCGACCAGGCTGGGGTTGACGCCCGCGCAGGGCTCGTCGAGCAGCACCAGGTCGGGCTCGCTCATGAAGGCCATGCCGATGTCCACCAGCTTCTGCTGGCCGTAGGAGAGCGTGCCGGCCTTCTTGTTGGCGACGTGGCGGATGCGGAACTGGTCGATCAGCGCGTCGGCCTTCGGCCCCAGGCCCGAATCGCCGGGCGCGAACATGCGGCTGAACATGCTGCCCTGGTGCTCCTGCGCCGCGACGATCAGGTTCTCGCGCACCGTCATCTTGCCGAACACCTGCAGCGTCTGGAAGGTGCGGCCGACGCCGCGCCGGTTGAGCTCGAGCGGCCCGAGCCGGGTCACGTCCTCGCCCTTCAGCTCGATGCGGCCGGCATCGGGCGTGATCTGGCCCAGCATGCTGTTGAAGAGCGTGGTCTTGCCCGAGCCGTTGGGGCCGATCACGCCGAAGATCTCGCCCGGGCGTACTTCGAAGCTCACGCCGCCGACGGCCTGGATGGCGCCGTAGGCTTTGCGGAGATCGCTCACGCGCAGCACCGGCACGACCTGCTGCTCGGGCACGATCGCCTCGGCCAGTACGGCGCTCATGTCGCGGCTCCGATGCTCGCCGCGGCGGCCGAACGCGCGGCCGAGGCTTCGCGCGCCTCGCGCCGGGCCCGGATGCGGTCGGGGATCGACAGCAGGCCGTCCGGCAGCCAGACCATCAGCACCACCACCGCGGCGCCGAACAGCGGCAGGTACCAGTCGGCCACGCCCGGCACGTCGCGCAGCCATTCGGGCACGATCACGCCAACGGCCGCGCCCAGCACCGGCCCCCAGAAGTAGCCGGGGCCGCCGACCACCACCATCAGGTACATCATGATCGAGGCCGCCACGGTGAAGGGCGCCGGCTCGATGAACTGCACCAGCGACGCGAACAGCGCACCGGCGATGCCCGCGTAGGCGGCGCCGATGGCGAAGCTCAGGAGCGTGTAGCTGCGCACGCTGATCCCCAGGCTCTCGGCGCGGATCGGGTTGTCGCGCAGCGCGGTGAAGGCCTTGCCCCAGGGCGAACGCAACAGGCCCCACAGCACGAGCGCCAGCAGCACGGCGACGGCCAGCACGAAGTAGTAGTACGCCAGGTTGCCCTCCAGCGAGAGCCCGGCCAGCTCGGGCCGCGGGATGTTGTTGATGCCGAAGGTGCCGCCGGTCAGCCACTCTTCGTTGCGCATCAGGAGCCAGACCGCGGTGTTGAAGCCCAGCGTGGCGAAGGCGAGGTAGATCGCCTGCACGCGCAGCGCCGGGAATCCGAGCACCAGGCCGACCGCGAAGCACAGCAGCGCCGCCGCGGGCAGACCCAGCCAGAAGCTGATGCCGGCCTTCATGAGGATCGCGACGGTGTAGGCGCCGATGCCGAAGAAGGCCGCATGGCCCAGCGACTTCTGGCCCGCATAGCCCACCGTCAGGTTGAGGCCCATGGTGGCGATGATGAACACCAGCCAGTAGCTCAGCAGGTAGATGCCGTAGTTCTTGAGGAAGTTGGGCGCGACGAGCAGCGCGACGCCGGCCACGGCCATCAGCGCGAGGTGCAGCTTCTTCATACCTTGCGCTCCTCTTTCCTGCCCAAGAGGCCTTGCGGCTTGAACAGGATCACGACCATGAAGATGACCAGCGCCACCGCGTCCTTGTAGGCCGGCGAGATGTAGGCCGAGGCCAGGTTCTCCGCCACGCCGACGATCAGCCCGCCGACGAGCGCACCGCGCGAATTGTTGAAGCCGCCGATGATGGCCGCGAAGAAGGCCTTGGTGCCCAGGCCCTCGCCCATGTCGAACTTGGCGAGGTAGGTGGGCGTGACCAGCAGCGCCGCCGCCGCCGCCAGCGCCGCGTTGATGGCGAAGGTGTAGAAGATCATGCGCGGCACGTTGATGCCCAGCACGCTCGCGCTCTCGGCGTTCTGCGCCACGGCCTGCATCGCGCGGCCGGTCACCGTCTTCGCAAGGAAGGCCTGCGTGGCCAGCACGATCGCCACCGCCAGCCCGAAGGTGCCGACATCGGCCAGCGTGATGGTGACGCCGGCCACGTTGAAGAGCTTGTCGGCGAACAGGCTCGGGAACGGATGCGCCTCGGCGCTGTAGCCGGCACGCACGCCGTTGCGCAGCGCGATCGACAGGCCGATGGTCGCCACCACGATCGGCATCATCCCGAACTTGAAGAGCGGATCGACCAGGCCGCGCTTGAACAGCCAGCCCAGCACGAACACCGCCACCGCGATCGTCAGCACGAAGCTGAGCGAGAGCGGCGCGCCGAAGGACATGAAGGCGAGCATCGCGAAGGCCGGCAGCATCACGAACTCGCCCTGCGCGAAGTTGATGGTGCCGCTGGCCTGCCACAGCAGCGTGAAGCCGAGCGCCGCCAGGGCGTAGATGCTGCCGGTGGCCAGCCCGCTCAGGAAGAGCTGGATGAAGTCGGTCATCGCAAGGTCACTTGGCCGCGGCGGCGCCGAGCGCCGGCAGCGTGGCGATCACTTCCTGCTTGCCGTTCTTCACTTCCACCATGAAGCTTTCGCGGTCGAGGTCGCCGTTGGCGTCGACGCTCACGTCCATCAGCACACCGGGCTGCTGCGCGGTGCTGACCTTCAGGCCGTGCAGCGCGGCGGCGACGGCCTTGCGGTCGAGCTTGCCGGCCTTCTCGATCCCGGCCTTCAGCAGGTAGACGCCCGAGTAGCCCTTCATGCCGTTGTGGTCCGAGACGTACTTGTATTCCTTCTCGAACTTGGCGCGGAAGGCGCGGATGGCCGGGTTCGGCGCATCGACCGTGAGCCCCACGTGCGCGACCGCGCCGTTGGCGGCATCGCCTGCGAGCTCGATCACCTTCTGGCCGGTGAGCGTGGTCTCGCCGATGACCGGCTTGGTCCAGCCCTGCTTGCGCAGCTCGCGCAGGAGGCGCGCCGACTCTTCCTCGTTGCTGTAGGCGAACAAGGCGTCGGCGTTGCTCTGCTTGGCACGCAGCACTGCGGCGGCGAAGTCGATCTGGCCCGGCTCGGTCGAGATCTCGGCCGCCACCTTCACCGGCGTGGCGGCCAGCGCCTTTTTCATCGAATCGAGGCCGCCCTTGCCGAAATCGTTGTTCACGTAGATCAGGGCCAGCGTCTTCGCCTTGAGCTGCTGGTCGATGTAGCGCGCGACCTTCGGCATCGCGGTGGTCTGCGTGAAGCTGGTGCGGAAGATGTACTTGTTGCCTTGCTGCGTGATGCCGGCCGCCTCGCCGCCGGTGAAGTTGGGAATCTCGGCGCGGCGGCTCTCGGCCATGCTGACCATGATCGAGCCGGAGAACACCGGACCGAAGATCGCGAACACCTCGTTGTCCACCGCCTTCTGCGTCAGGCCCTTGGCGACGCCGGGGTTGCTCTGCGTGTCGCTGGTGCTCGACTCGATCTTCTTGCCGAGGATGCCGCCCGAGGCGTTGATCTCCTTCACCGCCAGCTCGACGCCGTTCTTGAAGTTGGTGCCGGCGGTGGCGCCGCCGCCCGAGAGCTCGACGATGTTCACGATCTTGATGGTGTTCTGCGCCCAGGCGCCGGCGCTGCCCACGGCGAACGCGCAGGCAGCGGCCAGTTGCACGGCGCCGCGGCGCGACAGGAAGTTCTTGGTCATGGTTGTCTCCTCATGGTTGATGTTTGGTTTGCGCCGACATGACTCTCGGCGATCCAGCGCGCGCTCTTCATCGCGCGCTGGCCGACGACCATCGGGTCGGAATTCACGTAGTCGTCGTTGAACACCTCGAAGGTGTAGTGGCCGCGGTAGCCCTTGTCCTCCAGCAGCTGCACCAGGTCGCGCACGTCGTGCAGGCCTTCGCCCGGGAACAGGCGCTGGTGGCGCGCGAGCTCGATCATGTCGGCCTGCCGGTCGCTGTATTCGAAGAAGTAGTCGGCCAGCTGAACCAGGAAGATCTTTTCGGCCGGCACCTGGGCCAGCGCCTTCAGGGTCTCGGGCGTGTCGTCGCCGTGCACCGACATGTGGAAGGTGTCGAGATTGAGGCCCACGTTCTCGCGCTTGCAGCGCTGCACGATGTCCCAGGCCTGGTGCCAGCGGTTGACGTGGCGGCCCCAGGAGAGCGCTTCGTAGCAGATGCGGATACCGAGCGGCGTGGCCAGCGTGGCCAGCGTGCGCAGGTCTTCGGCGGCGCGCTCCGGGTCGTCGATCGCCAGCGGCGAGGTGGTCGAGCACACCAGCAGCAGGTCGGCGCCGACCATCGCCATCTGGCGCAGCTGCTCGCGCGCCATCTCGAGCCGGTGCGGGCGCATGGCGTCGGGCGCGCATTCGAAATCGCGCAGCGGCTGAAAATCCGTCACCTTGAGGCCGCTGGCCTTCACCAGTTCGGCCGCCTTCTCGACACCGGCCGGATGCGCGACCAGGTCGCGTGCCCACAGCTCGACGCCCGCGAAGCCCGCGGCCTTCATGCATTCGAGCTTGTGGCCGAGGTCGCCGCCCATGGTGACGGTGTTGAAGCCGAAACGGTTCAGGTCAATGGCCATGACGGTCAAGCAACGCTGTCGGAGTGATACCGAATGGGGGTGTCGATCTCTGCAGCCATCGCGGCCGGATAGATCAGCTCGCGCAGGAAGCGCGCATCCTGGCGCAGCGCGTGCGCCGCCTCCTTGTGGCCGAAGAAATCGAAGTAGTGCGGCATCTGCTGGATCAGCATCTCGAAGCCGGCCTGCGCGTTGAGGCCGCGTGCCCGGGCGGCCCGCACCAGCGGCGTGGGCTGGTTGCGCAGCAGGATGTCGAACAGCGCCGCGTGCGCTTCCATGCGCGCCACGTCGACCGGCAGCGCATCGCCCTCCTTGAGGCCCAGCGGCGTCGCGTTGACCACCAGGTCGTAGCCGGCGGGATCGCTGCTGTCGACCGCGACGACGGTCGCGTCGAAGAAGGCGTCGAGCTTGGCCGCGACGCCGGCCGCCTTGCCGGCAGATGTGTCGTGGAGCGCGATGTGCTCGGCGCCGTTCACCGTGCCGCCCTCGGCCAGCGCGACGCCGATGGCGGCCGCGCTGACGCCGGCGCCCAGGATCAGCACGCGCTTGCCGCGAAACGGGATGTTGTAGTGGTCCAGCGCGCCCAGCAGGCCCTCGCCGTCGAACAGGTCGCCTTCGAGCTCGCCGTTGGCGATGCGGCGCACCACGTTGACCGAGCCGGCCACGCGCCCGAACAGGCCGCAGCCGTCGAGCAGGTCGACCAGGAGCGGCTTGTGCGGCGGCGCGATCACCATGCCGCGCACGTTGCGGCCGAGGAAGGCCGCCTTGACGAACACCGCCGCGTCGCGCCGCGACACCTGCACCGGCGCCATCACCGCGTCGATGCCGAAGCGCTCGAAGACGGCGTTGAACATGCGCGGCAGGCGCACGTTGGTCACCGGGTCGCCGGGGATCAGGTAGAGATCGGTGCTGCCTGCGATGAAGGGGGCCATGTCGTTCGTCTCGCTCGGAGTTGTTCGTCTATCGCGCAAATATCCGGGATCGGCCGCTAATGTAGGGCGGCGGCTTGCATGACCCAAGCAGGAGGGACGAGAATAGCGCGCTGATCGTTCCCAGACGATCGATGATCGAACGAATCAAGGGTTTGTCCCAAATGAACGATATCTCCCCTGCCCCACCCGGACTCGACAAGCGCGACTGGATCGCCGGCCTGGAGCGCGGCGTATCGATCATCGAAGCCTTCGACGACGCCCACCCGCGCATGACGGCCAGCGAGGCCGGCCAGCGCACCGGCATGACGCGCACGGCGGCACGGCGCTACCTGCTCACGCTGCAGCACATGGGCTACGTGGCGGGCGACGGCAAGCTCTTCTGGCTCACGCCGCGCGTGCTGCGCCTGGGCCAGTCCTACCTGGAATCGGCGCGGCTGCCGCGCATCGTGCAGCCCTTCCTGCAGCGGGTGGCGGCGGGCACGCACGAGATCGCGTACCTCAGCGTGATGGACGGCAACGAGGTGGTCTACATCGCGCGCAACGGCCCCAACCGCAGCATGAGCACCGGCTACGTGCTCGGCGCGCGGGTGCCGGCGCAGGTCACGGCCTCGGGCATGCTGATGCTCGCGCTGCGCAGCGACGAGGAGCGCAGCCATTGGCTGGCCACGCACGAGCTCACCGTCTTCACCTCGCACACCATCGCCAGCAAGGAGCGCATGAAGCTCGAGCTGGCGCGCATCCAGGCCCAGGGCTGGGCGCTGTCGGAGCAGCAGCTGGACCTCAACTCGCGCGGCATCGCGGTGCCGCTGCGGGACCGGCACGGCGAGCTGGTGGCCGCGCTCAACATCACCATGCCGATGGGCCATGAAAGCAGCGAGGACGCGGTCGCCCGCGTCCTCCCGGTGCTGCGCGAAACGGCGCAGGCGATGCGCAATCTCATCTGAAGTTCAGACGCCCGCCTTTGCCATCCGCCCATCCGCCAGCGTCTGCTCGCGCATGCGCTCGTACTCCGGCTTGGGGACCGGCACGGCGTCCGGATTGCCGAGATCGTTCATGTGGATGCGGAAGGTCTCGCGGGCGCTCAGTGCCGCCATCGCCGAGATGACCGTGATGCCGAAGGCCAGCGAGCCGACGATCAGCGGGATGTTGGCCGCGCCGGGAGGCGCCACGGTGGCGAACAGGGCCGGCAGCATGGCGGTGATGGCGGTGCCGATGTTCTGCGAGATCGCCATCGCCGAGACGCGGGTGCGGGTCGGGAACAGCTCGGGGTAGAAGCTCGGGAACACCGCGTTGTAGCCCTGGTAGACCACGCCCCACATCAAGAGCGACATGCAGATCGCGAGCGGCACGCTCCTGATGCTGATGGCGTAGAGATAGCCGAAGGCCAGCAGCCCCGAGGCCAGCGCACCGACCACGATCGGCGGCTTGCGCCCGATGCGGTCCGAGAGATTGCCCACGTAGGGGATGACAGCCACCGCGAGGATGTTGCCGAGCACCGGGATCCACAGGTAGATGTCCTTCGCGAAGCCGATGCCGTAGGCGGCCTGCACCGCGTAGGCGGCGCCGAAGATGGTGGCGACCACGGGGATCACGTTCATCAGCGCCATCAGCACGACGCGCAGCATGTCCTTCCAGCTGTACTTGAAGGCATCGACGACCGGCGAGCGCGGACGCTCGTTGCGCTGGCCTTCCTCGGCAAAGGCGGGCGTCTCGTCGACCTCGCGGCGGATGATGTAGCCGGCGACGATGACGATGAAGCTCAGCAGGAAGGGAATGCGCCAGCCCCAGCTGTTGAAGGCCTGCTCGGGCATGTAGTGCGCGAGCGGCAGGAACACCGCGGCCGCCAGGATCTGGCCGGCCTGCACGCCCTGCAGCGTGAAGCTGGCGAAGAAGCCGCGCCGTCCGAAGGGGGCGTGCTCCAGGATCATCGAACTCGCGCCCGAGATCTCGCCCGCGACCGCGAAGCCCTGCACCAGGCGGCAGACCACCAGCAGCACCGGCGCCAGCAGGCCGACCTGGTCGTAGGTCGGCAGCAAGCCGACGGCGATGGTCGAGAAGCCCATCAGGAACATGCACAGGATCAGCACCTGCTTGCGGCCGTGGGTGTCGCCCCAGTGGCCCAGGAAGAAGGCGCCGATCGGCCGCGCCACGTAGCCGACGCCGTAGGTCGCCAGCGAGGCGACGATGGCGATCTTCGGGTCGCCCTTGGGAAAGAAGATCTGCGGAAAGATCAGCGACGCCGCGGTGGCGTAGATGAAGAAGTCGTAGTACTCGAGGGCCGAGCCGATCCAGCCGCTGGCGGCGGCCTTCTTCGACTGGTGTCGGCCTTTGGGCTCATGTTCCTGGGGATTGCTCATGGGTTGTCTCCGTTGGATGGGCGGAGAGGGACTGTAGGTCTGGGCCCCAGGGCCGGACAATGGCGCGGAGCCACTGACCGATCGATCATCGATCACCGACGTGCGGCATTCGCGCGGAATCGGGGTTTCTCCCGGGTCGGCCGGCCGGCTGACCGGCGGCGATACCTTGATGCACCGGGCACTGCCCCACCAGTTGCCAAACAGCGGATTTCCATACTTTCTTGCAATTTCCGGGGTTTACCCGGAAGCGTCCCGCCCACGCCTACTCCTACCATTTATTCAACTTGAATTAATTAATAGGAGACTCCGTGGCATCAGCCGGTCCCGGTCGGGGCACGAACTCGGTCAACCTTCGCCTCTACAACGAGCGCACGCTGCTGCAGCGGCTGCGCCGGGCCGGCGAAGCGTCCAAGGCCGACCTCGCGCGCTGGGCCCAGCTCACGAACACGGCGGTCGGCAGCATCGTGCAGTCGCTGGAGGATTCGCGGCTGATCGAGCCCGCGGGCCGCCGGCAGGAGGGCCAGCGCGGCCAGCCCGCCGGGCTCTACCGCGTCAATCCCGAAGGCGCCTACGGCATCGGCGTGCGGCTGGACCGCACCAGCATCGAGACGGTGATGATCGACCTCGGCGGCCGGATCCTGGCGCGCGCGGCGCACGACCTGCTGCTGCCCCACCCCGAGCGCGCGCTGGCGCTGGTGCAGGCGGACGTGCACCGCATGATCGACACGCTCGACCGGGCACAGCGCCAGCGTCTCATGGGCATCGGGCTCGCCCAGCCCTACAACCTCGGCGCCTGGCTGCGCGAACTCGATCTCGAGGCCGACTTCCGGATCTGGGACGAGGTGGACTTCGGCGAAATGCTGGCGCAGGCCGTCGGCCAGCCCGTCTTCAAGGAGAACGACGGCAACGCGGCCGCGATCGCGGAGCTGTTCTTCGGCGTCGGCCGCGAGGAGAACGACTTTCTCTACGTCTTCATCGGCGCGGCGCTCGGCGCGGGCGCAGTGATCGGCGGCGAGAGCCTGCGCGGCAGCAGCGGCAACGCAGCCGACCTCGGCCTGATGCCGGTGCAGCCCAGCCGCCTGGATTCGGCCCCGGTGCCCGACCGGCGCTGGGACATCCTGCTCGCACGCGCCTCGCTCAACGCGCTGTCGCGCCACCTGCGCCACCACGGCATCGCGGTCGGCGGCCATGCCGAGCTCGAAGCCTGCGTCGAATCCGGACGCCCCGAAGTGCGCGAATGGCTCGACGACTGCATCGATGCGCTGGTGCCTTCGACGCGGGCCGCGCTGGCCGTGCTCGACCTTCCGGTGGTGGTGATCGACTGCGACATCGACAGCGGCCTCGTCGACCAACTGATGAAGCGTCTCGACGAAGGCCTGCGCGCCATCGCTCCCGAGGCGCGCCAGACGCCGCGCATCGTGCGCGGCAGTTTCCGCGCCGATGCCGGCGCGATCGGCGCCGCCAGCCTGCCGATGTTCTTCAGCTTCTCGCCGCGCGCCGACGTGCTGCGCGGCCGTTCACGCCCCCGCCACCAGGAGACCGCGAATGTCTGACACCGCCCCTGCGCTGCTCGAACTGCGCAAGATTTCCAAGACCTTCCCCGGCGTCAAGGCGCTGCAGGACGTGCAACTGCGCGCCAGTGCCGGCCACGTGCATGCGCTGATGGGAGAGAACGGCGCCGGCAAGTCGACCTTGATGAAGGTGCTGTCGGGCGCCTACATGCCCGACCCCGGCGCCGAGATCCTGATCGACGGCAAGCCGGTCCACATCGACGGGCCGCTCGCGGCCAAGCACCTGGGCGTGTCGGTGATCTACCAGGAGCTCAGCCTGGCGCCCAATCTCACGGCGGCCGAGAACATCTACATGGGCCGGGCGCTGCGCCGCGGCGGGCTGGTCGACCGCGCCGGCATGAGCGCCGCCTGCGAGGCGACGCTGCAGCGCCTGGGCGCCGACTTCGGCCCGGCCACGCGCGTGGCCCAGCTCTCGATCGCGCAGCGCCAGCTGGTGGAGATCGCGCGCGCGGTGCATTTCGACTGCCGCATCCTGGTGATGGACGAGCCGACGACGCCGCTGTCCACCCACGAGACCGACCGCCTGTTCGCGCTGATCAAGCGCCTGCGCGACGAGGGCCTGGCCATCCTCTACATCAGCCACCGCATGGACGAGATCGATGAGCTGGCCGACGAGGTCACGGTGCTGCGCGACGGCAGCTACGTGGGCACGCTCACGCGCGCCGAGCTCTCGCGCGAGCGGCTGGTGAAGATGATGGTGGGCCGCGATCTCTCGGGCTTCTACCGCAAGGAGCACCACGGCCGCCACACCGGCGAGCGCGCGCTCACGGTGCGCGGCCTGGGCGACGGCCGGCGCGTGCACGGCTGCAGCTTCGAGATGCATGCAGGCGAGGTGCTCGGCCTGGCCGGGCTGGTCGGCGCCGGCCGCACCGAGCTGGCGCGCCTGATCTTCGGCGCCGACCCGCGCACCGGCGGCGAGGTGTCGCTGAACGGCAGTGGCGCCCGGCTGAAGATCGACAAGCCCATCGACGCGATCCGCTCCGGCATCCTCTACCTGACCGAGGACCGCAAGGGCCAGGGCCTGTTCCTCGACCTCTCGGTGCGCGACAACATCAACGTGATGGTCTGCCCGCGCGACGCGAACGCAGGCGGCGTGATGGACGGCAAGCGCGCGGCGCAGCGCGCGCGCGACGCGATCGCGCAGCTGTCGATCCGCGTCGCTTCGCCGCGGATCAACGTGGGCTCGCTCTCGGGCGGCAACCAGCAGAAGGTGCTGCTGGCGCGCCTGCTCGAACTCGCGCCCAAGGTGCTGATCCTCGACGAGCCGACGCGCGGCGTCGACATCGGCGCCAAGAGCGAGATCTACCGTCTGATCGACGAGCTCGCGCGGCGCGGCGTCGCGGTGCTGGTGATCTCGAGCGAACTGGCCGAGGTGGTCGGCATCTGCGACCGCGTGATCGTGATGCGCGAAGGCCATCTGGTCGGCGAAGTCGGCGGCGGCAGCGACCTGCCGATCACCCAGGAAAACATCGTCGCGCTGGCCACCGGCGCGGCCGCCATCCATGCCCCCGTGCTGCATTGAGACGGCACACCAGGAGACATCCATGAACAAGCAGACATCCCCCGCTTTCGCCACGCCGGACAACCCCGCGCTGCCCGTCGCGCTGCGCGGCGCCACCGGCCGCGAGATCATGCGCGCGCTCGGCATGCTGCCGGTGCTGGTGCTCCTGTGCGTCGGCTTCAGCTTTGCGAGCGACAACTTCTTCAGCCTGCAGAACCTGTCGATCATGACGCAGCAGGCCTCGATCAACATCGTGCTGGCGGCCGGCATGACCTTCGTCATCCTCACCGCCGGCATCGACCTGTCGGTGGGCTCGATCCTCGCGGCCTCGGCCGTCTCCGCGATGCTGGTGTCGACCGTGCCGGGCCTGGGCATGCTCGGCATCGCGGCCGGGCTCGGCTGCGGGCTGCTGTTCGGGCTCGTCAACGGCGTGCTGATCGCCTTCCTCAAGCTGCCGCCCTTCATCGTGACCCTGGGCTCGCTGACCGCGGTGCGCGGCATCGCGCGGCTGCTCGGCAGCGACACCACCGTGTTCAACCCGCAGCTGCCCTTCGCCTTCATCGGCAACGGCGAGGTGCTGGGCGTGCCCTGGCTGGTGATCATCGCCTTCGCGGTGGTGGCGCTGTCGTGGTTCATCCTGCGCCGCACCGTGCTGGGGCTCAACATCTATTCGGTCGGCGGCAATCCGGAAGCCGCGCGGCTGGCGGGCATCAAGGTCTGGGCGGTGCTGCTCTTCGTCTACTGCGCCTCGGGCCTGCTCTCGGGGCTGGGCGGGGTCATGGCCTCGGCCCGGCTCTACGCGGCCAACGGCCTGCAGCTCGGCGCCTCGTACGAGCTCGACGCGATCGCGGCGGTGATCCTCGGCGGCACCAGCTTCGTCGGCGGCACCGGCTCCATCCTCGGCACGCTGATCGGCGCGCTGATCATCGCGGTGCTGACCAACGGCCTGATCCTGATGGGCGTCTCGGACATCTGGCAGTACATCGTCAAGGGCCTGGTGATCATCGGCGCTGTGGCGCTGGACCGCTACCGCCGCAAAGACTCCGCAAGGACATGAGCTCTCCCCCAGGTTGGCTCACTTCGTGTAGCCGCCCACCCCCTCGCCGGGGGCAACACCAGCGGCCCGGCAAAGCCGGTTCCGCGGTGTTCCCCGCAAATGCTTTCCACCCCCGCAACCAAGGAGACTTTTCCATGCGCAAATCCATGTTCGCCCTGGCCGTCATCGCCTCGATGCTGGCCGCCCCTGCAGTACAGGCCCAGCAGAAACAGATCAAGAGCGTCGGCATCACGCTCGGCTCGATGGGCAACCCCTTCTTCGTCGCGCTCGCCAAGGGTGCCGAGGCCAAGGTCAAGCAGTACAGCCCGAACGCCAAGGTCAATGCGCTGTCGGCCGACTACGACCTCAACAAGCAGTTCTCGCAGATCGACGGCTTCATCGCCTCGGGCGCCGACATGATCCTGGTCAACGCGGTCGACGCCAAGGCGATCGAGCCCGCGCTGCAGAAGGCCAGGAAGGCCGGCATCGTCGTGGTGGGCGTGGACGTGGCGGCCAACGGCGCCGATGCGACCGTGCAGACCAACAACGTGCAGGCCGGCGAGATCGCCTGCCAATACATCGTCGAGAAGCTCGGCGGCAAGGGCAACGTGATCATCCAGAACGGGCCGCAGGTCTCGGCCGTGGTCGACCGCGTCAACGGCTGCAAGACGGTGCTGAAGAAGAACCCCGACATCAAGATCCTGTCCGACGACCAGGACGCCAAGGGCTCGCGCGAGGGCGGCCTCAACGTGATGCAGACCCACCTGACGCGCTTCCCGAAGGTCGATGCGGTGTTCGCCATCAACGATCCGCAGGCAATCGGCAGCGACCTCGCGGCCCGGCAGCTCAACCGCAAGAACATCGTCATCACCTCGGTCGACGGCGCGCCCGACATCGAGACCGCGCTGAAGAGCGACACGCAAGTACAGGCCTCCGCCAGCCAGGACCCGTACATGATCGCGCAGAAGGCGGTCGAGATCGGCCACGACATCATGAACGGCAAGAAGCCCGCCGACCCGATGACGCTGCTGCCCTCGACCTTGATCACGCGCGCCAACATCAAGGACTACAAGGGCTGGCAGGCCCCCCGCTGACGAGGAGGCCGGAATGTTCGTGGTCTGCGGTGAAGCCCTGATGGATGTCTATGCCGGCGAATGGACGCCCACCGGGATGAGCTTCGATGCGCGCATCGGCGGCTCGCCGCTCAACGTGGCGTGCGGCCTGGCGCGGCTGGGGCGGCCGGTGGCCTTCCTGGCCGGCTTGTCGACCGACGCCTGCGGCGAGCGGCTGCTGGCGTCGCTGCGCGCCGAAGGGGTCGACACCTCGCTGGTGCTGCGCAGCGACGCACCGAGCACGCTCAGCGTCGTCAGCGTCGACGCCGCCGGCGTGCCGCGCTATGCCTTCCACGGAACGGGCGCAGCGGACCGGCAGATCACGCACGACCTGCTGCCGGTGTTGCCGGCAGCGGCGCGCGTGCTGCAGTTCGGCTCCTACGCGCTGGCGGTGGAGCCGGTCGGCAGCGCACTGCGCGCGCTGGCGGCACGCGAGCGCGAACGCTGCCTGATCACCTACGACCCGAACGTGCGGCTCAACGTCGAGCCCGACCTGGCGCACTGGCGCGCAGTGGTCGAGCAGATGGTGGCGATCGCGCACCTGGTCAAGGTCAGCGACGAAGACCTGGAACTGCTCTACCCGGCCGAAAAGCCGGAGCAGGTGGCAGCGCGCTGGCTGCAGCGGGGCGTGAGCCTGGTCGCGGTGACGCGCGGCAGCCGCGGCGCGAGTGCGTGGACCCGGGCCGCCCATGCAGAGGTGCCCTCGCCCGAGACCGACGTGGTGGACACGGTCGGCGCGGGCGACACCTTCCAGGCTGCCCTCCTGACCTGGCTCGACGAGCACGATGCGCTCACACCCGAGGCGCTGTCGGCGCTCGGCCAGGCGCCGCTCGCGTCGCTGCTGGGCTTTGCCGCCCGCGCCGCGGCGATCACCTGCTCGCGGCGCGGCGCCGACATGCCGCGGCGCGACAGGCTGAACTAGGGCCTGTTAACGCTATTTGCGGGGTCGCGAAGGCATGCCAGGGCGGGCCAATCAAGGCGCGCGACGCGGTGTGCGTGCGTCGGCACGCACAAGGAGCGCAACGCCGAGTGGCCCGCCCTGGCATGCCTTCCCTTCGGGTTGCCCAGCCAAGGGGCCGTCTGCGGCGTTGCCCGCGCTTGCAAGGCCAAAGCCTTGCTGCGCACGGGCGCCTTGCATCCAGCCCCTTGGCTGGGCAACGCGATCCCCGCAAATAGCGTTAACAGGCCCTAGGCCTTCAGGAGGGGCCGAATCCTTCGATGAAGGGCTCGATGGCGAGGATCGGGAACCTCGTTGTTCCCGCAAGCACCAGCAGATCGCGGTCGCCCGTCACCAGCGTCGCCTTGCCGGCGGCCGCGAGCTGCAGGAAGGGTAGGTCGAAGGGGTCGCGGCACACCGGCACGGCCGGCGCGGGATCGGGCAGCGCCACGACCTGTGCAAAGGGAAGATAGTCGGCCAGCAGCTCCTCGCGCTCCTGCGGCGAGAGCCGGAACTTGGGATAGCCCAGCACCCGCACCAGTTCGCCCGCGGTCGCCGTGCTGACCAGCGGCGTGCAGGCGCCCTGCTGCCACAGCGAACGCAGCCGCCGTGTCGCCGGTCCGCCGAACAGCAAGGCCGAAAGAACCACGTTGGTGTCGAACACCACCCGCCGCGCGGCCACGCGCTCAGGCCTTGCGCTTCGTCTTGGCGGGAGCGGCGGCGGACGAGCGCGCGCCCTTGACGCGATAGGCAGCCGGCGGCTCGGCAGCCATCAACGCTGCCGGCTCGGCCTCCTGCCGCGCCCAGTCGATGGCATCGCGAACATCCGCACCGCTCAAGCCTAGAGCCGCCAGCTTGGCGCGCACTGCGTCGCCACGCTGGATGCGCACGGGCGTCAGCACGATCTGGCCGTCACGCGCCTCGACGTCGAAGTATTCGGCTGCGCCGACCTGATCCGTCACGCTGCGCGGCAGCGTGAGCTGGTTCTTGGAGGTCATCTTGGCAAGCACTGGAATGTTCCGAAAGTAAGGATTCCTTACTTTAGCCATCCCCCGATGTCAGGTCAACCGGCCGCTTCCAACCGCTGCGCCCGCCACGCGCAAGCGCTGCCCACCACGGCGAGCAGGGTCGCCACGCCGAACATCGCGACATAGCCGAATTGCTGCGCGATCGCGCCGCCGGCGAGCACCCCCAGCACGCCGCCGAAGCCATAGCCGATCACGGTGAAGAGCGCCTGCCCGCGCCCGCGCAGCCGACCCGGGAAGTGGCGCGACACCATCGCGATGCAGGCCGTGTGGTGCGCCGCGAACGAGAGCGCGTGCAGGGCCTGCGCCACCACCAGCGCCCAGATCCATGGGCCGCAGCCTGCGGTGATGCCCATGCGCAGCACCGCGGCGAAGCCGCAGATCAGGAGCCAGCGCGGCATCGTGAACAGGCCCAGCAGCCGGCCCTGCAGGTAGAACCACGCGATCTCGGCCACCACCGACAGCGCCCACAGCAAGCCGATGGTGCCCTTGCCGTAGCCGAGCGAGTCGAGGTACAGCGAAAGGAAACCGTAGACGGCGAAATGCGCCATCACGTGGAAGAACAGCGAGACGAAGAACCAGCGCACCGCCGGAATGCGCAGCACCGGCCCGACCGGTTCCTTCGCTTCCGCATGGCTCACTGCCGGCTCGCGCACGTCGGGCAGGCGCAAGGTCGCGATCAACACGATGGCGAGCGTGCCGCCCGCCCAGGCCGGAAAGTGACCCATGCCGAAGCGCTCGAACCACTCGCCGGCAAAGAAGACCGTGACCAGAAAACCCGCCGAGCCCCAGAGCCGGATGCGGCCGTAGCGTCCCCAGTCGCCGGCCACCAGGTGCGCCATGGCCGCCTCGGTGAGCGACATCATCGAGCTGGTGTGGGTGAACATCACGAGCAGCACCAGGCCCAGCCACCAGGCGCCGCCGTGCCACCACAGCCCCAGCGAGGACACCAGCGCCACGGCCGCGCTGATGCGCAGCAGCAGCACGCGCTGGCCGGTGTGATCGCTGAGCGCACCCCAGGCATAGGGCGCGAAGACCCGGGTGATCGACTGCACCGAGGTCAAGAGGCTGATGGTGAAGATCGGCAGCCCCAGGTCCTTCAGCCACAGCGGCAGGTAGGGGTTGAAGAAGCCGATGTGCGCGAAGTAGCTCGCCGACAGGCCGGCGAAGGCCAGCAGGTGGCCGCGGCCGCCGGCGGCTGGCGCGGCCACTAGAGGAATGACGCCTGGGGCGACGTTCCTTCGGCGTCGGGCTCGGCGGGCTCCTGCGGCCCCGCCACGTCGCCGCACTGCGCGCGGTTGCGCAGCGCATGCTCCATCACGACCAATGCCAGCATCGCCTCGGCGATCGGCGTCGCGCGGATGCCGACGCAGGGGTCATGCCGCCCCTTGGTGACGACCTCGACCGGCTGATTGTTGACATCGACGGATCGGCGCGGGCTGATGATCGAGCTGGTCGGCTTGATCGCGATGCTGACTTCGAGGTCCTGCCCGGTCGTGATGCCGCCGAGGGTGCCGCCGGCGTTGTTGGTCTCGAAGCCCTCGGGCGTGATCGAGTCGCCGTGCACCGTGCCGCGCTGCGTGACGCTCGCGAAGCCGGCGCCGATCTCCACGCCCTTGACGGCGTTGATGCCCATCATCGCCCAGGCGATGTCGGCATCCATCTTGTCGAACAGTGGCTCGCCCAGGCCCACCGGCACCTTCGATGCCGTCACGCGGATGCGCGCGCCGCAGGAGTCGCCGGCCTTTCGCAAGGCGTCCATGTAGGCCTCGAGCTTGGAAACATCGGCGATGGGCGCGAAGAAGGGGTTGTTCGGCACATGCTCCCAGCTCTCGAAGGGAATCGCGATGTCGCCGATCTGCGCCATGCAGCCGCGGAACACGGTGCCGTATTTCTCGTAAAGCCACTTCTTGGCCACCGCGCCGGCCGCGACCATGGGCGCCGTGAGGCGCGCCGAGGAGCGGCCGCCGCCGCGCGGGTCGCGGATGCCGTACTTCTTCCAGTAGGCGAAGTCGGCATGGCCGGGGCGGAACTGCTGCGCGATCTGGCCGTAGTCCTTGCTGCGCTGGTCGGTGTTCTGGATCAGCAGCGCGATCGGCGTGCCGGTCGTCTTGCCTTCGTACACGCCGGAGAGGATCTGCACCGCATCGGGCTCGTTGCGCTGCGTGACGTGGCGGCTGGTGCCGGGGCGCCGGCGGTCGAGATCGCCCTGGATGTCGGCCTCGCTGAGGGCCATGCCCGGCGGGCAGCCGTCGATCACGCACCCGATCGCGGGACCGTGGGACTCGCCGAAGTTGGTGACCGCGAAAAGGGTGCCGAAGGTATTGCCGCTCATGCGGCGGATTATCCCAACAAACTCACCCCGGCACCCCCAGCGGGCTCGGCCGGCGGCCTTCCCACGCGCCGCAGCATGAGGGCCGCGAGCACGGCGGCAGCGAGCGCCACCGCGGCGCTGATGGTGGCCGTGGTCTCGAAGGCCCTCGCGAAAGCCTCGCGCGCGGCATCGAGCAAGGCCGCGCCGGCGGGCCCGGGCAGCGTGGCCGCGGTGTCCGCAGCCACACCGAGATTGGCGCGCGCGGCCTCGAGCGCGTCCCGCGGCACGCCGTCCAGACTGGCCTCGCCCAGGTCGCGGCGATAGATGGCGACGATCAGACTGCCCAGCATCGCGATGCCCAGGGCGCCGCCGAACTCCGAACTGGTCTCCGAGATCGCCGCCGCCGCGCCGGCCCGCTCCGGCGGCGCGGTGCCGACCATCAGGTCGACCGCCAGCGTGAACACGAACGAGAGCCCCAGCGACAGCACGCCGTAGGCGACCACCAGCCTGACCAGGCCGCCGCTGCGGTCCACCGTGCTCAGCAAGGCGAAGCCGGCCGCCGCCACCAGCAACCCGCCGGCCACCACGAAGCCCGGACGCACGCGGCGCACCAGCCTGGGCGCGATGGTCGAACCCAGCGCGAAGGCCGCGCCCGAAGGCATGCTCCACAGGCCCGCCTGCAGCGCCGACAGGCCGAGCACGAGTTGCAGGTACTGCGCGATGAAGAGGAAGCAACCGAAGGCAATGAAGAAGCCCAGCGTGTTGATCGCGAGCGCGGCGCTGAAGGCCGGCACGCGGAACAGCCGCAGATCGATCAGCGGATCGGCCAGCCGCCCCTGCCGGCGAATGAAGGCAATGCCGATCGCCACGCCCACCGCGATGGCCGCGAGCGGCAGCACGCCCATGCCCGCCTCCGCGATGCGCTTGAGGCCGTAGATGACGGCGAGCACGGCCAGGAGCGACTGCGCTGCGCTCAGCAGGTCGAGCCGCCCGGCATGGGTGTCGCGGTACTCGGGCAGGAGCCAGGGGCCGAGCGCCAGCAGCAGCACCATGACCGGCACGCTGACCAGGAACACCGAGCCCCACCAGAAATGCTCGAGCAGCGCCCCGCCGATCAGCGGGCCGATGGTGCCGCCGACCGAAAAGCTCGCGACCCAGATGCCGATCGCCACGCTGCGCTCGTGGGCGTCGAGGAACATGTTGCGGATCAGCGAGAGCGTCGAGGGCGCGAGGGTGGCGCCTGCGATGCCCAGCAGCGCGCGGGTGGCGATCAGCATCGCGGCGCTGGTCGAGAAGGCGGCCAGGACCGAGGCCGCGCCGAAGCAGGCTGCGCCGATCAAGAGCAGCTTGCGCCGGCCGATGCGGTCGCCCAGCGTGCCCATGGTGATCAGCGAGCCGGCCAGCATGAAGCCGTAGATGTCGACGATCCACAGCATCTGGGTGCTGCTGGGATGCAGCGCGGCGCTCAGGTGCGGCACCGCGAGGTTGAGCACCGTGAGGTCCATCGAGTAGATCATGCAGGGCAGCGCGATGACGGCCAGGCCGATCCATTCGCGCGCGCTGGCCCTGGCGCCGGCGGTCGGGGCGTTCATGGCTTGTCGTCCCAGACCACCACCGGCCGCACTTCGATGCTGCCGAGCCGCGCGGACGGAATGCCGGCAGCGAGGCGCAGCGCCTCTTCGTCGCTCGCCGCCTCGACCAGGAAGAAGCCGCCGAGCTGCTCGTTGGTCTCGACGAAAGGGCCGTCGGTCACCGACAGGCGGCCGTTGCGCACGCGCACGACGGTGGCCGTGCTGGCCGCCTCCAGGCCCTCGGATTCGACGAAATGCCCGCTCGCGCGCAGCTGGTCGTCGTAGTCGAGGTGCGCATTGACGAAGTCGCGCATCTCGTCGGGCGAGAGCACGCTCATCTGTTCGTCGGTCGCAAAGATCATGCAGAGATATCTCATGACGCGATCCTCTCGACCTTGGCGATGGGGCGCACCTCGATGCTGCCGTACTTCGCGAGCGGGATGCGTGCGGCTACCTGGATCGCGGCGTTGAGATCCTGGACGTCGACCAGGATGAAGCCGCCGAGCTGCTCCTTGGTTTCGATGAAGGGGCCGTCCGTCTGCGACATCCTGCCCTGGCGCACCTGCACGAGCTTGGCGGTCTTCACCGATTGCAGGGCCTCCGCGACGACCAGCTGGCCGCGCGCAGCGAGCTCCTCGTCATAGGCCATCGAATCGGCGTCCAGCTTGGCGCGTTCGTCCTTCGGCATCGTCTGCAGCAGATGGTGGTCGAAATAGACCAGGCAAAGGTACTTCATGTGCATCTCCGAAAAAGCGTTGAAAGTCGGCTGACACCCACTGGTCGAACAGGAAGCCCGCCAATCGACATGCGGGCCCGGCCGAATTTGTTTCAGGGTGCAAGCGATGCCAGCCGCCGCTCGAGGAACTTGCGCTCCGGCGCCTGCCGGGCGAGGGCCAGTGCGTGCTCGTAGGACGCGCGCGCCTCGGCATCGCGCCCGAGGCGCCGGCACAGGTCGGCGCGCGCCGCGTGCGCCAGGTGGTAGTCCGCGAGCTCGCCGCGCGCGAGGATGTCGTCGATGAGCCGCAAGCCGGCCGCCGGCCCGTCGCGCATCGCGATCGCGACGGCGCGATTGAGCGCCACCACCGGCGATGGGTCGGCGCGCAGCAGCACCTCGTAGAGGCCGGCGATCTGCGCCCAATCGGTGGCGCCGGCGTCGGCGGCCTCGGCATGCACCGCCGCGATGGCGGCCTGCAGCGTGTAGGGCCCGAAGCGGCGCGACGAGAGCGCGCGCATCACCAGCGCGGCGCCCTCGTCGATCAAGGCCTTGTCCCAGAGCTTGCGGTCCTGCTCGTCGAGCAGCACCATCTCGCCCGACGCCGAAGTGCGCGCGGCACGCCGCGACTCGTGCAGCAGCATCAGCGCCAAGAGGCCGATGGCCTCGGGCTCCGGCAGCAGCTCGATCAGCAGCCGGCCGAGCCGGATCGCCTCGGACGACAGGTCGGGGCGCGTCAAGGTCTGGCCGGACGAAGCCGCGTAGCCTTCGTTGAACACCAGGTAGACCACGCGCAGCACGGCATCGAGCCGCTCGGCCAGTTGGGCCACCGGCGGCACCTGGTAGGGGATGCGCGCCTCGCGGATCCGGGCCTTCGCGCGCACGATGCGCTGCGCGATCGCGGGCGCCGGCACCAGGAAGGCATTGGCGATGTCTTCGGTGGCGAGGCCGCAGACCTCGCGCAAGGTCAGCGCGACCTGCGCATCGGGCGCCAGCGCCGGATGGCAGCAGGTGAAGACCAGGCGCAGGCGGTCGTCCTCCAGCGCATCGGCGTCGGCATCGCGCTGGTCCCAGGCGAGCGCCGGGTCGGCAAAGGCCTGCACCGCATCGCCTGCATCGTCCCAGGCATCGAAGCGCGCACGGCGGCGGAGGCCGTCGATCGCCTTGAAGCGGCCGGCCGACACCAGCCAGGCGCGCGGGTTGGCCGGGATGCCGCTCGCGGGCCACTGCTCGAGCGCAGCGCGAAAGCTGTCGTGCAGCGCCTCCTCGGCCAGGTCGAAATCGCCCAAAAGGCGCACCAGCGTCGCGAAGATGCGGCGCGACTCGCTGCGGTAGACCGCATCGATCGCCGCGCGCACATCGGCTGGCGCCATCAGGCCGATTCCGCGCGGCCGAGCAAGGCCGAAAGCTTCACCAGCGAGCCGGTCCAGCCGTGTTCGTGGCCTTCGCGCGCGGCCTGGTCGAAGAACTGCTCGTGCCGCAGCACCAGGCGGGCGCCGCGGCCCGCGGGCTCGATCAGCACGGTGACGCGCGACTCGCGCTCGGGCGTGCTGTGCCAGGCCCAGCTGAAGACCAGCTTGCGGTTGGGAACGATCTCGCGATAGACGCCGCCGACCTCGTGCCGCTCGCCGTCGGCGGCCAGCATCACCACGCGGAAGCGCCCGCCGACCCGCAGGTCGATCTCGGAGACCGGCACCGAGACGATCTCGGCCGGGCCGAACCACAGCTTCAGCGCTTGCGGGTCGGTCCACGCCCGCCAGACCTTGTCGGGCGCGACTTCGAAGTGGCGCTCGAGGGTGAGCGAGGGGCGTTCTTCGTCTCGGGTGGCAGGGCTCGCCATGCGGTCTCCTCTTGGTGGTACAGGAAGCGGGCCAGCGCATCGAGGCGCTCGGCCCAGAATTTTTCATAGCGGGACAACCACACGGCAGCCTCCTGCATGGGCTGGGGCGAGAGTTCGCAGCGCACGATCCGGCCCTCCTTGGTGCGGGAGACCAGCCCGGCCTTCTCGAGCACGCGCAGATGCTTCATGAAGCCGGTGAGCGACATGCCGTGCGGCTGCGCAAGCTCCGTCACGGTAAGACCGCCGCCCTCCCCGAGCGTTTCGAGCACGGCGCGGCGCGTCGGATCGGAAAGCGCCGCGAAGACGGCATCGAGGGTGTCTGCATCAGAGTGAACCATGTGGTTGAGTTTCGAAGCGGGCGGCGCCCTTGTCAAGCCGAAGCGCGGGAACGCTTTATGCATCTTGCGATGCAGCATCCCACCGTTGCAAGGAACCCCATGCTGGACCGCACCGATACGAAGTTCTCCCACGTGAAGCCCGGCGATACCGAGTACGTCTCGGGCGGATTGCGCGATTTCTTCCTGTACCGCGACCTCGGCATCGCCGAGGCCACGCACGGCAAGGTGATCGCGCACCTGGTCAAGGCCAACATGGCACCGGAAGCGGGCACCGGCTGGCACCGGCACGAGGCGGAGTTCCAGATCGTCATCATGGTGAAGGGCTGGGCCCGCTTCATGTACGAAGACAAGGAAACGCTGGTCGAGGCCGGCGACGTGGTGCACCAGCGGCCGGGCATCCGGCACTTCCTGTTCGACTACTCGCCCGACATGGAGTACCTGGAGATCGTCTCGCCGGCCGACTTCAAGAGCGTCGATGTCGAGCCGGCTTGCGAAGTCCCCGCGCCCACACCCTGGAAGTGAAATGCACCGGCCGCGTCGCCGCCGCAGTGCAATAACCTGCTGAAGTGCGCAGGCGCTGAGCTATGGCGTGGCGCCGGCAGCGCCATCGGCGACTCGCAGCTGAGCTGCGCGCGTACCGATGCTAGGATCGCCCGAGACCATTTTCGAGGGCGACGTTTGAAAGTTCTTTCGATCACGCCAACCTACTTTCCCGAAGTGGGCGGCATCGAGTCCATGGTGCGCGAGCTGGCCGTGCGCATCTCGCGCGGCGACGTCCAGGTGGACGTGGCGCACGTGTCGGCCAACCATCAGGCGTTCTCGGTGAGCGAGATGGACGGCGTTCGGGTCTACCGCGTGCCGGTTGTGGGCAACCGGCTCGCAGGCTTTGCACGCGGCTTCGGCCGACTGGCCGCCGGCTACGACCTGCTGCACGTGCACGACCCGCAGATGATGATGCTCACCGGCAACGTGCTGCTCCAGTGCCGCAAGGTTCCTGCCGTGCTGAGCCCTCATGGCGGCTTCAGGCACACCAGCCGGCACCGCGCGGTCAAGTGGCTGCACGAGCACGTGATGATGGGCCCCCTGTTGCGCCACTACCGCATGATTCTCGCGGGCAGCGATTCGGACGAAAGCTATTTCCGCACCTTCTCCGACAACCTGGTGAGGTGCGAAGCCGGCATCAACTATGCGAAGTTCCAGGCCGGCCGCACCGCCGGCACGCCGGACCCGACGAAATGGATCTACTGGGGCCGGTGGTCGCGCAACAAGCGCATCGATGCCCTCATCGACACGGTGGCGGCGGCCCGGGACCGCGGCGTCGCCATCGACCTCCTGATCGCCGGGCCCGACTTCGACAACCTGGGCGAGTCGCTGCAGGCGCAGATCGGCGCGCTGCAGCTGGAGGAAGCGGTGCGGATGCATCCCTACATCGAGGATGCCGCCTTGCTGCAGGAGCTCCGGCAGCGCACGGTCTTCATCACCGGCAGCGAATACGAGGGTTTCGGCATCGGCATCCTCGAGGCCATGGCCGCCGGCAAGATCGTGCTGTGCCGCGACATCGCGCCCATCAACAACTTTGTCGACAAAGGCGCAACCGGCTTCTTTCTCGACTTCGACATGGCAGACAAGGACCTGGCCGTGATCCGCGAACTTGCGAGCCTGGATGCCGAGCGCTGCACCGCCATGATGGACGCCGCGCAGGCCAAGGCCAAGGCCTACGACTGGGAATCCGTCGCCCTCAAGTTCGCCGAGCAATATACGCAGGCGCTCAGAGGCTGAGCGGCTCGGCGGCCGAGGGCCTCAACCCGAAGCCAATGCACCGCAGACCAGCAGGCCGGCGAACAGGGCCAGCACCGCGCTCCAGGTGGCGGGCTTCGACTCCACCCAGCGGTACAGCAGCATCGCCGCAGCGATCGACAGTACGAAGGCGACGGCCAGGCCCAGCATGCCGATCCAGGGCGCCGCAGGCGCGAGCCGGCCGAGCGCCGCGCTCATCAGCAGCAGCACCGGAAAGTGGATGAGGAAGAGCGAATACGAGATGCGCCCCAGCCGAAGCAGCGGCCGGGCGACTGTCGGCCAGTCGGCCGCCCCTCGCGCGGCGCGACGCTGGACGATGGCCACCATCAGCGCAGTGAGCAGCGCGATGGCAATGCGGCTGCGCCAGTCGATCGCCAGTGCCGCGGCGCCGACCAGCAACAGCAGCGCCATGCCGAACTGCCAGGTGCTGCGCCGCGTCGCGCGCCCAATCCAGAACACCAGCATGCCAAGGCCGTAGGCACCGAAGAAATAGAAGGCCGTGTCGTCGAATGCCGCGTGGCGGTTGAACACTGCGAGCGAGGCGAGGGCCAGCAGCAGCACCAGCGCCACGGCAAGCCAGCGCGACCGTTCCGGCCGCATCGAGCAGCGCCGCTGCAGCAGTTCGGAAAAGCCGATCGCCGCGAGCGCCAGCACGAAGAGCTGGAAATCGATGGCCACGTACCAGACGCCGGTGGACAAGGCCTCGTAGTCGAGCAGGTCCTGCAGCAGCAGGCCGTGTGCCAGCAGCTGCGCCATGCCGGGCGCGGCGGGCACCAGCTCGCCGTCGAGCCAGGGCCGCACCAGCGCCGCGACCAGCACGCTGAAGCTGAGCGCCGCCAGGTAGGGCATCGCAAGCCGGGCATAGCGCTGGAACACCCGCGCGAGTGGCCGGTCGATGCGCGGCACGCCGTCGGGCGCAAGGCTGCCCGCCGCCAGGAACCCCGCCAGCACCAGGAAGACCTGCACCGCGAGCCTGCCGTCCTGCGCCAGCCATTCGAACAGGGCCGGCGCGAGAGAGGATGCGCCTGCCGGCAGCGGCCCGTAGCGCGCGAAGTGGTGCCCGACGATCACGACGCAGGCCAGCCCCTTGACCGCGTCCAGGAGCGGCAGGCGCACCGCGGCGGCGACCGCGTCAGAGCGCAAGGCGACGACGCGCTTCGTCGTACTCGCGCTTGAGCTTGTCGATGAAAGCGGCGGCCGTGGCGACCTCGGTCACCGCGCCGATGCCCTGGCCCGAGCCCCAGATGTCCTTCCAGGCCTTGGCCTTGCTGCCTTCCCCGCCGCCGAAGTTCATGGTCTTCAGCTCGCCCTCGGGCAGGTTGGCCGGGTCCATGCCGGCGGCCACGATGCTGGGCGCGAGGTAGTTGCCGTGCACGCCGGTGAAAAGGTTCGAATAGATGATGTCGTCCGAGGTGCCGTCGACGATGGCCTGCTTGTACTCGGCGCTGGCACGCGCCTCCTCGGTCGCGATGAAGGCGGTGCCGATGTAGGCGAAGTCGGCGCCCATGGCCTGTGCCGCGAGCACCGCGCCGCCGGTCGCGATCGAGCCCGACAAGGCGATCGGGCCGTCGAACCACCCGCGGATCTCCTGCACCAGCGCAAAGGGGCTCTTGATGCCCGCATGGCCGCCGGCGCCCGCCGCCACGGCGATGATGCCGTCGGCGCCCTTCTCGATCGCCTTGCGCGCAAAGGCGTTGTTGATGATGTCGTGCAGCGTCACGCCGCCGTAGCTGTGGACCGCATCGTTGACGTCGGTGCGCGCGCCCAGCGAGGTGATGACGATCGGCACCTTGTACTTCACGACCATCTCCATGTCGTGCTCGAGCCGGTCGTTGCTCTTGTGCACGATCTGGTTGATCGCGAAGGGTGCGGCGGGCCGGTCCGGATTCGCCTTGTCGTAGGCAGCGAGCTCCTCGGTGATCTCGGCCAGCCAGTCTTCGAGCTGCGATGCGGGACGCGCATTGAGCGCGGGCATCGCACCCACCACGCCGGCCTTGCACTGCGCGATCACGAGCTTGGGGTTGCTGATGATGAACAGCGGCGAGCCAATGATGGGCAGCGGGAGCTTGGCGAGAACGGGGGGCAGCTTGGACATGGGGTCTCCGTGGCGAGGTTGATTGACTGGATTCAGAAGGCGTCGAGCGCCAGCGCCGTCACGCTCTCTGCGCCGTCGATGATGCTGTCGCGCAGGCCGGGCGCCTTGTTGAGGATGTGCTCGGCATAGAAGCGGGCGGTGGCGATCTTGGCGTTCATGAAAGCCGTCTCGGTGCCGGCCTCGGCGAGCGCTTCGGCCACCAGCAGCGAGCGCGCGAGCTGCCAGCCGGCGACCAGGTTGCCTGCCAGCATCAGGTACGGCACGCTGCCCGCGAACACGGCATTGGCTGATCGCGGTCCGGCCTTGGTCTGGCCGGCGACGAAGTCGACCACCTCGACGAAGGCTTGGCGCGCGGCCGTGAGACGCTTGGCCACCGCACGCGCGGCGGCGCTGCCGCGCTTCGCGAGCTCGGCCTCGGTCTGCTCGATCTGCGCGGCGATGGCCTTGGCGGTCTGGCCGCCGTCGCGCGCGGTCTTGCGGCCCACCAGGTCGTTGGCCTGGATCGCGGTCGTGCCTTCGTAGATGGTGAGGATCTTGGCATCGCGCAGGTACTGCGCCGCGCCGGTTTCCTCGATGAAGCCCATGCCCCCGTGCACCTGCACGCCGAGCGAAGCGACCTCCAGGCTCATCTCGGTGCTGTAGCCCTTGACCAGCGGCACCATGAATTCGTAGAAGGCCTGGTTCTGCTTGCGCGTCTCGGCATCCGGATGGTGGTGCGCCGCATCGTAAGCGGCCGCGGCCACGGCAGCCATGGCGCGGCAGCCTTCGGTGTAGGCGCGCATCGTCATCAGCATGCGCTTGACGTCGGGGTGATGGATGATCGGCGCGCTGGCGTTGATCGAACCGTCGACCGGACGGCTCTGCACGCGCTCCCGCGCGTGGGCCACTGCCTGCTGGTAGGCGCGCTCGGCAATCGCGATGCCCTGCATGCCCACGGCGTAGCGCGCCGCGTTCATCATGATGAACATGTACTCGAGGCCGCGGTTCTCCTGGCCGACGAGGTAGCCGACGGCGCCGCCGTGGTCGCCGTATTGCAGCACTGCCGTCGGACTCGCCTTGATGCCCAGCTTGTGCTCGATGCTCACGCAGTGCACGTCGTTGCGCTCGCCGAGCGAGCCGTCCTTGTCGACGAGGAACTTCGGCACCACGAACAGGCTGATGCCCTTCACGCCCTCCGGCGCGCCGGTCACGCGTGCCAGCACGAGGTGCACGATGTTCTCGGCCATGTCGTGCTCGCCGTAGGTGATGAAGATCTTGGTGCCGAAGACCTTGTAGCTGCCGTCTCCTCGCGGCTCGGCGCGGCTGCGCACCATGGCGAGGTCGCTGCCGGCCTGCGGCTCGGTCAGGTTCATGGTGCCGGTCCATTGGCCGCTCACCAGCTTGTCGAGGTAGATGGCCTTGAGTTCATCCGAGCCGGCGGTGAGCAGCGCCTCGATGGCGCCGTCGCTGAGCAAGGGGCACAGCGCGAAGCTCATGTTGGCCGAGTTGAGCATCTCGCCGCAGGCCGCGCCGATGGTCTTGGGCAGGCCCTGGCCGCCGTATTCGGCCGGGTGCTGCAGGCCCTGCCAGCCGCCCGCCACATACTGCGCAAAGGCCTCCTTGAAGCCCGGCGTGGTCGCGACCCGGCCGTCCTTGAACGAAGAGGGATGCCGGTCGCCCGCCACGTTGAGCGGTGCGACCACGTCCTGGTTGAAGCGCGCGCACTCCTCGAGCACCGCCTGGGCGGTTTCGAGCCCGGCCTCCTCGAGGCCCGGCATCTGCGAGACCTGCGCGATGTTCGCGAGGTGCTCGATGTCGAACAGCATGTCCTTGACGGGAGCGGTGTAGCTCATGGTTTGTCTCCAATGCAGCGGATGCAAAAAAGGGCATCGCGAACGATGCCCTGTCTTCTTCGTCGAGCGCCCGGGACGAAGGCGATCAGAGCGCTTTCACGAGCTCAGGCACCGCCGTGAACAGGTCCGCCTCGAGCCCATAGTCGGCCACCGAGAAGATCGGCGCCTCCGGGTCCTTGTTGATCGCCACGATCACCTTCGAGTCCTTCATGCCGGCCAGATGCTGGATCGCGCCCGAGATGCCGCAGGCGATGTAGAGCTGCGGGGCCACGATCTTGCCGGTCTGGCCCACTTGCCAGTCGTTCGGCGCGTAGCCCGCATCCACTGCGGCGCGGCTGGCACCCAGGCCCGCGTTGAGCTTGTCGGCCAGCGGCGCCATCACTTCGGTGAACTTCTCGGCGCTGCCGAGTGCCCGGCCGCCCGAGACGATGATCTTGGCCGCGGTGAGTTCGGGGCGCTCGCTCTTGGTGACTTCGCGTCCGACGAAGCTCGACTTGCCCGAATCGGCCACGCCCTCGGCGTTCTCGACCGTGGCGCTGCCGCCGGTGGCCGCTGCCGGGTCGAAGCCGGTGGTGCGCACCGTGATCACCTTGATCGCATCGCTGCTCTGCACGATGGCGATCGCGTTGCCCGCGTAGATCGGCCGCTCGAAGGTGTCGGGGCTGTCGACCTTGGTGACGTCGCTGATCTGCGCGACATCGAGCTTGGCCGCCACGCGCGGTGCCACGTTCTTGCCGTTGGCCGTGGCGGGGAACAGGATGTGGCTGTAGTTCTTCGCGATCGCGAGAACTTGCGCGGCGACGTTCTCCGCAAGGTTCTCGGCCAAGCTCGGGCTGTCGGCGGCGATCACCTTGGCCACGCCCACGATCTTCGCGGCGGCGGCCGCGGCTTCGGCAGCGTTGGCACCCGCCACCAGCACATGCACGTCGCCGCTCTGGCAGGCGATGCCTGCGGTCACGGTGTTGAGAGTGGCCGGCTTGACGGTGGCGTGGTCGTGTTCGGCAATGACGAGGACGGTCATGTTCAGATCACCTTTGCTTCGTTCTTCAGTTTGTCCACCAGGGTGGCGACGTCGGGCACCTTGATGCCGGCGCCGCGCTTCGGGGGCTCGCTGACCTTCAGGGTCTTCAGGCGCGGCTTGACGTCCACGCCCAGGTCTTCGGGCTTGAAGGTGTCGAGCTGCTTCTTCTTGGCCTTCATGATGTTGGGCAAGGTGACGTAGCGCGGCTCGTTCAGGCGCAGGTCGGTGGTGATGACCGCGGGCAGCGTGAGCTGGATGGTTTCCAGGCCGCCGTCGACTTCGCGCGTGACGTTGACCTTGTCGCCGGAGACTTCGACCTTCGACGCGAAGGTGGCCTGCGGCAGGTCGGCCAGGGCGGCCAGCATCTGGCCGGTCTGGTTGGCATCGTCGTCGATGGCCTGCTTGCCGAGGATGACGAGCTGGGGCTGCTCCTTGTCGACCAGGGCCTTCAAGAGCTTGGCCACGGCCAGCGGCTGCAGCTCTTCGGTGGTCTCGACCAGGATGCCGCGGTCGGCGCCGATGGCCATGGCGGTGCGCAGGGTTTCCTGGCACTTGGCATCGCCGCAGGAGACGGCGATGACTTCGGTGACCACGCCCTTCTCCTTCAAGCGAACGGCCTCTTCGACGGCGATCTCGTCGAAGGGGTTCATGCTCATCTTGACGTTGGCGATGTCCACACCGGTGCCGTCGCTCTTGACGCGCACCTTCACGTTGAAATCGACGACCCGCTTGACGGGGACCAGGACCTTCATTGGCTTGACTCCATTGAATTACGAAACCGGGGGTGCAGGGGAACCGGAGATTTTAGGCGCCGGCCTCTGCGCGAGCTGTTCATTTCAATCAGGGGGCGCCGCGACGAAATAGAACGGTCGTGCTTTTTTGCGATTATAGGCGAGCATCGGCGGCTTGCGAGAAGCCCGCCGGCAGCGACTCCACGCGCAGCACGCGTTGCGGATAGGGAATGTCGATCTTCGCCGCGCGCAGGCCTTCGAGAATGGCGATGTTGATCGCGGAGCGCAGGTTGTCCTTGCCGTTGTGAGGATCGGCAACCCAGACGTTGAGGCTGAACTCCAGCCCGTCGGGTACGAAATTCGCGAGATAGGCCACTGGCGCCGGGTCGCTCATCACGCGCGGCTGCACGGTGGCGGCCAAGCAGAGGATCTCGAGCACCCTCGCCACGTCGCTGTCGTAACCGACGACGATGGTGGTGGTGATGTTGAACTTGAGATCGGCCAGCGAGAGATTCTCGACCCGGCTGGTGATCAGCGATTCGTTCGGCACGATCGACTCGCGTCCGTTGCCGGCCCGCACCAGCGTGTAGCGCGTCTTGATGTCGGTGACCTTACCCTCGAAGCCGTCGACCTTCACGTTGTCGCCGATGCGGATCGAGCGCTCCAGCAGGATCACGAAGCCGCTCACGTAGTTGGCGGCAAGCTTCTGCAGGCCGAAGCCAAGGCCGACGCCCAGCGCACCGCCCAGCACCGAGAGCGCCGTCAGGTCGACGCCCACGGCCGACAGGGCGAACAGCAGGCCGATCAGCAGCAGCAAGGCGCGGATCGCATTCGATGCGACCTTGCGCATCGAGAGGTCGGTTACCGAGGTGCGCAGGATTCGCTTCTCGATGGTGGAGGCAATCCACAGCGAGATCACCAGCACGACGGCGGCCGACAGGGTGCCTTCCAGGATGGTGCGCAGGCTGACGCGGGTCTTGCCGAAGGCGAGCGTGATGTTGTCGAGCTCGGCCAGCACCGCCGGCAGCAGGCCGACGATCCAGAGCACGGCCGCGATCCACGCCAGCCAGGAGATCGTGCGCTCGATCAGGCGGACCAGCGCCGAGCTCGGGAACACCGCCCGGAGCACCCGCGCGAACAGGCGAATCGCCGCGAGCGAGAGAAACACCGACACCGCAATCCGCAGCACCAGCACCGGCTGGAACTCGAGCACGAAGCGGCGCGCGAGGTCGGTCAGGACCAGCGCGAGCAGCGGGAACAGCAGGCCGTCGAAGGTGCGCTCGCCGAACCAGATCGAATCCTTGGGCTGGTCGCGGCCGAACCAGCGGCAGAGCGCCCAGGCCAGTGCGACGCAGCCGATCAGCGCGGCGAGCTCGATCCAGAGGCTGCGCGCGTGGATCTGGCCGAGGCGTTGAGTGAAGTCGCTGAGATCCATCCTCAGAGGTCTGCAAGCACGCGAACGTGCGCCTCGACGCTCCTGGCCAGCGCATCGAGGTTGTAGCCGCCCTCCAGCATCGAGACGATGCGTCCGCCGGCATGGCGTTGCGCGACCTCGCGGATGCGCTCGGTGATCCAGCCGAAGTCGCTCTCGGTGAGCCGGAGCTGGCCGAGGTCGTCGTCGCGATGCGCATCGAAACCCGCGCTCACGAAGATCATCTGCGGCTTGAAGTCTTCCAGCCGCGGCATCCAGCAGGCCTCGATCAGCTCGCGCACGTCCATGCCCCTGGTGTAGGCCGGCACCGGCAGGTTGAGCATGTTCGGCGCCGGATGGTCGGTGCCGCTGTACGGATAGAAGGGGTGCTGGAAGATGCCCACCATCAGCACGCGCGGGTCGTTGCTGAGGATGTCTTCGGTGCCGTTGCCGTGGTGCACGTCGAAGTCGACGATCGCCACGCGTTCCAGGCCGTGTTCCTCGATCGCATGGCGCGCCGCGATCGCAACGTTGTTGAAGAAGCAGAAGCCCATGGCCTTGTCGCGGCAGGCATGGTGCCCGGGCGGCCGCACGGCGCAGAAGGCATTGTCCAGCTCGCCAGCGATCACCGCGTCGGTGGCCGCGATGGCGGCGCCGGCGGCCCGCCGGGCTGCGAGCACGGTGAAGCGGTTGAGCGCGGTGTCGGGATCGATCGGCGCGTAGCGCGGGCCGCCGGCCGGCCCGTCGGCGACCAGGCGCTGGTTCAGCGCCTCCAGGTGCTCCATGTGCTCGACGCTGTGCGCCCGCGTGATCTGCGGCAGCGTGGCCAGCGGCACCTCGCCGCGCTGGAGTGCGTCGACGACGCCGGTTGCGAGCAGCCAGTCGTCGATCGCATCGAGCCGTGCAGGGCACTCGGGATGCCCCGCGCCCATGTCGTGTTTCCAGCAGTCGCGGTGGGTGAAGTAGCCGGTTTTGCCCATGGATCGATCACGTCGTAGCCTCATGCAGCGTAGGGCCGCAGGGCTTTACGGTATTGTTTGCATATGGATACAAAAATGGACGTTGCCGCGAAGCTCGCCAGTTTGCTCGGCCAGCTTAACACGGTGATCGTGGGCAAAGAGGCGCAGGTGCGCGACTGCGTGGCCTGCCTGTTGGCCGGCGGCCACCTGCTGATCGAGGATGTGCCGGGTGTCGGCAAGACCACGCTGGCGCATGCGCTTTCGCATACCTTCGGGCTGCAGTTCTCGCGGGTCCAGTTCACGGCCGACCTGATGCCGGGCGACCTTTCGGGCGTGGCGATCTACGACCGCGGGCAGCAGGCCTTCGTCTTCCACCCCGGGCCGATCTTTGCCCAGGTGCTGCTGGCCGACGAGATCAACCGCGCGAGCCCCAAGACGCAGAGCGCGCTGCTGGAAGCGATGGAGGAGAAGCAGGTCACGGTGGAAGGCGAGACGCGCCCTCTTCCCACGCCCTTCTTCGTGATCGCGACGCAGAACCCGCACGACCAGTTGGGCACGTTCGCGCTGCCCGAGTCGCAGCTCGACCGTTTCCTGATGCGCATCTCGCTGGGCTACCCCGGCCGCGCGGCCGAGCGCGAACTGCTCGCCGGCGCCGACCGGCGCGAGATGCTCGCGGGCCTGCCGGCGTTGCTCACCGCGGGCGAACTCACCGCGCTGCAGCAGCGCGTGCTGCAGGTGCATGCGGCCGAGCCGCTGCTGAACTACGTGCAGGACCTGATCGCCGCCACGCGTTCGGGCCGCTGGTTCCTGCAGGGTCTGTCGCCGCGCGCCGGCATCGCGGTGCTGCGCGCCGCCAAGGCGCAGGCGCTCCTGGCCAACCGCGACTACGTGGCGCCGGACGACGTGCAGGCCGTGCTGCCGCAGACCATTGCGCACCGGCTCACGCCGGTCGGCGACGCGGGCCGCGGCGCGGTGGAGCAGGTGCGCGCGATGGTGGCGGTGGTTCCACTCCCGTGACCATGATCGCGGCGCTGCGCTCGCGCATCGACGGCTGGTTTCTTTCCCGCCGGCCGCCCTCGGACACCCTGGAGCTCACGCAGCGCAACGTCTACATCGTGCCCACGCCCGCGGGCTGGATGCTGGCCGGTACGCTGCTGCTGCTGCTGATCGCGTCGATCAACTACCAGCTCAACCTCGGCTATCTGCTGACCTTTCTGCTGGCAGGCTGCGTCGCGGTGGGCATGTACGTGTGCCACGCCACCCTGCGCGGACTCGCGCTGCACCTGATGGCGCCCGATGCGCGCTACGCGGGCGCGGCCGCCGTGTTCCGCGTGGTGCTGCACAACGCGCGGCGCAGCACGCGCTACGGCATCGGGCTGGCCGTGCGCCACAGCGGGCAATGGTCATGGAGCGACGTGCCGGCCGAGGGCAGCGCGACGGTCGAAGTCGCGTTCAAGCCCGAACGCCGCGGGCGGCACCCGGTGCCGACGCTCACGGCCGAAACGCGTTTTCCGCTGGGCACCTTTCGCGTGTGGACCGTGTGGCGCCCCGCCTCGCAAGTGCTGGTGTACCCGGCGCCGGAGCCGACACCGCCTCCGCTGCCGCCCGGGGAGCCGGTGGCTGGACAGGCGGCGTCGGCCATGCTGCGGGCGAACGTGGCCGGCGAGTACGACGGGCTGCGCGCCTACCGGCGCGGTGACCCGCTGAAGCTCGTGGTGTGGAAACGCGCGGCGCGGGCGCAGGCCGCGGGATCGGAAGAGCTGGTGAGCCGCGACACGCAGCAGGCGCAGCGGCAGGAGCTGTGGCTGGATGCGCAGGCCGCCGGCCTGCCCGATCCGGAGGCGCGACTGTCGCGGCTTTGCGCTTGGGTGCTGATGGCGGATCGCCTGGGGGTGGACTACGGGCTGCGGGTGGCCGGAAAGGTCGTCGTGCCCTCGCAAGGGGAAGCGCACAAGCGGCGCTGCCTGGAGGTGCTGGCGCTATGTTGATCTCGGCATGGCTCCTTCACCCTCTGGGGGAGGGAGTAGAACCATGAGGCTCGCGACCAAGCTCCAGGCGCTGCCGAGAGACGCAAGAGACACCCTCTTCCTCCTCGGCGTGATCGCCCTCATCCTGCTGCCCCAGGTTCCAAATCTCCCCTGGTGGTGCAGCACCCTCACCGCCATCGTCCTGTTCTGGCGCGGCACCCTGGCCGTGCAGGCCAGGCCGCTGCCCAGCAAGTGGTGGCGCGCCGGCCTGCTCGCGGTCACGCTCGTCGCCACCTACGCCACGCACCGCACGCTGCTGGGCCGCGATGCCGGCGTCACGCTGATCGTGATCCTGCTCGCGCTCAAGACGCTGGAGCTGCGCGCGCGGCGCGACGCCTTCGTGATCTTCTTCCTGGGCTTCTTCACGATGCTCACGAATTTCTTCTATTCGCAGTCGCTCCTCACGGCCTTCGCGATGCTGCTGGCGCTGCTCGGCCTGTTGACCGCGCTGGTCAACGCCCACATGCCGGTCGGCAAGCCGCCGCTTATGCAGGCGGCGCGCACGGCGGGATGGATGGCGCTGCTCGGCGCGCCGGTCATGCTGGTGCTGTTCCTGCTGTTCCCGCGCATGGCGCCGCTCTGGGGCACGCCCAACGACGCGATGACCGGCCGCACCGGCCTCTCGAACACGATGCGCGTGGGCAGCATCGCGCAGCTGGCGCTCGACGACGGCATCGCCGCACGCATCAGGTTCGACGGCAACCGCATCCCGGCGCAGCGCGACATGTATTTCCGCGGCCCGGTGCTGTCGCAGTTCGATGGCCGCGAATGGACTTCGCCGCCGCCCTTCGCGCGCGGCGGCTTCATGCCGCAGAACCTGCGCGTGCGTGGCGAGGCCACGGGCTACGAAGTCACGCTCGAGCCCAGCAACCGGCCCTGGCTGCTGACGCTCGACGCCGCGCCGGGCAAGCCGGAACTGCCGGGCTACGAGCTCTACGGCACGCCCGAGCTGCAATGGCTCGCGAACCGGCCGATCGGCGACCTGGTGCGCTACCGCGCCGAGAGCTTCACCCAGTTCCAGAGCGGCCCGCAGCGCCGCACGGCCGCGCTGCAGGCCTACGTGGCGCTGCCGCCCGGCTCGAACCCGCGCACCGCCGAGCTGGCTGTGCAGATGAAACGCGACCCTGCCCTCGCCGGCGCGGCCACGCCAGCCTTCGTGCAGGCCGCGCTGCAGCGGCTGCGCACGGGCGGCTACAGCTACACGCTCGAGCCCGGCGTCTACGGCAACGACACCGCCGACGAATTCTGGTTCGACCGCAAGGCCGGCTTCTGCGAACACATTGCCTCGGCCTTCGTGGTGCTGATGCGCGCGCTCGACATTCCCGCGCGCATCGTTACCGGCTACCAGGGCGGCGAGATCAACGGCGTCGACAACTTTTGGACGCTGCGCCACAGCGACGCGCACGCCTGGGCCGAGGTGTGGCAGGAAGGCGCGGGCTGGGTGCGCATCGATCCGACCGGGGCGATCTCTCCGGACCGTGTCGGCCAGTTCCAGCGCCTCGCACCGCAGCCGGGGCTCATCGCCGGTGCGTTCAACGTGATGAGCCCCACGCTCGCGCAGAACCTGCGCGCGGCCTGGGAAGCCATGAACAACGGCTGGAACCAGTGGGTGCTCAACTACACGCAGAGCCGGCAGCTCGACCTGCTGAAGAACCTGGGCTTCGACGCACCGAGCCTGCAAGACCTCGCGACCGTGCTGCTCGCGCTGCTGGTGGTCGCCAGCCTCGCTGGCGCCGGCTGGACGCTGTGGGAGCGCAGCCAGCACGACCCCTGGCTAAGGCTGCTGGGACAGGCCCGTGCCCGCATGAAGAAGGCGGGCCTCGAGGTGCCCGAGGCGATGCCGCCGCGCCAGATGGCGGCGCGGCTGGCCGAACGCTTCGGCGCCGGTGCACAAGCCGCAGCAGACTGGCTCGTCAAGCTCGAGGCGCAGCGCTATGCCCGAACGCCCGGACCGGCGTTGGCGACATTGCGCGCCGAGTTCCGGCGCCTGGCCTGGCCGCGCTGAAACACCATGTGTCTCGCGCAGGACGGATCGGCGCGGGCGGCACAATCGAGTTCATGCGACGCCTTCTCTCGACCGTTCTTCCGATGGCCCTGGTATTCCTCAGCGCCGGCGTCCATCCGATTCCCGCTTCGGCCCAGAAAACCGTGCGCGGCGAAAGGCCCTATGCCACGCGCGACGATGCGATGCAGTTCGCCGACGACGTCGCCGCGCGGCGCAACCTCGATCGCAACTGGGTGCGCGCGACCATCGGCAACGCGCGGCTGCTGCCGAACGTGCCGCGCCTGATGCTGCCCGCGCCCGGAGGCAGCGCGAAGAACTGGCGCGTCTACCGCAGCCGCTTCATCGACCCGGTGCGCATCGCGGCCGGCGCACGCTTCTGGCGCGCCCATGCCGACACGCTGGCGCGCGCCGAAGCCGAGTACGGCGTGCCGCCCGAGATCATCGTCGGCATCGTCGGCGTCGAGACCATCTACGGGCGCAACATGGGCAACTTCCGCGTCATCGATGCGCTGGCCACGCTGGCTTTCGATTTCCCGCAGGGCCACCCGCGCGCGGCCGAGCGCCAGGCCTTCTTTCGCGGCGAGCTCGAAAGCTTTCTCAGCACCGAGAGCCGCACCGCCGAGGATCCGATGGTGCCGCTGGGCAGCTACGCCGGCGCCATGGGCATGCCGCAGTTCATGCCGAGCAGCATCGCCAAGTACGCGATCGACTTCGACGGCGATGGCCGCATCGACCTGGTCAACAACCCGGCCGACGTGATCGGCTCGGTGGCCAGCTATTTCAAGGCCTTCGGCTGGAAGCCGGGCATGCCGCCGATCTACCCCGTCGGCTTCGACGAAGCGCGGCTCAAGAAGGACGTGCTGCTGGCGCCCGACATCCTCCCCTCCTTCAGTGCCGACAGCTTCGTGGCCGGCGGCGCCGTGCTCGAGGGCGAAGCGCTCAGGCACCCGGGCCTGCTGGCGCTGGTCGAGCTGCAGAACGGCGCCGACGCGCCGAGCTACGTGGCCGGCACGCAGAACTTCTACGTGATCACCCGCTACAACTGGAGCAGCTACTACGCGATGTCGGTGATCGATCTCGGTCGCGAAGTCCGCGCCGCGATGGAACAGTGACCATGGACGCCGGCGCGCGGCGCGCTTCGTGGCTCGATGCTTGGCGCGAGCTCGGTGTCGACACGCCCGACGAGACGCTCCTGGCCGAACTGCTGGCGCGCCACGGCGAGCCGCATCGCGCCTACCACACGCTCCAGCACCTCGACGAATGCCTCGAAGCCCTGGCGCGCGAGCACGGCCATGCCAAGCGGCCCGCCGAGATCGCGCTCGCGCTGTGGTTCCACGATGCCATCTACGACGTGCACCGGCACGACAACGAAGCACTGAGCGCCGACTGGGCGCAGCAGGCCTTGAACGCCGCCGGCGTCGCGGCCGATGCGGCGCAACGTGTCCACGCGCTGGTGATGGCCACGCGCCACCATGCGCGGCCCGACGATGCCGGTGCGCAGCTGCTGGTCGACATCGACCTCTCGATCCTCGGTGCATCCGCGGCGCGCTTCGCCGAGTACGAACGGCAGATCCGCATCGAGTACGCGCATGTGCCACCCGAGATCTTCGAGCCGCGGCGGCGGGAGATCCTCGCCGGATTCCTGGCGCGCGATCCGCTCTACCTCACACAGTCCATCCGAACGAAGCTGGAAGCGCAGGCCCGCATCAACCTGCAACGCGCGATCGGCTGATCAGGCGCCGAAGCCGCCGCGCGCCACGACCCGGCCCGCGCGATCGACGACCACCGCTTCGCCCATCGCGACCGGCTCGCCGGTGAAGCCCGTGATGTTGACCTGGTGCGTCACCCAGGCTTCGAACGCGCCGGCCGGAATGCGCGCCAAGCCGTCCATCAGGAGCTGCCGGTTGTCGGCCGCGACCTCGGCGCGGCCGAAGCTCGAGTTCAGGGGCGTCCACAGCGCGTGGCTGCCGAAGGCCAGATCCGCCGTGTCCTTGCATCGGCACCACGCGCTGGAACGCACGGCACGCGGCGCGAGGCCGCGGGCACGGAACCATTCAGCCGCCGCGCGGGCCTGCGCGCGGCCCGTCTCGCTCAGGTTGCGCTGCGTGCTGCACTGGTCGATCCGGAAGCCCGGCGGATCGCCGATCCCCGGCGTCGTCTGCGCGTGGCGCCACAGCAGCGCACACCGGCCGGCGCGCAGGCGATCGGCCATCGCATCGTCCCCTGGCTGGGCATGCGCACGGCCCAGCAGGGCCGCGGCGAGCAGGATGAATTCGCGTCTTCCGGGCAGCATGGCGCGAGGCCAGCAAAGCCGGCGACCCCAAAGCAAAAAGGGCTGCTGCGCCTTCGCACAGCAGCCCTCGAAGCCTTGCGTTTCAGGCGCTCAGCGTGCCTTGCCTTCCTTCCAGGCGCTCAGCAGCTTGTTGTAGTCGATCGTCTCGCCCTTCGGCTTCTCGTTCGCCAGCTTCTTCCACGGCGCGTGCTGGTCGCTCAGGTACTTGTTGGGATCGCCCTTGGCATTGAGCTTGGGCGCGCACTTGGCCATGCCAGCGCGCTGCAGGCGGCCCATCACGTTGTCCATCTCCTCGGCCAGGTTGTCCATGGCCTTCTGCGGCGTCTTCTCGGCCGTCACGGCCTCGGCCACGTTCTTCCACCAGAGCTGGGCCAGCTTCGGGTAGTCGGGCACGTTGGTGCCGGTCGGCGACCAGGCCACGCGCGCCGGGCTGCGGTAGAACTCGACCAGGCCGCCCAGCTTGGGCGCCATGTCGGTCATGGCCTTCGACTGGATGTCGGACTCGCGGATCGGCGTCAGGCCCACGATGGTCTTCTTCAGCGACGTGGTCTTCGAAGTGATGAACTGCGCATAGAGCCAGGCGGCAGCCGTGCGGTTCTCGTCGTGCGCAGCGAAGAAGGTCCACGAGCCGACGTCCTGGTAGCCGTTCTGCATGCCCTGCTTCCAGTACGGGCCGTTCGGGCCGGGCGCCATGCGCCACTTGGGCGTGCCGTCTGCATTGACCACCGGCAGGCCCGGCTTGGTCATGTCGGCGGTGAAGGCCGTGTACCAGAAGATCTGCTGCGCGATCTGGCCCTGCGCGGGCACCGGGCCGGCTTCGCCGAAGGTCATGCCGGTGGCTTCCTTGGGCGCGTACTTCTTCATCCAGTCGATGTACTTGGTGAGCGCATAGACGGCCGCGGGCGAGTTGGTCGCACCGCCGCGCGACACGCTGGCGCCCACCGGCGTGCACTTGTCGTCGCCCACGCGAATGCCCCACTCGTCGATCGGCAGGCCGTTGGGCGCGCCGATGTCGGCGGTGCCGGCCATCGAGAGCCAGGCATCGGTGAAGCGCCAGCCGAGCGACGGGTCTTTCTTGCCGTAGTCCATGTGGCCGTAGATCGGCTTGCCGTCGATGGTCTTCACGTCCACGCTGAAGAACTCGGCGATGTCCTCGTAAGCGCTCCAGTTGAGCGGCACGCCCAGGTCGTAGCCGTACTTGGCCTTGAACTTGTCCTTCAGGTCCTGGCGCGCGAACAGGTCGGCGCGGAACCAGTAGAGGTTGGCGAACTGCTGGTCGGGCAGCTGGTAGAGCTTGCCGTCAGGGCCGGTGGTGAACTTGGTGCCGATGAAGTCCTTCAGGTCCAGGCCCGGGTTGGTGTATTCCTTGCCCTTGCCGGCCATGTAGTCGGTCAGGTTCATGATCTTGCCGTAGCGGTAGTGCGTACCGATCAGGTCGGAGTCAGAGATCCAGCCGTCGTAGATCGACTTGCCCGACTGCATCGAGGTCTGCAGCTTCTCGACCACGTCGCCTTCCTGGATCAGGTCGTGCTTGACCTTGATGCCGGTGATCTCCTCGAATGCGCGGGCCATCGTCTTCGATTCGTACTCGTGCGTGGTGATGGTTTCGGACACCACCGAGATTTCCCTCACGCCTTTGCCTTGCAGCTTCTTGGCGGCGTCGATGAACCACTTCATCTCCGCGGTCTGCTGGTCCTTGCTCAGGGTCGACGGCTGGAATTCGCTGTCGATCCACTTCTTGGCCTCCGGCTCCCCGGCCCAGGCGCTCTGCAAGGCGAATGCCGCCGCTGCCAGTGCCAACGCTGTATAGCGAATCTTCATGGATGTCTCCTCATGGTGCTTCCCGGTGTTGTGCAGATCCCGGCCCCGGGAAAGCGAAGAGCCGGACAGCTGAAAAACCAATGTGCTCAGCCCTTGCGCATGATCAGCGCGAGCGCGAGCATCGACAGCACGAAGCTGACCCAGATCGACGGCTCGGCCTCCAGGCCGAACCACTCCTGGAACTGGCCCGCCAAGCCGATGAAGGCGAGATTGATGTAGGCCGCGATCAAGAGGCCGATGAACAGCCGGTCGCCGCGCGTGGTCTCCATCGGCAGCCAGCCGCGGCGCAGCGTCGTCGGCGACTTGAATTCCCACACGGTCATGCCGACCAGCATGAAGGCGATGCAGCTGAAGAAAACGGCCACCGGCGTGGTCCAGACCATCCATTCGAACATTTGTTTCTCCTCAGACGCGTCCCATCGCGAAACCCTTCGCGATGTAGTGACGCACGAACCAGATGACGATCGCTCCCGGCACGATGGTCAGCACGCCGGCCGCGGCCAGCGTGGCCCAGTCCATGCCCGACGCGCTCACGGTGCGCGTCATCGTGGCCACGATCGGCTTGGCGTTCACGCTGGTCAGCGTGCGGGCCAGCAGCAGCTCGACCCAGCTGAACATGAAGCAGAAGAAGGCCGCGACGCCGACGCCGGCCTTGATCAGCGGCAGGAAGATCGTGAGGAAAAAGCGCGGGAAGGAGTAGCCGTCGATGTAGGCCGTCTCATCGATCTCGCGCGGAATGCCGCTCATGAAGCCTTCCAGGATCCACACCGCCAGCGGCACGTTGAAGAGCAGGTGCGCGAGCGCCACGCCCAGGTGCGTGTCCATCAGCCCGACCGTGGTGTAGAGCTGGAAGAAGGGCAAGAGGAACACGGCCGGCGGCGTCATCCGGTTGGTGAGCAGCCAGAAGAACACGTGCTTGTCGCCGAGGAAGGAATAGCGCGAGAAGGCATAGGCCGCAGGCAGCGCGACCGTGAGCGAGATCACCGTGTTGATGCCGACGTAGATCAGGCTGTTGATGTAGCCCGAGTACCAGGACTCGTCGGTGAAGATGCGCGCGTAGTTGGCCCAGGTGAAGTGCTGGGGGAAGAAGGAGAAGCTCGAAAGGATCTCCTCGTTCGTCTTGAAGCTCATGTTGACCATCCAGTAGATGGGCAAGAGCGCGAACAGGATGTACAGCAGCAGGAAGATGCTGCGCTTGCGGAATCTCTTCTCGTTCATTTCACTTCCTCCACTTCCTGCGTGCCGACACGCTGCATCCAGTTGTAGAGCACGAAGCACAAGAGCAGGATGATCAGGAAATAGATCAGCGAGAAGGCCGCGGCCGGGCCGAGGTCGAACTGGCCCACGGCCTTCTGCGTGAGGTACTGGCTCAGGAAGGTGGTCGCATTGCCCGGACCGCCGCCGGTCAGCACGAAGGGTTCGGTGTAGATCATGAAGCTGTCCATGAAGCGCAGCAGCACCGCGATCACCAGCACGCCGCGCATCTTGGGCAACTGGATGAAGCGGAACACCGCGAACTTGCTGGCGCCGTCGATGCGCGCCGCCTGGTAGTAGGCATCGGGAATCGAGCGCAGCCCGGCGAAGCACAACAGCGCGACCAGCGGCGTCCAGTGCCAGACGTCCATCACCAATACGGTGAGCCAGGCGTCGGTTGCGTTGCCGGTGTAGCTGTAGTCGATGCCCAGCTTCTGCAGCGCCCAGCCGAAGAGCCCGATATCGGCGCGTCCGAAGATCTGCCAGATGGTGCCGACCACGTTCCACGGGATCAGGAGCGAGAGCGCGACCACCACCAGCACGGCCGAGGACTTCCAGCCGGTCGACGGCATCGACAGCGCGAGGCAGATGCCCAGCGGAATCTCGACCAGGAGCACGGCCAGCGAGAAGCCGAGCTGGCGCCACAGGGCCGCGTGCAGTTCGTCGTCGCGCATCACCGCGGCGAACCATTCGGTGCCGACGAACACGCGCCGCTCGGGCGAGATGATGTCCTGCACCGAGTAGTTGACGACCGTCATCAGCGGCACGATGGCCGAGAAGGCCACGCACAGCAGCACCGGCAGCACCAGCCACCAGGCTTTCTGGTTGATCGGCTTGTTCGTTCCGTTCATGCCACGAGCTCCTCGTCCCGGTAATAACAGGTGTGCTTGTCCACCACCCTGAGCCAGACCGGCTCGCCCACCGCAGGCACGCGCGCATCGGAGTTCAGGCGGGCCTTGAGCAGGTTGTCGCCGACCTGGGCGCTCAGCATCTGGTGCGTGCCGACGTCCTGCAGCTGCGTGACCGTGGCCCGCAGCGCGCCGGGCGACTGGAGCTCGGCCAGCGCGAGGTACTCGGGCCGGATGCCGAGCTTGAGCGCGCCATCGGGCAGCGCCCGCGGCAGCGCGAGCCGGTTGCCGGCGATCTCCAGCACGCCGTCCGCGCATTGCGCCGGCAGGAAATTCATGCCCGGCGAGCCGATGAAGTGGCCGACGAAGGTGTGGGCCGGCCGCTCGAACAGTGCCTCGGCGCTGCCCACCTGCACCGCCTTGCCGCGCGTCATGACGACCACCTCTTCGGCGAAGGTCAGCGCCTCGACCTGGTCGTGCGTGACGTAGATCAGCGTGAGCTTGAGCTCGCGGTGGATCTGCTTGAGCTTGCGCCGCAGCTGCCACTTGAGATGCGGATCGATCACGGTCAGCGGCTCGTCGAAGAGCACGGCCGACACGTCGCTGCGCACCAGCCCGCGGCCCAGCGATATCTTCTGCTTGGCGTCGGCCGCGAGGCCGGCGGCGCGCTGGTTGAGCTGTCCGCTCATGTCGAGCATCTCGGCGATCTCGCCCACGCGCCGCTTGATCTGCTCTGCCGGCAGCCGGCGATTGCGCAGCGGGAAGGCCAGGTTTTCTGCCACGGTCATGGTGTCGTAGATCACGGGGAACTGGAACACCTGCGCGATGTTGCGCTGTTGTGGTGTCTCCAGCGTGACGTCGCAGCCGTTGAAGCGCACGCTGCCCTGCGAGGGCGCCAAGAGGCCCGAGATGATGTTGAGCATGGTGGTCTTGCCGCAGCCCGAGGGGCCGAGCAAGGCGTAGGCGCCGCCGTCGCGAAAGCTCATCTTCAGCGGCAGCAGCGCGTAGTCGCTGTCCTCCCGCGGATTGGGTCGGTAGGCATGGGCCAGGTCGAGGTCGATGCGGGCCATGTCAGATTCCTTTGCGCCAGGCCGGCGCCACGGCGAGCCGCCCGCCGGCGTCGAACACGTAGGCCTGCGAGGCCGTGAAGTACAAGCTGATGGCGGTGCCGAGTTCGAAGCGGTGCACCCCGGTCAGCTGCGCCACGAGTTCGCCCACCAGCGTCTCGGCATGGACGAAGGTGTCGGAGCCCGAGATCTCGGCCAGTTCGACCTTGCCGGGCAAGGCGATGTCGCCCTCCCCTGCGTTCACGTTCAGCGCGCTCGAGCGCAGGCCGATGGTCACGGCGCCTTCGACGCCCTGCGGCAGCGCGACCGGCAGCAAGGGCCCGCCCTCGAGCTGCACGCCGCCGGCCACCACGCGGCCGGGCAGCAGGTTCATCGGCGGATCGCTGAAGGCGCGCGCCACGCGCAGCGACTGCGGCGCATGGAAGACCTCGGCCGTCGGCCCGTACTGCAGCAGCTCGCCGGCATCCATCACCGCGGTGTAGCCGCCGAGCAGCAGGGCCTCGCCCGGTTCGGTGGTGGCGTAGATCACGGTCGAATCGCCGGTGGCGAAGAGCTGCGTGAGCTCCTCGCGCAGCCCTTCGCGCAGCTTGTAGTCGAGATTGACCAGTGGCTCGTCGAGCAGCATCAGCGGCGCGTTCTTGGCCAGCGCGCGCGCCAGCGCCACGCGCTGCTGCTGGCCACCCGAGAGCTCGGCCGGATAGCGATCGAGGAACATGCCGATGTGCAGCTTGTCGGCCAGCTCGCGCACCTTGGCGTCGACGTTCTTCTCGCCCCTGAGCTTGAGCGGCGAGCCGATGTTCTGGGCCACGGTCAGCGAGGGATAGTTGATGAACTGCTGGTAGACCATGGCGACGTTGCGCTCGCGCACCGGCACGCCGGTCACGTCCTTGTCGTCGACCCGCACCGTGCCTTCGGTCGGCGTGTCGAGCCCGGCCATCAGCCGCATCAGGCTGGTCTTGCCGGCCTGCGTGGCGCCCAGCAGCACCGTCACCGCGCCGTGCTTGGGCGCGATGCTCTGCGGGTAGAGCCAGGTCTGGGCGCCCACCTTCTTGGTGACGCGCTCGAGTGTCAGTTGCATGCAGCCATTCCTTCTTCTTGCGAACTCGTGTTGATCTCCATCCAGCGACCGACCTGCTCGCGCTCCTGGCGCGTGAGGTGCAGGCCCAGCTTGGAGCGGCGCCACAGCACGTCGTCGGCGCTGCAGGCCCATTCCTCCTCGTGCAGGTACTTCAGCTCGCGCTCGTGCAGGCCGGGTGCGACTGCTGCGCCGAGATCGGCCATCGACTGCGCATCGCCGAGCACCTTCGAGATGCGAGCGCCGTAGGCGCGTGCCAGGCGGCGTGCCAGCGCGGCATCGAGCCAGGGGTACTTCGAGCCAACCGCTGCCACGAAGCGCTCGAAATCGTCGTCGGGCCGTGCCGCGGCGCCGATCCAGGCCGAGAGGTCGCCGCCCGCGAGAAAAGCGCCTTCGGTCCACGCCGGCCGCGCCTCGCCGAGCATCCGGCCGACCTCGTCGGCCGCGTCTTCGGCGAGCTTGCGGAAGGTGGTGATCTTGCCGCCCCATACCGAGAGCAGCGGCGCCGCCGCGGTGTTCGACTCCAGCATGTAGTCGCGCGTCACCGCCGACGGGTCGCCCGAGTCGTCGTCGAGCAGCGGCCGCACGCCCGAATAGGTCCAGGCCACGTCGGCCGGCAGCACCGGCTTCTCGAAATAGCGGCTGGCCTGGGTGCAGAGATAGTCGATCTCGTCCTGGCCGATGCGCGCCGCGCCGGGGTCGTCGCCCTTGAGCTCGATGTCGGTGGTGCCGATCAGCGTGAAGTCGTTCTGGTAGGGAATCGCGAAGATGATCCGCTTGTCGGGGTTCTGGAAGATGTAGGCGTGGTCGTGTGCGAAGAGCCGCGGCACCACGATGTGGCTGCCCTTGACCAGCCGCAAATGCCGCGTGGCGAGCGCCTCGCCCTTGGCCGCATGGGCCACGCCGCGCAGGAAGGATTCGGCCCACGGGCCGGCCGCATTCACCACGGCACGTGCACGCACGGTGCGCTGGCCGCCTGCCGCCGTTTCGAGCAGCGCCGTCCAGCCCTTGGCATCGCGCTGCGCGCTCACGCAGCGCGTGCGGGTCAGCACCTCCGCGCCCTTGGCGCGCGCATCGAGCGCATTGAGCACCACCAGCCGCGCGTCGTCGACCCAGCCGTCGGAGTAGACGAAGCCGCGCTTGAATTGCGGCTTGAGCGGCTCGCCGGCCGCATGCCGGCGCAGGTCGACCGAGCGCGAGCCCGGCAGCACCTCGCGCCGCGCCAGGTGGTCGTACATGAAGAGGCCGATGCGCACCATCCAGGCCGGCCGCATCGAAGGGTCGTGCGGCATCACGAAGCGCAGCGGCCACATGATGTGCGGCGCGCTCTTGAGCAGCACCTCGCGCTCCTGCAAGGCCTTGCGCACCAGCGAAAACTCGTAGTACTCAAGGTAGCGCAGCCCGCCATGGATCAGCTTGGTGGACGACGAGGAAGTGTGCGCCGCGAGATCGTCCTTCTCGCACAGCAGCACGCGAAAGCCACGCCCCGCCAGGTCGCGCGCGATGCCACAGCCATTGATGCCGCCGCCGACGATGAGCACGTCGCAGTCGGTGATGGCGGCGGAGGTGGACGGGGGAATGGCGCTCACGGAAGATGGGTGGAAGGTCGTGTGAATTCGTTCACGTATTTCGCCTGAGGCGTTTTCGTATTCGTTCATTTTGGTTCCTTACGGCGCGATTTTCCCTGGCGTTAACCCTTAAGTCCATTCGTTTTCCTTCGTTCTAAAGTAGCGCGCCGCGCGCTTTCTTTCATTTCAGTGAACTCCAATCCACGCCAACTCAAGCTGCTTAACACCGTCCGCGCCCGCGGTTCGATCACGGTCGAGCAGCTGGCCGAGATGCTCGAAGTGACGCTGCAGACGGTGCGCCGCGACGTGCAGCGCCTGGCCGACGAAGGCCTGTTGATGCGCTTCCATGGCGGCGTGCGCGTGCCGAGCTCGACCACCGAGAACATCGGCTACCAGCAGCGCGAGACGCTCCACGCCGAAGGCAAGGCGCGCATCGCGCGCGCGGTGGCCGCACGGGTGCCGAACGACTGCTCGCTGATCCTCAACATCGGCACCACCACCGAGGCGATCGCCAAGGCGCTGCTGCGGCACACCGGGCTGCGCGTGATCACCAACAACCTCAACGTCGCGACCATCCTGAGCGACAACCCGAACTGCGAAGTGATCGTGGCGGGCGGCTCGGTGCGGCTGCGCGACCGCGCGATCGTGGGCGAGGCCACGGTGGATTTCATCCGCCAGTTCAAGGTCGACATCGCGCTGATCGGCGTCTCCAGCATCGAGGCCGACGGCACGCTGCGCGACTTCGACCTGCGCGAGGTGAAGGTGGCGCAGACCATCATTGCGCAGGCGCGCGAGGTGTGGCTCGCAGCCGACGCGAGCAAGTTCAACCGCCCTGCCATGATCGAGCTGGCGAAGCTGTCGCAGATCGATTGCCTTTTCACCGACGCCGAGCCCCCACCGCCGTTTCCGGAGCTGCTGGCAAGCGCGCAAGTGCGCTGCGAGATAGCCTCCCCCGGCCGTTCGGGCTGAGCTTGTCGAGCCGCGACCGGACTCACCTTACAAGAGGATTCAGCCCATGACCTACCTGCTCGCCCTCGACCAGGGCACGTCGAGCTCCCGCAGCATCGTCTTCGACCGCGAGGGCCGCATCGTCGCCATCGCTCAGCAAGAACTCACGCAGATCTACCCGCAGCCCGGCTGGGTCGAACACGACCCGATGGAGATCTGGGCCAGCCAGCTCGCCACCGCGCGCGAAGTGCTTGCCAAGGCCGGGCTGAAGGCGGCCGACATCCATGCGCTGGGCATCACCAACCAGCGCGAGACCACCGTGCTCTGGAACCGCGCCACCGGCCAGCCGGTGCACCACGCCATCGTCTGGCAGGACCGCCGGGCCGAGCCGCTGTGCGCCAAGCTGCGCGAGGACGGCATGACGGACACCATCCGCGAGAAGACCGGCCTCGTGATCGATGCCTACTTCTCCGGCACCAAGCTGCGCTGGCTGCTCGACAACGTGCCCGGCGCGCGCGCCGCGGCCGAGCGCGGCGAGCTGGCCTTCGGCACCGTCGACAGCTGGCTGATCTGGCAGCTGACCGGCGGCAAGGTGCATGTCACCGACGTCAGCAACGCCTCGCGCACCATGCTCTTCAACGTGCGCAGCAACCGGTGGGATGCCGACCTGCTGAAGGCGCTCGACATCCCCGCCTCGCTGATGCCCGAGGTCAAGCCATCGAGCGCGCACTTCGCCGACACCGACGCGGGCCTGTTCGAGCGCAGCCTGCCCATCGGCGGCGTGGCCGGCGACCAGCAGAGCGCCCTCTTCGGCCAGGCCTGCTTCGAGGCCGGCATGGCCAAGAACACCTACGGCACCGGCTGCTTCTTGCTGATGCACACCGGCGGCGCCTTCCAGCCCTCGCAGAACGGCCTGCTCGTGACCAGCGCGGCGCAAACCAGCGCACTACCGCAGTACGCGATGGAAGGCAGCGTCTTCGTCGGCGGCGCCGTCGTGCAGTGGCTGCGCGATGGATTGAAGGCGATCCAGGGCAGCGCCCAGGTGCAGGCGCTGGCCGAGAGCGTGCCCGATGCCGGCGGCGTGATGATGGTGCCGGCCTTCACAGGCCTGGGTGCGCCCTACTGGAACGCCGACGCGCGCGGCACCATCACCGGCCTGACGCGCGGCACCACGGTCGCGCACATCGCGCGCGCCGCGTTGGAAAGCATCGCGTATCAGAGCGCTGCGCTGTTGCAGGCCATGAGCCGCGACGCGGTGGCCGCGGGCGGCACGCCGGTGGCGGAACTGCGCGTCGATGGCGGCGCGGCCGTCAACGATCTGCTGATGCAGTTCCAGGCGGACCTGCTGGGAATCCCGGTGGTGCGGCCCGAGGTCATCGAGACCACGGCGCTGGGCGCGGCCTACCTCGCTGGGCTGTCGACCGGGGTGTACCGCGATGTCGGCGAGCTGTCGAAGCAGTGGCGCGTGGAACGGCGCTTTCTGCCTACGCTGAGCCGGGTGAAGGCCGAGGAGAAGATGGATCGGTGGGAGCTGGCGGTGCGGAGGGCGACGCTGGTGTGAAGGATGTCGAGTCGAAGAATGCTCAGTTCGCCGCCGGCACCAAAAAGTCCTGACTGATCCGCCACCCCAGCTCGTTCACCCGATCGAGGAACTGCGTCAGATACGCATGCAGCCCCGTCGCCAAAATCTCATCGACGCGCGCGTACTGCAGGTCGGCCAATAGCTTGCCCGCACGCCGCTGCGTTTCCGCGCTCTGGTCGTTCTGCACCTTCGCGAGGTTGCTCACCACCTCGACCAGGCTCGCATGCAGCGAGCGCGGCATGTCGGCGCGCAAGATGAGCAGCTCGGCCACGCGCTCGGGCTTGATGACGTCGCGGTACACCTTGCGGTAGACCTCGAAGGCCGAGACGCTGCGCAGGATCGCGCTCCAGTGATAGAAGTCGTACTCCTGGTCTTCCTCGGTCGCGGTGCCGAAGAACTCGCTGTTGAGCGCGTGGAACTTCACGTCGACCAGGCGCGCCGTGTTGTCGGCACGCTCCAGGAAGGTGCCCAGGCGCGAGAAGTAGAAGGCCTCGTCCTGCAGCATGGTGCCCAGCGTCACGCCGCGCGAGAGATGCGAGCGGAACTTGACCCATTCGAAGAACTGGCCCGGGTCGCGCTCGAACTCGCCGGCGCGCAGCATGCGGTTGACCTCGAGCCAGGTGGTGTTCTGCGTCTCCCAGGCCTCGGTGGTGAGCGCGCCGCGCACGGCCCGCGCGTTCTCGCGCGCGGCCCGGAGACAGGAGAGGATGGACGAGGGATTCGACTCGTCCTTGACCATGAACTCCATCACCTCGTCGGGCACGATCTGCTCGTGCTTCTCGTTGTACGAAGGCAGCAGTTCGCTGATGGAGAGCAGACCTTGCCAGCCGTACTTCGCGACCTCGGCCGACTGCGGCAAGAGCGAGGTCTGGTAGTTGACGTCGAGCATGCGCGCGGTGTTCTCCGCGCGCTCGGTATAGCGCGACATCCAGTAGAGGTGATCGGCGGTGCGTGACAACATGATGTGGTGCTCCCCTGATCAACCGACTTGGGTTTGCGATTGTGTTTGCGACTGCGACGGCGCGCGCGCCTTGCCCGCGCGGTCCCCTTCGAGGATCCAGGTGTCCTTGGTGCCGCCGCCCTGCGACGAGTTGACGACCAGCGAACCCTCCTTGAGCGCCACGCGCGTGAGGCCGCCGGGCACCATCTGCACTTCCTTGCCCGAGAGCACGAAGGGGCGCAGGTCGATGTGGCGCGGCGCAATGCCCGCTTCGACGAAGGTCGGCGAGGTCGACAGGCTCAGCGTCGGCTGCGCGATGTAGCCGTCGGGCTTGGCGAGCACGGCCTTCTTGAAGTCCTCGATCTCGGCCTGCGTCGACGCCGGGCCGATCAGCATGCCGTAGCCGCCGGCGCCGTGCACTTCCTTGACCACCAGGTCCTTCATGTTGGCGAGCGTGTAATCGAGGTCGTCCTTGTTGCGGCACATGTAGGTAGGCACGTTCTTGAGGATCGGCTTCTCGCCGAGGTAGAACTCGATCATCTTCGGCACGTAGGGGTAAATCGACTTGTCGTCGGCCACGCCGGTGCCGACCGCATTGCAGATCACCACGTTGCCTTCGCGATAAGCGCGCATGAGGCCGGCGGTGCCGAGCGTCGACGTGGGGCGGAACACCTCGGGGTCGAGGAAATCGTCGTCGACGCGGCGGTAGATCACGTCGACCCGGCGCGGCCCGCGCGTGGTGCGCATGTAGACGAAGTCGTCCTTGACGAACAGGTCCTGCCCCTCGACCAGCTCCACGCCCATCTGCTGGGCGAGGAAGGCATGCTCGAAGTAGGCGCTGTTGTACATGCCGGGCGTGAGCACCACCACGGTGGGCTCGGCGGTCGCCGGCGGCGCGGAGGCACGCAGGGTCTCGAGCAGCAGGTCGGGATAGTGCGCGACCGGCGCGACGCGGTTCTGGCTGAACAGCTCGGGGAAGAGCCGCATCATCATCTTGCGGTTCTCCAGCATGTAGCTCACGCCGCTGGGAACCCGCAGGTTGTCTTCGAGCACGTAGTACTCGCCGTTGCCGGCGGCGTCGGGCGCGCGCACGATGTCGATGCCGGCAATGTGCGAGTAGATGTCGTTGGGCACCTTCACGCCCACCATCTCGGGGCGGTACTGCGCGTTGTTGAAGATCTGCTCGGACGGCACCACGCCGGCCTTGACGATCTCCTGCCCGTGGTAGACGTCGTGGATGAAGCGGTTGAGCGCCGTCACGCGCTGCACCAGGCCCTTTTCCATGCTCTCCCACTCGTGCGCGGGAATGATGCGCGGCAGCAGGTCGAAGGGAATCAGGCGCTCGGTGCCCGAACCGTCCTCGTCCTTCGCGCCGTACACGGCAAAGGTGATGCCGACCCGGCGGAAGATCATTTCCGCCTCCTCGCGCCGCGATCGCATCACCTCGCCAGGCTGCTTCGCAAGCCATTGGTCGTAACGTTTGTAGTGGGTTCGCACCGCAGCGCCGTGGTAGGGCAGCTGCTCGTACATCTCGTCGAATTTGTGCATGGACGACCAATCTCCTTGGCCGTAGCTTAGCAAGTTCAGGGCCAGTGCTTTCTAGGGAACAACGTGGTGCCAGTAGCGTTTCGCTGTCCGGCGCTGGCATTGCAGCTCGACCGGCTGCCCGCTGGACCAGGTGGCGGCACCGCAGTGCGCGGAGTCCACGAGGGCGATGCCGCGCTCGCGATAGCGCGCCGCCACCTCGTCCGCCGGATGGCCAAAGCGATTGCGGTAACCCGCCTGGACCAGCGCGATGCGCGGCTGCACCGCGTCGAGCAGCGCCGGGCTCGACGAGGTCTTGCTGCCATGGTGCGGCACGAGCAGCAGGTCGGCACGCAGCCCCGACGTTCGCCCCACGAGGGCGGCTTCCTGCAGGCGCTCGATGTCGCCGGCCAGCAGCACCGAGGCACGGCCGTTGCCGATGCGCAGCACGCAGGAGACCGCGTTGGGCTTGGTGAAGCTCGCGTAGTCGGCCTCCATCGGATGGAGGATCTCGAAGTCCACGCCATCCCAGGTCCAGCGCTGGCCGGCCACGCAACGCCGGGCCGCGCGCAGCTTCTGCAACGGATGTTCCGCCTCGATCGAGCTCAGCAGCGCGGCTTGCGGCTGCATCGCGAGCACGGACGGCGCGCCGCCCGTGTGGTCGCTGTCGCGATGGCTCAGCAGCACGGTGCTCAGCTTCTCGTCGAAGGCCCGCAGGAGCGGCACCAGCACGCGGTGGCCGGCATCGCTTTCGACGCTGTAGCGCGGGCCGGTGTCGTACAGCAGGCTGTGCGTGGCGGTGCGCACCAGCACCGCGTTGCCCTGCCCGATGTCGGCCGCCAGCAGCTCGAACTCGCCCGCTGCGGGCCGTGGCGCCTGCCACAACAGCGCCGGCAGCAAGAGCGGCAGCCCGAGCGCGCGCAGCGACCACGGCAGGCGCATCGCGAGCAGCACGCCGCCGCCCACGCCCGCGATCGCCGCCCACAGCGCGGGCGCGGGCGCCGAGAAGGTGGCCAGCGGCAACTGCGCCAGCCATTGCAGCAGCACGGCCAGCGCCTGCACGGCCCATGCGGCCAGGTCCCACAGCGGCGGCACGAGCACGCCGAGCATCGCCAGCGGCGTGATCACCAGCGTGACCCACGGGATCGCGATGGCATTGGCCACGAGGCCGATGGCCGACACCTGCTGGAACAGCAGCAGGCCGAGCGGCGTCAACGCCAGCGTCACGGCCCATTGCTCGCGCCACATGCGCGCGAGCCGCGCCTTCATGCCCGTGGCGCCGGCTTCGGCTTCCGAAGCGCCGGTGGCGAACAGCACGCCGACTGCGACGAAGCTGAGCCAGAAGCCCGGCTGCATCAAGGCCCAGGGATCGAGCGCCACCACCACCGCGCAGGTGCAGAGCCAGACGAAGGGCCAGGGCCAGCGCCGCCCCGTGAGGCGCAGCAAGGCGACCATGGCCAGCATCCATACGGTGCGCTGCGAAGGCAGGCCCCAGCCGCTGAACAGCGCATAGAGCGCGGCCAGCAGCACGCCGCCCGCCAGTGCCGCATGCGGCGCCGGCCACCACAGCATCAGCCGGCCGCTGCGGCGCCAGAGCGCACCGACGAGCAAGGCGGCCAGCCAGGCGAACATGGTGATGTGCAGCCCCGAGATCGACATCAGGTGCGCGACGCCGGTGGCGCGAAAGACATCCCAGTCCGCACGCTCGATCGCGTTCTGGTCGCCCGTGACCAGCGCCGCGATCACGCCCGCCAGCCGGCGGTCGGCCACGCGTTCGAACACCGCATCGCGCACGGCCTCGCGCGCGCGTTCGATGGGGTGCCGCCAGCTTTGGCCGAGGCGCTCGGGGCGCGCGTCGCCGGCGCCCGAACGCACGTAGCCGGCGGCCTGCACACCGAGCTCCCACTGCCGCAGCTCATGGTCGAAACCATTCGGATTGAGATTGCCATGCGGAGCCTTGAGACGAACCACCATGCGCCAGCGCTCGCCCGCATGCACCGGGCCGGGCGCGGCGGCGCTCTCGGCGCGCAGCGCATCCTCGGGGGCGCGGCCCCAGAGGCTGGTGTTGTCCGCATACCAGCCCAGCGCGATGCGCGGTGGCACGCGTGGCAGGCCGCGCTCACTGCCGCCGGCCCCGCGCGCCGACTCGAGGTCGAAGAGAAAGCGCACGGCGCCGTCGCCGCGCTGCGGCATCTGCGCGACGATGCCCACCACCTGCAGGTCGCGCCCTTCGAGCGCGGGCGCCAGCGCGTCGTCCGCGTAGGCGGCCGCGCGCCAGCCGGCGAGGCCGGCGCCGGCGATGGCGCCGAGCAGCAGCAGGGCCAGGGCCGAGCGCCGCCATCGGCGCAGCAAGAGTGCGCCGGCGGCCGCGGCGAACAGCATGGCCGCATAGGCCGCCCAGGACCACAGCGCAGGCTGCTGCAACTGCAGCGCCGCGCCCAGCACCGAACCGGCCATGGCGGCGAAGAAGGCCAGGCCACGTGCCTCACTGCCCGGCGTCACGCAACGATTCCCAATGACATCAGCAAGCCTCCCTGCACGCTCTCCGTGGCGCGCTAATTGCTATCTGCGTGGGCTAGTATGCGTCTCACCCCGAGGCACCCTCGACGTCACGAGAAAAAATGTCCATTCACGCCGCTCTCCACCACGTCACCCACTACAAGTACGACCGCCCGGTGCAACTGGGGCCCCAAGTGGTGCGCCTGCGCCCCGCGCCGCATTGCCGCAGCAACGTGATCTCCTATTCGCTGCGCGTCGAGCCCGAGCAGCACTTCGTCAACTGGCAGCAGGACCCGTTCGCGAACTACCAGGCGCGCCTGGTGTTTCCAGAGAAGACGCGCGGGTTCAAGGTCACGGTCGACCTCGTGGTCGAGATGGCGGTCTACAACCCTTTCGATTTCTTCCTCGAGCCGCAGGCCGAGAACTTCCCCTTCAAGTACACCGAATCTCAGGCGCAGGAACTCGCGCCCTACCTCGTGGCCGACCCGGCCACGCCGCTGGTGGCGGCCTACCTCGAGAAGATCGATCGCAAGACCCAGCGCACCATCGATTTCCTGGTCGGCCTCAACCAGCAGGTGCAGAAGGACGTCAATTACCTGATCCGCATGGAGCCGGGCGTGCAGACGCCCGAACAGACGCTGGCCGACGCCTCCGGCTCCTGCCGCGACTCCGGCTGGCTGCTGGTGCAGCTGCTGCGCCATTGCGGCCTGGCGGCGCGCTTCGTCTCGGGTTACCTGATCCAGCTCACGCCCGACGTGAAGGCGCTCGACGGCCCCAGCGGCACCACCGTCGACTTCACCGACCTGCACGCCTGGTGCGAGGTCTACCTGCCCGGCGCCGGCTGGATCGGGCTCGACGCCACCTCGGGCCTGATGGCCGGTGAAGGCCACATCCCGCTGGCCTGCACGCCCACCCCTTCGAGCGCGGCGCCGATCGAAGGCGCGGTCGACGAGGCCGAAGTCGACTTCGCGCACGAGATGACGATCACGCGCATCCACGAGTCGCCGCGCGTGACCAAGCCCTATACCGAAGAGCAATGGGCCGAGGTGCTGGCGCTCGGCGATGCGGTGGATGCGCGCCTCTCCGCCGGCGACGTGCGCCTCACGATGGGCGGCGAGCCGACCTACGTGGCCACCGGCGACCGTGACGCGCCCGAATGGAACACCGATGCGCTCGGCCCGACCAAGCGCGGCTACGCGACCGAGCTGGTGCACAAGCTGCGCGCCGAATACGGCCAGGGCGGCTTCCTGCATTTCGGCCAGGGCAAGTGGTATCCCGGCGAGCAGCTGCCGCGCTGGGCGCTGTCGATCTTCTGGCGCGCCGACGGCCAGCCGCTGTGGCACAAGCCCGAACTCTTCGCCGACGAGCGCACGCCCACCCACTACACGAGCGAGGACGCGCGCCGCTTCACCTCCGCGCTCGCGCACAAGCTCGGCCTCACCGACCGCTTCGTTCAGCCCGGCTACGAGGACGTCTACTACTACCTCTGGCGCGAGCGCCGGCTGCCGGTGAACGTCGATCCCTTCGATTCGAAGCTCGACGACGAGATGGAGCGCGTGCGCCTGCGCCGCGTGTTCACCCAGAAGCTCGACGCCGCGATCGGCTACATGCTGCCGATCGAGGCCGCGAACGCCGACACCGACGCCCCCGCGCTCGCCGGCCCCGGCTGGAAGACCGGCCCCTGGTTCCTGCGCGACGACCGCATGTACCTGATCCCGGGCGACTCGCCGATGGGCTACCGCCTGCCGCTCGATTCGCAACCCTGGGTCAGCAAGGGCGACTATCCCTACCTGGTGGAGCGCGACCCCACCGCCCCGCGCGCGCCACTGCCCGTCTCGACCGTCTTCCGTGCCCGCTATGCCGGCATGCCCGGCGGCGCGCCGGCCGATCTCGACACGGTGCCCTACGCCTTCGGCACGCCGCAGCAGGCGCCGGCCGCGCTGCGCTTCCAGGCGGAGCACGGCAATCAGGCGGCAGCGCGCGCCGCCGCGGCCTCCTCCGATCCGACCGCCACCCGCGAGCCGCGGCATGGCGAATCGGCCCACTGGGTCACGCGCAGCGCGCTGTGCGTCGAAGTGCGCGACCCGCGCCGCGCCAACGGACCGGCCGCCGAGAAGATCGGCGACGCCTCGGGCGTGCTCTACGTGTTCATGCCGCCGCTGGCGCGGCTGGAGGACTATCTCGACCTGGTCGCGGCCGTCGAGGCCACGGCCGAGCAGCTCGGCGTGCAGGTGGTGCTCGAAGGCTATCCGCCGCCGCGCGATCCGCGCCTGAAGATGCTGCAGGTCACGCCGGACCCGGGCGTGATCGAGGTCAACATCCATCCCGCGCACAACTGGCGCGAGCTGGTCGAGCACACCGAATTTCTCTACAACGCGGCCTTCGAGACGCGCCTGTCGGCCGAGAAGTTCATGACCGACGGCCGCCACACCGGCACCGGCGGCGGCAACCACTTCGTGCTGGGCGGCGCCACGCCGGCGGACAGCCCCTTCCTGCGCCGGCCCGAGCTGCTCGCGAGCCTCTTGCTTTACTGGCACAACCATCCCTCGCTCAGCTATCTGTTCTCGGGCATGTTCATCGGCCCGACCAGCCAGGCGCCGCGCGTCGACGAGGCACGCAACGACCAGCTCTACGAGCTCGAGATCGCGCTCAAGGAGATCACGCGCGCCCGCGAGATCCACGGCCAGAACATGCCGGCCTGGCTGGTCGACCGCACGCTGCGCAACATCCTCATCGACGTCAGCGGCAACACGCACCGCAGCGAGTTCTGCATCGACAAGCTCTATTCGCCCGACTCCAGCACCGGTCGCCTCGGCCTGCTGGAGCTGCGCGCCTTCGAGATGCCGCCGCATGCGCGCATGAGCATCGCGCAGCAGCTGCTGCTGCGCGCCTTCATCGCCCGCTTCTGGGACGCGCCCTACCAGGCGCCCGCCACCCGCTGGGGCACCGAGCTGCACGACCGCTTCCTGCTACCGACCTTCGTCCGGATGGACTTCGACGACGTCATTAGCGAGATGCGGCAGGCCGGCTTCGGCTTCGATCCGAACTGGTTCGCGCCGCACCTCGAGTTCCGCTTCCCGCTGGTGGGGCAGGTGCAGGCGATGGGCGTGGAGCTGTCGCTGCGCAACGCGCTCGAACCCTGGCACGTGATGGGCGAGGAAGGCTCGGCCGGCGGCACGGTGCGCTACGTCGACTCCTCGCTCGAACGCATCGAGGTGCGTGTGACCGGCCTCAACGAGAGCCGCCACGTGGTCACCGTCAACGGCCGCGTGCTGCCGCTGCAGCCCACCGGCACGGTCGGCGAATTCGTGGCGGGCATCCGCTACAAGGCCTGGAATCCGCCCTCGGCGCTGCACCCGAGCATCGGCGCGCATGCGCCGCTCACCTTCGACCTGGTCGACACCTGGATGAAGCGTTCGCTCGGCGGCTGCCAGTACTTCGTTGCGCATCCGGGCGGGCTCAACTACGACAGCTTCCCGGTCAACGCCTACGAGGCCGAGAGCCGGCGCCATTCGCGCTTCTCGCGCATGGGCCACACGCCGGGCCTGCTGCGCACGCCGCCGGCCACCATCGAGCTCGCGGGCAGCCGCGAATTCCCGTTCACGCTCGACTTGCGCAGGAGCTGACAGGACCTGACCATCGGCCAGGTCAGCAGTGATACCAGAAACACCGCGGAACCGGCTTTGCCGGGCCGCTGGTGTTGCCCCCCGGCGAGGGGGTGGGCGGCCACACGAAGTGGGCCAACCTGGGGGTGGACTCATGCGGTGACAATGCATCTACCGTGGACCCACTGAACGAATCTCTCTTCGACGCCCAAGCGCTGGAGTCGCCCGCCGCCCTGGCCTCGGCGCTCGCCCCGCCGGCGGCGCCGGGCCACTTCGACGAGCTGCGCAGCGCCGCCACGCCCATCGATCCGCAGCGCCTCGGCGCGCCCTCGCAGCCGGCACCGCTGTACGAGGCCTCGTCCGAGCCTCCCGCCGCGCACGCCGACGAGGCGCCTCCGCGCGAACGACCGCCGCTCGCGCCCGCCTGGGTCGATTTCTTCGAGCAGCTGGGCGCCGAAGGCTTCAACGACCTGCCGCGGCGCGCCGTCAGCCTGGAGCGGCAGATTCGCGACAACGGCGTCACCTACAACGTCTACGCCGATGCCGACGGACCGCAGCGGCCCTGGTCGCTCGACCTCTTTCCGCTGATCGTCTCGCCCGAGAGCTGGGCCCGGATCGAGGCCGGCGTGCTGCAGCGCACGCGCGTGCTCGACCGCGTGATGGCCGACGTCTACGGGCCGCAGCAGTTGCTGGCCGAAGGCCTGCTGCCGCCCGCGCTGGTACACGGCCATCCGGGCTACCTGCGCGCGATGCACGGCGTCAGCCCGCCCGGCGACACCTGGCTGCACATCGCCGCCTTCGACTTGGCGCGTGGGCCCGACGGCAACTGGTGGGTGGTGTCGCAGCGCACGCAGGCACCCTCGGGCCTGGGCTACCTGCTCGAGAACCGGCTCGCGATCGCGCGCCAGTTCCCGCAGGCTTTCGAGGCGCTGCACGTGCAGCGCCTGGCGGCGACCTACCACGCGATGATGGAAGGCCTGCAGGACATGTGCCCGGCCGGCCAGCCGCCGCACATCGCGCTGCTCACGCCCGGCCCGTACAACGAAACCTATTTCGAGCACGCCTACCTCTCGCGCTACCTCGGCATCACGCTGGTCGAGGGCAGCGACCTCACGGTGCGCGACCAGCGCCTCTACCTCAAGACGCTGCAGGGCCTGCGCCCGGTGCACGGGCTGATCAAGCGGCTCGACGACCAGTTCCTCGACCCGCTCGAGCTGCGCCCCGACTCCACGCTCGGCGTGCCGGGCCTGCTGCAGGCGATCCGTGCCGGCAATGTGCTGGTGGCCAACATGCCGGGCTCGGCCTTTCTCGAGTCGCCCGCCCTGCTCGGCTTCCTGCCGGCGCTGGCGCGCCGCCTGATCGGCGAGAAGCTGCAGCTGCCGGCGCTGCCCACCTGGTGGTGCGGCGAGCGCGCCGCGATGGAAGCCGTGCTGCCGCAGCTCGACAGCTGCGCGATCAAGGCCACCTACCCCGGCGACGATTTCCACGCCGGCTTCGAGGCCGTGCTCGGCAGCCGCATGGGGCGGCGCGAACTCGACGAGTGGGCCGGCCGCATCGTGCGCCAGGGCGACGAGCACACCGTGCAAAGCTATCTGCCGCTGTCGCAGATGCCGACCTGGACGCAGGACCTCGGCCCCGGCCACATCGCGCCGCGCTCGTTGCTGCTGCGCGTGTTCGCGGTGAGCGACGGCGCGCGCTCGTGGCGGGTGCTGCCCGGCGGCCTGGCGCGGCTCGCGGGCGCCGACGCGCAGATCGCCTCGATGCAGCGCGGCGGCAGCAGCGCCGACGTCTGGGTCCAGACCCACGGCGAAGTCGACCGCACCACGCTGCTGCAGCCGCACGCCACGCCGGCCTCGCTCGCACGCCACCGCGCGCCGGTCACCAGCCGCGCGGCGGAAAACATGTTCTGGCTCGGCCGCTACACCGAGCGGGCCGAGAACGCGGTGTGCCTGGCGCGGCTCACGCTCGACCTGCTCGGCGGCGAGGACCAGTCCTCGCGGGCGCTCCTGGCGTGGCTGCACCGGCTGGCGCGGCGCAATGCGCTGGTGCCGCGCGAGGTACCCACCATCCCGAAGTCGCGCCGGGTGTTCGAACGCGCGCTGATCGCGGAGCTGGGCGATGTCGAAAAAGGCGGCAGCGTCGGCTACAGCCTGCGCTGCGTGCGCCAGGCCGCGGCCGCGGTGCGCGAGCGGCTGTCGCAGGACAACTGGAACCAGATCGTGCGCGCCGAGGCCGAGTTCCTGCGCCGCTCGGCCGAACAGGCCGGCGAAAAGGGCGAAGGCAGCTATGCGAGCGCCGGGGCGCTGCGCATGCTCGAATCGACCAGCGCCGCGCTGGCCGCGATGACCGGCGCCCAGACCGACCGCATGACGCGCGACGATGCCTGGCGCCTGCTCTCGATCGGCCGCCACATCGAGCGGCTCGGCTTCCTCTCCAGCTCGCTCACTGCCGGCTTCGAGATCGGCTCGGTGCACGAGATGGGCGGCTTCGAGGCCATGGTCGCGCTGTTCGACAGCACCATCACCTTCCATGCACGCTACCAGCAGCGCCGCGACGTCGCGACCCTGGTCGACCTGCTGGTGCAGGACGGCGACAACCCGCGCTCGCTGGCCTGGGTCACGCAGACGCTGCGCGGCCGCATCGCGCGGCTGGCGGGCAGCGCGCCGGGCAAGCTGAGCGCGCTGTCGCACGAGCTGCCCGATCCGGCCGCGTGGACGCTCGAGCATCTGTGCGAAGCCGGCGCGGACGGGCGCTATCCGGCACTCGAAAAGGTGCTCGAGAACTGCGAGGCCGCGGCCTACCATGTGTCGGACGCGATCGGCATCCGCTACTTCACGCTGACCTCCGAATCGCTTCGCTCCGTCGGCGCCTGATCATGCTGCTGCACGTCACCCACGAAACACGCTATGCGTACACGCCGCCGGTCGAGACCGCGCAGCATCTCGCGCACCTGAAGCCGCTGGCCACCCCCTCGCAGCGGCTGGTGAGCCACACGCTCGCGATCAGTCCCGAGCCCGCGCAGCGCGGCGAAGCGCCCGATGTCTACGGCAACACGCGTGCCTTCTTCGCGCTCGATTCGACGCACGAGGAGCTGGTGGTCACGGCCGAGAGCGTGGTCGAGACTTCCACGCCCGTGCTGTCGTCGGCCGTGGCGCGCGAGCTGCCCTGGGAAGAGGTGCGCGAGCGCTTCCGCTATGCCAAGGATTCGCGCTTCGACCCGGGCTCCGAGTTCGTCTTCGCCTCGCGCTACGTGCCGCGGCACGACGACTTCGCCGCCTACGCGCGCCCCAGCTTCGCGCCCGGCCGCCCGGTGTTCGACGCGGCCATGGACCTCACGCTGCGCATGTACAAGGACTTCCTCTACGACGCCGAGAGCACCGAGATCAGCACGCCGGCGATCGAGGCGCTGGCGCAGCGCCATGGCGTGTGCCAGGACTTCGCCCACATCATGATCGCCTGCTTCCGCACCCTCGGCCTGCCGGCGCGCTACGTGAGCGGCTACCTGCTGACGCAGCCGCCGCCGGGCCAGCCGCGCCTGGTCGGCGCCGATGCTTCGCATGCCTGGGTCTCGGTCTACCTGCCCGGCGCGGACGGCCCCGGCGACTGGGCCGATTTCGATCCGACCAACGGCCGCCAGCCCGGCGAGGACTACGTGAGCCTGGCCATCGGCCGCGACTATTCCGACGTCTCGCCGATGCGCGGCGTGCTGCACGGCGGCGCGCGGCACACGCTTGACGTCGGCGTCACGGTGCAGCCGCTGGAAGAGTTGCGTGCCGAAGCCGCGCAGGTGGATGAGGCCCAGAGCCAGACGCAAGCACAATCCCAATCCCAATCCCAATCCCAATCCCAACCCCAATCGCCAACCCAACAAGACGAGGATCCGTCATGAGCGTTTACGACAAACTTTCCAGCCTCGGCATCACGCTGCCCGCGGTGTCGGCCCCGGCCGCCGCCTATGTGCCTTACGTGCAGACCGGCAAGCTGGTCTTCCTCTCCGGCCACATCGCCAAGAAAGACGGCAAGCCCTGGGTCGGCCAGCTCGGCGCGACGCTCGGCACCGACGAAGGCAAGCAGGCCGCGCGCGCGATCGCGATCGACCTGCTCGGCACGCTGCAGGCCGCCGTCGGCGACCTGAACAAGGTCAAGCGCATCGTCAAGGTGATGAGCCTGGTCAACTCGGTCGGCAGCTTCACCGAGCAGCACCTGGTGACCAACGGCGCGAGCGAGTTCTTCGCCGAGGTCTTCGGTCCCGAGAAGGGTGCGCATGCGCGCAGCGCCTTCGGCGTGGCGCAGGTCCCGATGGGCGCCTGCGTCGAAATCGAACTGATCGCTGAAGTCGAGTAGCGCAGTTCCGTCAAGCGGCTGATCGTGCCTGCTGCCGCCGCGTGCGGCCCAGCGTGCCGACCACCGCCGTGGCCACGAGCACCAGCGCGGCGCTCAGCAGCATCGCGCTCGAGATGCCGTGGTTGTCGACCACGAGGCCGCCGACCAGCGCGCCCGACGCGATCGCGACCTGGAAGCCGGTCACGAGCAGCGCCTGCCCGGCCTCGGGCGCATCGGGCACGGCCTCCATCATCCAGCCGGTCAGCGAGACCGGGATCAGGCCGAAGGCCAAGCCCCAGATGACGACCACCGCGGCACCGGCCACGATGCCGCTGCCGGCCACCGTCGACAGCAAGAGCGCAGCAGCGAGCAGCACGGTCGCCAGCAGCGTGGTGCCGCGCACGCTGCGCGCCACCAGGCTGCCGCCGATGAAGGTGCCGATGAAGCCGACCGCGCCATAGACCAGCAGCAGCGCCGTCACCGCGCCCGGTGCCAGCCCGAAGGTCTGCTGCAGCAGCGGCGTGAGGTAGGTGTAGGCCGCGAAATGGCCGGCGATGAGGAACAGCACCGCCAGCAATCCGACCTGCGCCATGCGGCGCGTGAGCGGCGTCAGCAAATCGCGCGGGCGAATCGCGCGCGCCGGCGGCAGCGCCGGCAGCAGCCAGATCTGCGCCGCGAGCACAACGGCCGCCAGCAGCCCGGTCACCGCGAAGGCGGCACGCCAGCCGGCGAAATTGCTGATGAAGGCGCCGGCCGGAACGCCGAACACCGTCGCCGCCGAAACGCCTGCGAGCACGAGCGACATGGCGCGCGCCTTGGACATATCCGGCACCAGCTGCGTGGCGGCGCCCGGCGCAAAGGTCCAGAAGCCGCCGATGCAGAGGCCCAGCAGGAGGCGCGCCGCCAGCATGGTCGCGAAATTGGGCGCGAAGGCGGCCAGCAGGTTCGACGCGACCAGCAGCGCCGAGAGCGCGACCATCACGGTGCGGCGGTCGAGGCGGCCCGATGCGACGATCAGGGCCGGGCCGGCGAAGGCGGCCAGCACCCCCGGCATGGTGACCATGAGGCCGGCGGTGCCCTCGCTCACCTTGAGGCCGGTGGCGATGTCGGTCAGCAAGCCGATCGGCAGGAATTCCGTCGTGACCATCGAGAAGGTGCCGACGGCGATGGAGCCGACCGCGAGCCAGGCGGAACGAGGGGTTTCGGTGATTTCGGGAGCGGAGGGCAGCGCGTCAGCGCATGAGGTGCAGGGTGCATTCATGGGTGGAGAGGCCTTGGAAGAAGCTGCGGCGGCAGTTGCCGAAGCCTGGTTGCGATGCGAAGAACGGAGTTTGAATCCGCATCCGCAAGCTCAAAGCCCCCCAGGAGAAGCTCAGCGTTTCTCCATTGCCAACAATCGCCTCGGGCCCGGGGTACGTCCGCACGCGCCTGCTTGCGTGCGCCCCGCACGAAACCTCAGGCCGCCGCGCCCGACGAGCCTCGAACCACCAGTTCCCCCGGCAGCAGCAGCTGCCGCGGCGGCCCCTCGAGGCCGCGCAGGCGTTCGATCAGGCAAGTCGCGGCGGCGCGGCCGATTTCGTCGGTGGGCTGCGCGATGGTGCTGAGGCCCGGTCCGATCAGCGGCGCCCATTCCGGATCGTCGAAGCCCACGAAACCGAGTTCCTCGCCGAAGCGCCAGCCCAGGCGCGCCATCGCCGCGGCCACGCGCAGGGTCACCACCGCATTGCCTGCCAGCACGGCCGCGCGGCGCCCGCGCCTGGCGCGCTTGTGCAGCGCGCGCAGCGCGGCATCGAGCGCTTCGCTGTCGTCGCCGGTGCTCTCGAACACCGCTCCCGCGACGCGCGGCTCGTGCGCCGCGATGCAGTCGCCGAAAGCGGCCGTGCGTTCGCGCCGCGAGCTCACGCCCTTCTGCGGCTCGGTGATGTAGAGCAGCTCGCGCCAGCCGCCTTCGACGAGATGGCCGCAGGCGGCCTGCATCGCCGCGGGGTTGTCGAGCGACACGAAGTCGGTGTGCATGCCGGCATGGCGGCGATCCACCAGCACGGCCGGCTTGCCGTGCAGCGCATCGGCATCGACCAGGCCGGCCCCACGGCCCAGCGTGTTGAGGATGAAGCCGTCCACCTGGTAGCCCGCGAGCGCATCGATGGCCTCGGGTTCGCGGTCGATGTCGTTGCCGAGGTTGAACAGCATCACGAGATAGCCTGCGTCCTGGCAGGCCTTCTCGGCGCCGCGCAGCACCGCCACCGAATAGGGGTTGGTGATATCGGCCACGATCAGGCCGATCAGGCGCGAGCGGCCGCGGCTCAGGGCCTGTGCCATCGGGCTCGGCGTGTAGGCCAGTTGCGTGACCGCGGCCTCGACGCGCGCCGCGATGTCCGGGCTCAGCAGGCGTTCGCGGTGGTTGAGAAAGCGCGAGACGGTGGCCTTGGAAACCCCCGCCGCCTTGGCGACATCCGCGATGGTTGCCTTGGCCGGGCGTTGCATGGGCGAGTGGGCGTTCAAGCGAAGGCCGTGTCGTAGACCGCCGCCGGCCGCTCTCCTGCCAGGGCCTGCAGCAGGTTGGTGGTGGCCAGCTCGGCCATCGCATGCCGTGTCTGGTGCGTGGCCGAGCCGATGTGCGGCAGCGGCGTCACGCGCGGATGGGCGCGCAGCGGCGAATCCATCGGCAGCGGCTCGGTCGCGAACACGTCGAGGCCGGCTGCGCGCAAGGTGCCCTGGTCGAGCGCGGCGAGCAGCGCGTGTTCCTGCACGGTGGCGCCGCGGCCGCCGTTGATGAAGATGGCGCCCGGCTTCATGAGGCGGAACACGCGCTCGTCGACCATGCCGCGCGTGCTGTCCGCGAGCGGCAGCATTGCGACCACGATGTCGGCGCGCGCCAGCAGATCCTCCAGCGGCCTGTGCGTTGCGCGGCCCAGCAGCTCGGGCGCGTGCGCAGCCAGGTCGACCGGGCGCCTCGCGTGGTAGAGCACCGGCATGCCGAAGCCCAGGGCGGCGCGGCGCGCAATGGCCTGGCCGATGCGGCCGAAGCCGAGCAGGCCCAGCGTCTTGCCGTGCACGTCGAAGCCGAACAGGTCCTCGCCGATGTTTTCGGTCCAGCGGCCCTCGCGCACCAGGTTCGAGAGTTCGACCACGCGGCGGCTGGTCGCCATCAGCAGCGCGAAGACGGTGTCGGCCACGGTCTCGTCGAGCACACCGGGCGTGTGGCACAGCAGGATGCCGCGCGCGTGCAGCGTGGCCAGCGCGTAGTTGTCGACGCCGACCGAAACGCTGGAGATCACCTCGAGCCTGGTCGCGCGCTCGAGCAGCGCATCGTCCACCGGATAGCTCGAACCGATCAGCCCCTGGGCCAGCGGCAACGCGGCGTCGAAAGCCGCGCGCTCGGCGGCGACGCGGGGGTTGGCGACCGTGACCTCGTGCGCCGCCTGCAGGCGGGCCAGCTGGTCGTCGGGCAGCTCGCGAAAGACCAGCACCTTCTTGCGCATCACAGCCTCGCTTCGTTCAGTTGCGCCCGCGTCGGCAGGCCTTCGGTGTCGCCCAGCACCTGCACGGCGCGGGCGCCGATCCAGGCGGCGCGCCGCACCGCCTCGGGCACCGTCCGGCCTTCCAGAAGCGCGCTGATCACGCCGACCGCGAAGCCGTCGCCGGCCCCCACCGTGTCGACCACTTCCTTGACCGGAAAACCCTCGACGCGCCCGGTGCCGGCCACGTCGCTGTCGTAGTAGGCGCCCTCGGCGCCGAGCTTGACCACCACCAGCTTGGCGCCGAGCTGCCGGTAGAAATGCGCCACGCCCTCGGGCGTGCTTTCGCCGGTGAGCAGCAGGCCTTCTTCCATGCCGGGCAGCACCCAGTCGGCGCGCGCTGCCAGCTCGTTGATCGAACGGCGCATCAGCTCGGTCGACGCCCACAGCGTGGGCCGCAGGTTGGGGTCGAAGGAAATCGTGCGGCCGGCCGCGCGCATCACCTCCATGCTCTTGATCGCGGCCTGCAGGCTGGTGCCGGAGATGGCCGCGAACACGCCGGTGGCATGCAGGTGCCGCGCCGAGCGCAGCCAGGCCTCGTCGACATCGGCCAGGCCCATGTGGCTCGCGGCCGAGCCCTTGCGGTGGTATTCCACCGGCGGATCGCTGCCGTCGGTCACGCGGCCCTTGAACTGGAAGCCGGTGCGCTGGTTTGCATCGCTGATCACGTGCGAGCAATCGATGCCCTCGCCCTGCATGCTGGCGAGCAGCGAGCGGCCCATCGAATCGGTGCCGAGCCGGCTGGCCCAGCCGACCTTCAGGCCCAGGCGTGCGAGGCCGATCGCCACATTGGTCTCGGCACCGGCCGTGCGCTTGTGGAAGGCGGTGGCGTTCTCGATCGGGCCGGGCCGGTCGGCCACCAGCAGCAGCATGGCTTCACCGAACAGCGCGACATCGAAATTGGCTTGGGTCATGGGGTGGCTCGCAAGGCGCGGATCTGCGCGAGCTGGTCGCGCGTCACGGCAAGCAGATCATCGCCGATCAAAGGGTACTCGATGGCGTGCGGCACCTCGGCCGGCAGGGCGCGCAGCACGGCGCGCCAGGGCGCGGCGGATTCGGCGATCGGCACCGCCACCCATTTGGCGGGCAGGCGCTGCACGCCTTTGCAATGCACGTAGCGCACGCGCCTGCCCAGCACCTGGGCCGCCTGCAGCGGGCATTCGCCGAGCCAGTGCCAGTTGCCCATGTCGAAGGTCATGCCGAGATCGAGGCCGGCATGGTCGCAGGCGTCGAAGAAGGCCTGCAGCGCGGGCAGCGTGCCGGCCGACACCGTCTGGTCGTTCTCGATCAAGAGCTCGACGGGCGTGTCGGCAAGTTGCGATCCGAGGCCCGCCAGCGACCCGTACGACGACGCGCGAAAGTCGCCGATCGACATCTTGAGCCGGCGCGCGCCCAGCGTGGTGGCGGCCGCGAGCCCACGCTCGAGCGCCGCGCTGTCGAGCCCGCCGCCCTCGGCCCAGAGGCCTTCGGGACTCGAGTAGACCGAGGCCAGGCCGGCCAGCGCAGGCAGCTCCGCCGCGGGCTCACGCAGCAGCTCGCCGCGCACCTCGACGCTGTCCGCCCCCGCCGCGATGGCCAGCTTCGCGCACCAGAGCTGGCCATGCCGCCCCACCTCGGCCGCGCCGAACGAGGACAGGGAAATCAGTACCGGCGGCATCGCTCAGTGTGCCTGGTGCGAGCTGAGGATCTGGCCGAGAAACTGCTTCGTTTTCTCGTTTTTCGGGCTGCCGAAGAACTCCTGCGGCGGCGCCTCTTCGACGATCTTGCCGTCGGCCATGAAGATCACGCGGTCGGCCACGCTGCGCGCAAAGCCCATCTCGTGCGTGACGCACAGCATGGTCATGCCGTCCTCGGCCAGGCCGATCATGGTGTCGAGCACTTCCTTGACCATCTCGGGATCGAGTGCCGAAGTCGGCTCGTCGAACAGCATGATCTTGGGCGACATGCACAGCGCGCGTGCGATCGCCACGCGCTGCTGCTGGCCGCCCGAAAGCTGGCTCGGGTACTTGTGCGCCTGCTCGGGAATGCGCACGCGCGTGAGGTACTTCATCGCCACCTCTTCCGCCTGTTCCTTCGTCATGCCGCGCGAGCGCATCGGCGCCAGCGCGCAGTTCTGCAGGATGCTCAGGTGCGGAAACAGGTTGAACTGCTGGAACACCATGCCGACCTCGGCACGCACCGCGTCGACGTTCTTGCCGCCGGCGGTGAGCTCGATGCCGTCGACCACGATCTTGCCCTTCTGCACCGTCTCGAGCCGGTTGATGCAGCGGATCAGCGTCGACTTGCCCGAGCCCGAAGGCCCGCAGATCACGATGCGTTCGCCGGTGCGCACCGAGAGGTCGATTCCGGTCAGCACCTGGAAGCTGCCGTACCACTTGTTCACCGCCTCGAGCCGGATGATCGATTCCGTGCCCGCGTGGGTCGTGACTGCGTCGGTCATCGGCTTATTGCAGCTTGGGCAGGTCGGTCTCGAGCCACTTGCGGTAGAGCTTGTTGAGCTCGCCGTTGGCCGTGTTCTTCTGGACGAACTCGTTCACGTTCTTCAGCAGGTCGTCCTGGCCCGGGCGCATCGCCACCGCCATCGCCTGCTGCACCAGCGTGAACTTGTTCTCGAAGGTGTTGGCCGGCACGCGCTTGGCGATCTGCGCCGCGACGGTGACCGAGCAGCCGATGGCATCGACCTGGCCCGACATCAATGCCTGCATGGCCGAGGCGTCGTCGTCGAAGCGGCGGATCTCGGTGCCCTCGGGTGCGGCCTTGGTCACGGCCACGTCCTGCGTGCTGGCGCGGGCCACGCCCACGCGCACGCCCTTCAGGTCGGCCGCGCTCTTGATGTTGCTGCCGGTCTTGCCGTAGAGCACGATGGTCGCGGCCGCATAGGGCTGCGAGAACTGCACCTGCTTGGCCCGCTCGGGCGTCACGGCCAGCGAGGCGACCAGCAGGTCGACCTTGTTGGTCAGCAGGAAGGGAATGCGGTTCGGGCCGGTGACGGGCACGATGTTGGCCTTCACGCCCCAGTCCTTGGCCAGGAGCTTGGCGACGTCGGCGTCGTAGCCGTCGGGTTCGTTCTTGGCGTTGGTCGTGCCGTAGGGCGGGAAGTCGACCAGCATGCCGATCGTGATCTCGCCCTTCTTCTTGATGTCGGCCACGGTCTGGGCCGATGCGAAGGGGGCGAAGGCGGTGAGCGCGGCGCCGAGGCCGAGGGCTGCGAGCGCAGCGCGGCGCGTGGTGAAGTTGATCATGTGGAAGTCTCCTGGGTTGAGAAAGAAAGGCTCAGCGGAAAGGCTCAGCGGGCAAGGGCGCGTGCGCGCCTGCGCTCCATGTGCGCCGCAGCCAGCGACAGCGGCCAGCAGATGAAGAAGTAGATCGCCGCCACCGTGGTGAAGACGTAGAGCGGCTGGAAGGTGGCGTTGTTGATGATCTGGCCGGCGCGCGTGATCTCGGTGAAGCCGATGATCGCGGCCAGCGAGGTGCCCTTGATGATCTGCACCACGTAGCCCACCGTCGGCGGCAGCGCGATCTTGAAGGCCTGCGGCAGCACCACGTCGCGCATGCGGCTCGCGTAGTTGAGGTTGAGCGCCTGCGCCGCCTCCCACTGGCCGCGCGGAATGGCCTCGATACAGCCGCGCCAGATCTCGCCGAGGAAGGCCGCGCTGTTAAGGATGAGCGCCACGCCGGCCGCGATCCACGGATTGATATCGAAGCCGAGCACCGGCGCGCCGAAGAAGATCAGGAACAGCTGCAGCAGGAGCGGCGTGCCCTGGAAGATCTGGATGAAGCCGGTGGACAGCAGCCGCGCCGTCTTGTTGTCCGACGTGCGTGCGAGCGCGAGCGCGAGGCCGAGGATCGCGCCGCCGACGAAGGCGATCAGCGACAGCGACAGCGTCCACTTGGCCGCTTCGAGGATGAACAGGAATTCGGGGAAGCCGAAGGTACGCATGGTGTCGACGAGCCTTAGCGCCGGTCCGGATAGTTGAGGGTGCGCCGGTAGATCAGCTTGAACAGCGCCGAGAACGCGAGCGCCAGCGCCAGGTAGATGGCGGCGACCACGATGTAGATCTCGAAGCTGCGGAAGGTCTGCGACTGCAGGTTGGCCGCGACCGACGTCAGGTCGTCGGCCGAGATCACCGACACCACCGCCGAGCTCAGCATCAGCAGGATGAACTGGCTGGTGAGCGCGGGATAGATGGCCTTCAGCGCCGGCTTGATGATGACGAAGCGGAAGATCTCCCAGGGCTTGAGGTTGAGCGCCCTGCCCGCCTCGATCTGGCCCTTGGGGATCGACTCGATGCCGGCGCGGATGATCTCGGTCGCATAGGCGCCGAGGTTCACCACCATCGCCGTGAGCGCCGCCGTGTAGGGCGACCAGCGCAGCCCGATGGCCGGCAGCGCGAAGAAAAAGAAGAACAGCTGCACCAGGAAGGGCGTGTTGCGGATCACCTCGATGTAGGCATTGACGATGAAGCGCAGCCAGCCCGGCCCCGAGGTCTTGCCCCAGGCGCAGAAGATGGCCACCAGCAGGCCCAGCAAGGTGGCGACGAGCGAGAGCTGGATGGTGATCCAGGTGCCCGTCAGCAGCAGCGGCCACGCGGCGAAGACAGCGTCGAACTGGAATTGATAGTTCACGGGTAAGAGACAGACAGGTTCGGGATGGTGCGCATCCCGCTGCAGATGGACGTCGATGCGAGGGAATGAAGTGTATGAAACCGGTTTCAGGACCACATCCGGGATTTCCCTAGTCAGCCTCCTGCCTACACTCGCACGATGTTGAGCCCCACCTCGCCGGACACCGTGGCACAAGGCGCAAATCCGGGCACCGCGCCCGCCGTGCGCCATCTTCGCCAGGCCTTGCTGTGGCCGCTGCGGCTGATGCCGACCGCGCAGCCACGCCACGCGCATCGCAGCCCCTGGCAAGTGCTGCGCGAGCTCGGCGACGCGTCTCCGTGGCGCGAGGAGATCGACGAGTACACGGGCGACAGCACGCGCTTCCACGAGCGTCACTACAACGAGTTCGTGAGCTTCCTGCCTTATGTGCAGCGCTTCCTGTACGGCGAAGGCCGCGCGCGGCGCCAGCCCGGCGGCGGGGACGGCGGCGACTCGCCGATGCGCATCTTCCGCCGGCGCGACATCGCCGCCGTGCGCGTGGTGCCCCGGCCCGGCGATGCGCCCGTCGTGCTGCAGGTGGTGCACGTCGATCTCTACTTCTTCTACGACGTCGACGTGGTGCTGCTCAACATGGAGGTCGGCGCCGACGACCTGAGCCTGCCGCTCGCGCAGGAGATCCTCTACCGCTTCGGCCGCGCCTATCCCGGCGGCTGGGATGCCAAGGGCGCGGCGCTGCATTGCATGCACAGCGTCGAATGGCTGGGCAGCGACGGCAGCGTGCTGTCGAGCTCCGACGTGCAGAACCGCGAGGCCTTTCTCTCGCACGTGGCAGAGCACCGCGCGCCGCGCATCGCCGCGCACTGGGCCTGGTTGATGCAGCCGCTGGTGAGCGACCATTCGGAGCAGCCGGGCGAGTTGCGCTTCCGCCAGCTCGAGTACTACCGCATGCCGGTGATGGCCTACCTCTCGCTCGACCAGCCGCGCCGGCTTTCGCGCAACGACTTCGTCCGCCTGGCCCTGGTCGCGGGCGCGGCCGAGCCGGCGCTCGGCGGCACCGGCCCCCTGCCCTACGCCGAAGAACACGTGGCCGACTTCGAAGAGCGCTATTGCTACGACCGCTTCTGGGTCGATGCCGGCGCCGCGCCCAACACGCGCTACCTGTGCAACGGCCGCGCGCTCATCGTCGTCGGCGATGCAAATTCCGAATTCTTCTGCTGCCGCGATCGCGGCGTGCTGGCGCAGTTCCGGCACCAGCACTTCCTGCTGTTCCTGATCGCGCATTTCCAGAAGGCCGCGCTGTTGATGTTCTCCGATCGCCTGGTCGAGGCGCTGCGCATGCTCAACGTGCACGACGTCGCCAGCGTCAAGCGCTTCAAGCGCGCGATACGCGCGAGCTTCGAGGGCTTCCTGCGCTTCACGCACCGCTACTGGTTCCACGAGATCTCGGAGCAGGCGCAGGTGCGTGCGCTGTCGCACCTGTGCACCACCCACCTCGGGCTCGACCCGCTCTACGAGGAAGTCAAGGTCCGCATCGCCGACATGAACACCTACCTCGACGCCGACAGCCTGCGTCGCCAGGCCAACACGGTGGTGCGGCTCACGGTGGTCACGCTGTTCGGCCTGATCGGCACCATCACCACCGGCTTCCTCGGCATGAACCTGCTGGCCGAGGCCGAGGCGCCGCTCTCGCGCAAGCTGGCGTGGTTCGCCGTGGTGGGCGTGCTGACCACCTGCCTCACCGTCTACACGATGGTCAAGTCGAAGCGGCTGTCCGACTTCCTGGATGCGCTCTCGGATGAGCGCCACACCTTCCGCACCAAGCTCGCGGTGCTGATGCGGGTGTGGCGGCCCGGGTCGGACTAGTTCGGCAACGGCCCGCCGGTGCGTGGCAGCCACACTTCGATGTTGCTGCTCGTCTCCTTGAGCGCGCCGGGCCTGACCTTGATCTTCCAGTCCTGCCCGGTCGGCGTGGGCGCCAGCTGGACCATCGCCTCGGCGCAGGCGCGCTGCTTCGGCTCGCGGATGATCACGCTCGGCTCCGGATGCCCCTCGGGCGGTGAACGCCCGGCGCGGCGCGAGGTGCTCAGCACGTCCTCGATGGGCGGCACCGAGGCGCCCAGCCCGCGCCACGGTCCGCGCCAGCTCCGCGCCTTGTCCCGCAGCGCCGGCCCGTAGGTCTGGATGTAGACGACGGCGCCGTTGCAGACGCCAGGCGGCGGCGCCGGACGCGGTGGCGTCGGCACGGGCGCAGGGTCGACGCCGGCGCCGGGCAAGGGTGTCGGGTAGGCATTGGGCGCCTCGCCCGCCATCGGCGGCGGCGCTGCCGCAGTCTGCACCTCGTCAGGGCCGCGAACGCGGTCCCGCAGCCACACCACGGCCGGCCAAGGCGTCGGCAGGGTGCCGCTGCAGTTCTGCTTGGAACCCACCTGCCCCGTGTAGTCGCGCGCCCAGTAGCGCGGCGCGCAGGGCGGCGCCTGCACGGGCTGCAGGCAATCGATGCCGTTGCCCGCATCGAGCAGCCGCGTGCACGCCGGCGTGCGCCGCTCGATGGGCTCGTCCCTGCAAGCCCGCTTCGCGTCGTCGACGATGCGCACCGACAGTCGGAACTTGGCCATGAAATTGTCGCGACCGTCACGGCACAGCAGGTCGCCGGTGCGCAGCAGCTCGGCCGCGAGCAACGCGGACGCATCGCCGGGCGACTCGCCGGCGCGCAGCCGGGCCCAGTGCTCGGTCAGTTCCTTGAAGGCACTGTTCTCCGCGCGCTCGGTCTCGGCCCGCTGCACGCGCCAGCTGTCGATGCCCTGCCAGGCCGCCACCGCGAAGGTCGCCGCGGTGCCGATGCCGACCGAGGCCGTCATGGCGCCGGCCTTGATCACCCGCGCCTGCAACCGGCTCATCGAGCCGGCCGCGGCCGCCGCGGCGCTGTCCCTGTCGCCCGGATCGGCGGCGCCCGCCCTCGCGATCGCCTGCGCCTGGCCGTCGTCGGGCACGAAGAGGCCCGGCGCGCCCATCGCCACCTGATCCAGCATCTCCCCTTCGAGCCGCGCGCCGATCTCGGCGCCGAGCCGGAAGTAGCTCTCCCACTGCGCCTCGTCGAAGAACTGGTCGGTGGTCGGCTGTTGCGGAAAGAGCGGATTGGCGGCCTTGAAGTTGACCAGGTCGACCGGCAGCGCGGCCGAGACATTGGGCTTGACCAGCACGATCTGCCCGGTCGCTCCGCTGGCATAGCGCACCTGCGCGAGCGCCAGGCAGGCCTGGCTGTTGGACGATGCCAGGTCGTTGAGCGAGCCGAAGGCCTCGAGGTGCGGCCACTCGGCGCCGGGCCGCGGCTTCATGAAGGTGATCTCGGCATTGAGGTCGATGCGGGCGCGGCGAATGAGCACCTCGAGGTCGCAGAAGCGGTAGTCGGGATCGGCGCCGCAGTCGGCGATCACGATCAGCGCCGCCTGCTGGCGCAGGAGCGCATAGGCACCCGTGTTCTCGAAATGGCCGCCGTCGCTCAGGTACCAGCTGGCCGAACTGCTGCCCGGGAACGCGCCGAAGCATTCGAGCAGCATGTAGCGCGTCTTCATCAGCCAGGGGCTGGCGTGCACGGCGGCGCCGCGCTGCACGATGCCGGCCTCGGCGCTGTTCCACCAGTAGCCGAGCCGAAGGCCCGCGAACACCGACAGCGCTGCGATGCCGCGCTTGGTGAGACGGCCCAGGCCGGGCGCGAAGGCGGCGCCCGAGATCGCGGTCCAGGCGCCGAGCGTCAGTGCGCCGTCGCCGTGCGCCTGGGCCCAGTTGGCGCCTCCGGCCTGCATCAGGCCCAGCGGACCGATGGTGAGCGGCTGGCTCTTGCGGTCGCGGTTGAAGAGCTTCTGCTTGGAGTCGTGCGTCTGGTTGATGCAGACATTGGCCAGGTGCACCGGCCCGCCGTGCAGGTGCGGCGCGTAGTGCAGCTGGGAGATGTCGTCTTCGGGGTCGACCTCGCCGACCGGCACCTGCGGCGGCTCGAGCCCGGAGACTTCGTCGGTCGGGCTGGCACCGAGCCGGCGCGCATTGGCGGCGCCCAGGTAGCCGCGCACGATGCGCGCCTTGTAGAACATGTGCAGCGACGAGACGTTGAGGAAGCTGAAGGTGTGCCCGGTCACGAAGGCATAGGCGAACACGATCACGAAGATGGTGCCGAGCCAGACCCAGCCACGCGAGAAGTCGAGCCCGCCCTCGGTGAAGACCGGCAGCAGCACGGCCGCATACACCACGCCCGCCCACCAGGCGGCGAGGCAGAAGGCCAGCAGCAGCCCGAGCAGGCTGGCGAGCGTCAGCGCCAGCGTCTTGCCGATACCGGGCGCCTGGCGCTTCTGCGACAGCACCATCGGCAGCACGCCGCGCAGCACCGCCGCCACCAGCAGCAAGGCAGCGCCGTACGACGCCCGCTGGTCCTGGCTTTCTGCCGCCATCCACCAGGCCGCGCGGTCGAGCAGGCCGAGCATCACGATCAGGAGCGCGGTGTTGATCACCGCGGCGAGCGCATCGGTCAGATCGTTGCGCATCTGCGCCGGGCTGCGCGCCCGGCTGCGCCACAGCACCCACAGCAGCGCCACCATCCAGCACAGCGCGAAGCCCACGAAGGCCGGCGCGAGCCACGGCGGGCCGCTGTAGTGGCGCACCAGCCGCGGCCCGAGCCAGCACGCGCCGGCAGCGAGAAGGGCCCACATCGCCACCTGCAGCAGCATCGAACCCGTGCTCTTCCTGTCGCGCACCGACCAGTAGGCGCAGGCCAGCACCACCGACGCGACGAAGGGCCCGACCAGCGTGAACCAGAGCGTGGGCCATTGGGTCGCCCATTGGACCAGCAGGCGCACCGACTGCACACTGTCCAGGTCCGTCACGCCGATCACCGCATCGGGCGCCACGCTGTTGAGGTCCACGGCCCGGAACACCGCGTCCCACAGCAGCAGGTTGACGGCAGCCAGCACCATGCCGATCAGGCTGGCGGCGATCGCGATCTCGATGTGCGTGCCCAGCAGGTTGCGCAGGTAGAGCGCACCGGCGAACAGCGTGTCGCGCATTCCGCCGGGAATGAGGTAGCGGCCGTTGCCGCGCAGCCACCAGCCGAAGCGCGCGCGGTCCACGTCGCCGAATGCACGCTCGATCTCGCGCACCTCGTCAGCCGATTTCGCGTTGGTGCACAGCCGGCCCAGGGTGGCGCCGATATAGCCGCCGCCCGAGACGGTCGAGATCAGGTCGAACCTGAGCAATTGCCGCTTTGCGGCCAGCGCCTTCATCAGGCCCAGGCAGAAGGTGGCACTGCGGATGCCGCCGCCCGACAACGCCAGGCCCCAGGGCCGCCGGCCATCGTCGACGCCCGCCAGCGCCTTGCGGCGCGCTTCCACCAGCTTCCGGATGGTGTCGTCCATGCGACTCCTCGTCGTTCGGCGTGGAATATTTCACGCTTGGCGTGGGGCATCAATGCCGCAAACGGTCTATGCCGGAACGCAGGTCCCAGTGGTTAAGCTCGCGGGCATGAAAGCCGACCTCATGCTCAAGAGCCTCTTCATGGCCACCCTCTTCGGCCTGATCGCCGGTTGTGCCAGCAGCACCAGCGCCTGCGAAAGCCCTTACGGCGCCTCGCCGCAGTTCAAGGGCTGCGTGTTCGAGAACCTGCCGAACCCGCAGGCCCTGCCCTCCCAGGGCTCCTGGAGGATCTGGTCGCGCTTCCTCACGGCGACGAAGAACGGCACCGTCCCGGTCGACCCGATTCCCGTGCGCGCAATCAGCACCGCACAGCTCGAGGCACTGGACCCGCAGGCAAACCACGTGATCCGCCTCGGCCACTCGTCGCACCTCTTGAAGCTGCGCGGCAAGTACTGGCTGATCGACCCGGTGTTCGGCGCGCGTGCGTCGCCATTCCAGTTTGTCGGCCCCAAGCGCTTCCATCAGCCGCCGCTCACGCTCGAACAGCTGCCGCCGATCGAAGGACTGATTCTTTCGCACGACCACTACGACCACCTCGACCTCGCGACCATCGAATACCTGGCGCAGCGCGTGCAGCGCTATTTCGTGCCGCTGGGCGTGCGCGCCCGCGTGATCGAAATGGGCGTGCCTGCCGAGCACGTGGCCGAATTCGACTGGTGGCAGGCCGCGGAGCACGACGGCGTCGGTCTCACGGCCACGCCGGCGCAGCATTTCTCGGGCCGCACGCTGAACGACCGCAACCGGACTCTGTGGGCCTCCTGGGTCATACAGAGCGGCGGCCAGCGCATCTTCTACAGCGGCGACTCGGGCTACTTCGGCGGCTTCAGGCAGATCGGCGAGCGCTTCGGCGGCTTCGACCTGGCCTTGATGGAGAACGGCGCCTACGACAGCTACTGGCCTTCGGTGCACATGACGCCCGAAGAAAGCGTGCAGGCCTTCGAGGACCTGCGCGGCAAGATGCTCTACGTGGTGCACAACAGCACCTTCGACCTCGCCTTCCACACCTGGCGCGAGCCGCTGGACCGCATCGCCAATCTCGCACAGGGCAAGAAGATCGAACTCGCGACGCCCGAGATCGGCGAGGTACTGACGGTGGGCCAGCCGCGCAGCAACGTGCGCTGGTGGGATGGCTTGAAGTAGGCCCGATCCGTTCGGGCTGAGCTTGGGAGTTCTAGCGGCGTGCCGCACCGCGGCGCGCGCGCGCGCGCCGCACCTGCCGGCTCTGGCCGGCCTCCGAGGCGCGGCGTTCGCGCTCCCTGCGCGCTTCGCGCCGGCGCTTGCCGAGCCAGCGCGCCAGGAGGAAGCTGCAGGCGCCGCTGATCACGAGAACGAAGATGCCGAGGGCGCCGAATTCCATGCGTCCTCCGCTCAGAGCACGCGCACGATGCTCGAGGGCTTGAAGCCCAGATCGGCCGCCTTGCCCTTGCGTGCACGCGCCGCACGCGCGTTGTTGAGCGTGCGGATCTCGAGCGTCTCCTCGCGCTCCTTGCCGCCGCGGCCGATGCCTTCGATCTTCACGCTGCGCGTGTAGGCCGCCGCGCCCGCAAGGGTGTCCTTGGCGTCGAGGTCGATCAGCGTGAGCCCGCGGCCGCCCTTGGGCAGCGCCTTGAGTTCGGCGATGTCGAAGGTGAGGATGCGTCCGCCGGTCGACGCGCATGCGACGTGCGTCGCGGCCGGCATCGGCTCGGCGCCGCTCGCGCCGCCCACCAGCGAGGGCCGGGTGAGCTGCTCGCCCTCGCCCACGTCGATGAAGGCCTTGCCGCCGCGTTGGCGCGACATCATGTTCTCGACCGAGGCGATGAAACCGTAGCCGCCGCTGTTGGCCAGCAGCAGGTTCGCACCCGCGGGGCCTGCGAAGTAGTGCGCCACGTGCGTGCCGCTTTCCAGGTCGATCAGCGTCGTCACCGGCTGGCCGTCGCCGCGGCCGCCGGGCAGCGAAGCCACGGCCACGGTGTAGACGCGCACGGTCTTGTCCTTGGCGGTGCCGAAGACCAGCAGGGTGTCGACCGACCGGCATTCGAAGGCACCGTAGAGCGCATCGCCGGATTTGAAGCTGTACTCGGGCGCGGCCGCACCCGCGGCGCGTTCGCTGGCCCAGCCCTTCTGCGTGCGGACCCAACCCTTCTGCGAGACGATCACCGTCACCGGCTCGTCGACCACGCGCACTTCGGCGACGGCGCGCTTCTCGGCCTGGATCAGCGTGCGGCGCGGATCCTCGAAGCTCTTGGCGTCCTGCTCGATCTCCTTCACCAGCAGGCGGCGCAGCGCCGCCGGGCTGGCGAGGATGTCCTCGAGCTTCTTCTGGTCCTCGCGCAGGCCCTTCAACTCCTGCTCGATCTTGATGGCCTCCAGCCGCGCCAGTTGGCGCAGGCGGATCTCGAGGATGTCCTCGGCCTGCCGCTCGCTCAGGTCGAAGCGCGCGATCAGCGCCGCCTTCGGGTCATCGGCCGCGCGGATGATCGCGATCACCTCGTCGATGTTGAGCAGCACCAGCTGCCGCCCCTCGAGAATGTGGATGCGGTCCTGCACCTTGCCCAGCCGATGGCGCGAGCGCTTCTCGACCGTGATCTCGCGGAACGCGATCCACTCGTTGAGCATCTGGCGCAGCGATTTCTGCGTCGGCTTGCCGTCGATGCCCACCATCGTGAGATTGATCGGCGAGGAAGTCTCCAGCGAGGTCTGCGCCAAGAGCGTGGTGATGAACTCCTCCTGGCTGATGCGCGAGGTCTTGGGCTCGAACACCAGGCGCACGGCCGCATCCTTGCTCGATTCGTCGCGCACCACGTCCAGCACCGAGAGCACGGCGGCCTTGAGCTGCGTCTGCTCGGCCGTGAGCGCCTTCTTGCCGGCGCGGATCTTGGGGTTGGTGAGCTCCTCGATCTCTTCCAGCACCTTCTGCGTGCTGACGCCCGGCGGCAGCTCGTTGACCACCAACTGCCACTGGCCGCGCGCGAGTTCCTCGACCTTCCAGCGCGCGCGCACCTTGAGCGAGCCGCGGCCAGTGCGGTAGGCCTCGGCGATGTCGGCCGGGCCGCTGATGATCTGCGCGCCGCCCGGGTAGTCGGGGCCGGGCACCAGCGCGAACAGCTCTTCCTCGCTGAGCTTCCCGTTCGACTTGATCAGCGCCACGCAGGCGTCGGCGATCTCGCGCAGGTTGTGGCTCGGGATCTCGGTGGCCAGGCCGACCGCGATGCCGCTCGCGCCGTTGAGCAGCGTGAAGGGCAGCCGCGCCGGCAACAGGCGCGGCTCCTCGGTCGAGCCGTCGTAGTTGGGAATGAAGTCGACCGTGCCTTCGTCGATCTCGTCGAGCAAGAGGCTGGTGATGCGCGCCAGCCGCGCCTCGGTGTAGCGCATGGCCGCCGCGCCGTCGCCGTCGCGGCTGCCGAAGTTGCCCTGGCCGTCGACCAGCGGATAGCGCTGCGAGAAATCCTGCGCCATGCGCACCAGCGCGTCGTACGCGGCCTGGTCGCTGTGCGGATGGAAGCGGCCCAGCACGTCGCCGACCACGCGCGCACTCTTCACCGGCTTGGCGCCGACGGTGCCGTTGGCGCCGCCGAAGCCTAGGCCCATGCGCGACATCGAATAAAGAATGCGCCGCTGCACCGGCTTCTGCCCGTCGCTGACATCGGGCAACGCACGGCCCTTGACCACGCTGAGCGCGTATTCGAGGTAGGCGGTCTGTGCGTAGTCGGCCAGCGTGAGGGCGTTGTCGCCGTCGCTGTCGGGGTCCAGGAGATCGAGCGGGGGTTGGGAATCCATGAAGAAGAGACAGGAAGAAGAAGAAAAAAGAAGAAGAGGACGGCGATCAGCTCAATGTGAAGGCCTCGTGCACCGCCGACTGCACGCTGCCGCCAAGCACCGCGCCACCGCCCGCGACGTAGATCCAGTCGCCGATCACGGCCGCGCCCACCGCATGGCGCGGCGTGGGCATGGGCATATGGCGCTGCCAGGTGTCGGCCACGGGATCGTAGCTTTCCATCTGGCCGAAGACCTTGGCCTGGCGCGGCACGCCGCCCACCAGGAAGCCGCCTTCGCCGCCCATCGCGTACAGGCGGCCGCGATAGACCACCAGGCCATGCCCGGAGCGCGCAGTCGGCAGCGGCGAACGCAGCTCCCAGGTGTCGCGCGCCGGCAGATAGACGTGGTGCAGTTCGGTGTTGTATTCGAAGGTGTTGAAGCGCCCGCCGATCACGTGGATCTGGCCGTTGTGCGAGATGCAGCCCACGTGGTCGCGCGCACCCGGCAGCGGCTTGCGCGAAGACCAGCGGTCGGCCCTGGGGTCGTAGACCTCGTGCCAGCCCACGCTGGCGCGCTCGGCCGCGGGCTCGGAGGCGCCGCCGATCAGGTGGATCGCGCCATCGAGCACCACCGCGGCAGCGGCGCCGCGCGGGCGCGGCAGCGGTGCGATGGTGGTCCATCGGTTGGCCGCGATGTCGTAGATGTAGGCATTCGTGTCGGAGCGGCGGTTCTGCTCGATGAAGCCGCCGAGGGCATAGACACGGCCGCCGTCGGCTGCCACCGCAATGTGGTTGGCGCCGCGCGGCAGCGGCGCGCCGTCCAGCCAGCGGTCTGCAGCCGGATCGTAGATGTGGTGGTAGTCGCGGTTGACCGCGCCTTCGCCATAGCCGCCGACCACGTGCATGCGGCCCTGCGCGGCCGTCGCCCAGGCCATCTCGCTGCGCGGGATCGGCAGGGCCGCGCGCGCAACCCAGCGGCCCGGCGCGCCGGCCGCTGCCGGGCTGTCGGTGACGCGCTGGGCCTCCTGCTCGGGCGTCATGTGGTGGGGCACGCCGCCTTGCAGTTTCGCGTAGGGCTCGGCCGAGGACGGGGCCACGGGCAGATGGTGCTGCGCGCGCGCCGCACCGGTCGCGGCGGTAACTGCGGTGGCGAGAACGAAGTTTCGGCGTTGCATGGCGGCCTCAGGACAGGGCGGGATCCAGCCGCAGCTGCTGCGGCGCCTCGGGCATCGGCGGCATGGCCGGCGTGTCCCGCGAATCCGGCGGCTTGTTGCCGCGGCCCAGCGCGCCGCCGCGCGGCGGCGAGAGCTCCATGCGCACGCGCCCCGGCGCCTTGCCGCCACGGCCGGCGACCGCCGAGGGCTTGAGGTAGGCGTAGAGCTGCAGCACCGTCTTCACGTAGTTCTGCGTCTCGCGGTAGTTCGGTATCTTGTTGCCGGCGCGCTGCACCGCGCCCTCGCCCGCGTTGTAGGCCGCGAGCGCGAGCTCGATGTCGCCCGGGAACATCTCGATCAGGTCGCTCAGGTAGCGCGAGCCGGCGGCGATGTTGATGCGCGGATCGAACAGCTTCTTCTCGAGCGAGCCGCGCTTGTCGGCCTGCACGCCGTAGCGCTGCGCCGTACCCGGCATCAGCTGCATGAGCCCGAGCGCGCCCTTGGGCGAGACGGCCCGTGCATCGAAACCCGATTCGGTCGCGATCAGGGCCTGCAGCAGTTCGTAGTCGATCGCATGCCGCCTGGCCGCATCGCGCAGCGCGCCCTGCGCCGGCTTGTAGCTGGGCGAGGCTTCGAACAGCGCGAGCAGGGCCTGGGACGCGAGCGGTACCTTGCCGTCGAGCTTGCCGGTGCGGCCGCGCAAGAGCGGGCCGATGCCATCGGCCGTGTCGAAACTCTGGCCGCCGCGGAAGAACAGCTGGTAGCGCTCATCGAGCTTCTCGGGCGCGAAATGCGCGACGCCGCGGTCATCGACGTAGCCGTAGATGTCGGCGGCGCGCGCGAGCGGCTGCATCATCGAGAGCAGCAGCGTCAACAGCAGCGGGAGCAGGCGGCCAGGAAATCGCATGGGGAACGGCTGATCTTGGGCTGACTTCGACAAGCTCAGTCCGAACAGGCGGGGAGCTGCATTTTCGGCTCGAACGCTTGCAACGTCACGCCGTCATACATCGATATCCACATCGTCGGCCCTGAGCTCCATCAGCTCGCGCCGCGCCGCCGCCTCTCCCTTGCCCATGAGCTTGGTGATCTCGCCCTGCGTGCCCGAGACGTCGAAGCGGCCCAGGCGCACCTGCAGCAGGCGCCGCGTGTCGGGGTTGAGCGTGGTTTCCCACAGCTGCTCGGCGCTCATTTCGCCCAGGCCCTTGAAGCGGCTGATGCTCCAGGCGCCTTCGCGCACGCCGTCCTTGCGCAGCTTGTCGAGGATGGCCGTGAGTTCGCCCTCGTCGAGCGCATAGACCTTGGAGGCCGGCTTCTTGCCGCGCGCCGGCGCGTCGACGCGAAACAGCGGCGGCTTGGCGACGTACACGTGGCCGGTTTCGATCAGCTTCGGGAAATGGCGGAAGAACAGCGTGAGCAGCAGCACCTGGATGTGCGAGCCGTCGACGTCGGCATCGGAGAGGATGCAGACCTTGCCGTAGCGCAGGCCCGACATGTCGGGCGTGTCCTCGGGGCCGTGCGGATCGACGCCGATCGCGACCGAGATGTCGTGGATCTCGGTGTTGGCGAACAAGCGGTCGCGCTCCACCTCCCAGGTGTTGAGCACCTTGCCGCGCAAGGGCAGGATGGCCTGGCTTTCCTTGTCGCGGCCCATCTTGGCGCTGCCGCCGGCCGAGTCGCCCTCGACCAGGAAGACCTCGTTGTGCGCAATGTCCTTGCTCTCGCAGTCGGTCAGTTTGCCGGGCAGCACGGCCACGCCCGATCCCTTGCGCTTCTCGACCTTCTGGCCGGCCCGCTGGCGCGTCTGCGCGGCCTTGATGGCCAGCTCGGCGAGTTTCCTGCCGTAGTCGACGTGCTGGTTGAGCCACAGTTCCAGCGCGGGCCGCACGAAGCTGGACACCAGCCGCACCGCGTCGCGCGAATTGAGCCGTTCCTTGATCTGGCCCTGGAACTGCGGATCGAGCACCTTGGCCGAGAGCACGTAGGAAGCGCGCGCGAACACGTCCTCCGGCAGCAGCTTCACGCCCTTGGGCAGCAGCGAGTGCAGTTCGATGAAGCTCTTGACCGCATTGAACAGGCCGTCGCGCAGGCCGCTTTCGTGCGTGCCGCCGGCGCTCGTCGGAATCAGGTTGACGTAGCTCTCGCGCACCGGCTGGCCGTCTTCGGTGAAGGCCACGCACCACTCGGCGCCCTCGCCCTCGGCAAAGTTGTCGGCGTTCTTGTCGGCATGTCCCGCGCCCTCGAACAGCGGGATCACCGGATCGCCGTTGAGCGTCTGCATCAGGTAGTCGCGCAGGCCGCCCTTGTAGAGCCACTGCTGCGTTTCCTTGGTCTTCTCGACCACCAGCGTGACGGTGACGCCCGGCATCAGCACGGCCTTGCTGCGCAGCAGGTGGGTCAGCTCGTGGATCGGCAGCTGGGCCGATTCGAAATATTTGGCGTCCGGCCAGGCGCGCACCGTGGTGCCCTGCTTGCGCTCGCTGCCGTCGTTGGCGCGCACGACCAGCGGCTCGATCACGTCGCCGCCCGAGAACGCCAGCTGTGCCGCCTTGCCTTCGCGATAGGACTGGACTTCGAGCCGCTTCGACAACGCATTGGTCACCGACACGCCCACGCCGTGCAGGCCGCCCGAGAAGCTGTAGGCGCCGCCCGAGCCCTTGTCGAACTTGCCGCCCGCATGCAGCCGGGTGAACACCAGTTCGACCACCGGCGCCTTTTCTTCCGGATGCAGGCCGAAGGGAATGCCACGGCCGTCGTCCTCGACGCTGACCGAGCCGTCGGCGTGCAAGGTGACCTTGATCTTCTTGCCGTAGCCGGCGAGCGCTTCGTCGGCGGCGTTGTCGAGCACTTCCTGGATGATGTGCAGCGGGTTGTCGGTGCGGGTGTACATGCCCGGACGCTGCTTGACGGGCTCGAGGCCCTTGAGAACGCGGATCGAGCCTTCCGAGTAGGCCGGGGGAGTCTTGCTGAGGGTCGCCATGGGGGCGGATTGTATGCGTGGCCCGGCGAAAAACCTGTATGGACATATGGGGTATCCATTTAGCTCCAGCGCCCAGAGATATATGGATGTCCATCCAGTAATCTACGCCACTTCCGCCGATTTGGGGATGTTGTCCACGACCCCGCGATAGGTCAGCGGATCCGTGACGACGGCCTGCTCT
>NZ_JAGGNU010000059.1 GCF_018614915.1 Variovorax paradoxus | reverse complement strand
TGGCTGTGTCGGGAGATCGCCGGAGAAAGCCGGCGAGATACCGGACCGCGCGAAGGTAGGCCGCCTGGGTCCTTGCGCGCCATAGCGGTCGCTGGGCTTGCTCCGAAGCGGCCACTCAGGAAGAGGAAGCTGGAGCGAACTTTCTGGAAGCAATGACTCGAACAGCTCTACGGCGGTCGTGCATCAGGACGCGTCGTCGGTTCCCGTCCAATTGTCGCCGCGATTAAAAACGCCGGTACACTGGTCCTATCCAGGCGAAGGGGTGCTGGCGCGACATCGGTGCAAAAGGAAGTACATGCGGACTTTCTCTCTTTCATCTGACGGGAACCTTGCGATAACTGCGAGCGAGACCTCGTCCAAAAATGATTTCGATTATTTGGTGGGTAACTGGAACATCAGAAATCGCACATTGAAAGAACAGCTGACCGGCAGCGACGAATGGGATGAATTTGACGCAACCCAGGAATTCCGCCTGATATTGTTGGGCCTAGGCAACTTCGACATTTTTCATACGCAATTTGACGGCAAACCATTCGAAGGCCTCACCGTGCGATTATTCGATCCGCAGACGCGCCTGTGGACGATTTACTGGGCCGACAGCAACGCAGTCAAACTCGACGGCGGAAAGGTGGGCTCGTTCGATGGCGACGAAGGGGAATTCTTCGGCCGCGAGGTTGTCGCCGGCAAAGACGTTATCGTGAAATTCCACTGGGATAGGCGCAACTCGAAAGCCCCGATTTACAGCCGGGCGTTCTCAGCTGATGCAGGCCGAACGTGGGAATGGAATTGGTACTCGAACTTTTCACGGCCCTGATCGACGCCCGCCATTAAAGTGGGCGCAGTGATGGACGGTTCTGGCCGGCCTGAGTCATTCAGCTACCAGAATGAGCACCGGCTTGGCGACCTGAACAGTCATTCGGTCTGGCCCAAAGCAGCCGGCGGAAGGGGTTCTGCGCCGGTGCGGAGCAAGTCGTGCGGCCTTACGACAATGAACTGAGTAGCCCAACCAGTTTCTCGATGTCCGTCGGCTTGCTCAACAGGTGATCGAAGGGGTCGCCTTGACGAAGCTTCTGGAGCCGCAAGACAGCTCCGGAGAGCGCGATCAGAAGCGGTGGATCGTCTGGGAACTCCGCCCGCAGCACGCCGGCCACGCCCTCTCCATCCAGTTCGGGCATCTGTAGCTCTAATACGGCTGCGTCGGGGCGTTGTTGCAGCGCAAGTGCCACGGCGGCTCGACCTCCATAGGCGACGCTGACCCTTGACTCGCCAAAGTGCGCAGCAAGAACGGCACCGAGGACATCTGCCGTCTCGCGATCGTCATCCGCCACGAGGATCTGGAGGGACTTGGCCATTTCATTTATCCTCAAGCGTTGAAAGGCCCCAATGAACATTGCCACATTCTTGGAGACGGCGGCCGGGAGAATTCTCTCGGACGCGGCCACTTATGCGCGCACCCTGCCCGCTCTTGCCAACGCAGAGGAGGCCGTGCTGAGGGATCATCTTCCGGAACTGTTGCAAGCCATCACAGCAGACCTCGGTCGGCCGCAAAGTAGGACGGAGTCGATACAAAGGTCTCATGGAGACGCACCTGCCGCTGATCACGAGACGGCTGCGCAAGCCCATGGACTCGCGCGAGCACAAAGCGGAATCACCACCAGCCAGCTCGTCGCCGAGTACCGCGCGCTGCGATCCAGTGTCTTGAGGCTGTATGGAGAGGCATATTCATCCGTGCCGGCCGCGTTGGAGGAAATTGGTCGATTCAACGAGGCCATCGATCAAGCGGTCGCGGAGTCGGTGTTATTCCATGAAAAGCAGCTCGAACGCTGGCGGCAGATTTTCCTTGGCGTCCTGGGACACGACCTGCGTGGCCCGCTGAACGCCATTTCGCTCGCCGGCCGCTTGATCGCCCTGCAGGCACCGCCAGCCCTCAGCGCGCACGCGGCGACCCTCTCGCACGGCGTGGAGCGCATGACCGCCCTGCTGGACTCGCTTTTGGAGCTCAACCGAGCCGGCCTCGGCGAACGAATGACGCTCCGCCGCGCCTCCTCGGACTTGCACGCGGCGTGCACGGCAGAGCTTGACCTGCTGCGCGCAGCTTTTCCAGGCACCAAGATCGAACTTGAGGCTCAAGGCGACACCCAGGGTGAGTTTGACGCATCCCGCCTCCGGGAAGCACTGTGCAACCTGGTGATGAACGCCGTGAAGCACGGGTCTTCAACAGATCCGGTGATCGTGACCTTGGAGGGTCAAGAATCGACCGTGCTGCTGTCTGTTGAGAACATTGCGGCCGAAGAAATACCGGCTGGCGAGATGGAGCGGTGGTTCGAGCCGCTTCATCGAAGAGACGCGCAGCCGGCAGGATCACGTCATGCGCACCTGGGGTTGGGCCTCTTCATCGTGCGGCAGATCGCGAGGGCCCATGGCGGAGAGGTGGAAGGCCACTCGGCAGGCCGGACGGTCCGGTTCACGATCACCATTCCAAAATCACCCACGGCTAAGGGTGATTAGCTTCCCCGCACACAAAAACGAGAAAGTTCGGCGCGCGAAGTTACATGTCCGCACTTCGCCAACCGTCTGCTTGTGGCCGACTGCGGGCTAGCGCGGCCAGAACCATCGAACCGTGAGTATGCACGCCAGCTGGACGCCAAGGCGGCCTGGGCAGAAGAAGGCTCTCCAAGTCAGGCGTCGCTCCTTCGGCGACGACCGAACAGCATGGCCGCGAGCGGGATGGTGGTCAGCACGCCAACGGCCACCAGCGTCCACCCGATATTCTTGCGTTGCTCTTCGCTGAGCTTGTCGGAAAGCAGCAGGCCCACGCCCGCACCCAAGGCGCCGCGGGTCCCGGCCAACAAGGCGAGCTCGGGCAAATGAATTTCAGTTGTGAACACGACAGAACTCCTTTCGTGCCGGGAGCTGTCTTTCAGTATGCGCTGCAGGCGCCCGTCTTGTCTTCGTCCGTGCGCCGATTTCCTCCAGGCGGTATCAAGCGCGGGTACCTCCAGAAGGCGGCCCAGCTCAGCAAGGACGCCGGCATTGGCCACCGCTATGGGTATTGATGCAACGTGTGCCCCCCGCTGTTCAAGCGCGCGGTTTGAACGGGCGAGCGTCCGCAATGAGACGATTTCCACAGCGCACTCAAATGACTGGTCCTGGCCCGGCTGCCGAAGTTCGCGGCTGACCGCTTAGCCAGGGGCTGACTGGCAGCAACGGGCGCAGACCTGCCACTCGCTGTCACCGGAAAATTCAAACTGAGTTGCAAAACTGAGCCGAAAATTCAAACTATGTTTCCCAGCGAGTTCGGTAGCCTGGCGCTGCCGCGCGCAAGTGGCTGACCGGTATGGGGCGGTTGTTCCGCCAGCGGCGAACATCGACAAAAATCGCTGTCGGTGTCGGTTGTTGTCGGTTTTCAACTTACCTGGAATTTTTTGCAGCTTAGTTGGAACTCGTTCGCCCACCGAGCCCGGTGTCGGCGGTTCTGGCTCTGGCGGGCGCCCTGACGGCGGCCGGTGGCGCGCGCTTGTGGTCATCCATCGTGGAAGGAGCCGACCATCGGACCGCCGAACCATCCTGGTCGACCACGTCACCGATGCTGGCAAAATCCAACATGGGTTCGGTTCAGCAGCGCCTCGGAGATTTGGTGAGCGAGATCTCGTTCGCGCTATCTTTTGCTCCCGAGTACCCCTCTTGGAGTAGGCGGGAGTTCAAAGCTCACCTAGCCGAGATCTGGCACCTGTGGTCTTTGATAAGACCGCAGTTGAGTTCCGATATGGGGGAAGTGGCCATTTTCGAGGCTGCGCTTCAAGAGATGCTGTCAGCTTTCGAAGTAGACGACCAAGATGGCGGCAGGCGAGCCGGTCGGGCGCTGATACGGATGGACTTGACCAAGATCTTCTGACGCCGTCCAAGCCCAGAAGCAGAAGCTCAGTTCGTCGATAAGCCGCTGCGAGCATCACGCGGAGGACGGCCCCTCTGTAGTTGCCCCGATTGGCATCAGGCCAGTAGATTGCACAAGGCAACTTCACCGTTGCGCAAGCATTTCAAGTAGACACCTCGATCGGTTCTGACATCGTCACGCGATGCTGTACGCTGGTGCGTTCCTGCATCCTTGCATACCAAGCGCGAAGAGGCTCGCATTCCGCAGGCACAGACAGCTCCACGAGCTCCGCAAAGATCAGCCCGCCAATGACCGTGATGTCGGCCATCGAGAAGGCATCGCCGGCGACGAACGGCTGCTTTTTTAGAACGGCATCGAAGTAATGCATACCCCTTAGAGGAGTCTGCGGCACCAGGTGCAGCAGCATTCGGGCCAATTCGAGCACTGGCTGGTACGGCGTGCCCATAGGCCAGCGCGCGCATGGTCAGAACCCGGATGCCACGGGCGCAACAACTGTTGGTCCTTCGGGACTCGCTCTCGATATCCGGAAAATTCAAAGATGGTTGCAAAACCCATCCGAGAATTCAAACTATGTTACGCAGGGGTTCAAAGTGACCTGGTAGATCTGGCTCCAAATACTTGATGCGCAACGCCTCCGGCGCGCGTCCTTGGCGCAGATCGACATGAGTTGAGGCGGAGCTGGTGGGGTTGGACGGTGCCGGAGACGCGTGCTTCTGGGGCGCCCGGCAGGGCAGAATGCGGTCGACGGCCGGAGCCGGCCACGACTAGCCATTCGGGGACGAGGCAGAACACCCCGAAGCCGCCGTTCGCGTTGCAGACGAACGTACGCTCGCTTGACGAGCTCAAAAGGAACGTGACAGGCGTCATTTGAGCTTCGCCTTCTGCGGCGAGGTCACCCACCACGCCGCAACCACGATCAGCAACCCGCCGCCCCATCCCCCGGCCCCGATCCTCTCCCGAACCCGTACATCGCGATCAGCGCCCCGAACACCGGCTCACTCCCCATCAGGAGCGACACCCGGCTCGGACTCGAGCGCGAGGCTGCATAGTTCTGCGCGAAGAAGGCAAACACCGTGCACAGCATCACGAGATAAGCCATGCCCCACCAGAAAGATGCCATCGGGGGCGGCATGTGCCAGGCATCATTCGGCGGCGAAGCAACGAGCGAGATCGTTATCGCCCCCAGCGCCATCACACCCGACTGCACGGCCGTCAGCGTCAGGGCCGGCATCGAATGGCGCCCGGCGAGCCGCCGCGTCATGCACACCATCACGGCGCGCAGGAATGCCGCGGCCACCATCAGCGCGTCGCCCCAGCCCACGGCGATGTCCGCGGGCGAGGTGGCCGACAGCATCGCGGCGCCCACCGCCGACAGGCCTGCCGCCCAGAACGCGCTGCGCCGGCCGGCAAGAAAACTCCGCCGCCAGATGAACTCCTTCGAGAGCTTGGGGGTCCTTGAAGCGTTGGCGCAGGCCTAAAAGTCGCTATGTGTAGTGGTGGTCAGGTAGCCGCTCCGCGCGGTGGCAGCGAATCCCGCACGACGAAGTACTTGTCGCCTGAGACGCGCAGGTACCCCTTAGCGACAAGATGCTCAAGGAAGCGAAGCACTTCCGAGATGATGCCGGTCATCGACTCGCCTGGGCTTGCGTCGAATCGCGCCCAGGTCCAGCCGTTCACTGCTGCTGCAGAGAAGCCGTAGTCGCGCTTTCGCGCGTCCGCCAGCGTGCCAAGAACGAATTCTTGGAAGAGGGCGCCTTGCCAAAGGGGAGCTGGGGCATTGATGGCCGGCCGTGAGTTGGGCTTCACGGTTGTGAACAGTTCGGGCCATGCGTCCGGCGGCGCGCTCAGTGCGGCCTGGAGCTCGGCGAGCTTCTGCTCGGTCGTCAACGCACGGTGGCGCTCGTGCTCCTTGCGGATGGCCAAGCGCTCCGCGTCCAGCATGCTGAGGTCGGTGCCGGTGCGCATGTAGACCGGCGGGCCCGCGCCCCTGAACGGCGCCGGCGCTGGCGCGGGCGTGGGCGTGGGTCGCAACGCGTGGAGCTCGGCCAGGAGCTGTCGCTCGAGGGCTGCCGCCTCCGGATGATGGAGCCACTCCCGATTCGCGGGCCTGTCACAGACTTCCTTTGCCAGCTCGTCCAGCGTGAGGGCTTTGCCGACAAGCGGACGCAGGTCGACCTCCACCGCGGGAATGTTTGCTTCGCGATAGGCGGCGCGCTTCTGCTCATTCGTCCTAGCGGCGATTCGGAACTCCACGACCCCCGCCGAGCCGTCCGCACGGATGCCGTAGGCGTCGGCGCGATGACCTGCGACGGACCGCTCCAGCTGAACGGCCTCGAAGTCCCAGCGAGCCTGCGGGTCGCGGGATGTCTTCTGCCGGGGCTTGCCGAACCGAGGCTCATCTGTTGCGGTCACCACGAGCTCCGGCACCTCGATGCGGCGATGGCTCTGAAGAACCTGTTGTGCCGCCAGGAGGAGGGCGGCCGTCTGCCCGTTCTTGCAGTTGTTGTTGCCTACGTGGCTGAAGTGATGGACGAGGATGTCACCTTGCCTTGCCATCAAGGGGAGTCTGCACCCGGGGCACACGCAGTTGCAGGCCAAGCCACGCTCGGCCGTGAACGGGTCGATGAGCAAACCGTCGGGGCGAAGTCCGAAGGGGATGTGTTGGCCGACGCTCATGGTCGAAGTCTATTCGGCCCGAATGCGAAAGTCTGCGAAGAGATGGCCCAAGGCAATCCGACGGCGCGTCTGGGCGGGGTCCCGTGACTCATTGCGCAGTTGAGAGGCAATTCGCCGGCGTCCCGCGGCGCGCTGAGGGGCTGGTACCCTGCAGAATCCCAGCGAACAGGAAACGGCGAGGAGCCCTGATGAACGAATTCTTGGCGCCAGGCTTGGTCCTGGTCGGCATGGTGATTGGCGCGGTTGTGATGCACCTGGTCGCTCGCGGCCGGGTCGCCGCGCAGCTTGAGGCGGCGGTCGGCAAGGCGGAGGCGGCGCTGCAGGGCGAGCTGATTCAACTGCGCGAGCGCCTTCGGATTGGCGAGGAGGCGCGCCAGGCTGACCGCCAAGCCACCGACGCGCTCAGGCGCCAAGGCGAGGCCTGGCGCCAGGAACTCGACGACGCGAGCAACGAAGTCGCCAAGCTGGGGGAGCGAGCAGCTCGCGTGCCAACCCTGGAGGCTGAGCTGGACACTCTCACCGAGCAGCTGCGCTTGAGCACAGAGGATGCCCGGCGCGTATCCGCGTCCGCAGCGCAGCACGCGGAAACCGCAAAGCAGCTCGGCGACCAACTCTCCGAGGCCAAAGGTCAGGTGGAAGACCTCGGCCGGCGGCTGGATACGGCATCGAAGGCGCTGACCGAGGCCAATGAGGCCCGGGCCACGGCAGAGAGCCAGGCGGAGCGGCTGCCGGCGCTCGAGCGAAAGCTTGCCGACACGGAGGCAGACCTCAAGGGGGTGAACGCCCAGCTGACCGAGCTGCGTGAATCCTCAGGTGCGGAGGCAGGGCGCCTGAACGCCGAACTGACTGCAGAGCGCGAAGCCCATGGCTTGGCCAGGCAACAGCTCGCGAGCGAGAAGTCCGCCCGGGCCACAGCAGAAGCTGACGTCAATCGCCTGAGCGGCGAGCTCACCGAAGCCAAGACCCACTTGGACAACGAGCGCGACAACGCTGCGCAGAAGCTGCAGCTCCTCACTGATGCCAAGGACGCACTCTCGGACCAATTCAAGGCGCTGGCCAGCGACATCCTCGAGGAAAAGTCCAAGCGCTTCGCCGAGCAGAACCAGGCGTCCCTCGGGCAGCTGCTGGACCCGCTGAAGACGCAGCTCACCGAGTTCAAGGGCAAGGTCGAGGACTTCTATGTGAAGGAGGGCAAGGAACGGACGGCGCTCTCCGAGCAGGTGCGTCAGCTCGCCGACCTCAACAGGACGCTCAGCGACGACGCGAAGAACCTCACGACTGCGCTGAAGGGCGAAAACAAGACGCAGGGGAACTGGGGAGAACTCGTTCTGGAAAGGGTCCTTGAGGTCTCCGGCCTTCGAAAGGGCCACGAATACGTGGTTCAGGACAGCCAGACCCGGGAGGACGCCACGCGCGCGCAGCCCGACGTCGTCATCCATCTGCCTGAGGAGCGCCGCCTTGTCATTGACGCCAAGGTGTCGTTGGTCGCCTACGAGGAACTCACGAAGGCTGACTCCGACGAAGCTCGAGTGCTGGCGGTCAGGCGACACCTTGACTCCGTCCGTGGCCATATCAAAGCGCTTTCGGAGAAGAGGTACCAGGCGCTGTACGGTCTGCAGTCCCTCGACTTCGTCCTGCTCTTCGTGCCCATTGAGCCGGCCTTCATGGCGGCTGTCTCACACGACAGTGCGCTTTTCATGGACGCCTGGGACCGCAACGTGCTGTTGGTGAGCCCGTCGACCCTTCTCTTCGTGGTTCGCACTGTCGCCCATCTTTGGCGGCAGGAGTCCCAAAGCAAGAACGCCCAGGACATTGCCAAGCGTGGCGCCGACCTCTACGAGAAGCTGCACGACTTCGTGAAGGACCTGGAGACCGTGGGAAATCGGCTGCGCCAAGCTCAAGAGGCCTTCGACGCGGCTCAAAAACGTCTGTCTACCGGCCGAGGCAACGTGATTCGGCAGGCTGAGATGCTTCGCGAGCTCGGGGTGAAGCCCGCCAAGGTCATGGCGGGCCCTCTTGTCGAGGCGGCCATGCAGGACCCCTTGATTTTGGTGCCCGAGCCTTCCGTGCAGCAGATTGAACTGCGGGCGAACAGCGCAACGCAAGTTGCGGCTGCCGCTCCGCTTTCCTCTGCGGAGGGTTGAGTATGTTCATCGGAAGCGCAAGCAGCATCCGGAGTGCACATCATCGCCTTAGCGAAGCACAAGATATAGGCCAGCCTATTGAGCTAGCAGTGGCGTTTTGGGGCAGTGGCTCGGAGGTGCTCATCCGAGCAAGATTGTGCCGACGGCGGGCGGCGACTTTAGCGACTTCCATGGTGTCCACCTAAGTTTTGAGGTGGACGCATGCTCCCGGCATCAGCAGAGCGATTCAAGATGGGATGACCAGTTGCTTACCTTCAGGTCTCATCGCCGGCGCAACTTTGAAAAGGCGTCCGGTCTAAGTTTGAGGCGGACTTGCCCTGTTTGAGCCAGAGGTACGGCAGGTAGCAGCCGATGATTTCCGCCAGCGCGGTGGCGATAAAGAGTCCGAGGGTTTTGACAGCGTCCATGCCCGGCATTGCGCGCAACGCGATGACGCAGAAAACGCTTGCTCCTCAAGCTACTTGAGGTCCTAGCCTACGGGCTGGACGTTGTTTACGTCCTCAAAGGAGCATGAATGAAACCCTGGAAAGTACTGCTGGGCATCGGTGCCGCGTGCGCGGCCTGTTGCGCGATTCCGCTCCTGGCCGCCGCCGGAGGCGTCGCCCTGTTCGGCTCGGCGCTGCTGGCCCGCCTGGAGGCCTTCGTGCCCGCAAGCCTGCTGCTCGTCGCCGGCGGTGGCGCCGTGGTTCTCGCTAGGCTTTGGTGGCTGCGCAAGCGTCGCGTGAGCGCCTCCGCAGGTTGCGCTTGTGCGGGTTCGTGCGTCAAAGAGGTGGAGCATGCAAGCAGTTGAGGCCGCACCCATCGCCTGCACCCTGGACATGGGGGCGATGGGAGAAAGGCTGGGGGACATCCAGCGTCTGACGCGCCGCCACCTTCGCTTCTATCGCCTGGAGGGACTCACGCTCTACCTCGCCTACTACCGCGAAGCTGCCGACGAGGTGACCCGCCTAGTGGGCCTCGAGCGGGCTTGCTGTGCGTTCCTTGAATTCGATCTTCAGATACAGCATGACAGCGTGGAACTCTCCATCACGGCGCCCGAGGAAGCTTGCGACGGCGCCAAGTGGCTGTTTGCGAAGTTCATGCCGGAGGAGCCAACGGGGGCCGTGCCGCAAGGTGGCTGCGCATGTTGCGGGGGGTGAATTACGATGTTCGGTCTGGAGGTTCGACCATGAAGGCGATGGTGTCGATTGGGGTCTTGGCACAGCAAACAGGCTGCACGGTACCGACTATCCGGTACTACGAGCAAATCGGTCTGCTAGCGGCCGGGCCTCGCACGGAAACAGGCCGCCGGCACTATGACGAAGCGGCCATGCATCGGCTGACTTTCATTCGTCGGTGCAGGGACTTCGGATTCTCCATTGAGCAGGTCAGGGAGCTGGTCGGGCTGGCGGACGACCCGACCCGGCCGTGCATGGAGCTTCGCGACATCGCTTCGGGCCACTTGGCCGAGCTGCGGGTGAAGCTCTCGGAACTGAAGGCGCTTGAGCGGAGCATGGCGGCGTTCGTGCGTAGCTGCGAAACCGAGTGCGCCGGCGGCGCCGTCCTGGATTGCTCCATCCTCGACGAACTGGCCGCGCGTGCTCCGGGCTCCGAGGCTTCTCGCGCGGGCTGCTGCGCAGTGACTTGACCAACGCAGCGCCTAGATTGAACCGCTCGCACGCGAAACTCCGCTGGCGCGGGATCTGAAATTGCGAAGGTTCAGCGGCGCGCAACCCGAAACCCGTACGGCGCCGAGCTCGCGCGCCGTCGGGTTGTTGCCGAGTCGTAGCCGCCAAAGTTCGATGGCCTTCCACAGCTGTAGGTGGCGGCTCGCAGGCGCTCTCTTCTGAGGTCGCTTGTCCGCGCGTGTTGGTGCGTGGGGCAGAGGTAGCCACGCGCTCAACGTGCCGGCGAGTTGCGACCGACGGCCTTGGCGCCTACGTCGACGTGTGCCGCCAACTTATTGCGTGCATGACTCCCGATATGGAAATTAGATCTGGCGCGATCTTGCGCCCGTGGGCACTCGTGGTCATCGCCCATCCTGGA
>NZ_JAGGNU010000005.1 GCF_018614915.1 Variovorax paradoxus | reverse complement strand
AGCTTCGCTGCGGGTCACGCACGGTGGGGTCGCCTTTTCTTTGGTTACTTTCTTTTGGCGACGCAAAAGAAAGTGACTCGCCTGCCGGGGCGACATCCCGGCTCCGGCCTCAACTCAAGCGCAACGCCAAAACAAGCGAACGATGCCCTCACCCCAACCCTCTCCCAGAGGGAGAGAGAGGGGGTGCAAAGACAGCTCAGGCCCCGCCCTTCACCCTCAACCGCCACGCATGCAGCAGCGGCTCGGTGTACCCGCTCGGCTGCGCGATCCCCTTGAACACCAGCTCCTGCGCCGCCTTGTACGCGGCCGAGGTCGTGAAGTTGCCGGCCATGTTCTGGTAGACCGGATCGCCGGCGTTCTGCTGGTCGACCACCGCGGCCATGCGCTGGAAGGTAGCGTCGACCTGCTCTTTCGTCACCACGCCGTGCAGCAGCCAGTTGGCGATGTGCTGGCTCGAAATGCGCAGCGTCGCGCGGTCTTCCATCAGGCCGATGTTGTGGATGTCGGGCACCTTGGAGCAGCCCACGCCCTGGTCGATCCAGCGCACCACGTAGCCGAGGATGCCCTGCACGTTGTTGTCGAGTTCCTGCTGGCGTTCCTCGGCCGTCCACTTCACTTCCGGCGCCACCGGCACCTTGAGCAGGTCGGCAAGGATGTTGTCGCGCTCGGCGCTGGCGTCGATCTTCTCCAGCGTCTTCTGCACCTCGGCCACGTCGACCTGGTGGTAGTGCAGCGCATGCAGCACGGCGGCGGTCGGCGAGGGCACCCACGCGGTGTTGGCGCCGGCCTTCGGATGGCCGATCTTCTGCTCGAGCATCGCGGCCATCAGGTCGGGCATGGCCCACATGCCCTTGCCGATCTGCGCCTTGCCGCGCAGGCCGCACGAGAGGCCCACCAGCACGTTGTTCTTCTCGTAGGCCTGGATCCACGGCGTGGTCTTCATGTCGCCCTTGCGCAGCATCGGGCCGGCATGCATGGCGGTGTGCATCTCGTCGCCGGTGCGGTCGAGGAAGCCGGTGTTGATGAAGGCCACGCGCGCGGCCGCCTCGGCGATGCAGGCCTTGAGGTTGACGCTGGTGCGGCGCTCCTCGTCCATGATGCCCAGCTTCACGGTGTTGGCGGGCAGGCCCAGCATCTGCTCGACGCGGCCGAAGAGCTCGCTCGCGAAGGCCACTTCGGCCGGGCCGTGCATCTTCGGCTTCACGATGTAGACGCTGCCGGTGCGCGAGTTGCCTTTGCGCTTCAGGTCGACGGTGGCGATGGTCGTCGTGATCACCGCGTCCAGGATGCCCTCGGGGATTTCCTTGCCGCCGCCGTAGAGGATGGCCGGGTTGGTCATCAGGTGGCCCACGTTGCGCACGAACATCAGCGAGCGGCCGTGCAGCCTGACCGGCTTGCCGTCGGCGCCGGTGTATTCGCGGTCCGGGTTGAGGCCGCGGGTGAAGGTCTTGCCGCCCTTGGCGACTTCCTCGGTCAGCGTGCCCTGCAGGATGCCGAGCCAGTTGGCATAGGCGAGCACCTTGTCGGCGGCATCGACCACGGCCACCGAGTCCTCGAGGTCGAGGATGGTGGAGAGTGCGGCTTCCAGCACCACGTCGCTGATGCCAGCGGCATCGCCCTTGCCGATGGCGGTCGTGCGGTCGATCCGGATGTCGACATGGATGCCGTTGTGCCTGATCAGCACCGACGAAGGTGCAGCCGCATCGCCCTGGTAGCCGACGAACTGCGCCGGGTCCGCGAGATGGGTGCTGCTGCTTTGCAGCGCGATCACGAGCTGGCCGTCCTTCACGCTGTAGCCGGTCGCCATCTTGTGCGAGCCGTTGGCCAGCGGCGCGGCCTGGTCGAGCACGCCGCGCGCGAACTCGATCACCTTGGCGCCGCGCGCCGGGTTGTAGCCCTTGCCCTTCTCGGCGCCGCCGGTCTCGGGAATGGCATCGGTGCCGTAGAGCGCGTCGTACAGCGAGCCCCAGCGCGCATTGGCGGCGTTGAGCGCGTAGCGCGCATTGAGGATCGGCACCACCAGCTGCGGGCCGGCCTGCAGCGCGAGTTCGGCGTCGACGTCGGCGGTGGTGGCCTTCACGTCCTTCGGCTGCGGCAGCAGGTAGCCGATCTTCTCGAGGAAGGCACGGTAGGCCGGCATGTCGGCGATCGGGCCGGGGTGCGCCTTGTGCCAGGCGTCCATCTCGGCCTGCAGGCGGTCGCGCTCGGCCAGGAGCGCCAGGTTCTTTGGCGCCAGCTCGGTGACGATCGCGTCGAAGCCCTTCCAGAAGGTCTCGCTGGCCACGCCGGTGGCGGGCAGCACCTTGTCTTCGATGAAGCGATGGAGTTCGTCGGCGACCTGGAGGCCGTGGACGGTGGTGCGGGCGGTCATGGTTCTTTACTCCTTGAAATCGAATGCAGCCGATGACTTTATTCGATACCTGGTTGATCAGTAAGAGCCGTTGGCGGGTTTTATCAATGACCAAATTGCAGGTAATCGCGGCCGGCGCAGGCTTCGGCTCAAAGGGTAGGCCCTGATAGGAGCGATGTACATGCCTCCGATAATTTAACTTCTTAAATAATTGCGATCCGCGGCGATGATCCTGCTGGCCTCCAATGAAAACCCGCTCGGCATGCCCGAATCGGCGCGCCGCGCCGCCGCCGCAGCGCTCGAAGGCGCGGGCAACTACCCCGATGCCAACGGCACCGCGCTCAAGCATGCGCTGGCCTCGCGGCTCGACGTGCCGATCGATTGGCTGACCTTGGGCAGCGGCTCGAGCGAGATCCTCGAACTGGCGGCGCAGGTGAGCGTCAAGCCCGGCGAAGGCGTTGTCTATTCGCAATACGGCTTCGTCGTCTACGCGCAGGCGGCTGCGCACGCCCATGCGCGCGCCACCGTGGTCCCGGCGCATGATTTCGGCCACGATCTCGACGCCATGCGCGCGGCCATCGCGCAAGACACGCGGCTGGTCTTCGTGGCCAACCCGAACAATCCCACCGGCACCTTCATCGAGGCCGGCCCGCTGCTCGACTTCCTGCAGTCGGTGCCGGCGCACGTGACGGTGCTGCTCGACGAGGCCTACACCGAGTACCTGGCGCCGGCGCAGCGCTACGACAGCATCGGCTGGGTGCGGCGCTTCCCGAACCTGATCGTCGCGCGCACCTTCTCCAAGGCCTACGGGCTGGCCGGGCTGCGCATCGGCTACGGCGTTTCGCAGCCGGCGCTGGCGGCGCGCCTGAATGCACAGCGGCCGCGCTTCAACGTGAGCACGCCGGCCCAGGCCGCGGCGGTGGCGGCGCTGGCCGACGCGGCCTTTCTCGCGCGCAGCTACCAGCTCAATACCATCGGGCGAGCGCAACTCGCGAACGGCCTGCACGAACTCAGGCTGGCTTCCATTCCGTCATCGGGCAACTTCCTGATGGTCCAGGTCGGCGAGGGGCGCACCGTTCATGCGCGCCTGCTGGCCGCCGGCATCGAGGTCTCGCTGCTCGACAACTACGGCCTGCCGCACTGGCTGCGCATCACGGTCGGGCTGCCGGAGCAGAACCAGGCCGTGCTGGCCGCGCTGCACGACCTCGCGCCGGCGCGCTGAGCCTGCGCACAGAACAAACAAACCCGAGGAGACTGCCTTGATGATGAAACGCCGCCATTTCGCAGCGCTCGCCACCGCGGCGCTGGCCGCGCCCATCGCGCTGGCCCAGGAGCGCACCACCCGCATCCTGGTCGGCTTCCCGCCGGGCGGATCGGCCGACGTGGTGGCGCGCCTCGTCGCCGACAAGATGCGCGTCTCGCTCGGACAGAACGTCATCGTCGACAACAAGCCGGGCGCGGCCGGCCGGCTCGCCCTGGCCGAGATCAAGCGCTCCGCGCCGGATGGCGCAACGCTGATCTTCTCGCCCAGCGGCGCGATGGTGATCCACCCCTGGCTCTACCAGAACCTGGGCTACGACACGGTAAAGGACTTCACCCCGATCTCGCTCGCGAGCACCTTCGACTTTGCCGTCACCGCCGGGCCCGGCGCGCCGGCCGGCGACCTGAAGACGGTGCTGGCCTGGATGAAGGCCAACCCGGGCAAGGCCAACTACGCCACCTCGGGCGCCGGCACGGTGCCGCATTTCGCCGGCCTGCTGCTCGCCCAGGCGGCCGGCGTGCCGATGACGCACGTCGCCTACCGCGGCGGCGCGCCGGCTGCGCAGGACCTGATCGGCGGCCAGGTGCCGCTGATGGTCGACACGGCCGTGGAGACCATCGAGCACCACCGCGCCGGCAAGGTCCGCATCCTGGCCGTGACCGGCGTGCAGCGCAGCAAGGCGCTGCCGGAGGTGCCCACGCTCAAGGAGTCCGGCATCGACATCACCGCCGACGCCTTCTTCGGTCTGTACGGCCCGCCCGGCATGGCGCCGGCGCTGGTGCAGCGCATCGACGGCGCGGTGGCCGAGGCCTTGCGCGCGCCCGAGATCCAGGAGCGCATCTTCAACCTGGGCCTGGTGCCGGCGCATGCCGGGCCGGCCGAATTGGCGGCCATCCAGGCGGCGCATCTCAAGCGCTGGGAGGCGCCCATCAAAGCCTCCGGCTTCAAGGCTGAATAATTGGCTCTCCCCCAGGTTGGCTCACTTCGTGTAGCCGCCCAACGTGCCGCGGCCAGAGGCCTTGGCCCTTCAGGCCGTCCAAGCCTGCGCAGGCAGGCTTGGAGCCGTCGGCCTTCAGCCCTCACCGGGGGCAACACCAGCGGCCCGCGAAGCCGGTTCCGCGGTGTTCCGCGAATGAGCTGCAAACGAATGACGCTGCGCGGCTAAACCTGTCCTGTGAGCCGGCTTGCGGCGGCGCGCACCGGCTCGATGTGCCGCTCGTCATAGCGGTGCGCCGGCATGGTCAGCGTGAGCGCTGCGGCCAGACGGCCGTCGGCATGGAACACCGGCGCCGAGATGCCGCCCAGTTCGGCCGATCGGTCGCCGACCATCGCGCAGTAGCCCTGCGCGCGAATGGCATCGCAGAGCTTGCGGTCCTTGCCCGCGCGCGGCCGCCCGGCCGCCGGGCCGAAGGCGATCAGGATGCGCGCGCCGGCACCGCGGTCGTTGGGCAGCAGGTCGCCGGCGCGCACGTGGTCGCGCACCACGTGCGGTGAATCGACGCGGTACAGGCACAGGCGCGCCCAGCTGTCGCCCTGGTCCTGGCGCACGTGGTAGGCCGCGCTCTCGCCGGTGGCCGCGACCAGATCGCGCAGCACCGGCGGCACGATGCGGTCCAGCGAGAGCGAGGCCGCGTAGAGCCCGTGCAGCCGCGCGATCTCCATGCCCAGCGCGTAGCGGCCGTCCTCCTGTCGCCGGATCAGGCGCGCATGCTCCAGCGAGGCGAGCAGGCGCAGCACCGTGCTCTTGTAGAGCTGCGTGCGCTCGGCGAACTGCGCCAGGGTCAGCGCTTCGTCGCCGGGCTGGAAGCAGGACAGCAGGCTCAGCGCCCGATCGACCGCGGCGGCGCCGCCGGGCGCGGCATGGAGGTCGGAGACCGATTCGGTTTGGGCTTTGCGGGGCATGGCTTCGGGTTGACAGTCGAGGATGCGTTGCGGTCTAATTCTGTAAAACAGAATATAGTTCTGTCTGATAGAACCGTCAAGTATGACGCTCCAGGAGACGAAACCAGATGACAAACCCCGATGTCCTCATCAGCGAGGTCGGCCCGCGCGACGGCCTGCAGTCCGTCAAGGCGACGATGCCGACGGCCGACAAGCTGCGCTGGATCGACGCCCTCCACGCGGCCGGCGTGCGCGAGATCGAAGTCGCTTCCTTCGTGCCGGCGCGCCTCTTGCCGCAGATGGCCGATGCCGCCGAGGTGGTGCGCCATGCCGTCACGCTGCCTGGTCTCACCGTGATGGCGCTGGTGCCCAACCGCCGCGGCGCCGAGGCCGCGCTCGCGGCTGGCGTGCACAAGCTCACGATGCCGGTCTCGGCCAGCGCCGCGCACTCGCTGGCCAACGTGCGCAAGACGCGCGAGGAGATGGTCGAGGAAGTGCGCGCCATCGCCGAGCTGCGCCGCCAGATCGCGCCGCAGGTCAAGCTGGAGGCCGGCATCTCGACCGCCTTCGGCTGCACGCTGCAGGGCGAGGTGCCTGAGGACGAGGTGATCCGCCTGGCCGTGCAATGCGTGGCCGCCGGCGCCGACGAGTCGGGTCTCTCCGACACCGTCGGCTACGCCAACCCGGCCCAGGTGCGCCGCCTCTTCAAACGCCTGCGCGCCGAGCTCGGCGACAAGGCCGGCGCCGCCCACATGCACAACACGCGCGGCCTCGGCCTCGCCAACTGCCTTGCCGCCTACGAAGAGGGCGTGCGCACCTTCGACGCCTCGCTCGGCGGCCTGGGCGGCTGCCCTTATGCGCCCGGCGCCTCGGGCAACGTGGTCACCGAAGACCTGGTCTTCATGTTCGAGGCCATGGGCGTTTCCACCGGCATCGACATCGGCAAACTCATCGCGGCGCGCGCGCCGCTCATGGCCGGGCTGCCGGGCGAGCCGGTCTACGGCATGACGCCCGAAGCCGGCCTGCCCAAGGGCTTCATTCAAGGAACTGCACATGCCTGACACCACCGCTCCCCTGCCTTACGAAGGCGTCCGCATCGCCGAATTCACCCACATGGTGATGGGCCCGACCTGCGGCATGCTCTTGGCCGACCTCGGCGCCGAGGTGATCAAGGTCGAGCCGATCGAAGGCGACAACACGCGGCGCCTGCTGGGCTCCGGCGCCGGCTTCTTCCCGACCTTCAACCGCAACAAGAAGAGCATCGCGCTCGATCTCAAGAAGCCCGAGGGCGTGGAGGCCGCGCTGCGCCTCGTCGCCACCGCCGACATCGTGAGCGAGAACTTCAAGCCCGGCACGATGAAGAAGCTGGGCCTGGATTACGAGAGCCTGAAGGCGCTGAACCCGCGCCTGATCTACGTCAGCCACAAGGGCTTCCTGCCCGGCCCCTACGACCACCGCACCGCGCTCGACGAGGTGGTGCAGATGATGGGCGGCCTGGCCTACATGACCGGCCGCATCGGCGACCCGCTGCGCGCCGGCACCAGCGTCAACGACATCATGGGCGGCATGTTCGGCGCCATCGGCGCGATGGCGGCGCTGCGCCAGCGCGAGCAGACCGGCCGCGGCTGCGAGGTGCAGGCTGCGCTGTTCGAGAACAACATCTTCCTGGTCGCGCAGCACATGATGCAGTTCGCGGCCACGGGCAAGGCTGCCGACCCGATGCCCAGTCGCATCTCGGCGTGGGCGGTGTACGACGTCTTCACCGTCAAGGACGGCGAGCAGATCTTCCTGGCCGCGGTCAGCGACAAGCAGTGGACCATCTTCTGCAAGGCCTTCGGCCTCGAGGAGATGCTGTCCGACCCGCGCCTGAAGACCAACAACGACCGCGTGCTGGCCCGCGACTGGATGATGCCCATGCTGCGCTCGCACCTGGCCGGCTACAGCGCGGCCGAACTGAGCGCCGTGTTCGAGCAGAACGAGCTGCCCTTCGCGCCCATCACCAAGCCGCAGGAGCTGTTCGACGATCCGCACCTCAATGCCACCGGCGGACTGGCGCCGGTGCGCATGAACGATGGCAGCTTCTCCAAGGTGCCGCTGATGCCCTTCACGCTGGCCGGCGAACGTCCGGGCATCCGCATCCAGCCGCCGCTGCTGGGCGAGCACACGAGCGCGCTCTTGAAGGAGGTCGGCTACAGCGAAGCGCAGATCGCCGAGCTCAAGGCGCAGAACATCACCACCGGAGACTGAACCGATGCCTTCCATCCAACGCCGCGCGCTGCTGGCCTGCGCCGCGACCCTCGCCGTCCTGCCCGCGATGGCGCAGTCCAGCTGGCCCGACAAGCCCGTGCGCCTGGTCGTGCCCTATGCCCCCGGCGGCACCACCGACTACGCCGCACGCCAGATCGCGCAGAAGCTCACGGAGCAGACCGGCAAGTCCTTCTACGTCGAGAACAAGGCCGGCGCCAGCGGCACCATCGGCTCCGACATGGTGGCCAAGGCGGCACCGGACGGCAGCAGCTTCCTCGTCAACGACACCACCTACGCGATGCTGCCGCACCTGTTCAGGAAGCTGCCGTGGGACCACGCGAGCGGGCTGGTGCCGGTGACCACCATCGTCGATGCGCCGCTGGTGCTGGTGGTGGGCGCCGGCTCGCCGTACAAGACAGTGCAGGACCTGGTCGCGGCCGCGCGCAAGGACCCCGACAAGCTCACCTTCGGTTCCGGCGGCGTCGGCAGCTCCACCCACCTCGGCGGCGAGCTCTTCAAGCAGCACGGCAAGCTGGCCCTCACGCACGTGCCGTACAAGGGCGCGGGCGAGGCGATGCTGGGCGTGGTGTCGGGCCAGGTCGACGTGCTGGTCACCGCGGCACCCACCGCCATCCCGCAGGTCAAGGGCGGCAAGGTGCGGGCGCTGCTGGTCACTTCGCCCAAGCGCCTCGATGCGCTGCCCGATGTGCCGACCAGCGGCGAGGCCGGCATGAAGGCTTTCGATGCCAGCAACTGGTTCGGCATCGCCGCACCCAGGGGCACGCCGCAGGCGATCGTCGACAAGCTGCAGGCCGAGGTGAAGAAGGCGCTGGCCTCGCCCGATCTGGTCAAGCGCTTCGCCGAGCAGGGCGCGTCGCCAGGCGGCATGGCGACGGCGGATTTCCAGAGCTACGTGAAACGCCAGACGCAGGACTGGGGCGCGGTCATCAAGGCCGCCGGTGTGCAGCCGGAGTGAGCGCAGCATGTGGAATCTGAGCTTCAAATCGCCGGAGTTCATCGAGGCCCGCGTGCTGACGCGGCTGCCCGATGCGTTCCGCGAGCCGCGGCGTACCGATTGGGTCGATGCCAACAAGCCCGGCCACGTGATGGACAGCTTTCTCGAAGGTCCGGTGTTCGACCGCGCGGGCAACCTGTATGTCACCGACATTCCGTACGGCCGCATCTTCCGCATCACGCCGCAACTCGACTGGCAGCTGGTCGTGCAGTACGAGGGCTGGCCGAACGGCATGGCGATGCATGCCGACGGCAGCCTCTGGATCGCCGACTACCGGCGCGGCATCCTCCGGCTCGATGCGGCGAGCGGCGCCGTCGAGACCGTGCTCGCGCACCGCAACAGCGAGTCCTTCAAGGGCGTCAACGACCTCTGCTTCGACACCGAGGGCCGTCTCTACTTCTCCGACCAGGGCCAGACCGGCCTGCACGATCCCACGGGGCGCGTCTATCGCCTTGGCGCCGACGGCAAGCTGGACCTGCTGCTCGCCAATGCGCCCAGCCCCAACGGCATTGCGGTGAGCGGCGACGGCAAGCTGCTCTTCGTCGCCGTCACGCGCGGCAACCAGGTGTGGCGGGCGCCGCTGCTGCCGGACGGCAGCCTCTCGAAGATGGGGGCCTTCCAGACCTTCTTCGGCACCAGTGGGCCGGACGGACTGGCGCTCGCGGACGACGGCAGCCTGGTGGTGGCGCACGCGAGCCTGGGCGGCGCCTTCGTGCTGAATGCGCGCGGCGAGGTCACGCATTTCATCCGCAGCCCGGTCGGCCAGACCGTGACCAACCTGGCCTTCCGGCCCGGAACGCGCGAGCTGGTGATGACCGAGTCGGCGACGGGTACCGTGCTGGCGGCCGAGCTGCCCTGAGCCCCGGCTTGGCGGGAGGCATGATGGCCCCCTGATGGACAGACTCAAGCAACTCGAATCCTTCGTTGCCATCGCCACCCGCGGCAGCCTCACGGCCGCTGCCAAGGCCGAGGGCGTGGCGCCGGCGATCATGGGCCGGCGCCTCGATGCGCTGGAGGAGCGCCTCGGCGTCAAGCTGCTCTTGCGCACCACGCGCCGCATCACGCTCACCCACGAGGGCAGCGCTTTCCTCGAGGACTGCCAGCGCATGCTGGTCGAGCTCGCGAACGCCGAAGCCAGCGTGAGCGCCGGCGGCGTCAAGGCCGCCGGCCACCTGCGCGTGACGGCGCCGGCGGGCTTCGGCCGGCGCCATGTCGCGCCGCTGGTGCCGCGCTTCCACGAGCTGCATCCGGAGGTCACGATCTCGCTCAACCTCAGCGACCGCGTGATCGACGTGGCGGGCGAGAGCTACGACTGCGCCGTGCGCGTGGGCGACCTGCCCGACTCTTCGCTGGTGAGCCTGCGCCTCGCCGACAACCGGCGCCGCTGCGTCGCCACGCCCGAATTCGTGCGCCGCCATGGCGCGCCGCGCCATCCCAACGAGCTGGCGCGCTTCGCCTGCCTCAGCCTGTCGAGCGATGCCTCGCAGACCCGGGGCTGGGCCTTCCGCGTGCCGACGGCGGGCGGCGAGCACGAGGTGATCCATCTCAAGCCGACCGGCCCGCTCGATTGCTCCGACGGCCAGGTGCTGCACGACTGGTGCCTGGCCGGCCATGGCATCGCATGGCGCAGCACCTGGGAGGTGGAGGCCGAGATCGACGCCGGCCTGCTGGTGCCGCTGCTCGACGAGTTCGCGGCGCCGCCCAACGGCATCTACGCGGTGTTCCCCCAGCGCAAGCACCTGCCGCTGCGGGTGCGACTGTGGCTCGATTTTCTGAAGGCGCAGTACGCGCGGCCGGAGTTCTGGGGCGGCACAATCGCTGCGCAGTCGAAACCACCGGAAAAACCACGATGACCCTCGAAGCCATCCTTGCCTACCTGCACATCCTCGCCATCCTCACGATGGTGGTCTTCATCTCGAGCGAGGCGGCGCTGTGCCGCGTGCAGTGGCTCAACGCCGCGGTGGTCGAGCGCCTCGCCAAGGTCGACATGGTCTATGGCTTCGCAGCCATCGCCGTGCTCGCGACCGGCGTTGCGCGCACCTGGTGGGGCATCAAGGGCACCGCCTGGTACTGGACCAACCCGCTCCTGCACGTGAAGCTCACGCTCTTCATCATCATCGCCGTGCTCTCGATCTTTCCGACGCTGACCTACTTCCGCTGGCGCAAGGCGGTGCGCTCCAGCGGCGCGCTGCCGGACGAGGCCGAGATCCGCAAGACCCGGCGGCTGGTGATGATCCAGGCGCACCTGCTGGTGCTGATCCCGCTGGTGGCCGTGTTCCTCGCGCGCGGCTTCGACGCCAGGGGCTAGGGCGGATGAAGCCGGCGAGCGTCAAGGCGCTGTTCGCCGGCACCATCTTCGCCAGCGCCTTCCTGCTGTTCCTGGTCCAGCCGCTGATCGCCAAGCAGATCCTGCCGTGGTTCGGCGGCTCGGCCGCGGTGTGGTCGATCTGCATGGTGTTCTTCCAGGTCGTGCTGCTGGCGGGCTATGCCTACTCGGACTGGATCACGCGCCGGCTCGGCGTGCGCGCGCAGGCGCGGCTGCTGCGGCTGCATGTCGCGCTGCTGGTCGCCAGCCTCGCCTTCCTGCCGATCGTGACCAGCGCGCGCTGGAAGCCGACCGGCGCCGAAGACCCGACGCTGTGGATCCTCGGCCTGCTCGTCGCCACCATCGGCCTGCCCTACTTCCTGCTCTCCACCACCGGCCCGCTGGTGCAGTCCTGGGTCGCGCGCACGCCGTGGGGCGCACAGGTGTACCGCTACTTCTCGCTGTCGAACCTGGCCTCGCTGGCCTCGCTCCTGTGCTATCCGCTGCTGATCGAGCCGCGCAACACACTGGTGCAGCAGGCCTGGGGCTGGTCGGCAGCCTACGGCGTGTTCGTGCTGCTGTGCGCGGGCACCACGCTCTACATGGCGTGGAACTGGGCCGCGCCGATGCCCGCTGCCCCGGCCGCACCGGCGCCGGCCGCAGCCGCGCCGGCGCCCGCCAGGCCGCGCGCCGCCGACCATCTTCTGTGGCTCGCGCTGCCCGCACTCGGTTCGTGGCTGCTGCTCGCCATCACCAACCACATCACGCAGAACGTCGCAGCCATTCCCTTCCTGTGGGTGCTGCCGCTCTCGGTCTACCTGCTGAGCTTCGTGCTCACCTTCGAGAGCGACCGCTGGTACCGGCGCAGCGTGTTCCTGCCGCTGGCCGCGGCGATGCTCGCGCTGTGCGCCTTCGGGCTGCAGCATCGCATCGGTTCCGACATCAAGACGGCGCTGCCGATCTACGTCTTCGGCCTGTTCGCGCTGTGCATGTGCCTGCACGGCGAGATGGCCCGCATGCGTCCTGCCGCCGCCTGGCTCACGCGCTTCTACCTGATGCTCTCGCTCGGCGGCGCCATCGGCGGCGTGAGCGTGGGGCTGATCGCGCCCCACGCGCTGCCGGCCTACTACGAGTTGGGCCTCGGCCTGGTGCTGTGCGCGCTCTTCGCTGCCGTGCTGTGGCGCCGCAGGCGCATCGGCATGGCGGCCGCGCTGGCGCTGGCCGGCTGCTGCGCCTGGTTCCTGGCGCTGCAGATACGCGGCGACGTGGCCGGCGCGCGGCGCGTGGACCGCAATTTCTACGGAACGCTGCGCACCGCGGACAGGAACGGCGGCGAGAGGGGCGTGGTGCGAAGGATCTACCACGGCTCGACCAAGCATGGCGAGCAGTACCTCGCGCCCGCGCTGCGCCGGGAGCCCACGAGCTACTACGGGCCGACGTCCGGCATCGGCCGCGCGATCGCTGCTGCGCCGAAGGGCGCGCGCCGGGTCGGCGTGATCGGCCTCGGCGCCGGTACGCTGGCGGCCTATGGCCGGCCAGGCGACGTCTATCGCTTCTACGAGATCAACCCGCTGGTCTTCGAGCTGGCCCACCACGAATTCAGCTTCATCGCCGACAGCGCAGCGCGCGTCGAGCGGGTGCTGGGCGATGCCCGGCTGGTGCTGGAAGGCGAGCGTCCGCAGCACTTCGACGTGCTGGCCGTCGATGCCTTTTCCGGCGATTCCATCCCCGTTCATCTGATCACGACGCAGGCGCTGGATATCTATCTGCGCCACATGCAGCCCAGTGGCGTGATTGCCTTTCACGTGAGCAACCGCTACCTGACCCTGGCACCGGTGGTGGAACAGATCGCGCTGGCCAAGGGCCTTCATGCAGCGCTGGTCAGCGACGCGCCGCAGAACTCGCACCTGGACAGCACGGACTGGGTGCTGGTGGCGCGCGATCCGCAAGCCTTGATGCGCGAGCCGATCCGCGGCGCGAGCTCCGCGTTCGAGCCGATCGCCGGCCTCAAGCCCTGGACCGACGACTTCAACAACCTGTTCGGTGTGCTGAAGTAAGGAGGAAAAAAGCCCCGCCAGGCCGAAGCCTGCGGGGCTTTTTTTCTTTCGAGTCCGCTCTCGTGCTCAGGCGGCCGGCTTGGCGGAGAGGCATTCCTTCATGAAGGCCTTGCGCTCGTCGCCCTTGAGCGTCTTGGCCTTGGTGTCGGCGTTGCAGCTCTTCATCTTGTCCTGCTGCGTCACCGGCTTGGCCGAGAGGCAGGTCTTCATGAAGGCCTTGCGCTCGTCGCCCTTCTTGTCGGCGGCTTCCTGGTTGCAGGTCGCCATCTTGCTTTGCTGTGCGGTTGGCGCCTTGGCGGCCGGCATGGCCGGGGTGGCGGGAGTAGCCGGAGTGGCCGGAGTGGCAGCCGTCGCGGGAGCGGCCTTGGTGGCCGGAGCAGCGGGAGTGGCCGGAGCGGCCTTGTCCTGCGCATGCGCGGCGCCGATGGAAAGACAGGCGGCCATGGCCATCAGAGAGAGAAGTTTCTTCATGGTGTAGGTGTCCTCGTAGGTTGGTTGTGACAGCGGCCCCGGGCCGGGGCCGCCCTTGCTAACGGCTGCTGGCGTGCGGCGGATGACCGCCGCCGGGGGCGCCCGGGTTTGCCCCCGGTAAAATCCCGCGATGCTATTGGTCAAACAGGAGCTGCTCGCGGCGCTCGCGAACACGCTCGAATCCTTCTCGCCCGGCGCCGGCGCCAAAGCCGCGTTCGAATCGCCCAAGGTCGCGGCGCACGGCGATTTCGCAAGCACCGCGGCCATGCAGCTCGCCAAGCCGCTGGCGCGCAAGCCACGCGAACTGGCCGAGGACATCAGCACCGCGCTGCGCGCCACACCAGCCTTCGCACAGTGGGTCGATGCCACCGAAATCGCCGGCCCCGGCTTCCTCAACATCCGCCTCAAGACCGCTGCCAAGCAGCAGGTGGTGCGAGAGGTGCTGGCCGCAGGCGAGGCCTTCGGCCGCCAGCCGGCGCGCGCCGATCGCGTGCTGGTCGAGTTCGTCTCCGCCAACCCGACCGGCCCGCTGCACGTGGGCCACGGCCGCCAGGCGGCGCTCGGCGACGCGATCTGCAGCCTGCTCGCCTCGCAGGGCGCGCAGGTGTGGCGCGAGTTCTACTACAACGATGCGGGAGTGCAGATCCAGACCCTCGCCACCAGTACCCAGCTGCGCGCCAAGGGCTTCAAGCCGGGTGATGCCGAATGGCCCGAGCAGGCCTACAACGGCGAATACATCGCCGACATCGCCGAAGACTTCAAGGCGAAGAAGACCGTGCGCTCGGACGACCGCGAATACACCGCGAGCGGCGACGTCGACGACATCGACTCGATCCGCCAGTTCGCCGTGGCCTACCTGCGCCACGAGCAGGACCTGGACCTCAAGGCCTTCCAGATCCGCTTCGACAACTACTACCTCGAGTCCAGCCTCTACACCAGCGGCCGGGTCGAGGCGACGGTGCAGCGGCTGGTCGAAGCCGGCAAGACCTACGAGCAGGACGGCGCCCTGTGGCTGAAGTCGACCGAGTACGGCGACGACAAGGACCGCGTGATGCGCAAGAGCGACGGCAGCTACACCTACTTCGTGCCCGACGTGGCCTACCACATCGCCAAGTGGGAGCGCGGCTTCGGCGAGGTGGTCAACATCCAGGGCACCGACCACCACGGCACGATCGCGCGCGTGCGCGCCGGCCTGCAGGCCGCGAACGTCGGCATCCCGGCCGGCTACCCGGAATACGTGCTGCACACCATGGTGCGCGTGATGCGCGGCGGCGAGGAGGTCAAGATCAGCAAGCGCGCCGGCAGCTACGTGACCTTGCGCGACCTGATCGAATGGACCAGCACCGACGCGGTGCGCTTCTTCCTCTTGAGCCGCAAGCCCGACACCGAATACACCTTCGACATCGACCTCGCGCTGGCGCAGAACAACGACAACCCGGTCTACTACGTGCAGTACGCGCATGCGCGCATCTGCTCGGTGCTGGCTGCATGGGGCGGCGATGCGGCGACGCTGGCGGACGTGGACCTCGCGCCGCTGCAGAGCCCGGCCGCGCAGGCCCTGCTGCTGCTCCTGGCCAGGTACCCCGACATGCTGACGGCCGCGGCCAAGGATTTCGCGCCGCACGACGTCACCTTCTACCTGCGCGAACTGGCCGCCTCCTACCACAGCTACTACGACGCCGAGCGCATCCTGGTCGACGAGGAGCCGGTCAAGCGGGCCCGCCTGGCGCTGGTCGCGGCCACCGCGCAGGTGCTGCACAATGGCCTCGCGATTCTCGGCGTGAGCGCGCCGAGCAAGATGTGATTGTTTACCCTCACCATGACTAAAAGACAAAGCGGCAACATCGTCATCGGCCTGATCGTCGGCCTGGTGCTGGGGCTGGGCGTGGCGCTGGGCATCGCGGTCTACGTGACCAAGGTGCCGATTCCCTTCATGACCAAGACCCAGCGCGGCGGCCCCGAGCAGGACGAAGCCGAAGCCCGCAAGAACCGCGACTGGGACCCGAACGGTCCGCTCGCCGGCAAGGCCGGCGCCGCCCGCCCGCCAGTGGCTCCGGCGCCCGCGCCGGCGCCACCCGCCACGGCCGCATCGCCCACTGCGCCGCCGACCGCGCCGGCACCCGTGGTAGTCGCGCCCGGTGCACAGCAGCAACAGCAGCAACAGCAGCAACAGCAGCGCGCCGGGCGCACGCCGCCGCTTCCGGCCGAAGCCAACGCGGTGCCGCCGTCGAACGACCCGATCGGCGATCTCGCGCGCGCGCGGTCGGGCGCCAATGCCAATCCCAATGTCGCCGCGGCGCCGGGCAGCAGCACCGATCCCTTCATGTACTTCGTGCAGGCCGGTGCCTTCCGCACCACCGAAGATGCGGAGGCGCAGCGCGCCAAGCTCTCGCTGATGGGCGTGGAAGCGCGCATCACCGAACGTGAGCAGGCCGGCCGCACGGTCTACCGCGTGCGCGCGGGGCCTTTCAACAAGAAGGAAGATGCGGACCGGCTCAAGGAGCGGCTCGACGGCGGTGGCCTCGAATCGGCCCTGGTGCGCGTCCAGCGTTGAGTCTTCGTCCATCCCAAGCCTGCCGGTCCGGGAACTCCGGGCCAGCCGCGGGCTCTGTCAGCCGCACAGGAGAACTTCTTTGAACATGAATCGTCGTGACTTTTCGCTGGCCGCCACTTCGCTGGGGCTTCTTCCTCTCGCTTCGCCCTCGCAGGCCCAGACGCTGGCGCCCAAGGCCGGCACCGACTACGCCGTGCTGGACAAGCGCGTGCCGGTCGACGCACCGGCCGGCAAGGTCGAGGTGATCGAGTTCTTCTGGTACAGCTGCCCGCACTGCAATGCCTTCGAGCCGCAGCTCGAAGGCTGGATCCGCAAGCTGCCCGCGCACGTGGCCTTCAGGCGCGTGCCGGTCGCGTTCCAGCCCAGTTTCCAGCCGCAGCAGCGGCTTTACTACGCGCTCGAGGCGATGGGCAAGGTGGACGAATACCAGCGCAAGGTGTTCGCCGCGATCCACCAGCAGCGCCAGAACCTTGCGGGCGACCAGCAGATCATCGACTGGGTCGCGGCCAACGGCCTCGACAAGGCCAAGTTCACCGAGCAGTTCAAGTCCTTCAGCGTGGCCAGCAAGATCCAGCGCGCCAAGCAGCTGCAGGATGCTTACCAGGTGTCCGGCGTGCCCTCGATCGGCATCGCGGGCAGGTGGTATACGGACGGCGAGCTCGCGCGCAGCATGGATCGCGCGCTGCAGGTCACCGATTTCCTGATCGGCGAAGCGCGCAAGAGCGCCTGAAAAAAGCGCCTCCTCGCCGCTCGCGGCACCCGGCAGCAAGCCCGCTTCGGCGGGCTTTTTCATCCGCCGGAGAAAGGCGGACCCATGAGGCCGCATACAATCGCCCAGCAAGTTTCGTGCCTTTATGACATCGCCACCTTCCTCCCTCGTACTTCGCCGCCTTTGTCGTGCTTTCGTATTCGCTGCGGCGCTCGCCGGATTGGCGTCCGCGGCACTGGCCGAGAAGGCGGACCGCACCAAGCCGATGAACATCGAAGCCGACGCCATGCGCTACGACGACCTCAAGCAGACCAGCGTCTTCACCGGCAACGTGGTGATGACCAAGGGCACCATCATCATCCGCGGCACGCGCATCGACGTGCGGCAGGACCCCGAGGGCTACCAGTACGGCGTGGTCACGGCCGCACCGGGCAAGCTGGCCTATTTCAAGCAGAAGCGCGACGCCGGCCCCGACGAGTGGATCGAGGGCGAGTCGGAAGTCATCGAGTACGACAGCCGCGCCGACAACGTGAAGTTCATCCGCCGCGCGGTGATGCGCCGCCTGGTCGGCGCGACGCCCAACGACGAGAGCAGCGGCCCCTTGATCGTCTACGACCAGAGCAACGACACCTTCACCGTCAACGGCTCGCCGCTGCCGCCCAATGCGGGCGTCGCGACCCAGGCCGGCGGCCGCGTCAAGGCCATCCTCACGCCCAAGGCGGCCGCCTCGGCGCCCGCTGCCGGCTCGGCCAGGCCGGCAGCGCCAGCTGCCACGCCGGCGCCCGGAACGGGCCTGCGCTCGACCACCACGCTCGGCGGAGAGCAGCGCAAGTGAGGGACGGCACCGAAATCCTGGGCAGCCGCCTCGAGGCGCGCGGCCTGCAGAAGAGCTACGGCAGCCGCAAGGTGGTGAAGGACGTCTCGCTCGGCGTGGACAAGGGCGAGGTGGTCGGCCTGCTGGGCCCCAACGGCGCCGGCAAGACCACTTCCTTCTACATGATCGTCGGGCTGGTGCGGGCCGACGCCGGCGAGATCAGCATCGACGGCGAGCCGATCGCGCACATGCCGATCCACCGCCGCGCGCGCATGGGCCTGAGCTACCTGCCGCAGGAAGCTTCGATCTTCCGCAAGCTCACGGTCGAGGAAAACGTGCGCGCCGTGCTCGAGCTGCAGCGCGAACCCGATGGCGCCAGCCGGCCGGTGCCGCTGTCGAAGCAGCGCATCGAGGAGCGCCTGGGCGAGCTGCTGCACGACCTGCGCGTCGACCACCTGCGCGATTCGCCCGCGCTGGCGCTGTCGGGCGGCGAGCGCCGCCGTGTCGAGATCGCCCGCGCGCTGGCCACGCAGCCGCGCTTCATCCTGCTGGACGAGCCCTTCGCGGGCATCGACCCGATCGCGGTGATCGAGATCCAGCGGATCATCAATTTCCTGAAGGAGCGTGGCATCGGCGTGCTCATCACCGACCACAACGTGCGCGAAACGCTGGGCATCTGCGATCACGCTTTCATCATCAGCGACGGGCATGTGCTGGCACAAGGCACGCCTTCGGAGATCGTCGACAACGCCGAGGTACGACGCGTGTACCTGGGCGAGCATTTCCGGATGTAGGACCGACCACCGATGAAGCAAGGGCTCTCGCTTCGGGTCTCGCAGCACCTGGCGCTCACGCCGCAGCTGCAGCAGTCGATCCGGCTGCTGCAGCTCTCCACGCTCGAGCTGAGCCAGGAGGTCGAGCAGATGCTGGACGAGAACCCGTTCCTCGAACGCACGGCCGAAGAGGCGCCGCGCGAGGAGTTCGGCCTCGAGGCGGCCGATGCACCGGTGCGCGACGAGGATCGCCAGGCCGAGGGCGAGGCGGACTTCGTGCCCGGTTCGGCAGCGCCTGCCGAGGTGGCGGTGGCCGCCACCTCCGATGTCGAAGCCACCGCGCCCGCCGACGGCGAGCCCGACTGGGAGGGCGACGGCACGGTCGACCTCGCACCCGACGACAGCGAATGGGGCGGCGATGCGCCCGCGCGCGCCAACAACCTCGGCGACGACGAGCGCACCGATGCGACCGAGCTCGCGCGCAGCCAGGAATCGCTGCAGTCCTTCCTGCACCGGCAGGCGCTGTCGTTGCGGCTGGACGAGAACGACTGCGCCGCGCTGCGCTTCCTGATCGAGTCGCTCAACGACGACGGCTACCTCGAAGACTCGCTGCCGGCGCTGGCCTCGGGCCTCGCGGGCGACGACAACGACCAGTTCGACGAGCTGGTGCACCACTTCCAGGTCGCGCTGGGCCTGCTGCAGAGCCTGGAGCCGGCCGGCGTCGGCGCCCGCAGCCTCGGCGAATGCCTGACCATCCAGCTGCGCGCGCTGGCGAGCGCCAAGGAGAGCGAGGAAGAGGCCCAGGTGCGCAAGACCGCCATCGCAATCTGCAAGCAGCCGATGGAGCTGCTCGCGCGGCGCGACTTCAAGCGCCTGGCCACGCTCGCGCGCAGCAACGAGGACGAGGTGCGCACGGCGCTGCAACTCATTGCCAAGCTCGAACCCAAGCCGGGGCGGCGCTTCGTCGACGTCGAGCGCAACATCGTCGTGCCCGACGTGATCGTCACGCGCATCGGGCACGGCACCCACGCGAGGTTCCGCGTCATGCTCAATCCCGAGGTCATGCCGCGGCTGCGCGTGCACGACATCTATGCCGGCGCGCTCAAGCAGCACAAGGGCGAGGGCAGCCAGGCGCTGTCGCAGCGCCTGCAGGAAGCGCGCTGGTTCATCAAGAACATCCAGCAGCGCTTCGACACCATCCTTCGGGTCTCCAACGCCATCGTCGAGCGGCAGAAGAGCTACTTCGTGCACGGCGAGCTCGCAATGCGCCCGCTGGTGCTGCGCGAGATCGCCGACGAGCTCGGCCTGCACGAGTCGACCATCAGCCGCGTGACCACCGCCAAGTACATGGCCACACCCTACGGCACCGTCGAGCTCAAGTACTTCTTCGGCTCGGCGCTCGGCACCGAGACCGGCGGCAACGCCTCCAGCACCGCGGTGCGCGCGCTGATCAAGCAGTTCGTGAGCGCCGAGGACGTGAAGAAGCCGCTGTCCGACAGCCAGGTGTCGGAGATGCTCAAGGAGCAGGGCATCGAATGCGCGCGCCGCACGGTGGCCAAGTACCGCGAGGCGCTGCGCATCGCGCCCGCCAACCTGCGCAAGGCCCTCTAGCGAGATGACCCCCCGGCCGGGTCCGCGACCGAAGTGGATGCGCCTCGGCCTGGCTTTGATGGCCGTGCTCTTGCTCGCCAGCGGCTGCGCCATGCTGCCGGCCGAATTCGAACGCGCGCCGTCCAGGGCGCTGCCCCTGTCCACCGACACCGCGCTCGGCCGCGTCGCCCGCGCCTCGCAGCCCGACCCCGACCTCAGCGGTTTCCGGCTCATGCCCAGCGGCGATTTCGCGCTCAACACGCGGCTCGAGCTTGCGCGCCGCGCCGAGCGCACGCTCGACGTGCAGTACTACCAGATCGACAACGACGAGACCGGCCGCTTCCTGCTGCGCACCTTGCGCGACGCAGCCCAGCGCGGGGTGCGCGTGCGGCTCTTGATGGACGATCTCTACACCGCCGGCGAAGACGAGCTGCTGCTCGCGCTGGCCGCGACGCCCAACCTCGAGCTGCGCCTCTTCAACCCCTTCCCGGCCGGGCGCGGCAGCATGCTCCGGCGCTTCTCGGCCTCGCTCTTCGACTTCGGCCGCGTCAACCGGCGCATGCACAACAAGCTCTTTATCGCCGACGGCGCGATGGCAGTGGCCGGCGGGCGCAACATCGGCAACCCCTACTTCACGCAGACGGCCGGTGCCAACTTCATCGACCTCGACACCTTCGTTGCCGGTGCGCTGATTCCGCGCCTTTCCAGCCTGTTCGACCAGTACTGGAACAGCGAGCACGTGCGGCCGATCGAGACCGTGGTCGCGCCGACTCGCGCGCGCGACGAGCGGCAGCGCCGCTTCGAGGAACTGACCGGCCCCGCCACCACGCCGCCGCCGCGCCCGCCGGCACCCAACGACCTGCTGGGCTACAGCCCGATCGTCGAAGACATCGACGCCGGCAAGCTCGACCTCATCTGGACCACCGCCGAGGCCTACGCCGATTCGCCCGACCGCGTGATCGGCAAGCAGGCGAGCTACGGCGGCGTGCCGCTGCTCGACGTCGACAGCGTGCGCTACAACGTGGTCGAGCAGATGCGGCGTGGGCGTTCCGACGTGACGCTGGTGTCGCCGTACCTGATCCCCGGCAAGGCGGGGCTGGAAGTGATGCGCGAGATCCGTGGGCGCGGCATGAAGATCAGCGTCGTCACCAACTCGCTGGCCGCCACCGACGAGCCGGTGGTCCACACCGGCTACCGCCGCTACCGGGCCGACATGCTGCGGCTCGGCGCCGAGATCCACGAGCTCAGCTCGGCGCGCACGCGGCGCAGCGTGCGCCTCGGGCTGTTCGGCACGCAGATCGGGCGCCTGCATGCCAAGTCGGCGGTGATCGACGGGCGCACGCTCTTCGTCGGCTCGATGAACTTCGACCCGCGCTCGGACGTGCACAACACCGAGATCGGCCTCTTCATCTTCAGCCGCGAGATGGCGCAGCAGGTGCTGAAGCTGATCGAGGTGCTCAAGCAGCAAGGCGCCTACAAGGTGCGCTTCGCGCCCGGCACCGAAAGAGTCGAATGGGTGAGCGATGAGGCCGGCGTCGAGCAGGTGCTCACCAGCGAACCCGATGCCGGCTTCTGGGACCACCTGATGCTGGAACTGCTGGCGCCGCTGGCGCCGGAGAGCCTGCTCTAGTAGCGGTAGTGGTCGCGCCGATCGTGCCGGTCATACCCGCCGTGGCGGTGATGATGGCGATCGCCGCGCCGGTATTCGTCGCGGTAGAAGTGCCGCGGCGGCGGGCGATGGTCGTAGCCCCTGTAGTCGCGGTGATGCGGGCGATAGCCGTCATACACGGGCGCCGGCCGGTAGTGCCGGGGTGCCGGGTCGTAGTAGACCGGCGCCGGGGCATAGTGGACCGGGCTGGCGATGCCGACGGCGACGCCTGGCACCTGGATGCCCACCGACACGGCCAGGTCCCTGGCGCTGGCGGAGGCCGCGCCCAGCACGGCTGCGGCGGTGATGGCGCCGGCGGCGATCCACTTGAATAAACGGGTGTGCGCAATGCTCATGAAGATGCTCCTGAAGGCATGGAATGCCGTTGGGTGCATTGCAAACGGCGCGCGTAAAGCAGGACCCGGCTCTTCGGTGAAGCTTGTTGCGGGATGTTGCAGGCCCTGGCTGCTAGCTCGGCCGGTCCGTGATGTTGACCGCCTCGACCTGCACCAGCAGGCGCACCTTGTCCTCGAAGCCGAAGGGGATGCCCCAGGTGATGCCCCAGTTGCTGCGCTCCACCGTGGTCTCGAAGTCGCCGCCGCAGACCTGGCGCTTGATCAGCGGACTCAGGTAGCAGCCGAAGCGGTTGGCCTTGAGCTTGACCGGCCGCGTCTGGCCCATCAGCGTCAGCGTGCCGTCGACCTCGGCGACCTTGTCGCCGCTGAAGTCGATCTTGTCAGCCACGAAGCGGCCGGTCGGAAACTCCGCGACATTGAAGAAGTCCTTGCTCAGCACGTGGCGGTTGAGCAGGTCGACGCCGGTGTTGATGGAGCCGATGTCCATCGTGATGTCGATCTTGCCGCTGGTTCCGTTGGGGTCGATCCTGATGGTGCCGTCCTTGGTGCTGAAGCGGCCGCGGTTGGTGGTGGTGCCGTAATGGCCCATCTCGTACATCACGAAGGTGTGGGTGGGGTCGACCACGTAGCTGGCGCCCTTGACCGGGCCTCCTGCGGGTTGGGCGGCCATTTCCGGTGCCTGCTGTGCGGCGGCAAGGGTCGCTGCGCCCGCGAGTGCGGCGACGGCAATGGACTTCATCATGGCGGGCTTTCGAATAGCGATGAAAGGATGAACGACGGGCGGGTCAGATCGGACGCAGGCCGGTCAGCACGAGCTTGAAGCGCACCTGCACGTCGTCGCCGACCATCGAGGTGTCGGCCCATTCGCCCTCGCCGATCTTGAAGGCGAGCCGCTGGATCGTGAAGCTGCCGGTCGCCACCGACTGGCCCGCGGATTGCGCGATCGCGACTGGCACCACGAGTTCCTGGATGGTGCCCTTGAGCGTCAGCTTGCCCGCGACCTCGAAGCGCCCGCCGCCGAGGCTTCGGATGGCGCTCGACTGGAAGCTGGCCTTCGGGAAGCGCGTGGTGTCGAACCACGGCGCCTTGGGCAGCTCGGCGTCGCTTTGCGGCACGCCGAGGGTGGCGCTGCCCATGTCGATCTGCAACGCAATCGTGCCGCCCTCGGGCCTTTGAGGGTCGAAGGCGATCTGGGCGTCGAACTTGCTGAACGCGCCCTCCACCGGCACGCCCATCTGCTTGGTGACGAAGACGATCTGGCCGTAGCCCGGGACCAGCTTCGCCATCGGCTCGGCGGCGCTCGCCAGTCCTGCGATGGCGAGCATGGCGGCGGCGCACACGAAGTGGGCCAACCTGGGGGAGAGCTTTATTTTGGCCACATGCGGTCCAAGAGGGCGTCGCGGTCGATGAAACGGTGCTTGAGCGCTGCGCCCGCATGCAGCAGCACCAGGGCGGCCAGCGTGAAGGCGCTGCCCTTGTGCAGCGGCTTCAGCACCGCCTCGGCGAAATCCTTGTCTACGGCCACGAAATCCGGCAGTGGCACGAGGCCGAACCAGACGATCGGAATGCCCAGTGCCGAGCTGTAGGCCCAGCCGAACAGCGGCACCGTGAAGAACAGCAGGTACAGGAGCAGATGCGTGCCGCGGTGCGCGACGAGCTGCCAGCCCGGCATCGCCCGCACGATCGAGGCCGCAAGCGGCGGCGGCCGATGCGACTGGCGCCACAGCAGGCGCAGCGCCGAGAGCGTGAGGATCGTGATGCCGGCCCACTTGTGCCAGCTGATGAGCCTGAGCCGCATCGGCGAGAAGGGCAGGCTGGCCATGTAGAGGCCGACGCTGAAGGAGGCCACGATCAGGAGCGCGAGCAGCCAGTGCAGCGCCATGGCGACCGCGCCGTAGCGCGGGGCGTCGGCATGGTCGTGGGCGGCCAGGGAATTCAGCGGCTCGGCGGGCATGCCGCAGAGCATAGCTCGCGCCGCGAGCTGCCCTACCCCATGCTCCAGCCCGCGATCAGCAGCAGGCCGAGGCCCAGCACCAGCATCAGCACGAAGGGCACCACGAGCCAGGGTGCGTCGCTCTCGTCGTTGTCGATGTGAATGAAAGGGACTTCCCCGTCCCGAGCTATCCGCAGAGTGCCCCTTGGGCGTTGCGGCAAACGGCATCCAAGTGCCACGATGGGAAGTTCTACACCTCATCAACTCACTCGGAAGGGGAAGTCCATGGCTTTCATGATGGCGTTCTCCCCGGACCGGCGGACGGCGTTCATGATCAGAAGCCCTCGACGTGACCGACCGGCTCCGGCGTGCGGCCGCCCAGCACCTCGCTCGCGGCGGGAACCGAGGGATCGCTGCTGCGATGGATGGCCGCGGGCGGCGCCTGGCGCTGCGTGGCGGCGCTGCTGGCCTCGACTTGCCAGTGGCCGAGCAGGGCCAGGCCGGCGAGCAGGGCGCTGGCCGCTGCCACCGAGCCGAGCAGGAGCCGGGGCATGCGGCTCTTGCGGCTCTTCCTGGCGAGCGCCGAAAGCCGGTACCTGGACGCGACGTGGGATGGGAGCTGCATGAGGGGCCTTCCTTTCTTCGGATGGCACGCATCGAAGGCGTGTGCATGCAATCTAGACAGGAAGCCGCGCGCGGAAAATGCCGCCTTCGCGTTCGGGATCCCGCATTCGCGGGAGGCGCGCCCGGGCGCTGCTCAGGCGACGGGGGCAGTCATCGGCAGGCGCAGCACGACGCAGGTGCCGGCCGAACCCGAGCGCAGCTCGAGCGCGCCGCCGAGCCGCTGGGCCCGCGAGCGCATGTTGCCCAGGCCATGGCCCCGGCGCGACGGGTCGATGCCAATGCCGCGGCCGTCGTCTTCGATTTCCATTTCGAGCATCTCGCCGTTCTGCCGCAGCCGCACCTCGACCTGGCTGGCCCGCGCATGCTTGAGCACGTTGGTCAGCGCCTCCTGCGCCACGCGCAGCAGCTGCAGCGCGGCGTGCGGCGCGAGGGTGAGCGCATGGTCGTCGGGCAGGTCGATGTCCCAGCGCGGGCGCACGCCGGCCGCGACCAGTTGCGCCTCCCAGCGGAACATGAAGTTGCCCAGGGCGGCGCCGAGGTTGTGCTCGTCGGAAGCCAGCGCGTCCAGCGCGAGCCGCATGTCGGCAATGCAGCCGCGCAGGGCGGTGGCGATCTGGCCGTCGTCCATGTCGCCGCGCTCCACGCGCGACAGCGAGGTGAAGAGCTGCGAGCCCAGGCCGTCGTGCAGGTCGCGCATGATCAGCTGGCGCTCTTCCGAGGCGGCATGCTCGCGCTCCAGTGCGGCCAGCCGCTCGTAGTTGGCCGCGAGCGCGCGTTCGCGGTCTGCCACGCGCTCTTCCAGCGTCCGGTTCAGGTTCTCGAGCGAGCTCAGCGTGCGCAGGAAGCGCGCCGTCAGAAGGGCGGCCATCGCGAGCAGCAGCATGTTCGAGCCGAAGTGCAGCAGGTGGATGCGGTGCCCGACCCATTCCGGCAGAAAGCGCCCGAGCAGGCGCGGGTCCCAGGTGATCACGTAGTCGTGCACGCCCACCAGCACCGCGAAGGCCATGACGGCGGACAGTGCCGCAGAGGTCAGGGTGCCGCGGCGGCGCGCATAGCCGATCGAGGTTGCGATGATCAGCAGGCCGACGACCACCATGCCGCCCAGCCAGTAGCGCGCCACGTACGGCTCCGCTGCGAAGCCGCCGAGCGCGAAACCCAGCGGACCCAGCAGCCAGTAGGCCACCAGCCCGCGCTCCAGCCCGGGCCGACGGATGCCGGTATAGCGCAGCGTGAATATCGCCATCACGACCACGAAGCCCCCGGTGGCGCTGTGGTAGATCACCCGCCACCATTGCCACTGAGCCAGAGGCATCGCGTCGATCAGGAAGGTCATGGTGCGGGTGGCCCACAGCGCGGCCGCCAGGCCGAACAGGCCGTAGAGCATTTCGTTGCGACGGCGCCACCAGATGAACACCACGAAGCCGGCGACCAGCACCGAGACGAGCACCGTGAGTTCGGGCACGGTGCGGGTCCAGAACAGGCGCCGGTCGTGCAGCGGCTGAATCTCGGCCTGCGGTCCGACGCTGACCTGCGGGAAGCGCAGCGGGTAGCCCTTGGGGGCCGCGACGCGAATGGCCAGCTCGTTGTGGCCAGGGCGCAGCAGCGGCGCCGGAAACGCCGCCATCTGCGGCCGGTAGGTGCGCGCATAGACGCGTTCGGTGTTCTCGGGCACGCCGAGGAGCAGCGTGCCGTTGAGCCACAGGTCGCCGCCATCGTAGAAGTAGGGCACGTAGGCGGCCCATTGCGCCTGCCGGGCGGCGTCTTCCGGATAGTCGAAGCCAATGCGATACCAGGCCGGCGCCATGGCGAGCTTGGGGCGCGAGTAGGCGGCATCGTCGGGCAGCGCCACCGCCTGCCAGGCCGCGTCGGGCGGCGGCGGGGTCCGGGGGACGGCCGGCGCCGCGAACACGGTGGCCTGGCGCGGTGCCTGCAAGACCGCATGCGCGACGCCCGCCATGCAAGCCGCCATGCAGGCCGCCATCAGCATGGCGACCGCGAGGCGACGCATCACAGCAGTCCCATCTGGCTCGCTTCGTAGACCGCTTCGCCGCGCGAATGGACGGCCAGCTTGCGGTAGATCTTCTTCACGTGGGCAACCACGGTGTGCGGCGAGATGTCGATCAGCTCCCCGATGGTGTCGAAGCTCAGGCCCTTGGCCGTGAGGCGCAGGATCTCGGTCTCGCGCTCGGTCAGCGGCGAGGGCGCCTCGGGCGCCGAAGCCTGCGCCGCAGCCGGCGGCTGGGCGCTGACGCGGAAGCGCGCCAGCACGCGCCGCGCGATGCTCGGGCTGATGGGCGAGCCGCCGGCGCGCACCTCGTGGATGCTGGCCGCGATGCGGTCTGCCCCGGCGTCCTTGAGCAGATAGCCGGTGGCGCCGGCCTCGATCGAGGACAGCACGTGCTGGTCGTCGCCGAACATGGTGACCACCAGCACGTCGCACTGCGGGCGGTGGCGGGCCGCGTGGCGGATCACCTCGACGCCGTCGATGTCGGGCAGCCCGAGATCGACCAGCATCACGTCGGGTGCCTGCGCATCCAGCATCGCGAGCGCCGCGCGTCCGGTGCCCACCACCGCGGCCAACTGCAGGCCGGGGTCCGCGAGCACGGCATCCGAGAAACGGCGCATGAACTCGGGTTCGTCTTCGACAATCAGCACGCTGGTGGTCATGTCAGCCCCTTCGGCGATGCGGTCCGGCGATTTTCGCACCGGGGGCTCGCGTGGCGATAGCGCGAACGCGGTAGGCGCACCAGGGTGCATGGGATACTGGCCTTCGAATCCCGCCATGAACGATCTTTCTCTTTTCCTGCCCTGCGCCGCCGGCGTCGAAGACTTTCTCGCCCAGGAAGTGCATGCATTGACCGGCCGCGTCGGCCAGGAGCTCCTGACCCTGCGCGGCGGCGTGCGCGTGCGCGCCGACTGGCGCGAAGCCATGAAGCTCAACCTGCACAGCCGCCTCGCGCAGCGCGTGCTGATCGAACTGGCCCACGCGCCCTACCGCAACGAGAACGACCTCTACGCCATCGCGAGCGGCGTGGCCTGGGAGATCTGGTTCACGCCCAAGCAGACCTTCAAGATCGAGACCACGGCGCAGCACAGCCCGCTCACCAGCCTCAACTTCGCCACCCTGCGCATCAAGGACGCGATCGCCGACCGCTTCCGCGCCAAGGCGAACGGCGTGCGGCCCAGCATCGAGACCCAGTGGCCCGATGCCCGCGTCTTCGCGCACCTGGCCACCGACCAGTGCACGCTCTACATCGACACCTCGGGCGAGCCGCTCTTCAAGCGCGGCTGGCGGCAGGACAAGGGCGACGCGCCCTTGAAGGAAACCCTGGCCGCCGCCATGCTGGCCGCCAGCGGCTGGTGGAATCCCGAGACCGGCGAGCTCGCGTCACAAGCGCTCTACGACCCCTGCTGCGGCAGCGGCACGATCGCCATCGAGGCGGCGCAGATCGCGCGCGGCATCGCGGCCGGGTCGCTCAGGCGCTTCGGCTTCGAGAAGCTGCTGCCTTTCCAGGCGCATGTGTGGTCGGGGCTCAAGGCCGAGGCGGCGGCCGCGGCGCGGGCCGAGGCGCCGAGCGCGATCTTCGGCTCGGACGTGTCGCACCGCATGGTCGACTTCGCCGAGCGCAATGCCGAGCGCGCCGGCGTGGCCGAAGCCGTGCAGTTCAGGGGCGGCGACGCGCTGCAGCGCATGCCGCCGGCCGAATCCGGCGTGATCGTGCTGAACCCGCCTTACGGCGAGCGCATCGAGGTCGGCGGCGTCGCGGCGGCAGGCAGCAAGGGCGGCGGGCGCGAAGAGGCGCAGACCGAGGATGGCGGCGAGTTCTTCGTGCAGCTCGCCAGCCACTGGAAGAAGAACTACGCCGGCTGGACCGCGTGGGTGCTGACACCCGACCTCCAGCTGCCCAAGCGCATGCGGTTGAAGGAGTCGCGCCGCGTGCCGATGTGGAACGGGCCGATCGAATGCCGGCTGTTCCGCTTCGACATGGTGGCGGGGTCGGCGCGCAGTCGCGTCTGAGGGTTCCGCCGTCGATCAGGGCGGTTCGGGATGCAGCAGCGGCCCGGCCGGATGGTTCGCAACCGGCACCGAGAAGAAGCGGGTCAGGGCCTCGGCCGTCGCCTCGGGCGTCTGCTCCGGGAAGAAATGGCCGCCGTCGATGGCATGCCCCTGCACGTCGCCGGCCCAGGCTTTCCAGAGCGCGAGCGGCCCGCCCGCGTCGGCGTACCAGGTGTCGAGCGGGCCTTCGGCGCCCCAGAGCGCGAGCAGGGGGCAGTCGATGCGCCGCTTGCCGGCCGCATCCTCCTGGTCGTGCGCGCGATCGAGGGTCGCGGCCGCGCGGTACTCCTCGCAGATGGCATGGACGTGGGCGGGATCCCGCAGCGCCTCCACATAGGCCGTGCGCACCTCGGGCGGAAATACGCCCGCAGGGGTGCCCCATCCGCCGAGCGCCGCGTCGATGACGGCCTCGGGTGCCGCGGCCAGCAGGCACTCGGGCAGCGGCTCCGGCTGGGCCAGCAGCGACCAGGGCCAGTAGGCCAGCGCGAAGCGCGCATCCGCGCGGGCCCACACCGTCTCCGTCGGCAGGACGTCGAGGACGGCAATCCGGTCGACGCGGCTCGGGTGGTCGAGTCCCATGCGGTAGGCGACACGGCCGCCGCGGTCGTGCCCGGCCACCGAGAAGTGCGCAAACCCGAGTCGCTGCATGAGGATTGCCAGGTCGCGGGCCATGGCGCGCTTCGCATGCGGCGCATGGTCCGGGGCGGAGGCCGGGCAGCCGCTTTGCCCATAGCCGGGAAGGTCGGCGCAGACGACGGTGAAATTGCGCGCCAGGAGCGGCGCCACGCTGCGCCACATCAGCTGCGTCTGCGGAAAACCGTGCAAGAGCAGGATCGGCGGCCCCGATCCGGACCAGCGCGCGAAGATGCAGGTCTCGCCCGTCTGGATCTCGGCGGATTCGAAATCGCCGGACATGGGTGAACCGGTCTCAGCGCCCCTGGCTCAACCTGCTGAGGCCCTGGTCGGTCAGGACGATGCTGCCGCGCGGGTCGAAGGCCACGAATCCGTTGGACCTGAGGCGGTTGGAGACCTTGATCGAATCGGTGGGAGATCGCTTCGCGGTGGCCTCGCGCAGCGCCTGAAGGGTCTTCCACTGTTCGTCATTGAGCTGAATTTTCTTAGTCACGGCAACTTCCTTCCATACTGGAAGTGTGGCAACGCGGACGCCGTTGCACCTCCACCAAAAGTGCTCTTGCCAGAAGTCCCGCATCGGACTAGGAGCGAGCGGCGATTGAACTGCGAATGCGGCCTCGTGCCAAGGGGGGCGACCCTCAGGGCACGGATGCCGATGTCGCCGCACCACCTTCCGGGCGCGCCCGGTCGGCGCCCGCCTGCCGCGCCACATGCCACCAGAGCAGCATCCGCTCGAAACTGCCCTCGAAACCGCGGTCGCGCAGCGCGTCGGCCACCAGCAGGCAATGCGCGGCAGCGTTGCTGTCCAGCACCTCCTGCGACGAGACCTCGGCGCATCGGAGATAGACGTACTTGAGCTGCTGGATCGATGCGGATGCGACGAAGCTCGGTACATCGGCGCGGGCTTGGGCGACGAACGCGAGCGGCAACGCCAGGGCCAGTACCAGCGCCGGGACGGGCAGGGTGTTCATGGAGAGCTCCTTCTTCGCGGACGGAGGCCGCGGACGCATCGTCCTGCCGATCCGCGGCGCCCTCAATCCCGCGAATGCGGGTCGGGCGCTCAGCTCTGGATATAGGTGCGCAGCTGCTCGATGGTTTCTTCGTGGTCCGCGATGATGTCGTCCATCAGGTCGCGGATCGAGATCATGCCGATCACCCTGTCGCCCTCCACCACCGGCAGGTGGCGGATGCGCTTCTGGCTCATCAGCGCCATGCATTCGCGCGTGCGGGTGGCGGGCGTCACGGTCAGCACGTCGGGCGTCATGAGCTCGGCGACCAGCACCTCCTTCGAATTGCGGCCCTGCAGCGCCACCTTGCGCGTGTAGTCGCGTTCGGAGATCACGCCGACGAGCTTGTCGTGCGACATCACCATGAGCGCGCCGACCTCGTGATGGGCCAGCGCCTCCAGCGCGTCGAACATCGTGGCGCCGGGCTCGATGCGCCAAGCCGCGGAATCGCGGCGTTTGAGCAGCTCGGAGACAGGTTTCATGGAAAAGCCCTCCTGGAGATGGTTCGCATGCAACCCACGAGAGGGGCCGCGCCAGCGCAAATCATAGGCCGCGCGTGCGACAAGCCCAAGGCGGGACCTTAGGATTGCAGAGAAAGCGCCGACTGCCCATGACCCTCGTGATCGACACCAACATCGCCCTCGACCTGCTGGTCTTTGACGATCCCGCCTGCCTGCCGCTGGCCGCCTCCCTCGAGGCCGGCGAGCTGCGCTGGCTCGCCACCGCCGCGATGCGCGACGAGTTCGAGCGCGTGCTCGGCTACCCGTTGATCGCCGCGCGCCTGGCGCAGAACGGCCGCGCCGCCGAGGCCGTGATGGCCGCCTTCGACCGTCGGGTGGGGCCGGTGTGCGAGGCGCCCGCGCGCGCGCCCTGCATGTGCAGCGACCCGGACGACCAGATCTTCATCGATCTCGCGGTCGCGCACCGCGCGCGGCTTCTGAGCAAGGACCGCGCGGTGCTCGCGATGCGCAGGCGGCTGGCGGCGCTGGGCGTCGGGGTGTCCGGCGTCTAGTCGACACCGACCGTCCCGATGCCGTCAGTGCGTGGTCGGTGGCGCCGGCATCCCGTGGCCATACCACCGCGCCAGCAGCCGCGCGACTGCGCGCGAGCGCTGCGTGTCCCGGCCCCAGCGTCGGCCGGCCGGCAGGTGCCGCAACCAGCGCATGCGCCGTGCCGCCAGGGCCAGGCGCTCGCGGACCTCGTCGCTGGCGTCGGCCAGCGCCGCGTGCCAGTGCGCGCCGGCCGCTTGCGGCGAGGCGGCACGCACCAGCATGGCGGTCGAATGCAGGTAGCTGAGCCAGTCGCGCACCTGGCATTCGGCCAGCGCCAGCGTCTCGCCCGGGTCGTCCTCGAAATCGATGTAGCCGATGACGCCGTCCGGGCACAGCACCAGATTGCGGTCGAAGGCCTGGCTCAGGTAGGCGCCGTGGGCATGAACGGTGGCGATGGCGGCCAAGCCTTCGCGCCACGCCGAGAGCAGGGCGACGGGGCCGGCCGCCGCGGCGTGGTCGAGCCGCTCCTGCAGCACCACCGGCGGCCGGCCGCTTTCGCCCAGGTCGGAGATCAGCAGGCCGTCGGGCTGCTGGGCCAGCACCGCCGGCACGCGCAGGCCCGCCGCGCCCAGCGCGCGCAGGCGCCGCGCCTCGGTGGCGATCGAAGCCTCGCCGCCCGGATTGGGCACCGGCGTCAGCACCTCGAGCCGCAGCAGTCCGGCGACCGCCGCCATCAGGTGGTAGCCCAGCTTGCCGTGCGGCGGGCCGGCCTTCTTGAGCCATACGCGCTCGCTGCCGAGCCGGTGGCTGGCGACGGCCTTGTGCTGCTGCGGCAGCGTGGTGCGCAGGAACTCCGCGTAGTCGCCGGGTTCGAGCATCGGCGTCGACGACTCCAACGGCGCCGGCGCCGAAGCCAGGCCCTTGCGCGCCTGCACGCGCATGCCGCGTCTGACAGGATTCATCGGGCGACGGCCTGAAAACTATGGGCGCTGGCAAGCGGCCAGTAACTGCGGAACACGTTGTGCTGCGCGTCGAGCGGCCCTAGCAGCGCGCCGGGCTGCACCTGCATGACCAGGTTGCTCAGCAGGCGCACCTCGGTATCGGAGATGCGCCGCACGATGTGGTGTGCGGTGATCTGCCGCGGATGGGCCAGGCCCGCGGCCTGCACCAGTTCCTGCAGCGCATGCAGCGTGCTGCGGTGGAAGTTGCGCACCCGGTCGGCCTTGGTCGGCACCACCAGCGCCCGCTGGCGCAGCGGGTCCTGCGTGCTCACGCCGGTGGGGCAGTGGCCGGTGTGGCAGGCCTGCGCCTGGATGCAGCCCAGCGCCATCATGAAGCCGCGCGCCGCATTGCACCAGTCGGCGCCCAGCGCCATCATGCGCGCCACGTCGAAGGCGGTGATCACCTTGCCGGCGCAGCCGATCTTGATGCGGTCGCGCAGGCCGACGCCGACCAGCGTGTTGTGCACCAGCAGCAGGCCTTCCTGCAGCGGCGCGCCCACGTGGTCGCTGAACTCGACCGGCGCGGCGCCGGTGCCGCCCTCGGCGCCGTCGACCACGATGAAATCGGGCGTCAGGCCGGTCTCCTGCATGGCCTTGACGATCGCGAACCATTCCCACGGATGGCCGAGGCAGAACTTGAAGCCGACCGGCTTGCCGCCCGAGAGCACGCGCAGCCGGGCGATGAAATGCATCATCTCGATCGGCGTCGAGAAGGCGCCGTGCGAGGAGGGCGAGATGCAATCCACGCCCACCGGCACGCCGCGCGCGGCCGCGATCTCGGGCGTGACCTTGGGCGCCGGCAGCACGCCGCCGTGGCCCGGCTTGGCGCCCTGGCTCAGCTTGAGCTCGATCATCTTGACCTGCGGGTCGCGCGCGTTGGCGACGAAGCGCTCCTCGCTGAAGCTGCCGTCGTCGTGGCGGCAGCCGAAATAGCCCGAGCCGATCTCCCAGATCAGGTCGCCGCCGTGCACGCGGTGGTGCTCGGAGATCGAGCCTTCGCCGGTGTCGTGCGCGAAGCCGCCCCACTTGGCGCCCTGGTTGAGCGCCAGGATCGCGCGGGCCGACAGTGCGCCGAAGCTCATCGCCGAGATGTTGAACACGCTCGCGCTGTAGGGCTGGGTGCAGACCTGGCCGGCCGGCGATGCGGGGTTGGAGCTGCCGCCGATGACGATGCGGAAGTCGTGGTCGGCCAGCCGGGTGGGCTGCATCGAGTGGTTGATCCACTCGTAGCCCGCCACCGTGACGTCGAGCTGCGTGCCGAAGGGCCGGTTGTCGGGCTCGCCCTTGCTGCGCTGGTACACCAGCGAGCGCTGGGCGCGCGAGAAAGGGGCGGCCTCGGAGTCGCTCTCGATGAAGTACTGCCGCATCTCGGGGCGGATGAACTCCAGCAGAAAGCGCAGATGGCCGATCACGGGGTAGTTGCGCAGGATCGCGTGCCGGGCCTGCCGCAAATCGTGCACGCCGGTGCCGGTGAGCGCCGCAAAAACCACCAGCGAGATCCATGCCAGCCAGAGCTGCGGTGCGGCCAGGACGGCCGCCAGGCTGGCGCCCAGGCCGGCCACGCACAGCGCGAAGGCGCTGTAACGCGCCGGAAACGGCAGAATCGACGACGGTGGTGAAATGATGTGTCTCCCGGAGCCCTGCTGCATCATAGAGGGCTGCCGACGCAATGCCATGACGACCATCGACTCCCCGACACCTCCCTCCCCGCCCGACAACACTCCCCTCGGCCCCGACGATTTCGATGCCCTCGACCATGCGCTCGACGGCATGCGCGAGCACGACGACGAGATCCCGCAATGGGAATTCTGCGAGGGCTTCATGGCCGCGCTGGTGTGCACGCGCCGGCCGATCGAGCCGGCCGAATACTGGCCGGTGCTGCTGGGCGAGGGCTTCGTGCCGGCGCAGCAGATGGAATTCGTCTGGCGCTGGAAGCGGCGCTGGCGCGAGATCGAAACCGGGCTCGACGCCGACGTGCAGTCGCTCGATGACGAACGCGCCTGGCAGCCCGAGGTGCTGGACACGCGCGGAGCGATCGCGGCGCTGCCCGAGGAAGAGCGATCAGAGATGGACGGCGAGGCCATTCCCTCCTTTGCGCAGGTCTGGGCGCTGGGCTTCATGTTCGCGGTCGAGAACTGGCCGGAAGACTGGGCCCCGCCGCGCGACAAGGAGGCGGCGCAGATGCTCGACGAGGCGCTCGACCTCATCGTCACGCTGACCGAGGACGACCGCGCCAAGCCCGAGGTCTCGATGTACAGCGACGACGGTCCGCCGAGCGTGAGCCAGCAGCGCGTGGACGATTTCGGCGCCGCGATCTGGGGCGTGTACGACCTGCGCCAGCTCTGGCGCAGCATGGGACCGCGCGTCGAAACCATCCGCAAGGAAGCCACTCCCGGACGCAACGACCGTTGCCCCTGCGGCAGCGGCAAGAAGTTCAAAAAGTGCCACGGTGCCGGTTGAGCTGACCCCACGCCGCGCCTGGGGCATGGTGCTGGCGCTGTGCACCGCTTTCGCCCTGAGCCAGGCCTACCGCACAGTGGGCGCGATCATGGCGGGGCAGCTGCAGGCGGAGTTCAGGCTGTCGGCGCAGGCGCTGGGCATTTTCTCGGGCGCTTTCCACTTCGCGTTCGGCGCGATGCAGCTCTTCATGGGCATCGGCATCGACCTGTACGGCGTGCGCCGCACGGTGCTGACGGCCTTTCCGCTCGCCATCGCCGGCGCCGCGCTCTCGGCGTTGTCTGCCGACTACCTCGTGCTGGTGGCCGGCCAGGTGCTGATCGGCGTCGGCTGCGCGCCGGCCTTCCTGGTCTGCACGGTGTTCATCGCGCGGCACTTCCCGGCGGCGCGCTTCGCCTCGGTCTCGGGGCTGGTGCTCGGCATCGGCGGCGTGGGCATGCTGGCGACCGGCACGCCGCTGGCGTGGCTGGTGCAGGCGTGGTCGTGGCGCGCGGGTTTCGTGGTGCTCGGCACGGCCTCGGTGCTGGCCTGGCTGGCGATCCTGCTGTGGGTGCGCGAGCCGATGCGCGCGGACGCGCCACCGCGGCAGTCGATGTCGGCGGCACTGCGCGAGTTCGGCTCGCTGTTCGCGCTGCCCCACACGCCGGGCATCCTGCTGCTCGGCGCCGTGACCTATGCCGCATTCATCTCGCTGCGCGGGCTCTGGCTCGGGCCGCTCCTGGTCGAGCGGCACGGCTACTCGCTGGTGCAGAGCGGCAACGTGGCACTGATCGTCTCCGTCGTCTCCCTCTTCGGGCCGCCGCTGTTCGGTCGGTTCGACCGCGACGGCCCGGTGCGGCGGCGCCGCATCGTGGGCTGCGGCGTGGCCTATGCCGCCCTGTTCGCCGCCATCGCCTTCTGGCAAGCGGCCTGGGTGGTCATCGCCGCCATCCTGCTGATCGGCCTTCTTTCGGGATTCATCGTCTGGCAGTACGCCGACGTGCGGATCGCCTACCCGGCGGCGCTCACCGGCCGCGCGATGGCGGTGTTCACGATGGCGATGTTCCTCGGGGTGGCGCTGATGCAGTGGCTCACCGGCGTGGCGGCCTCGCTCGCATCGGCCTCGGGCGTCGAGCCCTTCAGGGTGGTGCTGGCCACCATCGCGGCGCTGCTGGTGGCCGGCGTCGCGGCCTTCGCCTGGCTGCCGAAGCCCGGCGCGGCGCTCAGATCTTGAAGGCGCGCTGCACGTCGGGCCGCACCAGGTCGACGTAGTCGCGGTGCTTGCGGATCCAGCCGGCGATGAACTGGCACACCGGGATGACCTGCTTGCCCTGGGCGCGCGCCTCGTCGAGCACGTGCCTGGCGATGGCCGAGCCGACGCCCTTGCCTTCGTGCTCGGGCATGACCTCGGTGTGGGTGAACATCACCGCTTCGCTCATCAGGTTGTATTCGCAGTAGCCGGCGAGCTGGTCGCCGATGCGGGCCTCGTAGCGGTGCTGCGCGGGCTGGTTGGTGATCGTGATGTCGGTCATGGGGATCAGGGCTTGCGGGCCAGGTAGGCGGCCAGGTTCTTTGCGGCGGTGGCGCGCACCTTGTTCTTCAGCATCGGCGACCAGCCGAGCAGCAGACCGGGCGTGCCGAGCGCCTGGCGCGACCAGGTCCAGAAATCGAAGCGGTCGCGCTGGGTGGCGATCAGGCCTTCGGGCGTGAAAGTGAAGCGGGAGTCGATCGCGTTGTCGACGATGCGACCGGTGCTGCTGAAGCGGTAGTGCGCGTCCCAATGCGCGCTGCCGGCGCCGGCGTCGGCCTTCACGTCGCGCCAGCTGAGCTTCCAGACATCGGCGCCCTTGGCGCGCGTGGCCTCGCAGAGCATCTTCCACATGCCGCCGACCTCGCGCGCGCCCACGAGCGAGAAGGCTTCGTCGTCGAAGCGCGCGTCCGGCGCATAGCAGGCGCTCATCGTGTCGGCATCGAGTTTTGCGAAGGCCTGGTAGAGACGCTGGATGGTTGCTTCGTTGCTGTTCATGGGCGGGCAATCCTAGCCTGCGCGCAGCAGGTTCACCAGGGTCTGCAGCGCGTACCGCACGGTGGCGGCGCGCACCGCGGCGCGGTCGCCGTCGAAGCGGCGGCGTTCGGTGCGCACCTTTCCTGCCACCGACCAACCGAACCACACCGTGCCGACCGGCTTTTCGGCCGTGCCACCGGTGGGGCCGGCCACGCCGGTGACCGACACCACGGCCTGGGCCTGCGAGCGTGCCACCGCGCCCTCGGCCATGGCGCGCGCCACCGGCTCGCTGACCGCGCCGTGGGCCGCGATCAGCGCCGCATCGACGCCCAGCAGCTCGCTCTTGGCGGCATTGGAATACGTGACGAAGCCGCGCTCGAACCAGAGGCTGGAGCCGGACAGCTCGGTGCACGCGCCGGCGATCAGTCCGCCGGTGCAGCTTTCGGCGGTGGCGAGCATCCAGCCTTTTTGTTGCAGCAGCTCGGCCAGCTGGCCCGCCAGCGCCGGCGTCTCGTGTTCGGGTTCGTTCATCGCGTTCACCAGCCGCGCCAGGCGGCAATGACCAGCAGCGTGCAGAAGGCCGCCACCAGGTCGTCGAAGAGGATGCCGAAGCCCGCCGCGCCCCAGTGCATCGCGCCCGGCGCAGTATCGCGCTGCTTGAACAGCTGGTCGGCCCAGGCCACCGGCCCGGGCTTGGCGGCATCGAAGTAGCGGAACAGTGCGAAGGCGATGGCCTGCGCCAGCAGGCCGGCCGGCGTCACCAGCCACAGCACCAGCCAGAAGGCGACCACCTCGTCCCAGACGATGCTGCCCGGGTCGGCGATGTTCATGTGGCGCGCAGTCACGGTGCAGGCCCACCAGCCGATGGGCAGCGAGGCCAGGATGACCCAGCCGATCGTGGCCGTCGACAGCCCGCGCTGCATGACCAGGAAGGCGACCCACGCCCACAGCGTGCCCACGGTGCCGGGCGCGCGCAGCGACAGCCCGGAGCCGAAGCCGAGCGCGACCAGGTGCGCCGGATGCGCAAACAGGAATCGCACCGTCGGGCGGCGCAGCGAAGGAACGGGCATGGCGCCGGAGCTGGAAACAGGCTGCATTGGACAACAGTGTCGCGCATCCGGCCGGCCGCTTCCCCGGTCGTTGACCTCGTCGCCGGCATGCCGCACAGTGGGCGCCACCATGAACGCAGCCCCGATGTCGCCCGCCTGGCCCGCGCTGACCCTCGCCGAATGGCGCGACACCTTGTCCACGGTGCACATGTGGACGCAGATCGTCGGCAAGACGCGCCTGGCCCTGGCGCCGAAGGAAAACCACTGGTGGCAGGTCGCCCTGTACCTGACCCCGCGCGGCCTCACGACCTCCGCCATGCCCTGCGGCGAACGGACCTTGTCTGTCGATTTCGATTTCGTTTCGCATGCGCTGGCGCTGCGATGCAGCGACGGCGCCACCGGCGGCTTCGAGCTGGGTCCGCGCTCGGTGGCCGACTTCTACGCGCAATACCTTGATGCCTTGCGCGCGCTCGACGTCGCGCCGAGCCACATGCCTTCGCCGGTCGAAGTCGAGACGGCGATTCCCTTCGCCGACGACCGCGAGCATGCGTCCTACGATGCCGATGCCGTGCACCGATGGTGGCGGATCGCGGTGCAGACCGATCGCGTGCTCAAGCGCTTCCGCGGCCGCTTCGTCGGCACGCAGAGCCCGGTGCATTTCTTCTGGGGCGCCTTCGACCTGGCGGCGACGCGCTTCTCGGGCCGGCCTGCGCCGCCGCATCCCGGTGGTGTGCCCAACTGCCCGGACTACGTCATGGTAGAGGCCTACTCGCACGAATGCGCGAGCTGCGGCTTCTGGCCGGGCGGCGGACCGGTGTCCGAGCCGGCCTTTTATGCCTATGCGTACCCGGAGCCGCGCGGCTACGCCGCGCACGCGGTGCGTCCTGCCGCGGCCCGCTACGACCCGCAGATGCGCGAATTCATCCTGCCCTACGAAGCCGTCCGCAGCGACTCGGCACCGGACGCGGCGCTGCTCGAATTCCTGCAAAGCACCTACGACGCCGCCGCGGAACTCGGACGCTGGGACCGCGCCGCGCTGGACCGCCCGCGCGCCGAGTGGCCATGACGAACCCCCATTCCCCGGAGTCCACATGAAAGTCGAACGCCTGGATTTCCCCGGTGCCCAAGGCCGGAAACTCGCCGCCCGCATGGATGCGCCGGACGGCCCGGTGCGCGCCTACGCGCTCTTCGCGCACTGCTTCACCTGCGGCAAGGACATCTTCGCTGCCAGCCGCATCGCGCAGACTCTGACCGAGCACGGCATCGGCGTGCTGCGCTTCGATTTCACCGGGCTGGGCGCGAGCGAAGGCGAATTCGCCAACACCAACTTCTCGTCGAACATCGGCGACCTCGTGGCCGCGGCGGATCACATGCGCCGGGCCTACCAGGCGCCGGCTCTTCTGATCGGCCACAGCCTGGGCGGCGCCGCGGTGCTCGCTGTGGCCGGCGACATTCCGGAAGTGCGGGCGGTCGTCACCGTCGCCGCGCCCAGCGATCCGACGCATGTCACGGGCCTGTTCCGCGACAGCATTGACCAGATCCAGGCGGAGGGCGAGGCCGAGGTCCAGCTCGCCGGCCGCCCGTTCCGAATCAGGCGCGAGTTCCTGACCGATGCCGCCGAGCACAATCTCGACGAGAAGATCGGTCATCTGCGGCGGGCCCTGCTGGTGATGCACGCGCCGCGCGACACGACGGTCGACATCGCGAACGCGACGCACATCTTCCTGGCGGCCAGGCATCCGCGCAGCTTCGTCTCGCTCGACGATGCCGACCACCTGCTGACGCGCAAGCGCGATGCCGTGTATGCGGCCAACCTGATCGCGGCGTGGAGCGATCGCTACCTTTCGGCTGAAGCGCTGCAGGCAGTTGGTTGATGCGGCATCGAGGGGGTCAACTTCCGACGATCGGCCCCTGTCCGCGCAGCAGCGCCACCAGCGCGTCGGCGTCCCGCGGCACGCGATCGCCGCGCCAGGCCACGTGCTGGTCGGCGCGGCACAGCACCAGGCGGTGCCGGTAGGCGCGCGGCACTTCCCCGGCATCCACGTCGATCACCGCCAGCGGCATGCGCGCAGCGCGCGCGGCCTCTTCAAGCGGCGCGACATCGACCCTGCGATCGAAGCGAAGCAGGGTGTAGCCCGGCCCGAAGGCGTCGTAGAGCGAACGGCCGTCGGCCAGCCACAGGTGCGGTGCGCGGCAGCCCGGCACCGTGGAGGGCGTGAAGTCGCCCATCGAATAGGCCGGCGGTGCCTCGCCGTCGCTGGCGATGATCGGCGAGCCGATGTAGAAGTAGCCGAAGTTGAGTCCGCCGCAGCAGAACTGCTGCACGTTGAGCGCGTAGGCCTCGCTGCCGATCTCGGCGCGCAGCGCATCGCCCTCGGCGCCGGGCGCCTCGATGTCGGGCGGCACGGCGCGGCGCGCGCGGATCATCTTCTGCGCATGGTCCATCGCGAACTGCGAGACCTGCTCGGTGATCGGCTGGCGCTCGGCCTCGTAGGCATCGAGGATGCGCTCGTCGGCCCAGCCCTGGACGCAGGCCGCGAGCAGCCATGAGAGATTGATGGCATCGGCGATGCCGGCGTTCATGCCATAGCCCGCGTACGGCACCCACAGGTGGGCCGCGTCGCCCGCGATGAAGACGCGGCCGTCGCGAAAACGGTTGGCCACGAGGCGGCGGCCGACCCAGTCCTCCTTGCTGATCACCTCGTATCGGAAGTCGGGGCCGACACCGAGGATCTCGCGGATCGAGCGGTCGCGGTCCACCGAGTCGAACTCGGGCTCCTCGGCATTGAGGTGGTTGTGCACCAGCCAGGTCTCGTGCCCGTCGATCGCGAACATCGTGCCGCAGCGGCGCGGGTTGACCGCGTAGTAGGACCACGCCGGCTTGCCGGGGATCAGGGCGCGCAGCTCCGGCGCCCGGATGTAGGTCGACTGCACGCGCTGGATCACGGCCGTGCCTTCGAGCCTGGCGCCCATCTGCTTGCGCACGCCCGAGCTGCCGCCGTCGCAGCCCACCATGTAGCGGCAGCGGATGCTGCGCGTCCTGCCGGTGTCGAGGTCGAGGGCTTGCGCGACCACGCCCTCGTCGTCGTGGGAGAAGTCGGTGACCTGGGTGCGGTTCAGCAGCGTCACGTTCGGCAGCGCGGCCGTGTGCTCGAGCAGGATCGGCTCCAGGTAGATCTGGTTGATGCGGTGCGGCGGCTCCGGCGTCGGCCACCAGGCGTCGGGGCCCTCGGTCTCGGTGTAGCGGTCGCGCCGGCAGGGAATCGGAATGCGCGTGAGCTCGATGCCGGTCACGCTGGTGCGGAACACCACGTCGTTCGGGTGGTCGGCCGGCAGGCCCGCATCGCGCAGCTTCTGCGCCACGCCCAGGCGGCGGAACTGCTCCATCGTGCGGGCCGAGACGTGGTTGCACTTCACGTTGGGCGGCTCGGCATAGCGCCGGATCTCGGCGACGAGCACGCGCACGCCGCGCGAAGCCAGGTCCATCGCGAGCGTCAGGCCCACCGGGCCGGCGCCGACGACCAGTACGTCGGCATTCATTTCTTCTTGCATGGCTCAGTCCAGCTTGATGTTGGCGGCTTTGATGACCTTGGCCCACTTTTTCGTCTCGGCGCGGATGTAGGTATCGAAGGCTTTGGGCGTGCCGGGCGCGGGCTCGACGCCCAGGTTGCGCATGGCGGTCTTCACCTGCTCGTCGTCGAGCGCGGCGGCGATCTCGGCATTGAGGCGCGCGACCACGGGCGCCGGCGTATCGGCTGGCGCCACCACGCCGAACCAGCCGGTGGAGTCGTAGCCGGGCAGGCCGGCCTCGGCCACCGTGGGCACGTCCGGCAGCATCGGCAGGCGCTCGCGGCTGGTCACCGCAAAGGCGACCAGCTTGCCGGCCCTGATCTGCTGCAGCGCGGAGGGCAGATCGACCACCGCAAGCGGGATCTGGCCCGCCATCGCATCGAGCGCCGCCGGGCCGGAGCCGCGGTAGGGCACCTCGACCAGCTTGACCTCGGCCATCTGGCTGAAGAGTGCGGCCGACAGGTGCATCGCCGTGCCGTTGCCGCCGTGGCCGATCGAGAGCTTGCCCGGCTCGGCGCGCGCGAGCGCGATCAGCTGCGCCTGGGTCTTCGCGCCGATCGAGGGATGTCCCACGATCACGAAGGGAATGGCCGCGAGCATGCCGACCGGCTTGAAGTCCTTCAGCGGGTCGAAGGGCATCTGCGCGTAGAGGCTCGTGTTGGCCGAGAGCGCGCCGGCGGCGCCCACGCCCAGCGTGTAGCCGTCGCCCGGCGCCTTGGCCACCACGGCGAGGCCGACGTTGCCGCCCGCGCCGGGCCGGTTGTCGACCACCACCGGCTGGCCGAGCCGCTCGTTGAGACGCGGCACCAGCATGCGCACCACCGCATCGGCGCTGCCGCCGGGCGGGAAGGTCACGACCATGCGGATCGGCTTGTTGGGGAAGTCGGCGCCGGGCGCCTGGGCCTGCGCGGGGCCTGCGAGCAGCGCGCAGGCCGCGACGAGCAGTCCCAGCGCGCGGGCGAGTTTCTTCGTCATCGGTGTTCCTCGTGATGTGTCTCCAGCGCGCATTGGACGGCAGCCACATTCATTCGTAAATCAATAAATTGCGAATGAAATATGATTTCTGCTGATGAATCAGAAGTTCAGTCCCACGATCCGGCAGCTGCGCGCCTTCCTCGCGGTGCACCAGTTGCGCAAGCTCAGCGCCGCGGCCGAGAAGCTCTACGTCACGCAGTCGGCGGTGAGCATGCTGATCCGCCAGCTCGAGGAAGGCCTGGGCACGCGGCTCTTCGACCGCACCACGCGCTCGCTGCAGCCGACGGCCGCGGCCTCCGAGATGCTGCCCACGGCCGAGCGCATCCTGCGCGACGTCGATTCGCTGGCGGCCGATTTCCGCGAGCTCGCGCAGCTGCAGCGCGGCCGGGTCTGCCTGGCCATCACGCCGACCCTGGCCTCCTTCCTGATGCCGGCGGCGATCCGGCGCTTCGGCGCGGCGCATCCGCAGGTGCGCATCGTGGTGGACGACTGCGCGCCCGACCAGTTCGTCTCGCGCATCATCGGCGAGCACGTGGATTTCGGCATCGGCACGCCCGAGCGCGCGGGCGCCGAGGTCGAGACCAAAACCTTGCTGCGCGACCACCTGGCCCTGGTCTGCACGCGCGAGCATGCGCTGGCGTCGACGAAGAAGGCCGTGCGCTGGGCGGAGATCGGCGGCCATCCGGTGATCACGGTGCGCCCGGGCTACGGCATTCGCCCGCTGATCGACGGCGCGGCCGCGCAGGCCGGCGTGGCGCTCAACGTGGTCAACGAGGTCTCGTTTCTTTCCACCGCGCTCTGGATGACGGCGAGCGGCATGGGGGCGTCGATCATGCCCTCGGCCTTCGCCAAGGCCGTGGGCGACCCGGCTCTCGTCGTGCGGTCGATCGCCGCGCCGCGCGTGTCGCGCGACATCTCGATCGTGACCAAGCGCGGGCGCTCGCTCTCGGCCGCGAGCCGCAGCTTCATCGAGACGCTCGCGCGTTCGCTGAAGGAAACTTAGGCCGGCTGGAAGTGCTGACGGATGCGCTGCGCCACGCCCTTGGGATTGCGGCGCAGCATGTCGGTGGAACAGGAGCCCAGGAACATGCCCTCGAGATTGAGTTCCACGCGCGCGAAGTAGTGGCCCAGCGAGGCGCCTGCGTCGAACAGGCAGTGCTCCAGCGAATCGAAGGCGCCGCTGCCGCCCTGCGCTTCCGCATCGGTGCCGAGGGCACTGATGTGGTAGCCATAGGCATCCGTTCCGATGCGGTGGATTTCGATGAGGGGCTTCATTCGACGAGAGAGGGCGCGGTGCGTGAAATTTTGGGTAACTCGATGGTCGCGTCGATGGCCCGGTGCGTAAATAGTCCATTTGGACCGGACGGAGACTTGGCGGACTGACGCAGAATGATTGCGCTTCCGAGACCGCACCACCTTCATGCTGCCGCCCAGAATTCTTCTCATCGACGACCACGCGCTGTTCCGCTGCGGATTGCGCATGGTGCTTGCCGCCGGCATCGCAGACCTGGAGGCGGCGGAGGCCGCATCGCTCGAGGAGGCCATGCGCTCGCCGATGGAGAACCCGGCGCTGGTGCTGCTCGACATCCAGCTGCAGGGGCTGAACGGCCTGGAAGGGATCGCGCTGATCAGGCGCAAGTGGCCGCAGGCGCTGGTGGTCATCCTCTCTTCCGACGTCGCGCACCAGAACGTCAGGCTGGCCCTGGAGCGCGGCGCGGTGGCCTTCGTGTCCAAGGCTGAGCCGGCCGACAAGATCCTTGCCGTGATCGATCAGCTGCGGCGAGGCCTGCCGGTCGCGCCCGGCTCCTCGATGCTCGCCCCGGCCGGCGATGGCGATGCCTCGCGGCAGCTCCTGACGCCGCGCCAGACCGAGGTGCTCGATCTGATGTGCCAGGGCTTGTCGAACAAGGTGATCGGCCGCCGGCTCAACCTGTCGGAGAACACGGTGCGCGGCCACGTGCAGGCGGTGCTGGCCGCGCTGCAGGTATCGAGCCGGTCGGAGGCCGGCTTCGCGGCGCGGCGCAGGGGGCTGGTCGCCTGATGGCGAAGACCTCGCGCCTGCCCGAGGAACGCATGCTGGTGGAGCAGCTGCGGCTGCAGCTGGGCAACGTCGGCAGCTCGCTCGTCCCCACCATCCTGCTCGCGCTGCTGCTGGTCTGGGTGCTGTCCAACGAGGCCAACGCGCTGGCGATGCGCGCCTGGTGCGCCGTCACCATCGCGTACAAGCTGTTCCTGGCCTGGGACGCGCGGCGGCTGCTGGCCTCCGAGATCAGCCCCGAGCGCGCGCGACGGCTGTTGCGCTACAAGATGGTGCTCAACGCCTTCGACGGCGCGTTCTGGGCCTCGCTGGCCTGGGCCGCGCTGGGCACCACCACGGTGGCGGGCAGCGTCCTGGTGGTGGCGGTGCTGGCCGGGGTGGCGGGCAGCTCGATGTCGTCGCTGGCGCCGATCCTGCCGGTGTTCATCGTGTTCGGCGCCGCCGAGCTGATCGTGCTGGGCACCAAGCTGTGGCTCATGGACGACCCCGCGTACGACGCTTTGGGCGTGGCCGCGCTCCTCTACACCGCGGCCTTGCTGGGCCAGGCGCGCAACGGCTCGCGCGCGGCGCGGCGCGCGATCGGCCTGCGCTTCGAGAATCTCGAGCTGATCGAACGCCTGCGCGTCGAGACCGAGCATGCGCAGGCCGCCCACCGCGCGGCCGAGGAGGCCAACCTCGCCAAGTCCAGGTTCCTCGCCGCCGCCAGCCACGACCTGCGCCAGCCGATCCATGCCCAGGGCCTGTTCCTGGAAGTGCTGGCCCGCAGCAAGCTCTCGGCCGGCCAGCACGACGCGCTGGCCAATGCGCGCGCCACCTGGCAGGCCTCGGCCGAGATGCTCGACACCCTGCTCGACTTCTCGCGCATCGAGGCCGGCGTGGTCGAGCCGCAGATGCAGCCCTTTCATCTGCAGCCGCTGCTCAACAAGATCGAGAACGAGCTGGCGCCACAGGCCGACGCCAAGGGCATCGTCTACCGCTCGCGCGAGACCCGCGTGGCGGTCTACTCCGACCCGGCGCTGGTCGCGCTGATCCTGCGCAACCTGGTGTCGAACGCAATCCGCTACACCGAGCGCGGCGGTGTGCTGGTGGCCTGCCGCGAGCGAGGCGACGAGCTGCTGCTCGAGGTGTGGGACACCGGCATCGGCATCGAGCCCAGGCAGCACCAGGAGATCTTTCGCGAGTTCCATCAGCTCGGCAATGCGGAGCGCGACCGCCGCAAGGGCCTCGGCCTGGGCCTGGCCATCGCACAGGGCCTGTCACGCGCGCTCGGGCAGGAGCTCTCGCTGCTGTCCAGGCCCGGGCGCGGCACGGTCTTCAGGCTCGGCCTGCCGGTCGCGCGCCTCGGCATCGTCGGCAGCAGGCCCGATGCCGCGCCCAGCGCCGCGCGCGTGTTCGACGTGCGCGTGCTGGTGATCGACGACGACGAGTCCGTGCGCACGGGCATGCGCCAGCTGCTCGGCGCCTGGGGCTGCGAATGCGACGTGGCCGATTCCATCGAGGAAGCGCAGGCGCTCGCACGCGCGCATGCGCCGGGCCTGGTCATCAGCGACTACCGCCTGCGCGAGCTGCGCACCGGTGCGGAGGCGATCGCGGCGCTGCGCGCCGAGCTCGGCACCGAGCTGCCGGCGCTGCTGATCACCGGCGACACCGCGCCGCGGCGCCTGCGCGAAGCGCGCGCCACCGGCGTCCCGCTGCTGCACAAGCCGGTGCTGCCCAGCGAGCTGTACCGCGCGATGACCTGCGTGCTGAACGGACTCGGCCTCGATTCCTCGTTCGCCGGGCTCGATACGACGCCGCTGGCACTGGTGCCCGCCTCGCGGCACCCTTGACGCGCTTCAGGCGATCATGACCTCGAGCTCGGCGGCCAGTTCCGCCGGCGTAGGCATCTCCTGGAGCTCATCGCGCGACACGCCGACGGCCTGCGCGACCTCCGAGGGCCAGCCCTCGAGGGCCTCGCGGGCCGCGGGGTCTTCGCGATCCAGCGCCACCCGCCACACGGCCAGGTGCACGATCCCGGGCAGCGGTTCGAAGGTCTGCACGCCCATCGGCCGAGCGAAGCCTGCGAGGGCCGTGATGAACTCGTCGGAGAAGTTCCAGCGCGAGGCCAGCTTGGCGCTGACGTCGCCGAAGTGGTAGCCGAAGGCCTGCTCCTCGGCGTCGAACCGGCTCATGGCGTCGACGGGACAGGAGGCATTGAGCGGCGCCATCTGGCCGGGCATGACGATGGACATGATCAGGTGCCCGATCGCGTGCATGCTGCCGACGGTGAAGGCGAGGTTCGGGTCGACCGCGCGCGTCGTGCCGGCCAGGTGACGCGCGAAGGAAGCGACGCGCAGGCTGTGGCGCCAGAACCTGGGCAGGTCGACATTGGGGATCTGCTTGAAAGTCCCGGTGAGGTGCGAGCTGAGCACCAGCGTGCGGATCGAGGACAGGCCGAGCATGCGAATGGCTTCCTCGATCGTCGAGATTTTCTTGCGAACGCCGTAGTACGGCGAGTTGGCCAGGCGCAGCATCTTGGCCGTGAGCACCTGGTCGACATCGATCTTGCGAGCCACCTGCGACAGCGTGGCGTTGTCGTTCTGCAGCACCTCGATCAGGTCCCGCACCACCTTCGGCACCGTGGGCAGCGAGTGACTCTGGTCGAACAGCTCGTCAAGGGTGGTCGCATGCATGCTCGGTGACGCCTGGGTGGGGTTTTGGTGTGGGAGTGCCATTTTCCAGCAGCCTGCGTCAAACCCGCTGCTCTACCGCCTCTTGCGCATCGACGGGGTGTGGCGTTTGACGCAAATCCTCGTGTTCGCTGCGCCGGAACGCCGCGCTCAGAAGAACAGCAGGTAGAACAGGCCGCCGAAGATCAGCCACTTGACGGCGTAGTAGCTGGGCTTGTTCCAGGCCTTCAGGCGCTTGCCCAGCACGCGGATCTTGTAGATCTGGGCAAAGGCCTTGTTCAGGCCGCCGATCGGCTCGCCGTCCACGTTCTGCGTGGCGGCGGCCTTGATCATGCGCCAGCCGATCTCGCGGTTGATCCAGCGCGCCACGGGGTTGCTGAGCGGCCGCTCGATGTCGCAGAACAGGATCAGCCGCGTCTCGTCGGTGAGGTTCTCGGCGTAGTGGATGTAGGTCTCGTCGAACATCACCGCCTCGCCGTCCTTCCAGTGGTAGGACTGGCCGTCGACGAAGATGCGGCAGCTCGGTGCATCCTGCGGCACCTTGAGGCCCAGGTGGTAGCGCAGCGAACCCGCGAAGGGGTCGCGATGCCGCACCAGCTTGCTGCCCGGCGGCAGGATGGCGAACATCGCCGCGCGCACCGAGGGGATGCCTGCGATCAGCTCGGTGGTCTTGGGGCACAGGCCGGCGGCCGAGGGCAGGAAATCGCCATACCAGTTGAGATAGAAGCGCTTCCAGCCGGTGCGGAAGAAGGAGTTGAAGCCGATGTCGGTGTAGCCCGCCGCGGCGCGGATGTGGCCTTCGTCGAACAGGGCGAGGCCCTCGTCGCGGATGGTCTTCCAGTTGCTCTCGAGCACCTCGAGTTCGGGAAACTGCTTGAGGTCGATGTAGGGCTTCGACGGCACCGACGAGAACCAGTACATCAGCACGTTGAGGGGTGCCAGGAAGGTCGAATGGTCGCTCAGCTGGCGCCCGAGCCGATGCCGCACCTGGCCGCGGAAGTGCACGTACAGGCCGGCACTGAGGAAGGTCAGGGGGATCAGGAGCTTGTAGGAAAGAAGGCTGGGCATTGTTTTTCTTTGCGAAGGGCGTATTTTGCGTCGGGCGCTAAGGCGAGCGGAAGTGGTCGAAAGCCGTAAAGCGCTGGACGATCGCGGTGCCGTGCGCATCGACGATGCGCAGGCCCGGCGCGGCCTCGATGCGGCCGATGCGCGCGACCGGGGTCGAACTGCGGCGGCCGGCCTCGAACACCGCCGCGCTCGCGGCGGGCGGCGCGCTGAAGAGAAGCTCGTAGTCGTCGCCGCCGGCGAGCGCGCAGGCGCGCCGCAGTTCGGGGCTCAGCACCGCCGCGTTCGCCGGGTCGGCCCCGGCGGCGATCAATGCGGCGGCGGCATCGGCATCGAGCGTCGCCCCGACGCCGCTGGCCGCCAGGATGTGGCCCAGGTCGCCGACCAGCCCGTCGCTGAGGTCGATCGCCGACGTCGCGATGTCGCGCAGCGCCTGGCCCAGCGCCACGCGCGGCGTCGGCTGCTCCATGCGCAGGCGCGCCTGCTCGAAGAGCTTGGCCGGCAGCGCGAGCGTGCCGCGGAAGACCTCGAGCGCCAGACGCGCATCGCCGAGCGTGCCGCTGACCCAGAGCTCGTCGCCGGGCTGCGCGCCCGAGCGCAGCAGCGCGGCGCCGGAAGGCACTTCGCCGAAGACGGTGATGCAGAGGTTGAGCGGACCGCGCGTGGTGTCGCCGCCGACCAGTTCGCAGTCGTGCGCCTCGGCCAGGGCGAACATGCCGCGCGACAAGGCTTCGAGCCAGGCCTCGTCCACCACCGGCAGCGAGAGCGCGAGCGTGAAGGCCAGCGGCTTCGCGCCGCAGGCCGCGAGGTCGCTCAGGTTGACGGCCAGCGCCTTGTGGCCAAGCCGTGCCGGGTCGACCGTGGAGAGGAAGTGGCGGCCTTCCACCAGCATGTCGCAAGACACCGCGAGCTGCATGCCCGCGGCCGGTGCGAGCAGCGCGCAGTCGTCGCCGACGCCGAGCGGGGAGCGCTTTGCGGGGCGCTTGAAGTAGCGCGCGATGAGGTCGAATTCGCCGAGGCTGCTCACATCGCCCTCGTCAGCCGGCAATGCCGCGGAAGCGCAGCGCCGCCTGGCGCACCACCTCGGCCAAGAGGCGCTCCTTGCCCTGCTTTTCGCGCAGCCAGCGCGCATCGTTGCGGTTGGCTTCGACGCTGGTGCGCAGCTCGCCCAGCGCCTGCGTGGCATCGAGCGCCTCGCTGTGCCATTCGAGCTGCGTCATGGTCATGAGGATGTGGTCGCGCAGCGGCATGTGCTCGCCGCTCGCCGGGTCGACGTACAGCGCATCGAGCCCGAAGCGGCAGGCCTGGAAGCGGTTGTAGGTGTAGACCAGGTAGTCGTCCTCGGTCGGCGTGAAGGGCTGCTCCTGCAGGAACCAGGCGGCCAGCGACTGCACGTAGCCGGCCAGCGCCGCGGCGCGCTCGACGGTGAGCGGCGTGTCGAACACGCGGATCTCGATGGTGCCGAATTCCGGCTTGGGCCGGATGTCCCAGTAGAAGTCCTTCATGCTGCGCACGACGCCGGTGCGGGTCATGCGCTCGAAGTAGTTGCCGAACTCCTTCCACGACAAGGTGAAGGGGGCGCGGCCCGACAGGGGAAAGGCGAACACCGAATTGAGCCGCGCCGAATCGAACTGCGTGTCCTGCCCCTGCACGAAGGGCGAGGAGGCCGACAGCGCGATGAAGTGCGGGATGTAGCGCGACATGCGGTGCAGCATCAGCAGCGCACCGTCGGCATCGGGGCAGCCGATGTGCACGTGCTGGCCGAAGATGGTGAACTGCTTCGACAGGTAGCCATAGAGCTCCGACAGCTCGCGAAAGCGCGGCTTGTCGTAGATGCGCCGCTCGTGCCATTGCTGGAAGGCATGGGTGCCGCCGCCGACCACCGCGATGTTGAGCTTGTCGGCGTTCTTCACCAGCGCGTCGCGGATCGGCGTGAGCTGCGCGACCACGTCCTTGGCCGAGTGGCAGATGTCGGTCGAGATCTCGATCATGCTCGAGGTCATCTCGGGCACCACGCTGCCGGGCAGCGGCGTCTGCGCCATCAGGCGCAGCATGTCCTCGGCGTAGGGCGCGAGGTCGTAGTCGTGGGTGTTGACCAGCTGCAGCTCGAGCTCGACGCCGAGCGAGAGCGCGACCGATTTGTTGAAGGGCTCGAGCGGCACGACGCGGCTCGCGGGCGTTGCGGGCAGGGCCGGCGATCCGTCGGCGCGCGGGTCGGTGGTGGTCACGTCGCTCATCGTTGCGTGTCCTCCGTCGTGCTGAAGGCCTCGGGCGTCCAGGGCTGGGAACTCTCGCCGGCGCCGTGGATGGCGATGGTGGCGAGCACCGCGCCGAGCACCTCCATCAGCAGGATCGTCGGCAGCGCGATCTGCGTGATCATCGCACCCAGGAGCGGCGAGGCCGCGACGAAGCTGGAGGTGATCAGGAGCGCGATCGAGGACAGCGGCGACATCGCGCAGCCGACCCAGAAGGCCTGCTTCCAGCTCGCGCCGCTGCCCGGGTTGGCGATCGCGACGCCCGCGATCTTGGCGAGGGTGCGCACGCCGATCACCGCCAGCACCACGCTGGCGACCGGCAGGCTCCAGTCGGCCTGCGCGGCCACGATCGAGACCAGCACGAACATCAGCATGGTGAGCAGCGAGGACGCAGTGCCCAACTGGCGCGGCCAGGCCCAGGGCTTGGGATGCAGCGCCTTGAGCAGCACGCCGCCGATCAGCGCCGCCAGCGGCGCCGAGCCGCCGAAGTGCGCGGCCAGCGCAGCGCCGGCGGCGATGATGGCCAGGAGCAGGATCGAGGTGTTCTCGCTGGCCGGGCTCATCACGCGCAGTGCCGAGCGCAGCGAGAGCGCCATCAGCGCGCCCACCACGAAAGAGAGGCCCAGCACCACCGCCACCGGGTAGAGCTTCTGGAACAGTCCCAGCGGCGCGCGCTCGATCAGCCCGGCCTGCGCGTAGCCGAGCGCGAGCGCATAGAAGGTGTTGAGGGTGGCCAGCGTCATCGCGCGCTCGGTCACGGGGCCCGAGGCGCGGGTGTCCATCACCACGCGGCTCAGCACGGCCGGCGAGGCGACGATCGCCATCAGCGCGATCGGATTGGCCACCGGGTCGGGCACGTCGAGCCAGTGCAGCACCCAGAACACGCAGAAGTAGGTCAGCGTCGCTTCGAGCAGGCTCTGCACCAGCACCATCGGGTTGTGGCGGAACCAGCGCAGCGGCAGGCGGCCGCCGGCCTCGAACAGCACGATCGCCACCCCGAGCTCGAGCAGGAACAGGCTGATGCCCTGCAGCGGCCAGATCGCGCCCTCGAAGCCGGCGAAGCCGACCACGGTGCCGACCACCGAATAGCCGACCACCTTGGGCATGCCCATGTAGCGCTGCACCAGGTGGCCGGCCGCGGCGGCCGCCGCCAGCAGCAGCGACCACAGCACGGTGGGCAGGCCCGCCGAGGGCCGCACCCACTCGGACCAGAAGCCCAGCAGATCGTTGGGGAGGAAAGACGTCATCACAGAGGCAATTTCAAGGGGCGGGCGCCGGAAACCGCGCCCCCCGCCAGACAACCAGAGCGCACAGGGCGTTCATGGTTCGATGAGAAAAAAAGCGTTCAGTGCAGCACGCGCGAGACGGGCACGCCGCCCGTGTCGGCTTCCAGCACGAACATGGGAATCGGGACGTCGAAGCGTTCGCCGCGCTCGGTCACGAAGAAATAGCTCCCGTGCATGGTACCGCTCGGCGCCTGCAGCCGGCATCCGCTGGTGTAGCGGAAGGACTGGCCCGGCGCCAGCAGCGGTTGCTGGCCGATCACGCCGAGGCCCTTGACTTCCTGCGTGTGCCCCGACCCGTCGCTGATGACCCAGTGGCGCGAGATCAGCTGCGTGGCCACCTTGCCGGTGTTGGTGACGGTCACCGTGTAGGCAAAGGTATAGACCCGGTCTTCGGGCGAAGACTGGTCGGGCAGGTAGCGGGGCTCGACCTGAATGTTGATCGGGTGACTGGACATCGGCGCCATGGTAGCCGAACGAATGTCGCGATCGGCCCTGCGACAATCCGCCCCATGAGCAGCCCTTTCCGCATCGCCCCTTCCATTCTCTCGGCCGATTTCGCGCGCCTCGGCGCCGAAGTGGCCGACGTGATCGCCGCCGGCGCCGACTGGATCCACTTCGACGTGATGGACAACCATTACGTGCCGAACCTCACTTTCGGGCCGATGGTGTGCCAGGCGCTCCGGCCCCACGCCAAGGCCGCCGACGGCACGCGGGTGCCGATCGACGTGCACCTGATGATCGAGCCGGTCGACGCGCTGGCCGCCGCCTTCGCCCAGGCCGGGGCCGACTACATCAGCTTCCACCCCGACGCCTCGCCGCACACGCATCGCAGCATCCAGGCCATCAAGGCGGCCGGCTGCAAGGCGGGGCTGGTGTTCAACCCCGGCGCGGGGCTGGAGCCGCTCGACTGGGCGATCGACGAGATCGACCTGATCCTGATCATGAGCGTGAATCCGGGCTTCGGCGGCCAGACCTTCATCGATTCCGCATTGCGCAAGATCGAGCTCGCGCGCAAGCGCATCGAGCAGACCGGCCGCGATATCCGCCTCGAAGTCGACGGCGGCATCAAGGTCGACAACATCGCCCGGGTGGCCAGCGCGGGCGCCGACACCTTCGTGGCCGGCAGCGCGATCTTCAATGCCAAGGACTACGCGAGCGCGATCTCGGCCATGCGCACGCAGCTCCAGGCGCCGCTCAAGGCTTGAGCTTGTCGTTGTAGGTCCGGTCGGCCACCGGGCCGCGGTCGGTATCGACCACGCCGCGCTCGACGTCCTCCAGCGCCTTGCGGCCCACGCGCTGTGCGCCGCTGCCGTCCTGGTTCTGCTGGCTGTCCGAGGACTGGTCGCGCTCGTGCGGCAGGCGGGGCGCCGATTCGCCCCCCTGTTCGACCTTGGTCTTTCCGCCGCCGGCGTCCTTCACCGGATCGGCGGTCTTTGCGGGGGCTTTGGACTTGCGCGCCATGGTGTGTTCCTTTGTCATGGAACAGTTGTCGCACGGCGCGGCGCCGGGCCCGTAGGACCGCCATGCGCCCCGTTGTAGGATGGCCGACGAGATGAGCGAGCAACCCACCGACACCCTCCGCATCCACGGCTACGCCGCCCTGAAACCGGGCCCGCGGCTGATGGTGCTGGGCGGCGTGCACGGCGACGAGACCTGCGGCAGCGCAGGCATCGAGCGCGCGGCGGCCGAGCTCGACGCCGGCTTCCTGCAACTGCGCTGCGGCCAGCTCACGATGGTGCCGGTGGCCAATCCGCTCGCGCGCCGCCTGGGCCGGCGTGAAGGCGAGCGCAACCTCAACCGCCTGTTTCGTCCCAGCCCGCCGGGCATCGAGGCGGCCGACTACGAAGGCCGCATCACCGACCTGCTGTGTCCGCTGCTCGACCGCCACGAGGTGCTGCTCGACCTGCATTCCTTCCAGAGCGCGGGCGAGGCCTTCGCGATGATCGGCCCGCGCGACAACGCCGGCACCCTCGAGCCCTTCGCGCGTGCCTTCGAGGAGGGCCAGCTCGCGCTGCACCTCGGCACCTCGCGCGTGGTCGAGGGCTGGCTCGACATCTATGCGGCCGGGCTCGCCCAGCGCGCCGGCGGGCAGCCGGCCGACGATGCCGCGCTCGCCTTCGGCTGGGGCACCAACGAGTACATGCGCAGCCGCGGCGGCTACGGCGTCACGCTCGAATGCGGGCAGCACCAGGATCCCGCCGCCCCCGAAGTCGCCTACCGCGCAATCCTCTCGGCGCTTCGGCTGCTGGGCATGGTCGCGCCGGATCCGCTGGCCGCGCCGCCCGTGCGGCCCTCCCTGCTGCGGCTGGTCAGCGTGACGGACCGCCTGGACGAGGAAGACCAGTTCGTGCGCGAGTGGGCCACCTTCGACCCGATGGCGAAAGGCGAGCCGATCGGCGTGCGCGCCGACGGCAGCGTGCTCGAGGCCGTGCGCGACGGCTTCATCGTGTTCCCGAATTCGGCCGCACTGCCCGGCACCGAATGGTTCTATTTCGCGGTGGCGAGCGACCGCGACCTGAGCCGGCCCCCGCTCTCCGGCGGCGCCTGAGCCGCAGGCCGCGGCGCCCGGCTCCCGGCTCCCAATTTCCTCCTCTTTTGCCGGCCAGCATCGGGTGGCGGCTGCGTCGTTCCACGCGCGCCGTTTCGCCATTCATGCATTCGGAGGTACTCCCATGACGCCATCGCCAGCTGTCGGCGTTGCCCTCGGCCTCGGCTGTCTGTTCATCGCGTTGCCGCTCGTCGTCGCAAGGCGCCAGGCCCGCATCGCCAGCCCGGCGGCCGTGCACTTCCAGCCGCTCGAGCGTTGCCGCGTCGACCTGCGGCAATTGCTCGACGAGATGTCCCGCTCCAGCGCCGCCGCGTTGCAGGCCGCCGACATCGAACTCGCGCAAGCCCTGCCCGACGCTGCACTCTGGGTCTGGGGCGATGCGGACGAGCTGCGGCGGATGCTCGCGCACATCGTGCACCTCGCATGCCATGCCATGCCGCGCGGCGGCGTCCTGAAGACACTGGCACGCACCGAGGGTGCACAGGCAGTATTGAGTTTCATGGACTCGAGCCTCGCATCGGAACAGCCGAGGCTGGCGCGGACCTTCGATCGGCTGTCCGTCGCCCGGCAGCAGGTCGACGCGAGGGAGCGCGAGATCCGCGAGAGCGCCGTGCTGTCGCGGCGCATCGCCGATCGGCAGCGCGGCCGGCTCTATGCCGCGCCCTCGCCGCTGGGCGGCCTCGGGCTCACCTTCCGCATGCCGCTGGCCGCTGCCGCGCCGGCGCATCCGCGCAGCATCCCATGATGGCCGAGGAACTGAAGGGCGTGGTGGTCGACGAGCGCCCATCGAAGCGCTTCGATGGCCAGTCCTTCGTCGAGGCGGCGCTGCCTTGGGTGGCATCGCTTTGCTTTCTCGTGGCCGCGCTGGTCGTGCTTTTCGACGAGCATCACGACGAGGATTGGGCCTCGAGCGGCGCGCAAGCGCCAGCCGCCACGCTGGCGCCGATCATGTCGACCGGGCAAAGCTCCGCCCTCGAAAAGACGTGCCGATCTGGAACGGGATCCGCTGCGTCCGATCCGCGGCAATGCCATTGGCCGCGTACAGCTTCCGGTGGCTGATCGGAACTGCGTAGGCCGGCATCCGCCACCCCCTTCCGACAGAACGGCGCCCAGGCGTGCCGCAGAATGCGGCCTTGCGCCGAACCCCCATCCGATGCCACGCCTGACGCTCAGCAGAAAAATCTTCTTCGCGCTCGCTACCTTGCTGGTGGTGCTGCTGCTGCTCTCGGCGGCCTTTTCCATCTTCGCGCTGCAGCGCGGCCTCGGGCCCTACGTCGCGGAGATCGAGATCCGGCGCATGGACTGGCTGGCGCAGCTGCTGCAGAAGCACTACGCCGCCAACGGCAGCTGGGACAAGCTGCGCAAGGACGAGGGTGCTTGGCACCGGCTGCAGATGGGAGACCCGGGCACGGCACAGGTGGAGCCGCGCGAAGCCGACGATGCGCGGCTGCCGCCCTGGTACGCGCGGCCGCCGCGCTTCGAAGACCGTCCGCCGCCGCCGCCCGGCTTTCCGCCGCAGCTGGAGCTCTTGCCGAGGCGCTACATGCCTCCGCCTGCGCCCGGCTTCTTCTCCGATCCGCGAGAAGCAGCGGATTCGATCTATCAGCGGCTGGGCGTGGTGGACGCGACCGGCGCACGGGTCGCCGGGGCCAGCGTCAACCTGGCTTCGGCGGCCCGGCTGCCGATACGGCGCGGGCACCTCGTCATTGGCGAACTGGTGCTGGCGCCCGTCGAAGGGCTCGACAGCGAGGCCGACCGTGTCTTCTTCGCGCGCCAGTCGGGCGTGATCTTGCTGACCGGCCTGGTCGGCCTGGTCGTCGCGCTGGTACTGTCCTGGCAGCTGGCGCGGCGCTGGCTCAGCCCGATCGATGCGCTCACGCAGGGTGCGCAGGACGTGGCGCGCGGACGGCTCGGCACGCGCGTGCAGGTGCGCGGCTCGGACGAGCTGGCCCTGCTGGGCCGCACCTTCAACAACATGGCCGAGCGCCTGGACACGGTCGAGACTTCGCGCCGCGCCTGGCTGGCCGACGTGGCGCACGAGCTGCGCACGCCGCTCGCCGCCATGCGCGCCGAGATCGAGGCCTTGCAGGACGGCGTGCGCAGCTTCGATGACCGCACCGCGTTGCGGCTGCACCGGCAGGTCATGCGGCTGGGCCAGCTGGTCGACGACCTGCGCAGCAGCATGCGCGATCCCCGGGTCGAATCGCTCACCCGAAGCTCCGTTTTCCCGCTCGTGCTGCTGAAGGAGGTCCTCGCCGCGACGCACGACCGCTTCGTCCAGCACCGCATCGCGGTGGATGCGCAGGCGGTCGACGCTTTGGCGGCCCAATCGCAACCAATGGTCGAGGGCGACGCCCACAGGCTGCACCAGGTCTTCATGAACCTGCTCGAAAACACGCTCTCCTACACCGATGCCGGCGGCGCGCTGCACATCGGCGCGGCCGTCGAGGGCAGCGGCGGCGCGCAGCGGCTGGTGCTGCGCTTCGACGACAGCGCCCCGGGCGTCATGGCCGGTGAGCTGCCGCGGCTTTTCGAGCGCCTGTTCCGGGCCGAAGGCTCGCGCAACCGCACGCTGGGCGGCTCCGGTCTCGGCCTGTCGATCTGCCGCGCCACGGTCGAGGCGCACGGCGGCGAGATCGACGCCTCGGCGTCTCCGCTCGGCGGCGTGGGGATCACCATGTGGCTTCCGCTGGTGCAAGCGTCATGAGCCGCATCCGCATCCGCATCCTCATCGTCGAAGACGAAGCCGACATCGCCTCGGTGCTGCAGGACTACCTGCGCCACGCCGGCTACGAGACCGAGCATGTGGCCGACGGCCACGGCGCGCTCGAGCGCATGCTCACGGCGCCGCCCGCGCTCACCCTGCTGGACATCATGCTGCCCGGCCTCGACGGCCTGAGCGTGCTGCGGCAGGCGCGCGCGCACACGCAGCACCCGATCATCATGCTCACCGCGCGCGTCGAGGAGGTCGACCGCCTGGTCGGACTGGAACTGGGCGCCGACGACTACGTGTGCAAGCCCTTCTCGCCGCGCGAAGTCGTCGCGCGCGTCCGTGCCGTCCTGCGGCGCACCCAAGCCGAAGGGGCGGCAGACAACGAGGGGACGGCTGCCTTGCAGCTCGACGACGCGCATTGGCGTGCGTCGCTGAACGGCACGCCGTTGAACCTGACGCGGCGCGAGTTTCGCTTGCTGCAGGTGATGTCGCGCCAGCCTGGGCGCATCTTCTCGCGCGCCAGGCTGCTGGAGCTGGCCTACGACGACGATGCCGACGTGTCCGAGCGCGCGGTCGACAGCCACATCAAGAACCTGCGCCGCAAGCTCTCGTCCGCCGCGCCTTCGCACGACTGGATTCGCTCCGTCTACGGCGTCGGCTTTGCGTTCGAAGTGCCGCTGGACCAGGGTCTGCTAACAGACCCTTAGTGCCGGCGGCGAAGCTTCCCAGATTTCTCCCAAGTCGATTCGCACACTTCTTCATCCTTCAATCCGGATGAACGAATGAAAACGACATTCGCCTGCACGGCCGTCCTGCTGGCCGCAACCTTGACGGGCTGCATCATGCTGCCGCCCCCACCGCCGCCGTTCGCGCCACCGCCCGGGCCCGGCGCTTCGATGCCGCCCTTCGCCCATCGCGGTGCGCCCACGGAAGCGCTCGACGCCTGCACCGGCCAGGCCGAGGGCGCGCGTTTCGAGATGCCGGGGCGGCGCGCCGACACCCTCGCGGGCACCTGCGAGCGGGGCCCCGACGGCAGGCTGATGCTGCGGCCCGACGGCGCGCGCTGACCTCGACGTCGAGGCCCGGCCCTTACGCAGCGCACCGCTGCGTTCCTACACCCGGCGCGAGCGGCCCGGCCTACGGTGGCGGCCGAGGATTTCCACCGCATGGCCCCGTCCAGAACCCCCGCACCGCGCGAGGCCCTCGCGCCGTATCAGCGCAAGCGCGATTTCACCAAGACGCCCGAGCCGCACCAGGCCGGCCGCGCGCGCCGCGGCGGGCATTCCTTCGTGGTCCAGAAGCACCATGCGAGCCGGCTGCACTACGACTTCCGGCTCGAGCTCGACGGCACGCTCAAGAGCTGGGCCGTGCCCAAGGGACCCTGCCTCGATCCGGGCGTCAAGCGCATGGCGGTGCACGTCGAAGACCATCCGGTTTCCTACGCCGACTTCGAAGGCACCATCCCGCCCAAGCAGTACGGCGCCGGGACGGTGATCGTCTGGGACCGCGGCGAATGGGCGGCCGAAGGCGATGCGCGCCAGGGGCTGGCGGCGGGCAAGCTCAAGATCGAGCTGCACGGCGACAAACTGCGCGGCCGCTGGACGCTGGTGCGCATGCGCGGCAAGGGCGAGAAGCAGGAGCCCTGGCTGCTGATCAAGGAGGATGACGAGGAGGCGCGCCCCCTGGCCGACTTCGACGTGGTGGAGGCGCTGCCCGACAGCGTGATCAGCGGCCGCGGCGTCGACGACGACCCGATGCCGCCGCACCCCGCCGCGAAGGAGAAGGAAGAGAAGGAGGAAGAGAAGAAAGAAGAGAAGGACGCGCCCGAGGCCGTGTTGCCCCGCAGCCTGCAACCTCAGCTCGCCACGCTGGTCGCAACGCCGCCCGCTGCGCCCGGCGACTGGCTCTACGAGCTCAAGTTCGACGGCTATCGCCTGCTGGCGCGCATCGACGGCGACAAGGTGCAATGCATCACGCGCAACGGCCACGACTGGAGCGCGAGGCTGCCCGGCCTCGTGAAATCGCTCGCCGGGCTCCCCACGCGCTCGGCCTGGCTCGACGGCGAGATCGTGGTCGAAGGCGAGAGCGGCGCGCCCGACTTCCAGGCGCTGCAGAACGCCTTCGACCGCAACGCCACCGCCTCGATCGTCTACTGGCTCTTCGATGCGCCTTTTCTCGACGGCCTCGACCTGCGCCAGCTGCCGGTGGAGGAACGGCGCGCGCGGCTGGCGAAGCTGCTGGGCCGGAAGCCGCCGCCCGCGCTGCGGCTTTCCGAGGCCTTCGAGGTGGCGCCGCGCGAGCTCCTGGCCACTTCGGCGCAGCGCGGCTTCGAGGGGATCATCGGCAAGCTGAAGGGTTCGGGCTACGTCTCGCGCCGGTCCCCGACCTGGATCAAGCTCAAGAGCCAGCAGCGGCAGGAGTTCGTGATCGGCGGCTACACGGCGCCCAAGGGCGCGCGCGCCGGCTTCGGTTCGCTGCTGCTCGGCGTGTACGACGACCGGGGGGCGCTGCGGTACTGCGGCAATGTCGGCACCGGCTTCGATGCCGATCGCCTGGCGGACATCAAGTCCAGGCTCGACAAGCTGGCGATCGAGAACTGCCCGTTCGACCAGCGGCCCGCCGGCGTCAAGGCCCAATGGGTCAGGCCGAAGCTGGTGGCCGAGGTCGCGTTCGGCGAATGGACGCGCGACCACCGCATCCGCCACTCGGTCTTCCAGGGCCTGCGCAGCGACAAGCCGGCCACCGAGATCCGCCGCGAGACGGCGCAGGCGCCGCCCGGGCCGGCGGCCGCGCGCAGCGGCAACGGCAACAGCAGCAGCAAAGGAGCGACCCGTACCATGGACCTGCGCATCACCCATGCCGAGCGCGTGATCGACAAGAAGAGCGGCATCACCAAGGGCGAGCTGGTCGCCTTCTACGACCAGGTGTCGGCGCTCTTGCTGCCGCACCTGAAGAGCCGGCCGGTGGCGCTGGTGCGCGCCCCCGAAGGCGTGGGCGGCGAGCTGTTCTTCCAGAAGCATGCGAACCAGAACGAGCTGGCCGGCGTCCGGCTGCTGCCGCCGGAGCTCGATCCCGACCACGACCCGCTGCTGCAGATCGACAGCGCGCGCGGCGTGCTCTCTGCGGCGCAGATGAACGTCATCGAGCTGCATACCTGGAACGCCACCTCGAACGCCATCGACAAGCCGGACCGCATGACCTTCGACCTGGACCCGGGCGAGGGCGTGGCATGGGAAAAGATGCTGGACGCCGCGATGCTGGTGCGCACGCTGCTCGACGAGCTCGGCCTGCCGGCCTTCCTGAAGACCAGCGGCGGCAAGGGCCTGCACGTGGTGGTGCCGCTCCGGCGCAACTACGGCTGGGACGCGGTCAAGGGCTTCTCGCAGGCGGTGGTGCAGCACCTGGCCCAGACAATTCCCGAACGCTTCGTCGCCAAGAGCGGGCCGCGCAACCGGGTCGGCAAGATCTTCGTCGACTACCTGCGCAACGGCTTCGGCGCCACCACGGTCAGCGCCTGGTCGGCGCGTTCGCGTCCGGGGCTGGGTGTTTCGGTGCCGCTCGAATGGGACGAGCTGGCCGGGCTGCAGAGCGCCTCGCAATGGCAGGTGCGGAACATCGGCGAGCGCATCGCCATCGGCAACGAGCCCTGGGCCGCGATGGAGAAGAGCCGCAAGGGCCTGGCGACGGCGATGAAGACGCTGGGCTACGAGCCGCCGGCCGATTGAGCTTCAGCCAGCCAGCTCATCTGTCGTCACTTCGAAGCGCTGCAGCGTGTTGGCGCCGAACACCATGGTGATCGGCACGTCGGCCGCGTCGCGGCCGCGCGCGATCATGATGCGGCCGATGCGCGGCGTGTTGTGGCGCGCATCGAAGATGTGCCAGCGCTCGCCGAGGTAGACCTCGAACCAGGCGCTGAAATCCATCGGATAGGGCACCGGCGGAATCCCGATGTCGCCGAGATAGCCGGTGACGTAGCGCGCCGGGATGTTCATGCAGCGGCACAGCGTGATCGCCAGGTGGGTGAAGTCGCGGCACACGCCGACGCGCTCGCGCCAAGCTTCCAGCGCGGTGCGGGTGGCGCGCGCGCGCTGGTAGTCGAAGCGCAGGTGCTGGTGCACGTAGTCGCAGATCGCCTGCACGAGCGGCCAGCCCTTGGGCACCTGCCCGAAGGTGTCCCAGGCGAACTGGAGCAGTTCGCTGTCGACCTCGCAGTAGCGGCTGGGCAGCAGGAAGGGAAGCGTTTCCACCGGCAGGTCGCCCGGCATGCGCTCGACGGCGCCCAGGTCGACCGGATCGGCCCAGCCGGTGTCGAAGACGGTGGCCTCGTTGCGCAGGCGCACGCTGCCGACGCCCGCCGGCACCTGCACGCGCGCGCAATGGTTGTCGAAGGCGTCGCGGTAATGGTCCGTGTGGAGCGGCGGACTGATCGTGAGGTGCTCGCCGTCCACGACGTCGATGGCACGCGAGGGATGCACCTGCAGCATGTAGATCAGCGCCGTGGGCGCCGTGACACCCAGTTCGATGTCGAAGCCGATTTTGATGAGCATGCCCCGATCCTATAGGGCGCCACGGCCAAAGCGCATGGGCGGGGCGTCGCGAAGCGGCGTAGGCATGCCCACGAAGCCGTCAGCGCGGTCCTACTGCGGACTCCTCGCCGCTCCCACACACCCGAGCGCGCGGCCACTACGGGGTCCGGGCGGTGCGGACCCTAAGCTCATGCATCGCTTGCAGGCGGCCTGCAGCGCTTGTCGAAGCGTCCCCCCACCAATGACCTGGAGCGAAACATGGAGCTTTCCTCGCTGTTCGGCGCGCTCGGAGCTGCCTGGTTCGACGATGTGCTGCTCTGGACCGTTCTGGCGGTGGCGGGCATCGTCGGCCTGGTGGCGGTGGTCAACGCACTGGACGCGTTCTTCGACGCGGAAGTCAGCTGATCTTGCGGCGCCTCCGGGCGCCGCATTGCAAAAGAAACGAAGGAATCCTGAATGAGGCCACAGAACAAGGCGGCCGCGGCCCGTCGACCCAAGGTGGGCGACGGCAGCAATGCCAAGCAGGAGCAACTGGCCGCCTTCACGAGCGAAAACACCCCGCGGCTCAGTACCAACCAGGGATTGCAGATCCCGGACAACCACAACTCGCTGAAAGCAGGCGTGCGCGGGCCGACGCTGCTCGAGGACTTCATCCTGCGCGAGAAGATCACGCACTTCGACCACGAGCGCATTCCGGAGCGCGTGGTGCACGCGCGCGGCGAGGCGGCACACGGCTATTTCGAGGTCTACAAGTCGATGTCGCAGTTCACCTGCGCTGACTTCCTGCAGGACCCGGCGGTGAAGACGCCCGTGTTCGTGCGCTTCTCGACCGTGGCGGGCTCGCGCGGCTCGGCCGACACGGTGCGCGACGTGCGCGGCTTCGCGGTCAAGTTCTACACCCGCGAGGGCAACTACGACCTGGTGGGCAACAACATCCCGGTGTTCTTCATCCAGGACGCGATCAAGTTTCCCGACCTGATCCATGCGGTGAAGCCGGAGCCGCACCACGAGATGCCGCAGGCGGCGAGCGCGCACGACACTTTCTGGGACTTCGCCTCGCTGATGCCCGAGACCACCCACATGCTGATGTGGATCATGTCGGACCGCGCGATCCCGCGCAGCCTGCGCATGATGGAAGGCTTCGGTGTCCACACCTTCCGCTTCGTCAATGCGCGCGGCGAGAGCCACTTCGTCAAGTTCCACTGGAAGCCCAAGCTCGGCATCCACGGCCTGGCCTGGGACGAGGCGCAGAAGATCGCCGGCAAGGACGCCGACTTCCACCGGCGCGACCTGTGGGAGGCCATCGAGCGCGGCGACTTTCCCGAATGGGAGCTCGGCGTGCAGATGATCCCGCAGGACAAGGAGCATGCCTTCGGCTTCGACCTGCTGGACCCGACCAAGATCGTGCCCGAGGAGATGGTGCCGGTGCAGCGCATCGGCCGCCTGGTGCTCAACCGCAACCCCGACAACTTCTTCGCCGAGACCGAGCAGGTGGCCTTCCACCCGGGTCACGTGGTGCCGGGCATCGACTTCTCGAACGATCCGCTGCTGCAGGGCCGACTCTTCTCCTACACCGACACGCAGATCTCGCGCCTGGGCGGCGCCAACTTCCACGAGCTGCCGATCAACCGGAGCGTGTGCCCCTTCCACAACTTCCAGCGCGACGGCATGCACCGCCAGACCATCGCGCGCAGCCAGGTGGCTTACGAACCGCACTCACTCATCGACGGCAAGGAATTCCGCATCGACGGCGCGAGCGTCGGCTTCCAGTCCTTCCCCGAGGAGATCGACCCGCCCAAGCTGCGGCGCCGCAACCCCTCCTTCGACGACCACTTCACGCAGGCGCGGCTCTTCTTCAACAGCCAGAGCGCGGCCGAGAAGGAGCACGTCATCGCGGCCTTCCGCTTCGAGCTGTCGAAGGTCGAGACGCCGGCGATCCGCCAGCGCATGGTGGACAACCTCGCGCACGTCGACGAGAAGCTTGCGCGCCGCGTGGCCGAACCGCTGGGCATCAACGCGCCCGATGCGAAGGCGGCCGCCGGCCGGGCGGGCTACCGCGAACACCGCATGTCGCTGCCGATCGAGGAATCGCGCGCGCTCAGCATGGTCGACACCGGCGACGGCTCGATCAGGACGCGCAAGGTCGCGATCCTGGTGGCGGACGGCATCGACTCGGCCTCGCTGAAGCCGATCCGCGACGCGATCGAGCAGGCCGGAGCGCAATGCAAGGTGGTCGGCCCCCGGCTCGGCACCGTCGCCAGCGCCTCGAAGCGCCAGCTCGACGTCGACGCCACCTTCGCCAACATGCCCTCGGTCATGTTCGATGCCGTGCTGGTGCCTGCCGGCGCGCAGGGCGTCCGGGCGCTGGTTGGCAACGGCGAAGCGCTGCACTTCGTGCTCGAGGCCTACAAGCACTGCAAGGCGATCTGCGCCGTGGGCGAGGGCGTGCAACTGCTTGCGACGCTGGGCGTCGGCGACGATCCGCGCAAGGCGCCGGCTGGCGTGGTGGTCGCCGCGACGCCGACCACCAACCTCGGCGATGCCACCGCCGCCACGCAGATCGCGCACGACTTCATTGCCGCGATCGCCAGGCACCGGCACTGGGATCGGGCCAACATCGAAGGAGTGCCGGCCTAGGGGCGCGCGGCAGGGGCGGAATCCGGCGCCGGAGGCCAGGCGCCGCGCAGGCGAATTTGTTACCGTAGTTGTTACTTTCGACCGGCGCGGTTACAACACCGGCTTCGCCTGCGTTGCAGGCCCGCCTAGAGTCGCCCGTGCTGCCAACAGATTCGATCTACCGCTTCGACAACATTGAACTGCGTCCTTCCACCCGGCAACTGCTGGTGGAAGGCCGACCCGCCAGCCTCGGCGCGCGGGCCTTCGATGTACTTTCGGCCCTGATCGCCCATCGCGAGCGCATGCTGAGCAAGAACGAGCTGCTCGACATGGTGTGGCCGAACCTGGTGGTGGAGGAAAACAATCTCCAGGTGCATGTGAGCGCGTTGCGCAAGCTGCTGGGAGCCGACGCCATCGTCACGATTCCGGGCCGCGGCTATCGCTTTGCCGCCGCGCTGGACGCCTTTCCCGCGGCAAGCGTCGCCGGCACTAACGCCGTAGCGCCGAATTCCAGGGCCGCCAACCTCCCGTCCGCGGCCAGGGCCTTGCGGGCCGACACCGGCAATCTGCCCGCCCTGCTGCCCCCGCTGCTGGGCCGGGATGCGGAGCTGGCGACGCTGCGCGAGCTGGTGCGGCAGCACCGGCTGCTCAGCTTGCTGGGGCCGGGCGGCATCGGCAAGACCAGCCTGGCGCGCGCGGTGGCCCGGCAAGTGGCGCACGACTTCCGGGACGGCGCCTGGATGGTGGAACTGGCGACCATCTCCGATCCGGCCGCGCTGCCCGCCGCGGTGGCGCTGTCCCTGAGCATCAACCTGCCCGGGCGGGCCGACGCGAGCGTCGAACTGGCGGAGCGCCTGCGTGGCCACGAACTGCTGGTGCTGGACAACTGCGAGCACCTGGTCGAGCCTGTGGCTGCGCTGGTCGGCCACCTGCTCGATGCCCTGCCCGGCCTCCACGTCCTGGTCACCAGCCAGGAGCCCTTGAAGCTGGTCACCGAGCGGCCGATGCGGCTGGGCGCATTGGCGGTGCCGGACGATGCCGCGCTGGCCGATGCGGCGGCGCATGGCGCGGTCGCCTTGTTCGTGGCCCGCGTCGGCGCCACGCAACCGGGCTTCCGGCTCGACGAAGGCAATCTCGACGCGGTGGTGGACATCTGCCGCGAGCTCGACGGCCTGCCGCTGGCGCTGGAACTCGCCGCCGCGCGCGTGCCGCTCCTGGGCGTGCAGGGCGTTCGGCAGCACCTGGCCCAGCGCCTGCATGTGCTGAAGAACGGCGTGCGCGATGCGCCCTCGCGCCACCGCACCCTGCGCACCACGCTCGATTGGAGCCATGCCCTGCTGAGCCCGGACGAGCAGAAGGTGTTCCGGCGGCTCGGCGTCTTCGCCGGCGGCTTCGGCCTCGAGCTGGCACAGCAGGTGGCGTGCGACGAGGACATCGATGCCTGGGCCGTGCTCGACCATCTCGGCAACCTGATCGACAAGTCGATCGTCGTGGTCGACGGCGGCGCCGTGCCGCGCTATCGCCTGCTGGAGACGGCCCGCGCCTACGCCCGCGAGCAGCTCGAGGCAGCCTCCGAGTGGGAGAGCCTGCGGCAATGGCATGCGCGCTGCGTGCTTTCGGCGATCGACCGTCGCGTCCGCGCCGGCCGCGTGGGAGCTGAGACGATCGACCAGTGGGTGCTGGCCTGCAGCCCCGAAATCGACAACTTGCGCAGCGCGATCGAATGGGCCTGCGGCCCTGGCGGCGAGGCCGCGCTGGCGCTCGACCTGGTGAACAGCGCCGCCATACTGATGTACCAGGCGGGCCGCTACCCCGAGTGCGTGCGCTGGATGCTGACGGCCGAGCCGCTGATCGACGCCGCCACGCCGGTGCAGGTGGTGGCCGAGTTCTGCCTCGGCCTGGCGCTGGTCGGGCTGCACGGCGGCGTCAGCGCGCAGCGGCGGATGGAGCTGCTCGACCGCGCCTGCGAGATTTTCGGCCAGCAGCCGCCGAACGGCCCCCTGGCCCTGAGCTTGTGCTCGAGCGCCTACGTGGCCGCCGTGAGTGGCGACTTCGAGACCGCCGAGCGCAGGCTGGCGCAATGCGCCGAACTGGTCGAGCAACCCGGCATGCGCCCCTTCAGGGGCACCTGGCTGTACTGCACGGGCATGGTGCGGCGCTACCAGGACCAGCCGGTGCAGGCGCTGGCCGCCTACGTCCAGGCGCTGCCGCTGGTGCGCTCGGAAGGCAACGCGCGCACGCTGTTCCACGTGCTCAACAACCTGGCCGCCATGCATCACGAGCTGGGGCACGTGGACGAGGCGGTGAGCCGGTTCCGGGCGGTGATCGACCATCTGCAGCGTTCGCCGCTGACCGATGCGCAGATGATGGCCTTCGCGCTGAACTGGTACGCGCATGCGCTGACCGGCCAGGGCGCGCTCGACGAGGCCCAGGCCCAGGTGATGCAGAGCCTCCCCCACTGTCGCCGCTCGGTCGGGCTGCGCCACTTCGCGGGCATGCTGGCGTTGCTGGCGGCGCGCCAGGGCCGGCTGCGCGAGGCCGCGCTGCTGATCGGCTGCGACGACGCCGCGCGCGAGCGGCGCGGCGAGCAGCGCGCGCCCAGCGACAGCCGCACGCTGGCGGCCGCGCTGGCGCTCATCGGCGCCGCGCATCCCGCGACCAGCATCGCGGGCTGGCGCCTGGAAGGTGCCTTGCTCGACGAGGACGCCGTCGTCACGCTGGTGTCCGAGCGGCCATAGGCGCCTGTCGGCAGGCTTTGGTGTCCGCACGTTCGAGCTGCGCGATCAGGTAGGGGAAGACGTCGCGCGCCGCGTCGCGCCCGATGAACAGGTCCATGTGGGCGTAGCCCTCGAAGACGTGGCGCGTGTAGAGCGCCGGGTCGTTGTGGGCCGACAGCCAGGCCTGCGTGCGCAGGCTCGTTTCCGGAAAGAAGAGCTGGTTGCCGGCGCCGGCCACGAAGCTGATCGGCAGGGCCAGCCGCGGCGCGTTCTCCGGCGCGAGGTAGACATCGCGGCCCTCGCGGTCGACGGCCTTGGCCTGCTGCATCATCAGGCTCAATTGCTCGAAGGGGCGCAGCGACACGCAGCCGAACATTTCCGCCAGCGCCGTGTGGGTGGCGTCGTTCAGCTGCCTGTGCGTATAGGACGCCCCGAAGATCGAGAACACGCGGTGGCACACCGGGTTCTTGCATTGCTCGCCGGCGGGAACGGGCACTTTCCAGGCGACCGTGTCGATCTCGCGGTCCAGGTCGGTAGTGCCGGGCACGCTGTCGAAGCGGTCCTCCAGCGGCGCATAGGCCCCGAGGAGCCGGGCCAGGCCGAGGTCGGCCTTGGCGTTGTTGAGCCAGCCCGTGATCGGATGCAGCGTGAGCTGCGACGAGACGATCGAGCGCACGCCGGTCATGCCGTCGAGCAGGGCCATCAAGAGGCTCATCGAGCCCACGCAATGCGCGATCGCCTGCAGGTCCGCCGCGCCGGTGGCTTCCAGGATGAAGCGCACCGCCGCCGGCCAGTCGATGCGGGCGATGTCGTCGATGGTGAAGGGCGCGATCGGGCTGCCGGAATCGGCGCTGGCCCGGTAGTCGAACAGCCACACGTCGTAGCCACGCGCGCAAAGCGCTTCCACGAGGTTCTGCTCGACCGTGTCGATGGCGAAGGATGACGCCCGCACCGAGAAACCCGGCGCCAGCACCACCGGCCCGCGCGCCCCGCCGGCGTAGCGGGTGAGCTTGATCTTGAAGCCGTCGCCCACGTCCACGCTGTGCGCCACCGGCGCCGGTGCCCGCAAGGCGCGCCGCTGCAGCGCGGGCAGGTCGAGCGCCGGGAAGTTGTTCAGATTGGCCAGGAGCCCGCCATAGGCGCGGAACAGCGTGGTGCCGAAGAAGCCGGCGAAGCGGGCGAGGTAGGCGGCGGAGATGGCGTCGCGCGCGGCCGGTACCTGCTTCTCCAGCTCGCCCAGGAGGTTCGCCGGCGGCTCGAGGCGGATCGTGGAGGCCTGCCGCAGCAAATCTTCCAGGCCGAGCGTCAGGATGCCCTGCGCGACCAGCGGGGCGTCGGCGCTGCCGGCGTCATGGACCCGCACGAACAGCGTGGTCGTGTCGGTCCAGGGCGAGGAGCCGGGCCGCTCGCGCAGCAGCTTGTGGCCCTTGAAGCGCAGCCGCGAGTCGCCGCGCTGCAGCATCATCTCGTAGGTCATGGTCCAGCTTTCGACGCGCTGCGCATCGGCCGGCAGCAGGTGGAACACGCCGCTGATCACCGGCATCGGCTCGGGCCACAGGGCCGGGCAGGTCACGGTGCCGGTGATGCCGGCCGGATGCGTCGGGTCGGAAACCAGCTGGTGCAGGTCGTCGGTATGGATCGTCAGCTCGAAGCGCATGGTCTGGCCCTGCACCCGGCCCCAGGCGCAAGCGAGCTCGTAGTCGCTGGCCATGCGGCGGTCCGCGCCCGCGCGGGCGGTCACCGCCTCGGTGCTGATCCAGCCCTGCATGGTTTCGGTGAACTGGAAGCTGGGACTGAGCAGCGCCGGCTCCTTCGCGATGATCTGCCGGATCGCTTCCTTCGCCAGGTCGATGGCGCCTGCTTCGAGCTGGCGGCCCAGCTTCCCGAGCAGCGCTTCGGCGTCGTGCGCGACCGACGAGAGCTCGCGTTCCAGCCAGTCCAGCAGGCCCGAGGAAGGCGGCGGCGGAGCAGGAGGCGAGGGAGGGGTTGGCGGCGGCACGGAGGCGCCGTCGGCCGGCAGCAGCCGGCGCGGGGCCAGTTCGAGGTCGAGCGTCCAGCCTCGGGCGTCGCACAGGTTCTGGCAAGTCCGCTCGGCCAGCGCGCTGATGGTCAGCAGCGGGTTCACGCCCACCGCCCCCGGCAGCACCGCGCCGTCGCAGACGTACAGGCCCTCGTGCACGGCATCGCCCGCCTTGCCCGAGAACACCTGGCCCTGGTGGTTGACCACGCCCTCCGCGGCGCTGTCGCCCATGCCGCAGCCGCCCAGCGGGTGCACCGTGATCAGCTTGCGGCCGAGCGCGTCGCTCGACAGCGGGTTGGGGATGAACTGGCCCTGGACTGCTTCGTTGGCCGCGTTCAGCCAGGCCCTGTTCTTCGCCATCACCGGGCTGCCGCCGGCGCCCGGCCAGTCGATGCGCAGCCGATCGTCCTGCAGGCGCAGCCGGCCCGCCGCATCGTCCACGCTCATCACCAGGTAGGTCTGCGTGCGCGCCACCGCGCCGGTGTAAGCCAGTGCGGCGAGGCTTCCGGGGTCGTTCTGCACCGCTTCGCCCAGCGCCTGGGCGTCGAGCAGGCGGGGCTTGGCCTGCGCTGCGCCGTACTCGAACTCGTCGCCCATCATGGCGTCGGCGAAGAACAGGGCCGAGCTCAGCATCGGCGCCAGCGCGCCGGGGATCACGCCTTCCTCGATCACCAGTCCGTCCCCCACCTGCTCTGCGTTGCGCATGTCGATCACGCCGGTGATGCAGGGTCCGGGCAGATCGGCCGGCGCCACCGTGTGGGTCCCGACGCCCACGCCGTTGATGTTGTGCTGGACCGTCCGGCCCTCGGCATCGGTGCCGGCCTGCCAGTAGCTGTTGTAGCCCAGCGCCAGCACGTCGCCGTTGCCCGAGAAGCGCTGGCCGACGCGGTCCGACAGCGGCAGGCCGCGCTCCCCGGAGCGCAGCAGGATCTCGGTCGAGCCCAGGGCGCCGGCGCCGAGCATCACCACGTCGGCGCCGACGCTGCGCTGCGCGGTCGCGCCGCTCGAAGTACCCGAACCCCGCAAGGCGACTTCGTCGAAGAACACGCGCCAGCGTGCGCCGTCGCGCTCGACATGGCTGACCCGCGCGCCGGTGAAGATCTGCGCACCGTGGCGGCGCGCGTCGGGAAGGTAGTTCATCAGCGTGGTGTTCTTCGCGCCCACGTTGCAGCCGCTGGTGCAGTCGCCGCAGAGATTGCAGCGCGGCTGCGTCACGCCGAAGGGGTTCACCTGGTCGACGAAGTTCACGGCGATCGGCGGGCGCGTGCAGGGCTGCTTCATCGCCGCGGCCGATTTCCGCAGCGCCTCGAGCTTGTGGAGCGGCGGGAAGTGCGCGGCGTCCTCCGGATAGGGCGAGGGATCGAGCATCTGTCGCGCTCGCGCGACGTAGGGGTCGAGCAGCTTCGGATCGCCGCGAAACGGTGCCGGCCAGGGCGTCGCCTCGAACAGGCGCGGCTCGATCTCGAGCGCCACGTTGGCGTTGATGAGCGAGGTGCCGCCGAGGCCGCAGCCCACCACCGCCAGCATGTCGTCGTTGAGGTGCAGGTTGTACAGGCCGTCGGGCGCGCCGAGCTTGCCGCGCGCGCCGTCGATCTGCATGTCGGCCTTCGCGGCGCCGAGGTCCTTGGGAAAGCCGCCGGGCAGGATTTCGCGGCCGCGCTCCAGCACGCACACCGATTGGCCGGCGCGCGCCAGGCGCGAGGCCGCCACGCCGGCGCCGTAGCCGGAGCCCACCACGACCACCGCGTAGTGCGGCGCCAGTTCGCTCAAGGGGAGGGAAATGGGCTTCATCGTCATGCGCCCACCTTCGCATCGGCCTGTGCCTTCATTTCCTGCCGCGCCCGCGCCACCACCTTGACCGAGGTCTTGAAGAACTCGTCCAGCAACGAGGCAGCGCGGCGCTCGGCGGCCTGCTGCGCGCTGGCCGAGAACGCCGCCCAGGCCGGCGCGCTGCGCTCGATGCCGGCGGCCAGCGCCGCCAGCATCGGGTTGTCGCGGTCGCGGAAGCCGCCGACGCCGCGCGCGTGCACCGGCACCGCCTTGCCGTTGACCGGATCGTTGAACAGTCGCAGCGACGCGATGTTCAGCGCGTCGTCGATGAACATGGCCGCGGCGCCCTGGGTGGTGCTCATGGTGGGCTGGTCCATCACCCAGCCGCCGGTGTTGAAGACGCTGACGGGGCGCTCGAAGCCCGGCACCGGCAGTTCGTCCTCGAAGGGCTTGTGGGTGTGGCCGAAGACGAAGGCCAGGTCCAGCTTCGATGCCTCGAGCCCGGCGCCTTCGAGCTGCTGCTTCACCGTGCCCGAGAGATACCAGCGCAGGTCTGCCACGTCGTCGGCGCCCATCACCTTCAGGTAGGCGCCGCGCTGCGATTCGGCGGCGCGGCCCAGCGTGGCGTCGATCGCGCCGTGCACCAGCTGGGCGAGCGTGATGCCCTGCACCACGGGCACGCTGCCGCTGATGCCGTAGCGCTTGTGGATCTTGTCGACCAGGAGGGCCGACAGGCGCTGCGAGAACTCCTGCGAGGCGCCGGCGTCCAGCATGATCTGGTACAGGGTGCTCGCGCTGGTGCCGGTCAGGCCCGAGCTGCCGAGGTCCGACCACAGGAAGTCGACCCAGGCGCCGTTCTGGGTCTCGAGGTCGGCGACCGGGATCGGAGCGCCGTCGCGTTCCGCGCCGCGTCCCGGCGCCTGCGAGTTCAGGATCGACATCAGCCGGTACATCGGGTCGATGTAGTGCCCGTGGTGCAGCACCACGCAGCGGCGCCGCGCGGCGTCGAGCAGGCCGAGGTTGGGATAGGCGATGTCCACCCGTGCGCCGGCCAGGGCCGGGTGGCTCGCGAGCAGCCGGGTCAGCATCGGCGAGCCGATGCGCGCCTCGCCGGTTTCGCCGGCTCCCTCGAACAGGGTGGTGTGCGAGATCAGGTCGGGGTCGATGCGGCCCTGCATCAAGCCGTCCTGGAAATACTGGTCCTGCGCGAGGCGCCACAGGTGGTGGTCGTGGTTGCCCGGCACGCACAGCACGCGCGGGGCGAACACGGGCCGGTCGCCGTCGAGCATCACCGTTTCGGCGAAGCACCGGAATGCGGCGGCGACGCTGCCCATCGGCGACAGGCCCATGTCGAGCACGTCGCCCAGCAGGACCAAGGTGGGCGGCGGGCCCTCCATCGTGGACAGCAGCTGGCGCAGTGCGCTGCCGAAGGCGAGCAGGGTCTCGCCAGGACGTCCGGGCTGCCCCGGCGCGTCGGCGTCGCTCAGGGTGCTGTTGGCCGCGCCGAGGTGAAGGTCGGACAGGCAGACATAACGCGGTGCATTCAGGGACATGGTTTCTCGAGCGGATCGTCGAACCCGGCTGGGCCCGTGCAGAGGACTGTCGCCGAAGGCGGCCGCGACTTCCTGAAGGATGGCCTTAATCGTTCTGAATTCGCGGGGCCCGTGGCCGCCTCCAGCAGCTTTCAGGGCGCTTAAGTCGCACTTAAGGACGGAAAAATCGCGGCGCGAGAAGCTCGGCGCCTCCTTTCATCAGCCAACCGGATACCGCCATGCGCCAACTGCACACCACCCCGGCCGCCGCCATCGCCGCGACGCGGCGTGCCGTGGGGTTGCCATGGCCTGCGCGGCTGCGCAACGGCGCAAGGGTCCAGATCCGCGCCGTGCGGCCGGAGGACGCGAGGCGCTTCGGCGATTTCGTCGCCGGCCTGTCTGCCGCCTCGCGCGGCGAGCGCTTCGGCGGCGGCCTCGCCCCGTGCTCGCCGGCCATGCTGGTGGAGCTGGTCAGCGTGGACGGCGTCGGCCAGGTCGCCTTTGTCGCCACCCGGGCGACGACCGAAGGCGAGGAGGTGATCGGCGAAGCGCGCTATGCCGTCGGCGCCGATGGCGGCTGCGCCGAGCTGAGCCTGGTCGTCGCCGACATCTGGCAAGGCCAGGGGCTGGCCGGCCAGCTGCTCGACCGCCTGCTCGAAGCGGCGCGCGATGCCGGCCTGTGCCGCGTGTTCGGCGAGCTGCCGTCGTCCTGGCTCCGCACGATCCACTTCCTGCGCCGCATGGGCTTCGTCGCCTGCGCGCACAGCGCCGACGGCGCGATGCTGCGCATGGAGCGCGGCGTGGCCCCGTGCTTGCCGCAGGCCGGTGCGCCGCCACGGTCCGTGCATGTGCTGCGGCGCTGGCTGAACAGCCAGCTGCTCCAGCTCGGTGTCTGATGCAGGCTAAGATGCGCCGCTTTTTCGGCGCGCCGCCGCACCACGAAACAGAGAGAGAGAAGGGCCGACATGGCGATCATCGATGGACTGCGTGCGGATGCACCCGTGCGGCGCATTCGCGAACTGCCCGGGCCGCGCGGCCTGCCGCTCCTGGGCAATGCCCTGCAGATCGAGCGCGAGCGCCTGCACCAGACGGTCGAGCGATGGGCGCGCGAGTACGGCGAGATGTACCGCTTCCGCATCACCTCGCGCGAGTTCGTCGTCGTCTCCAATCCCGAGACGGTGGCCGCGGTCCTGCGCGACCGGCCGGACGGATTCCAGCGCGGCGCCCGGCTCAATGCGGCAGCCCGCTCGCTGGGCTTCAACGGCCTGTTCACCGTCAACGGCGAGGAGTGGAGGCGGCACCGGCCCATGGTGCTGCGCGGCCTGGACCCGGCGCACATCAAGGCCTTCCATCCCACGCTGGTGAAGGTCACTGAGCGCTTCGAGCGCCGCTGGCGCCAGGCCGCGGAAGCCGGCCGTGCGATCGACCTGCAGGCCGACCTGATGCGCTACACCGTCGACGTGACCGCCGGCCTGGCCTTCGGGTGCGACATCAACACGGTGGAATCGGATGAGGACGTGATCCAGAAGCATCTGGACAAGCTGCTGCCCGCCCTGGCGCGCCGCGTGCTGTCGCCGCTGCCGCGCTGGGTGACGCGGCGCGCCGAGCGGGGGCTGGACGAACACCTGGCGGCGATGCGCAGCGCCGTGGACGGCTTCATCGCCGATGCGCGCCAGCGGCTCGCCGACACGCCGCAGCTGCGCGAGCACCCCCACAACCTGATCGAGGCCATGGTCGCCGAGCGCGACCGGCCCGGTTCCCGGCTGACCGACCTGGACCTCTCCGGCAACATGATGACCATGCTGCTGGCCGGCGAGGACACCACCGCCAACACGCTGGCCTGGATGATCTGGCTGCTGCATCGCCATCCCGAGGCCGCGCAGCGGGCCGCCGAGGAGGTGCGTCGCGTGCTCGGCGCGCAATCGCATCCCACCCACGAGCAGCTGGGCGAGCTCGATTTCGTGGAAGCCTGCGCGCACGAGACGATGCGGCTGAAGCCGGTCGCGCCGCTGCTCATCCAGGAGGCGGTGCGCGACACCGTGGTGAGCGGCCTCGCGGTGCCCGCGGGCACGCCGGTGATGTGCCTGATGCGCCCGGGGGCGGTGGATGCCGCCCACTTCCCCGATCCTGAGGCCTTCCGGCCGGAACGTTGGCTCGCCGGGAACGAACTGGGCCATGCCGCCAGCTCGGCCAAGCGGGTCGCCATGCCCTTCGGCGCCGGGCCGCGCACCTGCCCGGGCCGCTACCTCGCGCTGTCGGAGATGAAGATGGTGGCCGCGATGCTGCTCGCCGCCTTCGACATCGCGGACGTGGCCACGGCCGACGGTACCGAGGTGCAGGAGCGGCTGGCGTTCACGATGTCGCCGGTGGGCCTGCAGCTGCGCCTGCGCGCCCGCGCCTAGGCGCGGCCTTGCTGCAGGCGCCAGGCCTCGTAGGCCGCGCGCGTCTCGGCATTGGGCGGGTAGGTGCCGGCCAGCCTGGCGCCGCCTTCGATGCGCTCCAGGATGAAGGCCTCCATCTTTTCCTGCTCGGTCGCGTCGCGCGCCACCTCGTCGGCCAGGTGCCGCGGAATGACCACCACGCCTTCCTCGTCGCCGACGACCACGTCGCCCGGGTACACCGCCACGCCGCCGCAGCCGATCGGCACGTCGAGGTCGATCGCATGGTGGTGGATCAGGTTCAACGGCGCGCTGCCGCCGGCGCAGTAGACCGGAAAGTCCATCTGCGAGATCGGGCCGGAATCGCGCACCGGGCCGTCGGACACCAGCCCCGCCGCGCCGCGCACCTTCAGGCGCGTGGTGAGGATCTGCCCGCCCGAGGCCACGCGCGTCTCGCCGCGGCAGTCGATCACCAGCACGTGGCCGGGCGGCACGCTCTCGATGCCCTTGCGCTGGGGATGGTTCGGGTCGTCGAAGGCGCTGATCTGGTCCAGGTCTTCGCGCGCCGGGATGTTGCGCATCGTGAAGGCCGGGCCGACCAGGTTGCCGCCGGTGGGCGTGGTCAGGCGGCCGACCCCCTGCAGGTAGACGTTGCGAAAGCCGCGCTTGAAGAGCTGCGTGCACAGCGTGGCGACGCTCACGTGGCGCAGGTTCTCGCGCGTGTCCTCGGACAGCGCATGGGTGGTATCGGTCATGGTGTGCTCGGATGAATGGGTGGCTTCAATTTGCCGTGGCGCCCGATTTGCGGACCAGCTCGCCCCAGCGCGGGATTTCCTTCTGCATGAGCGCGGCGAGCTGCGCGGGCGAGCCGGCGACGACTTCCATGCCGAGCTGGTTGGCGAGCTTGTCCTTCACCTCGGGCAACTGCAGGATCCGGGTGATCTCGCCCGAGAGCCGCTGCGCGATCGGCGCCGGCAGGTTCTTCGGCGCATAGACCGCCTGCCAAGAGGCCATCTCGAAACCCTTGACGCCCGCTTCCGCCATCGTCGGCAGCTCCGGCGCCAGCGCCATGCGCTTGGCCGTGGTGACCGCCAGCAGCTTGAGCTTGCCCGCCTGCACCAGCGGCAGCGCCGCCGTCATCTGGTCGAACATGAAGCTGACCTGGCCCGAGGAGACGTCGAGCATCGCCGGCGGCGTGCCCTTGTAGGGGACGTGCGTCAGCTTGATGCCGAGCAGCTCGCCCAGCAGTTCGCCGGCGAGGTGGGTCGAGGTGCCGGCACCGGACGATGCGAAGGTGCGCCTGGCCGGGTCCTTCTTCAGCAGCGCGACCAGCTCGGCGACCGAGTTCACGCCCAGGTTCGGGTCGACGATCAGCACGTTGGGCAGGAAGGCGACGAGCGAGATCGGCTCGAAGTCCTTCACCGGGTCGTAGGGCAGGTTCTTGTAGAGGCTGGCATTGATGGCGTGCGTGCTGATGGTGCCGCCGAAGAGCGTGTAGCCGTCGGGCTTGGCCTTGGCCACGTAGCTCGCGCCGACGGCGCCCGCCGCGCCGGGCTTGTTGTCGACCACCACCGGCTGGCCCAGCGCCTCCGACAGCTTCTGCGCGAGCAGGCGGCCGATCACGTCGGTGGAGCCGCCGGGCGTGAAGGGCACGACGTAGGTGATGGGCTTGCTCGGCCAGGCGGCGTCGGCCTGGGCGCGCGCCAGTCCCGGCAGCGCGGCGGCAAGGCCCGCGCTGCCGAGCAGCATGAGCGCGGTGCGGCGGTTGGCGATGGCTTGTTCTTGCATGCAGGTGTCTCCTTGGGAATTCAGGGGTGCGATGTCAGTGGATCTCGGGCTCGCCGCCGGCTGGCGCCGCGTCCTGCGCGTAGTCGGGCGCCAGGAAGTCGAAGTCGCAGCCGGTGTCGGCCTGCTGCACGTGCTTCAGGTACATCACGCCGTAGCCGCGCGTGAATTTCGGGGCCGGCTTCTTCCAGGCCGCGCGACGGCGCGCGAGCTCTTCGTCGCTCACCTGCATGTCGATGCGGCGGGCCTCGACGTCGAGCGTGACGAGGTCGCCGTCGCGCACCAGCGCCAGCGGCCCGCCCACGTGCGACTCGGGCGTCACGTGCAGCACGCAGGCGCCGTAGCTGGTGCCGCTCATGCGCGCGTCGCTGATGCGCAGCATGTCGCGCACGCCCTGCTTCAGCAGCTTCTGCGGGATCGGCAGCTGGCCCCACTCGGGCATGCCGGGCGCGCCCTGCGGGCCGGCGCTCTGCAGCACGATCACGCTGTCCTTGGTGACGGGCAGCGCCGGGTCGTCGATGCGCGCTGCGAGGTCCTCGTAGTTGCTGAACACCAGCGCCGGGCCGGTGTGGTGGCGCAGGTGCGCCTCCATCGCGGCCGGCTTGATCACCGCGCCCGAGGGCGCCAGGTTGCCATGCAGCACGGCGAGGCCGCCGCTTTCCAGCAGCGGCTCGCCGCGCGGGCGGATCACGTCGGCGTTGTAGACGCGCGCGCCTTCGATGTTCTGGCCCAGCGTGCGGCCGTTGCAGGTGCGCTGGCTGCCGTCGATCAGCTCGCCCATCTCGTGGAGGAAGGCGCGCAGGCCGCCGGCGTAGAAGAAGTCCTCCATCAGGTACTTGCCGCCGGGCCGCAGGTTGGCGATCACCGGCGTGCTGCGCGCCAGCGCGTCGAAGCGCGCGAGGTCCAGCGGCACGCCGGCGCGGCGCGCCATCGCGATCAGGTGGACGATGGCGTTGGTCGAGCCGCCCAGCCCGAGCACGGCGGTCACGGCGTTGTCGAAGGAGGCCGCGGTCAGGAAGTCGAGCGGCTTCAGGTCTTCCCACACCATCTCGACGATGCGCCGGCCGGTGTGCGTGGCCATCATCGCGTGGCGCGAGTCGGCCGCGGGGATCGAGGAGGCGCCGGGCAGCGTGAGGCCCAGCACCTCGGCCGCGCTGGTCATGGTGCTGGCGGTGCCCATGGTCATGCAGGTGCCGGGCGAGCGCGCGATGCCGTCCTCCACGTCCTGCCAGTCCTGCTCGCCGATGTTGCCGGCGCGCAGCTCGGCCCAGTACTTCCAGGTGTCGGAGCCGGAGCCGAGGAACTGGCCCTTGTAGTCGCCGCGCAGCATGGGGCCGGCGGGCACGAAGATGGTCGGCAGGTTCATCGCCAGCGCGCCCATCACCAGGCCGGGCGTGGTCTTGTCGCAGCCGCCCATCAGCACGCAACCGTCGGCGGGGTAGGAACGCAGCAGTTCCTCGGCCTCCATCGCCAGCAGGTTGCGGTAGAGCATGGTGGTCGGCTTCTGGAAGGCTTCGCCCAGGCTCATCGCCGGGATCTCGACCGGGAAGCCGCCCGCCTGCCAGACCCCGCGCTTCACCTCTTCGGCGCGCTGGCGGAAGTGGGTGTGGCAGGAGTTCATGTCGCTCCAGGTGTTGAGGATGGCGATCACCGGCTTGCCGAGGTAGTCCTCGCGCGAGAAGCCCATCTGCGCCGTGCGCGAGCGGTGGCCGAAGCTGCGCAGGTCCTTGGCGCCGTACCAGCGGTGGGAGCGCAGCTCCTCGGGCGCTTTGCGCTGCGGGGCGGGTGCGGACGACGTGGGGGTACGCGAATCGGTCATGGCATGTCTCTGAAATGTTAGCGCTGTCATTCGATCATAAACGCGGTGTGCGGCGGTCGTCAATCCGCGGATTCGCGGGGCGTGCTCAGGCGCTCGCGCGCTCGATCAGCGAGAAGCCCAGGTCGATGATCTTCTGCGCCACCGGCCGGCCCTCGGCGCGGTCCACGATGAAGCGCGCGGCCTGGCGGCCGATGGCATTGCCGTCGATGCGCACCGTCGAGATGGCCGGGTGCACATGGCGCGCGAAGCCGAGGTCGCCGAAGCCCATGGCGGCGATGTCCTTCGGCACCGCGAGGCCGCGCGCCTGGGCCTCGGTGATGACGCCGTGGGCCAGCGCGTCGGAACTGCACACCACGACGTCGATCTTCGGCTCGGCCGCGAGCAGCTGCGCCAGTGCGCTGCGGCCGCTGCCCAGTGTGGTCGGCGCGGGCACGCTGCACACCTCGACCGGTGCGCCGCCCAGCGTGCGCCAGGCTTGCTCGAAGCCGGCGCGGCGCAGGTTTGCGCGCTGGTCGTCGCCGGTCACCACCGCTGGCCGGCGGTAGCCCTTGCCGTGCAGGAAGTCTGCAATGGCGGCGCCCACCTTCTCGTGCGAGAAGCCCACCAGCATGTCGACCGGCGTCGGCGTCAGGTCCCAGGTCTCGACCACCGGGATGCCCGAGGCGAGCAGCCGGCGCCGTCCCTCGGCCGAACGCATGATGCCGGTCAGCACGATGCCGTCGGGCCGGCGGCCGACGATGGCGTCGATGAGCGCATCCTCGCGCCAGTTGTGGTAGCCGCTCTGGCCCAGCATCAGCTGGTAGCCCGACTCGGCCAGGGCCTCGGTCAAGGCCTGCACCGTTTCGAGAAAGACCGGCCCGGCGATGGTCGGCACCAGCGCGGCCACCAGCCGGCTGCGGTTGGATGCCAGGCCGCCGGCCAGCAGGTTCGGCACGTAGCCGGTGCGCTCGACGGCGAGCCGCACCTTCTCGCGCGTCTTGGGCGACACCCGCTCCGGGGTGTTGAGCGCGCGCGAGACCGTGATCGCCGACACGCCCGCGAGCTTGGCGACGTCGTCGAGCGTGATGCCGCCGCTGCTGCGGCGCGCCAGGCGGCTGGGTGCTTGGGGTGGGTTCACGGGCGCAAAAATGTTAACGCAAACATCGACGCCGGCGCGGCGCCGCCGGCATTATGGACGTTCGCCCAGCCTGCCCATCCGGGCAGTGGCCGGGCCTCTTGCGGCTTCGAACAATGCAGCCACCTGCGTGTGGCGATGCTCGACACTTCCTCTTCTTCTTCTTCTTCTCGTCCTTCTTCTTCACCGCTCGACCCGCCGGAAGGCGGTAGCTCCGAAGCGAGCCCCGATGCCCTGATCGACGCCTACTCGCGCGCCGTGGCGGCGGTGGCCGACCGCGTCGGGCCGGCCGTCGTTCGGGTGCAGGGCGCGGCATCCGGCCGGCGCGGCGGTGGCTTCGGATCGGGCGTGGTCATCGCCGGAGACGGACTGGTGCTCACCAACAGCCACGTGGTGGCAGGTGCCCGGCGCATGCGCATCGGGCTTGTTGACGGCGGGGACAGGGAGGCCGAGCTGATCGGCGACGACCCGGCGACCGACCTGGCACTGCTGCGCGTCGACCTTCCGCACGGCGCCGTGGCGGCAGCGCTGGGCGACTCGAAGGTGCTGAAGCGTGGCCACCTGGTGGTGGGCATCGGCAATCCGCTGGGCTTCGAGTCCACCATCACGGCCGGCATCGTCTCGGCGCTGGGCCGCTCGCTGCGTTCGCAGAGCGGCTACCTGATCGACGACGTGATCCAGACCGATGCGGCCCTCAACCCGGGCAACTCCGGCGGCGCACTGGTGGCTGCGTCGGGCCAGGTGGTCGGCATCAACACCGCCATGATCGCCGGCGCACAGGGGCTTGCCTTCGCCGTCTCCAGCAATACGGCCCGCTTCGTGATCGGCGAGTTCATCGCCCACGGCCGGGTGCGGCGCGCACACCTCGGCATCGCGGCGCAGACGGTGCCGCTGACCCGGCGCGTGGCCCTGGCCATCCATGCCGGCGCCAACGCGGTGCGCGTGGGCGAGGTTCAGGCCGGCGGCCCCGCGGACCAGGCCGGCCTGCGCGTGGGCGACATCCTCATCGCGCTCGACGGCACGGCGATCGCAGGCGCGGACGATCTGTTGCGCCTGCTCGATGCGGCGCGCATCGGGCGGCCGGTCCAGGTGTCGCTGCTGCGGGAGGGACGGCTCGTGACGCGGACGGTCACGGCGCGGGAGCGCGCGCAGCCGGAGCCGGCGCGGCGCTGAAGCTTTCTGCTCAGGCGCGGGCGAGGGAAAGCAGGCCGTCGATGGCGAGCACCACGCCCTGCTGGGCGTCCCGGCTCGGCGGGCCCTCGGCCAGCATCTTGCGCACGAGGCCGAGCGTATGGAGCAGCTCCGCCTCCATGTCCGTCAGAAGAGGAATCAGCTCGTAGTCGGGGTACCTGCCCCGCGCGCCCATCGGCCGCCCGGGGCCGGAGAGGTCGACGTCGTAGCCCTCGCGAATGGCTTCGATCTGGGTCTTCATGGCGGGCCTCAACTCAGTTGCATCAGTTGCGAAAGCCGCTTGCCCATCGCCTGGATCCGCGCCCTCTTGTCCTGCGAACGGCGGCGGGTCGCCAGGTACTCGAGCGCGGCCGCCACGGATTCTGCCCCCTCGTCACCCTCTGCCGAACGCCGGCGCCACGCGTTGGCCGTCTCGGTGAGCTGCCGGCTGTCCAGGCGCGGCGGCGGCGGATTCGCCTCTTCGGCGGGGCGGCCGGGCACTTTCCTCGCAGGCGGCAGGCTGGCGCGCAGGAGCTCCAGCAGGCCCTTCGAGGTCCATTGCGGTGAGGAAGCGTTGTGATGTTCCATGTAATACATTGTGCCTAGTTGCACGCAACGTAACAAGGTATTTCACAACCTTTCTTCTTACTTTTTGCCGAGGATTTCGCGCTCTCGCGTTTGTTCTTGCACGCGTGGTCCCGCCTCGCCTCAGCCCGGCGCCACCTCGTGCGCCGCCATCTGCTCGAGGGCCTTGACCAGCGCCGAATGGTCGAGCTGGTCCCAGCCGTGGGCGGCGCAGGACTGCATCAGCTGCGCGGCCGAAGCCGTCTGCGGCAGCGCGACGCCCATCGACTTCGCGCCCGCGAGGGCCAGGCTCAGATCCTTCTGGTGCAGCGCGATGCGGAAGCCCGGGTTGAAGGTGCGCTTGATCATGCGTTCGCCATGCACTTCCAGGATGCGGCTGGCCGCGAAGCCGCCCATCAGCGCCTGCCGCACCTTGGCCGGATCGGCGCCGGCCTTGCTCGCGAACAGCAGCGCCTCGCCGACCGCGGCGATGTTGAGCGCGACGATGATCTGGTTCGCCACCTTGGTGGTCTGGCCGTCGCCGTTGCCGCCCACGAGCGTGATGTTCTTGCCCATGGCTTCGAACAACGGCTTGGCGCGCTCGAAGGCGGCTTCGGGCCCGCCGACCATGATGGTCAGGCTCGCGGCCTTGGCGCCGACTTCGCCGCCCGACACCGGCGCATCGAGGTAGTCGCAGCCGAGCTCGTTGATCTTCGCGGCGAAGCGCTTGGTCTCGATGGGCGCGATCGAGCTCATGTCGATGACCAGCTTGCCCTGGCTCAGGCCCGAGGCGACGCCGTCCTCGCCGAACAGCACTTGCTCGACGTCGGGCGTGTCGGGCAGCATCAGGATCACCACCTCGGCCGCGCGCGCGACCTCGGCGTTGGTCTTGCAGAGGGTCGCGCCCTTCAGCGCGTCGGGCACCTTGCGGCGCGTGCGCACGATCATCTCGTGCCCTGCCTGCATCAGGTTCTGCGCCATCGGCGCGCCCATGATGCCGAGGCCGATGAATCCGATCTTCATGTCGATGTCCTTTGTTCAGTAGGTGGAGGAAGAAGAAGCCGCGGGCGCGGGCGCGGCGCGCATGGCGGCGAGCATCTGCTGCGCGCCTGCGGCCATGAGCCGCGCGTCCGAGCTCACGGTGACGAACTGGAAGCCCTTGGCGATGCGCGCGAGCGCGACGTCGGGCCGGCCGTTGTGGATGCCGGCGACCAGGCCGTGCGCCTTGGCGCGCTCGAGGATGTGGGCTATGGCCTGCTCGACCGGCGGATCGACGTCATCGAAGACCGGACGGCAGCCGAGCGCGAGGGAGAGATCCGACGGCCCGATGTACACGGCATCCAGTCCTTCGACCGAGAGGATGTCGTCGAGGTTGTCGAGCGCCTGCGCGGTCTCGATCATCGCGAAGGTGACGATGGTGTCGTTGGCGTGCTGCGGATAGTCGGCGCCGCCGTAGAGCAGCGCGCGCACCGGGCCGAAGCTGCGCGTGCCGCGCGGCGCGTAGTGGGTGTAGGCCACCAGCCGCTGCGCGTCCTCGCGCGTGTTGACCATCGGGCAGATCACGCCGTAGGCGCCGGCGTCCAGCGTCTTCATGAGGATGCCGGGCTCCAGCCAGGGCACGCGCACCACGGGCACGGTGTGCGTGGTCGAGATGGCCTGCAGCATCGGGACCATGGCCTGGTAGTCGACCACGCCGTGCTGCAGGTCGATGGTCAGCGAATCCCAGCCCTGGTGGGCCATGGTCTCGGCCGAGAAGCTGTTCGGTATCGCGAGCCAGCCGTTGACGGCAGCCCCACCGGATTTCCACAGCGTGCGCAGGCGGTTTTCTCTCATGGGGTGTCCTTGGTGTTGTGGAGTGTCAGCGGTCGAAGGCCGGCCGCTTGGGATCGAATTTCCAGCCGGGGACGAGGGCCTGCATCGCCACTGCGTCGTCGCGCGAACCCAGCCCGTGCTGCTGGTAGAGCTGGTGCGCCTTCTCGACTTCGGCCATGTCGAGCTCGATGCCCAGGCCCGGCTTCTTCGGCACCTGCACCCGGCCGCCCTGGATCTGCAGCGGCTCCTTGGTGAGGCGCTGGCCGTCCTGCCAGATCCAGTGCGTGTCGATCGCGGTCACGCGGCCCGGCGCGGCGGCGCCCACGTGCGTGAACATCGCGAGCGAGACGTCGAAGTGGTTGTTCGAATGCGAGCCCCAGGTGAGGCCCCAGTCGCGGCAAGTCTGCGCCACGCGCACCGAGCCGGCCATGGTCCAGAAATGCGGATCGGCGAGCGGGATGTCGACCGACTGCAGCGCAAGCGCGTGGCTCAACTGGCGCCAGTCGGTGGCGATCATGTTGGTCGCGGTCGGCAGGCCGGTGGCGCGCCGGAACTCGGCCATCACCTCGCGGCCCGAGAAGCCTTCTTCGGCGCCGCAGGGGTCCTCGGCGTAGGCCACCACGCCGCGCATGTCGCGCATCAGCCGGACCGCGTCTTTCAGCAGCCAGCCGCCGTTGGGGTCGAGCGTGACGCGGGCCGTGGGAAAGCGCTCGTGCAGTGCGGTCACGGCCTCGATCTCTTGCTCGCCGCGCAGCACGCCGCCCTTGAGCTTGAAGTCGTTGAAGCCGTAGCGTTCGCGCGCCGCCTCGGCCAGGCGCACGATGGCCTCGGGCGTCATCGCTTTCTCGTGGCGCAGTCGGAACCAGTCGTTGCCGGCGTCGGCTTCGCGCGCGTAGGGCAGACCGCTCCTGTCGCGGTCGCCGACGTAGAACAGGTAGCCCAACATCTCGACCGCCTCGCGCTGCTGGCCTTCGCCGAGCAGCGCGGCGACCGGCACGCCGAGGTGCTGGCCCAGCAGGTCGAGCAGCGCCGATTCGACCGCGGTCACGGCGTGGATGGTGGTGCGCAGGTCGAAGGTCTGCAGGCCGCGGCCGCCGGCATCGCGGTCGGCGAACTGCTTGTGCATCTGCTGCAGCACGCGCTGATGGGCGCCGATCGGCTGGCCGACGACCAGCGGCCGCGCATCTTCCAGCGTCTGGCGGATCTTCTCGCCGCCGGGCACTTCGCCGACGCCGGTGCGGCCGGCGTTGTCCGTCAGGATCAGCAGGTTGCGCGTGAAGAAGGGGCCGTGCGCGCCGCTCAGGTTCAAGAGCATGCTGTCGCGCCCGGCGACGGGGATCACGCGCAGGTCGGTGATCAGGGGCGTGGCAGCGGAGGTCTTCAGGTCATTCATCTCGGTCACTATCTCTGTTCATCGAGGTCGGCGAAGCCAGACCCGTTGGGGGAACACCGCGGAACCGGCTCTGCCGGGCCGCTGGTGTTGCCCCCGGTGAGGGGGTGGGCGGCTACACGAAGTGAGCCAACCTGGGGGAGGTCAATCAATCGTGATCTTGCCCGTCTCGATCACTTTCTTCCAGCGGGCGAATTCTTGTTGCTGGAAAGTCGCGAACTGTGCCGGCGTGTTGCCCACCACCTCGAGGCCGATGGAAGTGAACTGCTGCTTGACGGCCGGGTCGTTGAGCGCGGCCACCACCGACTCGCTGGCCTTGGCGCGCACCGCCGGCGGCAGGCCCTTGGGCGCGACGACGGCCTGCCAGGAATAGACCTCGACGTTCTTCACGCCGGCTTCGCTCATCGTCGGCACCTCGGGCAGCACCGGCGAACGCTTGTCGCCGGTGACCGCAAGCGCCCTGAGCTTGCCGCCCTTGATGTGCGGCACCACCGCGTTGACGTTCTGGAACGAGGCATCCACCTGGCCGCCGAGCAGGTCGGTCATGGCCGGCGCGCCGCCCTTGTAGGGCACGTGCAGGCCGGCGGTGCCGGTCTGCTGCCAGAACAGCTCGGCCGTGAGGTGGTCGCTGGAGCCATTGCCCGAGGAGGCGAAGGTCATCTTGCCCGGGTTCTTCTTCTCATGAGCGATCACGTCGGCCACCGTCTTGTACGGCGAGGCTGCCGGCACCACCAGCACGTTGGGCGCCTGCACGGCCACCGTGATCAGGTCGAAATCCTTCAGCGCGTCGTACTGCATGCCCTTGATCAGGTGCGGCGCGATCACCAGCGGGCCGAGCGAGGTGACGAGGAAGCTATAGCCGTCGGGCGCCGCGCGCTTGACCAGGGTCGCGCCGATGGTGCCGGTGGCGCCGGCCTTGTTGTCGACCAGGAAGGGCTGGCCCAGCTTGTCGTTGAGCTTGGGGGCGATGGCGCGCGCCACCATGTCGGTCGAGCCGCCGGGCGGGAAGGGAACGACCAGCGTGACGGGCTTCTGGGGCCAGTCTTGGGCGTAGGCGGCTGCGCTGGCGGCCAGGCCGATGGCGAGGGCGCCAAGTAGCTTCTTCATGAGTTTGTCTCCTTGAGATTGAGTGGGATCGATAGCTAGGTAGCGCTACCATCGAAGGTCGAATGATAGCGCTACCAATTTGGAGATTCAAGCACGCCGAATCTAGGGGTTTGTACTGATCAGGCGCTGCCGCGGTCGACGATCGAGAAGCCGATATCGACCACCCGCGGGTCGACCGGGCGTCCTTCCGCGCGCTCCACGATGAAGCGTGCGGCCTGCCGGCCGATGGCCTTGCTGTCGATGCGAACCGTGCTCAGCGCCGGGTTCAAATCGGCCGCGAACTCGAGATCGCCGAAGCCGACCACCGCCAGCTGCGCCGGCACTGAGATGCCGCGCGCCTGCGCCTCGGTCATCACGCCGAGCGCGAGCAGGTCGGAGCTGCAGAACACGGCATCGATGTCGGGCGCGGCCGCGAGCAGCTCGGCCAGTGCGCGGCGGCCGCTCTTCAGCGTGGTGGGCGCCGGCACGTAGATCAGCCGAACTTCGCGCAGGCCCGCGGCCCGCGCCGCGTCCTGGAAAGCCTGGTGGCGCCGCCTGGAGCGCTCGTCGTCGCCGGCCACCACCGCGAGCCGGCTGCGCCCCTTGCTGCGCAGGAAGTCGACCACCGCGCGCCCCACCTCGACGTGCGAGAAGCCGACCAGCATGTCCAGCGGCGTCGGCGTGAGGTCCCAGGTCTCGACCACCGGGATCCCCGCGGCCAGCAGGCGCTTGCGTCCTTCGGCCGAATGCATGATGCCGGTGAGCACGATGCCGTCCGGCCGGCGGCCGATGATGGCCTCGAGCAGCGCATCCTCGCGCGACTCGGCGTAGCCGCTCTGGCCCAGCATGAGCTGGTAGCCGTTTTCGGCCAGCGCCTCGGTCAGCGCTTGCACGGTCTGCAGGAACACCGGCCCCGCGATCGTCGGCACCACCGCGGCCACCAGCCGGCTGCGCGTCGAGGCCAGCCCGCCGGCCAGGCGATTGCGCACGTAGCCGGTGCGGGCCACCGCGTCGCCGACCTTCTTCAGCACCTCGTCCGATACCTGCGCCGGCGTATTGAGCGCGCGCGATGCGGTGATGGGCGCCACGCCGGCGAGCTTGGCGACGTCGTGCAGCGTGACCGCGCCGCTGCCGCGGCGGCTGCGGCGTGCCGGGGGAGCCTCGGGGTTCATGGGCGGGATTCTAGCGATGCGATAGCGCTACCAGCGCAGCGCCGGCGTGTGCACCGGCGCGTCCCACAACTGCCTGGTCTCCTCGTCGAGCGCCGTGACGGTGAGCGAGGCCCCCGCCATCTCGAGCGAGGTCGTGTGGTTGCCCACCAGCGTGCGCGCCACCGACAGCCCTTCGGCGGCGAGGCGGCGGCGCGCGTGGTGCTGCAGCAAGTAGAGCTCCATCAGCGGCGTGCCGCCCAGGCCATTGACGTGCAGCAGCAGCTCGCGGCCGCGCGCCAGCGCGAGATCCTTGAGGATCGGGTCGAGCAGCAGGTCGACGATCTCGATGGCCGGCGCAAAGGGCATGCGCTGGCGCCCCGGTTCGCCGTGGATGCCGACGCCGAGCTCCATCTCCTGTTCGCCGATGTCGAAGGTGGCCACGCCCGAGGCCGGCACGATGCAGCTGTTGAAGGCCACGCCCATCGACGCGGTGCAGCTGTTGATGCGGTCGCCCAGCGCCTTGCAGTCGAACAGGTCGGCGCCGGCCTCGGCCGCCGCGCCGACGATTTTCTCGACGATCACCGTGCCCGCCACCCCGCGGCGTCCGCTGCCGTGGGTCGAATGGTCGATCGCGACGTCGTCGTCGACCACCACCATCAGGTGGTCGAGATCGACCAGCATGTCGCTCGCCATCTGGAAATTGAGGCGGTCGCCGGCGTAGTTCTTGACGATGAAGAGCACGCCGCGGCCGGCGTTCACGCGGTGCGCGGCCGCCATCCACTGGTCGGGCGTCGGCGAGGTGAACACCTGCCCCGGGCAGGCCGCGTCCAGCATGCCCCGGCCCACGTAGCCGGTGTGCAGCGGCTCGTGCCCCGAGCCGCCGCCGGACACCACGGCCACCGCGTCCTTCTTGGGCACGCGCCGGTACACGAAGGTCGGATCGAACTCGACGGCGAGCAGGTCCTCGTGCGCCGACGCCAGGCCCGACAGGCTTTCGACGACCGCATCGTCGACGTAGTTGATGAATTTCTTCATGCAAGGTTCTCCACGGTCAGGATGTCGACCCGCGGGTTGCTGACCGCCAGCGCGCCGCGCACCCCTTCGCACAAGGCGCGCAGCACCCGCGCCGCGGTGGTCACCGCATAGTGCACGTCCTGGTGAAGCACGAAGCTCAGCCCGCCCGAGATCAGCATGCTGCGGTGCATGTCGAGCAGGTCGTGCGCGACCACGCCGAGCGAGGCATCGTAGCCGTGCTCGGCCAGCGCCCGGTGCACGCCATGGCTGCCGGGGCCGACGTTGTAGACCGCGGTCAGGCGCCCGCCGGTGGCCTGCGGATCGAGCGCCTCGCGTGCGCGGCGGTAGGCCTCGTCTTCCGACTCGGGCATGTCGTCCACGCGCAGCAGCTTCGCGCCGGCGAAGCGCTCCTGCAGCACCTGCGCGAAGCCGATGCCGCGGTCGATCTCGGCCGCATAGCGCGTGGCCGGCGACAGCAGCGCGCAATGCCCCTGGCCGGCCGGCGCCTCGCGCCCGAGCAGCAGGCCCGCGGTGCGGCCGGCGGCGCGGTTGTCGGCGCCGATGTAGGTCTCGCGCATCGAGCCCGCGACGTCGGAGAACAGGGTGACCACATGCACGCCGGCGCGCACCAGCTCGTTGACGGCCAGCTTCACCGGCGGCGTGTCGGGCGCGAGCAGGGCCACGCCGTCCATGTCCGAGAGCCGGGCGAGCTCTTCGGCGAAGGCCGCGGCGTCCTGCGCCGGCAGCCGGCGCGTGACCTCCGTGATGTGCTGGTGGCGGAAGTCGCCGGCCGCCTGCGCGACCACGCGATCCACCAGGTCGAAAAAGCCGCGCCGGGTCGACGGCAGCACGAAGGCGAAGCGGTAGCTCTCGGTCGAGCGCGGCCGGCCGCGCATCGGCAGCGCGCCGCCCAGTTCCTTCATCGCGTCGCGCACGCGCTGCACGGTGACCGGGTTGACGCCGGGGCGGCTGTTCAGCACGCGGTCAACGGTGGCGCTGCTGACGCCGGCGGCTTCGGCGATCTGGGTGATGGTGACGGAAGTGGCCAAGTGCGAAAAGCGCCTCAATAAATCAATCAGGAGTGTCGCCGATGTCGATGCAGGGCTTCATCGGGCAAATCCTGATCCCTCGTGTCTTAGGGTTTGCGTTGATTGATTTATTTATTGCCATCTTTATTCTTCGATGGCCCCATGACCAACAGGAGATGAGCAAATGAAGTGGTTGATGAACAAGCGATCGACGCCCGTCACTGCGCTCTTCGCAGCGCTGGTGCTGGCTTCTTCCGGTGCGGCGCAGGCCCAGGCCAGGCAGCTCACGCTGTGCTGGGCGGCCTGGGATCCGGCCAACGCGCTGGTGGAGCTGTCGAAGGACTTCACCGCCCAGACCGGCGTGCAGATGAAGTACGAGTTCGTGCCCTGGCCGAACTTCGCGCAGCGCATGCTCAACGAGCTCAACTCCAAGGGCAAGCTGTGCGACCTGCTGATCGGCGACAGCCAGTGGATCGGCTCGGCCGCGACCGAGGGCCACTACATCAAGCTCAACGAGTTCTTCGACAAGAACGGCATCAAGATGAGCGACTTCATGCCCGCCACCGTCGAGGGCTACTCGACCTGGCCCAAGGGCACGAAGAACTACTGGGCGCTGCCCGCGATGGGCGACGCCGTGGCCTTCACCTACCGCAAGGACTGGTTCGCCAGGCCCGAACTGCAGGCGGAGTTCAAGGCCAAATACAACCGCGAGCTCGCTTCGCCCAAGACCTGGGACGAGTTCAAGCAGGTCGGCCAGTTCTTCCAGAACCGCAGCATCGACGGCAAGAAGGTCTACGGCGCGGCGCTCTATACCGAGCGCGGCTCCGAGGGCATCACCATGGGCGTGACCAACACCATGTACGCCTTCGGCATGCAGTACGACAACCCGAAGAAGCCGTACGACATGAAAGGCTTCATCAACGGGCCCGAGGCCGTGGCCGGCCTCAAGTTCTACAAGGAGCTGTTCGACTGCTGCACGCCTCCCGGCCATTCCAACGCCTACATGACCGAGGACCTCGACTCCTACAAGTCGGGCCAGGTCGCGATGCAGATGAACTTCATCGCTTTCTTCCCCGGCATCGCGAAGGACCCGAACGTGGGCGGCGAGAAGACCGGCTTCTTCACCATGCCGAAGGCCAGGATCGCCGCCGCGCAGCTGGGCGGCCAGGGCATCTCGGTCGTGAAGTACTCCGACAAGAAGGATCTGGCGCTCGACTACATCAAGTGGTTCGCGCAGCCCTCGGTGCAGCAGAAGTGGTGGGACGCGGGCGGCTTCTCGTGCCACAACGCGGTGCTTTCCAAGCCGGGCTTCGAGAAGAGCACCTCGTATGCGCCGGTGTTCCTCGACTCGATGAAGATCGTGCGCGACTTCTGGCAGGAGCCGAGCTACGCGCAGCTGCTGCTGGCGATGCAGAAGCGCACGCACGACTACGTGGTGGCCGGCAAGGGCACGCCGCAGGAAGCACTCGACGGCCTGCTCAAGGACTGGACCGAGGTCTTCAAGGAAGACGGGAAGATCAAGCCTTGAGCGACGCCGCATGTCCTTCGTTCACATCGACAACAGCACCGTGATGCGCGGTGCGGAGAGCGTCGGCCGCCGGACTGCCGGCCATGGCCTCTCCGACCGCGCGCTGGCATGGCTCTTCGTCGGGCCGACGATCCTGCTGCTGCTGGCCTTCAACATCTTCCCGCTCGTCTGGACGATCTGGCTGTCCTTCACCAACTTCCGCGCCAACCGGCCGGGCGCCGACGTGCTGTGGGTCGGCATCGGCAACTACTCGCGGGTGCTCAACGACGAGTCGATCTGGGAGAACATGCGTGCCACCGCGCACTTCCTCACCTGCTCGATCACGCTGCAGCTCCTGATCGGCTTCGGCCTGGCGCTGATGCTGAACCGGCGCTTTCGCACGCACAGCTTCTGGAGCACCGCGATCCTGCTGCCGATGATGCTGGCGCCGGCCGTGGTCGGCACCTTCTGGAAGTACTTCTTCGAGCCGCAGTACGGCATCTTCAACTACATCGTCAACTTCGCAGGCGGCCCCGGCACCTTCACCATGCTTGGCGACACCCAGCTCTCGCCCTGGGCCATCGTGCTGGTCGACACCTGGATGTGGACGCCCTACGTGATGCTGCTGCTCTTGGCCGGCCTGCGCTCGATCCCGCCCTACCTCTACGAAGCGGCCGAGATCGACCGCGCCAGCGAGTGGACCAAGTTCTGGCGCATCACGCTGCCGATGGTGATGCCTTTCATCATCCTCGCGGTGCTGTTCCGCGTGATCGAGAACTTCAAGATGTTCGACCTCGTGGACCAGCTCACCAACGGCGGGCCCGGCTCGGTGACCGAGCTGGCCTCGATCAAGCTCAAGCGCGAGGCCTTCGAGAAATGGCGCACCGGCTACAGCTCGGCGCTGGCCATCATCCTCTTCGTGTCGATCTACGGGCTCTCGCTCGTGACGGTGCGCTTTCTCGACCGGGTGAAGCAGAGATGAAGAACGCCGTCCACAGCCCTTTGGACCCGACACCGCGCGCCAAGGCGTTTGCCGGCATCGTCGTGATCGGCTACGCACTCGTCTCGCTGATCCCGCTGGTGTGGATCCTCCTGACCAGCTTCCGCACGCCGCAGGATGCGATCGCCTATCCGCCGCAGGTCGTCACGCAGCCCTCGCTGATCGGCTACGTGAACCTCTTCACCACCCGCTCGCGCGTGAGCGCGCAGGAGCTGGCTGCGCTGGCGCCGCCCGCCACCTGGTACGAGGGCCTGGTGCGCGAGCAGCAGATGATCCTGGCCGGCCCCTCGCGCTTCTCGGACCGCTATCTCAACTCGGTGCTGATCGGCTTCGGCTCGACGCTGCTTTCGGTGGTGCTGGGCACGCTCGCGGCCTACGCCTTCTCGCGCTTCCGGGTGCCGGGCAAGGACGACCTGCTGTTCTTCATCCTCTCGACGCGCATGATGCCGCCGATCGCGGTGGCGATCCCGATCTACCTGATGTACCGGGCGGTCGGCCTGTCGGACACGCACCTGGGCCTGATCCTGCTCTACACGGTGGTCAACCTCTCGCTCTCGGTGTGGCTGCTCAAGGGCTTCATGGACGAGATCCCGCGCGAGTACGAGGAGGCGGCCATGGTCGACGGCTACACGCGCTTCCAGGCCTTCGTCAAGGTGGTGCTGCCGCAGGCCGCCACCGGCATCGCGACCACCGCCATCTTCTGCCTGATCTTCGCGTGGAACGAGTACGCGTTCGCGCTGCTCTTGACCAGCGGCACCGCGCAGACTTCGCCGCCCTTCATTCCGACCATCATCGGCGAGGGCGGGCTCGACTGGCCGGCCATGGCCGCGGGCACCACGCTGTTCCTGCTGCCGGTGCTGGTGTTCACCGTGCTGCTGCGCAAGCACCTGCTGCGCGGCATCACCTTCGGAGCGATTCGGAAATGAAGACCTGGTTGTCCCGTTCGCGCTGGGAGCCCGCCAGCATCGCCCTCATCGGCCTGGGCCTGGCGATGCTGATGCAGCCCTGGTCGCTCGAGATCTACAGCTACTCGTTCGCGGTGCTGCTGGCCGGCGTCGCAGGCTACACGGTCGCAGGAAAGCTGCGCTGACCATGGCCGAGATCCGCATCGACAAGCTGCACAAGCGCTTCAGCGATTTCATCGCCGTGCGCGACTCCACGCTGACCCTGGAAGACGGCAAGTTCGTCGTGCTGCTCGGCCCCTCGGGCTGCGGCAAGACGACCACGCTGCGCATGCTGGCCGGCCTCGAGTTCCCGACCTCCGGTTCGATCACGCTCGCGGGCCAGGACGTGACCTACCTGCGCCCGCGCGAACGCGACATTGCGATGGTGTTCCAGCTCTTCGCGCTCTACCCGCACCTGGGCGTGCGCGGCAACCTCGAGTTCCCGCTGCGCAACGAAGGCCTCCCGCGCGCCGAGATCGACCGCCGCGTGGCCGACGTCGCGGCCATCCTGCGCATCGAGCACCTGCTGGGCGCGCGGGTGGGCGGGCTCTCGGGCGGCGACCGCCAGCGCGTCGCGCTGGGCCGCGCCATTGTGCGGCAGCCCCAGGCCTTCCTGATGGACGAGCCGCTGGGCACGCTCGACGCCGAGTTCCGCGAGCTGATGTGCGTGGAGCTGCGCAAGCTCCACGCCCGGCTCGCCACCACCACCGTCTTCGTCACGCACGACCAGAACGAGGCGATGGCGCTGGCCGACCACATCGTCGTGATGAACCAGGGCGAGATCCTGCAGGCCGACGAGCCCGGCGGCATCTACAACTTTCCGAGCTGCATGTTCGTGGCGCGCTTCATCGGCAGGCCGCCGATGAACTTCCTGCCGATCCCGGGCGCCGTGCGCGCAGGCGACGAGGCGGTGTCGCTGGCCGGCCTGCCGGTGGCGGTGCCGCGCATCGGGCAAGGCGCGGCCGCGGCCGTGTTCGGCGTGCGGCCCGAGCACGTGCAGCTCGGCGCGCCGGGCGAGGGGCTGGCGGCCGAGGTGCGGCACGTGGAGTACTTCGGCTCGCACTGGATCGCCGAGCTCGCGACCGCGGCCGGCACGCTGAAGGCGCTGGTCGACAAGTCGCAGCGCCTGGCCCCGGGCGACCGGGTCGCGCTCGGCTTCGACACCGCGCGCATCGTGCTCTTCGACGCCGGCACCGAGCGGCTGCTGGCGAGCGCGACCACGCGCCAGCACCGGGAGGCCCTGCGCCATGGCCAGCATTGAGCTCTGCGGCGTGAGCCGCGCCTTCGGTGAGGTCAAGGCGGTGACGGACCTGAACCTCCACGTCGCCGACGGCGAATTCCTCGTGCTGCTGGGCCCGAGCGGCGCCGGCAAGACCACCACGCTGCGCCTCATTGCCGGACTGGAGCGCCCCGATGCCGGGCTTATCCGCATGGACGGCCACGACATCACGGCGAGCCTGCCGACCAGCCGCGACTGCGCCTTCGTGTTCCAGCAGTACTCGCTCTACCCGCATCTCAGCGTCTTCGACAACCTCGCCTTCCCCTTGCGCTCGCCGCTGCGGCGCAGCGAGCCGGCCGAGCTCAAGCGCCGTGTCGAGGAGGTGGCGGCGCTGCTGCACATCGAGGCCAAGCTCGGGCGTCGCGCCACCGAGCTCTCGGGCGGCGAGATGCAGCGCGTGGCGATCGGCCGCGCGCTGGTGCGCCGGCCGCGCGTGTTCCTGATGGACGAGCCGCTCTCCTCGCTCGATGCGCAGCTGCGCGAGGAGCTGCGCGTCGAGCTCAGGCGCCTGCAGCGCAGCACCGGCGCCACCGTGGTCTACGTGACGCACGACCACGTCGAGGCCACCACCATGGCCGACCGCATCGGCATCCTCGAGCGCGGCGTGCTGCAGCAGCTGGGCACGCCGCTCGATGTCTACGGCAACCCGCACACGCTGCCGGTGGCCCAGCGCCTGGGCTCGCCCGCCATCAACGTGCTGCCGGCGCAGTGGTTCGACGGCCGCTCGCCGGCCGGCACCGCCCATGTGGCGATCCGCCCCGAGGACGTGCTGCTCTCGCCGGAGGGCGAGGCGGCCGGCTTCCAGGTCATCGAGTGCTCGCTGGTCAAGCACCAGCTGGTGGCCGAGCGGCAGGGCGTGGAGGTGCATGCGCGCGTGATGCTCGACGAGCCGCTCGCCCCGGGTTCGCAGGCGCGCTTCGGCTTTCCCGCCGAGCGCTGCCTTTTCTTCGACGCGGCCGGACGCCGCATCGCCGCACCCCCGATCCAGGAAATTCCATGAAGACGCCCCACATCATCGACGCGCTGGAAGCCGTGCAGGCGGCCATCCTCGCCAACGAAAGCCAGATCGAATCGCTGGACCGCGCCATCGGCGACGGCGATCACTTCATCAACGTGCGCCGCGGCTGCGACGTGCTGATGGCGATGCGCGAGGAGCTGGCGCCGCTCGCGCCCGGTGCCGCTTTCGGCAGGATCGGCATGAAGCTGCTGTCGACCATCGGCGGCGCCTCGGGGCCGCTGATCTCGAGCTTCTTCATCGCGATGGGCAAGACGCTGGCCGGCATCGACGAGCCCGACCGCCGGCAGTTCGCCGCCGCCTTCGCGGCCGGCGTGGAAGCGATCAAGAGCCGCGGCAAGGCCGACCTGGGCGAGAAGACCATGCTGGACGTACTGATCCCGGTGTCGCGCCTGCTGCAGCGCTTGGCCGAAGAAGGCGCGCCGCTCGCGCAACTGTGCGAAGAGCTCACGGCCGAGGCGCACCGCAACATGCTCGCCACGCGCGACATGACTGCCACCAAGGGCCGTGCGTCCTTCCTCGGCGAACGCGCGCTGGGCCATATCGATCCGGGCTCGAAGACCTGCGAAGTCGCCATCACGGCGGTGTGCGATACATGGAAGGAAACCGCATGAAGAAGTTCGTCAACGACGTCGACGCGATGCTGCGCGAGTCGCTCGGCGGCATGGTGGAGGCGCATCCGAAGCTGCTGCGCGTCGAATTCGAGCCCACCTTCGTCGCGCGGCACGAAGGCGCTTCGAACAAGGTGGCGCTGATCTCGGGCGGCGGCTCGGGCCACGAGCCGCTGCACGCGGGTTTCGTCGGCCGCGGCATGCTCGATGCGGCCTGCCCCGGCCAGGTGTTCACCAGCCCCACGCCCGACCAGATGCTGGCCGCGGCGGCCGCCACCGAAACCGGCCGGGGCGTGCTCTTCATCGTCAAGAACTACGCCGGCGACGGCATGAACTTCCAGATGGCGAGCGAGATGCTGGAAACCGAGAGCGCGACCGTGCTGGTCAACGACGACGTGGCGGTCGAGAACTCCACCCACACCACCGGCCGCCGCGGCGTGGCCGGTACGCTGGTGGTGGAGAAGATGGTCGGCGCCGCGGCCGAGCAGGGCGCGACGCTGGCGCAGTGCAAGGCGCTGGGCGATCGCGTGAACGCGGCCACCGCGTCGATGGGCGTGGCCTTCACCAGCTGCACGGTGCCGGCGGCCGGGCGGCCCACTTTCGACATCGGTGCCGACGAGATCGAGATCGGCGTCGGCATCCACGGCGAGCCGGGGCGCCGGCGCGCGGCCCACATGCCGGCCGACGAGATCGTGCGCACGCTGATGGATGCGATCCTCGGCGATTTGAAGGCCCGGGCCGGGCGCGAAGTGCTGCTGCACGTCAACGGCTTCGGCGGCACGCCGCTGATGGAGCTCTACCTGCTGCACCATGCGGCGAACCGGCGGCTCGAGGCCGAGGGGCTCAGGCTGGCGCGCTCGCTGGTCGGCAACTACACGACCTCGCTCGACATGGCGGGCGCTTCGCTGACCGTGAGCTTGCTGGACGACGAGCTGGCGTCGCTGTGGGATGCGCCGGTGCACACGGCGGCGCTGCGCTGGTAGCGCCGGCGAAGGGCTCAGGCGTGCTGCGCGCGCCGGTGGAGCACTTCACCAGCAGCTCGTCGGCAACCTCGATGGCGCTTTTTCCGGCGCCTGGTGGCCAAGGGGTTACCCCGGCCTTCCGGCGTAGGGCGGCCGACGCCCATTCATGCGATTGACACCGCTTGCGGCGCATCGGCCGCAGGCATCAGCCTCGCGCGCGCGCTTCGTCGCGCAGCCGCTTGATCTGGTCGTGGTTGCTCTGGGCGCCCGCGGCCTGGCGTTCGATCACCGCGCGTACGTCGGCCGGCAGGTTCTGCTTCAGGGCCTTGCGGTAGCGCGCCACGGCCGCGTCTTCGCCGCGCTCGCATTCCTCGAGCATCGAGAGCTCGCTGTTGGCGCCCACCATGCCCTTCACGTGCACCCAGCCGCGGTGCACCGCGCCGGTCGTGGTGCCGCCCTCGGCGGGCTTGCCGCCGTAGCCCAGGATCAGCTGCACCAGCTCGCCGGCCGCCTGGCCGCAGGTTGCGGCGCGGTCGTCGAACAGCTGCTTCATGCTGGCCGACTTCACTTCCTCGGCGCAGGTGCGAAAGCCGTACTCGCCGTCGCGCGCGTTCTCGAGCAGGTCGTTCAGCACGCCGACCACCTCGTCGGCGGCCAGAATGTCGGTGTCCATTGCCATGATGAAAATACTCCTTGGTTGCCTCCGCGAGGAGGGTTGCTGGAGCTTTCATGATTGCGCTGCGCGCGGCCGGGAGCGTCAGTGCCGCCTGACGGCGCGTGTAGGGTTTCGCCGCCCGGGGCGACAGGAAGAATCAGTGCGGGCCGCGGTAGAAATAGGGGTCGAGCACGCTGACCGCCGTGATGCTGTCGACCGGCAGGTTGTTGGTGCCCGCAACCTCGCGAATGGCCTCCGGGTTCGGACCGTCGTAGATGCAGAAGGACTTGCGGTGGTCCTCGCTCACGTAGGAGTGGACCCAGGTCACTCCGCTCTTGGCGTTGTTCGATATCACCATGGCGCAGGCGCGCGCGCCTACGTCGGTCACCGGGATCTCCAGCCCATCGGGGAATGTGCGTTCAACAACGTAACGAGGCATGTCGGCTCTCCTTCGGACGGATGGCGGCGGCAGTGTGCCGTCCATGTCAGCTTAGTCCGCCGCCATGTTCCCGTCATCTCTCGAATGGCCGGGTTTATCCGGCCGTGAGATCGTCGAGCAGCCGGTAGTCGGGCAGCGCCGTGTCGATCGCGCGGCCCGCGCGCAGCACGGTGCGGTCGAACTGCGTGCGCGCGAGCATCTCCGAATAGTTGCGTGCCTTGAGCACCAGCAGGTCGGCCGCGGCGCCGGCCTTCAGCACGCCGGCCGCGATGCCCATGATCGCGGCGGGGGTCTCGGTGGCGGCGCGGATCCAGTCGGACAGCGGATGGTCCAGGTGCAGGATCTTCACCGCCTGGGTGAAGGTGTCGAGCATGTCGTGGTCGCCGTAGGCGTAGAAGGGATCGCGGCAGTTGTCGCCGGCCACCGCCACGCGCAGGCCGCGCGCCTTCATCTCGTGCAGCACCGTCACACCGCGCCAGCGGGGCGTGCGCGCTTCGGGGCTGCGGTCCTGCAGGTACATGTTGACCGTCGGCAGGCTCACGATGTCGATGCCGGCATCCTTGCAGGCGGCGAGGGTCTCCTCGATGAACTCGTCGGTCTGCAGCGCCAGCGCGGTGCAGTGGCCGCACAGGATGCGGCCGGCGAAGTCTTGCTGGATGGCGGTGCGCGCCACGCGGATCAGCGCCCGCGCGCGCGGGTCGGTGGATTCGTCGACGTGCAGGTCGAGGTCGAGCCCGCGCTCGGCCGCGAGGGTGAACACGCGCGCCAGCGCCGCGTCCATGTCGGGCGGCATCGGGTCGCCGGGATGGCGGGCGGAGCGCGTCACGCAGCCGAGCCGGCCGCCGCTCTCGGCCACGATGTCGGCCAGCTCGCGGCCTTCGTCGGTGAGGAAGATGTCGAGCGGCGCGATCGACGACACCTGCAGCGCGATGCGCCCGGCCCAGCGCTCGCGCACTTCGCGCCATACCGGGAACGAGATCGCGGCCTGCGGCGCCAGCGAGTCGAGGTGGGTGCGGATCGCGACCACGCCCTTGGCATAGGCGGTGGCGAGGCCGAACTCCATGCGCCGGCGCACGTCCTCGGCGTTCCAGTGCGCCTGGCGGTCGCGCTGCGTGGCCATCGAGGCGCCGGCGCCGTCTCCGGTCGGGTTGGCCTGGCGCGGCCAGATGTGGCCCTTGTCGAGATGGGTGTGGCAATCGACCATGCCGGGCAGCAGCATCGAGGCATCGAGGTCGGGCCCGAGCTCGGCCGGCAGCCGGCCCGCGGGCTCGATGGCGGCGATGCGGCCCTCGTCCACCAGCAGGTCGACTGCGGCCAGGCCGCCGGCCTTGTCGTCGTTGTCGTTGTCGTCGAATGCGGCGGGTAGCAGACAGCGCGGCGCGCGCAGATTGCGCAGTGCGTAGCGCGAGCTTTCCGGCGGACGGAAGAAGGCGTGGGTCATGGCGGTCATCGTAGCGAGGCGATGTTTCACGCAAGACCCGTGCCGTTTCGCAGCAGCGACGACTTGTCCGACACGGAGAACCGATCCGCATGCCGATCGGGGACTGTGCAGGGTGCTGTAGCTTGAAAACCTGGCACACCACGAAAGGAATTCACATGAGCAAACGCCAACTCGACGGAATGAAGGTCGCCATCCTGGTGACCGATGGTTTCGAGCAGTCGGAGATGACCGAACCGCGCAGGGTGCTCGATGCCGCAGGCGCCGACACCAAGATCGTGTCGCCGATGGACGGCAGCGTGCGCGGCTGGAAACACCACAAGCCGGCGGATGTGTTCGAGGTCGACATACCGCTGCCGCAGGCGGCCGCGCACGAGTTCGAAGCGCTGCTGCTGCCTGGCGGCGTCATGAATCTCGATGCGCTGCGCATCAACGAGCAGGCTGTCGCCTTCGTCAAGGACTTCTTCGAAGCCGGCAAGCCGGTGGCCGCGATCTGCCATGGCCCGTGGACGTTGATCGAGGCGGAAGTCGTCAGGGGCCGCACGATGACATCCTGGCCCTCCTTGCAGATCGACCTGAAGAATGCCGGTGCCAAGTGGGTGGATCGCGAGGTCGTCGCCGACGGCGCCCTGGTCACGAGCCGCAAGCCCGACGACCTGCCAGCCTTCAATCGCATGATGCTCGAGCGCTTCGCCGACGCCCACGCACACGCCTGACGCTGGCGGGGGCGGGGGCGGCTATCGGTAGCTGCGTGCGTCCTCGATCACCTTGCCGTCGTTCGGCAGGCTGCCCGGTGCGACGAGTTCGACCGTGCCGCGCAGCTTGGTGACGTCGCGGATGGCTTCGGCGATGCGTTCCGCCAGGCCGTCGACAGGGGCGGCGCATTCGAGCTCGAGCGTCATGCGGTCGTCGCCCATCTCGCCCTCGACCACCAGCCGCGCGCGCTGCACTTCCGGAAAGCGCCGCGCGATCTCGGCCACTTGGCCCGGATGCACGAACATGCCGCGCACCTTGGTGGTCTGGTCGGCGCGGCCGAGCCAGCCCTTGATGCGCGTGTTGGTGCGGCCGGTGGGGCAGTGTCCCGGCAGCACGGCCGAGAGGTCGCCGGTGCCGAAGCGGATCAGCGGGTAGTCCGGGTTCAGCGTGGTGACGACGATCTCGCCGACCTCGCCCTCGGGCACCGGGTCGCCGGTGCCGGGACGCACGATCTCCACGATCACGCGCTCGTCGAGCACCAGGCCCTCGCGCGCCGAGGTCTCGTAGGCCACCAGGCCCAGGTCGGCCGTCGCGTAGCACTGCGTGCCGGCCACGCCGTGCTCGGCGATCCAGTCGCGCAGGCTGGGCGGAAAGGCCTCGCCTGACACCAGCGCCTTGGTCAGCGAGGGCAATGCGATTTTCTTTTCCGCGGCCTTCTCGAGGATGATCTTGAGGAAGCTCGGCGTGCCTGCGTAGCCGGCCGGCCTGAGGTCGGCGATGGCCTCCACCTGCTGCTCGGTCTGGCCGGTGCCGCCTGCGAACACGGTGCAGCCGAGCGCGCGTGCGCCGCTTTCCATGATCGCTCCGGCCGGCGTCATGTGGTAGCTGAAGCAGTTGTGCACCAGCTCGCCGCCGCGAAAGCCCGCGGCATGCAGCGCGCGCGCCGTGCGCCAGTAGTCGCGCGCCTCGCCTTCGGGTTCGTAGATGGTGCCGGGGCTCGCGAACACGCGCAGCATGCGGGGCCCGAAGGGCACCGCCGAGAAGCCGCCGAAGGGATCGCTTGCGCGTTTGGCCTTCTGCAGCTCGAGCAGCTCGGACTTGCGCGTGACGGGCAGCTTCGCCAGCGCTTCGCGGCTGGTGATGTCGGTCGCCTTCACGCCGTCGAGGATCTTCGCGAACGCAGGCGCCGCGGTCTGCGCCTGCATGATCTGCTTGGGTAGCGCGGCCAGCAGGTCCTGCTCGCGCTCGGCGGGGTCGCGCACTTCGAGCTTGTCGTAAAAATCGGTCACGCCAGCCACCTTTTGCGCCGCTTGTAGCTCTTCACGTCGCGGAAGCTCTTGCGGTCCGCGCCGCCGACGCCCAGATAGAACTCCTTGACGTCCTCGTTCTCGCGCAGGCTCTTCGCCTCGCCGTCCATCACGATGCGGCCGTTCTCGAGGATGTAGCCGTAGTCAGCGTAGCGCAGCGCCATGTTGGTGTTTTGCTCGGCCAGCAGGAAGGTCACGCGCTCCTTCTCGTTCAGGTCCTTCACGATGCTGAACACCTCCTCCACGATCTGCGGCGCCAGGCCCATCGAGGGCTCATCGAGCAGCACCATGTTGGGGTTGGCCATCAGCGCGCGGCCGATGGCGCACATCTGCTGCTCGCCGCCCGAGGTGTAGGCGGCCTGCGAAGCGCGGCGCGTCTTCAGGCGCGGGAAGTAGGCGTAGACCTTCTCCAGCGTCTCGGCGATTGCGGTTTTGCCGTCGGTGCGGGTGTAGGCGCCGGTCATCAGGTTGTCCTCGATCGTCAGGTGGGCGAAGCAGTGGCGCCCCTCCATCACCTGGATCAGGCCGCGCCTGACCAGCTCGGCCGGCGTGAGCGCTTCGATGCGCTCGCCGCGCAGCTCGATCGTTCCCTTGGTCACCGCGCCGCGCTCGCCGGCCAACAGGTTCGAGACCGCGCGCAGCGTGGTCGTCTTGCCCGCGCCGTTGCCGCCGAGCAGCGCCACGATGCCGCCCTCGGGAACCTGCAGCGAGACGCCCTTGAGCACCAGGATCACGTGGTTGTAGATGACCTCGATGCCGTTGACGTTGAGAACAATGTTGGATGCATTCATGGTGTTTCCAAGACTCGCAAAGCAGCGGCTCGTCAGAGCCGCCGCCCCTCCCGCCCGCCGGGAGGGGTTGGGGAGGGTGCCGCATGGACGGCGGCACGCCGCGCCCCCAAGGAATGCCAAAGCCTCAGCTTTGGCATTCGGACGGGGAACGCGGCGTGAGCTTCTTTTCCGCCGCGTACTTGGCCGCGGTGCTCCTCACCAGCGGCTTGATCACCTGCTCGTCGCCCTGCAGCCAGTCGGAGCTGAAGTTCCACTTGCTGCCGTCCCAGGTATGGATGCGCGCCCACGAGGCGCCCATGTGGTCTACGCACGAGGTGCTGATCGGGCGCATCACGCCGGCGAAGCCGAGCGCGTCGAGCTTGGCCTGCGTGAGGTTCAGGTTCTCCAGGCCCCAGCGCACCTGCTCGCCCGTCATGACCTTGCCCTTGCCGAAGCGCTCCTGCGCTGCGCGGATGCCTTCCACGCCGATCATCGCGCTCATCGCGCCGCGCATGTACAGCACCTGGCCCACGTCGGTCTTGGGGCCGGTGCCCTGGCCCTTCTCGTACACCATCGCGAGCACGTCCTTGACCAGCTTGGACTGCGGCTCGGCGCCGTGCTGCATGGTCACGGCGTTGTAGCCCTTGGCGCCGTCGCCGACGTCCTTCACGTCAGGCTCCGCACCGGCCCACCAGACGCCGTACATCTTCTCCCGCGCGTAGCCGGTGGCCTGCGCCTCCTTGAGCGCGGTGGAATTCATCACGCCCCAACCCCACAGCAGCACGTAGTCGGGCCGGTTCTGGCGCACTTGCAGCCAGGTCGCCTTCTGCTCCACGCCCGGTGCCGTCACCGGCAGCAGCTGAAGGTCGAAGCCGAGCATCCTGGCGCGCTCTTGCAGCAGTGGAATCGGCTCCTTGCCGTAGGGGCTGTCGTGGTAGACCAGCGCCAGCTTCTTGCCCTTGAGCTTGTCCAGTCCGCCTTCCTTCTTGCCGATGGCCTGCAGGATGGCATCGGCCGCCACCCAGTAGGTGCCTGCGATCGGGAAGTTCCACTTGAAGATCGTGCCGTCGGCGCTTTCGCTGCGGCCGTAGCCGATCGTCACCACCGGAATCTTGTCGACCGGCGCTTTCTCGGTGATGGCGAAGGTGGCGCCGGTGGACAGCGGCTGCACGAACGAAGCGCCGGTGCCCTTGCCCTTCAGGCGCTCGTAGCATTCGACGCTGCGCGCCGTGTCGTAGCCGGTCTCGCATTCCTCGAAGCTGAGCTTCACGCCGTTGAGGCCGCCGCGGGCGTTGACGAGCTTGAGGTAGTCCACGAAGCCGTTGGCCCACGGCGCGCCGTTGGGTGCGTAGGCGCCGGTACGGTAGGACAGCACCGGAATGAACTGTTCCTTGTCCTGGGCGAAGGCGGCCGTGCCCCAAAGGGCCGACACTGCAGCGATGGCAAGTGCAAGTGTTTTGAGTTTCATGGTTGTCTCCTGGGTTGAAAGTGATCAGTGCGGAAACGGCCACAGCCGCAGCTTCTGCTTGGCGGTGGACCACAGCTTGGCCAAGCCGTGCGGCTCCACGATCAGGAACCACACGATGAGTCCGCCGAAGATCATCAGCTCGGCATGCGCAATGCCGGCGGTGGAGATCTCGATCCCGAATGCGCCGGCCAGCATCGGCAACAGCTGGTTGAGCGCGATCGGCAGCACGACGATGAAGGCGGCGCCGAAGAAGCTGCCCATGATCGATCCCAACCCGCCGATGATCACCATGAACAGCAGGCGGAACGAATAGTCCACCGAGAAGGCCGAAGGTTCCCAGGCGCCGAGGTACACAAAGGCCCATAGCGCGCCGGCCACGCCGATGATGAAGGAGCTGACCGCAAAGGCGCTGAGCTTGGCGTACATCGGCCGGATGCCGATCACCGCGGCGGCGACGTCCATGTCGCGGATCGCCATCCACTCGCGGCCGATGGCGCCGCGCACCAGGTTCTTGGCCAGGAGCGCGATGATCGCCAGCACCACCAGGCAGAACAGGTACTTGCTCACCGCGCTCTCCAGCGGCAGCCCGAACACCTGCAGGTTCGACACCGCGACTGAGCCCGAGGGCGTGTCGAGCGTGAACCACTTGACGCGCAGGAACATCCAGTCGGCAAAGAACTGCGCCGCCAGCGTCGCCACCGCCAGGTAGAGGCCGCGCACCCGCAGGCTGGGCAGCCCGAACAGGATGCCGAAGGCCGTGGCGCACAGCCCGCCCAGGATCAGCGCGGGAATGAGCGGCAGGCCCGGGATGCGGGCGAAGAAGTTGTAGGCACCGTAGGCGCCCACGGCCATGAAGGCGCCGGAGCCGAGCGAGATCTGGCCGCAGTAGCCGACCAGGATGTTCACGCCGACGGCTGCCAGCGAGAAGATCAGGAACGGAATCAGGATGGCGCGGAACAGGTAGTCGCTCGCCAGGAGCGGCACGCCGACGAAGGCGAAGACCAGCACCAGCGCGATGAAGACGCGATCCTGCAGGATCGGGAAGACCTGCTGGTCGGCGCGGTAGCTGGCCTTGAACTGGCCGTTTTCGCGGTAGAGCATGTGATGGGTCCTTCGCTCAAACGCGATCGATGATCTTCTCGCCGAACAATCCCTGCGGCCGGAACAGCAGGAACAGCAGCGCCAGCACGTAGGCGAACCAGATCTCGATGCCGCCGCCCACGTAGGGCCCGAGGTAGACCTCGGACAGCTTCTCGCCCACGCCGATGATCAGGCCGCCGAGGATCGCGCCCGGCACCGAGGTCAGGCCGCCGAGGATGACCACCGGCAGTGCGCGCAGCGCGACCGTCGCCAGCGAGAACTGCACGCCCAGCTTGCTGCCCCAGATCATTCCGGCCACCAGCGCCACCATGCCCGCCACGCACCACACGGTGACCCAGATGCGCGAGAGAGGAATGCCGACGGACTGCGCCGCCTGGTGGTCGTCGGCCACCGCCCGCAGCGCGCGGCCGGTGCCCGTCTTCTGGAAGAAAAGCGACAGCAGCGCCACCAGCGCGGCCGCGATGACGGCGGCGATCAGGTCTTCCTTGTTGAGCAGGATGCCGCCCTGGAACACCGAGTCGAAGGCGAAGATCGGGTCCTTCGGCATGCCGATGTCGATCTTGTAGATGTTGCTGCCGAAGATGGTCTGGCCCAGCCCGTCGATGAAATAGGCGATGCCCAGCGTGGCCATCAGCAGCGTGGCGCCGTCCTGGTTGACCAGGTGGCGCAGCACCAGCCGCTCCACCACCCAGGCCAGCGCGAACATCAGCGCGCCCGCGAGCACGAAGGCCGCGATGTTGGCGAACCAGGGGTTGGAGATGCCGCTCCAGACCGGCACCCATTCGGCAAAGCGCGCCATCGCGAGCGCCGCGAACAGCACCATCGCGCCCTGCGCGAAGTTGAAGACGCCCGAGGCCTTGTAGATCAGCACGAAGCCCAGCGCGATCAGCGCATAGAGCATGCCGACCATCAGGCCGCCGAACAGGGTTTCGAGGAAGAAGGCCATCAGTGTTCCGTCCCCAGGTAGGCCCTGATCACGTCTTCGTTGTTGCGCACATCGTGCGGCGTGCCGTCGCCGATCTTCTTGCCGTAGTCGAGCACCACCACGCGGTCGGAGATGTCCATCACCACGCCCATGTCGTGCTCGATCAGGACGATGGTGGTGCCGAACTCGTCGTTCACGTCGAGGATGAAGCGGCTCATGTCCTGCTTCTCTTCCACGTTCATGCCGGCCATCGGCTCGTCGAGCAAAAGCACCTGGGGCTCCATAGCGAGCGCGCGGCCGAGGTCGACGCGCTTCTGCAGGCCGTAGGGCAGGCGGCCCACCGGCGTCTTGCGGTGCAGCTGGATCTCGAGGAAGTCGATGATGCGTTCGACGAACTCGCGCTGCGCCAGCTCCTCGCGCTCGGCCGGGCCCCAGCGCAGCGCCTGGGCCAGGAGGCCGCTCTTCATCTTGAGGTTGCGCCCGGTCATGATGTTGTCGAGCACGCTCATGCCCTTGAACAGCGCCAGGTTCTGGAAGGTGCGCGCCACGCCCATCTCGGCCACCTGGCGCGGGTTCATGTGGTGGAAGGTCTGGCCGCGGAAGGTGATGGAGCCCTGCTGCGGCTGGTAGACGCCGTTGATGCAATTGAGCATCGAGCTCTTGCCCGCGCCGTTGGGCCCGATGATGGCGCGCACCTCGTGCTCGCGCACGTCGAAGCTGATGTCGGAGAGCGCCTTGACGCCGCCGAAGCTCAAGCTGATGTTCTGCACGTCGAGGATGACCTCGCCGATCTTGCGATGGCTGCTCATTCGGAAACCTCCGCGCTGCGCGCTGCGGTGCGAGCTTGCTTGGGGCGGCCCGGCGCGGCGCTCATGCCGCCGCCTTCAGGATCGGGAATGTCTTTGCATCCACGATCTTCAGCGTGGCGTTCACCACCCCCGTGCGCCCGTCCTCGAACTTGACCTGGGTCTCGATGTACTGCTCGGTCTTGCCGCCGTAGAGCGCATCGACCAGCACCTTGTACTTGTCGGCGATGAAGCCGCGCCGCACCTTGCGCGTGCGCGTGAGCTCGTCGTCGTCGGGGTCGAGTTCCTTGTGCAGTACCAGGAAGCGCGCGATCTGGGTCTCGCCCATGCCATCCTCGCTCGCGAGGTCGGCATTGACCTTGGCGATGCAGTCGCCGATGAGCGCCAGCACTTCCGGCTTGCCCGCGAGATCGACATAGCCGCCATAGGCCAGACCGCGCCGCTCGGCCCAGTTGCCGACCGCCTCGTAGTCGATGTTGATGGCGGCGCAGACCTCCTCGCGCCCGTTGCCGAAGCACACCGCTTCCTTGATCTGCGGGAAGAACTTGAGCTTGTTCTCGATGTAGTTGGGCGCAAAGATGGCGCCGCCGGCGAGCCGGCCGACGTCCTTGGCGCGGTCGATGATGCGCAGGTGGCCCTCGGCATCGATGACGCCCGCATCGCCGGTATGGAAGTAGCCGTCGGCATCGAGCACCTCGGCCGTCGCATCGGGCCGCTTGTAGTACTCCTTGAGCACCGACACGCCGCGCACCAGCACTTCGCCGTCGTCGGCGATCTTGAGCTCGATGCCGGGCGCCGCGCTGCCCACGGTCTGCAGCTTGACCTTGCCGTCCTGCTGCAGGCACACGTAGGCGCAGGTCTCGGTCTGGCCGTAGAACTGCTTGAGGTTGACGCCGATCGAGCGGTAGAAGCGGAACAGGTCGGGCCCGATCGCTGCGCCGGCGGTGTAGGCCACGCGGATGCGGCTCATGCCCAGCACGTTGCGCAGCGGGCCGTAGACCAGCAGGTTGCCGAGCCCGTACATCAGCCGGTCGCCCACGCCGACCGGCGCGCCGTTGAGGAGGTCGGCACCGACGCGCCGCGCCAGCGCCATGAACTTCGCATAGAGCCAGCGCTTCGGCGCGGCCGCATCCTCCATGCGGATCGACACCGCGGTCAGCAGGCCCTCGAAGGTGCGCGGCGGGCCGAAGTAGTAGCTCGGCCCGATCTCGCGCATGTCGTTCATCACCGTCTCGCTCGACTCGGGACAGTTGAGCGTGAAGCCGCCCACCAGCCACTGCGCCACCGAGAACAGGTGGTCGCCGACCCAGGCCATCGGCAGGTAGCTCATGATGTTGTCGCCCGGGCCGAGCCGGTCGGTCTCGACGCCGCCGCGGCCCGCCGCGATGAAGCTCGCGTGCGTCTGGCAGACGCCCTTGGGCCGGCCGGTGGTGCCCGAGGTATAGAGAATCACGGCGACGTCGCCGGGCTCCACGTCTGCCACGCTCCGGTCGAAGACGCCCGGGTTCGCGGCGTCGTAGGCGCGGCCCAGTTCGCGCAGCTTGTCGTAGCCGAGCAGGCCCGGCTGATCGTAGTGGCGCAGCCCGCGCGGATCGTCGTAGACGATGTGGCGAATGCCGGCCTGCTGCTTCATCAGCTCGCGGCACTCGAGCAGCTTGTCGACCTGCTCCTGGTCTTCGGCGATCACGAAGTCGATCGATGCGTCTTCCAGCATGAAGACCATCTCGCCGGCGACCGCATCCTGGTAGAGCGGCACCGGCACGCCGCGCAGGCTCTGCGCGGCCAGCACCGCCATGTAGAGATGGGGCCGGTTGGCGCCGACGATCGCGAGGTTGTCGCCGGCCTTGAAGCCCAGGCTCGCGAGCCCGCAGGCGAACTCGCGCACCTCGGCGGCGACGGCCGACCAGCTCCAGGTCTGCCAGATGCCGAGATCCTTTTCGCGCACGGCCGGTGCTTCGGGTTGCTGCTTCGCATGGTCCAGCAGCAGGCGGGGAAAGGTGTGGGCTTTGGTCTGCACGATGGGGCGGACTGTAGAACCAAGCTTGTCGTCAGCTTGTCGTTTCAACGACAATCCTAGGGACACTACTCCCCGGAGTTTCCCGATGACCCCTGGCAGTTCGAGCCGCACTTCCTCGCTGCGCGACCGCGTGCGGCCGGCCAGCGTCGAGGAGCTGGCAAACATCCCCTGGCTGCACACCCTCAATCCCGCCGAGCGCCGCCGCGCCGAGGCAGCAGTGGTGGTCGGCGACGCCGAGTCCGGCGACCTGGTGTGCCGCATCGGCCGCGCGCCGACCTACTGGTTCGGCGTGGTCGAAGGGCTGCTCAAGATGAGCAACGACAACGCCGATGGCACCTCGATGACCTACAGCGGCCTGCCGCCGGGCGGCTGGTTCGGCGAAGGCACGGCGCTCAAGCGCGAGCCCTACCGCTACAACATCCAGGCGCTCAGGCGCAGCGTGGTGGCGGGCCTGCCGATCGACGACTTCCATTGGCTGCTCGACCATTCGATCGGCTTCAACCGCTTCGTGATGAACCAGCTCAACGAGCGCCTGGGCCAGTTCATCGCCGCGCGCGAGGCCGACCGGCTCAACAACCCCGATGCGCGCGTGGCGCGCAATCTCGCGGCGCTGTTCAACCCGGTGCTGTTCCCCGGCGTGGGCGAGCTGCTGCGCATCACGCAGCAGGAGCTGGCCTACCTCATCGGCCTGTCACGCCAGCGCGTCAACGAGGCGCTGCGCACGCTGCAGGCGCAGGGCGCGATCCAGGTCGAATACGGCGGCCTTCGGGTGCTCGACCTCGCGGCCCTGCGCGAGGGTGCGGTGGGCGGCAGGGGCGCCGCCTGAGGCCTCAGACGACCGCTGCCCGCGCGGGCAGCGGAATGCTCGGGTCGTGCGCGAGGGTCCGGCGCACCAGCTTCTCCTGCGCGTAGGGGCGCAGATAGGCAGCGGTTTCCTCGACCGGGCAGTGCAGCCAGTCGTCGAGCCAGGCATCGCGAAGAATGACCACCCAGCGCTGCTCGCGCGGGTTCAGCGCGGGCAGCGTCAGCACGGCGAAGCTCTCGACGCATTCGCCCTCCGGCGAACGCCATCCGTTCCACAGCCCGGCCATCGCCAGCGGCTGGCCGTCGGCGCGCGAGACGCGCACCACCGAGCTCTCGCTCTCGCCGCGGCGGAACAGCGCATCGGCCAGGATCACGCAGCGATGCCCGCGCTTCCACGGCTGGTAGAAATTGCGCTCGCTCGCGGCGGACTCGCCGCGTGCTTCGAAAGTGAAGGGATAGTCGCGATCCTTGGCGAAGAGGGGGATCAGGCCCCAGCGGCCGGGGGCGATCTCGTACCGCGCCGCCGCGGCGCTGCCTTCGCGGTCGGCGCGCGGCCGGCGGATGAAGAACCCTTGCCCACCGGGCCGAACCACCGGCGGCTGCGCCGGACATGCCACATCGAAGTGCCTGGCGTAGTGGCGCTGATCGCCGGCGGGCTCGTATTGGATCGGCATTGGCCGACTTTTAAAACCCGCCTCGCGTTTAGTCAACTCGCCTTTAGCATGGGGGCCGCACGGCAGTTCGCCGCCAATGAACCATTTCACGAGATCGCATGAATTCACTCCAGCTCACCGTCATCACCGGGGCTTCCCGCGGTCTCGGCCGCGCCATGGCCGAACAGCTGCTGAAGCCCGGCCAGCGCCTGCTGTGCATTTCGCGCCAGGCCGACGAGCAACTCGCCGCCCGCGCCCGCGAGGCCGGCGCCGAGCTCGAGCAATGGCAGCAGGACCTGGCCGAGCCGGTCGCGGCCGCGGCGCGGCTGGCCGCCTGGCTGCAAGGCCTGGATGCGAAGGCCTTCGACAGCGCCACCTTGATCAACAACGCCGGCACCGTCGGCCGCCCGCGCCCGTTGTCGCAAGCCGTGGCAGCGGAGTTGGCGCATGCATTGCGCGTGGGGCTGGAGGCGCCGATGCTCCTGACTTCCGCCTTCCTCGGTGCCACCCGAGGCTGGCAGGCCGAGCGCCGCGTGCTCAACATCTCGTCCGGCCTGGGACGCAACGCCATGGCCAGCCAGGCACCCTACTGCGCGGCCAAGGCGGGCATGGACCACTTCTCGCGCGCGGTGGCGCTGGAAGAACAGGCGCTCGGCGGCGGCGCAAAGATCGTCTCGCTCGCGCCCGGCGTCATCGACACCGACATGCAGGTGCAGCTGCGCGAGAGCGAGGCGGACATGTTCCCCGACCGCGCGCGCTTCGAGCGGCTGAAATCCGAAGGCCAGCTCGACACGCCGGCCACGGCGGCGGCGAAGGTGCTGGCTTACCTGGCGCGGCCGGACTTCGGCAGCAAGCCGGTGGCCGACGTGCGCGACGCCTGAGGCGCTATTCGATCGTTGCCCCGGACGCCTTCACGATCCCGCGCCACTTCTCGTAGTCGGTCTTCAAGAGCGTGCCGAACTGCTCCGGGCTCATGGCCTGCGGCTCCGCGCCCTGGGCCACGATCGCGGCCTTCATCTCGGGCGTGGCCAGGAGCTTGTTGACCTCGGCATTCACCGTGGTGACGATCTCCTTCGGCGTGCCGGCGGGCATGAAGAGCCCGTACCAGGTGCTGACATCGAAGTCCTTGTAGCCGAGCTCGGCGACGGTCGGCACCTCGGGCATCGAGCTGCTGCGCTTCGCCGATGTCACGGCCAGCGCGCGCAGCTTGCCGGACTTGATCTGCCCCATCGCCGAGGGCAGCGAGGACACCATGAGGTCGACGTTGCCGGCCAGCACGTCCATCATCGCGGGGTTCGATCCCTTGTAGGGCACGTGCCGCATCTGGATCTTGGCCGCGCTCTTGAAGATCTCGCCGGCCAGGTGGATGGTGGTGCCGTTGCCGGGTGAACCGTAGGTGATGGTGTCCGGCGCGGCGCGCGCCGCCGTCACCACGTCGGCCAGCGTCTTGAACTTCGATTCGGTGCGGGTCACGATCACCACCGGCGTGTAGGCCACGTGGGCCACGGCCGTCAGGTCCTTGGTCGGCTCGTAGCTGAGGTTCTTGTAGAGCCAGGGCGCGACGACCATGTTGTCCTTCTGGCCCATCACCATGTCGTAGCCGGTGGGCGCGGCGCGCACCGCCTCGGCGATGCCGATGGTGCCGCCGGCACCGGCGCGGTTGTCGGGCACCACCGTCCACTTGCCGGCTTCGGTGAGCTTGGTCGCCACCAGCCGCGAGAGGATGTCGGTGCCGCCGCCGGGCGGGAAGGGCACGATCAGGCGCACCGGCTTGGCGGGATAGGGCTGGGCCTGCACGGCGGCGAACGCCAGTGCCAGGACGGCGGAGCTCAGCAGCTTTCGGATCATGGGATGTCTCTTCGTTTCAGGCGCAGCCTGAATGCTGCGCGATGGGCCGGCGAGTGTGCCGGATCGGGAGCAACGAAGGGTACGCGATTCGAGATGGCTGCCTTATCGAATCGCGAATTCCCGCGCGCGGGGCGCGGGAGGCCGGTGCTTCAATGCAGGGTCGGCGCGCTGAGGGGCGTGCGCGCATCGCTGCGGCGCTGCAGTGCGGCGATGCCGGCCATCATGGCCGCGCCGTAGGTCGGCATCGGTCCTTCGGCGGCGTCGACTGGCCGGCAGTCGCTGCCGTCCTGCTTCTGCAGCACCCAATAGAAATGGCCAGCGATCGGCTCGTCGACGATCAGTGCAATGGCTTCCGTGTCCATGGTCGTCCTCTTCCTTCAATCCATGCGGCCGGTTGTACGCAGGCAGAGGACGAACGGATAGCAAGGAATTCACAGGGCCGAGCGCGCTGCCGGAGAAATCCGGTCCTTGTGTGCAAATGCACACGGCGCACCCGCGCCGCGTCCGAACGGGCCGCGTTTTTACGCTTTCTTTACGGCCCCCTCCCGACTCTGTTCCCCCTTTTTACGCACGCCTGCCGAGACTGAAACCCTTGTCTCGCATGCAGGAGTGACTGATGGATTTCGTATGGATCGCCGCCATCGCGGCGCTGTGGGTCGTGATGGCCGAAGCCGTGCTCGGGCTGTGCAAGCTCGACGCGCCCAAGGGAGAGCGCTCGTGATCGGCCTCGACGTGCTCTATGGATTCGCCGGCCTCGTCGCCGTGATCCTGTTCGCCTACCTGGTGTGCGCGCTCCTCTGCGCCGAGGAGTTCTGAGATGGGCTCGTCTGCATATGGCTTGCTGGCCCTCTTTCTCGTCGTGCTGGGCCTGCTGGCCTGGCCGCTGGGCCGCTACCTGGCGGCGCTGTGCGGCGGCCGGCTGCCGCGCTGGATGCTTAGCGCCGAAGCGCCGCTCTACAAGCTCGCGGGCACCTCGCCCGAACTGTCGATGCACTGGCGCGGCTATGCCATGGGCCTGCTGGCCTTCAATGCGATCGGCGCGCTCGTCGTCTATGGCCTGCAGCGGCTGCAGGCCGTGCTGCCGCTCAACCCGGCCGGCATGGGCGCCGTGTCGCCCGACTCGGCCTTCAACACCGCGGTGAGCTTCGCCACCAACACCAACTGGCAAGGCTACGCGGGCGAATCGACCATGAGCTACCTCACGCAGATGCTGGGGCTCACGGTGCAGAACTTCCTCTCGGCCGCCACCGGCATCGCAGTCGCCTTCGCGCTGGCGCGCGGCTTTGCGGCGCGCAGCACGGACGGCAAGGGCTTCGTCGGCAATTTCTGGGTCGACATCACACGAATCACAGCCTGGCTGCTGCTGCCGATCTCGTTCGTGATCGCGATGGTGTTCGCGGGCCAGGGCGTGATCCAGAACTTCGACACCTACAAGACGGTGGCCACCGTCGAAGCCAGCGCGAGCACCGCGACGCAGACGCTCCCCATGGGCCCGGTCGCTTCGCAGGAAGCGATCAAGATGCTCGGCACCAACGGCGGCGGCTTCTTCAACGCCAACTCGGCCCATCCGTACGAGAACCCGACGGCGCTCGCGAACTTCGTGCAGATGATCGCAATCTTCCTGATCCCGGCCGCACTGTGCTTCGCCTTCGGCCGCGTGGTCGGCGACCAGCGTCAAGGCTTCGCCATCATCGCGGCGATGACCGTGATGTTCGTGCTCGCGGTGGTCGCGGTCATTCCGGCCGAGCAGGCCGGCAATCCGCTCCTGCCGCCGCTGGGCGTCGACCAGGCCGCCAGCGCGCTGCAGGCCGGCGGCAACATGGAAGGCAAGGAAGTGCGCTTCGGCATCAGCGCCTCGGCGCTGTTCGCGGCCGTCACCACCGCCGCCTCCTGCGGCGCGGTGATCGCGATGCACGACTCCTTCACGCCGCTGGGTGGCATGGTGCCGCTGGTGCTGATGCAGCTCGGCGAAGTGGTGTTCGGCGGCGTCGGCACCGGCCTCTACGGCATGCTGATCTTCGCGATCCTGGCGGTCTTCATCGCCGGCCTGATGATCGGCCGCACGCCCGAGTACCTGGGCAAGAAGATCGAGGTGCACGAGATGAAGCTGACTTCGATCGCGATCCTGGTCACGCCGATCATCGTGCTGGCCGGTACCGCGCTCGCCGTCGGCATCGGGGCCGGCCGCGCGGGCATCTCCAACCCCGGCGCCCATGGCTTCTCCGAGATCCTCTACGCGCTGACTTCGGCCGGCAACAACAACGGCAGCGCCTTCGCCGGCCTGTCGGCCAACACGCCCTTCTACAACGCGCTGCTCGGCATCGCGATGTGGTTCGGCCGCTTCGGCGTGATCGTGCCGGTGCTCGCCATCGCGGGCTCGCTGGCCGCCAAGAAGCGCCTGCCGGTCACGGCCGGCACCATGCCCACGCACGGACCTCTGTTCGTGACTTTGCTGATCGGCACCGTGCTGCTGGTCGGCTTGCTCAACTATGTGCCGGCGCTGGCCCTGGGCGCGGTGGTCGAGCACCTGATGCTGTGGAAATGAGAGCGCAGGCCATGCAAAGGAATCCTCCTTCTCCATTGCTGCGTGAGTCTGTCGAGGGCTCGACCGCGGCCGAAGCCAAGGCCCTTGCCAAAAAGGAAAAGCAGCTCGCGCTCTTCGACGCCGCGCTGGTCCGGCCCGCGCTGTGGGCCGCCGTCGCCAAGCTGAGCCCGCGGGTGCAATGGCGCAACCCGGTGATGTTCATCGTCTACATCGGCAGCATCCTGACCACGCTGCTGTGGGTGCATGCGCTGAGCTTCCCGGGCGACACCGGCATGCCGCCGGCCTTCGTGCTCTCGGTCTCGATCTGGCTGTGGTTCACGGTGCTGTTCGCCAACTTCGCCGAAGCGCTCGCCGAGGGCCGCAGCAAGGCGCAGGCCGCCTCGCTGCGCGGGCTGCGCAAGGACACCTGGGCCAAGAAGATGGTCGAGCCCTTCCACGGCGGCAAGTGGCTGCCGCTGCAGGCGCCCGAGCTGCGCCGCGGCGACGTCGTGCTGGTGGAAGCACACGACGTGATCCCGCTCGACGGCGAGGTGATCGAAGGCGTGGCCTCGGTCGACGAGAGCGCCATCACCGGCGAATCGGCGCCGGTGGTGCGCGAGTCGGGCGGCGACTTCTCGGCCGTCACCGGCGGCACCCGCGTGCTGTCCGACTGGCTGGTGGTGCGCATCACGGTCAACCCGGGCGAGTCTTTCCTCGACCGCATGATCGGCATGGTCGAGGCCGCCAAGCGCCAGAAGACGCCGAACGAGATCGCGCTGACCATTCTGCTGGTGGCGCTGACGCTGGTGTTCCTGATGGTCACCGTCACGCTGTTGCCGTACTCGGTCTTCAGCGTCGATGCGATGGGCGCGGGCACCGTGGTGTCGCTGACGGCGCTGGTCGCGCTGCTGGTGTGCCTGATCCCGACCACCATCGGCGGCCTGCTGTCGGCGGTCGGCGTGGCCGGCATGAGCCGCATGATGCAGGCCAACGTGATCGCCACCTCGGGCCGCGCGGTCGAGGCCGCGGGCGATGTCGACGTGCTGCTGCTCGACAAGACCGGCACCATCACGCACGGCAACCGCCAGGCCAGCGCCTTCCTGACTTCGCCCGGCATTGCGCAGGACAAGCTGGCGCGCATCGCGCTCCTGGCCTCGCTGCCGGACGAAACACCGGAGGGCCGCAGCATCGTCGAGCTGGCCCGCCGTGGCGGCACCGACGACCGGGGCGTGGCAGGTGCGCACTTCGTGCCCTTCACTGCCCAGACCCGCATGAGCGGCGTGGACCTGCCGCCCGCGCCGAGCAGCCTCGATGCCGAGCATGTGCCGCTGCGCAAGGGCGCGGTCGACGCGGTGCGCCGGCACGTGGAGGCGCTCGGCGGATCGATCGCGCCCGAGGTGCTGCGCGCGGCCGACGAAGTCGCGCGCCGCGGCAGCACGCCGCTGGCCGTGGCCGAGGGTTCGCGCGTGCTCGGCATCGTCGAGCTCAAGGACATCGTCAAGACCGGCATCCGCGAGCGCTTCACCGAACTGCGCCGCATGGGCATCAAGACCGTGATGATCACCGGCGACAACAAGCTCACGGCCGCCGCGATCGCGGCCGAGGCCGGCGTCGACGACTTCCTGGCCGAGGCCACGCCCGAGGACAAGCTGGCGCTGATCCGCCGCTACCAGGCCGAAGGCCGCCTGGTCGCGATGACCGGCGACGGCACCAACGACGCGCCCGCGCTCGCGCAGGCCGACGTGGCGGTGGCCATGGGCAGCGGCACGCAGGCCGCCAAGGAGGCCGGCAACATGGTCGACCTCGACTCGAATCCGACCAAGCTGGTCGAGGTGGTCGAGACCGGCAAGGCCTTGCTGATGACGCGCGGCTCGCTCACCACCTTCTCGATCGCCAACGACGTGGCGAAGTACTTCGCCATCATCCCGGCGATCTTCGTCTCGACCTATCCGCAGCTCGGCGCGCTCAACGTGATGCGGCTCGCGAGCCCCTCGTCGGCGATCCTGTCGGCGGTGATCTTCAACGCGCTGGTCATCGTGTTCCTGATCCCGCTCGCGCTCAAGGGCGTGCGCTACCGGCCGGTGGGCGCCGCGGCGCTCTTGCGCCGCAACCTCGCGATCTACGGCCTGGGCGGCCTCGTCGTGCCCTTCATCGGCATCAAGCTCATCGACTGGCTGCTGGTCGCCGTGCATCTCGTTTGAGGACCTCTTCAACATGACAACCCTTCTTCGCCCCGCCCTCGTGCTCTTCGTGCTGCTCAGCGCGCTCACCGGCGTCGTCTATCCGCTGGCCGTGACCGGCGCCGCGCAGGCGGTGTTTCCGGCACAGGCCGCCGGCAGCCTGGTCGTGCGCGACGGCAAGCCGGTCGGCTCCACGCTGATCGGCCAGAACTTCCAGGACCCGAAGCACTTCTGGGGCCGCCCGTCGGCCACCGCGCCGATGCCCTACAACGCCGGCGCATCGAGCGGCTCCAACCTGGGCCCGCTGAATCCGGCGCTGACCGACGCGGTCAAGGGCCGCATCGAGGCGCTGCGCGCGGCCGATCCCGGCAACACGCAGCCGGTGCCGGTGGACCTGGTCACGGCCTCGGCCAGCGGGCTCGACCCGCACATCAGCCCGGCCGCCGCCCGCTACCAGGCGGCGCGCGTGGCACGCCTGCGCGGCATGCCGGCCGACCGCGTCGAGCAGCTGATCGACGACCACACCGAAGGCCCGCTCTGGGGCCTGGTCGGCGAGCCGCGCGTCAACGTGCTCGCGCTCAATCTGGCACTGGAGGCTGCACGTTGATGCGCTAACCTGCAACGCACCGCATGAACGAGATCGCCCGCCCCGACCCCGACGCGCTGCTGGCCCAGTTGCGTGCGGACGAGGCGCGCGCGCAGCGCGGCAAGCTGCGCATCTACTTCGGCGCCAGCGCCGGGGTCGGCAAGACCTGGGCCATGCTGAGCGCCGCGCAGCGCGAGCACGCGGCCGGCCGCGACGTGATGGTCGGCGTGGTCGAGACGCACGGTCGCAGCGAGACCGCGGCGCTGCTGGCCGGGCTCGAAACGCTGCCGCTGCGCGACGTGGCCTATCGGGGCTGCACGCTGGCCGAGTTCGATTTGGACGCCGCGCTCGCGCGCAAGCCCCAGGTGCTGCTGGTCGACGAGCTCGCGCATTCCAACGCGCCGGGCTCGCGCCATGCCAAGCGCTGGCAGGACGTGCAAGAGCTGCTGGCCGCGGGCATCGAGGTCTGGTCGGCGCTCAACGTCCAGCACCTGGAAAGCCTGAACGGCACGGTCGGCGCGATCACCGGCGTGCGCGTGCACGAGACCGTGCCGGACACCGTGCTCGACGAGGCCGACGAGGTGGTGCTGGTCGACGTCACGCCCGACGAGCTCAGCGCGCGGCTCGCGGCCGGCAAGGTCTACCTGCCGCAGCAGGCCGAGCGCGCGGCGCAGAACTTCTTCCGCAAGGGCAACCTGATCGCGCTGCGCGAGATCGCCCTGCGCCGCACCGCCGAGCACGTGGAAGACGACGTGCGCGGTTGGCGTATCGAGCAGTCCGGCCGCGAGGGCGAGCTCGGGCCGCCGGCCTGGAACACCTCGGGCGCGCTGCTGGCCTGCGTCGGCCCGCACGAAGGCGCGGGCCAGACCGTGCGCACCGCGGCGCGCCTGGCCGGCCAGCTCAACGTGCGCTGGCATGCGGCCTACGTCGAGACCCCGCGCCTGCAGCGGCTCGATGCGCCCGAGCGCGACCGCATCCTCGCGGTGCTCCAGCTGGCCGAGGAACTGGGCGCCGAAACGGCGGTGCTGACCGGCGTCGACGTCGCCGAGGAACTCGCGGCGCAGGCCCGGCGGCTCAACTGCGCGACGCTGGTGGTGGGCCGCGCCGAGCCGCCCCGCGGCTGGCAGCGCTGGTGGCCGCAGGCCGTGCTCACGCGCGACCTGGCGCGCCATGCGCCGGGCATCGACATCGTCGAGGTCGCGCGCGCCGACAGCGCGCGCCGCATCGCCCAGGCGCGCCCCGGCAGGCGGCGCGGCGACCCCGAGGTGGAGGACAGCGACCGCCCGCACGCACGCTGGCCGGGCTATGCCTGGGCGGCCGCCAGCAGCGTCGCGGTCACGCTGCTCGCCACGCCGCTCGTGGGCGTGCTGGAGCTGGCCAACATCGTGATGCTGTTCCTGCTCGGCGTGGTCGGCGTCGCCATGCGCTTCGGCCGCGGGCCCGCGGCCTTTGCCGCGATGCTCAACGTGGCGGCCTTCGACTTCTTCTTCGTCGCGCCGCACTTCTCCTTCGCGGTCAGCGACGTGCAATACCTCGTGACCTTTGCCGTCATGCTCGGCGTCGGCCTGCTGGTCGGCCAGCTCACCGCGGGCCTGCGCTTCGCGGTCGGCGTCTCCACCAGCCGCGAGCGGCGCGCGCAGTCCTTGTTCGAACTCACGCGCGAGCTCTCGGCGGCGCTCGAAACGACGCAGGTCACGGCGCTCGGGGCGGCGGCGGTGCAGGGCCACTTCGGCGGCCACGCGCTGGTGCTGGTCCCCGACGCATCCGACCGGCTGACGATGCCCGCGCAAGCGCCGCCCGGCTTCGACCCGAGCGTGGCCGACTGGACTTTCAGGCAGGGGCAGGCGGCCGGACTCGCCACCGCCACGCTGGCCGCGCAGTCCTGGCACTACGTGCCGCTCAAGGCGCCGATGCGCGTGCGCGGCGTGCTCGCGCTCGAACCGGCGCAGCCGCGCTGGCTGCTGATCCCGGAGCAGGCGCAGCAGCTCGACACGCTGGCGCGGCAGATCGCGATCGCGCTGGAGCGGGTGCACTACGTCGACGTGGCGCAGCAGGCGGTGGTCGAGATGGAATCGGAGCGGCTGCGCAATGCGCTGCTGGGCGCGATCTCGCACGACGTGCGCACGCCGCTCACCGCGCTGATCGCGCTTGCCGAATCGCTGCACGCGCTGCCCGATGCGCCCGGCGAGCAGCGGCGCATCGCGCGGGCGATCGTCGCGCAGGCCCACCAGCTGCATGCGCTGGTCAGCAACCTGCTGGACATGGCGCGGCTCGAAAGCGGCATCGCCGGCGGCGCCGTCAACCTGCGGCGCGAATGGCAGTCGGTGGAGGAGGTGGTGGGCTCGGCGATCCGCGCGGCGCGGCCCGCGCTCGGCGACACGCAGGTGCAGACCGCGCTGCCGGTGGAACTGCCGCTGGTCGAGTTCGATGCGGTGCTGATCGAGCGCGTGCTGGTCAACCTGCTCGAGAACGCCGGCAAGTACGGCGCCGCGCCGATCGTGGTCGGCGCGCGCGCCACCGAGCGCGCGCTGGTGCTCAGCGTGCGCGACCACGGCCCCGGGCTGCCGGCCGCGCAGAAGGGCCGCGAGCAGAGCCTGTTCGACAAGTTCACGCGCGGCGAGGCCGAATCGGCCACGCCGGGCGTCGGGCTCGGCCTCGCGATCTGCAAGGCGGTGATCAGCGCGCACGGCGGCGAGATCAGCGCGGCCAACGCGGCCGGCGGCGGGGCAGAATTTACCGTCACGCTGCCGCGCCGGGCGCCGCCCGAGCCGGCGGACATTTCCGCTTGAACCCATGCCCAGCCCCACCGCCATCGTGATCGAGGACGAGCCGCAGATCCGCCGCTTCGTGCGCGGCGCGCTCGAGGCCGAGGGCTGGCAGGTGCACGAGGCCGGCACGCTGCGCGACGGTTTGGCCGCGGCCGGCACGCGCCAGCCCGACCTGCTGGTGCTCGACCTCGGCCTGCCAGACGGCGACGGCGTCTCGCTGATCCGCGACGTGCGCGGCTGGTCGGGCGTGCCGATCATCGTGCTCTCGGCGCGCACCGACGAGGCCGACAAGATCGCCGCCCTCGATGCCGGCGCCGACGACTACCTGACCAAGCCCTTCGGCACCGGCGAGCTGCTGGCCCGCGTGCGCGCCAACCTGCGCCGGCCGCGCGCGGCCAACGGCGGCGAGGAGCCCGAGCCGGTGTTCCGCTTCGGCGAGGTCGAGGTCGACCGCACGGCGCGGCTGGTGCGGCGCGCCGGCGCCGAGGTGCACCTGACGCCGACCGAATACCGCCTGCTCTCGGTGCTGGTCGCCAATGCCGGCCGCGTGCTCACGCAGCGCCAGCTGCTGCGCGAGGTGTGGGGGCCCTCGCATGCCGAGCAGAGCCATTACCTGCGCATCTACATGGGCCATCTGCGGCAGAAGCTCGAGGCAGATCCGGCCCAGCCGCGCCACCTGCTCACCGAGACGGCGGTGGGCTATCGGCTGATGGTGTGAGCGCCGTCGCGGCCCGGCCGCGCACCAGCAGCACGATCGCCACCCCGCCGAGCACCGCCGCCGAGGCCAGCAGCAGGCGCAGGCTCACCGACTCGCCGAGAAGGAGCACGCCGCCGAAGGCCGCGATCACCGGCACGCTGAGCTGCACGGTGGCAGCGTGGGTCGTCTTCAACGCCGGCAGGGCCGCATACCAGATCACATAGCCCAGGCCGGAACTCAGGACACCGGACGCCAGGCCATAGCCGATGCCGGCGCCGTCCCAGCGCATGGACGGCAGCAGGGCGGCGCTGATCGCCAGGGCCAGCGGGGCCGCGCGCACGAAGTTGCCGGCGGTCGCGCGCGTGGGGTCGCCCGAGCCCTTGGCCCTGAGCGAATACACCGCCCAGGCCACGCCCGCGCCGATCATCAGCAGGGCCGGCCGCAAGGGCGGCGCCGAAAGGCCCGGCAGCAGCAGGAAGACCAGCCCGCCGACCGCCAGCACGAAGCCGGCGACCTGCCAGCGCGCCAGCCGTTCGCCGCGGTAGAGGCCCCAGCCGATCATGCAGATCTGGACCGCCGCGAACAGCAGCAGCGCGCCGGTGCCGGCCGTCAGGCCGAGGTAGGCGAAGGAGAAGGCTTCCGCGTAGGCGAACAGGGCCAGGGCCGACAGCCAGCCGCCGCCCAGGCTCTTCTGCCGCGGCCCGCTGCGCCATGCCGCGATCGCCCACAGCACCAGCGCGCCCGATGCCAGCCGCACCGATGTGAAAGTGGCCGCGTCGATGCCGGTGTGCTGCAGCGCCAGCCGGCACAGCAGCGAGTTGCCGGCGAAGGCCAGCATGGCGAGCGAAGTGAGGAAGATGAGCTTCATCGGGGCCGGGGAACTGCGCCACCGATTGGAACATCAGCGCGAACATCGCGGAAAATGCGCCGGCATGCCAGACATTCCCGCTCCCAGCCGCCTCAACAAACGCATGGCCGAACTCGGCCTGTGCTCGCGCCGCGAGGCCGACGACTGGATCGCCCACGGCTGGGTCAAGGTCAACGGCCAGGTGGCCGAGATGGGCGTGAAGGTGATGCCGGCCGACCGCATCGAGGTCGACCGCAAGGCGCAGGACCAGCAGCAGCAACAGGTCACGATCCTGCTCCACAAGCCCATGGGCTACGTGAGCGGCCAGGCCGAGGACGGCCACGAGCCGGCCGTGGTGCTGATCAACCCGCGCACCCACTGGCGCGAGGACCCGAGCCGCCACCGCTTCTCGCCGCCGCAGCTGCGCGGCCTGGCGCCGGCCGGCCGGCTCGACATCGATTCGGTGGGCCTGCTGGTGCTCACCCAGGACGGCCGCGTGGCGCGCCAGCTGATCGGCGAGGACTCGGGCATCGAGAAGGAATACCTAGTGCGCGTCTCCTACGGGCCGGTGGCGCAGAACTCGCAGGCCGCCTTCCCGCGCGAGCAGCTGGCGCTCCTTCGCCATGGCTTGAGCCTCGACGGCCAGCCGCTCAAGCCGGCGCACGTCGAGTGGCAGAACCCCGAGCAGCTGCGCTTCGTGCTGACCGAGGGCAAGAAGCGCCAGATCCGGCGCATGTGCGAGCTGGTCGGGCTCAAGGTCGTGGGCCTGAAGCGCATCCGAATCGGCCGCGTGGTGCTGGGCCACCTGCCGGTCGGGCAGTGGCGCTACCTGGGGCCGCACGAGCGGTTCTCATGACGGGCTAAGAATCCCGGAGTAGCCTCCGGTGGTTTCGCGATTGAACAAGGAGGCTCCGTGCGCACGCTGCTGGTGGAAGACGACGAGATGATCGGCCGCAGCCTGATGCATGCGCTCGAGGGCGCGGGCTGGTCGGTCGACTGGGTGCGCGACGGCGCGCTGGCCCAGAGCGCCTTCGCCGACGGCGGCTACACCTGCGTGCTGCTCGACCTCGGCCTGCCCAAGCAGGACGGCACCGAGGTGCTGCGCCGGGCGCGCGAGCGCGGCGACACCACGCCGGTGGTGGTGCTCACCGCGCGCGACGGCCTCGAAGACCGCATCCAGGGCCTGGACCTCGGCGCCGACGACTACCTGCTCAAGCCTTTCGAGTTCCGCGAACTGCTGGCGCGCATGCGCGCCGTGATCCGGCGCCGCGACGGCGCCGCGCATTCGGTGATCGGCAGCAGCGGGCTGCAGCTCGACCTGACCACGCGCGAGGTGCTGCAGAACGGCACGCGCGAAGCCCTGACGGCGCGCGAGTTCGCCCTGCTGCACGCCCTCATGGAACGGCCGGGCGCGATCCTCTCGCGCGAGCAGCTGGAGAACCGCATCTACGGCTGGGGCGAAGAAGTCACGAGCAACGCGGTCGACGTGCTGATCCACGGCATGCGGCGCAAGCTCGGGCCGGAGGCGATCCGCAACGTGCGCGGGCTCGGATGGCGGGTGGCGGCGGCATGAAGAAGGCCTTCCCACGTCCCTGGTACGTGCCCTGCTCGCTGCGCGGCAAGTTGCTCTTGTGGCTGGTGTCGCTGCACCTGATCGCCGCCGGCGCGGCGGCCTGGGCCTCCTACATGAGCTACGGCCGCATGGTCCACACCTTCATGGACGACCAGATGCAGCTCCTGGCCAATTCCTATGCGGCCAACGACAGCACCCCGGCCCTGCAGCCGCTGGCCGACAAGAGCGTCTTCAGCTGGGGCGCCTTCATCGTGCAGATCTGGAGCGCCGACGGCCGCCTGCTCGCGAGCTCGTGGCCGAAGCTGGCCGTGCCGCTGCAGGCCGAGCCCGGGCTGCGCGACGTGCGCGTCGGTGCGGAGCGCGATGAGGTCTGGCGCGTCTACACCGCCGCGCCGGGCACCGGGGCCGGGCAATCGCGCGTGCAGATCGTCCAAAGCGGCAGCTTCCTGCGCCACGAGGTGAAGCACCGCGCCCTGTTCGCGGCCTTGCCGATCGTGCTCTTGCTGCCGGTGTCGCTGGCGGTGCTGTGGCTGGTGGTGTGGCTCACCTCCTACTCGCTGCATGCGGTGGCGCGCGACGTGGCGGCGCAGGACGAGCGCAGCCTGTCGGAGCTCTCGCTGGCGCGCGTGCCCGACGAGATCGCACCGCTGGTGAGCGCCTTCAACAGCCTGCTCGCGCGCTTGCGCGAAGCCTTCGCGACGCAGCGCCGCTTCGTGCAGGACGCCGCGCACGAGCTGCGCACGCCGGTCGCCGCCATCGGGCTGCAGCTCGAGAACCTGCGCGCGCACGTGCCGTCCGGCGACGCCGCCGAGCGCTTCGCCCAGCTCGAGGCCGGCGTCACGCGCGCCCAGCACCTGATCGAGCAGCTGCTGCGCTTGTCGCGGCAGGAAAGCGCGGCGCCGGCCGCGGCGCCCGAGCAGGTCGACGTCGCGGCGCTGCTGCGCGAAAGCCTGGGCCAACTGATGGTAGTGGCCGACCGGCGCCGCATCGACGTCGGCTTCGACGGCGAGGTGGCGCCCGTCGTCAGCGCGCCGGCGGCCGAACTGCGCAGCGTGTTCGACAACCTGATCGACAACGCCCTGCGCCATGCGCCCGAAGGCGGCGTGGTCGACGTGCGGCTGCACGAGGTGCAGGGGCAGCCGGTGGTCGACGTGGAGGACAACGGCCCGGGCATTCCGGACGAATTCATCGCCCGCGTCTTCGACCGCTTCTTCCGCGTGCCCGGCACCTCCGCCGGCGGCAGCGGCCTCGGCCTGGCGATCGCGCGCACCGCGGCGCTGCGCAACGGCCTGCGCATCGCGCTTCGCAACCGCAGCGACGACGAGCGGGGCGGCACCGGGCTGGTGGCGCGCGTCTACCTGAACGGCTGATCTTCCTTCGCCATGCTCAAGACGCTCAAGGACCTTTTCGATGCGATCCGGCCGCCGGAGGCCGCCGACTCGGCGCAGAGCAGCCAGCATCTGCTGCAGCTGGCCACGGCCGTGCTGCTGGTGGAGGTGATGCGCGCCGACCCCGAGCTCGGGGCGGCCGAGCGCCGGGCGGTCACCGCCGCGCTGCGCGACAAGTTCACCCTGGCCGAGGACGAGGTCGAGCGCCTGCTCGAACTGGCCGAGCAGACCGCAACGCACGCGACCGACTTTTTCAGCTTCACATCGAGAATCAACGAAGCCTTCGACATGCCGCAGAAGCTGCGCATGATCGAGCACATGTGGCGTGTCGCCTATGCCGACGGCACCCTGGGCGCGCATGAGAACCATCTGATGCGCAAGGTCGCCGACCTGCTCTACATCCCGCATGGCGCCTACGTGCACGCCAAGATGAGGGCGCAGCAGGCGAGCGGCGAAGACTGAGCGGATCCACCCGGAGCCTCCTTTCGGCTAGTGCTTCCGGTGAATGCTTTCGTACTCGGTGCGCAGTAGAGTCGATTCCCTGGACAGGGGATCTGACGTGATCACACTCGACATGCGCACCGTGCCCGGCCCGGTGACCGGCGTCGGCGCACTCGAAAGGCCGCCGCCGGCTTGGGACGCCCCTGCCCGGGACAGCGCGCACACCCTGGCCGAGGGCACACGGCTGCTCGACTACGAGATCGTCGGGCCGATCGGCGAGGGCGGCTTCGGCATCGTCTACCTGGCCTGGGACCACGTGCAGGAGCGGCATGTCGCGATCAAGGAATACCTGCCCGCCGTGCTGGCTTCGCGCGCCAGCGTCTCGCCCGGCGTGGTGCTCAAGTCAGAGCGCCACGGCGAGAGCTTCCGCGTCGGCCTGCGCAGTTTCGTCAACGAGGCGCGAATTCTGGCGCGCTTCGATCACCCGGCCCTGGTCAGGGTGCTGCACTTCTGGGAAGACAACGGCACGGCCTACATGGCGATGCCGTACTACACGGGGCCGACGCTCGCGCGCGCGCTGGCCGAGCTCGGCCGCCCGCCCGAGGAGGCCGAGCTCATCGACTGGCTGCGCCCGCTGGTGGATGCGCTTGCCACCATGCATGCGCTGAGCTGCTTTCACCGCGACATCGCGCCCGACAACATCCTGCTCACCGACAGCGGTCCGGTGCTGCTGGATTTCGGCGCGGCGCGGCGCGTGATCGACGGCATGGGACCGTCGCCGACGGTGGTGTTCAAGCCCGGTTTCGCGCCGATCGAGCAGTGCGGCGAAGGCGCCGCGATGAAGCAGGGCGCATGGACCGATCTGTACGCGCTGGCCAGCGTGGTGTACATGGCCGTCGCCGGCCGGGCGCCGGTCCCCTCGATCGAGCGCCTGATGGGCGCCCCGCTGCAGCCGCTGTCCGAACTCGCGCGCGGGCGCTACAGCGTGCCCTTCCTGGCTGCCGTCGACGCCGCGATGGCGCTGCACCCGCACAACCGGCCGCAGAGCGTGGCCGAGTTCTGGACCCAGCTGAACGGCGGAAGAACGCAGCCTGCGCATGCCGCGCCAAGTCCGTCGAAGCGACGCGGCCGCAGCAGCACGGCTTCGGCGCTGGCGGCAACGGTGCTGCTGATCGGCCTGGCCGCGGCCGGCTACCACCGCTTCGGCGATCCGCTGCGGGCGGCGCCGCAGGCCTCGCTCGCGGCGCTGCCGGCGAGCCCCGTATTGGCGACACCCGCGACAGCGGTGGCGCCGGTCGCGCCTGGGCCGCCGCTGCGCGCGCTCGCCCTCTTGCCGCCAGGCCCGCTCGGCGCACTGGAACTGCCGTCCAGCGCGCCCGAGCCGGCGCCTCGGTTGCTTGCCGTCCCGCCGTCGCCGAAGACGGCGTCGCGGGCGCCCGCCGAGCCGTCGGCACGGGCGCAGCGGCGCGCGGCGCGCAGGCAGGCGAGCGAAGCACCGCCGAGCGAAGCACCGGCGGTCGAAGCACCGGAGCGGCCGGTCGCGCGCGTGGTGGCCCGGAGCGAAGCGGCGCCGGAGCACACCCCGTGCACCGAGATTCTTCAACGGGCTTCGCTCGGACCGCTGTCGTCCGGCGAGCTTGCCTTGCTGAGAAGGGGATGCGAATGACGACGACAAGCTTCGCTCGCTGGCTGCCCGCCCTGTGCGGGTCCGCCGCCATGCTGCTCGCGTGGGGGCTGGCCGGTTGCGCCGCGCCGCCGGCCAGTCCGGCCAAGGGCGAACTGCCCTTCGAACAAGCCGTCGCGCAGGCCACCGACGGCCTGGTCATGCAGACGCAGAAACAGCCGGCCTTCATCGCCAGGATGGGCGCCAAGCGCGGCGTGGTGCTCGACCCGATGATCGACGCCGGCAGCGCCCAGCAGACCGTGGCCACGCAGCTGCTGCAGGAGCGGGTCAGCGAGCGCCTGGGCTCGAAGTACGACGCGATCGAGATCCTGCCCTTCCAGAGCGCGAACCTGGCCAAGGCGCGCTACCTGCTCACCGGCACGATGACGCGGCTGACGGTCAGCGAGGCGCGCAGCCCCTTGCGCATCGATCTCGCGCTGACCGAGCTCGCCACCGGCATCGTGGCCGCCCAGTCCTCTGCGGTGGCGCGCGACGACGGCCTGGACCATACGCCGCTGCCCTACGACCGGGACACGCCCGTGCCCACCAAGGACTTGGTCGTCGAGAGCTACGTGCGCACCACCGCCACGCCGCCCGGCCAGCGCGCCGATCCCTACTACATGGAGCGCCTCGCAGTGGCGCCGCTGATCAGGGAGGCCACCGCGCATTACAACGCCCAGCGCTACGAGGAGGCGCTGATGCAGTACAGCGCTGCCGGCGCAAGCTCCAACGGCGAACAGCTGCGCGTGCTCAACGGCATCTACCTGAGCTCCGCGAAGCTGGGTCGTGCGGCAGAGGCCGAGCAGGCCTTCGGCAAGATCGTCGCCTACGGCATTGGCAACCGGCAGCTCGGGGTGAAGTTTCTGTTCAATCCGGGCGGCACGGTGTTCTGGTCGGACGCCAAGATCAGCAGCCCCTACGCCATGTGGCTGCGCGAGATCGCCAGGGCAAGCGCCGACGCCAAGGTCTGCATGGACATCGTCGGCCACACCAGCCGCACCGGCTCGGTCGCCTTCAACGACACCTTGTCGATGCAGCGGGCGCGCTACATCCGCCAGCGGCTGGTCGGTGAATCGACCGCGCTCGGCGATCGCACCACGCCCAGCGGCAAGGGCTTCCGCGAGAACCTCATCGGCAGCGGCACCGACGACGCGATCGATGCGCTCGATCGGCGGGTGGAGTTCAGGATCGTGGGATGTGGGTGAGGGGAAGCGAGCCTCGATCAGGCCGCGTCCCAGGCAACGGCAGGCAGCATCCCGACGCCGGGGCGTGCGAACAGGAAGCCCTGGAACAGGCTCACGCCGAGCCGGCGAAACACGTCGACCTCTTCCGGGGTTTCCACGCCTTCGGCGACGACCCGGATGCGAAGCTCCTGGCATATCGCGATGAAGCCCTTCACGATCGCGAGTCGCACGGCGCTGCGATGGATGTCCCGCACAAAGCTCATGTCGAGCTTGACGATGTCCGGCTGGAAAGCGGCCAGCAGTTCGAAGCCCGCATAGGCGACGCCGAAGTCGTCGATGGCCGAGGTGAATCCGAAGCGATCGAAGGCACGGAATGTCGCGGCCAGCGCGGACAGGTCGGCGACGGGTTCGCCTTCGGTCAGCTCGAACATCAGGTGATCGACGGGAAAGCGGACCCGCTCGGCCGTGCGAATGGCGGTGTGAAAGCACTCCGCCGGCTCGGCGATGTCATTGGGCGCGACGTTGAGGCTCAGCCTCGATCGCATGCCGAGCATCGACGCCATCTCGATCGATTTGACGCGGCACGCCTGGTGAAAGGCGAATCGATGGGGCGCGCTCACCTTGCCGAGCACTTCGAGTGCGCCTTCGCCCCGAAGGCCTCGAACCAGCGCCTCGTGCGCGAACACCTCGCGCAGCTCGAGGTCCACGATCGGCTGGAACGCGATCGTGAACTCCGGGCCGAGCACGGAGGCGGTGTCGCTGAGGCTTGGGGATTTCACCGGACAGCGGATTCTTGGCGCGGCCATGAAGCGCCGCGCAGGGTTTGTTCGGATCTGGAAGCCGCCACCATGAAGCGGTTTCTTCCGTCCTTCTTGGCCGTGTACAACGCCGAGTCGGCACAAGCCAGCAGAGAGGCAAAGTCCTCGTCGTCTTCCTCCGAGAGCGCAATCCCGATGCTGGTGGTCACTTGCAGGCTGCGGTTGGAGAGGATGAAGGCCGGACGCATCGCCGCCAGCACCTTGCCGGCCACCAACTGCGCCTCATGGGCGCCGGTGATGCCTTCGAGCAGGATCACGAACTCGTCGCCGGCATAGCGCGCCGCCATGTCCGTCTCGCGCACGCTCTCCTTGAGCCGGCGGCCGAATTCCTTCAGCACCGCGTCGCCCGCCGCATGGCCGAGCGAATCGTTGATCGACTTGAAGTAGTCGATGTCCAGGAACATGAGGCAGATCGGGACATGGGAACGCCGGAACCTGGCCATGGCTTCGCGCACGTGCTCTTCGAACGAGCGGCGGTTCGGCAGGCCGGTGAGCGCGTCCTCGCGCGCGAGCGTGTCCAGCTGCATCTGCTTCTGCTTCAGGTCACTGACGTCGTTCGCGAGGATGTACAAGCCGACCACCGCGCCCTCGGCGTCGCGCTGGGGCAGGTAGGTGGTCTGCAGGGTTCGCTCGCCGACCAGCAGCTTGGCGGTCTGTTCGAAGGACACCACCTCGCCGGCGAATGCTCGCGCCAGCAGCGGCTTGCGCATCTCGTAGTGCGCCTCGCCGACAGCCTCCCTGATCGGCCGGTTCAACAACGAAGCCGGCGGGATGCCGAGCCAGCTCTCGTAGCGGCCGTTGCAGAAGACCACCCGCTCGTCGCGATCGAGTTCGGTCAGCAGCGCCGGCACGTTGTCGGTCAGCCCCCGCAGGCGCTGCTCGCTCTCTGCGCTGCGGATCTCGGCGCGCTTGCGCTCGGTGATGTCGAAGGTCATCGCATAGAAGCCGCGCACCACGCCTTCGGCATCGCGGTCCGGGATGTAGTGGGACTGGTACCAGTTCTGGCTGGTCCCTGGCGTGCTGTAGCCGGTTTTCTCGAAGGTCACGGCCTCTCCGGCAAGCACGCGATGGACATGGGGCTCGACCATCCCGAAGTCCTCGATCCCGCGCACGTCGGCCATGAGCCGGCCCACCAGGTCGCCGTTGCCGTGCAGCGACCGCACGTGCGCGTTGACGAAGGTGTAGCGCAGGGAAGCGTCCACGTGCGACACCAGGGCCGGCAGGTTGTCGGTGATGGTGCGAATGCGGGCCTCGCCGGCGGCGCGCTCCCGCTCGGCCACTTTCTGGCGCGTGATGTCGAAGGTCATCACGTAGTAGCCGACGGTGTGGCCGCCCTCGCGGGTGTCGGGGACGAGATGGCACTCGAAGAAGCCTGGCTTGCCGTTGCGCTCGTAGGTGCCTTCGCAGCGCGTCGCGGTACCGGCCAATACCTTGGCCACGTGTGGAACGAGTTGTTCGTAGACGGCAGCCGGCAACGATTCCTTCATCGTCAGGGTGCCGATGTCGGATTGCGTCTTGTTGCGCACGGCGAGTCCGGCCTTGTTGCCGAAAAGGCAGCGCTGGTCGCGGTCGAAGTAGCCGACCACGGCCGGCAGGTTGTCCGTCACGTCGCGCAGGAGCCTCTCGCTCGCCTGCAACAGCTCCTGAGCCGTCTGCCGATCGAGCATGAGCGAATCGAAGGTGCGCGAAAGATCGCCGATCTCGTCCCGGGAAGGAAGCTCCTTCATGGGCGTGTAGTTCGAGGCGCTGCGCGAGACCTGCATGTGTTCATGCAGCCGCGACAGGGGCGCGAGCTGGGAGCGCATGACCACGAAGACCAGGCCGCCCACCAGCACGGTCAGGAGAAGGGCGCCGGCCCAGGTGTAGCGCTCGATCTTCTCCAGCTGGGCAAAAGCTTCGTCTCGCGGGTAGATGCCGCCGAGCACCCAATTGGTTTGGCGGATGCGCTTGAAGGCGTAGAGCCCCTGCATGCCGGTGCCATCCGCGGCTTCGATCGCGCCCTCGAACCCGGCCATGGCAAGCGCCGTGGGCGGATGGCGCCCTTCCGCGGGCTCCACACGCTGGAGGATCAGGGACTTGTCCGGATCGTCGATGACGACGCCATCCGTGTTCGTGATGAACATGTAGCCGCTCTTGCCGAACTTGACGCTGGCCAGCTCGCCCAGAAAGTTGTGCTCGCCGAGGTTGATGGCGCCGGAGATGATGTAGGCCACCTCGCCGTGCGGGTCGAGCACCGGTTCGGTCATGGCGACCTGCGCCATGCCGTTCAGGCGATTGCGATAGGGCTGGGACACCACGCCCGCCTTGGTGGCGAGCGTCTGCCGGAAGTACTCCCGATCCTTGATGTTGATCTTGCCGTCACGCGGCGCGCCATGAAGGCCGGCCACGAGATCGCCGTTCACGTCGATGAAGGCGACGTTGGCAAAGGCGTCCTTCAGCGACTGGTGCTGCGCGATGAAGTCCTGCAGCAGCGCGGTGTCCGCAAGACGATGCGCCTCCACGCTGTCGCCCAGCGTCTTGAGCAAGATGCGCCGGCTCAGGAACTTCTGATCCACGGCTTCGGCGATGGCGGAGATCCGTTCGAACTCTTCGTCCGCGATGGCCGCCTGCATGTTGCGCTTCACGAAGTAGAGGGCGGCGGTGGTGACGCTCAGCGTGATCAGCAGCACGATCGCGACCATGCCCAGGGACAGCCTTGCGCGCAGGCCGAGGGGAGGGAGGCGAAGAATGGGAGCGCGCATCGAGGCTGCCAGCATACTGAACGAAGCGCTTGCTACCTGTGCCGGCGAGCTGCCGCAATCGTCCCCTGCGTGATGAATTTGCGATGTCTGCGACGTGATCGCAGGGCGCTCGTCCTCGACGATTACCAAAGTATTCGCCTCCCGACGCGCGTGGTGAGAGATGGGGCGCGCCTAACGCCCGGCTAATTCTTCGCTAACGATCGGCTCAATCTGCCTGCCTAGAGTGAACCCCGGGTCAGCCGCGATGCATGCCGCATGCGGTGCGAGACCTGCCCCTCATCCCGTTGGAGTTCACCACCATGCAAAGAGCCTCCTTGAAGTTTCTCGCCGTCACCACCCTCAGCGCACTCGCCGCGCTGGGCTCGGTCGCCGCACAAGCCGAAAGCTACAGCGGCGTGCACAGCCACGTGTCGGCCCTGAGCCGCGCCGACGTGGATGCGGAAGCAGCGCGCACCGCCGCCGCGCCCAACCAGAACGTGGTGCGCGGCTCGCGCGGCGCGGAGCCCTTCAAGGCGGTCGCCGACCGTGCCGCCGTGGCGCAGGAAGCGATGCGCGCCGCCGCCGCGCCGGACCAGAACGTGTCTTCCGGCTCGCGCGTGAACAGCAAGGTCATCTCGACGCTGCGCCATCCGATGGACCAGCGCACTGCAGCCGGCGCCAGCAGGCTCTGATTGGCCCCGCCAGTTCATCGAGCGCGGCCGCTTGCGGCCGCGCTGCCTTACATCCTGATCGCTTTCATGACCACCCTCGGATTGAGCGCCTGCGGGACCGCCCGCCACCCCGACTCGCCGCAGTTCCGCGACGGCGGCTTTCGCAACCCCGTGACGCCCCAGACCGTCGGCTGGCGCGAGATGCCCAGGATGCTCTGGCGCTTCATGTTCGACAAGCCGGCCGAGGCCTCGCCCGCCGCGCCGCTGCCGGTGACCAGCCTCACGCGCGAGCAGCTGCTGGCGGCGCCCGACCAGACCTTGGTGCGCCTCGGCCATTCGACCGTGCTCATGAAGCTGCAGGGGGCCTTCTGGCTGACCGACCCGGTGTTCTCGGAGCGCGCCTCGCCGGTGCAGTGGGCCGGGCCGAAGCGCTTTCACCCGCCGCCGATCTCGATCGAGGGGCTGCCGCCGATCAAGGGCGTGGTGCTGTCGCACGACCACTACGACCACCTGGACCGCGCCGCGATCCTGCAGCTGGCGAGCCGCGTCGATCACTTCCTGGCGCCGCTGGGCGTCGGCGACCTGCTGGTCGGGTGGGGCGTGGATCCGGCCAAGGTCCGGCAGCTGGACTGGTGGCAATCCACCACGGTGGACGGCATCCGCTTCGTCGCGACGCCGGCGCAGCATTTCTCGGGGCGCAGCCTGTTCAGCGACAACCCCACGCTGTGGGCGTCGTGGGTCATCCAGGCCGACGCGTTCAAGCTCTTCTTCAGCGGCGACACCGGCTACTTCGACGGCTTCAAGGCGATCGGCGAGAAATACGGGCCCTTCGACGTCACGCTCATCGAGTGCGGCGCCTACGACCGTCAATGGTCCGGCGTCCACATGCAGCCCGAAGAGACGCTGCAGGCCCACCTGGACCTGCGCGGCAAGCGCCTGCTGCCGGTGCACAACGGCACCTTCGACCTGGCGCTGCACGACTGGCACGACCGCTGGCGCGCATCACCGAACTGGCGGCCAAGGGCAATGTGCCCTTGCTGACGCCCCCGATCGGGCAGCCGGTCGACCTGCAGGCACCCGTCGCGACCATCGCCTGGTGGTCGCGGACCGACTGAAAACGCGAGGAGACACGCGATGTCGCAAGCGATCTGGGACCGCAGCACCATCGGCTGCGTGAGGCGTTTCGAAGGCAAGCTGGTCGTCGTGGCCGGCGGCAGCGCCGGCATCGGCCGCGCGGTGGGGGAAGCCTTCGAGGCCGAAGGCGGCCGCGTGCTCTTCTGCGGCCGCGGCGAAGCGCTGGGGCGCAAGGTCGAGGCCGCCATCCGCGCAGCCGGCGGCGAGGCGCTCTGCGTGCGCGCCGACGTGCTGAGCGAAGAAGAGCTCAGGGCCTTCATCGGCGGCCCGATCGCGAGCCGGGTCAGGTTGTTCTAAGCGTGGCTTCCTAGAGTCGTCGACGGACGATCCGCCGCGGCGCATCCTGCACGGCGGCGCGTTTCGCTCCGCTCTTGTCGAGGAGACCACCATGCATGCTTCCCTACGACTCGTCGCCGCCGCCGCGGCCGCCGCCATCGCTTCCTTCGGCGCCCAGGCGCAGGAAATCACCGATGGTTCGGACTACCACCCGCTGCAGATGAATTCCCCCGTCAACGCCGAAGTGGACGCCGGTGCGGTAGCCGCGGCGCATGCGAGCGGCACCGAGTCGATCGGCCAATCGACTGCCGCGCCGTTCCTGAGCTCGACCATGTCGAACGACGAGGTCTATGCCGGCGCCGTGGCTGCGGCCCATGCGGCCGGCACCGAGCTGCCGGGCCAGTCGACCTCGCCGATGCCGCCCTCGGGCAGCAGCCACTGAAGGCCGCTTCCGCTCGGACGATGTCGGCTCAGAGACCGTGGACCAGCAGCAGGCCCTGCGGCGCCGCGGGGATCTTCAGTGTGGCTTCGCCGACCCGGTGGAAGCGGTATTCGCGGCCGTTGAGCAGCACGCTCGGCCGGTTGGTCCAGACGCGGTACTCGTAGCCGTCCGTCACCGGCGTCACCTGCAGCACGCGGAACACCGGCGGAACGATCACCGTGAAGTTCAGGCGCCCGGTCGCGCTGTTCACGCCGAGCGTGGTCTCGGCGCCGCAGGCCAGCGGCAACAGCAGCAGGGCAGACAGGGCGCTTTTCATGCAAACCCCGTTGGAAAACACGCTTCCGGTCATACGGCGTCACCCAAAATAAAGGGGCAGGCGTCGCCTCGACGCCCGATCTCTTGGATATCGGCAGCGCCACGGAAAAATGAAGGCTGGGCAGGTCCGTGGCCTGTCGCCTGCCAGTAAATACCTTGCCGGCGCCGCGCGCAATCGACCTTCGTCGTAGGCGCGCGACAAAGGTCGCGCTTCAGCGCTCTTTCTGGATGGCGAAGTCGGCCGAGGCGGTGTCGCGCACGTACACGTCGATGCGCCGCGAGGGCGAGCCTGCGCTGCTCCAGGGCAGCGGCAGGTTGTCCTGGACCAGTTCGATCTCGTGGCTGCCGCCCGCCATGGAGGGGAAGCTGTAGAAGCCCTGGGCGTCGGTGCGCGCGACGTAGCGGCGGTCGAGCACCACCGTCACGTTGGCGACGCCGCCTTCGTTCGCTTCGCGCCGGCCGTTGTTGTCTTGGTCGAAGAACACGTGGCCTTCGAGCCGGCCCGCGCCGCTGCCGGGCGTGCCGCCGATGGGCGCGCTGGCCAGGCCGGCGCGGCTCTCGTAGCGCAGCGCCACCATGAAGGAGCGGCTGGAAGGCGCGACGAGCACCGCCTGCAGCGTGGCCGCCGTCAGCGCCGAGACCACCGCCGGGTTGAGCGACTCCTGCCCGCGCGCCGCCGTGTACTGGGCGATGAAGGACCAGCCCAGGCCGAGCGGCCAGGACAGGCGCGCATTGGCGCTCAGGAAGCGCGATGCATTGCCGCCGATGCCGTTGCTGCCGCGCAGGCTCAGGTCGAGCCGGGCACCGGCGACCAGGGGCGTGGTGCCGAGCACGCCCCAGTGCACCGTGCGCTTGTCGAGGTCGGCCTCGCGCGCGTCTTCGAGCGCCAGCGAGGTCGAGAGGGTTTGCGTCTCGTCCACGCGCCAGGCATGGTCGACGCCGGTGCGCAGCACGCGCAGGTCGGTGCCGTGGGCCACGTCGGTGCGCCATTGCGTGTAGCCCCAGTCGGACTTGTGCTCCCAGGTCAGCTGCGCCGACTGCGCGCCGAAGCTGCCGGTGCGCGCGGCCAGGGTGGCCGAGAGCGCGTCGCGCGAGTCGAAGCGCCAGCGGCCGAAGAGATTGCCGAACACCGAGCTGCGCCGCTGGCCGCTCACGCTGTCGCTCGCTTCGATATTGGTGCCGATCTGCCATTGGCGCGTCGAGATGTCGCCGCGCCACGAAGCGCCGCGCAGGTCGCTCGGCAGCGAATCGCCGCCCCAGCGCAGCGAAGGCTCGAAATAGAACACCGATGCGGCCTGCTGCATCAGCTCGGTGCGCCAGGCAGCGTCGACCCAGCCGCCGGTGGCCGCATCGCGCGGCGCCAGCGAGGACGCGTCCGAAGGCCGGCCGGCGCTGTGCGCCAGGTTGGCCTGGACGCGCAGGCCGCCCACCTTGTCGGCGACGCCGCCGAAGCCGGTGCCCAGCGAATCGGCCCAGGGCGCCAGGCCCTGCCAGGACACCGCGGTCCAGAGCGAGCCCGTGTTCTGGGCAAAGCCGGGCACGCCGTTGGCGTTGAAGTCGCGCGTCTCGATCAGCTGGACCGCCGCGTCGCTGCGGCCCATCGCGAGCGGGCCCTCGCCGCCCGTCAGCTGCGTCTGGGCGCCGGCGCTCGCCGCCGTGCCGCGCCCGGTCGAGAAACCCTGGAACGAGAGGCCGTCGAAATAGCCGAGTCGGCCGGCCGAGGCATTGAAGGAGGTCCGGCCCGGCTGCTCCAGCGTGGCCGCGGCGCCCTCGATCGGCAGGTTGGGCAGGTAGACGCGCCCGACGCCGCGCGCCAGCGGCGTGCCGGCCATGTTGATGTTGCCGATGCTGTTGTTGCCGAACCAGCCGCCGTCGAAAGGCATGCCGCGCTGGTCGATGCGCCAGGTGCTGCCGGTGCGGTAGCTGTAGGGCACCAGGGTGTAGGGCGTGCCGGTGCTGCCCACCAGGCCGAGGCCGTTCACCGGCGCGGCGTCGCGGTTGAGGTTGGCATGGGCCGAGAAGGTGCCGTGGTTCGGCGTGTCCAGGTGGCCGGAGAACAGCAGCGACTGGCTGCGCTGGCGCACCACGCCGCCCTGCTGGGTCGACTGGCCCTCGATGCTCCAGCCGCGCGGCCAGCCCGTGTCGCGGACCTGCGGCTCGTCGGCCTGCGCGGCTTGCGGGCTGTCGTCGAGCACGCGGTCGACATAGTCGGCCGGCTGCACGGCCGGCGCCGGCGCGGATTGCGCCCACGCGCCGGTGCCGGCCAGCGCCGTGCCCGCCCAGCACATTCCGAGGGCGCGGCTTGCGAGCCAGTGCTTCATTGAACGAAGCGTTGCTGAATCGGCAGCGAGCCGTTCCTGCCCCACTCCAGCTTGCCGCTGATGGTGATGGGAAAGCGGATCGCGACAGCGGTTTCGGTGTCGCCGGGCTTGGTGGCCAGGAGCGCAATGTCGCGCATCTCGCCGGCCATGATCGGGGTGGTGCTGGCCTGCAGCTCCAGTGCCGTGCCGCCGGCATCGGTGCCGGTGAGGAACCCTGCAAGCCGGCCGTGCGCATTGCCCGTATTGCGAATCCTGAGCACCGGCGCGGCGCGGCCGTCGACCTGCTGCACCGAGGCGCCGGCGAGTTCCAGCACCGGCGCCACGTCGCCCACGGCGACGTAGACGATCACGCCGATGCGCGCGCCCAGCGCGATCGGCACGCCGGGCGCCGCGGCCGGCTGCTGGCCTTCGATCATCACGGCGAAGCGGCACTCCACGGGCGGCGTGTCGGCCGGCGGCGCCACTTCGAAGCGGAAGCGGTAGGGGCGCCCGGGCGTGATGCTCAGCTCGCGCCGCTCGATCGCCACCCAGGGCCGGCAGCTGGCAGGCTGCAGGTCGTCGCTGAAGTCGACCGAGGCGTCGGGCTTGAGCGACCAGTCGGCCGTCTTGAACTTGTAGGCGCCGGCGCGCACGTCGCTGTGCGTGAGCTCGAGCACTTCGCGCAGCCGCTCGCCGGGCTTGGCGGAGAGCTCGAAGCGCGGCGGCGAGACCGCCAGGGAGAACTGGGCCCGTGCGGGCGCCGAAGCCATCGATGCGGCGATGCCGATGGCAGCGAGGACCGCAGCGCCGCGGCGGAAAGAAAGCTCGACAAGGCGCATCACGGCGAAACCTCGATCTCGAAAAAGAATTGCAGGGGTTGGGCCCGTTCCATCGACCGGCCGTCGGCCACGAGGTCGAGCACGATGCTTTCCTGCAGGAAGGGCTCGCGCACCACGCCTTCGAACACCAGCGTGCGGCTGCCCCCGCGCACCGTGCCCGGCAGCAGCCGGCCCTGCGTGCGCCAGCTGGCGAGCATCTGCTCGCCCTCGGTGGGTGTCAGGGCCAGGTAGATCCGCGCCTGGCGGTTGAGCCATGGCGACAGGTTGAGCCTGAGCGCGACGTTGACGCGGCCTTCGACCGTGTGGTCGCCCGCGCGGCCGGGCACCAGGTGGCGCCAGCGCATCTGCGTGACCGGCTGGCTCAGGAAGGTGCCGGTGTCGTCGACGCGGAAGGTCGCCGCACCGGCAGCCGCCGCTACCGCCAGGGCCAGCAAACCGGCCAGCAGCGCTGGAAGACGTCGGGCCTTCATGGCGTGGTGAGCGTGAAGGTCGCTCGGCCGGTGAAGGTGCCGGCGGGGACCAGTTGGGTGTTGAGGTAGCGGAAAGCCAGGCAGCTCTCGAACCAGTTGTTGCGGGCGACCGAAAGCAGGGTCTGCGCGCCGCCGGTGAAGGCGCCGCTCGGAATGGTCGGCGTGGCGTCGCCGTTGCCGGACGAGGTCCACGCAATCCGGTTGAACGGAAGCGTGTCGCCGTTGCCGTTGGTCAGGCTGGCCGGCGTGCTGACAGTCAGCGTGGCCGCGGCACCGGTGCTGCCCGGCACCCGGTAGAAGCCGCCGACGTACACCTGGCCCGTGGTGGCCGGGCTGTTGCAGAACGCGAAGCCTTCCCAGGGACTGGCCGTAACGGTGCTGTTGGTGGTCATTGCCTGCGCGGTGCCGGAACCGAGCTGCGCGCTCGGGACGCTGACCGACGCGGTGTTGACGGTCGTGTTGTTGCCCGGCGTGCCGCCCGATTCGAAGGTCGCCCCGGTCATGGTGCCGACGCCCACCTGCAGGAACAGCGCGCGCGGGCCCCGGTCGATGCCGACGGTGAAGCCCTGCGCCGCCGGCAGCCAGGTGGCGGACAGCACGGCGAGTCCCAGCATGGCGCACCAGCGCGGGCTCGAGGAGCGGGGCGAATGCACCAATCGGCTCTCTCAGCGGACGGCGGTCAAGGCGCGGTGGCGGTATAGGTCACGGTGCCGTTGTTGGCCAGCGTGTTGCCGTAGGTGCCGGCCGGCAGCGTGGCCGTGTTGGCGTACGCGAAATTCCAGCTGCCCTCGCGGCGCACGAGGCCGGCCGTGCCGGTCAGCGTGGTGGGCGTGGCCGAGGCGCCGCCGCCGGCTGCGGTATTGAAAGCAGGGTGCGTGATGGCGCTGTTGTCGAAGCCGGCCGTGGTGGTCGCCAGCGTGCCGGGGGTCACGACGATGTCGCTCCACGGCACGGTGGGGTTGCCGGCGACGCCGCTGCTCAGCGGGCCGGTGGTCGCGTTGGTGAGGGTGACGGTGCCGCTGTTGCCGAGCACGCGGACCGTGACGCCGCCACTGGCCAGGTCGCCGCCGGCGCCTGCCACGGCCGTGCCGTTGCCGACGTTGCCTGCGGGCACGGCGAAAGTGATGTCGTTCACCGTGGCGTTGTTGGCGTAGCTGGTGCCGGTACCGACTTGCAGGAAGAGCACCTTGGGAATCGTGATGATGAAGTCGAGCTTGGCATTGGCGGCCAGGGCGCCGCTGCCGGTGCTGAAGTTCGATTCGGCCTGCGCGGCCAGCGGAGCAATGGCGGCGAGGGCCGTCACCAGCAGAAGTTTTTTCATTTGGATTTCTCGGGAAAGTAGGTCGTTGGTTTAAATGTCCGGGTGAAATGTAGGCGATGGACTACATGGATCTGTAGAACTTCATTCGTAAAACGTTTTCCTTGAGAACTTTCGTTAAAAAGTTACGGGCTAGAACTTTTGGCTCTGTCGCGCGCGCGCGACGCTGCATGTCCAAAGCCGCGGATTCCCACGGGATGGCCGCGCCGCGCGGGCTCTTGTAAAGTCCTTGGGTTCGCCCGAGGCGGGCGTCTTTTTCTTCGATCTGCTCCTGTGCCATGACCCTTTCCAAGACCAAACTCCCCTTCCAGGCCGAAGTTGCGCAACTGCTGCACCTGGTCACGCATTCGCTCTACTCCAACAAGGAAATCTTCCTGCGGGAGCTGATTTCGAATGCCTCGGATGCCTGCGACAAGCTGCGTTTCGAGGCCATCGACCAGCCGGCCCTCTACGAAGACCAGCCGACGCTGGAGGTGCGCGTCTCCTTCGACAAGGCGGCCAAGACGATCACCATTGCCGACAACGGCATCGGGCTGTCGCAGCAGGAGGCCATCGACAACCTGGGCACCATCGCCAAGAGCGGAACCCGGGACTTCATGAGCAAGCTCACGAGCGTCCAGAAGGCCACGGCCTCCGAACAAGGGCAGCTCATCGGCCAGTTCGGCGTGGGCTTCTACTCGGGCTTCATCGTGGCCGACAGGATCACGGTCGAGTCGCGCCGCGCGGGGCTGCCCGCCGAAGAAGGCGTGCGCTGGGTCAGCGCCGGCGCCGGCGACTTCGAGGTCGACACCATCGAGCGCCCGCAGCGCGGCACCAGCGTGACCCTGCACCTGCGCGAGGACGCCGAGGAATACCTGAATCTCTGGAAGCTCAAGTCCATCATTTCCAAGTACTCCGACCACATCTCGCTGCCCATCCTGATGGAGAAGGAAGAGTGGAAGGAAGGCGAGGACAACAAGGGCGGCGAGATGGTGAAGACCGGCGAGTGGGAGCCGGTCAACCAGGCCAACGCGCTGTGGAGCCGGCCGAAGAAGGACATCAGCGAGGAGCAGTACGTGGAGTTCTACAAGAACGTCAGCCACGACTTCGAGCCGCCGCTCGCCTGGAGCCACAACCGCGTCGAGGGCACGACCGAGTACACGCAGCTGCTCTACATCCCGTCCAAGGCGCCGATGGACCTGTGGAACCGCGAGAAGGGCGCGGGCGTCAAGCTCTACGTCAAGCGCGTCTTCATCATGGACGATGCCGAGGCGCTGCTGCCGAGCTACCTGCGCTTCGTCAAGGGCGTGATCGATTCCGCCGACCTGCCGCTCAACGTGAGCCGCGAGCTGCTGCAGGAAAGCCGCGACGTGAAGGCGATCCGCGAAGGCAGTACCAAGCGCGTGCTCGGCATGCTGGAAGACCTGGCCAAGAAGCAGAAGACCCCGGTCGACAGCAACGAGGGAAAAATCGACGTCGGCTCCGGCGAATCGGTGCCGGCGCCCGAGCCCGGCGAAGGTGTGACCGACGTGGTCGACAAGAAGGCCGACACCACGCTGGCCGCCGAAGCCGCGGCCGAGTACAGCGACGAATCGGGCAAGTACGCGAAGTTCTATGCCGAGTTCGGCGCCGTGCTGAAGGAAGGCCTGGGCGAGGACTTCGCCAACCGCGAGCGCATCGCGAAGCTGCTGCGCTTTGCGTCGAGCACCAGCGACACCGTGAGCGTGAGCTTCGCCGACTACAAGTCGCGCATGAAGGAAGGCCAGGAGGCGATCTACTACATCACGGCCGACACCCCGGCCGCGGCCCGCAACAGCCCGCAGCTCGAAATCTTCAAGAAGAAGGGCATCGAGGTGCTGCTGATGACCGACCGCGTCGACGAATGGGCGCTCAACTACCTGACCGAGTTCGACGGCACGCCGCTGCAGAGCGTGGCCAAGGGCGCGGTCGACCTCGGCAAGCTGCAGGACGAGGCCGAGAAGAAGGCTGCGGAAGCGGCGGCCGAGTCCTTCAAGCCGATGCTCGAGCGGCTCAAGGAGGCGCTCAAGGACAAGGCCGAGGACGTGCGCGTGACCACCCGCCTGGTCGATTCGCCGGCCTGCCTGGTGGTGCAGGACGGCGGCATGAGCACCCAGCTCGCGCGCATGCTCAAGCAGGCTGGCCAGCCGGCGCCGGAGCTCAAACCGGTGCTGGAGGTGAATGCCGAGCACCCGCTGGTCAAGAAGCTCGAAGACTCGGCGCATTTCGAGGACCTGGCCAACATCCTGTTCGACCAGGCGCTGCTGGCCGAGGGCGGCCTGCCGGCCGATCCGGCGGCCTACGTGCGGCGCGTCAATTCGCTTTTGGTGTAGCGATGACTGCCGCGGCTGCGCCCGGATCGCCGCCCGAACTGTCGGGCTTCGACCTCCGCAGCCTCGGCCCGGACTTCTACGACAACCCGTACCCCTGGTACGCCGCGCTGCGCGAGCAGACGCCGGTGCGGCGCATGCCCGACGGCGCGCTGCTGCTCACACGGCATGCCGACTGCATGGCGGTCTACAAGGACACGCGCACCTTCAGCTCCGACAAGCGCGCCGAGTTCGCGCCCAAGTACGGCAGCGGCAGCCCGCTCTACGAGCACCACACGACCAGCCTGGTGTTCAACGACCCGCCGCTGCACACGCGGGTGCGCCGGCTGATCGCCGGTGCGCTCACGCCGCAGGCCGTCGAGTCGCTGGAAGACGGCCTGGTGCACCTGGTGAACGGCCTGCTCGACCGCATGGAAGAGCGGCAGCGCGCGGGCGGCGAGGTCGACCTGATCGAGGACTTCGCCGCCGCGATTCCGGTGGAGATCATCGGCAACCTGCTGGGCGTGCCGCACGACGAACGCGGGCCGCTGCGCCACTGGTCGCTTGCGATCCTCGGCGCGCTCGAACCGCGGCTCAGCGAGGCGCAGATGGAAGCCGGCAACCGCGCCGTGGCCGAGATGGTGGCCTATTTGCGAACGCTGGTCGCCGAGCGCCGGCGACACCCCGGAGATCCGGCGCACGACGTGCTCACGCGACTGATCCAGGGCGAGGAGGACGGCGGCGACAGGCTCAGCGAAACCGAGCTCTACCAGAACTGCATCTTCATCCTCAACGCCGGCCGCGAGACCACCACCAACCTGATCGGCAACGGCCTGGTCGCGCTGCTCGACTGGCCCGAGGAGAAGCAGCGCCTGCTGGACGATCCCTCGCTCATCCGCAGCGCGATCGAGGAATTCCTGCGCTTCGAAAGCTCCAACCAGCTCGGCAACCGCATCACCACCACCGCGGCGAAAGTGGGCGGCATCGAGGTGCCGGCCGGCACGCAGGTCACCCTGTGCATCGGCGCGGCGAACCGCGACCCGGCGATGTTCGACGCGCCCGACCGGCTCGACATCACGCGCTCGCCGAACCGGCACCTGGCCTTCGGCTCGGGCACGCACCAGTGCGTGGGCATGAACCTCGCGCGGCTCGAAGGGCGCGTCGCGATCGCCGCCTTCCTGGCGCGCTTTCCCGACTACCGGCTCTGCGGCCCGGCGGTGCGCGGCGGCCGCGCACGCTTCCGGGGCTACCTGCACGCGCCGCTGAGCCTGGGCCTCCCCATCGAGTCCTGAGATCAGGCGTACAGCGGCTCTTCCGCCATCGCCTCGCACTGGTCCTGCAGCATCTGGATCTGCTCCTTCCAGTAGTCGCTCGAGCCGAACCACGGGAAGTTGATCGGGAAGATCGGGTCGCGCCAGCGCCGCGCGAGCCAGGCGCTGTAGTGGATCTGGCGCAGCGTGCGCAGCGGCTCGACGAGCGCCAGCTCGCGGCGGTCGAATTCGCGGAACTGCTCGTAGCCATCGAGCAAGCCGCTCAGTTGCGCGGTGCGCTGGGGGCGATCGCCCGACAGCAGCATCCAGAGGTCCTGCACTGCGAAGCCGGTGCGCGCATCGTCGAGGTCGACGAAGTGCGGTCCGCCGTCGGGGCGCTCGGTCGGGGTCCAGAGAATGTTGCCGGGGTGCACGTCGCCATGCAGGCGCAGCTTCTTCAGGCCCGCATCGGCACCCGCGCCCAGCGCCGTGGCATCGATCATCTCGAAGGCGGCATTGCAGGCCTCTTCCCAGTGGCGCTGCACGTCGAGCGGGATCATCTCGTGGCCGAGCAGCCAGTCGCGCGAGGCGATGCCGAAGCTCTGCAGGTCCAGCGCCGGCCGCACCTCGAAGGGCCGCGCGGCGCCCACCGTGTGGATGCGCGCGAGAAAGCGGCCCACCCATTCGAGCACCTCGAAATCGTCGAGCTCGGGCCCGCGCCCGCCGCGGTAGGGGCTGACGCTGAAGGCGAAGCCGCCGTGGTGGTGCAGCGTGGCGCCCTGCAGTTCCAGCGGCGCCACGGCCGGTACCTCGGCGACCGCGAGCTCGGTGGAGAAGGCGTGTTCCTCGCCGATCTGCTCCTCGCTCCAGCGGCCGGGGCGGTAGAACTTGACCACCACTGCGCTGCGGTCTTCCAGGTGCACCTGGTAGACGCGGTTCTCGTAGGAGTTCAGCGCGGTGAGCCGGCCGTCGCCATGCAGTCCGAGTTCGGCGAGCGCGTCGAGCACCACGTCGGGCGTGAGGCTCTCGTAGGGATGGGGGTCGGCTTTCTCGGTGGATGCAGTCATCCGGCCATTGTCGCTACCCCGCAGCCCTGGAGAGCGACAAGATGTGCCCGCTGCGCGGATCGCCCCGGCCCGACAGCACCTGCGCATAGGCGGCCTGCACCGCCTGCGGCCCGTCGTGATGCTGGACCACGAGCCACGGGGACGCGGGCTGCGCCACCTTCGCGATGAAGCCGTGCCAGGCCTCGACCATGCGCCGTCCGAACTCGTCGCCGCCCCATTCCCCGGTGCGCTTCTTGATCTGCGCCGGCGCAAAGAAGAAGGTGGCACGCGGTCCCGGCAGCGCCTTGGCGCTGCCGCTCGGCGCGAGCTGCTCGACGTGCGTGCCGCCGATGACACAGTCGTGGTGCAGCTGCGAGAAGCGCGTGTGGATGGCGCGCCGCAGTTCGCCGTTGCCCGCGAAGTCCACGTAGACGCAGGGCGCATCGGCCGACACCTGATCGAGTTCCTCGTAGGCCAGCACGCGGTGGTAGCAGCCGAGGCTTTCGCAGAAAGCCTTGTTGGCCGCCGAGGTGAGGCCGACCACCTCGATGCCGGGCCGCTGGTGCATCTGGAAGGCGGTGCCGTAGGCCGTCTTGCTCGACGCGCTCGACAGCAGGGCGACGCCGGGCCGGGCGCCGAAGAAGTCGTTGTCGTCGAAGAAATCGTCGATCAGCCAGGAGGTGATGAAGAGCGGGCGCAGCAGGGCCTGCAGGTCTTCGGTGTCGGCGCTGTAGAGCGGATCGCTGGCGGTGCGGAAGTACTCGTTGTAGACCGCAGGCAGCGCCGCGCGGTGCGGCGCTCTGTCGGTGAAGCGGGCGGCCGACAGGCGATCGGGCGTGAGCACCACGCTCGATGCCATCGGCACGTAGCCATAGAGCCGCTCGCCCACCGCGACGCCCGGGTGCAGCGACTGCACCACCGAGCCGAAGCCCCAGACCGGGATGCAGCCCCAGCCCTCCTCGCCGGTCGGAAAGAACTGCCAGTAGTTCATCGACTCGCCGAAGGCGGCGTAGGTGATGTTGTTGGAGGTGAGGGCGAAGCTGTCGATGCGCACCCGGACCTGGCCGTCGGCCAGGGGCGCGTCGTCGTCGGTGCGAACGCGCGTGGCGGAGAGATCGTCCTTGCGGACCAGGAGGGCGGTGGTGTTCATGGAAACCACCTTAGCGCAGGCGCATGACGACTGTCATGTCAAAAAGCGCGGCCGGCGTCACCTGCGTGACGCCGGCCGCAGCCGATGGGGCCATCAGGCGATCGAGAGCTCGACGTCGATGTTGCCGCGCGTGGCGTTCGAGTACGGGCACACCTGGTGGGCAGTGTCGACCAGGAGCTTCTTCTGCGCGTCGTCGAGGCCCGGCAGCGTGATGGCCAGCTTGACCGCGATGCCGTAGGCCTTGCCGTCGTTGATCGGGCCGAGCGAGACACTGGCGTCGACCGCCACGTCTTCCGGCACCTTGACGTTGATCTTGGGCGCCACCGCCTTCATCGCGCCGATGAAGCAGGCCGAGTAGCCGACCGCGAACAGCTGCTCGGGGTTGGTGCCGGGCTTGCCGGAGCCGGGCGGGTTCAGCTTGACGTCGAGCGCGTCATCGCTGGATTTGCCGGCGCCGCCGTCGCGGCCGCCGGTGGTGTGGGCCTCTGCGGTGTAGAGGACTTTGTCGAGCTTCGTGGCCATAGTGATTCCTTCGGGTTGGTTGGGGAAAAAAAGCTTCGCTGGCGAAGCGGGGGAGAAAACTATGCGGCAGCCTTGACCTGGTCTCTCAGCCGCTGGATCTGCTGCGTGAGCGCCACCAGCTCGTCGACCGAGCATTGGGTGGCGGCCATCAGGCAGGCCGGCACGGCAGCCGCGCGCGTCTTGAGCCGGCGCCCGGCGGCCGTGAGGCTCACGTGCACGCGACGCTCGTCGGCCACGTCGCGGATGCGCGCCACCAGGCCGTTGGCTTCGAGGCGCTTCAAGAGCGGGGTCAGCGTGCCCGAATCGAGCGAGAGCCGTTCGCCGAGTTCCGACACCATGAGGCCGTCACGCTCCCACAACACGAGCATCACAAGATACTGCGGGTAGGTGAGCTTGAGCTTGTCGAGCAGCGGCTTGTACAGCTTGGTCATCGCCAGCGAGGCGGAATAGACCGCAAAGCAGAGCTGGTTGTCGAGCCGCAGCATGTCGTCGGCGGATGGCGTGGAGGGCATGGACCGAATTGTAGTTAGCAATTAGATTGCGTGCAATGTAATTGGTAAGCACCTGTTGCCGAAAGAGGCGGCGCGGCGCGCCGCCGCGATCAGCGCCCGCTGAAACGCGCCGGCCGCCGCTCGATGAAGGCGCGCACGCCTTCGGCCGCATCCTCGCTGTTCGCCAGCCGCTGCTGCACCGGGATGAAATCGGCCACCGCCGCGAGCGGCCCCTGCTCGATGGCCTTCATCACGTTGAGCCTCGTCGCGACCACCGCCAGCGGCGCCTGCGCCGCGATGCGCTGCGCGATGCGCAGGGCTTCGTCAAGCTCCTGCCCGGCCGGCACCACCTTCTGCACGAAGTTCAGGCGAAGAGCCTCGGCACTGTCGAACTCGTCGGCCGTGAGCAGGTGCAGCATCGCGTTGCCCAGGCCGGCGCGCTCGGCCATGCGCAGGGTCGCGCCGCCGGTGGCCATGATGCCGCGCTGCACCTCCATCTGCGAGAAGCGGCAGTTGTCGGCCGCCACCACGATGTCGGCGCCCAGCATCAGCTCGATGCCGACGGTGAAGCAGATGCCCTTGACCGCGACCAGCATCGGCTTTTCGCGGCGACGGTAGCCGGGCAGGCCGTAGTCGTGCGGCTCCACCAGGCCCTCGGGGATCGCCTTCTCGCCGCGCTTCATGTACTCGGCCACCGCCGGCAGGTCGAGCCCTGCCGTGAAGTGCTCGCCGAAGGCATGCAGCACGCCCACGCGCAGGGTCGGGTCGTCGTCGAGCCGCGTGTAGGCCTCGGCCAGCTCGCGGAACATGCGCGGCGTCCAGCCGTTGCGCTTGGCGGGGCGGTTGATGCCGATCAGGAGCACGTGATCCTGGCGCTCCGTGGTGATGGTGCCTTCGGGTGGTGCACTGGACATATGCGTCTCCAAGGAATTTGAAATGCAGTCGATGCTAGCGAATCTGATGACGCGGAACTGCGCAAGATGAACTTTCCGTTCGGATGCGTTACTCAAGCAGTCCGGCACTTTTGCCTGCTGTCATCAAGAAAGAATATTTTGGAAATTCAACCGAATAGATCGCATCGGACCTCATCCCCAACGCTGGGCCAAGGTACCGTGCCCCGGAATACCGACAGCGCGAGGCCTGAATGGACTAAAGATCTTGGTCGGCATGTGCATACCGCTGAGGCGTCCAGGGCACTGGAGCTGAATAAGCTCATTTGTTCCGGGCACGTTCCGAGCGAGGATTGGCAAGTACAAGAACTGGTGAACCAGTGCCTGGATCTCGATGAGGCGGTGGTTTTGGAGCTCCTTCTGAAAAACGTGCCCATGGACACGCTGACCTTGGCGCGCAAAAACCTCGCGAGCGAAAAAATTTCGATGCTGATCGGGGCAATGGATATCGATACGCGGATATCGAGTTTGGTGTTGAGCCACGGTTCCCTGCGCAGTCCGGAAATCAAGCAGCTCCAAAGGCTCATGGAAAAAACCCCGTCGCTGAATGCGCTGACGCTGAGCAGCATGACCTTGACCCACGACAAATTCAACCAGCTCGCAGACTCCATCATTGGGGAGACTAAACTCACATCACTTCAGTGGGTCGTCGGTCCATCCAGTACGCTTTCGTATGAAACTCACTACGGTACATGGATTGTGAATATCTTAAAAAACAAGCGTGAGTTGAAAAATCTAGATATTCGGCATATTCGACTTAAGCATGAAACTCATAAAGAAATCGCAAAGAGGGGGCTTAAAGATAATAGCAATCTTGCTGGCTTGAAACTTTTTAATTGTTCTATCGGGGAGCGGTCGGCAAAGGAGTATGCCAGATGCCTCGAATCAAATACGGCACTCAAATCGCTTGATCTGGGGCAAAATCATCTGAGAGAAGGCAGTGATGCGCTGATCGAGGCTTTGCAAAAAAACGAGTCATTGAGTCACTTGTCCTTGGCGGCCACTTTTTTTGAAAGTGACTGGGTTCGGTCATTTTCCTATTTGCCCAAAAACCTCTCGAAGTTGATTGAGCAAGGCAAGCTTCAAGTTCTGGATATCCGTCAAAATAAACTGTCTGACGAAGATCTTGTTTCGGTGATGGACGCATTGAAAAACAACACCAATCTGCACAAGCTCGATCTTTCGGAGAACAATGTGGAGCTTGAGTCGATTGCCCATCTTTCCGCGGCGCTTCGAAGCAATACTTCACTGCGCTCGGTGAAGCTGCCTAAACGCGCACTGAATGGCGCCGAGCTGGATCTCTTGATTTCTGCCATGGAAATCAATCGCACGCTTTCTTCAATTCACTGCACCATCTCGGTGGAGAATAAACAAAAAGGAGAGCGGCTGGAGGTCTTGCTCGATAAAAATAGAACCATTGGGCGCATGGCAATGTTTCAAGGTGGTGTGTATTCACTTGTCGGTAACAGCATCGGTTCAAAATTTGCCGTCACTGTGGCGGAGCTGGTTTCTCATTCGCGGGGGCGGCTGAACGGCAATGTGGGCCTGATAAACAAATTGGCGCTCGACCGTGCACGGAAAGCGCAGGCCGAGTGGGAAGCAATGCAAAACAAAAAGTCCTGACACCCTCCGCCTCAATAGCAGTAAACCCCGCGTCCCGTCTTACGCCCGAGCTGCCCCGCCGCGACCATCTCCTTCAACAGCGGGCAAGGCCGGTACTTGGAGTCGCCGAACTGTTCGAGGTAGACCTCCATCACCGCCAGACACACATCGAGCCCGATCATGTCGGCCAGCGCCAGCGGCCCGATCGGCTGGTTGCAGCCCAGCTTCATGCCGGCGTCGATGTCTTCCGCGGTCGCGATGCCTTCTGCCAGCACGAAGAAGGCCTCGTTGATCATCGGCACCAGGATGCGGTTGACCACGAAGCCCGGCGCGTTCTTCACGGTGATCGGCGACTTGCCCAGTGTCACGGCCAGCGCCTTCACCGCATCGTGCGTGGCGTCGCTGGTCAGGTAGCCGCGGATGATCTCGACCAGCGCCATCATCGGCACCGGGTTGAAGAAGTGCATGCCGATGAAGCGATCGGCGCGCGAGGTGGCGGCCGCCAGCTGGGTGATCGAGATCGATGAGGTGTTCGACGCGATGATCACCTCGGGCGCCAGCATGGCGTCGACCTGCTTGAGGATCTTGAGCTTGAGCTCGTGGTTCTCGGTCGCGGCCTCGATCACGAGTTCTGCGGCCTTCAGGTCCTCGTAGTTCGTCGAGCCCCTGATGAGCGCCAGCGCGGCATCCTTCTGCTCGGCCGTCAGCTTGTCTTTCTTGATCAGGCGCTCGAGGCTGCCGGCCACGGTGGCGAGACCCTTGTCGACCGCAGCCTGCGCGATGTCGACCATCACCACCTTCACGCCCGCGACCGCGCAGGCCTGCGCGATACCGTTGCCCATCGTGCCCGCGCCGATGATCCCGACTGTCTGAATCGCCATTTCCAAAGCTCCTGGAAAATTCGCCATTGTGGGTCAGGCGCTGATTTAAAGTCGTCGCCATGACGACCCTCGGAACCCCTCTTTCCCCCTCTGCAACCCGCGTGATGCTGCTCGGCTCCGGCGAACTCGGCAAGGAGGTGCTGATCGCCCTGCAGCGGCTCGGCGTCGAGACCATCGCGGTCGACCGCTACGAGAACGCGCCCGGCCAGCAGGTGGCGCACCACGCGCGCACCATCACCATGAGCGACCCCGCGCAGCTGAAGGCGCTGATCGAGGCCGAGAAGCCGCAGCTCGTGGTGCCCGAGATCGAGGCCGTCGCCACGCCGATGCTGCAGCAGCTCGAAGATGCCGGCGTTGTGCGCGTGATTCCCACGGCGCGCGCTGCCCGCCTCACGATGGACCGCGAGGGCATCCGGCGGCTGGCCGCCGAGACGCTGGGCGTGCCGACCAGCCCCTACAAGTTCTGCGATTCGCTGGCCGATTTGCAGGCGGCGATCGACGGCGCGAACGGGGTGGCGATTGGCTACCCCTGCATCGTCAAGCCGGTGATGAGCAGCTCCGGCAAGGGCCAGAGCAAGATCGACGGCCCGGCCGACGTGCAGAAGGCCTGGGACTACGCGATGGCCGGCGGCCGCGTGAGCCACGGCCGCGTGATCGTCGAGGGCTTCATCGATTTCGACTACGAGATCACGCTCCTGACCGTGCGCGCGCTCGACGCCGCCGGCGCCGTGCAGACGCAGTTCTGCGAGCCCATCGGCCATGTGCAGGTGAGCGGCGACTACGTGGAGAGCTGGCAGCCGCATCCGATGGCGCCCGCGGCGCTCGCGAAGGCGCAGCAGATCGCGCAGGCGGTGACGGCGGACCTCGGCGGCCAGGGGCTCTTCGGCGTCGAGCTCTTCGTCAAGGGCCAGGAGGTCTGGTTCAGCGAAGTCAGCCCGCGCCCGCACGACACCGGCATGGTGACCATGGCGACCCAGTGGCAGAACGAGTTCGAGCTGCATGCGCGCGCCATCCTCGGCCTGCCGGTGGACACCACGCTCAAGAGCCCGGGCGCGAGCGCCGTGATCTACGGCGGCGTGGACGCCACCGGCATCGCCTTCGACGGCGTCGCTCATGCGCTGCAGGTGCCGGGCAGCGATGTGCGCCTGTTCGGCAAGCCCGAGAGCTTCGTCAAGCGCCGCATGGGCGTGGCGCTGGCGCATGCGGCGGACGTCGAGACGGCGCGCCGCAACGCCAAGGAAGCCGCCTCGCGCGTCAAGCCGCGCAAAGCCTAGAGTTTGCTGCTGTTTCAGGAGCCCGCCATGCTGCATCCCCAGGCCCAAGCCTTCATCGACCTGCTGGTACAGCGCGGCGTGCCGCCGACCCACACGCTGTCGCCGGCCGACGCGCGCGCCTACTACCGCGAGCGGCGCAGCGTCACGCAGCCCACGCCCGGCGAGGTGGCCGAGGTGCGCGAGCTCAGCGCGCCCGGCGTGCACGGCGCGATCCCGCTGCGGCTCTACCGTCCGCTGGGCGCAAGCCGCGCGGCCGTGCTGCCGGTGCTGGTCTACTACCACGGCGGCGGCTGGACCATCGGCGACCTCGACACCCACGACACGCTGTGCCGCGAGCTTTGCAATCTCTCGGGCTGCGCGGTGGTCGCAGTCGACTACCGCATGGGGCCCGAGCACCGCTTCCCGGCTGCGGTGGACGACGCGATCGCCGCCACGCGCTGGGTGCGCAAGGAAGCGGGCGCGCTCGGCCTGGATGCCGGCCGCCTCGCCGTCGGCGGCGACAGCGCCGGCGGCAATCTCGCGGCGGTGGTGGCGATCGCGGCCCGCAACGCCGGCAACTTGCCCATCGCCTTCCAGTTGCTGATCTATCCGGCGACCGACATGCGCCGCGTGCATCCCTCGCACACGACCAACGGCCAGGGCTATGTGCTGACCAGCGACACGATCAAGTATTTCCACGACCACTACATCACCGATCTGCAGCACGACCTCGACTGGCGCGCGTCGCCGCTCTTGCACCCCGACCTGTCGCGGCTGCCGCCGGCGCTGGTGCTCACCGCCGGCTACGACCCGCTGCGCGACGAAGGGCTGGACTACGCGCGGGCGCTGACCGCGGCCGGCAACCGCGCGGTCTACGTCTGCTTCGAGCGCCAGATCCACGGCTTCATCACGATGGGCCGGCTGCTCGACGAGGCGAATGCCGCGGTGAGCCTGTGCGCCGGCGAGCTGCGCCGTGCGCTGATGCCGCGCGCCTAGGGAAAGTCCCCGCACCCCGGCATCGCCGCGCCGCTCGCGGCGCCGCTACGATTCTGCGAGCGCGCCGACGCGCAGCGCAGGAGACATCATCTTGGGCACCCGGACGGACAACGACCGCAGCCGCAAGGACGGAGGCGAACGCCTCATGTGGCTCACGAACGAGCGCGTCTTCTATGCCGGCCTGCTCGGCGCGGCGGCCGAGCGCAGCCTCGGCGGCCATGGCGTCTACGTGTCGCCGGCGGGACAGCCGAACCGCATCCGCATCGGCGGCGGTGCCTGGCAAAGCGGCGAGCTGCTGGTGGTGCCGCCGCAGGTGCCGCACCAGGTCGAGAGCGACGAACCGCTGATCCTCAACCTGCTGATCGAATCCGAGTCGGTCGACCCGGCGCGGCTGCCGGATTGTCTCCAGCGCTGCGGCCCGGTCGAGGCGCCCGGGTTCGTGCAGCGCGTTCGCGCAGCGCACGCCCAATTGCTTGTCGCCTCGAGCCGCGGCGGCTTCGGCGGCATCGACTTCGACACGCTGTTCTTCGGCCACGCGCTCGTGCGGCGGCCGCTCGACGCACGCATCCGCCAGGTGGTCGAGCGCATCGTCGCCGACCCCGCGCTGCCGGCCTCGGCCGAGGACTGCGCGGCCTCGGTGGGGCTGTCCTTCTCGCGCTTCCTGCATCTCTTCAAGCAGGAAACCGGCGTGCCCTTCCGCGCCTTCCGCGCCTGGAAGCGCGCGCGCAGCCTGCTGCGCCACGTGCGTCAATCCGCCACGCTGACCGACATCGCGCTCGACACCGGCTATCCCGACTCCACGCATTTCAGCCACTCGATCCGCCAGGTCTACGGGCTGCGTCCCAGCGACATCCTGGCGGGTTCGCGGCGGCTTGCGCTGTACCAGTGATGCAGGTGCTCCAGCTCCTGCTGTCAGGCATTGCGCAAGGCTGCATCTACGGCCTGATCGCCCTGGGCTTCGTGCTGATCTACAAGGCCACCGAGACGGTGAGCTTCGCCCAGGGCGAGCTCATGATGCTGGGCGCCTTCTGCGCCTTTGCGGGCATGTCGCTGTTCGGCCTTCCCTTCTGGCTGGCGGCGCTCTTGGCCGTGTCGGCGATGGCGGCCTTCGGCGTGCTGCTCGAGCTGGTCGTGATCCGGCCGATCCTCGGGCAGCCGCAGTTCTCGATCGTGATGCTGACCATCGGCATCGGCTACGTGGCACGCGGGCTGATCACCATGATTCCTGCCATCGGCACCGACACGCACACGCTGCCGGTGCCCTACAAGGACCGGATCTGGAAGGTGGGCGAGCTGGTGGTCAATGTCGAACAGATGGCGATCGTCCTGTCGACCGCGGTGCTGTGCGGCCTGCTGTACGCGATGTTCCGCTACAGCAAGCTCGGCATCGCGATGCAGGCCTCGTCGCAGAACCAGCTCGCGGCCTACTACATGGGGATTCCGGTGAAGCGGCTCAACGGACTGGTGTGGGGGCTGGCCGCGGCAGTGGCCGCCATCGCCGGCATGCTGCTCGCGCCGATCACCTTCGTCCACGCCAACATGGGCTTCATCGGCCTCAAGGCCTTTCCGGCGGCGGTGGTGGGCGGCTTCGGCAGCCTGCCGGGCGCGATCGTCGGCGGGCTGGTGATCGGCATCGTCGAATCCTTCGCCGGCTTCTACCTGCCCGACGGCTTCAAGGACACCGCGCCCTACATCGTCGTGCTGGTGATGCTGATGGTGAAGCCGAATGGCTTGTTCGGCGAGAAGCTCAGGAAGAAGGTCTGATGCGCTTCATCTTCAAGACCAGCTACGCGCAGGACATCGCCCTGGCCAGGCACGGCGGCCACGTGCTCTGGTACAGCCTGCTCGGCGCCGCGCTGATCGCGGCGCCGTGGCTGCTGCCCGAGTACTGGCTCGCGCAGCTGACCTTCGTGCTGATCTACGGCATCGTCGGCCTCGGCCTGATGCTCTTGGCCGGCTTCACCGGGCAGTTCTCGATCGGGCATGCGGCCTTCCTCGGCACCGGTGCCTACACGCAGGCCGTGCTCGCGAACATGGGCGTGCCTTTTCCGATCGCGCTGGCGGCGGCCGCCGCGCTTTCGGCGGCGGTCGGCGTGGTGGTCGCGCTGCCGGCCTTGCGCGTCAAGGGCATCTACCTCGGCATCGCCACGCTGGCCTTCGGCTTCATCGTCGAGGAGGTGTTCGCGCGCTGGGAGAGCGTGACCGGCGGCAATTCGGGGCTGCACGTGAAGTCGCCCAGGCTCTTCGGGCTGGACATCAGCTCGAGCGAAGGCTTCTATATCGTCTGCCTGCTGATCGCCGTGGTCTGCACGCTGGCCATCCTGAACCTGCTGCGCTCGCCGACCGGCCGCGCCTTCGTCGCGATCCGCGATTCGGAAATTTCGGCACAGAGCATGGGTATCCACCTGGCGCGCTACAAGACGATGTCCTTCGCGATCTCGGCCGCGCTGGCCGGGCTGGGCGGCGCGCTCTACGCGCACAAGCTGAGCTTCATCTCGCCCGACCAGTTCAATATCCTGCAGTCGATCGACCTGCTGCTGATGGTGGTGATCGGCGGGCTGGGCTCGGTGCACGGCGCCTTCCTGGGCGCGGTCTTCCTGATCGCGATGCCGCAACTGATCGCACTGGGCAAGGACTGGCTGCCGCCGGTGATCGGCCAGGCGCCCGGCTGGCAGGGGCTGGTGTACGGGCTGGTGCTGATCGGCTTCGTGCTGTTCGAGCCGCTGGGCTTGTACGGGCGCTGGCTCAAGATCCGGACCTACCTGCAGCTCTTTCCGTTCTACCGCCGGGGATTGTTCAGGCGGCAGAAGTCCTTCGCCAAATCGGACAGGTTGAGATGAGCTCGGAGGTCCTGCTCTCTGCGAAAGACCTGAGCGTGCGCTTCGGCGGCGTGTTGGCCGTGAACAAGGTCAGCTTCGAGGTGCGGCGCGGCGAGGTCTTCACCTTGATCGGGCCCAACGGCGCCGGCAAGACCACGGTCTTCAATCTCATCAGCCGCATCTACACGCCGACCACCGGCGAGATCGTCTGGCACGGCGAAGGCGCGGCGCTTGCGCTCACGCAGCAGGCGCCGCATGCCATCGCCGCGCTCGGCATTGCGCGCACCTTCCAGAACATCGAGCTGTTCGAGCACGCGACGGTGCTGCACAACCTGCTGATCGGCCGCCACACGCATCGCCAGACCGGCTTCTGGAGCGAGGTCTTCTTCACGCCCGCCACGCGCCGCGCCGAGATCGAGGCGCGCGAGAAGGTGGAGCGGGTGATCGACCTGCTCGACCTTCAGCATCACCGCGATTCGATGGTGGCGGGCCTGCCCTACGGCGTGCGCAAGGTGGTCGAGCTGGCGCGCGCGCTGTGCACCGAGCCCAAGCTGCTGCTGCTCGACGAGCCTTCCTCCGGCCTCAACGTCGAGGAGACGGCCGACATGGCCTTCTGGATCCAGGACATCCAGCAGGAGCTCGGCATCTCGGTGCTGATGGTGGAACACGACATGTCGCTGGTGTCGAAGGTGTCCGACCGCGTGCTGGCGATGAACATGGGCGAGGCGCTGGCCTCGGGCACGCCGCGCGAGGTGCAGTCGGATGTGAAGGTCATCGAGGCTTATCTGGGGACGGTGGATGACTTGAGTGGGTTGAGGAGGAGGGCATGACTCTTGTTGTGTCCTATGGATGCGCGCCCGGCATGCGGTACGGGCCGATCGACCCCACTGCGCCGGCCCTTCGGGCTGCCCCGCAGTGCTCGCCTTTCGCGGGGTCTCGCTCGAACTCGCCTTCGGCTCAGACAATCGCGAGCCCTGATCCGCGAAAGGCTGCGCGCTTCGGCGGCGCAGAGGGGATCGCCCGGCCCGCACCGCATGCCGGGCTTCGTGGGTGTTCGATGCCTGCGTGTGCCTCGAAGGCCCAGTGCCCTCACCCCCGCCCTCTCCCGGAGGGAGAGGGAGCAAGACAGCAGCGTGTCCACGGAGGCGGGCGGTGTGCCGCTGGCCGGCCGTTGAGGCACCGCCGAGCAGCGCAGCGGCAGGCGGATCAGGGCTCGCGACTGTTTGAGCGAAGCGAGTTTGAGCGAGACCCCGCCTGGCGCGAGCAGCGCAGGGAAGCCCGAAGGGCCGGTGACGTCGGCCGGCCAGGGGCACACCGCCCGCCTCCGCACCCCGATGGCCGAATCGGAAGGGAACGATGACCGACGTCGTCCTCCAGCTCCTCAACGTCGAGAGCGCCTACGGCCCCATCAAGGCGATCCGCGGCGTCAGCCTCAAGGTGAGGCAGAGCGAGATCGCCACCGTGCTGGGTTCCAACGGCGCCGGCAAGACCACCATCCTCAAGACCATTTCCGGCATCATCGATCCGCGCAAGGGCAGCATCGAATTCCAGGGCAGGAACATCACGGCCAAGGACCCGGCGTACATCGTCCAGCAAGGCCTCTGCCACGTCCCCGAAGGCCGCGAAGTCTTCCCGCTGCTGTCGGTCAAGGACAACCTGCTGATGGGCGCCTACACCCGCAGCGACCGCGACGGCGTCGCGCGCGACATCGAAACCGTCTACGGCTACTTCCCGATCCTGCGCGAGCGCGCCACGCAGCACGCCGGCCTGCTCTCCGGCGGACAGCAGCAGATGCTCGCGATCTCGCGCGCCATCATGGCGGCGCCGCAGCTGATCCTGCTCGACGAGCCCAGCCTCGGGCTCTCGCCCAAGCTCACGCGCGAGATCTTCGAGATCGTGGTGCGCATCAACCGCGAGCGCGGCACCACCATCCTCTTGGTGGAGCAGAACGCCAACATGGCGCTCAACGCCTCCGACTACGGCTACGTGCTGGAGAACGGCCGCATCGTGATGGAAGATGCCTGCGAACGCCTGCGCGAGAAGGAGGACATCAAGGAGTTCTACCTCGGCCTCAAGGACGAGGGCGTGCGCGGCGAGCGGCGCTGGAAAAAGAAGAAGACCTGGAGATGAAGGCCATGGCCATGCAGCAGGGACTCTGGGACCTCTCTCACATCCAGCCGCGGCCGGAGATCGTGGTGCAGGGCGACACCGTCCCCGCGGTCTTCTGGAACGCAACGCGGGCGCGCGGCGACCAGGTCTGGATGCGGCAGAAGGAGTTCGGCATCTGGCGCAGCTGGAGCTGGCGCCAGACCGCCGAGGCGGTGCGCGAGATCGCCGGCGGCCTGATGGCGATCGGCTTCGCGCCCGGCGAGTGCGCCTCGATCCTCGCCAACACGGTCGTCGAATGGGTGCTCTGCGACCTCGCCGTGCTCAGCTGCGGCGGCGTGGCCAACGGCATCTACCCCACCGACGCGGCCTCGCAGGTGCACTACCTGTGCGAGGACTCGCGCACCACCGTGCTCTTCGTCGAGGACGACGAGCAGCTCGACAAGGCGCTCGAGGTGCGCGCCGGGCTGCCGCTGGTGCGCCGCGTGATCGTGTTCGACATGGAAGGCCTGCGCGAGCTCGACGATCCGGCCGTGATGAGCCTCGACGCGTTGCGCGCGCTGGGCCGCGAGTACCTCCAGAGCCATCCGCAGGAACTCGAGGCGCGCATCGCCGCCTGCCGCCCTGAAGACCTGGCGATCCTGGTCTACACCTCGGGCACCACCGGCAAGCCCAAGGGCGCGATGCACAGCCACCGCGGGCTGGTCCACACCATGCGCGGCTACAACACGCTGGTCGGGCAGGACGAGCGCGACGAGCGCATGTGCTTCCTGCCGCTGTGCCACATCGCCGAGCGCATGGGCGGCGAGTACTTCGCGATGTACACCGGCGCGGTGCTCAACTTCGTCGAGAACCCCGAGACCGTGCCCGAGAACGTGCGCGAGATCGCGCCCACCGTGTTCACCGCCGTGCCGCGCGTGTGGGAGAAGTTCTATTCGGGCGTGATGATCGCCTTGAAGGAAGCCAGCCCCCTGCAGCAGGCGGCCTACGCCTGGAGCATCGGCGTCGGCACCGCCATCGCCGAGCGCGTGCTCGCCGGGCAGCCGGTGGGTGGCCTGCTGCGCTTCAAGTTCCGCCTCGCGCGCTGGCTCGCGCTCGACAACGCGCGCAAGCTGATCGGCATCCACCGCGCGCGTTTTCTCGTCACCGGCGCGGCGCCGATCTCGCCCGAGCTGGTCAAGTGGTACCTTGCGCTCGGCGTGCCGATGCTCGAGGTGTGGGGCATGACCGAATCCTGCGGCGCGTCCACCGGTGTGCCGGTCGCGCGCATCAAGCCCGGCTCGATCGGCCCGGCCGCCGGCTACAACGAGGTGCGGCTCGACCCGGCCAGCGGCGAGATCCTGGTGCGCGGCACCAACGTCTTCATGGGCTACCTCAACCTGCCCGAGAAGACGGCCGAAACCATCGACGCCGACGGCTGGCTGCACACCGGCGACGTCGGCACGGTCGACGAGGACGGGTATTTCCGCATTACCGACCGCATGAAGGACATCATCATCACGGCAGGCGGCAAGAACATCACGCCGAGCGAGCTGGAGAACGAACTCAAGTTCAGCCCCTACATCACCGATGCCGTGGTGATCGGCGATGCAAGGCCTTACCTGTCGGTGATCGTCATGATCGACCAGGAGAACGTCGAGAAATTCGCACAGGACCACGACGTGCCCTTCAGCAACTACCAGAGCCTCACGCGCGCACAGGAAGTGCAGGACCTGATCCAGGGCGAGATCGATCGCGTCAATGCCAAGTTCGCGCGCGTCGAGCAGATCAAGAAGTTCTTCCTGCTCGAGACGCAGTTGAGCGCCGAGGACGAGGAGCTGACGCCGACCATGAAGCTCAAGCGCAAGCTGGTGCAGGCCAAGTATGCCGAGCGCATCGAAGCCATGTACTAGGTTTTTTCGACAACCAAGGAGACTCGCATGAAGATCAAGACACTGTTCCCGCTGGCCGCAGTGGCCGGTCTCGCGCTGGCCTCCGGCCTGGCCGGCGCGCAATCGCAGGGCGTCACCAAGGACGAGATCCGCATCGGCACCATCCAGGATCTCTCGGGCCCGATCGCCGGCTTCGGCAAGCAGTCGCGCAACGGCATGCAGCTGCGCGTGGACGAACTCAATGAGCAGGGCAGCGTGCATGGCCGCAAGCTCAAGCTCTTCGTCGAGGACTCGGGCTACGACCCCAAGAAGGCGGTGCTGGCGGCGCAGAAGTTGGTCAACCAGGACAAGATCTTCATCATGGCCGGACACATCGGCACCGCGCAGAACATGGCGGCGATGCCGGTGCAGTTCGACAAGAACGTGATCAACTTCATGCCGATCACCGCCGCGCGCGAAATGTACGAACCCTTCCACAGGCTCAAGTACTCCTTCGCCGCCACCTACTACGACCAGATTCGCAACGCGCTGCCCAAGATGATCAAGGAGAAGGGCGCCAAGAAGGTCTGCACCATCTACCAGGACGACGAGTTCGGGCTCGAGGTGCAGCGCGGCGCCGAGGCCGGCCTCAAGACCGCCGGCATGGAGCTGGCCGAGAAGACCTCGTTCAAGCGCGGCGCCACCGACTTCTCCTCGCAGGTCGCGAAGATGAAGGCGGCCAACTGCGACCTCGTGGTGATGGGCACCATCATTCGCGAAACCATCGGCACCATCGGCGAGGCGCGCAAGACCGGCTTCAACCCGACCTTCCTGGGCTCCAGCGCGGCCTACACCGATCTGATCCACAAGCTCGGCGGCAAGGCGATGGACGGCCTCTACGCCACCATGACCGCGCAGAACCCGTACACGGACGAGCAGTCGCAACCGATCCGCTTCTGGGCCAACAAGTACAAGACCAAGTTCAACGAAGACCCGACCGTGTTCTCGGTCTATGGCTACACCATCATCGACCAGTTCATCAAGGCCGCGCAGAAGGCCGGCCCCAACCTCACGACCGACAGCTTCGTCAAGGCGATGGACGGCATGACCTTCGAGCCCGACATGTTCGGCGGCCCGAAGAGCAGCTATACCGCCACCAAGCGCCTGGGCAACGACCAGTCGCGCCTGTCGCAGATCGTGGACGGCAAGTGGAAGGTGGTGTCGGACTACGTGGCGCCCTGAGGCCGCGCCGGCTCAGCGGCAGATCGTCGTGGTGCCCACGGGCCGGCAGGTTTTCCCGTCCGGGGTCTGGTAGCGGTCCAACTGGCCGGAGCGGTTGTAGTGGTTGCCCTGCGTGTCCTGGCAGCCCGCCGCATCGCAGTTGCGGATTCGCGGCCGCATGTCGCGCGGCGGCATGGGCTGGCGATAGGTGCCGGCGTCGGGGGGATAGCCATAGTCGATCGCCTCGGAATCGCTGCCGCGATCGCTGCGGCGCGCGTCGCCGGTCCGCTCATTGCTGCTGCTGCTGCCGGCGCGCGAATCGATGATTGCGGGGCCGGCAGGCGCCTGCGACGGACCCCGGGCTGCTTCCGTCCCCCCGCGCTCGGCGCGCGGCGGCGGCTCTGCGGCGCCCGGAAGCGGCACCGGCGGCTCCGACACGCGCCCCACCGGCCTGGCGCCCGAGGGGCATGAGCCGTCGGTATAGCTCACGTTGCCGGCGGCGTCGGCGCAGCGGATCACCTCGGCGCTGGACAGCGGGCCGAGCGTGCCCAGGATCGCAAGAACAAGAAATCGGCGCATGGTGCGCTCATTGTGCCGCTCCACGCCCCGCGTGGGCCAGCGCCAGCGCCAGCCTGGCCCCCACCTCGGCGTTGTGCTTCACGAGCGCGATGTTGGTCGCCAGGCTGCGTCCGCCGGTCAGCGCCTTGATTCGAGCTAGCAGGAAGGGCGTCACGGCCTTGCCGGCGATGCCTTGCGCCTTGGCCTCGGCGAGCGCCTGCCGGGTCAGGGCGTCGATCTCCTCGAAGCGCATCGCCGCCGCCTCCGGCACCGGCGTGCTCAGCACCACGCCGCCCGCGAGGCCCAGGTCCCACTTGGTGCGGATGAAGCGTGCCTGCGCCGCCGCGTCGTCCAGCCTGAAGTCGGCGCGAAAGCCGCTGTCGCGCGTGTAGAACGCGGCGAAGTTGTCCTGCTCGCAACTGAGCACCGGCACGCCATGCGTTTCCAGGTATTCCAGCGTGAGCCCGATGTCGAGGATGGATTTGGCGCCGGCGCACACCACGGCCACCGAGGTCTTCGCCAGTTCCTGCAGGTCGGCCGAGATGTCGAAGCTTTCCGGCGCGCCGCGGTGCACGCCGCCGATGCCGCCGGTGACGAAGACCTCGATGCCGGCCAGCGCGGCGCAGATCATCGTGCCGGCCACCGTGGTGGCGCCGAGTTCGCCGCTGGCCAGCACGGCCGGCAGATCGCGGCGGCTGACCTTGCGGGCCTGGCCCGAGCGGCCGAGCAGTTCCAGTTCGTCGTCCGAAAGGCCAATGCGGATTCGCCCGCCGATCAGCGCGATCGTCGCAGGCTCGGCGCCCAGGCCGCGGATCAGGGCCTCCACCTCGCGGGCAGTGCGCACGTTCTCCGGGTAGGGCATGCCGTGGGCGACGATGGTCGATTCGAGCGCCACGAGTGGGCGGCCGGCGGCCTGTGCGGCGGCCACGGGCGCGCTGCGGGTCAGCCACGAGAGGGCAAGGTCGCGGGCAAGCTCAGTCATCATGTCGATGCTTTCGGTGCTGTGGTCAACTCGAGTGTGCCGCACGACCCGGTGCCGCAACAGGAGCCACCACCATGAGAACAGCCGTACTTGTCATCGATGTGCAGCAAGGTCTTTGCGAAGGCGAGGGCGCGGCCTTCGATTGCGAGGGCACCATCGAGCGAATCAACCGCGTCACTCGAAAGGCCAGGGAAGCCGGGGCGCCGGTGATCTTCATCCAACACGAATCCACCGCGGGCTATCTCGAGCATGGCAGCGCAGCGTGGCAGCTCGCCAGAGGACTCGATGTCCAGGGGACCGACATCCGGGTGCGCAAGACCACCGCGGACTCGTTTCTGCGCACCGAACTCGAAGCGCTTCTGCAAAAGCTTGGCGCAAGCCAGCTGGTGATCTGCGGCATGCACTCGGAGTTCTGCGTCGACACCACGGCGCGCCGCGCTCTTGCGCTCGGCTTCCCCGTCACGCTGGTCTCGGATGCGCACACTTCCGCCGGAAACAGCGCCATCTCGGCCGAGCAGGTCATCGCGCACCACAACGCCACCTTGACCAACCTGACGAGCTTCGGGCCGCGGGCCCAGGCCATTGCCAGCGAGCGCCTGGAATTTGCCGCGCCCGGCGGCGGCTAAGGCTGCTCGGAGGCGTCGAAGTCCAGCTCGACCTTCGCCCCGTTGGGGTCGTGGCAGAACAGCTGCCAGGTGCCCGCCCCCGCCTGCTGCCGCAGCTCGTACTTGGTGCCGCTTCGGTCGAAGCGGGCCTTCACGGCGCGCAGGTCGCGGGCCGTGAAGGCCATGTGGTCGATGACGCCGGCGCGCTGCGCCGGCACCGGCCGGTCGAAGTAGAGGTGCAGCACGGCCTGCGGGCTCTCGCCGTAGAGCCAGGCGCCGGGAAAGCCGAGCTCGGGCCGGTGGCCGACGGCGAGCCCGAGCAGGCCGACGTAGAAGTCCAGCGTCTTCTTCTGGTCTTCCGCGATCACGGTGAAGTGGTTCATGCCGACGATCATTCGTTTCTCCTCGAGGATTGCGTTCAGGGCAGCAAGACCAGTGCGCCGATGGTGGCGCGCGATTCGAGCCGCGCGTGCGCCTGGGCCGCCGCGTTCAGCGAATGGCGCTCGATCGGCGGCGGCTTGAGGGTGCCGTCGGAAAGCGCGCTCCAGACCCGCTGCGCGCGTTCCGCCAGCTGCTCGTTCGTCGCCACGTAGTCGAACACCACGGGCCGCGAAAAGCTCAGCGACTTCGCCACCAGCGCATCGGCCGGCAGCGGCGCCAGCGGGCCGCTGGCCTGGCCCAGGCTGATCCAGTGGCCGCGGCGCGCGAGCGCGGCGAGGTTCTCGTCGCGGGCCGCGTCGCCCAGGCCGTCGATCACCACGTCGGCGCCGCCGCAGGCGCGCTGCACGGCATCGGCAAAGCGGTAGTCGCGCGTCACGATCACGTGCTCGCAGCCGTGCTCGCGCGCGACGCGGGCCTTCTCCTCGCTCGACACGGTGCCCAGCACCACCGCGCCGAGCCGGCGCGCCCAGGCGCACACCAGCAGGCCCACGCCGCCGGCCGCCGCATGGACCAAGATTCGCGTGCCGCGCTGCACGCGCGCGAGGTCGCGCAGCAGGTAGTCGGCCGTGACGCCCTTGAGCAGCAGCGCGGCGGCGACCTCGTCCTCGATGGCCGCGGGAAGGCGCAGCACCCACTCGGCCGGCACGCAGCGCACGTCGCAGTAGGCGCCGGGCACCGGGCCGAGGTAGGCCACGCGGTCGCCGGGCAGCAGGCCGCTGACCTGCGGCCCGACGTCGAGCACGCTGCCTGCGGCCTCCATGCCGGGCACCAGCGGCAGGGCCGAGGGGATCCAGCCGCGCCGCAGGTACACATCGATGAAGTTGACGCCGATCGCGCGCTGCCGGATGCGCACCTCGCCGGCGCGCGGGGCCGCTGCTTCGCCGTCCTGTGGGCGCAGCTCTTCGGGGCCGCCGTAGCGCTCGACGGCGACGCGGCGCGTCGGCACGGCCAGGGCCGCGGGCATCGCGCCAGCGGCGCGGCCGGGCGCTTGCAGGTCGCCGCCCTGGCGCAGGTGCCGGCGCAGGTTCTCGAAGCCCGTCTCGTAAACGCCCTGCGCCACCATCTCGCGCAGCTCGCGCTCCCTGCCCGGCGGCGTCGAGAAGGTCGACTCCCAATGCCAGAAGGTGCGCTGCCCGTCGGTCACCGGCTTCAAGGTCACGGTGGCCACGTAGCGCTGCAGCGGCAGCGTCGCCTCGACGATGCAGTAGGTGCTCTTGTGCTCGGTGTCCGAGAGCGTCAGCAACTGCTCGCGGATGCGATTGCCATCCCGGAGCGTGAAGCTGCGCACGCAGCCGACCTGGTCGCTGCGCTCGCTGCCTTCGATGCGGCTGCTCTCCACCGTGTCGTGCCATTGGTCGTGGCTGTTGAAGTCGCGCAGCACGGCCCAGACGCGCTCGATGGGCGCGTCGATGATCGTGGAGCGCACGACCTTTTGGAGCATCAGCCGTGCCCGAAGTGCCGCTTCAGCGCATCGAAGCCGCCCTGGAAGACGCCGGTGCCGATCGACTCGACCAGATCGCGCTCGCGGCCTTCGTCGCACTCGAATTCCGCGCTCCATTCGGCGAAGCAGCGCGCGCCGTCGGTGACCGGCGTGAGCTTGAGCGTGGAGGTGTAGTTCGCAACGCCCATCGGGCTTTCGAGCATCTCGTAGGTGCAGCTGTATTCGTAGTCTGACAGCGCCAGCAGCTTCTCGCGGATCATGCCGCCGTCACGCTGGTGGAAGTGGCGGATGCAGCCGACACGGTCGCCCGGCTGGCTGTTCTCGATCCGGCTGTCCGCGACCAGCGGGTGCCATTGCGGCAGGCCGTTGAAATCGCGGATGCGCGACCACACGCTGTCGGCGCTGGCGTCGATCACGCTCGACACGTAGACCTGCACCATGCGCTATTCCTTCGCTTTTGCCGCACCGGCAGGCAGCGCGGCCTGCGCACCGCTCACGTCGCCCACCAGGCGCTGGATGTCGCCGCCCTCGATGCCGATCTCGCGCAGCAGCTGGTCGACCAGCGGCGCCTGCGCGCGGAAGCGCAGTGCCGAGTTGACCAGCCCGTCGGCGAAGCCGGCGCCCTCGCCGTTCTGGCCGCCGCCCGACGAGCCGCCGAGGCCGTCGACGTGCAGGATCTTGATGCCCTCGATGCGCTCCATCGGCCGCACCGACTCGCGGATGATCGCCTCGGCCTTCTCGACCAGCTTCATGCGCAGCGCCGACATGCGCGCCTCGGGCGACAGCATGTTGTGCGCCTCGTTCATCAGGCGCGCCGCCTCGGCCTCGATCTCGGCGCGCACGCGCATCGCCATCGACTTGATCTTATCGGCGTCGGCATCGGCTTCGGCCTGGGCGCGCACCGCGGCGCCGCGGTCGGCGCTGGCGTCCTTCTCGGCCTGCGCCGCGGAAGTGAGGCGCAGCGCATCGCGCTCTGCGACCTGCGCCGCGGCGATCAGCTCGATGGCCTTCTTGCGCTCGGCCATCTCGACCTCGCGCGCGGTGAACACCTTCTCCTCGGCCGAGACGGCCAGCGCGCGGGCATTCTCGGCTTCGGCCTGGGCCTCGCTCTGGGTCTTGCTTTCGCGCGCGATGGCGATCGAGCGCTGCTGCTCCGCGAGCTCGAGCGACAGCCGGCGCTCGATCTCCGCGCCTTGGATGGCGCGCTCCTTGCCGATGCGCTCCTGCTCGATGGTCTGCTCGGCGCGGATGCGCGCCGCATCGATGCTCTGCTTGGCGGCGATCTGCGCGCCCTCGGCTTCCTGCTCGCGCTGCGCGCGCTCGGTCGCCACCTCGGCGCGCTGGCGGGCGCGCGCGATCTCCACTTCGCGCTGCTGCGTCAGCCGCGCGTGCTCGCCCTCGCGGTCGATCTCCAGCGAGAGCTTCTCCGCCTCGAGGTTCTTGTTGCGGATCGCGATCAGCGTGTCCTGCTCGACGTCGTTGCGCTGCTTCTTGCGGCGCTCGATCTGCTCGGTCAGGCGCGTCAGGCCCTCGGCGTCGAAGGCGTTGCTGGGGTTGAAGAACTCCATGCCGGTCTGGTCGAGCTGCGTCAGCGAGGCGGCCTCGAGCTCCAGCCCGTTCTTCGTCAGGTCCTCGGCCACCGCCTCGCGCACCCGCCGCACGTAGGCGCCGCGCTTCTCGTGGAGTTCCTCCATCGTCATCTCGGCTGCCGCCGTGCGCAGGGCATCGACGAACTTGCCCTCGACCAGCTCCTTCAGCTGCTCGGGCTCCATCGTCCTCTGGCCCAGTGTCTGCGCCGCCGCCGCCACCGCATCGGGCTTGGTCGCCACGCGCACGTAGAACTCGGCGATCACGTCGACGCGCATGCGGTCCTTGGTGATCAGCGCCTTGTCGCGGCCGCGGCTCACCTCCAGGCGCAGCGTGTTCATGTTGACCGGGATCACGTCGTGCACGATCGGCAGCACGAAGGCGCCGCCGTCGAGCACCACCTTCTGGCCGCCGAGGCCGGTGCGCACGAAAGCCCGCTCCTTGGAGCTGCGCAGGTAGAGCCAGTGAAGCAGCCAGACCGCGATGGCGAGGATGATCGCGACGACGATCAGGCCGAGGATGAAATTGCCGAATTGAGCACCTGACATGTGTGTCGTCTCCAGTTAGCGCGTGATCCGAACGAAGCGTTGCGTGGTTTCGGTAAGGGCGGTCTCCACGGGCAGCCGCTCCATCGAACTCGCGCCGTAGAAGCCGTGGCAGGCCGGGCAGCGCGCCAGCACGTGCTGCGCATCCTCGGGCGTGGCGATCGGGCCGCCGTGGCACAGCACGATCGCCTCCGGATTCACCGCGTGCGCTGCCGCGGCCCACAGGTTGATGCGCTCCACGCAGTCGTCCAGCGTGAGCGCGGTCTCGGCGCCGATGGCACCGCCGGTGGTGAGGCCGAGGTGGCAGACGACGATGTCGGCGCCGGCCGCGGCCATCGCGCGGGCGTCCGATTCGCTGAACACATAAGGCGTGGTCAGCAGGTCGAGCGCGCGGGCACGCTCGATCAGCTCGACCTCGAGCGCGTAGCCCATGCCGGTCTCCTCGAGATTCGCGCGGAAGGTGCCGTCGATCAGCCCGACGGTGGGGAAGTTCTGCACGCCCGAGAAGCCGAGGCCGATCAGCCGCTCGAGGAACTCGTCGGGAATCATGAACGGGTCGGTGCCGTTGACGCCTGCCAGCACCGGCGTGTGCTTCACCACCGGCAGCACTTCGCGGGCCATCTCGCAGACGATCTCGTTCGCGTTGCCGTACGCCAGCAGGCCCGCGAGCGAGCCGCGGCCGGCCATGCGGTAGCGGCCCGAGTTGTAGATCACGATCAGGTCGATGCCGCCGGCTTCCTCGCACTTCGCCGACAGGCCGGTGCCGGCACCGCCGCCGATGATCGGCCGGCCGGCGGCGATCTTGGCGCGGAAGCGGTCGAGCAGCGTGGATCTGGAAATGCGGGGCATGTTGATCAGGCGCGCCGTGCGCTGGTCGTGGATCCGGACACTTCGCGCCAGGCGCTGACCAGCGCGTCGGCGAAGGCTTCGTCGTTGATGTGCAGGGGCAGCCGCTGCAGCTTGCGGTCGGCGCCGGGACGGAAGGCTTTCTCGATGGCATCGAACAGTGCGCGGTCGGCCTCGGGGTCGTGAAAAGGCTGGCCGGGCCGGTCGATCGCGGAGACGCCGCCCTCGGGGATCAGGAAGCGTACCGGCCCGCGCATCGCGTTGAGCTTGGCGGCGATGAATTCGCCGATCGCGCGGCACTCGTCGGCCGTGGTTCGCATCAGCGTCACGGTCGGGTTGTGGCGGTACAGCTTGCGGGCGCGGAAGCGCTCGGGCACCGTGTCCCAGGCGCCGAAATTGATCATGTCCAGCGCGCCGCACGAACCGACGTAAGGCAGGGCCTGGCGCGCGAACACGTCCAGGCGCGTCGGGCCGGCCGAGAGCACGCCGCCGCCGATCTCGTCGGCGATCTCGGTCGTCGAGACGTCGATCACGCCGGCGAGCACGCCCGAGTCGGCGAGCTTCTCCATCGACTGGCCGCCGACGCCGGTGGCGTGGAACACGAGGCAGTCGTAGGCATCTTCGAGTCGCTTGGTGACCGCCTGCACGCAGGGCGTGGTCACGCCGAACATCGTCAGGCCAATGGCCGGCTTGGTGACGCTGGACGCGGCCGGCGGGTGCGCGATCATCCCGCCCAGCGCGTTCGCCGCGTTGGCCAGCACCTTCTCGCTGATGCGGTGGATGCCCTGCACGTCGGTGACCGAATACATCATGCAGATGTCGCTCGGACCCACGTAGCAGCGCGTGTCGCCGCTGGCCATGGTCGAGACCATCAGCTTGGGCACGCCGATCGGCAGTGCGCGCATGCCCTGCGTGGCCATCGATGTGCCGCCGGAGCCGCCGGCGGAGATGAGGCCGCCGAGATCGCGCCGCGTCTGCACGAAGGCCTCGAAGGCGAGCGCCATGGCGGCGGTCGCGCTGCCGCGGTCGCCGCTGAAGACGGCCGACTCGCCCTGCGGGTGATGGCGCGCGACCTCGCGCGGATGCACGCTGGCCGGCGAGGTCTTTCCGGAGGTCGACAGGTCGACCGTGACCACGCGCAGGCCGAGCCGTTCCAGGCACTGGCGCAGGAAGAAGAGCTCGCGGCCCTTGGTGTCGAAGGTGCCGGCCACGTAGGCCGCCCGAACGCTGCTGGCGGCGACCGGGAAATCGAACACCTGCGGCGATGCGACGGCGGCAGGCGTCGGCGCGGCGGCCGGTGCCTGCGCTGCGGGTGCGCCGCGCGCGATGTCGACCACGGGCGCGGCCGTGCCGCCGGCGTTCCAGCGCGTGAAGCCGCGCACCGTGCCCGGCGCGAGCTCGTCGAACGACGCGGCGCCCTCGCCGTGCGCGCGGCGCACGGTGAACACCTGCGTGGCGGCGGGCGGCTCGACGCCCCCGGCGCCCGGCCCGGCCTCCTCGTCGTGGCCATTCGAGCGAACGCCGAGCAGGCGCTGCTGCAGCTCGAGATCGCCGGCGAGCTGTGCGCTTGGCATCTGCTGCGCGATGCGGCCGTTGACCATCACGCCGATGCGGTCGGCCACGGAGATCGCGACGCCGAGGTTCTGCTCGATCAGGAGCACCGCGATCCGGCCCTCGGCCGCAAGCTCGCGCAGCGACTGCGCGACCTGCTCGACGATCATCGGCGCCAGGCCCTCGGTGGGTTCGTCCATCACGAGCAGCCGGGGGTCGAGCAGCAGCGCGCGCCCGATCGCGAGCATCTGCTGCTCGCCGCCGGACAGCTGCGCGCCGCCATGGCCGCGCCGTTCCGCGAGGCGCGGGAACATGGCGTAGATGCGATCGACCTCGCGCCGGTGTGCGGCCACCAGCCGCAGCGTCTCGTCGACCGAGAGCGAAGGCCACACGCGCCGCCCCTGCGGCACGTAGGCGATGCCGCGCTTCGTGATCTGGTTCGGCGCCAGGCCGAGGATCTCCTCGCCCGCGAGCCGGATGCTGCCGCGCGCCGGCACCAGGCCGGTGATGGCGTTGCACAGCGTGGTCTTGCCCATGCCGTTGCGCCCGACGATGCCGAGCACGCCGCGCTCCAGCGTGAGGCTCACGCCCTGCAAGGCGTGGGCGCGGCCGTAGAAGACGTCGAGCGCCTCGATCGCGAGCACCGGCGCGCCGCTGCTCGCGGGGTTGCGGTCGGTGTGGCGAAACCAGGCCATCAGTGCCGGCTCCCCATGTAGATCGCCTGCACCTGCGCGTCGTTCTCGATCTCGCCCGGGCTGCCGGTGCGCAGCTCGCGGCCGTTGTGCATCACGGTGACCCGGTCGACCACGCGCAAGGCGATGTCGAGATCGTGCTCGATCAAGACGAAGCTCATGTGCGCCGGCAGCGAGCGCAGCAGCGCCACGAGCTCGCGGCGCTCGGCCGGCGACAGGCCCGCGGCCGGCTCGTCGAACAGGATCAGGCGCGGCGCGCCGGCCAGCGCCATGCCGATCTCCAGCTGGCGCTGCTGGCCGTGTGCCAGGTTGGCGACGCGCTCGCTGGCGATGTGCGAGAGGCGCGTGCGTTCGAGCAGGTCGTCGGTCGCGAGGCTCGAAGCATGGCCCGCGCGCGGGCGCAGGAAGCTGAAGCGCCCGCTGGCCACGCCGCGCACCGCGAGGAAGAGGTTGTCGCGCACCGTCAGCTCGCGAAACAGCAGCGAGGACTGGTAGGTTCGCCGCAGGCCCTTGCGGATGCGTTCGCAGGGCGGCAGCTCCGTGATGTCCTCGCCGAAGAAATGGATCCGCCCCGCCGTGGCCGGAAAGTCGCCGGTGATGGTGTTGAACAGCGTGGTCTTGCCGGCACCGTTGGAGCCGAGGATCGCGTACTTCTGGCCGGCGGCGACCGTGAGCGACACGTCGTCGACCGCACGCAGCGCGCCGAAGGCCCGCGTCACCCCGGCCAGCCGCAGCGCGTCGCCTGACAGCAGCTGCGCGCCGGCACCGGCGGCACCGCGCGGCGCCGCCGTCCGGAGGGGTGTGATCGTGGCCATGACCGCTGCGCTTCGCGGGTCGCGTTACTTGCGGCAATCTGGCACGTCGCGCGTGCCCAGGCCCATCTTCTTGAATTCCGCCTCGGGCAGGCCCAGCGTCTGCGTGATGTTGGGCACGGTCTTGACCACCTTGTTGTAGAAGGAGCCGTCCGGAGCCTTCGTCACTTCGGTGATGTAGGTGGGGCCGACGCCGTTGCGGTTGGCATCGATCTTCACTTCACCGGCCGGGCCCTTGAAGCTGGTCTTCTGCAGCGCCTCGCGATAGGCCTTCTGGTTGCCCGACAAGTCGCCCTTGACCGCGTCGAGCGCATCGAGCGCCGCCTTGGTGTTGATGTAGTACAGGTAGGCGAAGAGCGAGGGGCTCGGGAAGCCGTCCTTGAAGTTGGCCTTGTAGTCGGCCGCGAACTTCTTCCATTCCGGCGTGTCGATCGAATCGGCCATCGGCCCTGCCGAGGCGGTGCCGAGCAGCGATTCGCGGCGCTTGCCCTTGAAGTTGAGCACCGTCTGGTCGACCGTGATCGAGCCGCCGACCATCGGCTTGTCGCCGCCGGCCTGCTCGTACTGGGTCAGAAAGTTCACCGCGTCCGAGCCGCCCAGCACCACCAGCAGGGCGTCGACGTCCTTCGGGATCTTCGCGATCACAGACGAATAGTCCTTGGTGCCCAGCGGCACCCAGGCCTTGTCGACCACCTTGCCGCCCTTGGCACAGTAGCTGGCCATGAAGCCCTGCACCTGCGAATAGGGGAAGCCGTAGTCCTCGGAGATCAGGTAGACCTTCTTGTAGCCCTTGGACAGCGCGTGCTCGCCCAGTCCCACCATCCACTGCGCCCCCTCGGTATTGAAGCGGTAGAAGTTGGGCGCCGGATCGGTCAGCGTTGCGGCCTGCGCGCCGGACGAGCCGTTGATGAAGGTGATGTTCGGCTGCGTCTTCGCGTAGTTCTTGACGGCGATGCCCTCGTCGCCCGACAGCGGGCCGATCATGATCGGCACCTTGTCCTGCTCGACCGCCTTGCGCGTGGCGTTGACCGCCTTGTCCGGCGTGGCGTCGGAAGAGACCTTGACGAACTCGATCTTCTTGCCGCCGGCCATGCCGTTCTTCTGCTTGAGCGCCAGGTCGGCGCCGCGCATGCTGTCCTGGCCGGGCGCCGCGAACGGACCTTCGAGCGTGGCCAGCAGGCCGATCTTCAACGTCTCCTGCGCCTGCGCCAAGCCGGCCATCGAGATCAGCGCCGCGGCGCCGACGATGCTGCGTCCGAACACTCTTCTGCTTTTCTTCATGTCTCGCTCCTGGTTGTCATTGGTGAATGCGGCCGCGGCCGCGGGTGGTGAGCGGGCGCTGGAGGCGAGTGCGCAATTGCTGCCACAAGCCCAGCAACCCGTCGGGGGAGAACAGCACGATCGCGAGGAAGACTCCGCCGATCACGAGATTGAAGCGTTCGCGGTCGACCAGGTCGATCGCGAAGTTCTGCAGAAGGACGAACACGATCGCGCCGATGAAGGCGCCGATCGGGTGCTTCATGCCGCCGAGCACGGCGATGATGAGGATGTTGATCATCGCGCCGGTGCCGATCGTCCCGGGCGAGATGCGGCCGTTGTACCAGACCATCAGCACGCCGCCGACCGCCGCCAGGAAGCCCGCCACCGCATAGGCCGCGACGCGGTGGGCGGTGAGGTTGTAGCCCAGCGCCTGCATGCGGCGCGGGTTGTCGCGGATGCCCTGCAGCGCGATGCCGAAGGGCGCGCGAACAAGGTGCTTGACGAAGAAGTAGCCGCCCAGCGCGCAGGCGAGCACCAGGAAGTAGAAGGGCATCGGCTCGCGCAGGTCGAGTTCGAGGATCGTCGGCGGCGCGATGCGGCTGAAGCCCTGGAAGCCGTTGAAGACCGTGTAGTTCTGCTGCGCGAGATAGAAGAAGGCGACGCCGACCGCGAGCGTGATCATGATGGTGTAGATGCCTTCGGTGCGCACCGAAAGCCAGCCCACGGCCGCGGCGAACAGCGTGGCCAGCGAGACCGCGACCGCGAGCGCCAGCCACCAGGGCCAGCCGAGGCTGATCGCGAGGTTGCTGCTGGTGCCGAAGATGGCCAGCATGTAGGCCGCGAAGCCCGCCACCGTCATCTGCGCCAGCGACACCATGCCGCCGTAGCCGCCGAGGAAGGTGAGCGACAGCGCGATCAGGCCGAGCGCGAGCGATTGCGCGCCGATCTGGAAGGTGAAGAAGGGCGAGGCGAAGAAGGGGTAGGCGAACACGAACAGCGCGACCACGACGTGGCGCGCCCGGACGGCACGAAGGAGCTGGCGCAGCCGGCGCAGCGTGCCGCCTTCGGGCTGCGCGCCGCCTGCGGGCACGGCTCCCGGAACCGGGCGCATGGCTGCAGGCGCGCGCTGGTTGTGCGCCGCCGCGGAAGAATTCATCGCCCGTCGCCACTGTGCCGCGCTCATCGGCGTACCTCCGTGCTTCGCACTGCGGTGCGAGCTTGCTTGGGGCGGCCCGGCGCGGCGCTCATGTACTCTTCCCCATCAGCCCGCGCGGCTTGAAGGCCAGCGCGATCACCATGATCACGAAGGTGAACACCACGCTGTAGGTCGGCGCATAGGCCAGGCCGAACTGCTCGGCCAACCCGATCAGCAGCGCGCCGATCGCCGCGCCGACCACGCTGCCCATGCCGCCGACGATCACCACCACCAGCGAGGCCAGCAGGTAGCGCGTGTCCTCGCCCGGCGAGATCGACAGCGCGGTGCCGCCGACCACGCCGGCGAGCCCGGCCAGGCCGGCGCCGATCCCGAAGGTCAGCGCGAACACGCGCTGCACGTTGACGCCGGAGGCCGCCAGCATGCCGCGGTCGTCGACGCCGGCGCGGATCATCATGCCGATGCGGGTGCGTGCGAGCAGCAGCCAGAGGCCGACGCCGATCACGATCGAGGCAAGCAGCACCATGAGGCGGTAGGTCGGAAACTTGTTGACCAGCGGCAGCGTGGTCGAGCCGTAGATCCAGGAGGGCGGGTCGAAGGTGTAGATCTCGGCGCCCCAGATCCACAGCGCGAGATCCGCCAGCACGATCGACAGCCCGATGGTCACCAGCGTCTGCCGCAGGTCCTGCCCCTGCATGTGGCGGAACACGAGCAGCTGCATCAGAAGACCGAGCAGCGCGGCCGACAGGAAGCCGGCCACGACCGCCAGCACCCAGGAGCCGGTGCGCTCGCCGACCACCCAGCCGATGTAGGCGCCGATCAGGTAGAGCGAGCCGTGCGCGAGGTTGACGTTGCGCATCAGCCCGAAGACCAGCGTGAAGCCGCTGGCGACCAGGAAGTACAGCGACGCCAGCGTCAGGCCGTTGAGCAGGGTCTTGAAGAAGAGCGGCGCGTTGTCGGCGATGGCCCAGACGGCGAACACCGCGATCGGCACGCCGAACAGCAACCAGAGCGCCCATTGCCTTCGGCTCATGCGGCGTGCTCCCAGGCCCGCTGCGACGCGATCTCCGGCGCCTTGGCGAACTCGCCGTCCTTCATCACCGCGAGGATGCGCTTCGGGTCGCGCAGGATCGCCAGGTTGGCGAGCGGGTCGCCGTCGACCAGCAGCAGGTCGGCCAGGTAGCCGTCCTGGATGGTGCCGAGCTCGTGGCCGCGCATCATGATCTGGCCGCCGTAGAGCGTGGCCGAGCGGATCGCTTCGGCCGGCGTGAAGCCGAGGTACCGGACGAAGAACTCCAGGTCGCGGGCGTTCTGGCAATGCGGCGTGAAGGCGAAGCCGTAGTCGCCGCCGGGCAGGATGCGCACGCCGCGCCGGTGCATGGCCTTGAGCGATTCGAGCGCGGCGTCCCACTCGATCTGGTAGCCCATCGCGACCGCCTTCTCGTGCGTGATGCCGTAGGGCGCGGCCTCGTGCAGCATCGCGTAGAGGATCGCGATGCCCGGCGCGACGAAGACGCGCTCCTTCGCCGCCTCCAGCATGTCGAGCGTCTCCTCGTCGGTGAAGCTGGCGTGGTAGATCACGTCGATGCCGTGGCGCAGCGCCTGCTTGACCGAGGCCGCCGAGCGCGCATGCGCCGTGCCGCGCTTGCCGCGCACCCGCACTTCCTCCATCGCGGCGTGCACCTCGGCATCGCTCATCCAGGTGGTCTCGGCCGGCGAGTCGGGCGTGAAGTTGTCGCCCGAGAGATTGAGCTTGATCGAATCGACGCCGTACTTCAGGAACATGCGCACCACCTTGCGCATCTCGTCCGCCGAGTTCACGTTGACGCCGAAGCTGAACTCGGGGAAGGGCAGGTGCGGCAGGGTCTCGTCGCCCAGGCCGCCCGGCACCGTGATCTCCTGGCTCGCGGCCAGGTAGCGCGGCCCGGGGATCTGGCCGGCGTTGATGGCGTTGCGGATCACCACGTCGAGCCGCGGCTTCGCGCAGGCCGCGCCGACGCAGGAGGTGAAGCCGGCTTCGAGGTAGCGCCTGGCCACCTTGGCGCACCACAGCACGTGTTCCTCCAGCGGCATGCGCTGGATCGCCGAGAGCGTGGCCGCATCGTTCCACGAGAAATGCGTGTGGGCCTCGCACAGGCCGGGCATCAGCGTGGCGCCGGCGCCGTCGACCACCATGGCGCCGCCGGGTGCGATCGGCGCCGTGCTGCGCCCGACCTGGCGGATGCGGTTGCCGCGCACCAGCACGCTGCCGGTGTACGGGTTCTGCCCCGTGCCGTCGAGGATGCGGACGTTGGTGAAGACGACGTCGCTCATGAGCTTCTCCCGCGTTTCTCCCTCTCCCAGAGGGAGAGGGAACAAGACAAAGGCCGTGCTTTCATGTCAAGCCGCCCACCGCGTGGTCTGCGAGCGCCGCACCGGCGGCGCACGGTGAAACTCGCCGTCCTTCATCACGGCCAGGATGCGCGCCTTGTCCTGCAGCACCGTGATGTCGGCCAGCGGGTCGCCGTCGACGAGCAGGATGTCGGCGAGGTAGCCCTCGCGGATGTAGCCGAGCACCTTGCCCATGCGCATCATCGGACCGCCCCACGCGGTGGCCGACAGCAGCGCTTCCATGGTGCTCATGCCGACGTACTTGACGAAGTACTCGAGGTCCTTCGCATTGGTGCCGTGCGGCGTCCACGCAAAGCCGTAGTCGCCGCCGGGCAGGATTCGGATGCCGCGCCGGCGCATCGCGCGCATGCTCTCGACCGCGGCCTCGAGCTCGCGGTGGTAGCCCATCTTGCGGGTCACTTCGGGCGTCAGGCCCCACTCGCTCGCGTGGTGGCAGGTGTTGATGAGCCAGGCCAGCCCCGGCGCGATGAAGTGCTCGAACTTGTGCGCCTCCAGCATGTCGAGCGCTTCCTCGTCGGTGAAGCTGGCGTGGTAGATCACCTCGATGCCCTGCTTCACGCACTGCTTGATCGACCAGGTGGAGCGCGCATGCGCGGCGACGCGCTTGCCCCAGGCCTTGGCCTCCTGCACGCAGACGGCGATCTCCTCCTCGGTGAACTGGCTCATCTCGCTGGACATGCCGGTGATCGACTCGCCCGAGAGATTGATCTTCAGCGAGTCGACGCCGTACTTGGCGAACATGCGCACGCAGCGCCGCATCTCCTCGGCACCGCTGACGACCGCGCCGAAGGCGAACTCGGGCTGCGGCAGGTGCGGCTGCGTGGTGTCGCCGAGGCCGCCGGGCACGGTGATCTCCTGGCTGGCAGCGAGGTAGCGCGGGCCGATGATGGTGCCGTCGGCGATCGCGTTGCGGATCACCACGTCGAGCCGTGGCTTGGCCGCCGCGGCGCCGACGCAGCTGGTCCAGCCCATGTCGAGGTAGCGCTTGGCGACTTCGGCGCACCACAGGATGTGCTCTTCCGGCGGCATGCGCTGGATCGCGTCGAGGCTGGGCTGGTCGTTCCACGAGAAGTGCGTGTGCGCCTCCACCATGCCCGGCATCAGGAAGGCGCCGGCGCCGTCGATCAGCTGTGCGCCCATCACCGGCGCGGAACGTGCGCCGTAGCCGGTCGGCACCACGCGTGCGATGCGGTTGCCCTGCACCAGCACGTCGCCCATGAAGGGCGCTTCGCCGCCGCCGTCGAAGATGCGCACGTTGGTGAACATTACATCGGCCATGTTCATGCCCTCGCGTGGGTTGTCAGGAATTCGCGCAGTTCGCGCTGGCATTCCTCGGGCCGCTCGACCGGCGTCCAGTGCCCGCAGCGCGGCAGCACCACCACGCGCTTGCTGGCCGCCTTGTGCAGCCGGTCGGCCATCGCGCGCACCGCTTGCGGGGGCGCCACGCCGTCCTCGTCGCCGCTGACCAGCAGCACCGGCGCCTCGATGCGCTCCACAGCTGCTCCTTGCGCGCCGGCGAGCGCCTCGCAGCTGCGCGCATAGGCCTCGCCCTCCTGGCGCATCAGGCTCTCGCGAACGAAAGCCACGGCGAGCGGCAGGCGCTGGCGCGTGTCGGCGGAGATCGCGGCCTGCAGCAGCGACTGCGTGATCTCGTGCATGCCCGCCGGGCCTTCGCGCGCCTTGGCCGCGCGCGCCTGCATGGCAGTGCGCGCGGCATCCGGCGGCGCGATCAGCGGACCGAACAGCGCGACGCCGGCCGCCAGCTTGGGATGCGAGGCGGCGATGTGCTGGCAGACGATGGTGCCCATCGAATGACCGATCCAGTGGGCCCGCGCAATCTTCAGGCGCTCGCAGACAGCGAGCAGCGTCTCGACATAGCGTTCGATCGAGAGCGCTCCCTCGGCCCGCTGCGAGCGCCCGCTGCCCGGCAGGTCGACGCGGACCACGCGGTGCCGCGCGAGCGCCGGCATCAGCGGCGTGAAGCTGTTCGAGCTGCCGCCCAGGCCGTGCACGCAGACGACGGCAGGGCCCTCGCCTTCTTCTTCCACGGCCACGCGATCGATCAAATGGAAAGTCATGGTCTTTGGCGGCCTACTCGAAGGGGGTCTCGATGGCGCCGATGCCGTCGATCTCGATGCGCACCACGTCGCCGGACCGCAGCCATTGCGGTGGGTTCATGCCCATGCCCACGCCGGCCGGCGTGCCGGTGGCGATCACGTCGCCGGGATACAGCGTGATGCCGCGCGAGCAGGTCTCGATCAGCGCGGGGATGTCGAAGATCATGTCCTTCGTCAGGCCGTCCTGGCGCAGCGCGCCGTTGACCCAGCCGCGCACGCGCGTGGCGCGGCCGTCGAGCTCGTCGGCGGTCACGATCCACGGCCCCATCGGGCAGAAGCCGTCGAAGCTCTTGCCCAGCTCCCATTGCTGGTGGCGCATCTGCACGTCGCGCGCGGTCACGTCGTTGACGACCGTGTAGCCGAACACGTGGTCCATCGCACGCGAGCGCGAAATGTCGCGTCCGCCGCGGCCGATGACGACGGCCAGTTCGGATTCGTAGTCGATCTGCACCGAGGTGGCGGGCGGCGGCAGGCGCACCGCATCGTGCGGCCCGATCACGCATTCGCCCAGCTTGCCGAAGACGATCGGCCAGGGGTCTTTCTCGGGCATGGTGTCGCGGAACACCGTGCTCGCGAGTTCGGTCGCGTGCGCGCGGTAGTTGCGCCCGATGCAGAACAGGCTTCTGAGCGGGCGCGGCAGCGGTGCGCGCAGGGTGACGACTTCGACCGGGAGCCGTGCGCCGGAGGGCGGCGGCAGCGGCTCGTCGCGTGCCAGGGCCTGGATGATCGGCAGCACGCCGAGCGCGGCATCGCGCACGGACAAGGGCGTGGCTTCGCGCCCGTCGGGCGAGATCGTGCCCACGCAATCGCGTCCGCCCCAACTCCAGCTGGCCAAGCGCATCGCCTTGTCTCCGTCTCGTCTCGGGTTCTTGCGGCTTGCGCCGACGCCTCGAGATCAGGGGAAATCGATTATGAGACTTGTGTCTCAAATCGGGATCGGTGCATCATACGATCCGAGTTCCGGCGTTCACAAGCCGCAGAAAGCCCTTCCACACCCGTACAAACCCCATGGCACGACTGAAGCACAAGCTGAGCGAACCGCCCGTGCCACCCGATCGCGGCGTGAAGGCCGCGACCTTCAAGCTGCTGCTGGACACCGCGATGGACATCATCCGGCAGAGCGGCCATATCCCGTCGGTGGCCGAAGCCGCGGCGCGCTCGAAGGTGTCGCGCGCCACCGCGTACCGCTATTTCCCGAGCCGCAGTGCGCTGATCACCGCGGTGGTCGACAGCTCGCTGGGGCCGGTGCGCAAGCTCGCCTCCGACAACCCCAGCGGGCGCGAGCGGGTGCACGAGCTGTTCGTGCAGACCTTTCCGCGCTTCAAGGAATTCGAGCCCCAGATGCGTGCCGCGGCGCAGCTCTCGCTCGAGCAGTGGGCGCTCGAACGCGCCGGCCTGCTGGAGGAGGAGCCGTACCGGCGCGGCCACCGGGTGCGCATCCTCGAGCATGCGATCGAGCCGCTGGCGCCGCTGCTGCGGCCCGCGGTGCGCGACCGGCTGCATCACGCGCTGTCGGTGGTCTACGGCATCGAGCCCTACATGATCCTCAAGGACATCTGGGGCCTGGGCGACCGCGAGGTCGAGCGCACGGCCTTGTGGATGGCCGATGCGCTCATCGATGCGGCGCTGCGCGAGTCGGAGCAGAAGCCGGTGCCGCGCAAGGTGAACGGTGCGCGCCTGGCCGTGGCCATGGTGAAGCGTCGCTGATTCGGGTCGAAGTCAGGCCGAAGAATGACCGAAGTCGCCGCACCGCCATCCTCCCCCGCCTGGCATGACGCGCAGTACAACAACCGCGCGCGCATTCCGGCGCATCCGGCGATCCTCGCGCACTGGTCCGACGCCTCGGCGCGCGCCTACGAGCGTTCCGGGTGGGCCTGCGATCTCGCGTACGGCGAGGATGCGAGCGAGCGCCTCGACGTGCTGCCTGCCACGCGTCCCGGCGCGCCCGTGCTCGTGTACATCCACGGCGGCTACTGGCGCGCGCTGGACAAGCGCGACCAGAGCTTCGTCGCGCCGCCCTTCGTCGACGCCGGCGCGATGGTGGTGCTGGCCAACTACGCGCTGTGCCCCGCGGTCGATATCGAGCACATCGTGCTGCAGCTCGTGAAGGCGCTGGCCTGGGTCTGGCGGAATGCCGCGGCGCACGGCGGCAACGCCGAACGCATCGTGGTGGCCGGCCATTCTGCGGGCGGGCATCTTGCGACGATGCTGCTGGCCTGCGACTGGCAGTCGGTTGCGCCGGAGCTGCCGGCGGATTTGGTGAAGTCGGCACTCTCGATCTCGGGTCTGTACGAGCTCGAGCCGCTGCGGCATGCGCCCTTCCTGGCAGATGACATCCGCCTGAGCGCAGCCTCGGCACTGCGCCTGAGCCCGGCCGCGATGCCGCCGCCGCGCGGATCGCTGGTGGCCGTGGTCGGCGGCGACGAGAGCGAGGAGTTCCTGCGCCAGGCTGATCTGATCGCGCAGGCGTGGGGCCCGAAGGTCGTCATCGCCGCGGAACGCGTTCCGCAGCGCAACCACATGGACGTGCTCAACGAGCTCGCGGACCCGCGCTCGCGCACGCACCGCCTGGGTCTGCAACTGCTAGGGCTGTAGGGCAGCGCCATCCAGGAACACCGCGGAACCGGCTTTGCCGGGCCGCTGGTGTTGCCCCCGGTAGGGGGTGGGCGGCTACACGAAGTGAGCCAACTGGGGGCGAGCTCATTCCTCCACGAAGGCTTCTTCGCGCTTGGCCTTGATCGAGGGCAACAGCACGATGCCCAGCAGCATCAGGGCCGCGACCAGCAACCCGGCCGACAGCGGCCGCGTGACGAACACGCTCCAGGTGCCTCGCGACAGCAGCAGCGCGCGGCGCAGGTTCTCTTCCATCATCGGCCCGAGGATGAAGCCCAGCAGCAGCGGCGCCGGCTCGGTGCGCAGCTTGAGGAACAGATAGCCGACGAAGCCGAAGATCGCGACCATCCACACGTCGAAGGTGTTGTTGTTGGTCGAGTACACGCCGATCGCGCAGAACAGCACGATGGCCGGGAACAGGAACTTGTAGGGCACGGTCAGGAGCTTGATCCACATCCCGATCAGCGGCAGGTTCAGAACGATCAGCATTGCGTTGCCGATCCACATCGAGGCGATCAGGCCCCAGAACAGCTCGGGGTTGCTGGTCATCACCTGCGGGCCGGGCTGGATGTTGTGGATGGTCATCGCGCCCACCATCAGCGCCATCACCGCATTGGGCGGAATGCCCAGCGTCAGCAGCGGAATGAAGGAAGTTTGCGCGCCGGCGTTGTTGGCCGATTCGGGCGAGGCCACGCCGCGGATGTTGCCCTTGCCGAAGGCGATCTCGCCCGGGCGCATCTTGATCTTCTTCTCGAGCGCATAGGCGGCGAAGGCCGCCAGCAGCGCGCCGCCACCCGGCAGGATGCCGAGCGCCGAGCCCAGCGTGGTGCCGCGCAGCACCGCAGGCGCCATGTTCTTGAAGTCTTCCTTGGTCGGCCACAGGCCCTTGACCTTGGAGGTGAATACTTCGCGCTCGTCGTCGGGCTGCGACAGGTTGCCGATGATCTCGCCGTAGCCGAACACGCCCATGGCGATCACCACGAAGCCGATGCCGTCCGTCAGCTCCGGGATGTCGAAGCTATAGCGCGCCACGCCCGAGTTGACGTCGGTGCCGACGATGCCGAGCAGCAGGCCCAGCACGATCATCGCGACCGCCTTGAGCAGCGAGCCGGAGGCCAGCACCACCGCGCCGATCAGGCCCAGCACCATCAGCGAGAAGTACTCGGCCGGGCCGAACTTGAAGGCCAGCTCGGTCAAGGGTGGCGCGAAGGCGGCCAGGATCAGCGTGCCGACGCAGCCGGCGAAGAAGGAGCCCAGGCCCGCGGCCGCCAGCGCCGGACCGGCGCGGCCCTGCCGCGCCATCTGGTAGCCGTCGATGCAGGTCACGACCGACGAGGACTCGCCCGGCAGGTTGACCAGGATCGCGGTGGTCGAGCCGCCGTACTGCGCGCCGTAGTAGATGCCGGCCAGCATGATCAGCGCCGACACCGGCGGCAGCGCGTAGGTGGCCGGCAGCAGCATGGCGATGGTGGCGACCGGGCCGATGCCCGGCAGCACGCCGATCAGCGTGCCCAGGATGCAACCCACCAGGCAGTACAGCAGGTTGGTGAAGGTGAAGGCGACGCCGAAGCCGATCGCCAGGTTGTGAATCAGGTCCATGGCGTGCTCGTCCTCAGCCCGAAATGAAAGTGGGCCAGACCTGGATCTGGAGCTTGAGTGCCCAGATGAAGGCCACGTAGCTGCCGGCCGCCAGGATGGTCGAGAGAACCAGCACGTCGCGCAGGTTGAAATGCGCGCCGGCCATGCTGGAAATGATGGTCAGTGCGTAGATCGCGAGGATCATTCCCATCGCCGGCAGCCCGATGCTGGGCAGGCCGCCGAGCAGCACGCCGAAGGCGAGGTTGGCGCCGAGCACGTAGGCGAGCGGTTTCCAGGCCCATTTGCCGATCTTTTCGCCGTCGGCGGTTTCGACCACCAGCGCCTGAAACATGATCGCCGCGCCCAGGATCGCCAGCAGGATCCCCAGCATGAGCGGAAAGTAGCCGGGCCCCATGCGGGCCCCGTCGCCGATGTTGTAGGTGGTGGCGCCGATGGCGAAGGCCCCTCCCACCGCGGTGAACATGACTCCCGAATAGAAGTCAGCCTGACTCTTGATGCGCATTGTCTCGACCCTCGTTGATGTGCACCCGAGGGTCGTCGCCGACGCCTGACCGCTTGCTGACCAGTACTGTACGGACTTCCACGTATCGGCTTGGCCGGGCCTCATGCGCCGCAATGAAAAAGGCTCCCGAAGGAGCCTTTTTATCGACGCTGTGAAGCGTGGGGAGCGTGCTTAGTAGCCGCCGCGGCCACCGCCGCCGCCGCCGTAGCCGCCGCCACCGCTGCGATTGCCGCCGCCGCCACCACCGTAGCCGCCGCCGCCACCACCGCCGCCGTAGCCGCCACCGCCGCCGCTGCGGCCGCCGCCACCACCGCCGAAGCCGCCGGGCGAACGGGGCTCCATCGGACGGGCTTCATTGACGGTCAGGCTACGGCCTTCGAGCGATTGGCCGTTCAGGCCTTCGATGGCTGCGAGCGCTTCCGCGTCGCTGCCCATTTCGACGAAGCCGAAGCCCTTGGAGCGACCGCTGTCGCGTTCCATCATGACCTTGGCACTGGCGACCGAACCGTACTGGCTGAAAGCCTGTTCGAGGGTGTCGTCGCGGACGGAGTAGGCGAGGTTGCCCACGTAAAGTTTTTTGCCCATCAAGGGACTCCTATTCAAACCAACAAAACAAAGCGATGGAGTCCGTGTATCACAACAAACTTGACAGGCGCTGTGGCGCGAAACTAACCGATCACTGAATCACGCCGTCGACACAAAAAAGGCCGAGACGCTCCGGTATTGTCGTCCACTATCGTGGTTTTGGGGGAAATGCTTTTTCTAGGGGTTAACGCGGCCTGCGCAGCGGGGCCAGCAGGGCCTTCAACCCGTTGTGATCGATCTCGTGCATCAGGGCCAGCAGGCGGCCGATTTCGCCCTTGGGGAAGCCCTCGCGCGCGAACCACTGGAGGTAGTTGCCCGGAAGATCCGCGATCAGGCAGCCCTTGTGCTTGCCGAAAGGCATTTCGAGCGTGACCAGGCGTTCGAGGTCATCGGGCTTCATGCTGGCTATGCTCCTTCACTCGCTCCAACTTCCTCATCCATGCCATTCAGTTCCCTGGGCCTCGATCCTGCCATGGTGCGCGCCGCGGCCGACAAGGGCTATGCCGCGCCCACCGCCATCCAGGCCGCGGCCATTCCGCCGATTCTGCAGGGCCGCGACATCCTCGGGGCGGCGCAGACCGGTTCCGGCAAGACCGCCGCCTTCTCGTTGCCGCTGCTGCAGCGGCTCGCGGGCGAGCGCCATCCCGGGGCGCGGCGGCTGCGGGCGCTCGTCCTGGTGCCGACGCGCGAGCTCGCGGCGCAGGTGGGCGAATCGATGCGCGGCCTGGCGCAGCAGCTGCCGTCGCCGCCGAAGATCGCCGTCGCTTTCGGCGGCGTCTCCATCAATCCGCAGCTGATGGCGCTGCGCGGGGGCGCCGACATCGTGGTCGCGACGCCGGGTCGTCTGCTCGACCTCGCCGACCATCGCGCACTCAGGCTGTCCTCGGTGTCGATGCTGGTGCTCGACGAGGCCGATCGCCTGTTCGACCTCGGCTTTGCCGACGAGCTCGGGCGCATCCTGGCGCTCTTGCCCGGCGAGCGCCAGAACCTGCTGTTCTCGGCCACCTTCCCGCAGGCGGTGCGCTCGCTGGCCGAGAGCCTGCTGCGCGCGCCGGTGCGCATCGAAGTGCAGGCCGAGCCAGCCCACGAGCCTGCGATCCAGCAGCGCGCGATCGAGGTCGATGCCGGACGGCGCACGCAGCTGCTGCGCCACCTGGTCGCGCATGAAGGCTGGCCGCGGGTGCTGGTCTTCGTCGCCACCAAGCATGCGGCGGAGATCGTGGCCGACAAGCTGCGCAAGGCCGGCCTCGACGCCGAGCCCTTCCATGGCGTGCTGAGCCAGGGCAAGCGCACGCAGGTGCTGGCCGACTTCAAGGCCTCGAGGGTGCAGGTGGTCGTGGCCACGGACCTCGCGGCGCGCGGCATCGACGTGGTGCAGCTGCCGGCGGTGGTGAACTACGACCTGCCGCGCTCGGCCGTCGACTACCTGCACCGCATCGGGCGCACGGGGCGTGCCGGCGAAAGCGGCGTGGCGCTGAGCTTCGTGAGCGCCGACCGCGAGGCGCACTTCCGGCTCATCGAGAAGCGCCAGGGCCTGAACGTGCCGAGGGAACGGATCGCGGGCTTCGAGCCGGTTCAGACCCAGCCCTCGGCGCGAGCGCCGGACAGCACCGGCGGCATCAAGGGAAAGCGGCCGAGCAAGAAGGACAAGTTGAGGGCGGCCAGTGTGCTGTCCCGTAAATAACAGCACACCAGGGCCTCTTCCTGATCATTCGCGCGGCGGGCGCTTCGCGATCCCCATGGTCTTGGCGAGGATGCCCAGCATCACCTCGTCGGCGCCGCCGCCGATCGAACCCAGACGGCCGTCGCGGTACAGGCGCGACACGCGGTTCTCCCAGGTGAAGCCCATGCCGCCCCAGAACTGCAGGCAGGTGTCGGCCACCTCGCGCGTGAGGCGCCCGCACTTGAGCTTGGCCATCGAGGCCAGCGCGGTCACGTCCTCGCCCTGCACGTGCAGGTCGCAGGCGCGGTAGGTCAGCGCGCGCAGCGCTTCCACCTCGGTCTGGAGCTCGGCCAGCTTGAACTGCACCCACTGCTGGTCCGCCAGGGTGGCGCCGAAGAGCTTGCGCTGCTGCGCCCACTCGATGGTGTCGGCGATGCATGCCTCCATCGGCTCCAGCGAGCTGGCGGCGCACCACAGGCGCTCTTCCTGGAACTGCTGCATCTGGTAGACGAAGCCCTGGCCTTCCTCGCCGATGCGAAAGCGCTGCGGCACGCGCACCTCGTCGAAGTAGATGAGGCCGGTGTCGCTGGAATGCATGCCGATCTTCCTGATCTTTCCGGCCTTCTCGATGCCCGGGCTGTCCATCGGCACGATGACCAGCGACTTGTTGCGGTGCGCCGGACCGTCGCCGGTGTTGACCAGCATGCACATCCAGTCGGCCTGCAGGCTGTTGGTGATCCACATCTTCTGGCCGCTGATCAGGTAGTCGTCGCCATCCTTGCGCGCATGGCTCCGGAGCCCGGCCACGTCGCTGCCCGCGCCGGGTTCGCTGACGCCGATGCAGCCCACGGTTTCGCCGGCGATCGCGGGGGCCAGGAATTCACGCCGCAATGCATCGCTGCCGAAGCGCGCGAGCGCCGGCGTGCACATGTCGGTCTGCACGCCGATGGCCATCGGCACGCCGCCGCAGCTCACATGCCCGAGCGCCTCGGCCAGCGCCATCGCGTAGGAGTAGTCGAGGCCGGCGCCGCCGTATTCCTCCGGCTTGTTGAGGCCCAGCAGGCCCAGCGCGCCCAGCTTCCTGAACACCTCGTGCGCGGGGAAGCTTTCTGCCGCTTCCCATTCGTCCACGTGCGGGTTGATCTCCTCGTCGATGAAGCGCCGGAGCGTCTTCTGGATCTCGAGGTGTTCGTGGGTGTACTGCATGCCCCCACTCTAGGCGCGCAGCGCGGCACGCCGCTTGCGCGAACTGGCTAAGCCTGCGCAGTGCGTGGCGAGTTGTCCATCGCGCGGCCCGTCACCACCCAGAGGATGAAGATCAGCACGGTACCCGCGATGCCGAACACGCCCAGCCCGATGTTGCCGCCGCCGATGGCGTAGTCGCTCGGGGCCGTGGGGGCGATGCAAACCATGCTGGCCGCCGTCATGCCGACATAGTGCATCGCGCAGACGGCCACGCCCATCACGGCGGCCGCGACCACCTGGTGCGTCAGCTCGATCAGGTTGAAGGCCAGCCACAGCGCCGAGGCGGCGGCGATGAGGGCGATGGCGAACGAGCCCGCCACGATGTTCCAGTCGAGGCTCATCGTCGCGCGCATGCTCATCGCGAACATGCCCATGTAGTGCATCACGCAGACACCCACCGCCGCCAGCAGGCTGCCGGCGATCCAGCCCTTGGCGTTGAAGCATTTTCCGCCCGCCAGGTACAGCGCGATGCCCGAGATGACGATCGCAGCCACCAGCGAAACCGCGGTCAGCGGTACGTTGTAGGCAATGGGGACGGGCAGGCGATAGGCCACCATGCCGATGAAGTGCATCGACCAGATGCCGATGCCGCCCAGGGCCACGGCGCCGGAGGCCAGCATTGCGAAGTCGACCGTGCTGTCGGCGCGGACCATTTTTCTCGCGCACAGCAGGGCCAGCAAGGAGCCGAAGAACGAGATCACGTAGGAGAGCACCACTGTCCCAAGCGCATATTTCGGAGTCAGCAATTGGCCGATGAGGGGGTCCATGACTTTCCTTTCGAGAAAAAACCAGAAAAGTCGGCCCACGAGAGAAGACCGACGCCGCGCCCGAGGGCCCGGCGTCAGTCTGTAACAATTGTTTTTGCAAGTAAATTAAGCGCTTGTTATTCAAATCGATGCGGATGTGTGACTTATTCCGCATTTCGCGGCGAGGAAGGTCGGGGGCAGGGCGGGGGAAGCATGAGCCCGCTTTGCTCCCTCTCCTCTGGGAGAGGGCGGGGGTGAGGGCACTTGGGCCTTTGCTTTGTACGTTGCGCTTGATGTGAGGCCGGAGCCGGGAATTCGCCCCGGCGGGCGAGTCACTTTCTTTGTCTCGCCAAAGAAA
>NZ_JAGGNU010000058.1 GCF_018614915.1 Variovorax paradoxus | reverse complement strand
ATAACCGAACAGTATTGGGTCTGGCCCACGAACCGCTGTACAGCATCGCCCCGTTGGCGTACGCCCGCCGCGCTCATCCCTTGCTCACGGCGCAAACGCTGGCGGAGCTACAGTTGGCGCAATGGGCCATTGTCGGTCCGAGTGTCGGGGGCCCCGTGGACGTATTGCAGGAAGCGTTCCGAGTCCGTCGAATGCGGCCCCCGTCGATCGCTGCCTCGTGCCCAGACTACGCCAGCGCGCTGCAGCTGATCGCTCACAGCGACCTGCTTGGCGTCCTCCCTCACCCCGCCCTGCTGGACGGTTCAGCGAAGGGCTACGTCGTCTCTTTGCGCCTGAGGGAGGCTCTTCCGCTGTATGAGATGCATCTTTTCACGACAAGCCGGCCTCGCCGGGCGCTGGGACTCGTCATCACCCAGCTTCGGCAGCAACTGGCGCTCTCGAAATCTAAGGGGTCAGGGCCTCTTCAGGTGTCCGATGAACGGCAGGTCTTGGACGATCTGTCATAGCCTCCGAAGGTCGGCAACGGGTCGCAAGCGGCGCCGACCGACCGGACTCTGGCACCGTGGTCGAGCGGCGGCTCCTGGCCCGATTGTTGCCGGGTCAACGCTCTCCATGCGAAGCCACTTGGCCATCTGCCAGCGCGTTGCATAGGAATTCGAGCATGCGCGGCCAAGAGTCCTGCCGGGCGCGCGCGGTGTCCTCGGGCGTGCCACCCATGTCCATCTCCTCTCCGGACACTGGATGCTTCGACTTCAGCATGGTCGTAGGCCCATTGGGCCAGGCGATGCTGTGTCCTGCGCCCGGGTAACACAGGTGCACGACACGATGGGGAAAGTTCATCTTCTTGAAGCGCTGAACCGCGAACTCCGTTAGGTTTGTCGATGGCCACAGTCGGTCATCGATACCTGTAATCATGAGAACCGGTCCGTTGATTCTCTCCACAGGAATGGATGCCTTGGCCACAAGTTCGTCGTCTCTCAACGGCATCAGATACCAATCAAAACTGTCCTCCCTCGCGGAGCCGTCCGCCAGAGCCCTGTCCCATTCCTCATGAGAGAGCGTCTCAGCAAAAGGAATTTCTTCGCCGCCCATGGTCCAGGCGCCGTGACCGCTCGCCGGATAGGCGGGCCACACAATCCCGCTTGGGACATATGCTACGACAGCCCGGATGCTGGGAAAGGTCGCTCCGAGCAAGAGTGCCAACTCTCCACCTCTCGAAGCGCCGGCCACCGCCATGCGGTTCGCTGCCACGCAGGGTTGGGCAGCCAGCCATTCCAAAGCGGTGCCGAAGTATTCGAGCGGAATTCGGTCGAGCGTTGGGGACAAGCCTTCGGCGGCGAAGTACGCCAAGGCCAAAGCGACGTAGCCGTGGGAGGCCAGCAGGCCTGCCATCTCCTGGGACCAGGCCAATCCACCACCGGACCCGCCGACAACGAGAACCGCTGGATGCGGTCCCGGGTGAGGAGGTTGGAACATCTTGCCAACCAAACCGTTCTCGCGCACATCACGCGACGCCACGCCAGCGCCCGTGAATGTTCGTCTTATCGAGTGCGAAAGAGAACCGCCGCCTTCGCCCGACACCGACAATGTGGCCGTGAACGGGTCCTTGTTAACATCGTCAAAGGCCAAGGCTTCAGTTTGGGTTACCGGCGCGCGCGACCAGAACAACCCCATGGCATCGACCCCTTGGTATGAGCCCGAGACCGGGGCTTGGCGCGCGATGTCTACCACGCCCTCCGAGTCAGCCACGAAGGTAGCTTCAGAGGCAATCACGGCGCCACCGAGGCCACCCGCGCTGTAGAGCCGTGCCACCAAGGCCTCGCCAGCGGCGAGGTCGCGAACACGAATGACCAACGTTTGGTCAACAACGCATTCAGAGGGAAGCGGGTCGAGTTGCATATGAATGTGTTCGTCGTGGGTCGATTGTTGTCGACCCATTGGTCAGCGTGAACGCACTATACGGACGGACCGATGCGAGTCGTATACGAACGTCCGTTCCTAGCCCGATTGTTGCCGGTGGACCACGGGTCAGTGCGCACGCGCTTCAAGAGCTGTGGTCGACCTCAGCCCGCCAGCAACACTTGCCCAACCATGAGTCGATGTCCATCTGGCGTAGTGACTGCGAATTCACGCATACACCAGTCTCGGTTGATGGGCGGATGTATCACGACGGCCCCTCGACCGACCCACTCGTCGTGCAGCGCCTGCGCATCGTCGACATGCAGGTAAGCAAAGTAGCTGTGGTCGCCCGTCACCGAGGGCAGAAGTGCGTCTGGACAGTGCCCAAGCATGACGTTGACACTTCCCCTGCAAACCAGTTGCCAGTCGGACGGCCTTCCCACTGAACGCTGAAGCCGAGTGCATCACGGAAGTACGCCGTATTCCGCTCGAGGTCGGGCACCGCGAGCACGTACGCGAAGGGTCGCAGGTCACTGGGTACAGACATCAGAACTCCCCTCCTGAAAAATGAGCAGCCTAAGTGTGCCGGCATCCACCTGCGACCGTCTGCTCCTGGCCCGGAAGCGGTGGTTCCTCGGCGTCATTGTGCGACGGCACCTTCGAGCGGGGCTTCAGCCGAGGTGCTCGGAAAGCCGCAAGGCCAGCGCAGTCAGCGTGCGCACTGGGTTGGCCGCGGTGCTCAGCGGTAGCACGGACATGTCGCAGACGTAGAGCCGGTGCGTGCCCACGACGAGCAGGTTCTCGTCGACTACAGAGTCGGCCGAGAATGACGCGTCCAGCCGCGGTCGGTACGGCATTCGCAGGCTGCCTACCGCGTGGTGCACCGTACCCCAGCCGAAGCCCAGGCCGCCGCTCCCGTAGCGGGCACCGTCGGCGGGCTGAGCGGGCAGTCCGCCGGACTCGAACTGCGCGAAGATGTCCAGGGCCACGCGGTTGAGCACGTCCCAGATCTCTGTGGAAGACTTCTGCCAGCCCGCGAGCGCGAGGAAGCGTGAATCGGCCAGGTAGTCGGCCCAGCTCTGGTTGCGAAAGACAATCTCCGGCACATAGCCGAAGGGCGGCGCCGGTCGGATCTCGTTGTTGTCGTCCAGGCAGTTGCCGAAGCTGAACTTGATGTCTAGGCGCGCCGCACCGGGTGGCCCGGCCGCAGCCTCGGCCATGGGATCGTTGTTTCGCAGGTGCCAGTACTCGTGGTTGAGGTTCATCTCCACGTTGAAGGGGTAGCGGATCTGGTTCGCATCCCGCCGGCCGCGCGAGTAGAAGACGATCTTGCCGTGGTCGGTGGCGCCCAGCGGGCGGCCGCCGATGCCGGTGACAAACGAGGTGATCTCGTTCGACGTCGGGTGGTCGGTCAGGCCGCGGCCGACCAGGGGCTTCACGCTGTCGGGCAGCCATGGGTACATGCTGGAGCGGCGCAGCAGCTTTGGGCTTTCGATCGACCCGCCGGCAAGCACGACCGTTGCGGCCTTGAAAACGCGGGCCTCGCCGCTGCGGGTGTCGCGGACCACCACCTCCAGCCGGTTGTGGTGGTTCTGCACGTCCTCGACAAAGTGGTTGAGCAGCATGTGCAAGCCAGGGCCGTCGCCGTGGCTGGTGCCTGGCGTCAGGCCAAGCTGGTTCAGGAGCAGCTCGGCCGTGTTAAACACACCGGTCGGCTCCGTGTGGAACTGGTCCTTCGGCGTGCCGTCGCGCGCCAGGTAGGGCTGGTGCAGAGCGCGTGGCGTTTCCTCGATCAAGAAATCGTCTGCCAGCGGCGACTGCCTCAAGCGCTCCGCCACCGCCCGGGCTGTGGCGCCCATCGTGCGCGACATGTTCATCGTCTCTCCGGCCCGATCCAGCAGGCCGGCGGCCAAATCCTGCCGCACCTGCGGCGGGAAGTAGTCGAGCTCCCAAGCCTGCACGGCCGGAATCAGCCCGGACCAGAAGATTGAGCGACCGCCGAAGTTCAACTGCGGTTTCTCACCGATGTAGTTTTGCGTCCCGCTGCCACCCGCCTGCACGAACGTGTCGCAGGCGAAGTGCTTGGCCAGGCTGCTGTTCGGAAAGCGGCAGACGTTGTAGACATGGGTCGGGTAGATGAACGAGCCGGCCTCCAGCAGCAGGATCCGCTTCTGACGGCCGAGCCGGTCGGCTAGGTCGTCGGCCAGCACCCCGCCGCCGATGCCCGAGCCGACGATGACGATGTCAAAGTCGTCTCGCCAGCCCATGTACTGCAGGAAAAGGCGTTCGCGGGAAGCCGTGTCGTCGGAGACGAAGTTGGCGTAGGTCGAGGCCTGGAACGTCATGGCATGTCACCGTCGGTTGATGGCGATGCGGCTGCCCCGCGGCATGCCGTCAGATGGCAGCACCCGCATGCTTGCCTGCCCGGTTATCGGCGGCATAGCTCCTGCCTTGGGCTAGCAGCCCAGCAGCCGCCACGTCTTCCATTACACGCTCCCATCAGCATGGCATGAGGACGACACGGCTTGTGGATTTATCCAACCCGTGTCGCGTGGTTCCCAGCATCCTCGATCCGAGCGTGGCTGTCCATATGCCGGGCGCCGGCGTCCCCACTGCATATGACTCGGGAAGGCGTTTCCTCAGGCCTTGCCGCTGTGGGCCCAGCTTGTGCTCCAGCGAGCAAAAGAGAACTATGGTTTGGTCGCAGTAACTCGATCACGGTGCCAGGCGCTGCGCCGATCTGAGACGAAGCTCGGCGCGCCGCGGAGGACCCCTCCCGCTGCCTTGCTGGTGTTCGTTCATGTTCCGCTGACGAGGACGGTGCCTGAGGAATAGCGCGCAGCCTTGACGCGTGCTTCCTAGGGCCGTGCCGACGTAGGAACGCTTCAAGCTGCGCGCTATTCATGACAAGGATATTGGCGCCGGCAGCATTGAGTTGCTCAGCTTGCGCCGGTTCACTCGTCGCGGTGGGCCCCCGCCCAAGGGCTATGCTTCCGAACGAGGAACCGAATCGAGATCGACCGCAAAGGTTCGCCATGTGCCAGGCACACCGCGAAGTGCATGCGCGCCGCGATCGTCAAAGCCTATGCCGGAGCCTGCAGCAAGATCCTTGACGGTCGACGATACGAGCAACTCATTGGGCCCGGCCAATGCGGAAATCCGCGCCCCCACGTGGACGGCGATGCCGCTGATTCTGCCGTCCAGCACTTCACACTCGCCCGTATGGATGCCAGCTCTGATTGCGATCCCTAGACCTGAAACACTTTTGATGATCGCGCAGGCGCAGCCCATAGCCTGGGCCGGGTTGTCCAGCGCAATCAGGAAGCCGTCCCCCGCCGTGTCGATTTCGCGGCCATCGAAGCGCGCGAGCTCTTGACGCACGATCGCATGATGTCGCGCCAAGAGCTCTCGCCAGGCGTGGTCACCCAGTGCCGCAAGGCGCTCCGTTGAAGAGACGATGTCGGTGAACAGAACTGTCTGCAACTCTCGGACCAGCGCTCCTCGCTGCAGCCCATGCCCCTGCAGCAGCTGCCTGTGAAGCGCATCCGTCGTGGCGCCGGGCGATGCGCCCAGTTCCTCCCTGAGCAGACGCCGCAGCTGCTCATAGGTTAACAGCGCTTCAGCGACGTTCCCTTGGGTGGCGAGAACTTCCATGAGGTACCGGTAGCCGCTTTCCCTGTACGGCGCCAGCTTGATCAAAGCGCGGGCGGAGCGCTCCGCCGACGCAAGTTCCGATCCGGACAGCCCAAGTCCGATCGCAGCGACGCACTCGTGCGCTCGAACCAGCACGTCTTCAAGCTTAGTTCGGATGCCTTGCACCCAAGGGGCATCGTGATCCTGATGGAAGCCCCTTTGGGCAATATGCAGCGCTACCCTGGATGGACCCCAGCCCCGTGCCCAATTCTGCTGGGACACCGCGGAGCTCGCTCGATGCAGCCCCTCGGTGGCCGCCTCTAGGTCAACCCAGGCGTCCGACGGCAGGGTCATCCGAACGTCCGGCTTCCCGACAAGCACCCCTGCGCCGAGGACGGACCTCAGCTTCGTTAGCAGCGCGCTGAGCGCGGTGTCGCTCGCCGCTGGTGCCCGGTTTGGCCAAAGGGCTGACATGAGCTCGGACCGTGATGATGGACGCGCGCGGTGCGCCGTAAGGTAGACGAACAACAGCCGTCCCTGGCGGCCCGGGAGGTCATCTTCGATCCTTCGTCCCTCAATTCGCACGGTGAGGCGGCCGCAAAGCTGAATCCTCGTCGCAGGACGGGGCGCCAAGGTTTCGCCAAGGTTATGGATTTCCTGGCCGGCCACAATGCCTCCGTCTTCAATGAAAGGAGATCGCCATGCGAAAGGTCATCAACTGCGAATGCGGAGAGGTCGTTCGTGGCAACAGCGATGAAGAACTCCTCGCGGCCGTCAAGGAACATCTTTCCCGTGATCACCCGGAGCTGTTGGAGCGGCTCTCAAACGAGGACATTCTAGGCATGGCAGAGGAAGACGATTAGGGTTTTGGCGAACCTGACGAGCCGCCTCCTTGGCCTGGGGTTCGACTTATGCGCGCCCCTGCGCCGCGCTTCCATCGGGAGGGCGGCATCCTCGGAAGGCGGCAAGCTGTGGTTTGCGAAATAGTTTGATGATGTCAGCGCACAGGCATATGCAACCCAGCGCCGCGATCGCGTTCCGACGCACAGGCATATGCCGATGATGGCGATGTTCGGCAGCGCGCGCGAGCGCAGTCGAGAGGAGTTTCAGAGACTGCTCTCTGCGTCAGGATTCATGGCCATGCGCGTGATTCCGGCGGAGTCCGCGGTTTCCATCGTTGAGGCGGCGGCCGCGTAGCCCAGGTGTGCGAGCGACCTGGTCCGAACAGGACAATTTCGCGGCGCCGTCTAGAACGGCAGTCGGCGATGGTTGTTGACCGGAGCAGCGCTGAGCGGGCCTGTGGCTCACGAACTGCGCCGCGAATTTCTGAGACAGGGGTCCCGATCAGCTGTCGCCGGATGCTGCACCGCAATACTCACTTGACCGCCCCAGGATCGCAGGCATAGCATCACAGAGGGACATGAGCAAGGCTAACAGGAGACATCAAATGAATCGACTGATCTTGGGCATGCTTCCTTGCGTGCTCGCTGCCTGCAGCACGCCATCCGCCGTCACGACGTCTGCCGCACCGCAAGGTGCTGCTCCATCGCTTACGCACACGGCCGTCCTGACAAAGCTCGAGAGCCCATGGGACATGGCATTTCTTCCCGACGGGACCATGTTCTTCACCGAGAAGTGCCACGGTCTCTCGGTGCGGCAGCCTGGCGGCAACGTGGTCAAGTTGCTTGGCATGAAAGACGCCAAGGGTTACCCCGCCAGTGCGGGTGATCTGTTCTGCGAAGGGCAGGCGGGCATGATGGGTGTCGCCGTCGATCCGAACTTCGCCAACAACCGTTTCCTCTACGTGTATTCGACCTCGAGCATGACGGCTCCGGGCACCAATCGCGTGATGCGGTTCAGGGTCAACAACAACGCGACCGCGGTGTCCGAGCGCATCGACATCGTCACCGACATTCCCTACAAGCCACGCGCCAGCGACCATCCGTTCGGCGGCCCTGGCGCGCACAACGGAGGGCGGATTCGCTTCAATCCAGGCGACGGCTTTCTCTACGTGACCACGGGCGACACGCACAACGGCGAGGTGCCTCAAAGCCCGACCCGCATCGGTGGCAAGGTCCTGCGTATCGACCGCGATGGCAAGGCCGCTCCGGGCAACCGTGCACCAGCGGGCTTCGATCCCCGGATCTACACCTATGGGCATCGCAACCCGCAGGGCCTCACGTTCCGGCCGGGCACCAACCAGGCGTACGTCGCGGAAAACGGGCCTTGGCACACCGATGAAGTCACGGCCCTGGTGGCTGGCGGCAACGGCGGCTGGGACCCGCGTCCCAACACCGGTGGTCGCGGGGCCTGCCCGGACAATTACTGCGGCTACAGCCCCAACCAGATGGGTGCGGTGGATCCGAAGATCAGATCGGTGTTCATGCCGATGACGGATACCAAAACCTATCCGAACGCGATGAAGCCGGCCTGGACCAACGACGGCCTGTCGCAAGGGCTGTTCGCAGGCACCTTCCTGAGCGGTCCGCAATGGAAGTCCTGGAATGGCCGGATGATCATCGGCTTCGCCGGCATCGGGATCCACGGCACGCCGGTCGGCAATCGACTGGACGTGCTCGATATAAAGGCCGACGGTTCGTCCGCCACACGCACCACGGTGAACCTGCCCATGCCCGCCGCGCGCTTCCGTTCGCTTGTGCAAGGGCCGGACGGCAACCTGTACGTTGCCACCGACGAGGGTGCAATCTCGCGTCTCACGCCAAGCTGATTCACAACGGGCGGCGTTGTTTTCATGACCCGTGGGGCCCTGCTGGTCCCCACGCCATTTCGGCAATCTCAAGACATGAAATCAGTAATAGTCCTATCCATTGTTGGTCTGTTGTTGTCGAGCGGCGCATCGGTCGCCGACGATGAGTTGTACAAGACTAAGAACTGTTTCGCCTGCCACAGGATCGACAAGAACCACCTGGGCCCTTCGTTCGAGAGCATCGCGGCCAAGTACGCCGACGACAAGGGTGCCGACTCGAAACTGGCACAGAAGATCCGTGGGGGGAGTGCCGGTGTCTGGGGTCCAACTCCGATGCCGGCGCAAACCCAGGTTACGGAAGCCGAGGCGTTGACGCTTGCGCGTTGGATTTTGGAAATTAAGTGAGCCCTTCTTGAGGGACTCTGAACGCGTGACCGATGGGGAGAAACGTCCACAACCCAGTGCTGGGTGCCTGCCGTTCATGATCGGATCGTCTTGGTGCAGGAGAGCTGCGCCGCTGGCCTGCGCCGTCTCCTGCGGCGCAGGCCCCTCGGATCCTCGCTGAGCAATCCGGTTGAAGATTAAACCGCTGCGAAGTGGTCCTTGGGCTTGCGCCTTACGTCAGGCCTGTACGGGCGCACGAACAGGAAGCCCAGTGCGACGGCATGATTGATTGTGAGCCGTGGGCCAAGGTCGGGTTCTGGTGGTGCCGCTTGACCCGCGACTAAGCGGGTCGGCTCACGCCACCAGGCGGCTGCGCCGCCAACCCGCTGTAGTCGGGAAGCGCGGCACATTTGCTCAATCTTCAGCAGCGGCGCTTTCGTTGATGACCTTCTCGCCGCCCAAGGCCTCCAGCAGGTCGTCCACCAGGTCTCCAAGTTCGCCGGTCATCAGGGCGACGTCAGCATCAAAGCTATCCTCGCCCTCATCGCCGCCGCCTTCCTCCATGCTGGTGTCGAGGAAGACCAGTTTCTTCAGCTGCATAGTCTCACTCAGAACCAGAGAGACGCGGTCGGACCAGGTCATCGCCAGGCGCGTCGGCAACTTCCCGGCCTTGATGTGCTCCTTCACCTCTTCGATGTCCAGTGGGTGGCGGCCGTAGCGAACAACGGCCTTCGACTCGTCTTTGGCGCGCAGCTCGCATTCCCGATCGATCGAAAAGCTGTTCGGGCTTTCGTCGGTGCGAAGCCATTCCGCCATGCACGCAGCTGGCGATTCCTCGGTTTCGATTCGCAAGATGGCGAACCCTTCGATGCATTTCACGAGGGCCGTGGCGATGGTGTCAGCTTTGCCCTGCGTTGATGCGTCAATGGCGAGCAGGCGCTGGTCGGGATCGATCCAGGCGGTGATGACGCCCTGGCTCGGAAAGGCCTTTGGCAGCAACTCAAAGACGATTTCTTCCTTGAGCTCCTTGGACTCTTTGCGGCCTGGTTTGCGGCCGGTGGTCTCCTCGATCTGCTTGAGGCGCTCCGTCAGGGCTGCCTGCACAACCGACGAAGGAACCTTCTTGGTCTCGATGCAGAGTTTGACGATCCATTGGCGCGCCACTGATTCCACGAGAGGGCCGTGTGCCTCGCCTCGGGGTTCGATCCAGCCTTCGGAGCGCGCTTGCGATGGCGTGCATTTCACGAAGCGCTGCGTGGACAGGCCCTTCTCGGCGGCTTCCAAGTCCGGGTTCCAGCTGTGGGCGATCCGATAGAGCACGAGGTTCTTGAACATTGATGTCCTTCAGTGTGGTTAAGAGTGAGCGCCTTTAGGCGACAGGGTTGGGTGGCGCCGCGATCTGGGTCGCGGTTTCGATAGGTGCCGATGGAATGCTGCGAACTGCGCCGGAGTCGAGGCCCCGTTGCTCGAGCATTGAGATCATTTGTTCGGCGGTGGTGGGGTAGATGGCCCAATCAATCACCCTTCCGAGGCTCGATGTCACCGAGAGGAAGTAAGTTCGCCCAGACTTGGTTTGGCAGGCGGCGAATACCTCGTAGCCTGTTGAGCCCGACTTTCCGGACGCGAAGTCGGCCACTATCTCAGTGCGGATTCCTTGGTAGCGCTGCTTCTCGTGCTGCACGTCCATGGTTTCAATCCAGGAGAGCGCCGCTGCGCGATTGACGGTTTGGGATGCTGATCTTGCGAAGGCAAGAAGGGCAGCTACGACCACGACTGCGATGGAGACGTAGAAGGCGACGGTGATGAGTTCGGATTTCAAGGCGTCTCCGTGCTGTTCGCGCCGTCGTCGTTGGCGGCTACGAGCTGCAGGGGTTGTGAATCGGCGGCCATCGCGTGGTCGACGCTCGTGGCGATGGCGGCCACGAAGGGAAGACCGGACGGAAAGGAACTAGCGACGGTGCTGAGACTCGTCAGCATGTCGGCCATGGAGCGCGCGAGGTCTGCGGGAAGTGCGCCGGCGTTGCGTGTGCACGTGATTGCGTGCTGGGCGTTGACAAGCGCATCTTTCAGGTACTGGACCGTGTCGCCAGGCTCTCGGATCGTCTTGTCGAGGCGGATCGCGTCAACGCCTCGTGCGTGCCCGGCATCGAATGCAAGCAGCCAGACATGTTCGGCAAACGCCAGCATCGGGCCTTGCAGCTTGGGGGGAAACCGTTTGTGGACGACTCCTGTGATGCCTTGCCATTTGTCTGCCGCCAGCTGGTCCGCAGGAGAGAGGCTTTGGGTGCTCATGCACTCTTCTCCTTGCGCCGCGAGTCGCCGTCGATGCGGCTCTTTTCGCCGATTCGATCAGCTAGCTGGGCCTTGAGTCGGTCGCGCTCAGCCTCGAGCTCCGCCATGCGGATCGACAGGCGTGACAGTGGTGTCATTACGTCCATCGCGGCTTGCTGCTCCAGCTGCAGGCCGCCCTGCGCGTGCTCCAGCGCCAGGCGCCACATGCGATTGACACCTTGGGAGATCTCGCGCGAGAGCGCTTCTGGGAGGCCGGCTAAGGTCTGGCCGTCCTGGACCTGCTGGCGAAGGGCGTCCCAGAACATGCGTACCTCACTCACGCAGGTGGTGAGGGATCTTTGCTTCAGGAGGTTGCGGATCGCGTTGGCGGTCGGCAGCTCCTGGTATTCGAAAAACATGACCCACGCGACCTGTCTGGCCAGTGGTCGCAGGCCTTGGCCCGCCATAGCGTGCTTCAGCTCCTCCACCCGCTGCTCCAGCGTCGGCCTGGCCTACGAGCGCGACCTGCGTCCGGCATTCGACGAGATCGGCGAGGCGCTCTACGTGCTGCACTACACGGGCTTCGTTTCGGCGGTGTGCGAGGCGCTGGGCCGGCTAGGTCGCGAAGACGAGGGAATCGAGCTGGCCACGGCGGGCGTCGAGCGGGCCCGGCGCTTCGAGGATCGATGCTCGTTGTCTGAGCTGCTGCGCGTCAAGGCGACGCTCATGGGACGGAGGCCCGAGACAAGCCACCTGGCCGAGGCTCTGCTGGTCGAAGCGGTGGAGACATCCCGGCAGCACGAGGCTCTGGCGTGGCAGCTTCGGTGCGCAACGAGCCTAGCGAGCGTGTGGATGAAGGAGGGCCGGCTGGAGCATGCGCGTGGCTTGTTGCGGCCGGTGTACGAAGGCTTCTCGGAAGGATTCCACACGCATGACCTGCGGGCGGCCAGGCGGTTGCTCGAGGCGATGCGCTAGCGGCGGATTTAGTTCAGATGATGTGCGACTACATCGAGTTCGAACCGTGACACGGAGGTGTGGATGCCATCTGCCAAAACCTAGCTTCTTGCAAGCACTGTCGTCGGAGCGTCGTCACCCATGCTCGTTGCGTGCGGCGACGAGTGCAGTGACTACTCTGCATACTCTTGCAAGCATCTGAAACCGCAACGTACAACACCTACTTCCTACTTCTACTACCCGGAAGGGGGCAAGCAGGAGAATCTCGGCGTTGCACAGGGCCTTCGTCAGTGCGGCGACAGCGCTTGAGGGTTTGCTTCGTCGAAACAGCTAACGAACGCGCGCTGGTCCTATGTCAGCTGCTTGAAGACGAAGGACTCGGAGTGCGCCGAGAAGCATAGATGGCAGAGCGGCGATTCCGAGTTCGCACCCGGACAACGCCGGTCAGAACGGCGGAAACGCAGTTCATAGGGAGTTATGAGCGTTGGTGCGCAACCATTTGGGGACGTCTCCGAGGGGCAGCTTGTGGCCGAGGCCGTGTGGAAACAGTCTCGGCGTGTAGGTATGCCGATCATGCAGCCGTAACAGCGTCATCAGCGCCACGAAGTCATCCAGTGGTCTCGTCGCAGAAACGCGCCATTTGGCACGCGCCTGAGTCGCCAAGCGAGTTGCAACGGCCTTTTAAGAGGCTCACGCCCCCACCAGCCTGATTGCTTTCATCGTTTCGCTTATACCCAGGATCGCGATCACGCGCTTCAGGTTGTATGCCAGCACATGCAGGCTGATTTCCGTGTTCACGTGCGGCAGTGTCTTCGTGAGGAAATGGGTTGAACCCATCCAGTACTTGAGCGTGCCGAACACGTGCTCCACGGTGCACCTTCGCAGCGTCATCGCGACAGGTTTGCGATCAAGACGTTGCTGGACGCGCTCGAGCACCGCCTCGTGTTCCCATCGTCGGATACGCCTGTAGTCGCTGGGCGTGCACTGCTCCTTCATGGGACACCTGGGGCAAGCGCTGGTCCAGTAGAGGCGCGCGTTGAGACCATTTTTTTCGATCGTGCTGAATCTGAAGATGGCCCGCTCGCCGGCGGGGCACTGATACTCGTCGTCCTTCGCGATGTAGATGAAGTCGCTCTTGTCGAAGCGCCCCTCGGCCTTCGCGTTCGAGGTCATCGGCTTGGGAACGTAGGTCTTGATGCCCGCGTCTTCGCAGGCCTTGAGCTCTGTGCCATTGAAGTACCCGCGATCGGCCAGCGCTTGCAGCTTGGCCTTTCCCATCGCTTCACGTGCATCCAGCGCCATCTTGCTCAGCTGCGCGCGGTCGTTGCCGACATTGGTGACCTCGTGCGCCACGATCAGGTGACGCCTGGCATCCACGGCTGCCTGGACGTTGTAGCCCACCAAGCCAGTGCCCTTGGCCTGCGAGTTCATCGAGCGCGCATCGGGATCGGTGGTCGAGCGCTGGCCGTCGGCCTCGTGTTTCAGTTGCTCTTTGGTCCGGTCCAGTTCCCGCATTTGCTCGCGCAGTTTCTTGATCTTTTCCGTCAACCGCTCAGTCTTGGCTTCGACCTCCGCAGGCTGGGTGCGATCCGCCGTCTCCATGGCATCAAGGTAGCGCTGGATGCTTTGCTCGATCTGCCGCTGGCGTGCATCGATCTTGCCGGGAGTGAAGTTGCGATCTCGACTGTTGACCGCTTTGAACTTGCTGCCGTCGATCGCGACGATGGCGTGGGAGAACAGCTTGAGCTCGCGGCACAGGCCGACGAAGCGCTTGCAGACGTTGCGGATGCCGGGACCATTGTCGTGGCGGAAATCGGCGATGGTCTTGAAGTCCGGCGTCAGACGGCCGGTGAGCCACATCAGCTCGACGTTGCGCTGCGCCTCGCGTTCCAGGCGGCGGCTGGACTGGATACGGTTGAGGTAGCCGTAGATGTAGAGCTTGAGCAGCACCGCCGGGTGATACGAGGGACGGCCGGTCGAAGCTGGTTCGACGCCCGCGAAGCCCAGTGCCTGCAGGTCCAACTCCTCGACGAAGACGTCGACGACTCGCACCGGGTTGTCCTCACCGATATAGTCATCAAGGCATTCGGGCAGCATCGTCACCTGCTGTCGGTCTTCGCCTTCGATGAATCGCTTCATGGGCCACCTCGCTCCAACGGGTTGGCGAATTCTATTTTGAGTGAGACGATCGACGAAGCGTTTTCACACAGGCTCGGCCGCATTCTGTCTCACAACGCCGCCCCTCGCATTGAGCGCTGGATTCACTTGCGAGACGTCCTGATACGCGGTTGCCGGCGCTCTGCAGTGATTCTGCCCTTGTGCAGGCATCGTTCACTGGCCATCGCGCAGCGCCCCCTGCCGTGAGCACGGAGGCCGCGCTGCTACTTCTTCTCTGCCGGGCGACCGTACCTGGCGGTGAACGTCGCCGATGCAATCTTGTTCGCGTTGGTCATGAAGCCTGCGACGGCGGCTGTCGCGTCCGGCGGCAGTTCGAGTTTGTCCGTCTTCAGCGCATGCACCGTGAACACGTAGTGATGCGGCTTGTCGCCCGCCGGCGGGCAGGCGCCGCCCCATGCGGCGAAGCCATAGTCGATGCGGTTCATCGCGGCGCCCTTGGGCAGGTTGGCGCCGCCTTGCGCGCCGGCATTGGCGGACAACTCGGTGACGTTCGCCGGGATGTTGTAGACGAACCAGTGCCAGAAGCCCGAGCCCGTCGGGGCATCGGGGTCGTAGACGGTCACGACGAAGCTCTTGGTGTCCTTGGGCGCCCCGCTCCACTTGAGCGCCGGCGACTTGTTCTCGCCGCTGCAGCCGAAGACGTTGGCCTCAAACTTCTTGTCCATCGTGGAATTGGCCTTCACGTCCGGGCTCTCGAGCTTGAAGCCGGCGGCGTGGGCGCTCGCGACGCTGAAGGTCGCGAGGATCATGAGCGTGGTCCGCATGTGTATCTCCTTGACAGCAAGGCAGGATGATGCGACGCAGGCTCGAGGGCGGTCAAGCCATGCGTCAGCGGACGGCAAACTGCTGACCGTTGGCCTTGCGCTTCGGGCCTTCGCTCACTCCATTTCGAACTGGACGTTGCGCTGGCGCAGCGAACGTCCGGTCTGTGTCGAATTCCAAAGCATTGTCGAACGGCGGCTCCTGGCCGGCAGTGTGAGTACGCAACGTTGCCGGGAAGCTGCCTTTCAGAGATCTGGGCCGGCCAGCCGCGACCCTCGTCGCCCGGCCCGGGTCGCGGCTTTGCCCTGGTGGGTCGCCTGATTGGATCTGGGCTGGCAGCGATCGGGCGGCCAGCCCTTCGCGTCTGTCAGATCTCAGTCTGCTCGGAGATCTCCAAGGCGTCGTCCACCTCAACGCCGAGGTACCTCACGGTCGACTCGATTTTGGAATGGCCAAGCAGCAACTGCACCGCACGCAGGTTCTTCGTACGCCGATAGATCAACGTCGCTTTGGTTCGCCGCATAGAGTGCGTGCCGTAGTCTGCGGGATCAAGCCCGAGTTCTTCGACCCAACGCCCAAGGATCCGAGCGTACTGCCGCGTCCCCAGATGTGGCGAGTCGTGGATGCGACTCGGAAACACGAAGTCCTCGGACTTCAACCCAGCTTGCTTGATCCACTTCTGCAAAGCGTCTCGGGTCGCCGGCGTGATCTCGAACTGCACCGGGCGCTGGGTCTTATGCTGCACGACCACTGCGCGGGATGCCACTTGGTCGCCGTGGCAGATGTCCCGGACCTTGAGGCGGACGAGGTCACAGCCACGCAGCTTGCTGTCGATTCCCAAGTTGAACAGAGCGAGTTCGCGCGCCCGTTTCTCCATTTGCAGTCGGACTCGTAGCGCCCAGATGTCCTTCGGCTTGAAGGGTACCTTCTGGCCGACGATCTTGCCCTTGTTCCATGGCTCGCGATGAACAGCATTGGCAACGGATTCCATGATGGACTCCCATCGAGTTGAGGGTCCACAACGGTGCGTCCTTGCGGGATCACGGCACATCCGTGGGGCGAGACTGCAGTTCGTCGAGAAATTCAAGGCTGCCGAAGATCCGTGGATGGTCGGCCAGGCGCTTTGGACGAAGGACAGCTTGCTGGCGCCGCCTCGAACTCACAGCCGCGGCCACGAGCAGCCGGTCAGTGCTATCGCCCCAAAGCGGCCTGCCAACCCCGCTTTCGACCCGAACCCGACCTGAGCGGCACATTTTCGACGTCGAAGCGATCCCCGGGGAACTGGCGAGATAGCTATTGATGCCTCGAACAGGTGTTGCGCTCCGCCTGCAATCGGCAGATAGTCAACTGGCCGTACGCAACGTGCGCGGCGCGCCGATCTGCTGCCAGCGTGGAGCTGGAGGTCTCGCTTTCACGCGGGCTGAGAGCGGGAAGGGGCAGACGGTACGGGGACGCCCGCCGCGATCGTCGCAACCTTTCTGACAGGAGACAAGATCATGGCACAAGCGAATTGGCGCCTCGAAGGCGAATGGCTCAAGAACTGCACCTGCGCATACGGCTGCCCCTGCGATTTCAACGCGAAGCCGACACAGGGCTACTGCAAGGGCTTCTTGGGTATGCGCATCACGAAGGGGCATTTCGACAGCACGACGCTGGATGGACTGTGCTTCTTCGCGGTCGTCTCATTCCCCGGCCCGCTGCATGAAGGGAATGGACAGCTGCAACCCATCATTGAAGAGCGCGCCACCGCGGAGCAGCGCGAGGCGCTGTTCAACATCATGTCGGGAAAGAACTCGGCCGAAGGGACGCTTTTTCAGATCTGCAGCCTCATCGTGACCAAGATGCATGACCCCATCTTCGCTCCCATCACGTTCCAGTTTGACAAGTCCGCCCGGACCGCACGCCTCGTCATCCCCGGCGTGCTCGAAACCGAGGTGGAACCTATCAAGAACCCGGTGACCGGTGCCCCCCACCGAGTCCAAATCGTGTGTCCGGAGGGGTTCGAGAACCTCGAGGGCGAGGTGGCTTCTTCCAACATCCGCAGCACCGGGGCCATCAAGTTCGAGACGCAGGGTGGACATAGCACACTTGCCCACGTCGTGCAGACACCGGAAGGTGTGGCAGCGTAGCGAGGGCTCCGCCTGCGCAGAGGTGAAGAGACCGTTGGAGGCGCCCAAATGAATGGCGGCTCACTGATCCAGGGGGCGCTGCGGCGTGACCGCCTCCTCGTCATTTCCTGCCTGTTGTTCGTTGTCGTCTTGTCGTGGACTTATTTGCTGACCGGCGCCGGGATGATGCAAGAGATGGGCGAAATGCTGATGCCCATGAGTTCAGGGCCATGGACATTCGGCCATGCGGTCATCGTCCTCGTCATGTGGGCTGTGATGATGGCGGCAATGATGTTGCCGAGCGCCGCGCCGATGATCCTCCTCTATGCCACCATCGCACAACGCCGCAGCGAACGAGGCGAATGCGCGACTGCTTCAGGCATCTTCGCCATCGGGTACATCGCTGTTTGGGCTGCGTTCAGCTTGGCAGCGGCAGCCCTTCAGTTTGGGCTGGAGAAAGTCGCCATGCTGTCGCCGATGATGCAGACAACCAGCATTGCGCTCTCGGGCGCAGTGCTGATCGGCGCCGGTCTTTACCAATGGACGCCGTTGAAGCACGCCTGCCTTCGGTATTGCCGCTCGCCTCTGGACTTCATCATGATGCATTGGCGCCCTGGCGCGGGCGGCGCGTTCAGGATGGGCTTGCGTCACGGCGCGGTCTGTGTGGGTTGCTGCTGGTTGCTGATGTTGTTGCTCTTCATTGGTGGCGTCATGAACCTCGCCTGGATCGCGGGCATCGCCCTGTTCGTGCTGGTCGAAAAGCTCAGCCCGGGCGGCGACTGGATAGGCCGCGGCGCAGGGGCCCTCTTGGTCGCATGGGGTGTCGCGACATTGCTCGTCTCGTTCTGAAAAGTCCGATTGGCAAAATTGGCCTCGGACCTACGTGCGAACGGCCGCTATGCGCACCTTTGTTTGACTTCCGCTTTTGGTCGTTCAGTGACTTCAGTGAACGTCAGCTTCTCTTGAGAGTGGAAGTCAGCAAAGGGCGAAGGTGCGACCGTCGCGGCAGGCCGGGTTCCGCCATCTGCCGGCGTTCGACTAGGCCGAGCGAATTTCGGCGGTGCAGCAGTTGCTGGCAGTCGAGGCCGACCTTCGAACTCACGGTCTCGACCACTCTCCAGTCGCTCGGCCGCCAAAACCTACTGGTGCGCGGGTTCATAGGCGATGCAACTGATTCTGAAGCCGGCGTTCAATCTCGCGCGATGACGGTGTCGCGTCGCCGGCGGAGAGTCGGGCAACGAATGGCCACTGCCAAACGCGCGCAGCCGCTCACTCTCCGGCAGCGTCGGGCACCGCGTACATGCCGGCAGCTCCGCAGAGAACCGCGAGCGACCTCGCCCACTATGCGCTCGATGATCTGGCCGGTTGGCGCAACGTCGTGGATCACACCCGTCGCCTCGCCCGCGATGACCGCTGCAACATCGAAATCGCCAGCGGCCCTCACGGCCGCATAGCGATTGCCTTCGTCCATGCTGCGGATGAGGTCGAGGTCGTGGCCTGCCCAGCGTCCCAAGTGCTCGCTCTGTAGACAGCGGCACGTGACCTGAGCCGGCCGGACATCCGGATCAAGCTTGATCGGATGTAGAGGGCATGAGAAGCCCGCACAACGCTGACGGGATGTGTGTACGCCACGCTCGCCGGAGGCGGCCGCTGGGAAATCCCTCAACCTGTCGTGCGAGTGATGAATGTGCTGCTTAGGCCACACGCGCCGCTTCGCGCGTCTCGGCGAAGGCGCTGCGGCCGAGCCAGCGCCAGAGCGCGCGCGCGTCGCTCGCCGCGCCGATCACGCGCACCCGCCGCTCGCGCGCAGATGTCTCGACGTCGCGGTCCCCAGTCCAGACCTCGGTCAGCGCCAGCACGGTGGATTCGACGATCAGCGTCGGCTCCTCGCCCGGGTCATCGCGGCAAAGGTCGGCCGTGCCCTGGTCGATCACCAGCCACCAGCGGCGCTCGCCCTCGGGCGCGTCGGTGAAACGGAAGTGGACCACGATGAATCGCCCGCGTGGGCAGCGGTCCAGGTGCACGAAGCGGCGAATGTCCCACATCAGGAAGCCGGCATCGAGCTGGTCGCGCTTGAGGCGGCTGCCGATCCAGCGCGCGCCCCAGTGTCCGAGCGCCATCACGATCGGGCGCAGTTCCTCACCGGCATCGGTAAGGTGGTATTCGGACGCGGTGCCGGACCCCTGCAAGCGCTTGACCACGCCCACATCCTCCAGCTTGCGCAGCCGTTGCGCGAGCAGCGAGCCCGACATGCGCGGCACCCCGCGCCGGATGTCGTTGAAGCGCGTACTGCCGCAGAGCAGTTCGCGCACCACCAGCGGAGTCCAGCGCTCGCACAGCACCTCGGCGCCGCGCGCTACCGTGCAGAATTGCCCATAGTCGATCATGGTGCGGAATTTAGCCCGGCTAGGGCTTCAAGGCCAGTCCAGATTCTGGACTAGCCGGCGCCCGCGTCGATGGTCATGCTTGCCTACCAACCACCCTTTTCAAGGAGATGAGCATGAGCACTGTCGCAACAACGGCCCCAACCTTCGACGCCGCTGCCTTCAAGACCACCACCCGCGCCCAGTGGCAGGCTGCCGCCGAGGCTTGGCACCGCTGGGGCCCCTTCATTGGCCGCTGGCTCGGCGAAGCGACCGAGACGATGTTCGACCTGGCACGCATCGGGCCGGGCTCGCGGGTGCTCGACATTGCGGCCGGCGCGGGCGAGCAGTCGATCGACGCAGCGCGGCGCGTCGGCGCGACCGGCCATGTGTTAGCCACCGACATCGCGCCGGCCTTGCTCAAACGCGCCGCCGCGGACGCGGCGGCCGCCGGGCTGTCGAACCTCGAAACTCGCGAGCTCGACGGTGAAGCGCTCGACGCGCTGCCCGCCGCCGGCTTCGACGCTGCGATATGCCGCGTCGGCCTCATCTACTTTCCCGACCAGCAGCGCGCGCTCGCCGGCTTGCGGCGCGCGCTCCGCGCGGGTGGCCGCGTGTCGGCGGTGGTGTATTCGACGCCCGAGCGCAACGCCTTCTTCTCGATCCCCGTGAAGATCATCCGCGAGCGCGCCCGCCTGCCGGCGCCGTTGCAAGGCCAGCCGGGTCCTTTCTCCCTTGGCGGCGAAGGCGTGCTTGAGGCCGCTTTCGCGCGGGCCGGGCTGCGCGAGATCGAAGTGCGCCGCGTACCCTCGCCAGTACGGCTGCCGAGCGCAGCGGAATGCGTGCGCTTCGAGCGCGAGTCATTCGGCGCGCTGCATCAGATGATGGCCCGATTGGATGAGACCGAGAGGGCATCGACCTGGGAGGCGATCGAAGAGGCGCTGCATGGATTCGAGGGCGCTGAAGGCTTCGTCGGGCCTTGCGAGATGCTTGTGGGCGCGGGCACGGTTTAGGGGAACGCTGCCGCTTCCAACGAAGCGGACAGTGGCGGACGGCCGATTCTCCATTTGGAGGCGGACTCGAAGCGCCCAGATGTCCTTCGGCTTGAAGCGTACCTTGCCCTTGTTCCATGGCCCGCGATAAACAGCATGGGCATTGGATTCCATGATGGCTCCCATCGAGTTGAGGGCCCGCAACGATGCGCCCTGGCGAGATCACGGCGAATCCCGTGGGTCGTGACTGCACTTCGTCGAGAGTGCATCGGAAGCCGCCCCTCGCTCCGTGCAGGCATACGACGCAATTCGGCCAGATCCCGCCGGTCGAGTCGGTGCCAGTTTGCGGCCGCTCGGCGCCGCTCTCGACCCTCAGGAGTCAATCAGTCGGCAAGGTTCAATGCCGCAATGCAGACCGTCGAAGAATGCGTCGCGGAGGGTTGTCCCCGTCTCCGTGAAGTCCGCTCCGGTGACGTCGGTAGCCCGAAGCGACTTGCCGCGCGGGCATTCTCCGGGCTGTGGGTCTACACCAAGTGTTGAGACACGACCGATTCGGCGCCAGCGGATCAAGACGGGACGCCCAGGCGTACGCGGCGCCACCACCAACACAAGATCAAGGCCGCATCAGGCCGGGATCGTAATAGAAGCGCTCGCTCGCCAGTTTGCCGGCACGCCATGTCTGGCGGGCCAGTTCGTCAAGCCTGATCACCGCACCGGAGCTGTGATGGAACACGAACTGCCAATGGATCACCACCTGGTCGCCGTCGACCAGAATGGGCCTGACGCAGCGAGCTTCGATGCGCTTGAATCTCTGAAGTGTCGCGCGCTCGTGATCCAACAGCGCGGCCAGTCCCATGCGCGGCGGCTCGTTGTTCTCCTGAGCGCTTGCGTCCGCTGCATAGAACTCTTCCATGGCTTCGACGAAATGCCCTTCTTCAACGACTTTCACAAAACGTTCGACGTGTTCGCGGCTTGGCATGAATTGCTTTCCAAAGTTGAGATTGCGCGCCGTAGAGTACGCATCGCAAGCGAACCCGTCTTTCAAGAACCGGCTACGTCATGTCCCCAACCACGTTGAATGCTCGCATCCTTTCGTCGGGCGGCAGAGCCCTTTATCTGGGGCCGGCCTTCGACCTTGCCGCGCACCGAACGAGTGTCGCTGTGCTTTGTTGCGATGTTTCCGGGTCATTGGAGGTGGCCCGCGATCCTTTCCAACCCAAGGGCGATTGGGTCGCGTGCCGCACGTTGTTCGTGCCGGCTGGGACGCTGCACCGCGTGCGCTCCAGTGCCCAGGCGATCGCATGCGTGTACCTGGATCCTCAGGGTGCAGATGTTGCTGGGCAGGCGGCGGCCATGACCTGCACGCACGATGGCTTTGCGACGCATCACAGGCGTGAGGACGAGATCTGCGCGCTCGTCACGGCCGTCGTGCGCGCACAGATAGAGCCTGCAGATATGCACGCAAGGCTGGCAGTGGTGTGCAACTTCTCTCCTACCCCCGCAACGGACGAACGTATCGCGAAGGTGATCACCCGGATGCGCGGGACACCAGGAGACACCCACTCCCTGACAGCGCTGGCCGCTGAGGTGGGCTTGTCGCCCTCGCGCCTGCAGCACTTGTTCAAGGCCTGCACCGGCCTGCCTCTGCGCCGCTTCCGAATCTGGAACCGAATGGGTGCGGCCATCACCGCCGTCTCGGCTGGCGCTTCACTGACCGTGGCGGCGCACAGGGCGGGTTTCTCGAGTTCGGCACATTTCAGTACGGCGTTCCGCGCCATGTTCGGGCTTTGCCCATCTGACCTGGTGGCTGCGGGTCTGCGGCGCCATCCGCATTGACGTTTGTGCATGCCCGCGGTGCGGTAGCAACGAAGGCTCAAGCATTCGAGAAGGCCGGGTGCCGGTGGCGCGGCGCGCTGCTGAGCTCGGCGCGTCGAAACGCTGCCTCAGGTGACTCAGTTGCGCGCGCGTATTGGCGGCCACCTGCAGCAGCTCCGCCGGGTATCAGCCAGCAGCCGGCGGCATGGGTCAGGCGGCCCTGCGTAACCCGGACATGCCGGCTCATGCTAAAGCTCACCTCGAACATGCGCACTAAGCGGTAGGACGACAGGCAGTCCGACCGCGCTGCCGGCTGCCTGTGCGGCTTCGACGCAATCAAGGACCCGTCGCCGCACCTGCGGCGACAGACGGCCGCGCAGCATCGGCGCCGCAAGCTGGGCGCTGCCATGGGCCGGCAGCAGCCGCGCCTGCATCTGGAGCCCCCAGCTGCCGCCTGCAAGTCAGAACTCGGCGCTGTAGCTTCCGCGAGCCGACCTTCGTGTAAGGCAGCTGATGGCCGGCTGCCGAAACTGACAAAGTCCGCTTCATCACGGGCTGATAGATAGCTCAGGGCGCAGAGCTCCATTTCGCTCCCTTCGAGAGCAGCCATAGGACGCTCATCGTTAAGGACCGGTGTCGCCACGTTCTCGGAAATGGCTGAGGGACTGGATTCAAGGTACAGCAGACAGCCGACCCCAAGAAGGATGAACGTCCGGTCCCGGGAACAGCCGCCATTCAGCCGCCCAAGGCGACCGGCGGCACCCAAGTCCGCTGCTGTCATCCGTTGTCGCGAGCCGAAAGACAGCAACGGGCGCGATGCGCCACTTGGAGCCGACGACCAGCAGTCACTCGATCGGCTTCGACGCTGGATCGCGTCGGCGGCGGCCAAGTTGCCGCGGGCAAGCAGCGTCACTTCGCGCCGACGGTCGGCTATGTCAGCAGTACCTTGAGACCGGCCGTCGGTGCCGCAGTCGGCTTGGGACCCGAGTGACTGGAAAGGGGCCGAGACTGTGAGTTCGAAGGTCGGGCTCGACCGACAGTCGCTGCAACGCAGACATTGCTTACGTCCGCAGTTTGGCACGGGGGGGCATGTCGGGTCGGGACGCCAGGCCCAGCTTTCATGAGAACCGTTGTATGAGCTGACCCAAGCGCCGGCAAGCCGTCGCCTGCTGGGCTTCGATGGCAGTTGCGACACCGAGAAGGAGTCCGGAACGCTCTGTACCGGCGGAGCTGTACCAGATCGAAAGTGGCGCCGGGGCCATTCCATAGGCATACGCTTCACGAGCAATCGCCTTGTCGTCGGCACCATCCGGCAGCTGAAGCGCGACGGCAAGTCCAGCGGGATATCCGTGCAGGCCCCTGGCTTCCAGGTTTGCAAGCAATGCGCTGCTCCGTGCAGCGTAGACGCGCTTCATTCGTCGCAAATGTCGCAAGTAGTGCCCGTCCCGCATGAATTCCGTGGTCGCGGTCTGCACCGCTGGACCGGGAGCGGGTGCAAGGCAAGCCATTGCATCGTCGAACCGGGCGACAAGCGAGGGGGGCGCCACGACAAAGCCGAGACGCAGCGCGGGGCTGATGGTCTTGCTGAACGATCCGATGTGGATGACGCGGCCTGAACTGTCCTGCGCAGCCAGCGCCGGCGCAGCACGTCGCTTCAGCTGCAACTCCCCCAGGTAGTCGTCCTCGATGATCCACGCTTGTGCGCGTCTCGCCCAATCGATGAGTTGAAGCCTGCGCGTGAGCGAAAGGGTCGGACCCAGTGGCGCTTGTTGTCCCGGCGTCACCAGCGCCACGGCAGCATCCGGTGCGCGCGCTTCCCCATAGGAAACGTTGATGCCCTCGTCGTCGACGGGAACGGGGATCGTCGCAAGCCGAGAGATCTCGAGGGCTCTGCGGCTCGGAAGGAACCCGGGGTTCTCGACCCATGCCGCACGCCCTTCGGCGCGGATGGCCTGCAGCGTGGCACCCAGTGCGCCTGAAAAGCCTGCGGTGATGAAGATCTGCGAAGGACGGCACTCGATACCTCGTGACAGTGCCAGGTGGGCTGCAATCTCGCGCCTGAACTCGTGTTCGCCGCGAGGATCGTGATAGAAGGCGGGCGCTTCCACCTCGTCGCGAGCTGCGCGCGCGCGAATGCGCGCGAACAGGGCAGCGGGGAAGCAGTCGGAGGCCGGCACGCCCATCTGGAACACCGCGGGACCGGGCAGGAAATGCTGGTACAGGTCGGACTGCAGATCGGTCTCGATCGATCGCAGCTCCTTCACGGCACGCTTGACCGGATGGCCCGTCACCCGAGTGCCGGCGGATCGCGACGAGACGATCAATTGCGCATCTGCCAGCCGCTCATACGCCGTCTTGACGGTGCCTCGCGCAACGCCCAGTTGCGCGCCGAGATCAAGCCACGAAGGCAGCCTCGCGCCCGGTGCGAGCACCGCGCTCTCGATCGCGCCGGAGATCCCGATTCGGATCTGCTCGGCCAAGGAGGTCTTGGCCGAGCGGTCCAGCTCGATCTTCAGTGTGCCGTCCATCGAGTCATGGTACATCCGGATTTTGAGTTTTCAGGTCTTTTTCCTAGCCCAGCCTAAGCGCACCATCGGGGCTCCAAGGAGATCGACATATGAAACTTCAACGCCTTCGTTCCTCACTCGTCCTCGCCACCAGCGTGGCCTTCGCCGGAGCCGCGGCAGCTCACGGCGCCGCTGACACCGTGAAGCCGAACTTCGACCGGCCCATCCCGAACATCCCCGGCAAGTCGCTCCTCGCGCTGGAAGTCCTGTACCCGCCGAGCGGCGCTTCGCATCCGCATGTGCATGCGAAGTCGTCGTTCATCTATGCCTACGTGGTTTTTGGCAGCATCGCGAGCAAGGTCAACGACGGCCCTGAGCGCATCTACAAGGCCGGGGAAAGCTTCCACGAAGACCCGGGCTCGCGCCATCCGATCAGCCGCAATGCCAGCAAGACGAAGCCTGCCAAGCTGCTGGCCGTGTTCGTCGTGGACAGCGGCGACCATCCGCTCACCACCACCGAATGACAGGAGCCAGAAAATGAGACTGGACTACACCAAAGCGTCTCCCGGTGGCGTGAAAGCCTTCGGCAGCGTGTACGGCTACATCATGCAATCGGGCCTCGAGGACGTTCTGGTCGAGCTCGTGTACCTGCGCGTCAGCCAGATCAACGGCTGTGCGTACTGCCTGGACATGCACACCCGCGACCTCTCGAAGAAGGGCGTGTCGGTTCAGAAGCTTGCCCTGGTGCAAACGTGGCAGGAAGCAGGCGATCTCTTCAGCGACCGGGAACAGGCGGCGCTTGCATGGGCGGAATCGGTCACCCGCGTGGCCGACACGCGCGTCCCGGACGACGTCTTCGAGGCAGCCTCTGCGGTGTTCAGCGAAAAGGAACTTGCCGACCTGACCATGGCGATCGGCCTGATGAACGCTTTCAACCGGCTGGCGATCAGCTTCCGCCGCGGGCCGCAAGGCTGGCCCAGCCTGCGCGCCTAGCGGCCTGCGCCCTTGGGCCTTGCACTTCTCTGGGCGACCTCCTGCGCAGCCGATTGAAGGATCTTGTTGCCCGGGTACTGCGCCGCATACTGGTTGGACGCGACGACCAGGCCGCTCGCCGGCGAGCCGAGGCGCGCGGTCGACAGCAGCGAGGACGCCTCGGGCGTCAACAGATAGGCCGTGATCTTGCGCGGATCGGTGCCGGGCATGCCGAGCCTGGCAACGATCGCAGCATCCAGATCGGTCCCCTGGGCGAGGCTTTCCACCTGCGCCGTGGCGCGCAGCCAATTGGCGTACCGCACCGCATCCGTGAGGCCGAAGTCCCCCGTGGCGGCCGGGAACCTGGGCTCGGCCCCGGCGAGCAGGCGGGCGATCTCTTCCACGGCGTGGGCAGAGTAGCGCTGCAGGACCTTCGGGTTGTCGTTGATCGAGCCGGCCAGGATGTCGGCCGCATAGGCATTCGAGGACGCGCGGATCGCGGAGAGCATCGCAGCCTGCACATGCGAAGGCGCCTGCGGGGCCATGTGGGCCAGCTCGCCGTAGTAGTCATTGGCGCCGAGCACCTGGTTGTCGAAGGCGTCCCTCAGGACTGCGTCCGATCCGGGCAGATAGCCAATGCGCGAGAAGCTCAGCGCGGCCGATCGCGCGACCTGCTTGTTGCTGTCGCCGAGCAGCCTGCGCAGGTCCAGCAGGATGTCGGCGTTGTAGCCGGTCGGGTCGTCCGGCGCATACAAGCGGCCCAGGATGCGGGCCAGCGCAATCTTTTCATCGTCGCTGAGCCCGCGCTGCAACAAGGCACGCGCAGCCAATGCCGACTGGGTGGTGAGCGGCACGCCCTGGGCGAAGATCCGGTCGAGCTCGTTGCGCCCCGCGATGCCGGGCTTGGGGACATAGGCGACCAGCGGATTGTGAGGATCCGGCCTGTTCCTGGCGACGGTGACCGCCGCCGCATACCTGGCGGCCGCTGCTGCGGACGCGACTTGATCGCCCCCGCGGGATGCAGGCGCGGGCGCTTCCTGCCGCGGCGCCGTCGATGCGGGAGGCTGCCACCCGAACACCACCCACACGAACCCCGCCAGGGCAAGGCCTGCGATCGCGAGGACACCGGCCTTCTTCATGATGCCTGCTCGCCTCGACTTCAGTTCCAGCCCTTCATCTTGTTGAACAGCGTGGAGGGCAGGATCGGGTCGCTCTTGAGGTCGCGATTGCGGTCCAGCCAGAGCTGCGGCACCGGATAGATCGAGCCCATGCCTTCGTCGTCGGCGGTCTTCTCATACACATTGATGATGAAGGTGTCGCAGCGGTACAGGCCCCGCTGGGCCAAACGCCCCCAGACCATGGGCTTGGCACTCGTGTAGTGCTGGCCGTAGGTGTAGTCGGCGCCGATCAGGTAGGCCTGGAAGGCGCGCTTGACCAGCGCCATCCTGGCCCCGATGTCCTCGAAGTCGGCGAGCTGCAGGCAGGCCGTCTTGAAGCATTTGTTGAGCAGGTGGTTCGGGTTGTTAGGCGAGGCCGTTCCCCAATAGGCGGAGCGCGCCTTGAAGCTGGCCAGCGATTCGTACCGAATGGCGTTGCCGCCCTCGTCCAGCACCTCGACCACGCCGCTGCCGTCGTACATGCCGGTGTGTCCCAGCGAGCCCAGGCCGGATATCGCCAGGTCGCGCCCGACCACATCGCCGGCCAGCTGGGGATCGCCGGTGACCACGTCCACACCGATGTTCCACAGCGCCCTGCCGCTGCCGTAGATGACCAGGTTGCCATCGTCTTGCGCCGCGAGGTAGGCGCCCGGGTTGCCGGAGGTCTGCGAGTTCCAGATCGGCATGCCCGTGCCGGTGTAGACCACGAGGTTGCCATCGCCTTGCATCGGCGCGAACGCGCCCGGATTGCCGTAGGTCTGGCTGTGCCAGCGCGGGACCCAGTCGGTGGTCCGGTAATAGACCAGGTTGCCATCGCCCTGCATGACCAGGAGATAGCGGCCGTTGTCGGAACTGATGGACTGGCTCGGCGACAGGGTTGTGTTGGGCGCCAGAATGCCGGCGGTGGTGGCGCATGCAAGGGCGAGCATGAGGGCAGCGGGTGCCCGAGACCACTTCATCATCACAACCTCCTTCGGGCCAGAAAGCTCGCGACGCGTTGCAATGTGCCGGCGCTGGATCGCAAACAGGCGCCGGCTCGGCCCCGCTTGTGCAAACAGATGCGGTCAACATGGCCTGCCTGGCGACCCTGCGCCGCCGCCTTGGCGGACGGCGTTCTTCGAGCGCTGTGTGCAAGTGGGGCAAGCATTGTTCCGCAAAGGGCGGGGGTGCACAAGCGGGTGGAGCTGATGGCCGACGCCCGCAGCGCTGCGTGGTGCTCATTCCGGCGGTGGGCGGCGGCGCGGGCGACGGGCCGGCTGCTGGTGGCGCGCCGGGTGGTGCGGGCGGAGATGACGGATGCGGGGTTGAGCGACGGTAGCTGCTGATCAGCCGGCCCGTTCGTCGTCAGCGCCCGCGGCGCGGCGGCAGCGGGCGGCGAGGATCATGCAGGCCGCGGCGAGGTCGCCCAGCTCGGCCATCAGGAAGCCCAGGCTTTCTAGGGAGTCGGCGCCTATGGTGCCGTCTTCGATGGGGACGGCGGAATGGGCGAGGAGATGGCCTATGGCGCCCAGGCCCTGGTGGATGGTGGAGAGGGTGGTTTCGGCGTCTTCGGCGATGGAGCGAAGCAGTGCTGGCGAGGACTGCGAGACGTCAATGCATCTGCTGTCCGAGAACTGAAGACGCGGAAGTTGCTCCAGCAGTTGCCTCGTTGGTCGCTGTGGGTCGGTGCGGCTGGCTCTCATCCGCTCAGTTTGGCTTGGGGGGAAGCGGAGTGCCTATAGTACGTGCCGATCGGGAAGATGGGGCAAGGACTGGACCAGACTCAATACTGTTCGGTTATGGCATAAAGCTCCTAAATTGTCGCGGTATGTGGGAATCGGCTGGTTTGGGTCGGGGTCCAGGCGGGCCGATGATCTTGGGAGTGCAATCCGCGGGCACGCGCTTCGGTGCGT
>NZ_JAGGNU010000057.1 GCF_018614915.1 Variovorax paradoxus | reverse complement strand
ATATCCGAACAGTATTGGGTCTAGAGGCGACTGGTTGTCAACGAACGTCTCAATGCCGTGAGGCGATCGGCTCACAAGCGAGGCGAGCCGCAAAGCGATCCAGCGGCTCGCGATCGGCTTGGCCGTCAGCATCGCTTGTGCGGCCGCGCTGTGCGCCAAGGAGTTCGCGGCAACTACCTGACGCAGCTCGAGCGTCAAGCCTTGCGGCCTTATTGCTTGACCAGCCCCAGCTTGCGGATGATCCCGCCCCACTGCTCGTAGGTCGAGCGCGTCAATTCCCCCAACTGTTCGGGCTCGACGACTCGGCCTCGTAGGCTCCCTGCTGAAAGAAATCCCGCGTGGCAGACATCGCCAGCACCTCGGCGAGCGCGGCGTTCAGCCCGGCGACCACCGGCGCGGGCATGCGCGCGGGGCCGTAGAAGCCGAGCCAGCTCGGCATGTCCACGCCGCTCACCCCCTGCTCCGTCATCGTCGGCACATCCGGCAGCATCGCGCTGCGCTTCGGCGCGGCCACCGCGAGCATGCGGACCTTGCCGGTGGCCGCGTTCTGGATCGCGTTGGGCGCGGCGTCGAAGTAGTACTGCACGCGGCCCGCAAGAAAATCCTTCGCCGCGTCGGCCCCGCCCTTGTAGGGCACGTGCACCACATCCAGCCCAGCCTGGCGCGCGAAGACCTCGCCGTAGATGTGCGACGAGGTGCCGGTGCCAAAGGAGGCGTAGCTCATCTTGCCGGGGTTGGCCTTGATGTAGGCGACGAGTTCCTGCACGGTCTTCGCCGGCACGCTGGCATGCACCGTCAGCACCAGCGGGCCGCGCGCGCCGAGCGACAGGGGCGTGAGATCCTTGAACGGGTCGTAGCGGACCTGGGCGAGCGTCTGCGGGTTCTGCGCCACCACCGAAGAGGGCGCATACATGATCGTGTAGCCGTCGGGCGCGGCGCGTATCACTTCCTCGGTCGCGAGGATGAAGCTGGCGCCGGGCCGGTTCTCGACGATGACCGGCGTCTGCAGCACGCCGGTCAGCTTGTTGGCGACGAAGCGCGCCTGCGCATCCGAGGCGCCGCCCGCCGCGAGGCCGAGCACGATGCGCACCGTGCGGCCCTTCTCGGGAAACACAGGAGAAGCGGCGAACGCGGCGGCCGAAGCCAGGAGGGCCACGCCGGAGGCGAGCGACGCGGCGATCACGCGGCGGCGGCCGATGTCCGTGGACATGCCGCTCATTGCTTCGCCAGCCCGACCTGCCGCACCATCACACCCCACTCCTCGTAGGTCGTGCGCGTGATCTTCGCGAACTCCTGGGGCGTGGTGCCGCCCGCCTCGTAACCGCCGTTGCGATAGAAGTCGCGCACCTGGGGCATCGCCAGCACCTGCACGATTGCCGCGTTGAGCTTCGCCAGCACCGGCGCGGGCATGTTCGCCGGCCCGTAGAAGCCGAGCCAGCTCGGCAGGTCGAGCCCGGTCACGCCCTGCTCTGCGAAGGTGGGCACGTCGGGCATCGCGGGGATGCGCGCCGAGGCCGCCACGGCGAGGATTTTGACCTTGCCCGTTCCTGCGGTGATGAGGGCCGACGATGCCGAATCGAACATGTACTCCACGCGGCCGCCGACCAGGTCCTTCGCGGCATCCGAACCGCCCTTGTAGGCCACATGCACCGCGTCGATGCCCATCTTCTTGACGAAGAGCTCGCCATACACGTGCGACGACGTGCCGGCGCCGAAGGACGCATAGCTCACCTTGCCGGGGTGGGACTTGACGTAGGCCACTAGCTCTTTCACGTTGTTCGCCGGAACTGCCGTGCTCATCGACAGCACCAGCGGGCCGCGCCCGCCCATCGAGACGGGCGTGAAGTCCTTGAACGGGTCATAGGACACCCGCGAGAGCGTGTGCGGGTTCTGCGCCATGGTCGACGAGGGCGCATAGAGCAGCGTGTAGCCGTCCGGCAAGGCGCGCGCTACTTCGTTCGCGGCCAGCATGGTGCTGGCGCCGGGACGGTTCTCGACCACCACGCTCACGCCCAGCAGGTCGCCGAGCTTCTGCGCCACGACGCGCGCCTGCGCGTCGGTGCCACCGCCAGCGGTGAAGCCCACGACGATGCGGATCGGCTTGCTCCTGGAGGGAAAGTCCTGCGCCACCGCGAGGGGAGAAAGGCCGAGCAGCACCGCGCTCGCTGAGGCCGCCGCGGCGAAGGCGAAAACGCGGCGGGACAGCCGGCGGGAAGGTTCGGAAAGCATGCGTTGAGTCTCCAGGGGGTCTCAGTCTTTTATGGACTATCGACTCATTAATGAAAAACAAAAGACAGGGATTACCCTGAATATTCGATCATTAAGTTGACTAAATGGACGTACAGTCCAAAATAACCATCAAACAACCCCGCAGACGAATCCATGAAAACTGTCGTCCGTACCGACGAGCGCATCCTCTCCTCCGACATTTTCGACCGCGACAGCCGGGTCAAGCGACCCGATCACGGGCAGTGGGCGGAGCCCGGCAAGGACATCCCGATCTACCACCGCTGCGGCGTGCTGGTGGTGGGCGGCGGGCCGTCGGGCACAGCCGCGGCGGCCGCCGCCGCGCGTGCCGGCGCCAACGTGGCGCTGCTGGAGCGCTACAACCACCTGGGCGGGCTTTCCACCGGCGGGCTGGTGATCTGGATCGACCGCATGACGGACTGGGAAGGCAAGCTGGTGATCCGCGGCTTCGCCGAAGAGCTGTTCGACCGGCTCCCGGCCGATGCCATCGCCGGCCCCTCGCCCGATGACTGGGGCTCGCAGGACACCGGCAAGGCAGCGCACTGGTCGCAACGCACCGCCGCCTATCACGGCATCGTCACCTGGTCGCCGACGGTCGACCCCGAGCGGCTCAAGCTGCTGTCTCAGGAGATCGTGCTGGAGCGCCGGGTCAAGCTGATCTACCACTCCTGGGCGGCGATCCCGATCGTGCAGGACGGCGCGGTCAAGGGCGTGGTGTTCGAGAGCAAGGAAGGCCGCATGGCGATCATGGCCGACGTGGTGGTCGACGCCACCGGAGACGGCGACCTGTTCGCGCGCGCCGGTGCCGACTACGTCAACGACATCGAGGAGGCGGACGTGCATCACTGCATGAACACTTCCTGGCTGTTCGGCGGCGTGGACATGAACCGCTGGATCGAATTCAAGGCCGGCCAGCCCGAGCGGTTCACCGCCTTCATGGCGCAGGGGCGCGCGCAGCTCGGCCTGTTCGAGCGCCCCTTTGTCTCATGGCGCAACGAGATCGCGCTGTTCATGGGGCCGCGTCAGTCCGGCTATTCGCCGCTCGACGTGGACGACCTGACCGCCGTCGAAGTCCGCTCGCACCGGGCGATGGCCGCTCATCTGGACTACTACCGCGCCCATGCGCCGGGTTTCGAGCAGGCCTTCATGATGCTCAGCGCGCCGCAGATCGGCGTACGCCACGCGCGGCGCCTGAGCGGCGTCGGCTCGGTGCTGCGCAGCCAGTGGCCCGACGGTGTCGCGCTGGCCGACGAAGTGGGCGTGACGCCGGCCGTGTCGCCCAAGTTCCCGAACATCTCGATACCCTACGGCGCGCTAGTGCCCCAGAAGCTCGACGGCCTGCTGGCCTGCGGACGGCACATCTCGTGCGACCGCAATTCGCATGGCTTCATGCGCGAGATCCCGCAGTGCTGGATCACCGGCCAGGCCGCAGGCGTGGCGGCGGCGCTCGCATCGCAACAGCGCATCGCGCCCCGTGCCGTCGATGTCGATGCGCTGCAGACCGCGCTGCTGGAGCAAGGCGTCTTCCTGCGTCCCCGTGCGCGCGGGCCGGCGCATTCGCAACCGGCGGCCGAAGCCACCGCGAACGCCTGAGACCATGCCGACGACCCCGGGCGCGAGTGTGTCGCAAGCCTCTACATTGGGAACTCTTTTCAAGGGCCCTCCCATGTCAGCAGAAAAAAACGACACCCCGTCCATCGCCGGCACCGCCGACCGCTCCGACACCGTCAGCGCGCTGGAGCGCGGCATCTTGGTGCTGCGCTGCTTCAGCGAAGACCTGCCCGTGCTGGGCCATGCGGAAGTCGCGCGCATGACGGGCATCCCCCGCCCGACCGTCAACCGCCTGGTCGCTACGCTCTTGTCCATGGGCATGCTCAAGACCTCGCCCACGGCGGACCGTTTCATGCTCGGCCCCGGCGTGGTGTCGCTGGCGCGCGTGTTCCTGGGCAGCCTCGACGTGCGCGCCGCTGCCCGGCCCAGCATGCAGGCCCTGGCCGAGGAGGTGGGTGCCTCCGTCTACCTCGCGGTGCGCGACGGCATGGAGATGGTGCTGATCGAGGCCTGCCGCCCCCGCTCGTCGATGCTTTCCGCCCGCCTCGACGTGGGCTCGCGCGCGCCGATCCCCAACTCGGCCCTCGGCCGCGCGTACCTGTCGGCCATGCCCGAGGCCCAGCGCGCGCAGCTGCTCGATTCGATGCGGCTGATGCGCGGCACCGAGTGGGACAGCGTGGCATCCGGCATGACGCGCGCCGTCGACGAAGCGAAGCGGCTCGGCTATTGCCTTTCGCTCGGCGAGTTCCACCGCGAGATCAATTCGGTCTCGGTGCCGCTCATCGGCCCCGGCGACGAGATCATGGCGCTCAACGGCGGCGGCGCGGCCTTCGTCTTCAGCGAAGAGCGGCTGCGCACCGAGCTTGCGCCGCGCCTGCACGACATCGCGCTGACCATCGCCCGAGACATCGGCGGGCATGTGCCGGTGCCCAAACCCCCATCGAGGTAGCCATCCGCCGGCACCCCACGAACACAAGAACGGAGACACAGGCCATGCACCTGAGCGATGAAGAAAAAGCCATGATGGACGGCCGCGACGGGCCGGCCGTGCAGAAGGCGATGGACCTGCTGATGCGCTACGGCGAGGCGCTCGGCGCCGAGCGGCTGGTCGAGACGCGCAACGTCTGCGCCTCCATCACCTCGACCACGCCCTTCCAGCGCGACTTCGCGCTCGCCAAGGGCGGCGGCATGGATGCTGTGTTTTCCGAGTTCAGCCTGGACAGCCAGGAGGTGGTGCAGATCCCGAAGTTCAAGGTCTTCACCAGCCACCTGCAGCTCGGCTTCGACCCCGGCCAGCCCGAGCGCATGGGCGTGAGCGAGGACATCGTCCAGTTCTACAACAAGAGCGAGCGGCACGCGGCCGGGCTGGGCGCGCAGATCATGAACACCTGCACGCCCTACCAGGTCGGCAACATCCCGACGCGCGGAGAGCACTGCGCGTGGATGGAATCGTCGGCGGTCGTCTACTGCAACTCGGTGCTGGGCGCGCGCACCAACACCGAAGGCCGCGAGAGCACCGGCGCCGCCATGCTCACCGGCCGCATTCCCTACTGGGGCTACCACCTCGACCACAACCGCCGCGCCACGCACGTGGTCGAACTCGACATCGACGTGGAGTCGGTGCAGGACTGGGGCCTGCTCGGCTACTTCATCGGCGAGCACGTGCAGGAGCGCGTGCCGGTGGTACACAGCCGGCGCGGGATCGGCCGCGTGCCCAACCTGCCGCGGCTCAAGCACTTCGGCGCGGCCGCCTCGTCCTCGGGCGGCGTGGAGATGTATCACATCGCCGGCATCACGCCCGAGGCGCTGACGCTGGAGCAGGCGCTCGCCGGCTGCATGCCGGTGGAGGTGATCCACTACGGCGAAGCCGAGCGCCGCGCCACCTACGAGAAGATCAACGTCACCGGCAAGGACGCCGAGGTGCAGTACGTGATGCTCGGCTGCCCCCACTACACGATCGAGCAGATCTGGGAGGCCGCGCAGCTCATCGAGGGTCGCAGGGTGCATCCTGACTGCGAGCTGTGGATCTTCACGCCGCGCGCCATCAAGTCGCTGGCTGACCGCAACGGCTACACGAAAATCATCGAGGACGCGGGCGGCATCCTCATGTCCGACAGCTGCTCGGCCATGAGCCGCGCGGTGCCCAAGGGCACGAAGACCGTGGCGCTCGACTCGGCCAAGCAGGCGCACTACCTGCCGGCCATCCTCGGCGTGCAGGCCTGGTTCGGCAGCACGGCCGAATGCATCGACGCCGCTTGCACCGGCCGCTGGAACGGAGCATACGAATGAGCGCTGAAGTTATTGCGCCGCAGACCATCGTCATCCGCGGCCGCAAGGTGGTGGGCGGCGTCGCCGAGGGCGAGGCGCTGGTCACCCGCGACCGCATCTCGGGCTGGGGCGGCATCGACCCGCGCACGGGCACCGTCATCGAGACGCGCCACGAACTGCGCGGCGTGAGCTTCGCCGGCAAGGTGCTGGTGTTCCCGGGCGCCAAGGGTTCGTCAGGCTGGTCTGCCATGTTCCACATGACGCGGCTGCTCAACTCGGCGCCTGCGGCTTTCCTGTTCAACGAGATGACGACCAAGATGGCGCTGGGCGCGGTGGTCACGCATTCGCCGTCGATGACCGACTTCGAGCTCGACCCGCTGGTCCATATCGAGACCGGCGACTGGGTGCGCGTCGACGCGGATCGCGGCGTGGTCGAGATCACCAAGAAGAGCCAACACAAGAACGACAATACCGGAGCCAAGGCATGACGGAACCCCTCAGAAAGCTGCGCAGCAACTTCCCGCGCGGCTCCTATCTCTGGTCGGTGCGCAACGCGCACTGGCGTGCGCTCGGCATTCCCGAGGAGGACTGCGAGAAGCCGAAGATCGCCGTCGTCAACAGCTCGTCGGAACTGGCCGCCTGCTTCAGCCACCTCGACAAGGTGGCGGCGGAGATCAAGGACGCGATCCGCGCGGCCGGCGGCGTGCCCTTCGAGATCCGAACCGCGGCGCCAAGCGATTTCATCACCGGCGCCGGCGCGCGCGGCGCCTACATGCTGGGCGCGCGCGACCTCGTGACCAACGACATCGAGGTCGCCGTGGAAGGCGCGCAGCTCGACGGCATGGTGTGCCTCACGTCGTGCGACAAGACGGTGCCAGGCCAATTGATGGCCGCCGCGCGCCTGAACATTCCCACCTTGCTCGTGCCCTGCGGCTACCAGCCCAGCGGCGAATACAAGGGCCATCACATGGACATCGAGGAGGTGTTCATCGGCGCGATGCATGCGGTCACCGGCAAGCTGCCGATCGAGGAGCTGGTCGGCATGAGCCGCGAGGCGATTCGCGGCCCCGGCGTGTGCTCGGGCCTGGGCACCGCCAACTCGATGCACATCGTGTGCGAGGCACTGGGCATGGCACTGCCCGGCAGCGCGCCCGTGGCGGCATTGAGCCCGAAGATGATGGCCGACGTGCGCGCCGCCGGCACGCGCATCGTGCGGATGGTGTGGGACGACCTGAAGCCGCGCGACATCCTCACGCCAGGCGCCTTCGCGAACGCGGTTCGGGCAGTGCTCTCAGTGGGCGGCTCGCTCAACTGCGCCAAGCATCTTCAAGCGGTGTCGAGCGAAGGCCAATGCGGCGTCGACGTGTACGGCCTCTTCGAGCAGCTCGGGCCCGATACGCCCGTGCTCGCCGGCGTGCGGCCGATCGGCTCGCACAGCATCGAGCAGTTCGAGGCGGCAGGCGGTTGCCTGGGACTGATGAAGCAGCTCGAGCCGCTGCTCGACACGGCCGCGCTCACGGTGACGGGGCAGACGGTTGCGCAGAACCTGAAGCACGGCGGAGCCGTCGATGCGGAGGTGATCCGCCGCGTCGCCGACCCGGTCGCGGCGCATCCCGCGATCGTCCTGTTGCGCGGCAATCTCGCGCCCGAATCCGGCCTCATCAAGACCGGCATCGTCGAGCGCAAGATGCGCCGCTTCACCGGCCCGGCCCTGTGCTTCTGGAGTGCAGATGCCGCCATCGCGGCGCTGAAGCAGGGCGACATCCGCCCGGGCCAGGTGGTGGTGATGCGCGGCGCGGGTGCCTGCGGCGGCCCGGCGATGGGCGGCGGTGCCTCGCGCGTGGTGTTCGCGATCGACGGTGCCGGCCTCGGCGACGAGGTCGCGCTGCTGACCGACGGCCATCTCTCCGGCCTGGTCTGCAAGGGCCTGGTCGTGGCCGAGGTCTCGCCCGAAGCCGCGCTGGGGGGCCCGCTGGGGCTGGTGCGCGACGGCGACGTCATCACCATCGACCTCGACGGCCGCCGCCTCGACGTCGAACTGAGCGAAGCGCAACTGCAGGCGCGCCGCGCGGATTGGCAAGCGCCCGCGCCGATGCACGACACGGGCTGGCTGCAGCAGTACCGGCGCAACGTGAGCCCGCTGTCGCAGGGCGCCGTGCTCGTGCGCTGCAAGCCCTTGAAGCCGCCCGCCTAGACGCGGGCACTCCCCCCATCAGCGGCATGACCCGGCTTTTTGCCCGGGGGCGCAGCCATGCGCGCCGTTCGAGTTTTTCAACCAAGAGAAAAAGCAGGAGACAAGATGAAGAGGAAGATCTTGCTATGCGCCGCCCTCGGGCTCGCATTCGGCGCGGTCCACGCGCAGTCCAGCGTGACGATGTTCGGCATCATGGACGTCGGCGTCCAGCGGACCGATGCGGGGGGCGTGGGCACACTCAATGCGCTCTCCAACGGCGGGCTCAACACCAGCCGGCTCGGCTTTCGCGGCACCGAGGACCTGGGGGGCGGACTGCGCGCAGGGTTCTGGCTCGAGAGCAGCCTGAATCCCGACGTGGGCACGGGGCGCGGCACCAACGGCGCAATCGTTTTCGACCGCGTGTCCTACGTGAGCCTGGCGTCCAACAGTCTCGGCGAAGTTCGCCTGGGCCGCGACTTCATTCCGACCCACTACAACAGCATCTACTTCGACCCGTTCAACGCCAACGGCGTGGCGCGCGCGGGCAACCTCACCTTCGCCGGCGTCACCGCCGCGCCGCTGCCGACCGCCATCAGCGGCAGCAACACGGTCAGCTACTGGCTGCCTGGCACGCTGGGCGGCTTCTACGGCATGGCGATGGTCGGCATGGGGGAGAACCTCTCCAACTCGCCCAACAAGAACGACGGCGACTTCGCGGGCGGGCGCATCGGCTATGCCTCGGGCCCCTTCGACATCGCGGCCGCAGTGACCCGCACTCGCAACGTCTCGACCGCCGCCATCGGCAACTACACGCACGCCAACCTCGGCGCCTCCTGGGACGCCGGCTTCGCACGCTTCTTCGCGCTCTACAACGAAGTGACGGTCAAGCTCACGGCCGGCGACGTGCACAAGACCACTGCCGAGATCGGCGCCCACATTCCGGCCTTCGAGGTCGGCCGCATCCGAGTGAGCTATGCGGTGCTGAACGACCACAGCGACGACACGCTGCGCAATCCCAACGGCTCCGCGTCCAGAAGCAACGACGCTCGGCAGCTGGGCATCGGCTACGTGCACAACCTGTCGAAGCGCACGGCGCTCTACGGCAGCTATGCCCGCCTGACCAACAAGGGGCAGGGGCGCTACTTCGTCAGCGGCGGCGTGGCGCCGCTCGGCGGACGCGCGTCGACGGGCACGGAGTTCGGCATCCGCCACATCTTTTGATCGCAAGGAGGCCTCTATGCAACGCAGAACCGTCATCACATGGGCCGCAACGGCCGCAGCGAGTACGTTGGGCCTGCCAGGCGCGGCGGCCTGGGGTGCGGAGGCCTATCCGCAGAAGCCGGTGCGGCTCGTCGTCGGCTTCGCGCCGGGCGGCGGCGCCGACGCGATCACGCGGATCATCGCCGAGGGGCTCTCCAAGCAATTGGGGCAGCAGGTGATCGTGGACAACAAGCCCGGCGCGGACGGAATCCTCGCGGCGCAGGCGGTGTCGGGCGCACGGCCCGACGGCTACACGCTGCTGATGGGCACCAACACCGCGATGGTGGCCGCGCCGACGCTGCGGCCGAATCCGCCCTACGATCCCTTCAAGGCCTTCACGCCGATCAGCTCGGCCGGCCAGTTCTCGATGTTCCTGGTGGTGCCCTCGAGTCTGCCGGTGAAGAGCGTGAACGAGCTGCTGGCGATGGTGGCGGCCAAGCCGGGCGGCTACAACTCGGCATCGAGCAACAGCGCGGCGGAGCTGGCGATGCTGCAGTTGCTCGGCGGCGAGCGGAAGGTGGTAAACGCGCGCTACAAGGGCGACATGCAGGCCATGACGGACTTGCTAGGCGGGCAGATCCACATGATGTTCACCACCGGCACCCTGGCGCCGGGCTTTGTGAAGGACGGTCGCATCCGCGCGCTGGTCACGCTCCAGCCCGAGCGCAGCGCGCTGCTGCCCGATGTGCCGACAGCTGCCGAGCTGAACCTGGGCAAGCTCACGATCACGCCGTGGGCCGGTTTCTTCGGGCCGCCGGGGCTGCCGGACGCAATCACCGGCAGGCTGTCAGCGGAATTGCAGGCCACGCTGAAGCGGCCGGATGTGCATGGGCAGCTGGTGCAGCAGGGCTTCGAGGGCTATGGGTTGAGCCCTGCGAAGTTCTTGGAGTTCTTTCGCACGCAGTACGAAGCCTTCGGGTCGACGGTCAGGCAGCACGGGCTGAAGTTCGACCAGTAGTGCGGAGACGCTATCTGGCGGCTCCTGCAAAGCCAGCCCGGACGCGCCCCCCGCGCGTCACGACCTGCCCGTTCACCAGCTGGTAGAGCAGCCCGTTCGCATCATCCTTCACCAGGACGAGCTTGCCTCGCACGGCAGCGCGTCCGTCGTGCGAAGGATCTTGCGCAGATACACCGGCCGCTTCAGGCTCACCTCCACCACGCCCTCGGCCCCACCGGCGCCGCGCAGCCCCGGCATGCGATGCGCTGCGAGCTGAGCAGAAAGAGCTTGTAGGGGTCGGCATGGTCGTCGGGACCGGCGTCGCGTAGCCATACAGGGTGACGCTCTTGCCATCGAGCTCGAGCGGAAGAACGCGTTGAGTTCCACGCCCCATGCCGCGCCCGCGAAGCCGTCGAAGCGCCCGTGATCCGCGATCTCCCTCACATCGGCCTCCACGAGCTTTTCCATAGTCACTCCGGCGTGGGCTTCACTGGACACGATCATGCCGGACATCGGGCTACGGGCTACGGGCTACGGGCTACGGGCTACGGGCTACGGGCTACGGGCTACGGGCTACGGGCTGCGGGCTGCGGGCTGCGCAAGGCGCGCACGTGCTCAAAGCGTTCGAACCAATGCTCAAACGCTTCGCGTGCAGCACTATTGCTATGGCCCCACATCTCGCGCACGAGAGGACGCAACTTCTTCGCTCGCTTCTTGAAGGGCTCTTCAGCCGTGAGCAGTTCGTCGACGTTGACGCCGCCATGCGGACCAAGCCATTTCAACTGCAGCCCCAGCGTGAGGTCGTGAGGTCGAGCCGGCCAAAGGCCTGGACCAGCCTGCCCAACAGCCAATGGAGGCGATCATCGTCTGTGAGATCGCGGCATTGCATGATCCGGCTCATCGTTTGGCTCGCTAGAACGGAACGTCGTCGTCGCTTGCGTCGCCCGAGCCGCCTCCGACGGCCGCGATCCGGCCATCGGCGATGAAGATCGACAGCTTGTCCGGGTCATAGCGCAGTTCGGGCGTGGCCTTTGGATGGAAATCCTTGCTCATTCCTTCGCCCAGATGGGTGCACTTTGCAAGAACTATCCGTGTGCCACTCCTTAAGCTCAAGCCATGCTTCCCTTGTCTTCACGCAGGCATGGAATTCGCTGGCTGTTTCTTTTTTCCGGAGTGCTCATGAAATTGCGTCTGAAACCACTGTTCCTGGGTCTGGCGGCCTGCCTGGCCCTGCCGTCTCTCATGGCGCAACCAGCCGATCGGCCGCTGCGTGTCGTCGTGCCGTTCGCGGCCGGTGGCGCGCAGGATGTCATCGCGCGCTACCTCGGTGCCAAGCTCCCCGGCAAGTTGGGGACATCGGTCATCATCGACAACAAGGCCGGCGCAGGCGGCATCCTGGCGGCCGATGCAGTGGCCAAGGCGACCGACGGCGCCACAGTGTTGATGGCCACCGGCGGCGCCATCACGGTGGCGCCGCACCTGCAGTCCAAGCTGCCCTACGACGCCCGGCGTGACTTGGTGCCGGTGGCCCTGATCGCGGACACGCCCATGACGGTAGCGGTGCGCTCCGACAGCGTCTACAAGAACCTGGCGGACGTGCTGCGCGACGCGAAGGCCCGGCCCGGGCAGGTGACCTACGCCTCGACCGGCAATGGAACCGTGTCGCATCTCAGCGGGGCCCTGCTGGCACAGGCGGCCGGCGTGTCGTTGCTGCACGTGCCTTACCGCGGCGCCGCCCCCGCCCTCACCGACCTGATGGGTGGGCAGGTCGCCATGATCGTGACCAGCGCCGCGTCGATCGACCCAATGGTCGAAAGCGGCAAGGCGCGCGTCTTGGGCACCTTCTCCAAGGCGCACCTGCCCAACCTCGGCAATCCACCCACGGTGGGTGAAGCCAGCGGCCTTTCCGGCATGGATGTGCCGATCTGGGTGGGCGTGATGGCGCCCGCCCGCATGCCTGCCGAACAGCAGAAGAAACTGTCCGCGGCGCTGGTGGAGCTCTGCCAGTTGCCCGAGACCCGAGAGCACTTCGCGAAACTGGGGGCGGTCAATACCTGCGGCGGCAGTGCAGACCTGGATAAGGTGATTGCCGACGACAGCCAGCGCTGGGCTGGCGTGGTCAAGCTAGGTGGAATCAAGATCGATTGACGAGGGCGCCAGCCGGCGCTTAGCCGGCAAAGGCAGCGTAGGCTGCCTCGTCCATCAACGCGTCGAACTGGCCGGCCTCTATGGCGTCGAGCCTGAACACCCAGCCGGCGCCCATGGGGTCGGTGTTGAGCAGCTCGGGCTGGTCGACCAGCACTTGGTTGCACTCGACGATATCGCCTGTGGCGGGCATGTGTAGGTCTGCAGCGGTCTTGGTCGACTCCACCACGCCGACCGCTGTGCCCTGCACATGGCGGCCCAGCGCCGGCAGCTCGACCAGCACGATGTCGCCGAGCGTTTCCTGCGCGTGCCGCGTGATGCCGACGGTCGCCGATGCGCCATCCTTTTCCTGCCGCACCCAGAGGTGCTCGGTCGTGTAGCGGATCATGCTGTCGCCTCCGGCAAGACGGGTTCGCCCATGTTGAGCATGAGCCGGTTGGCCCATGCGAACAGGGCCACGGCATGAACCAGATCGAGGATCTCCATGTCGGTCAGGCCGGCCTGCTGCAGCGCGCGCACGTGCGACGCGGAGAGCGCGTGGGGCTTCAGCGCGAGTTCCGCTGAAAACCGAACAATGGCGCGCTCCCGCGGCATGGTGCCGGCCGTCAGCGGGTCTTCGAACAACTGCAAGATCACGTCGTTGCGCTTGGCCAGCTGCTCGAAGCGCTGGGCGTGCACCGAAGCGCAGTAGACGCAGCCGTTGAGCCGCGATTCCACCGTGGCGCCGAGTTCGCGTTCGGCACGCGGCATGCCGCCGGGCGCGAACATGATGGCGTTGAAGGCGATCGAGCGCTGCAGCAGCATTTCGGGCTGGTGCGCGAGCAGCAGGAAGTAGGCAGACTGCTTGGCCTGCGGGCTCTATATGAACGCGCCCCT
>NZ_JAGGNU010000056.1 GCF_018614915.1 Variovorax paradoxus | reverse complement strand
AGGCGCTCCAGGTAGCCAAGACCGGCCTCTTCGGTGGCGAACCAGTCCAGGAACTGGTTCCAGTTGACCGGGTAGTCTTCTCCCGCCTTGGGGACTAATATATGGATGTCCATCCAGTAATACTAGTCAAACTGGAGCTAAATGGATACCCCATATAAAAATACAGTAATTCGACGCCATGAGCCTCCCTTCCTTCGACTCCTTTTCTTCCTCGGCGCGCCACAAGGTCTGGCGCGGGGACGAGCTGGGCCTGGCCGACGGACAGGTTCTGGGCACCGGCTACGAGGCGCTCGATGCGCAGCTGCCCGGCGGCGGCTGGCCGGTCGGTGCGATGACCGAGCTGCTGCAGTCCGCGCCCGAGGCGCATGCCTGGCAGTTGCTGCTGCCGGCGCTGGCGCAGGCGGTGCAGGGCGGCACCGGACCGGTCGCGCTGATCGGGGCGCCGCACGAGCCCTTCGGCCCTGGGTTCGGGGCGCAGGGCTTGACCGTCGAAGCGCTGCTGTGGGTTCGTAGCGAAGCAGCCTCCGCGCGGCTCTGGGCCTGCGAACAGGCGCTGCGCTGCGCCGACGTGGCCGCCGTGCTGGCCTGGCTGCCGCAGGCGCGCGTGGGCGAGCTGCGGCGGCTGCAGCTCGCGGCGGCGCAGCACGATGCGCTGCTGTTCGTGTTCCGGCCCGACACGGTCGCCCACGCCGCCTCGCCGGCCCGGCTGCGCCTGCGGCTGGCGAGCTGCGAGCACGACAGCGCGCAGATCGACGTCCACATCCTCAAGCGCCGCGGCCCGCCGCTGGCGGCGCCCGTCCAGCTGCCGGCGCGCAGCGAGCGCATGACGGCGCTGCTCGCGGCGGCTCAACTGCGGCGCAAGCTGCGGCGGCAGCAGGAGGGCGGGCTGCAGCAGCCGGTCGAGAGCGCGACGGTGCTTCGCCTCGGCTTGCACCAGGAGAAAGGCCATGCACTGGATCGCATTGCGCTGGCCGCCTGAACGCCTTGCCGGCACGGACCTCGTCTTGCCGTCCCCCGAGGCGCTCGGCTGGTGGGCCTTGCAGTTCACGCCGCGCGTCGCCTGGGTCGACGAGGCGCTGCTGCTCGAGGTCTCGGCCTGCGAACGGCTGTGGGGCGGGCGCCTGTCGCTGATGCGGGAGCTGGCGCGAACCAACCCCGCGCCGGTGCCGGTGCAGCGGGCACAGGGTGCGACCAGCCTGATCGCGCTGGCGCGGCTGCGCATGTTCGCGCGCGGCGAGGAGCCGCCTCACGACACGCCGTCCGGCCTGCCGCTCGACACCCTGAGCGCGGCGCGCGACCACCTCGACGTGCTGGCGAACCTCGGCTGTCGCAGCTGGGGCGATGTGGCGGCGCTGCCGCGCGGCGGGCTCGCGCGCCGCTTCGGCAAGGAACTGCGCGCGGCGCTCGATGCAGCCTACGGACTTCGCCCCGAAGGCCATGCCTGGCTCCTGCTTCCCGACGTGTTCGAGCAGAAGCTGGAGCTTCCCGCGCTGGCCGAAGGCGCGCCCGAACTCATGTGGTCGGCCAACCGCCTGCTGGCCGCGCTGCAGATCTGGCTGCGGGCGCGCCAGCGCGGCGTGGTGGCGCTCGAACTGCAATGGACGCTCGACCTCCGGCGCGCCAACGGCGTCGACCTGCCGTCTCATCAGCAGGTCACGGTGCGCACGGCCGAGCCCACGCAGGACATGGCGCACCTGCGCCGCCTGCTGTCCGAGCGGCTCGCGCTCACCACGCTGGCCGCACCCGCCAGCTGGCTGCGCCTGCGCTCGGTCGAGACCACGCCCTGGGCCGGCGCCAGCACGAGCTTCCTGCCGGAGGACAACCGCAAGGGCGACAGGCTGCACGAGCTGGTCGAGCGGCTCAGTGCGCGGCTGGGTGCGCAGCAGGTGCTGCGTGCGGTCGCGCAGGCCGATCACCGGCCGGAGTGCAGGCAGGTGTGGAAGCCCGCGCTGCACGCCGATGCGCCGCCGCCTTCTTCGCCGCCGGTCTCGCAGCCGGATGCGCTGTACCCGTGCTGGCTGCTGCGCGAACCCTTGCGGCTCGAAATGGAGGGCGAGCGCCCGTGCTACCAGGGCCGGCTGCGCAAGCTGGTCGGGCCGCAGCGGGTGGAGGCCGGCTGGTGGGGCGAGGGCCAGCCCGCGGTGCGCGACTACTACATCGCCGAAAGCCCGAACGCCGGCCTGCTGTGGATCTACCGCGAGCGGCCTTCGTCCTGCTTCACCTCCGAGTCGCCGCGCTGGTACCTGCAAGGCATGTATGCCTGATCTCAGCGACAAGCAGATCCAGAAGCGGATGCGGGCGCAGGCCACCGTGCATGCGCTGCCGCGGCGCTTGCCGCCCGCAGCCGAGCCGCCGGCAACGCCGCCTTCGTTGCCGCCTTATGCCGAGCTGCACTGCATCACCAACTTCAGCTTCCAGCGCGGCGCATCGATGCCTGAAGAGCTGGTCCAGCGCGCCTACGAGCTCGGCTACGAGGCGCTCGCGATCACCGACGAATGCTCGGTGGCCGGCGTGGTGCGCGCGCACGAAGGGCTCCGGGAATACCTCGAGGCGCTCGACCCTTCGGAACACCATCCGTTCCGGCTTCTGTTCGGCAGCGAGTTCGCGTTCGAGCGCTTCAAGCTGGTGGCGATCGCGCACGATCTCGAAGGCTGGGGCAACCTCTGCGAGTTCATCACCGCAGCGCGCACCACCGCCCCCAAGGGCACGTACCGCGTGAGCTGGGACGACAGCGACGTCGCTTCGCTGCGCGATTGCGAGATCCTCTTCGTGCCGCTGCGCACGCCGGGTGCCACGCCCGATGCCGCCGCGCTCGCCGCCGACGTGGCGCAGGCCGCGCGGCTTTTCCAGGGCCATCTGTGGATCGCGGTCGAGCTGCAGAACGAGCTCGACGACGACCTCTGGCTCGCCACCTTGCAGCAGGCGGGCGCGCAGGCCGGCGTGCCGCTGGTGGCGGCGGGCGACGTGCACATGCACGTGCGCTCGCGCAAGCCGCTGCAGGACGTGATCACCGCGGTGCACGAGGGCAGGCCGGTGGCCGAATGCGGCTTTGCGCTGCAGTCCAATGCCGAGCGGCACCTGCGCTCGCGCCTGCGCCTGGCCGAGCTCTATCCGGCCGAGTGGCTGGCCAACACGCTCGAGGTCGCGCAGCGCTGCCGCTTCGATCTCGGCGTGATCCGCGAGCACTACAAGTACCCGCTCGAGAACGTGGCCGACGGCGAGACGCCGGCCGAGACGCTGGTGCGCCGGACCTGGGAGGGCGCGCGAGACAAGTACCCGCAGGGCATCCCGGAGAAGGTGCGAACGCAGGTCGCCCACGAGCTCGAGCTGATCCTCGAACTCCACTACGAGATGTTCTTCCTCACGGTCGAGGACATCGTGCGCTTCGCGCGCTCCAAGGGCATCCTCTGCCAGGGCCGCGGCTCCTCGGCCAACTCGGCCGTCTGCTACTGCCTCGGCATCACCGCGATCGACCCCGAGACCGGCAACCTGCTGTTCGAGCGCTTCCTGAGCCGCGAGCGCCGCGAGCCGCCCGACATCGACGTCGACTTCGAGCACCAGCGGCGCGAGGAGGTGATCCAGTACATCTACCAGAAGTACGGCCGCGACCGCGCTGCCATCGCCGCGGTCGTGATCTGCTATCGCTCGCGCAGCGCGCTGCGCGACGTCGGCAAGGCGCTGGGCGTCGATGCGCTTCTGGTCGACGAATTCGCCAAGGACCACTACTGGTTCGACCATGTCGTGCTTGACCAGCGCCTCGAAGAAGCGATGCAGCGCTCGGGCGTTCGCGAAGAGATGCAGAAGCTGTACCAGTGGGTCGAGCTCACGCAGCAACTGCGGGGCTTCCCGCGCCACCTGAGCCAGCACGTGGGCGGCTTCGTGCTCACGCAGAGCAAGCTCACGCGCCTGGTGCCGGTCGAGAACGCATCGATGAAGGACCGCTCCGTCATCCAGTGGGAGAAGGACGACCTCGAGGCCATGGGCATGCTCAAGGTCGACGTGCTGGCGCTCGGCATGCTGAGCGCGATCCGGCGCGCGCTGGCCATGGTCAACGGCTGGCGCGGCACGGCGATCGAGATGCACCAGATACCGAACGACGACGCAGCCGTGTTCGACATGATCTGCGACGCCGACACCATCGGCGTGTTCCAGATCGAGAGCAGGGCGCAGATGTCGATGCTGCCGCGCCTGCGTCCGCGCAGCTACTACGACCTCGTGATCGAGGTCGCGATCGTGCGGCCGGGGCCGATCCAGGGCGGCATGGTGCATCCCTACCTCAAGAACCGGGAGACGATCCGCAAGGGCGGCACGATTCCTTATCGCTATCCCGATCTCATCGAGGCGCTGGGCCGCACGCTCGGCGTGCCGATCTTCCAGGAACAGGTGATGCAGATCGCGATGATCGCGGCCAAGTTCACGCCCGACAAGGCCGATCGCCTGCGCCGCTCGATGGCCGCCTGGAAGCGCAAGGGCGGCGTCGAGAAGTTTCGCGAACCGCTCGTCGAGGGCATGGTCGACAACGGCTACAACCGCGAGTTCGCCGAAGCCATCTTCAAGCAGGTCCAGGGCTTCGGCGAATACGGCTTCCCCGAAAGCCACGCCGCGAGCTTCGCGCTGCTGGTGACCGTGAGCTCCTGGCTCAAGCTGCACGAGCCTGCCTGCTTCCTGGCCGCGATGCTCGATTCGCAACCCATGGGCTTCTATTCGCCCTCGCAATTGATCCAGGATGCGCGGCGCCACGGCGTCGAGGTGCGGCCGGTGGACGTCACGGAGAGCGAGCTTGATTGCACGCTGGAAACGCCGGCTGTTCTTTCATCGGACATCTCGCCGCGCTTCGCCGCCCGCCTCGGCCGCCCTCGCCAGCCCGCCGTGCGCCTCGGTCTGCGCCGCATCGCGAGCCTCAGCGAGGCCGGCGCGAAGCGCATCCTCGAAGCCCGCGCCCAAGCCCCCTTCACCAGCACCGAAGACCTGGCCCTGCGCGCCGAACTCGACGCCAAGGACTTGGCCGCGCTCGCAGCGGCCGATGCATTGATCACGCTCTCGGGCCACCGTCGCCAGCAGGTGTGGGATGCCACCGCGCAGCGCCGCGCGCCGGCGCTGCTCAAGGGCGTGCCCATCGACGAAGCCGCCTTGCAGCTGCCCGTCGCGCCCGAAGGCGAGGAGATCGTGGGCGACTACGCCTCGCTGGGCTTCACGCTGCGCCGCCATCCGCTGGCGCTGCTGCGTCCGCGGCTCGCGCGCATGCAGCTCCAAAGCGCCGAGCAGCTGCGCGACGTGCCGAGCGGCCGCACCGTGCGCGCCTGCGGCATCGTGATAGGGCGCCAGCGCCCCGGGACCGCCAAGGACACCATCTTCGTCACGCTCGAGGACGAGACCGGCAACGTCAACGTGATCGTCTGGAGCCACGTGGTCGAGGCCTGGCGCGAGCCGCTGCTCAAGTCGCACCTGCTCGCGGTGCAGGGCACCTGGCAGCGCGACGTCGACAGCGGCGGCGAGGTGCGCCACCTGGTGGCCACCGGCTTCAAGGACCTCACACCCTTGCTCGGCCGGCTGGCCAGGAGCAGCAGGAGCCGGGACTTCCATTGACCGACAAGGCCATCGCGGCGGCAGAATGGGCGGTCGGCAGCGCCGCCCGGAGGTGGTTCTCATGTCTCTTCTTGTCCTTGGCCTCGTCCTGTTTCTTGGAATTCATTCGGTGTCGATCGTCGCGCCCGCCTGGCGCGATGCGCAGGTCGAACGGCGCGGCGAGCGGGTCTGGAAAGGCATGTACGCCCTGGCCTCGCTCGCCGGCCTGGTGTTGCTCATCCATGGTTATGGCGTCGCGCGCCAGGCCCCCGTGCTGCTTTACACGCCACCGCCCGCGCTGCGGCATGTCGCACTGCTGTTGATGCTGCCGGTGTTTCCGCTGCTCTTCGCGGCTTACCTGCCGGGGCGCATACAGCGAACGGCCAAGCATCCCATGCTGCTTGCCGTGATGTTCTGGGCGACCTCGCACCTGCTGGTCAATGGCACGCTTGCCGACGTGTTCCTGTTCGGGGCTTTCCTCGTCTGGGCGGTGGCCGACTGGATTTCCGTCAAGCATCGTGCCGTGCCTCGCAGCGTGCCTGGCGCTCGGCCGGGTGCTCTCAATGACGTGACGGCGCTCGCGGGTGGTGTGGTGGTGTATGCCGGCTTCCTGTGGGGGGCACACATTTGGCTCACCGGGGTATCGCCCTTCGCCTAGGCGTCGCCGGCTGCGATCCGAAGTGGTAAAAAATGCTCCCGAGCCACCCTGGAGTTCCGCCATGGTTCTGCCGTCGCTCTCGCATCGCGAACGCGGATTGCTGATCCTGTTCGCCTTGCTGTGGGTGGCGGCCATCGTCGGGCCCGCGCTGCCGACGCCCGAGCTGGCCGCCGCGGCCTTTGCCGACAAGCGCGCCTGGCACGGACTGCCGAACGCGATGGACGTGCTGAGCAATCTGCCTTTCGCGGCGATCGGCATCTGGGGCCTGCTCCGGCTGCACCGGCTGGACCGGGCCCACAAAGACACACAAGACATCGTGCCGGGCCCGCAACCCGCGAGCCAGCTTCCCCACAACGCATTCGATTGCGCCTGGATGTTCTTCGCGGGGCTGATCCTCACCGCCGCGGGCTCGGTTTTCTATCACTTGCAGCCCGCGGACCTGCGGCTGGCCGCAGACCGTGCCGGCATGGCGGTCGCGTTCGCCGGCATCCTGGGTGTTGCGGTTTGCGACCGGGTGAGTGCGCGCGCGGGTTGGCCGGCGGCCTGGTTCATGCTGGCCGGGGGGCTGTTGGCAGTGGGCGTCCATCACGAAACCGGGAACGTGCTGCCGTGGGCACTGGTCCAGTACGGGGGCATGGCGCTGGTCCTGGCGCTGGCGCTCGCCAAACCGGCAAGTGGCGCCATCGGGCTCAAGCTGGGCTGGGTGATCTTCTTCTACGGCCTGGCCAAGCTGTTCGAGTTGTCGGACCACGCGATCTACGACGCGACGCAGCAGCTGGTATCGGGCCACACCCTCAAGCATCTGACCGCGGCGCTGGCGGCCCTTCCGGTGCTTCACGCCCTGGGAAGGGCCGTGCGACATCCTGGAGGCCAAGCGATCGTCACGTCATAGCTCCCCGCTTGCGCCGCGCCGGTCAATCCCGTACGCTGGGCCGGCAGAGGCAAGCACGCGATCCCAACCAGCCGTCCGGCCGGCCTTTCCGGGCGCGAGGAGACCACCCATGCCAAGCCGATCGAACGGCCTCGCGGCCGAAATGGAAGCAGTGCGCACATTGGCGCTCGTCGGGGCCTCGGCCTCGGGCAAGACCACCCTGGCCGAGGCCCTGCTGTACAAGGCGGGCGCCATCGGCGCACCGGGCAGCGTCGAGCGCGGCAGCACCGTCAGCGACCACGACCCGCTCGAGCGCCGCATGCAGCATTCGCTCAATGCCTCGGTGATGCATCTCACGCATGCCGGCACGCGGGTCCATTTCATCGATACGCCCGGCGGCCCCGATTTCCTCGGCCAGAGCCTGCCGGCGCTGGAAGCGGTGGAGACCGCGGCCATCGTCATCAATGCCGCCACCGGCATCGAGCCGCTGGCGCTGCGCATGATGGCCTATGCGGCATCGCGCCACCTGGCGCGCATGGTCATCGTCAACAAGATCGATTCGCAGGGCGTGAACCTCGCGGCCCTCCTGGAACAGATCCAGGCCGCCTTCGGCCGCGAATGCCTGCCGTTGAACCTGCCCGACGGGGTCGGCAAGCAGGTGGTGGACTGCTTCTTCAACCGCTTCGGTCAGTCCGACTTCGGCCCCGTCGACGCGGCGCATCGCGCGCTGGTCGAGCAGGTGGTCGAGGTCGACGCGGCTTTCGTCGAGCGCTACCTCAACGATGGCGACATCGATGCCGCCGAGCTGCATGCGCCGCTCGAGCAGGCGCTGCGCGAAGGCCACCTGATCCCGGTGTGCTTCGTCTCCGCGCGCACCGGCGCCGGCGTGGCCGAGCTGCTGGACGTGATCGTCAAGCTGCTGCCCGACCCCACCGAGGCCAACCCGCCGGACTTCCTGGTCGGCGAGGGCAGCGCGGCCGCGCCGATGCAGGCCGCGCCCGACCCCTCGCTGCACGTGCTGGCGCACGTGTTCAAGGTCACGATGGACCCGTACGTCGGCAAGATGGGCATCTTCCGCGTGCACCAGGGCACGATCACGCGCGACAGCCAGCTCTACATCGGCGACGGGCGCAAGCCCTTCAAGGTGGGCCACCTGTTCATGCTGCAGGGCAAGGACCACCTGGAGGTGTCGCGTGCGCTGCCCGGCGACATCGTGGCGGTGGCGAAGGTCGACGAGATCCATTTCGACGCCGTGCTGCACGATGCCGCCGAGGACGACCATGTGCACCTCGCGCCGCTGGATTTTCCGGTTCCGGTGCACGGCCTCGCGATCGAGCCCAAGCGCCACGGCGACGAGCAGCGCATGTGGGAGATCCTCGGCAAGCTGGTCGGCGAAGACCCCTGCCTGCGCGTCGAGCACGTGCTGGCCACCAACGAGACCGTGGTCTACGGCCTGGGCGAGCTGCACCTGCGCGCGCTGCTCGAACGGTTGCGCGAGGTGTACCGCTTCGAGGTGAACACGCGGCCGCCGCGCATCGCCTACCGCGAGACCGTGACTGCCAAGGCCGAGGGCCATCACCGCCACAAGAAGCAGACCGGCGGCGCCGGCCAGTTCGGCGAGGTCTTCCTGCGCATCGAGCCGCTGGCGCGCGGCACGGGCTTCGAGTTCGCCGACGAGGTGCGCGGCGGCGCGATCCCGAACCAGTTCATCCCAGCGGTCGAGAAAGGCGTGCGCGAGGTGCTGACGCAGGGTGCGATCGCCGGCTACCCGGTGGTCGACGTGCGCGTGGTGGTCTACGACGGCAAGCACCACAGCGTCGACAGCAAGGACATCGCCTTCGCCACCGCCGGCCGCAAGGCTTTCATGGCCGCCATCCGCGAAGCGCGGCCCATCGTGCTCGAGCCGGTGGTGCTGATCGACATCGCCGCGCCCGACAGCGCGATCGGCGACCTTACCGGCGACCTTTCCTCGCGGCGCGGCATCGTGAGCGGGACCTCCAACGCCGGCGCAGGCACGATCGTCATCCGCGGGCAGGTGCCGATGTCGGAGCTGACGGGCTACCAGTCGCGGCTCAATGCCCTGACCAGCGGGCAGGGGCGCTACACCATCGAGCTCTCGCATTACGAGGCGGTGCCGCCTGCGGTGCAGCAGACGCTGATGGGGCAGCACCGGGTGCGCGACGAGGAGTAGATCGGGCCCCGCGACGGCGTCGCGGAAACGAATTGAGCGACCCAAGGCCATCGGTTTTCGCTAACCTTGCGCGATGACCGCAGCACTCGCCTCGCAACGCATGGGCGTCGGCACGCCCATCGGGCCGCCGCCGCCATCGCCCGACCTGCCCATTCCGCCTGCGCCCCCCACGGCGCCGCCGCCACCGCCGCCCGAGGGCGACCCGCCGGCGGTCGATCCGCCGATGACCGAACCCGGCACGCCGCCGCCGGTGGCCGATCCGCCGCCCGGCGGGATGGCGCTGGGCCGCCTGCATGCGCGGCGGCTGCGCGAGGTCTACCGCTCGGCCGGCTGGCCCTGCTGCGACCCCATCGAGATCGACCTGCTGGCCGCCGGCCTGCTCGCGCGCGTGCGTTCGGCGCATGGCCACGAGACGCTGCGCGTGACCGATGCCGGCATCGCGCACATCGCGACCACGCTGGTCGTCAACCGCGCGGTGCTGTCGCGGCACGAGGCGCTGGTCGAGCAGGTGGCGCGCGAGATGACGCGCGCCGGGCGCATTGCCTGGCGCGGCTTGAGCCTGCGCGCGCGGCTCGCGGGCGCGGGCGAGGCTGACAAGCCGCGCTGGTGCATCGCGCGGCCGGACGTGTTTTCGATCCGCAACACCAGCGTCGAAGCCTATGCGCGGCCGATCGTGCACGAGGTGAAGGTCCACCGCGCCGACCTGCTGGCCGACCTGTGAAAGCCCGACAAGCGCGCTGCGTATCTCGACCTCGGCGGCGAGTGCTGGTACGTGCTGGGCTGCGATGCGAAGGGCCGGCCGATCGGCGAACCTGACGAGATCCCGGCCGAATGCGGCGTGCTGATGGCGCGCGAGGGCCGGCTGGTCGTGGCGCGCTCGGCGGTGCACCGGGCGTTGCCGCGCATGCCCTTTTCCGTCTGGCTCGCGTTGGCGAAGGCGCAGCCCGTGCCGGGCTTCGACGACGAGTCGCAGGACCTGCTGGCCGGCATCGAGGACTGAACCCGCTCAGGCGGCCGTTCAGGCGTTGTCGTCCTCCTCGCCGGCGCTCTCGTCCTCCGGGAGCCCACGTGTCGTGTCGGCCTCAAGCCAGCCAGCGCGGCAGCGCTTGCACGAGCAGCAGCCCGGCCAGGCCCTGCGCGCTGACGCAGTGCCACATCGGCACGACGTTGTCGAGCGTCGCGCGCGCCTGCGGCTGCAGCCGACCGGTCCAGGAACGCGCGAGCAGGTAGCCGCCCATCAGCAGCACGACGGCGATGTGGAAGCCCTGGTAGCCGAGCAGCGTGCCGACCGTGGCGCTCCAGGCCTCGGCCCGTGGATCCAGGCCGGCCTGCCAATGGCCGGCCAGATCGAGCCCGAAAGCACTCGCGGTGCAGGCCATGGCGAGCGCCACCTGCACACGCAGCAATCGCTGCCGGCGCGGCTCTGCGTTCACCGGCCGAGCGGCGGCGAGCGCGATCAGCAGCGATCCGGCCGCAAGGAGCACGGCGGCCGCGAGCGGCCAGCGCGCCGCGGGCAGCGAGGCGCCGGGCGGTGGGCAGACATCGGCTGCCATCGCCACGTGAAGATGCGAGTACGCGAGGGAGGCAAAGATCGTCAGGTCCACCACGACCAGGATGATCATCGCCCACCACGAATGGGTGCGGCGCCCGGTGGCGCCGACGGGCAGCCGCACACCGGCGGCGGCTTCGATGGTCGCCACCGGCGGCGGCCGGTCCAGGCCCCAGAGCCAGTGCAGCATCGCGGCGATCGCGGCCAGGCCGCAGGCGCCGGCCAGCCATGGCGCCTCTACCGTCAGCAGCAGGAAGAAGGCTGCGGTACCGGCCGCGGCCAGCACCGGTGACCAGCCGTCCGTGGGCAGGCGCAGCAGGTGCATCGGCCGCGCGTCGCGCAGGCTGGTCATGAGCGTTTCGCGGCCGCCGAAGGCCGTGCCGGGCAGCCAGTGGCGGCCGGCCTCGACCTCCTGGGGCAGCGAAGGCCGCTCCCACAAGGGCTCGCGCGAGGCCACCTGCGGAATGCTGAAGACGCCGTAGTCGCGCATTGGCAGCCACTCGAGCGTGCCGGCCTTCCATGGGTTGCCGTGATCCTTCTCGGGCCGGCGCAGCGTGCGCGCCGCGTCGACCACGAAAAGCAGCACGCCGGCCGCCAGCGTGAAGGCACCGACGGTGGACAGCATGTTGAGCCCGTTCCACCCGAGATCGCCCGGGTAGGTGTAGACGCGCCGCGGCATGCCCCAGAGGCCCGTCAGGTGCATCGGGAAGAAGGCCAGGTTGAAGCCGCCGAACATCAGGCCGAAGACCCAGCGGCCCCAGCGCTCCGACAGCCGGTGGCCGTTGAACACCGGCGCCCAGTAGTAGAAGCCGGCGAACACCGGGAACACCATGCCGCCGATCAGCACGTAGTGAAAGTGCGCGACGACGAAGTAGCTGTCGTGTGCCTGCCAGTCGAAGGGCAGCACCGCCACCATCACGCCGGTGAGGCCGCCCAGCACGAAGATGAAGTGGAAGCCGAGCAGGAACAGCGTCGGCGCATCGAGCCGCACGCGGCCGCGCCAGAAGGTCGCGATCCATGCGAACACCTGCATGCCGCTCGGGATGGCGACGACGAAGCTGGCCGCCGAGACGATCGCCATCGAGATGCTGCCCAGCCCGGCGGTGAACATGTGGTGCACCCACAGCGCGAAGCTCACTGCGCCGACGCCTGCCAGCGCCGCCACCACGCCGCGGTAGCCCACCAGCGGCGTGCCGGCGAGCGCGGCAACCATCATCGAGACCATGCCCGCGGCGGGCAGGAAGATGATGTAGACCTCCGGGTGGCCGAAGAACCAGAACAGGTGCTGCCACAGGAGCGGATCGCCGCCGCGCGCCGCGACGAAGAAGGGCCAGTCGAAGGCGCGCTCCAGTTCGAGCAGCATGGTGGCCGCGATCACCGCGGGAAAGGCGAACACGATCATCAGCGCCGTCACCAGCATGGCCCAGGCGAACACCGGCATGCGCATCAGCGTCATGCCCGGCGCACGCGTGAACAGGACGCCGATGATGAGCTCGATCGCGCCCGCGATGGCCGAGATCTCGATGAAGCCGATGCCCAGCAGCCACCAGTCGGCGCCGCGTCCGGGCGAGAACTCCTTGCTCGTGAGCGGCGGGTACATGAACCAGCCGCCATCGGGCGAAGCGCCGAAGAAGATGGTGCAGAAGAAGGCGATGCCGCCGATCGCGTAGGCCCAGAAGGCGTAGGCCGACAGCCGCGGAAAGGGCAGGTCGCGCGCGCCCAGCATGCCCGGCAGCAGGTAGACGGCCACCGCCTCGACCATCGGCACCGCGAACAGGAACATCATCACGGTGCCGTGCATCGTGAAGAGCTGGTTGTAGGTCTTCGCATCGACCAGCGCGTTGTCGGGCAGCGCGAGCTGCGCGCGCATCACCAGCGCCAGGATGCCGGCCAGCAGGAAGAACAGCATCGCGGTGGCGATGTAGAACACGCCGATGTGCGTGTTGTTCACCGCCGAGAGCAGGCGCCAGCCCTTCGGCGGGCGCCACGCGCGTTCGAGCGCCTCGCGTTCGCCTTCGGGACGCGGCAGGCTGGAGGGCAGGGCGTGCTCGTTCATTTCAGCTGCGAGAGCCAGGCGGCGATGGATTGCAGGCTCGCCTCATCGATGCGCGCCTGCGAGGACGGCATGCGTGCGCCCGGTTTGAGCTGCTGCGTGTGGGCCACCCATTGCGCGAGGCCGGCGTTGTCGTTCGCCAGCGTGCCCGCGCCCAGGTACAGGCGGCTGCCGACGTGCGTGAGGTCGGGGCCGAGCCGGCTCTCCTCGCTGACGCCGCGCACCGTGTGGCAGGCGTTGCAGCGGTGGGCGAGAAAGGCTTCGCGGCCGCGCTCGATCGCGGGCGAGAGCGAGGGCGAGAGCGAGGGCGAACTCGCGGCCGTCCGCGCCTGTGCGGCAAGCCAGGCCTCGAAGACGGCGGGTTCCTCGGCCACCACGTGCAGCGCCATGCGCGCATGCTGCTCGCCGCAGAACTCGGCGCATTGGCCGCGCCAGGTGCCCGGCCGGTCGGCCTGCAGCTGCAGGTGCTGCGTGCGGCCCGGCAGCATGTCCATCTTGCCGGCGAGCGCCGGCACCCAGAAGCTGTGGATCACGTCCGCGCTCGACAGGCCGAGATAGACCGGCCGGCCCGCCGGGATGCGCAGCTCGTTGGCGCCGACGATCTCGGCGCCGGTGGCCGGATCGCGATAGCGCACCTCCCACCACCACATGTGGGCCGTGACGCCGACGATCAGCGCATCCCTGGGCGGCGCCACGCGCCACGGCGGCTTGTGCCATTGGCTGTAGACGAAGAGGGCGGCCAGCACGACGGCCGGGAACACCAGGCCGCCGCCGAGCACCCACCAGCGCGCATTCACCGTGCCGCCGCGCCGCCGCACGGCCAGCGCGAGCAGTGCCATCACCGCGACGAAGATCAGGGTCGCGCCTGCCACCAGCACACCGGTCACGCCCAGCAGCGTCTCGGCCACCGGCCCTGCGGCCTGCAACGCGGATTGCGAAGCGGTGCCGCTCATTCGAGTGCGAGCAGATAGGCCGCCATGTCGCGCGCATCGTCGGGCGATACGCCCATCGCCGGCATCACGGTGCCGGGCACCAGCGATTGCGGCGCCATGATCCAGCGCGTCAGCGTGTCGGGCCGGTTCGGCACCTGGCCCGCGATGTAGCTGCGCCGGCCGAAGGCTTGCAGCGAGGGCCCGACCGTGCCGCGCGCGATCGGCACCTCCGGAATCGCGTGGCAGCTGCCGCACTGGTACTGCGCGAGCAACTGCTGGCCGCGCGCCACCTGGGCCGCCGGCGCCGCGGTGTGGGGCAGCTTGCGCTCGCCCAGCTCGCAGCCGCCGGCCAGCGCTGCAACGGCCAGCAGTGCGGTCCATGAGCCGGCGCAAGCCGGCAGCAGGGCGACGGGCATCCCGCGATTCTCGTGGCTCGAATGCGCCCTGCGCCGACACGGCGGCGCTCTCGCGCGTCAGACAATGCCGCCAAACATGTCAACCCCGAAGGCCATCTTGCTGACCCTCGTGCTGCTCGGCGTTGGCGCAGCGGCCGGCGCGGCACTGGTGGTCTGGGGCGGGCTCTACAACGTGTCGGCGACCGAGCAGCATTTCCAGCCGGTGTATTCGATGCTCGAGACCGCGATGCGGCAATCGGTGCGCTTGCGTGCACGCGGCGTCGTGCCGCCGAAGCTCGACGACGAGCGGCTGGTGCTGCGCGGCGCGGCCTGCTTTCGCGACAAGTGCCTGCAATGCCACGGCGCGCCCGGCGTGGCGCAGGGCGATATCGGCAAGAGCATGCAGCCCTTGCCGGGCCCGCTGGTCGATGCGCGCCAGCACTGGAAGCCGCGCGAGCTCTACTGGGTCACCAAGCACGGCATCCGGATGAGCGGCATGCCCGCGTGGGAGTTCCGCCTGGCCGAGGAGGACCTCTGGGCCGTGGTCGCTTTCATGGAGCGGCTGCCCGATCTCACGCCGCAGCAGTACGCCGAGGTGACGCAAGCGAAGCCTGTGGTCGCGAACAGCCCCGCGGCGCAAGCTGCCTGCGGACCTCCGCGCGACACCGCGAATGCCGGGGTGCCGGGCGACGTGCGTCGCGGCGAGAAGGCGCTGCACCAGTACGCATGCAACGCATGCCACACGATCCCGGGCATCACCGGCTCGTCGCCCAACGTCGGCCCGCCGCTCGCCGGCGTGGCGCGCCGCGCGATGATCGGCGGCAAGCTCCCCAACACGCCCGACAACATGGTGCGCTGGCTGCGTCGCACGCACGAGGTCGACCCGCAGACGGCCATGCCCGAGCTGGGCGTGACCGAGCGGGACGCGCGCGACATCGCCGCCTATCTCTCGACGCTCGACTGAACGAAATCGATCTCAGGTCGTGTAGTCGCCGCTGGCTTCGGGCTGGAACAGGATCTCGACCACCTCGGCGCGGTGTTCCTCGCCGCTGGGCAGCACCCAGCTCGCCACCGCGCCGACCCTGAGGCCGATCAGGCTCATGCCGACCGGCGAGAGCACCGAGACGAGGCCGGCGGCGGGGTCCGCGTCCTGTGGATAGCAGATCGTCAGCGGGTGGCGCCGGCCCGAGGGCAGATCGGCGATCGTCACTCGCGAATTCATCGTGACCACGTCCGCCGGAACCTCGCGCGAGCGCAGCACCTCGGCGCTATCGAGCAGGGCTTCGAGCCCCGGATGGGCTCGTTCGTCGAGCAACTTGCCGAGGCGGACGTGATCGAGTTCGGTGAGCGTGCGTTCGCCGCGAAGGGTGGTTGTTGTCGTCGTCATGAAGCACTCCAGTCGAATGCGGCCGGTGCGGCCGCGGTCGCGCGGGGCTTGGGCCCGGCGATCGATGGTTGCGCTAAACGAGAAAAGGGGAGGGGGATCGCCGGGCGGGGGAAGGGCCGGCTGGCGCATGCGGGGCCGGCCGGGCCGCCTTGCCGTCGCCCGCGCGCAGGCCTGCTGCCATGAGGGCGGCGGAGCAGTCGGTGGCGAGGAGGGCGGGAGCCGGGGAGCGCATCCGGGTCATTGTAGGAGGCGGTGCGAGGGGCGGCCTGGCGAATGACCTTGCGGGAGGTGCTGGGATGGAGCGGCAGGTCAAGCGGCCGCGCCACGCAAGGCGTCGGCCCATGTCGGAGAGATGCGGCGGGATGCCAGTTCGACCGGAAGCCCGGGAATCGTCAGCAGCCGCAAAGCCTCGACGGAGCTGAAGTCCTGATCGCCGGCCAGGAAGCGCATTCTGCAGCCGCCGATGGAGATGCTGTCGCCATCGACAAGATGCTGCGCCTCCACCTTGATGTCGTTCACGTAGACGCCGTTGCTGCTGGCGAGGTTCTTGATGGTCACGAACGGACCGTCGACGACCAGCGCGGCATGGAAGCGGCTGACCCTTTCATGCCGGATGACGACGTCGTTGGCCGTGGCCCGCCCGATGCGGGTCTCCGGCTTGCGCAGTTTGATCTGCTTGGTGGTGTTGGCGCTGATCAGCAAGAGGAGCTTGGGCATGGTTCACTTCCGTTCTGTCGTTCCGTACCGCCAGGTCGACGAACGCTGGAGAGCCAGGCACGCATCTGCAGACCTTGGTCCTTTCCTCTCAACGGGAGCGGATCGGAGGTCGGCGGAGCTTAGGGACGAGCGCTTCGGGGGTAAAACGCTTTGGATGAATGGGGGGCATCGATGGCGCCAATAGGTCCTCGATGCGCAACGACAACTGCCCCTCCGAGGGGCCGTGAGACGTCATGATTGGGGCTGGAGCGGGTGAAGGGAATCGAACCCTCGTATGAAGCTTGGGAAGCTGCCGTTCTGCCATTGAACTACACCCGCAGCAGGCGCGGATTCTACTGCGGTCGCTGCCGCATGAACGTCCAGCGTTGCACGACGCGGCGTCACTCCGGAAACTGCACCACCGGCCCCGCAGCCTTCCTGCCGGGCGGCACATAGGCGGGTGCCGGCGAACCGCCGGGCCCCAGCGAGCGGGTGTACGCATAGATGGCCTTCAGGTCGGCATCGCTCATGGCGCGGACATTGAACCAGGGCATGGGTGGCCGCGGCTGCATGTTGCGCGCATGGCGGATCCACTGCTGCTCGCTCATGCCGGCCATCATCAGGCGCAGGTTGGTGGCATAGGTCGTGCCCCACGGACCGGCCCAGCCCAGCGAATCGCCTGTGAGCCAGAGCTTCTCGTCGACCTGGCCGTTGCTGGGTCCGTAGTTGGGCGTGTGGCAATCGTTGCAGCCGGCGACCTGTATCAGGTAGCGGCCGCGTCGCAGTTGATCCTTGCTTGGTTCCGCAGCCTCGGCCAGGGTTCCGGCGCAGGCGAGAAGGGCGAATGCGGCGGCAACGAATTTCGGGTGCGCTGTCATGGTGAACTCCTTGGACGAGATCGAGGGGGAAGAATCATTTCCTTCGGCTTGCGCTGAACCGGCCTGGCCGGCGCGGGCGTGGGCTGCGCCGCAGCCGCGACCAGCGCCCGAATCGCCCAGCGCCTGACCTTGCGCGCCTCGGCATCGTCGAGCCGAAGCACGTCCTTGAAGACCACCATGGCTTCAGGACCGATCACCAGTGCCAGCGCGTGCTTGAGGTTCTTCAGCGCCGCCGGCCTGATGGAGCCATTCGCCGGGGCGAGCGCGGCTTCGAGCAGCGGCGTGCGGCGGTTCTGGCGTGCCGGCAGCTGCGCGTCGGTTTCGCCGCGGGCGCTTCGCTCCAGCGACTGCGCCAGCATCATGCGCAGCGGCGCTTCGTTGGCGGCGATCATGGTGTGCAGCGCATCGTCCACGTGCTCGAGACGGGCGATCACGTCGCCCTCGGGCGCGCCGCGCAGCGCGTCTTCGGCCTGCGGCGTCTCGATGTCGATCGAGGCCTCCAGATGCAGCGCCTCGACGTTCGGAAAATAGCGGTAGGCGGTGGCGCGGGAAACCAGCGCCTCTTCGGCGATCTCCTCGAGCGTCGGCCGGCGTCCCTGTTTCGTCAGTTGCGACGCGGCCTGCAGCAGGGCCTTGCGGGTGCGCTGTTTTTGCTGGGGACGGCCTTCGTTGCCGGCCATGTTCAGCTCGCCTGGGGCAACTGCTGCAGGATGGCGCCGAGGTCGACCCAGACGTTCTCCCTGCGGATGTCGCCGCTGTCGGCAAACTCGATCACGTGCAGCAGGCGGAAGGCCAGTGGGCGGTCGCGACCGTCCAGGCCGAAGGGGTGGCCCGGCGCCCGGCCGCTCCATAGCGAATCGTCGACCATGAAGTTGTCGCCGTAGAGGCGGCGCCGGGATTCGACCTTGCCCTCGGCCAGGTCGGCGAACAGCGCCTCGTAGAACGGGCGCGCGCCTTCGCGGCCGCGGTTGGGGCCGCTGGGCCAGCCGACCACGTCGTGCTCGACGTCGGCGGCGAGCGTGGCCAGCACACCCTCCACGTTGTCCTGGGCTTCGAAGTTGAAATGCTCGTCGAGCTTGCGATCCATTTCGCTGCGGGTCAGTGCCATGGTGAGCGTCCTTGCGGGATTGGGGTGTTGTCATCGTAATGAGATTTCAATCTCATTACAAGAAATTTATCTCATAAGCGTCCAAGGGCGCCCGACGCGCCGCGCCCCGGACGCGCGGGCAGATTTAAAGGACGCCCGGTCAGGCGCGGGAGCTGCCAGATCGCAAGAATGAGCCTCCGGCTTTTCAACGCGTTCACTCCGGGAGCATCACATGGAATCTCTGACCTACCTGACGCTGGACAAGGATGCCCGGCAAATGCCGCAGTCCGACATCGACGCCTTCGCGGCACAGATCGGCGGCGGCGTGCTCGGCGCCGGCGATGCGGGCTACGACGAAGCGCGCAAGGTCTGGAACGGCACGGTCGACCGCCGGCCGGCGCTGATCGCGCGCTGCCTGGCGGATGGCGACGTCCAGGCTGCCGTGCGCTTTGCCGCAAAACAGCAGATGCTCTTGAGCGTGCACGCCGGCGGCCATCACATCGCGGGCAACGCGATCGCGGAGGGCGGCCTCGTGATCGACCTGTCGGGCATGCGCACGGTCGTCGTCGATGCCGCGAAGCGAAGGGCGCGCGTCGCTGCCGGCGCGCTGCTCGGCGACTTCGATCGCGAGGCGCAGGCCCACGGCCTGGCCACGCCGCTCGGCATCAACTCGACGACGGGCGTGGCCGGGCTCACGCTTGGCGGCGGCTTCGGCTGGCTGACGCGCCGCCTCGGCCTCACCGTCGACAACCTGCTCGGCGTCACGATCGTGACGGCCGACGGTGCCGTGCGCACCGCTTCGTCCAGCTCGGAGCCGGAGCTGTTCTGGGCCCTGCGCGGCGGCGGCGGCAACTTCGGCGTGGCGACCTCGTTCGAGTTCCAGCTGCATCCAGTCGGCCCCGAGGTTCATGCCGGCCTGGTCGTCTACCCCTTCGCACAGGCGCGCCAGGTCCTGCGCGCCTGGCGCGACTTCACCGCCGGCGCGCCCGACGAGCTCAGCGTGTGGGCGGTGCTGCGCAAGGCGCCGCCGCTGCCCTTCCTGCCCGAATCGGTCCATGGCACCGAGGTGGTGGTTCTTCCGCTGGTCTACTGCGGCGATCTCGAAGCCGGCCAGCGCGCCGCGGCGCCGGTGCTGCAGTTCGGCGATCCGGTCGGCAGCGCGCTGGGGCCGACGCCCTACGCCGGCTTCCAGACTGCCTTCGATCCGCTGCTCGGGCCGGGCAGCCGCAACTACTGGAAGACCAACAACTTCAGCACGCTGAGCGATGCCGCGCTCGATGTCCTGATCGACTCCGCCAGCCGCCTGCCTGGGCCGGAGTGCGAGATCTTCATGGCCCAGCTCGGCGGTGCGATGGCGCGCGTGAAGCCGGAGGACACCGCCTTCGTCGGGCGCGACGCGCGCTACATCATGAACGTGCACGGCCGCTGGTCCGACGCGGGCGACGACGAGAAGGTGCGCGCCTGGGCGCGGCAGGTCTTCCAGGATGCCGCGCCGCACGCCACCGGCGGCGGCTACGTCAATTTCCTGACGGAGGACGAAGCCGAGCGCGTCGCCGGGAGCTACGGCACGAACTACCCGCGCCTGCAGGCCGCGAAGAAGCGGTTCGATCCCGGCAACCTGTTCCGCATGAACCTGAACATCGAGCCGGCCAGCGGGCAGTAGCCACGGAGCCGGCGTCACGTGTTCTCCGCGGCCGAATGCGCGTGCCGGCGCTTGCGCAACAGCGCGAGCGGAACATCCATCGCGTGCGCCGCCGCCGCTTTGGCGCGGTCGGCGTATGGATGCAGCGCCCCCACCTCCGCCGGCGACCAGCCGCAGCTGCGCATCACGTTGTTGAAGGCATGCGCGCTGGTCCACATGTCGGATTTCCGCGTGCGAAAGGTGAGGGCCAGGGAGATGGGCAGCTCGGGTCCGGTATGCACACGGTGCGGCGCGATGAATGGATGGTGCACGCCGAGCCCGGGCCGCAACTCGTAGTGCATCGCCTTGGCCTCGAACGAAGGGCTATAGGTCGGGCGCCTGCTCTTGAAGGCCGCGAGCAGGCGATCCTTGTCGGCGGGACTCATGATCTCGTCGTCGTGCGGATCCCAGAGCATCACCTCCTTGGCGCCGCGCACCTGCAGCAGGAAGTTCATCTCGCGGTCCATGTGATAGGGCGTGACCGCGTCGCGCGTCGAGATGAAGACGTAGGTCGAGTACCAGGTGATCACCGGATCGATGCCTTCGATGGCCGCGGCGATCTCGGCCAGGAGGCCCTCCAGCACCGGCCGGTAGCCCGCATCGCGTTCGGGGTTGTAGATGCAGATGTAGGCCTTGCGCTCTTCGAAGTGCTCCAGCACGTCGTCGAAGTGCAGGCCCTCGCCGTAGCGCGCATAGGAAGAGTCGAAGTGCGCATCGCCCGGGATGGCGCCGACGCGGTACTGCACCTGACCGCGCGGCAGCCGCCGGCAAAGCGCGGACAGCGCATCCAGCGAGAAGCCGGTGTGCTCGCAGAGATGGTGATGGATCAGGAACGGCCGCAGGTTGTATGAACTGCGCACCACGTCGGGCTCGAATTCGAGCAGGTGCTGCGGCTGCCGCCGCGCGCGTGCGGCAAGGATGGCCGACTGTTCCCTTGGGACGAATTCACCGAGCATGATGACCTCCTCGGGCCAAGCAGTCTTGTCGGGCGCGTGTTGTGCCGACGGCGAGTTGTTTGGCTGGAGATTACATCTTTTGTTTTCAGGTTTAAATATGTCGTACGCGCTGCCTGCGCCGAAGCAGCAGCACGTAAACGGCCAGGTTGAGCACGGCGACGAAGCTGCCCGATGCGATCTGCGCGACGCGGGTGAGGCCTTCGGGGTAGATCGCGCCGAGCAGGTAGTGGTCGATGAAGCCGCCGCTGTAGCCGGCCTGGCCGGCGGCGAACCGCAGTTCGTTCTCCAGCGGAGTCAGCGGACATTCCCCGCCGGTCCATGCGATCCAGGCGGCCCAGAGTACCGCTGGCAGATGCAGCCACGCGAGCCGCGGCCAGTGCCATACCAGGGCGCCGCCCGCGACTGCGAACAGGATGAACAGGCCGTGCACCAGGAGCACGCCGTCGGCGAGGAGTGAGAAGTGCATGGTCGCGTGCTGCTAAAATTTGGTTGATTCAACCAAATCTCCGGAGCTGTTCATGGAAGCCGTCGGACTGTTCGAAGCGAAAACCCATCTGAGCGAGTACGTCGCGCGCGCCGAAGCCGGCGAGGAAGTCATCATCATGCGGCACAACAAGCCGGTCGCGAAGATCGTGCCGCTCGACGCCGTCGCCAAGCCGGCCGCCAAGCTGCCGCCCTTCGTGCAGCGGACCTTCAAGATGGGCAAGCCCAATCCGAAGATCGACATGACGCGCTTGAACAAGCTGGCCGGCGAGCTCGAGGACCAGGCCCTCATCGAAAAGCTGCGTAAGGGCCGATGAAACTGCCGGATGTCAACGTGCTGGTGAACGCCGTGCTGGAGGAAAGCCTCCATCACGCCGCGGCCAAGGAGTGGCTGGAAGGCTCCTTCGCACATCCGCAGGGGCTCGGGATGGCATGGCTGGCGCTCGTCGGCTTCATTCGCATCGCCACGCGGCCGGGCCTCTTCGCACAGCCGGTCCCGATCGACCAGGCGATGGGCCTGGTCGACGAATGGCTCAGCCATCCGCAGGTGCGCGTTCTTCATCCCGGTCCCCGGCACGCCGGTATCCTCGGGCGATTGCTGGTGGCCGCAGGCACCGGCGGCAACCTGACCAACGACGCCCATCTCGCAGCCCTCGCCATCGAACACAACGCCGAGGTCGGCACCTTCGACCGCGATTTCAAGCGTTTTGCCGGCTTGCGTTTCCAATTGCTTGTTTGACACTGTCCGTTCAGAAAAAATGACTTCACGCCCCATCACCGTCGCGGACATCCGCAAGTCCTTCCTCGATTTCTTCGCCTCCAAGGGTCACACCGTGGTGCCGTCGAGTTCGCTGGTGCCCGGCAACGACCCGACCTTGATGTTCACCAACTCCGGCATGGTGCAGTTCAAGGACGTGTTCCTCGGCACCGACAAGCGCCCCTACGTGCGCGCGGCTTCGGTCCAGGCCTGCCTGCGCGCCGGCGGCAAGCACAACGACCTGGAGAACGTCGGCTACACCGCGCGCCACCACACCTTCTTCGAGATGCTGGGCAACTGGAGTTTCGGCGACTACTTCAAGCGCGAGTCGCTCACCTGGGCCTTCGAGCTGCTGACCCAGGTCTACAAGCTGCCGGCCGAAAAGCTCTGGGCCACCGTCTACATCGAGGACGACGAGGCCTACGACATCTGGACCAAGGAGATCGGCCTGCCGCCCGAGCGTGTCGTGCGCATCGGCGACAACAAGGGCGGGCGCTACATGTCCGACAACTTCTGGATGATGGCCGACACCGGGCCCTGCGGCCCGTGCTCGGAGATCTTCTACGACCACGGCCCCGGGATCGCCGGCGGCCCGCCCGGCAGCCCGGACGAGGACGGCGACCGCTACATCGAGATCTGGAACAACGTGTTCATGCAGTTCGACATGCAGCCCGACGGCAGCGTGAAGCCGCTGCCCGCGCCCTGCGTCGACACCGGCATGGGGCTGGAGCGCCTGGCCGCGATCCTGCAGCACGTGCACAGCAATTACGAGATCGACATCTTCGATGCGCTGATCAAGGCCGCTGCGCGCGAGACCGGCGAGCGCGACCTGGACAACAAGAGCCTGCGCGTGATCGCCGACCACATCCGCGCCACCGCCTTCCTGGTGGCCGACGGCGTGATCCCGAGCAACGAGGGCCGAGGCTACGTGCAGCGCCGCATCGTGCGCCGCGCCATCCGCCACGGCTACAAGCTGGGGCAGAAGAAGCCCTTCTTCCACAAGCTGGTGCCCGACCTGGCGGCGCTGATGGGCCAGGCCTATCCGAAGCTCGTGGCCGACGGGAAGCGCATCACCGAGACTTTGAAGGCCGAGGAAGAGCGCTTCTTCGAGACGCTCGCCAACGGCATGGAAATCCTCGACGCGGCCCTGGCCGACGGTGCCAAGGTGCTGCCGGGTGAGGTGGCCTTCAAGCTGCACGACACCTACGGCTTTCCGCTCGACCTCTCGGCCGACGTGTGCCGCGAGCGCGGCGTCGAGGTCGACGCCGCCGGCTTCAACGCGGCAATGGAAAAGCAGAAGGCCGCCGGCCGCGCTGCAGGCAAGTTCAAGATGGACCGCGCCGTCGAGTACGCCGGCGCGGCCAACACCTTCACCGGCTACGAGCACCTGGAAGAAAAGGCGCATGTGGTCGCGCTGTACTTCGAAGGCGCTCCAGTGGAGCAGCTGAAAGAAGGCCAGCCCGGCATCGTGGTGCTCGACACCACGCCCTTCTACGCCGAGAGCGGCGGCCAGGTCGGCGACCAGGGCGTGCTGGTGGCCGAAGGCCTGCAGTTCGGCGTCGACGACACGCAGAAGATCAAGGCCGATGTGTTCGGCCACCACGGCACGCAGACGCAGGGCACGCTGAAGGTGGGTGACGCCGTCACGGCGCGCGTCGACACGATGCTCCGCGCCGCCACCATGCGCAACCACAGCGTTACCCACCTGATGCACAAGGCGCTGCGCGAAGTGCTGGGCACGCATGTGCAGCAGAAGGGCTCGCTGGTCGATGCCGACAAGACGCGCTTCGACTTCGCGCACAACGCCGCCGTCACCCCCGCGCAGATCCTCGAGATCGAGCGCCGCGTGAACGCCGAGATCCTGGCCAACCAGGCGACCCAGGCGCGCCTGATGGACATGGAGTCGGCGCAGAAGACCGGCGCCGTGATGCTGTTCGGCGAGAAGTACGGCGACACCGTGCGCGTGCTCGACATCGGTTCCAGCCGCGAGCTGTGCGGCGGCACGCACGTCGCGCGCACCGGCGACATCGGCCTGTTCAAGATCGTGAGCGAAGGCGGCGTGGCCGCCGGCGTGCGGCGCATCGAGGCCGTGACCGGCGCCAATGCGCTGGCCTACCTGCAGGCGCTCGAAGCCACGGTGAACAGCGTGGCCGCCACGCTGAAGACGCCCGCCTCGGAACTGCAGCCGCGCCTCGTGCAGGTGCTCGACCAGGTGCGTGCGCTGGAGCGCGAGGTCGGTTCGCTCAAGGGCAAGCTGGCGTCCTCCAAGGGCGACGAGCTTTTGGCGCAGGCGGTGGACGTGGGCGGCATCAAGGTGCTGGCGGCCAAGCTCGATGGCGCCGACGCCAAGACGCTGCGCGAGACCATGGACAAGCTCAAGGACAAGCTCAAGACTGCGGCCATCGTGCTGGCGGCGGTCGACGGCGGCAAGGTGCAGATCGCGGCCGGCGTCACGGCCGACACCATGGGCAAGGTGAAGGCCGGCGAGCTGGTCAACTTCGTCGCCCAGCAGGTCGGCGGCAAGGGCGGCGGCAAGGCCGACATGGCGATGGCCGGCGGCACCGATGCGGCGGGGCTTCCGAAAGCGCTGCAGTCGGTGCAGGACTGGGTCGCGCAACGGGTCTGAAACCCTGCCCGCCGCGGGCCGTCCATGTCATAGTGATACGGATGCGGCGGGCCTTTCGGATATTTCTGCTCCTGATCACGGCGCTGGGCGCGAGCCCCATGCCGGGGGAGACCTTTGCCCATGGATGAGGCGGCGCCGGTCGACGTGCTCGTGATGGGCGCCGGCACCATCGGCTGCTTCATCGGCGGCAGCCTCGCCGCAGAGGGCGTGCGCGTCGTCTTCGTCGGCCGCCCGCGCGTGCTGCAGGTGATCGCGCGGCGCGGCATCACGCTCAGCGATCTCGACGGCATGGAGCGCCACGTGCCGGCCCATGCACTGCAGCTCGAGGAGCGGGTGCCTCAGGGCATACGGCCCTCGCTGGTGCTCCTGACCGTGAGGAGCAACGCCACCGCCGAGGCCGCAACCGAGCTGGCCGAGGCGCTGCCGGCCGGCACGCCGGTGCTCTCGCTGCAGAACGGTGTCTCGAACGCGGCGGTCGCATCGCAGGTCGCGCCCACGCTCTACGTGCTGCGCGGGATGGTGCCGTACAACGTGGCGGAGATCGAGCCCGGCAGCTTCCACCGCGGCACGGCGGGCCGGTTGGCGGCCCAGCGCAGCCGGGCGCTGCGGCCCTGGCTGGCCGTGTTCGATCGCGCGGGCGTGCCGATCGACCGCTACGACGACATGCTGTCGATCCAGTGGGGCAAGCTGCTGCTCAATCTCAACAACCCCGTCAACGCGCTCTCGGGCCTGCCGCTGCGCGAGCAGCTGCTCGACCGCGGCTACCGCCTCTGCCTCGCGGCGCTGATGGACGAGGCGCTGGAAGCGCTCTCGTGGGCCAACATCGCGCCGGCGCAGCTCGCGGCGGTGCCGGCGCGGCGGCTGCCCTTCATCCTGCGCCTGCCGACGCCGCTGTTTCGCCTGGCCGCGGCGCGCATGCTGCGTATCGACGACAAGGCGCGCTCCAGCATGGCCGACGACCTGGCGCTGGGCCGACGCACCGAGATCGACGCGCTGTGCGGCGAGGTGGTGCGGCTCGCCAAGTCGAACGGCGCGCGCGCGCCGCTCAACGCCAAGATGGTGGAACTGCTCAAAGCCTGGCCCCAGCGGCCGGAGCACTTGTCGGCCGAGCGATTGCAGTCGGCACTGCGTTTGTCCTAGACGTCCATTCCAAGGGTGCCATGCAAGTACTGATTCTGGGCAGCGGCGTGATCGGCACCACCATCGCCTACTACCTCGCCAAGGCCGGCCACGAGGTCACCGTGCTCGACCGCCAGCGGGCGCCGGGGCTGGAGACCAGCTATGCCAACGCGGGCGAGGTGTCGCCCGGCTACTCGGCGCCGTGGGCCGGGCCCGGCGTGCCGCTCAAGGCCGTCAAGTGGCTCCTGATGCGGCACAGCCCGCTGGTCATCAAGCCGATGCTCGATCCGGCGATGTGGCGCTGGGGCATCGCGCTGCTCTGCAACTGCACGCATGCGCGCTACGAGCTCAACAAGGGCCGCATGGTGCGGCTGGCCGAGTACAGCCGCGACTGCCTGCAGCAACTGCGCGCCGACACCGGCATCCGCTACGACGAGCGCGCGCTCGGCACGTTGCAGCTGTTCCGCACGCAGAAGCAGCTGGATGGCACCGGCAAGGACATCGAGATTCTCAAGGCCTATGGCGTGCCCTACCAGCTGCTGGACCGCGAAGGCTGCGTGCGGCACGAGCCGGCGCTGGCCGCAGTGAGGAACAAGTTCGTCGGTGGCCTGCGCCTGCCCGGCGACGAGACCGGCGACTGCTTCAAGTTCACGCAGGGCCTGGCGCAGCTGGCGGAAGCCGCGGGCGCGCGCTTTCGCTTCGGCGTCGGCATCACCGACATCGCGCACGACGCCAGCGGCGTGACCGCCGTGCACACCGACGCCGGCCCGTTCCGTGCCGAGCGCTACGTGATGGCCTTGGGCAGCTATTCGCCGAAGCTGCTGAAGCCGCTGGGCATCCGCTTGCCGGTCTACCCGGTGAAGGGCTTCTCGATCACGCTGCCGATCAGCGACGCAGCGATGGCACCCGCGTCCACGGTGATGGACGAGACCTTCAAGGTCGCCGTGACGAGGCTGGGCGAGCGCATCCGCGTCGGCGGCACGGCGCAGCTCTCGGGCTATGACCTGCGGCTGGACGGCCGCCGGCGCCACACGCTGGAGCACGTGGTCACCGATCTGTTCCCGCAGGGCGGCAAGGTCGAAGGCGCCGAGTTCTGGACCGGCCTGCGGCCGATGACGCCCGATGGCACGCCCGTCCTCGGCGCCACCACCGTTGCGAAGCTGCTCCTGGCCACGGGCCACGGCACGCTGGGCTGGACCATGGCGGCCGGCACCGGCCGCGTGATGGCCGACCTGATCGGCGGGCGCAAGCCCGAGATCGACCTCGAAGGCCTGGGCCTCGCGCGCTACGCCTGAGCGGCCGGCGGCGCGACGATCGCGCCCTGGATGCGGTGCCGTGCCAGCGCCTCGGCCACGAAGCCGCTGGCCTTCATGTCCTCGACGAAGGCAGAGAGCGCAGCAGCAGCCTCGGCGCCGCGCGACGTGGGCGTGCCCATGGCCTGCTGGATCACCATGAACCGGCCCGGCAGCAGGCGCAGGCCGCCCAGGCGTGCCGCATCCGCTTCGAGCTGCTGCTTCACGCCGGCGGCGACATCGGCGTTCTCGGCCAGGAAGGTGTCGACCACGGCGGGCGAGGTCGGTGCGCGCAGCAGCTCGGCGGCCTTGATCTCGCGCGTGAGATACAGGTCGTAGGCGCTGCCCTTGCCGACCATGATGCGGCGGCCGGCGCGGTCGACCTCGGCGTTGTCGGTGAGCGGCGAGTTCTGCCGCACCAGGTAGGCGCCCTCGATCAGCACGTAGGGCGCGGTGAAGCGGATGCCCTCGCCGCGCAGCGGGTCGATCGCGAAGAAGCCGATGTCGGCCTGCTCGGCCTTCACCGCATCGACCGACTTGCCGGCCGCGTCGAACACCACCAGCTCGATGCCGACGCCGAGCCGCTGGGCGAAGGCGCGCGCGAGGTCGATCGACACCCCGGCCGGCTCGCCGGTGGCTGCGTCCTTGCGGGCCAGGATCGGATTGCCGAGATTGATCGAGGCGCGCAGCTTGCCGGTGGGCGTGAAGGCGGAGACGACGGAGGAGGGGATCGTTGGCGTCATGGTGCAGGCGGTGGTCAGGAAGGCACAACCGCCCAGCGAGGCGAGCAGGCTGCGGCGGCGGAGGAGGGGCGGCTGGCGCATGGCGGGGCCTCGGGACGGCGGGCGCCAGTTTATGCCGCCTGCCCGCGCTGCGGCACGCCCGTGCTCAGGGCTTGGCGCCGGCCGGCTCCAGGCCGCTCTTGGTGATCGCCGGCGCCGCCTGCGTCGAGGCGAAGTAGCGGATCAGCTGCCGCGCCGCCTCGGGCTCCTTCGCGCCCGTCGCGATGCCGGCCGAGAACACCGTCACCCGCTGCACCTCGGCCGGCAGCGGCCCGATGTAGTCGATGCCCTGGATCGGCAGCAGTTCGCTCACCTGCTGCAGGCCCAGCGCCGCATCGCCGCGCGCGACCACGGTGCCGACGCGTTCGCTGAGGATGCGCCTGCTCTTCGGCTTCACCTGGTCCTCGATGCCCAGCTTCTTCAGCAGCTCGGTCTCGTAGTAGGTGCCGCTGGCGCTGGCCGAGTAGGCGATCGACGGCGCCGCGAGCAGCGTGCGCTTGAGCGCATCGACGGTGCTGATGTCGGGCTTGGGCGTACCGCTGCGCACCGCGAAGCCGATGGACGAACGCACCAGGTCGACCTGGCTGCCGGGCTGCACCTTGCCCTCTGCCACCAGCGCGTCGAGGGCAGGGCGGGCGAGGATCACGATGTCGGCCGGCTCGCCGCGCGCCAGCCGGCTCGGGATCGAGTCGCTGGCCGCGCCCATCGAGGCGCCGTAAGCGGTCTGCACCTTGCGGCCGCTCGATTTCTCGTAGGCGGGCGTGAGTTCGTTGTAGGCCGCGGTGAAGCCGCCCGAGGTCATGACGTGGATCGGCGCTGCGCTAGCCGCGGCGTCCGGCTTGCCGCCGAGACTGCCGCAGCCGGCGAGGGCGAAGGCGGCGAGCAGCAGGGCCGCGCGGCGCGTGAGCGTGGGGAAAGTCATTTGCGTCTCCTGGAATGCCTGCGGGCCATCGTAGGGGTCGAAGCTGTCATTCCGCCTTCGGCCGGCCCCGGGTAAACGCGAACGCTCTCAGGGTCTTGGCGGGTTCAGTCGAGATTCCCGGTCCGGGCCCGGGCCGCCGTCCCACATCTCGGCGGCGACCTCCACCGGATCGCATTCCTTGCGCGAGGCGTAGATCTCCTTCGCGAATTCCGCCACCTGTTCCGCATCGGCACGTCCTTCGCACAATCGGCACCACTCGGCCATGAAGGCGCCGACCCATTGGCTCATCTGGCCGGTCATCGAGCTGCCATTTGAAGCTGACGCGGGTGGCGATCAACACGCAGCGCCGTCAAGAGCGCGAGAAAGCCATTGCGCAGCAAAGTGTTCGTCATGGTTTTTTGCCCGATCGCTTCGAGGGAACGGCGGCAGGGGGCTCGCTGCCATCGGCTGCGCCGTCTTCATAGTAGGTATAGATGCCGACCCGGATGCGGCCCGAGGCGGTCTTCTGTGCCGACGCGAAGGTGCGCGTCATTTCCTGCGTCAGCTCGCGATGCAGCGTGCTCCAGCGCTGCCGCGCAAGCTGATGGATGCGTTCGCAATCCTCGAGCGGTATGCCGGCGGCAAATACCGAGCGCTCCAGCAGCGGCGACCCTTCACCCAGGGTATTGGCAACGCCCGCGAGCAGGTGGTCGCGCGCGTTGTCGCCCCGGAAGGCGAGCATGCCCTCGAGGTCGTTCGCCGGAATGAAGCCGGTGGCGTTGAGTTCGGCGCGGCCATCGTGCTCGACCGCCATGTTCAGTCGCACCAGTTCGTCGAGGATGGTGCGGTGATGCACGTTGCCACGGCTGGCTTGCCGGGCCAGGACTTCGAATGACGGCGCCGGGCTTTCGGCCATGATGGGCAATGACCGGTGCACCGGGTCGTCGGCGAACATCTGCATCCACAAGGTCAGGGTCTTGGCCGCAGCCGACATCTCGGTGTGAGGCAACGGATCTTCCGCTTCACGCACCTTGGCCGTCACGGCCTTGCGGTTCAAGCCTGTCGTCACCGACAGCTGGCTGATGTTCGGCTCGGTGCCTTTCTTGAGCCAGGCGCGGCGCGCTTCATCGAGCAGGAGTTCACGCAACAGGCCCTCGAGATGCGGATGCTTGACGCCGAAGGCCAGCGCCAGTCTGACCAACGGCCGCATGGCGCGGGCACAGGCCTCGAGCACCCAGGCAAGCTGGCCTTCTTTCATCGGCTCCATCTCGTCACCGCTTCTCGAAAAGCCTTGTCGGAACAGCGCAGCCTGGTCTCGAACGCCACTCGCGATGTCTGGTGCGACACATTGATCCTTGGGGTCGGAAGAGGCGGGCATTAACGCCCGGTTACCACGTGGACAGCGACGCGAGACGCCGTCTTACAAACAAGTGTTTGCCACTATAAGACAAGAGGCTTACAAATGTGAAGTCTTCACATTCATGAGCTTTCTCAGGAGAAAGAAGATGTCAAAGCCTGTCACACGTGGAAGTAAGTCGACGGCAGGGTGGAATGGCCGTTCGAGGAGGCCGGCGCGGCCGCTGCCCAGTCTTCGGGAAATGGGCGCGCAGAGGGCCTGGGTGGCCGCCGTGCGGGTCAGGAAAGCGCTGCAGGGCCGCATCGTATTTGCTTTCCGAAAGCACATCGAAGGCTCGGGCCCCGGACCCGTGGACGCGGAACTGCTGATGTTCGCCAGGCTCGCTATTGCCGAGCAACGATTGAAGCGCAGCCTCGCTCAGGCCAAAGGCAAGAAATGGGAGTGCGGCGATGCGCAGATCTTCAGTGATCCGTCAGCAGTCCTTCATCGAGGAGAGCATCAATGACTACCGCCTCCGCCTTCCCTGCCGAGCCTGCGGCCGCTTCTTCGGACATCGCCTTCGGAAACATCTTCGATCTTGCAAGGCTGCGGGCCGGAACGACCTCGGCAGAAATCTGCGAGGCCTGCAACACCATCAACATGGGCTCCGCGCGATTTTGCAAAGGCTGTTCCCACAAGCTGCCGGCGTTCTACGGGGTCGAGAACGCCCGCAAGACGGTACCCCCGACCAAGCTGTCGCGCCTCTTGCCGGATCGGGCGTGGGCGTTGGATTTCGCGGCCTTCTGGCTCGTGATCAATTCGCTCGTGGTCGTCACGAAGTTCATCCCGATCGAGTAGCCGCTGCAGCACCAGGCTCCACCGACCTGCTCCGATACAGCATCAGCGTCGCCCCCAGCCCGCACAGCGCCGCGAAACTCATCCAGTACGCAGGCGCCGCCTTGTCGGCCGTGGCCTCGATCAGCCAGGTCGACACGGCCGGCGTGAAGCCACCGAAGACCGCGGTGGCCAGGCTGTAGGCCAGCGAAAAGCCGACCACGCGCACCTGCACTGGCATCACCTCGGTGAGCGCGACCACCATCGCCCCGTTGTACATGCCGAACAGGAAAGAGAACCACAGCAGCACGTCCAGCAGGCGGCCGAAGCTAGGCGCCGCCGCCAGCCAGGACATGGTGGGGTAGGCGGTGAGGATCGCCAGCACGGTCATCGCGACGAGCAGCGGCTTGCGGCCGATGCGGTCGGAGAGCGCGCCACCGACCGGCAGCCAGATGAAGTTGGTGACGGCCACCAGCAGCGTGACCACCAGGCTGTCCTTGGCGCTCAGGTGCAGCACCGTGCGGCCGAAGGTCGGCGTGTAGACCGTGATGAGATAGAAGGTGGCGGTGGTCATTGCCACCAGCAGCATGCCGGCGAGCACGATGCGCCAGTTCTGCCGCATCGACGCCGCGACCTCGCGCGTCGTCGGATGGTGCTTGCGAGCCTGGAAGGCCGCGGTTTCCTGCAGCGAGCGGCGCAGCACGAAGATGCAAGGGATGATCATGCAGCCGACGAAGAAGGGCACGCGCCAGCCCCAGCCGGCCAGCGTTTCGGGCGTCATGAGTTCGTTGAGCGCGAAGCCCAGCGCCGCCGCCAGCACGATCGCGACCTGCTGGCTGGCCGACTGCCAAGCGGTGTAGAAGCCCTTGTGTCCGGGCGTGGCCATCTCCGACAGATAGACCGAGACACCGCCCAGCTCGGCGCCCGCCGAGAAGCCCTGCAGCAGCCGGCCCGCCAGCACGAGTGCCGGGGCGAGCAGGCCGATCGATGCATAGCCCGGCACGAAAGCGATCAGCACCGTGCCGCTGGCCATGATCGCGAGCGTGACGATCAGGCCCTTGCGGCGTCCGACCTCGTCGATGTAGGCGCCCAGCACGATGGCGCCCAGCGGCCGCATCAGGAAGCCGGCGCCGAACACCGCGAAGGTCAGCATCAGCGAGGCGAAGTCGCTGCTGGCGGGAAAGAAGGCCTTGGAGATGTAGGTCGCGTAGAAGCCGAACAGGAAGAAGTCGAACTGCTCGAGGAAGTTGCCGCTCGTGACGCGCAGCACTGCACCTAGCTTGGAGCTTCGAGAGGCAGGCGCGGGTGCGCCGTCGACCAGGATGGCTGAACTCATGACGGGTCTCCAGGTGGTGTGTAGGAAGTTTTTGGCGGAGAAAGGGGCACGCTATCCCGAGCGTGCTTGCGGCACGCTGACCAGAGGCTGAACGAGCCCTGGTTCAGGCGACGAATTTGCAGAGCGACGCGGCGGTGCGTGTGTCCATGTTGCGCCCGCGGTTCAGGTGGTCGTCGATCTCAGCCGCGCAGCCCAGCATGCGCGGATAGAGAAAGATGGTGAAGGCCGCGGTCTCGAGTTCGCGCTCGCCGATCTCGCCCGATTGCAGCGGCTTCCACAGCATCTTGAGCAGCAGCGCGGCGATCACCGCGTCGATGTTCACGCAGTAGACGTTGCGCGAGACGCCGGCATCGAAGAGCTGCTGCACCAGCGCGCGATAGAAGGCATGAAACACATTGGTCTCATCGCGCGCCTCGAACAGCCTGGCGATGAACACCTCGCGCGGATCGAAGTTGACCGGCTTGTCCTTGAACACCGGATGGTTCACGCCCGGCAGCTTGGCGATGTCGAGGCTGCCGAGCGTCTTCTTCTGCGTCTTGTATTGCGCGTACTGCGCCACCGCCGCGGCGGCCAGCGCGTTCAGGTCGATGCCGTGGTCTTTCGCGCTCGGGTCCTTCAGGCCGCTCGCCTTGAACTGCTCGTTGAGATAGGCAATGCCCTCGTAGCCGTTGCCGCCGTGCGCATAACCGGTGTGCGTGAGAAAGCCGACCAGCGCCTTGTTGAGCTGCACGCGCTCGGGCTGCTCGGGCCCGTCGGCCGAGACGGCACCCTTGGCGCCCTGCGCGGAGATCGCGCCCGGGCCGTTGGTCAAGAGCAGGCCGACCAGCGTCTGGAAGGCGAACAGGTCGTCCGCGCCCGGCGTGCGGCCGAGCAGGGCGGCGAAGGCGATTTCGCCGAGGCTGAGCTCCTCCAGCATCTGCTTGTGCGTGACGCCGCTGAAGCGCCCGGCCTCGTGCCGCGAGGCCTCGGCCGAGGCGCCGATCAACGTGCCGAAGAGCTGCAGCCACCACGGGAAGTTCTCCGCCGTGAGCCGCGAGATGCGCTTGCGCGAGAGCGGCCCCCAGGCCAGCGTGGCCGAGATCGCCGCCAGCACTGCGGCCTCGGTCGGATGGCCCGGCCGGCTCTGCAACCAGCGCAGGAACACCGAGCGGCCGCCGCGCGCCTCGACGCCGGCGACGAGCGCCTGGGCGCGTGCGTCGGGCGCGTCGCTCGTGAGCTCGGGCGGGTCCGATGCGTCGACCGCGGCGATGTCGAAGTCTTCGCTGAGCGAGGCGCCGAACTCGGTGCCCAGCCCCGCGGCATGGAAGCGCTCGAGCATGAACTTGAGCGCCGCACGCGCAGCCTGCTGGCGCTTCGGACCGACGATAGCGGCGGCCGCGGCGAGCACCGCGTTGGGTGCATTGCCGGCCTCGCGGCTCGCCTCTGCCGCCGCCAGTTCGGGCGTGCCGTGCAGGTTGACGTAGGCCGCGACCGCGGGCGCGATCAGCTTGCGGTCGTTCTCGCCGCCGGCGTCGTGCACCAGCGCCAGCGCAACGTTCGACTCCAGCGAGAGCGTGGCCGCATCGAGCATGCTGGTGCCGTGCAGGCTGCTGACCTGCGTCTTCGCATCCATCTGCGAGGCGCCCGAGGCATCCTTCATCGCCTGGCGCGGCACCACGCCGCCGATCTGCGTGTTGAGCAGCGCCACCTGTTCGTTGTAGGGCGCGAGCGCCTCGACCACCGTTGGACGCAGTTCGTCGGGCAGATCCAGCCCCTCATCGGAGCCGAACCAGGGCTTGAGCGCGAGGTTTCCTTCTGCCGCGAAGTCGGGCATGGTCGCGTTGGCGCGCATCACGGCCGTGAGCGCGGCCGGGATGTGGGCGATATTGGTCACCAGCGCACCCTTGGCCGAGAACACCGGGTTGTCCGGCGTGAAGATCGCATCGACGCCGAACTTCTCCATGAACCAGCGTTCCTTCGCCAGCGCGTCGTCCGAGCCGCCCGCCATCGCGCCGGCGTGGCCAACCGCCCGCGTGAGCTTGCTCTTCCAGCGGCCGACCACGCAGGCCACCACCGGCTTGGTGAACTGGGCATCGAACTCGTAGAAGCCGCCGGGCTCGCAATACAGCACCGCCGCCTTGCTGCGCGCGTCGTTGGCCAGCGCAAAGGCGAACTCGGGCGCCGCGTAGTGGATGTAGACGTCCTTGCCCGAAGAGATGACGGTGGTGGTGCCCCAGCCCGCCATGCGCAGGTACTGCGCGATGGTGGTCGAGAAGCCGCCCGAGTTGGAGAAGATCGCGATCGATCCCGGCCGGAGCGAATCACCCGGCTTGTCGCCGCCCAGGGCGCCGCCGATGCGCACCTGGTTCCACGAGTCGGCCACGCCAAGCCCGTTGGCACCGAAGATGTCGATGCCGTTGTGCTGGCCCATCGCGCGGATCTCGCGCGCGTCATGCACGGAAATCTTCTCGGTGATGATGAAGATCTTGCGCAGGTCGGGGTTCACGCGGATCAACTCCGCCACGCCGTCGCGCGCGGCAGAGGGCGGCAGGTAGACCACGCCGCAGTTGAAGCGATGGCCGGCGGCCAGCGCGTCGCGCACATTGTTGTAGACGGGAATGTTGCCGATGCTGGTCTCGAGCACGGCGCCGCCCTTGCCCGGCGCCGTGCCGCACACCACGTTGCCGCCGGAGTACACATGGCTCACCGGCGTCACTTCGCTCGATTCGCCGCCCAGGATGTTGAGTACGCAGACGCGGTCGTCGCGCGACGCCACCTGCGTGAGCGAGCTGATGCCGACGTGGTACTTGAAGTCGCCGACGCCTTTTTTCTGCCAGTTGGCTTGCATGCTGATGTCTCCTGCGTCAATCGGCCGAGGCGAGGGCGCCTGCCTGGATGCCGAGCCGGGCCGCGATCTGCTCGCGCCCGCCCTCCTTCATCCAGTGGTTGACCTTCTTCGCGAACTGGATCACCTCGCTCATATCGGAGTCGAAGCCGAACAAGCGGTAGGGCAGGCCGAGCGCGTCGCAGGTGTCGCGCAAGGCGCCCATGCCGCGCACCAGGTTCGGCCCGCCGCGGCCCAGCACCACGTAGAGCGGCGTCGGCCCGTGCTGGCTGAAGTGCTCGCGCAGCGCATCGGCCATGGCGCGCAGGGTCTCGAAGATGTCGGTGTTGTTGCTCTTGCCGCCGATGATGAAGAGCACGTTGGCCTGCTTCAGCCAGTGCTTGAAGCAGATGCGTGCCACCTCCTTCATCTTCTCGTAGGGCGGGTTGCCGCCGAAGTCGGAACTGATGATGGCGTCGTCGCCCAGCATCTCGGTGACCAGCGAATTGGCGCCGCCGCCGAAGGTGGGCGCGAGCACCGTGCCGCGCTCGTTGATCACGTAGACGTCGCTCTGGCCCTGGTGCGTGCGCAGCGTGTTGATCTCCTGCTCGAAGTCGGAATAGTCGGCCGCGAACAGGTGCGGCGGCAGGCCCAGCCGCAGCCAGCGCGGGTCGTCGCGGTCGAAGCCGCACTTGAAGTCGCAGGCCACCGGCGTGAGCCGGCCCTTCTTGTCCTCGCGCATGCGGATCGGGTTGAGCTCCAGCGTGGTCATGCCGAAGTCGTGGAACAGCTCCCAGAGCTTGGGCAGCTGCTGCACCAGCGGCGAGATGATTTCCTTCGGCGCGCCGATCTCGGTCAGCGCATTGGCCACCACGAAGGCCTTGAGGCCGGTGAGCGGATCGAAGGGCACCATCGCGACCTGGCTCTTGTCGAGCTCCTCGATGTCCATGCCGCCCATGTGCGTGAGCGTCATGGTCGGCGCGCGAAAGCGGGTGGAGTCGCTGATCGAGAAATAGACCTCGTGCTTGGCCGGCACGCCGGCCTCGAAGGTCACGCCGTTGGCCTTGGCCCTGACATGGCCGACCGTGTGCTCGGCGAAGTAGAGGCGCTCCTTCTCGGCCAGCGCAGTCTTCAGGTCGGTGGCGCGGCCGAGCAGGCCGGCCTTGCCCTTCTTGCCGATGCCGCCCTTGAAGACCGGCTTGACGAAGACCAGGCCATGCTTGTCGATCAGCGCCTTGATCTCTTCTTCGCTGGCCGCGGGGCCCAGCACCTCGGTGGCGGCAAAGCCTGCGAACTGCAGCAGGCGCGCGCCGTGCAACATACCGGTGATCTGCATGATCCGATGTCTCCTGTGGTGCGCTCACTGCGCTGTGGGCAACCGGCGGGATGCCCTGGAGAAATCGTAGGAAGTGAAGCTGTCGATCCGCCGTCAGCCGGCTCAGGGTTTGTACGGTGGGTTGTCGCTGGCCGGTTACTGCTTGTAGCTCGGGTCTACTCGATCCAGCTTGCGGATCAGCGACGGCCAAACGAAGGCGCCGCCCAGGCCGCCGGTCTGCACCTTCATCGCCTGGCCCACGCCCTCGACGATTTTCGGGTTCACTTGCGTAAGCTCGCCGCCACCCGATTGCGCGGCGATCTGGATCTGGCAGGTGTTCTCGAAGGTGTACATCGCGAGGAAGGCGTCGGCGATGGTCTTGCCCACGGTGAGCAGGCCGTGGTTGCGCAGCATCAGGAAGTTGGCGCCGCCCATGTCGGCCGAAAGGCGCGGCTTCTCGTCGTCGCGAAAGGCCACGCCCTCGTAGTCGTGGTAGGCCAGCGAGGCCAGCACGAAGGTCGACTGCTGGCTGATCGGCAGCACGCCGTTCTTCTGCGCACTCACCGCGATGCCGGCGCGCGTGTGGGTGTGCAGCACGCACTGGATGTCCTCGCGCGCCGCATGCACCGCGCTGTGAATCACGAAGCCGGCCGGGTTGACGGGGTAGGGCGAGTCGATCATCTTGTTGCAGTCTTGGTCGACCTTGATCAGGCTCGAGGCCGTGATCTCGTCGAACATCAGCCCATAGGGATTGATGAGGAAGTGGTGCTCGGGCCCGGGCACGCGCGCGCTGATGTGCGTGAAGACGAGGTCGCTCCAGCCGTACAGCGCCACCAGCCGGTAGCAGGCTGCGAGGTCGACGCGCAGTTGCCATTCTTCGGCGGAGACGAGTTTCTGGATTTCGGGTTGGGTGGTGGCGTTCATGGCGCTTCCTTCGTTCAAGGTGGATCAGGCGGTGGCTTGGCGTTGCAGCGCGGCCTTGTAGATGCTCTGGCGCGGCTCTCCCATCACGCGCTTCAGCATCGGCTCGAACTCGCCGATCGGCAGCGTCTCGGCCTTCGCGTCGAAGGCCGGGTTGTCGTAGAGCTCGCAGAACTCGGCCGTGCGCTCGTAATTCGGATGGCTCTTGAAGTTGTCGCGCAGGTTGCGGTCGAGCCCGATGTGATGGAAGAAATAGTGGCCCTGGAAGATGCCGTGGTTCTGCACCATCCAGTGGTTCTCTTCAGAGACGAAGGGCTTCAGGACCGCGGCCGCGATGTCCGGATGGTTGAAGGAGCCCAGCGTGTCGCCGATATCGTGCAAGAGCGCGCACACCACGTACTCCTCGTCGCGGCCGTCGTGCAAGGCGCGGGTGGCGGTCTGCAGCGAGTGGGTGTAGCGGTCGACCGGAAAGCCGCCGTAGTCGCCTTCGAGGATCCGCAGGTGCTTGATCACGCGCTCGGGCAGGCCGAGCGCGAACTGCATGAACTCGCCGCCGATCAGTTGCCAGTCTTCCCGCGTGCTGTCCTGCATGCGGGTGAAGGTCGCTCTTGCGTTCATGTGCTTGTCTCCAGTGGGGGTGCGGCCCACTGTAGACCTGCGCTCGACGCCCGACTGTCAAGAATTTGACACCGCGCCCCTCGCCAATGCAATGCTCAACGCAGCACCCGCCCGTCCGCCGTGATGCTGATCAGGTCGATGGTGCGCTGCGGATCGCGCAGGCCGGGGCGCAGGTTGATGCGGAAGCCGCCGACGTCGTAGTCCGTCATGCCGGCCATCACGCGCTGCAGGCTGGCGGGCGTGAAGCCGCGGCCGGCGCGGCGAATCGCCTCGCCCGCCGCCTTGGCGGCGATGAAGCCTTCCATGCCTTCGTAGGAGGCCGTCTGGTCGGAGTTGTCAATGGCCGCGAGGTATTCCTTGACGATCGGGATGCCCGAGGGCCGCGGCGAAGGCACCACCTGCGAGATCACGATGCCGCCGATGTCCTTGCCCAGCGCCGCGTAGAGCGGATCGATGCCGACGATCGAGAAGGCCATGAAGGCGCCGGCATAGCCGCTCTTGCGCAGCTTGCGGATCACGTTGGCGGTGGTGCTCGAAAGCGACACCAGCACGATGGCCTGCGGATTCTGCTTCTGCACCGCGGCGAGCGCCGCATCGAGCTTGTCGCCCGCAGCGGGCACCAGCGCGCTGGCCGCCAGCGGGCCGAGCTTCTGGTCGGTCATGGCCTGCTGCACGGCGGCGAGGCCGGCACGGCCCCATGGCGTCGTCGTCGCCGACCAGCGCGATGCGCGTCTGCCCCACGGTGGCGCATTGGCGCACGATCTTGAAGGCTTCGTCGGCCATGCTGGGACGCACGTGGAACACGTTGGCATGTGCAGCGCCGCGCAGGCTGCGAAGGGCGCAAAGAGCAGGTTGCCCTGCTGCGCGGCGGCCGCGGCGCCGGCCTCGCTGCTGGCGGTGCCGACGAAGCCGAACAGCAGGTCGGCCTTGTCCGCGCCGAGCAGGGTGCGAGCATTGGCGGCGGCGCGCGCGGCGTCGTAGCCGTCGTCCAGTTGCACCAGCTTCAGCTGAATGCCGCTGGCCGCCTGCGTCTCGTTGAAATGGGTGGCGTAGAGCCGGCAACCGGCGGCAAAGGCCAGTCCGATCTCGCTGGCGGCGCCTGTGAGCGGAACCGACTGCCCGAGGATCACCGTGCGGGATGCGGCCGCTGCGGCGCTGCGCGCCGTTTGCGCGTGGCCGATGCGGGTTGCGCCAAGCCCGCCCATCAGCAGGCCGGCGCCCACCTTGCCGAACCAGCGCCTGCGTGACAGCAGCATGGGATCCCTTTCGTTATGCGGTAAAAAAATGTAGCAACTTCAATGCCCTATACAAAGGTAGTAAGTCACGGTGAATCCGGCTCCCTCGCCGGTCCGAGACGAGTTCGGTCGAATTGTTAACTTTTGTTTTTAATACGTGGCTTTTTGCACATGGCCGATGCGCGTTCCGATGGCAACATCCTCCTGGCCCTCGTAATCCCGGGCTCTCGTTCCGCCTGACTCTCATGAACAAAAAAACATCCAACATCGCCTTGCTGGAAAGCGCCCTCGCCACCATCGAACAGGTGCTGGCCCGTGCCGACAGCGACATGCAGGGAACGCCGTACATCGGCGCCACCGCCAACGTGCCGCTGGATGTCCTGCATCCGGACAGCGCGTCGGAGGACGGCCGCTTCCGTGCCAGCGCCGCCCAGTCGGCGGTCAACATCTGCCTCGGCTCGGCTGCTGCGTTGGTCGACGTGAGCCAGGCATTGATGAACCGCTCGGTCGACCGCTCGCCCCAGACGCTGGAGCATGAGTGGCAGACGATGATTGCGCACACCAAGATCGCCAGCCGTTCGGCCTACCGCGCCGCGCTCATCATGGCGGCGCAAAAGCATGTGCTGGCGGCGCAGGGCGAGCCGCAATCCGAAGAGGTCTACGGCGGCGCCGTCATCCACTGAAGATGGACGACGCGCCTGCGCTCAGTCCCGCTTGAACACCACGTCCCACACGCCATGGCCCAGCTTGAGGCCGCGATTCTCGAACTTGGTGAGCGGGCGGTAGTCCGGCTTGGGCGCATAGCCCGCGGCCGTGTTGCGCAGGAGCGCTTCCTGCGACAGCACCTCGAGCATCTGCTCGGCGTAGGGTTGCCAGTCGGTCGCGCAGTGCAGGTAGCCGCCGGGCGCGAGCCGGTCGGCCAGTTTGCGCACGAAGGCCGGCTGGATCAGCCGGCGCTTGTTGTGCCGCGTCTTGTGCCACGGGTCCGGGAAGAACACGTGCACGCCGGCCAGCGTGCCGGGCAGCAGCATGTGATCGATGACGTCGACCGCGTCGTGGGCGCAGATGCGGATGTTCTGCAACTGCTGTTCGCCGATGCGCTTGAGCAGCGCGCCGACGCCGGGCTCGTGCACCTCGCAGCATAAAAAATTCTTCTCTGGCTGCAGCGCCGCGATGTGCGCGGTGGCCTCGCCCATGCCGAAGCCGATCTCGAGCACGGTCGGCGCGCTGCGGCCGAAGGCGGCTGCGATGTCCAGCGGCTCGGGGCGATAAGGAAGAAGGAACAACGGGCCCAGTTCGGAGAAGGCCCGCGCCTGGCCCTCGGTGGTCCGGCCGGCGCGCCTGACGAAGCTCTTCAGGCGGCGGTGCAAGGGGTGCGGCGCGGGTTCTTCTTCGGGCGCAGCAGCGTCGGGCGCGGGGTCGGTAACAGGCAAGGTCATCACGGGCGGGAATTGTAGAGAGCGCGCCAGCCGGCAATCCATCCCGGCAGCGCCTCCGCCGGCGTGGCCGCCGTGCTGGGCTGCAGCCCCAGCACGCGCGCCGCGGCATCGAGGGCGTCGAGCGCCGCCGCTGGCGTTTCGGTGTCGAGCGGCGCGGCGCCGTTCTGCTTGGAAAGCTTCTCGCCGTCGGCACCGAGCACCAGCGGCGTGTGCAGGTAGCTGGGTGTCGGCAGTCCGAGCGCACGCTGCAGCAGGATCTGGCGCGCCGTGTTGTCGGCCAGGTCTTCGCCGCGCACCACGTCCGTTACGCCCTGGTCGGCATCGTCGACCACCACGGCGAGCTGGTAGGCCCATGGGCCGTCGGCGCGCTTGAGCACGAAGTCGCCGACCTCATGTGTCACGTCCTGGCACTGCCGGCCGAGGCGGCGATCGAGCCAGCACACGGCCTGCGATGCGCGAGCGGCTTCGAATTGCACGGTGGCGAAGCGCCAGGTGCGTGCCGGCTTGCCGTGCAGACCGTCGCGGCAGGTGCCGGGATAGACGCGTTCGCCGTGCCGGGTGTGGGGCACGCCGCGCAGGGCCAGCGCCTCGTCGATGTCCTTGCGCGAGCAGCCGCAGGGATAGCTGAGGTCCAGCGCCTTCAGATGGTCGAGCGCGCGCGCATAGAGATCGGCGCGCCGGGTCTGCCATACAGGCTCGGCGTCGGGCACGAGGCCGCAGGCCGCGAGCTGAGAGAGGATGTGTTCCCCCATGCCAGGCAGGCAGCGCTCGGTGTCGGCATCCTCGATGCGCACCAGCCAACGCGCCTGCGGGCCGCGGGCGCGCACGTCGAGCCAGCTGGCCAGTGCGGCGACCAGCGAGCCCGCATGCAGGGGGCCGGTGGGAGAAGGTGCGAATCGACCGGTGGGAGTCACGCCACTTTGAGCGCCAGGGAGAGGCCCGAGAGAAACGCGTCCTCGACACGGTGCCCGGTGCACCAGTCGCCGGCCACGCCGATGCCGGCTTTGGCATCCCACAGGTGCGGCTTGCCGACCGGCACCTGGGTCTGGGCTTCGGGCCAGCAGCGGGCCTGCGCATGCGAGGGCTCGGCGCGGATGCCGGTGATTTCCGAGAAGGCGCGCAGCAGCTTGGCCTGGACGCGCGCAGCGTCGTCGCGCAGATGCTCGTGCGACCAGGCCGCGCTGGCCTGCAGGGTCCAGCGCTCGATGCGGTCACGGCCGGGCTTGGAGGATTCGCGGGCCAGCCAGGCCACGCGGTGGTGGTTGCTGCGCGCGGCATTCCATTGCGGGCCGAGGTGCGAGAGCGTCGGCTGGTTGGCCTGCGGGAAGGCGATCATCAGCGTCCAGCAGGGTGCGATGCGCACCGCTTCGATCTTCTGGCTGATGTCGGCCGAGAGCTTGCCGTTGTCGAGCAGGGCGCGCGTGCGGGCCGGCGGCACCGCCAGCAGCACGGCGTCGAAACCCGAATACACGTGCTGCGAATCGTCGGCGCCGGCGGTGCGCAGTTGCCAGCGCTTGCCGTCGAGCGCATCGCGTTCGATGGTGGTGACCTGGGTGCGCGTCAAGAGCGCGTCGCCGAGCGGTTCGGCCCAGTGCGCGACCAGGGCGTCCATGCCCGGCTGCGCCACCCAGTGCGGCTCGCGAGACGGCAGTGCGGCCTCGGCCACGCGGCCGTGGGCGTCGAGCACGCGCACGAGGTTGGCGCTCCAGGGCTTGCACAGCTGCGGCACGGTTTCGAGCACGCGTGCGAAACGCGGGTCGCGCACGGTGAAGTACTGCGCGCCGCTGTCGAATTTGCCGAAGAGGGTGGATTCGCTTGCCATGCGGCCGCCGGCCGTGGCTTCGCGTTCGAACACGCTGACGCGGTGGCCGGCCTGCACGAGCGTGCGGGCGCAGGCGACGCCTGCCATGCCGGCGCCGACGACGGCGTAGTGGCGCGGGGACTTGGATCGATGGCGGTCGGCAATGGGACGGGAGGTGGTCATGAGCGGTCTCGTTTCTGTGGGCGGGCAAAGGCGACTCTAACCGGCCTGCGATATTCACCGGCCGCGGTGGCGCTCCAGCAGCGCGCGGCGCGTGCCTTCATGCTCGAACTGTTCGAGCCACCATTTCAGCGCACGCCCCGGCTTGCCGGCGGTGCGTTCGCGCCAGGCGCAATGCATGGTGCCGATCGGGGGCACGCGTTCGGTCTTGCGTTCGACCAGGTGGCCGGCCTCGATGTAGGGCCGCGCCATCGGCTCGGGCAGGAAGCCGCCGCCCAGGCCGTGCAGTTGCGCGGCCAGCTTGGCCTGCATGGTGGGGACGGTCAGCACGTCCTGGCCGCCGACGAGGTTGACCGTCATGCTAGGGCCGGCGCGCGAGGAATCGGCTGCGGCCACCGCGCGATGCCGGCGCAGCACGACGTCCGACAGCGGGACTTCGATGCGGGCCAGCGGATGGTGCGGTGCCACCGCGTAGACGAAGTGCAGCTGGCCGAGCGGACGGCTTCGGATGCCGGTCGCGCCGAAGGCCAGGCTGGACGCATCGAGGACGGCACCGACGGCGAGATCGGCCTCGCCGCTGGACAGTGCTTCGATGGTGCCCAGCAGCGTTTCGTCGCGCAGCTTGAGCCGCGTCGGCGGGTCGAGTGCGAAGAAGGCGGTTGCCAGGTCGAGCATCGGATCGCGCGCGATCACGCTGTCGACCGCGATCGTGAGCATCGGCTCCCAGCCGGTCGCGACGCGCTTGACGCGATTGGCCACCGCATCGATCTCGCCGAGCAGCCAGGCGGCCTCGCGCAGCAGTTCGGCACCGGCTTCGGTCAGCCGCGCCTGGCGCGCGCTGCGGTCGAAGAGCAGCACGTCGAGCGCGTCCTCGATCTGGCGCACGCGGTAGCTGAGTGCGCTGGGCACCAGGTCCAGCGCGCGCGCGGCAGCGGCGAAGCTGCCGGTGCTTACCACCGTCTGCAGCATCGAAAGGGCATCGGGCGTCAGGACGTCGCGGGCGTTCGGCATGGCGATTCGATCGTTCAAAAAAATTGAATGATGCCATCAAAAGCGAGCGCTTTCGAGGCCGGGCCTGCGTCCTAAAGTTCTTTCCATCCGCTGCGCATGCGGCGCGGCATTCGAAGGCCCGAGACCTTGATCCGGGCAGGAGTTCAAAGATGCTTCAAGTTCGCAAATCCCAGGAACGCGGTTATGCCGATCACGGCTGGCTGCGCTCGTTTCACAGCTTTTCCTTCGCCGGCTATTACGATCCGGCCCACATGGGCTACGGCAACCTGCGCGTGATCAACGAAGATCGCGTCGCCGCGGGCGCCGGCTTCGGCACCCACGGTCACAAGGACATGGAAATCATCAGCTACGTACTTTCCGGCGAGCTCGCGCACAAGGACAGCATGGGCAACGTCGAATCGATTCCGCCGGGCGACGTGCAGCGCATGAGCGCCGGCCGCGGCGTGATGCACAGCGAGTTCAACCACAAGGCCGACGAGACCACGCACTTCCTGCAGATCTGGATCGAGCCCAACGTGCGCGGCATCGCGCCCGGCTACGAGCAGAAGAGCTTCTCCGAAGCCGAGAAGCGCGGACAGCTGCGCCTGGTGGCTTCGCCCGACGGCGCCGAAGGCTCGGTGCTGGTGCACGCCGATGCGCGCATGTATGCCGGCCTGCTCGACGGCGCCGAGCAGGCCAGCCTCGCGCTCGACCCGGCGCGCAAGAGCTACGTGCACCTGGTGCGCGGGGAGCTCGAAGTCAACGGCACGAAACTGGCTACTGGCGATGCGGCCCTGATCAAGGACGAATCGCAACTCACACTCGGCGCCGGCAAGAATGCCGAAGTGCTCGTGTTCGACCTGGCGGCCTGAAGCTGCTTCATTTTTTTCATCAACGCAGGAGTTCTTTTCCAATGGCATCCACTACCACCACCGCATCCGGCTACGCCGCTCCCGCCGGCAACTCGCAAGACGTGCTCGCGCTCCTCGGCCGCATCCTGATCGCGGCGCTCTTCATACCCGCGGGCTTCGGCAAGATCGGCGGATTCGCCGGCGTCGTCGGCTACATCGGCGCGGTCGGCCTGCCGCTGCCGCAGCTCGGCGCGGTGATCGCGATCGTCGTAGAGCTCGGCCTCGGCCTGCTGCTCCTGGTCGGCTACAAGACGCGCATGGTGTCCATCGTGCTGGCGGTGTTCACCGTCGCCACGGCCGTGCTGTTCCACAACTACTGGGGCATGCCCGCCGACAAGGCCTATGTGAACCAGCTCATGTTCTTCAAGAACATCGCGATCGCGGGCGGCCTGCTGGCCATCGCAGCCCTCGGCGCCGGCCGCTTCAGCATCGACAAGAAGTAAGGCACTCCCCCAGGCTTGCCCGCGAGCCCTTGATTGACGCGCGGCGGATGGTTCGTCGCGCGGTCATTCACGGATACTCGGCGTCATGACCGACATCGTCGTTGTTTTTCATTCGGGTTACGGCCACACGCAGCGCATCGCGCAGGCGGTGGCCGATGGCGCAGGCGCCCACCTGCTCGCGATCGACGCCGATGGCAAGCTCCCGGCCGGCGGCTGGGAGATGCTGGCGGCGGCGGACGCGATCATCATGGGCTCGCCCACCTACATGGGCAGCGTGAGCTGGCAGTTCAAGAAGTTCGCCGACGCTTCTTCCAAGGTCTGGTTCGTCCAGGGCTGGAAGGACAAGCTCTTCGCCGGCTTCTCCAACAGCGCCGCCATGAACGGCGACAAGGACGCGACGCTGACCTACCTGTGGCACCTCGCGATGCAGCACGGCGGCCTCTGGGTCAGCCTGGGGCTGATGCCGAGCAACGACAAGGCAGCGAAGCGCGATTCGATCAACTACGTCGGCGGCTACAACGGCTTGCTGACCACCTCGCCGACCGACGCCAGTCCGGCGGAGATGGCGAAGGGCGATCTCGACACGGCGCGCGCCTTCGGCGAACGCGTGGCCGAGGTGGCAAGATCACGCCGCTGAACCTACGGAAGACCACGATGACTGCTGCACCGCTCCTGCTCCAACCGCACGACAAGGACCTCGGCGGCGGCTTCAAGGTCCGCCGCCTGCTGCCGTCGGCCAGGCGGCGCTCGGTCGGGCCCTTCGTGTTCTTCGATCATTTCGGGCCGGCCACCGAGAAGCCGGGCAACGAGCACGACGTGCGCCCGCATCCGCACATCGGCCTGGCCACCGTGACCTATCTTTTCGAGGGCGCGATGATGCATCGCGATAGCCTCGGCGTGGTGCAGGAGATCCGCCCGGGCGCGATCAACTGGATGACGGCCGGCCGCGGCATCGTGCACTCCGAGCGCAAGCCCGAGCATCTGCTCGACGCGAGCTACGTGAACCACGGCCTGCAGCTGTGGGCCGCGTTGCCGCAGGCCCATGAAGAGGTCGAACCCAGCTTCTCGCACACCGCGGCCGACGAGATCCCCGCGCTGGAAGTGCAGGGCGTTGCCGTGCGCGTGCTGGTGGGCGAGGCCTTCGGCGTGCGCTCGCCGGTGAAGACCTTCTCGAAGACGCTCTACCTCGATCTGGCCTTGCCTGCAGGCGCGCGCTTCGAACTGCCAGCGCTGGCGCCGGAGCTCGCGATCTACGCGGTCGACGGCGGACTGCTTCTCGACGGCGAGCCCGTGGCGCAGCACACCATGGCCATGCTGCCCGAAGGCGAGGGCGGCACTTTGCAGGCGCAGCAGGTGGTGCGCATCGTGGTGATCGGTGGCGAGCCGCTCGACGGCCCGCGCTTCATCACCTGGAACTTCGTCTCGAGCCGGCGCGAGCGCATCCTCGAAGCCGGCGCCGACTGGGCCGCGCAGCGCATGGGCCACGTGCCCGGCGAGACCGAGTTCATCCCGCTGCCTGGGCATCCATTCCAGGTGCAGACGCCCGCCGATACGGGCACCACGCCCGTCTAGGTTAGCGCTTGATCGCGATGTCCGGGTCTTCCGCGGCCCGGGCACTTGCGCCGGCGGCCCGCGCGCTCAGGTCGGGTGCCAGGGTCTCGCGGCCGTCGAACACGAAGCACTCGCCGTGGTAGTGCGCGCCGCCGACCTGCTCGAAGTACTTGAGGATGCCGCCTTCGAGCTGCAGCACGTCGGCCACGCCTTCCTCGCGCATCAGGATCGCGGCCTTCTCGCAGCGGATGCCGCCGGTGCAGAAGCTCACCACCGTCTTGCCGGCCAGATCGGCGCGGTGCTTCTTCAGCGCCTTCGGGAAATCGGTGAACTTGCCGATGCGCCAGTCGATGGCGCCGTCGAAGCTGCCGTGGTCGACCTCGAAGGCATTGCGCGTGTCGAGCAGCGCGATCGGCTTGCCCGCGTCGTCATGCCCCTGGTCGAGCCAGCGCTTGAGGGTGGGCGCATCGACGCCCGGTGCGCGCCCCGCGGCGGGCTGGATGGCGGGATGGTCCATGCGGATGATCTCGCGCTTCAGCTTGACCAGCATGCGGCGGAAGGGCTGTGCTTCGGACCAGCTCTCCTTGGCCTCCAGGCCCGCGAAACGGACATCGGCGCGCAGAGTCTCGAGAAAGGCCCGCACGGCCGGCTCGGTGCCGGCGAGGAACAGGTTGATGCCCTCGGGCGCGAGCAGGATGGTGCCCTTGAGCGCCAGCGCGTGGGTGGTGGCGCGCAGCGCGTCGCGCAGGCGCTCGCCGTCGTCGATGGCCACGAACTTGTAGGCCGCGATATTCAAAACTACTTGCACGGGGCGCGATTGTAGGTAGGACCAACCCACATGGTGGAGGTCGCGCTTTCTACAATGCACCCCATGTTCGTTCACCTGCGCCTGCACACCGAGTTTTCCGTCGTCGACGGCACCAACCGCATCGACGAAGTCGTCCAGGCCGCCGCGGCCGACAAGCAGCCGGCGCTGGCCATCACCGATCTCAACAACCTCTTCGGCGCGGTCAAGTTCTACAAGGAAGCGCGCGGCAAGGGCGTCAAGCCGGTGCTGGGCGCCGAGGTGTTTCTCGAAGGGCTGGGTGCGGAGATCGGCGCGCTCACGCGCATCGTGCTCCTGGTGCAGAACACGGAAGGCTACCTGCACCTGTCCGAGCTGCTGGCGCGCGCCTGGACGCAGAACGTCGGCCGTGGCCAGGCGCAGGCGGTCTGCAAGCTGGCCTGGATCGAGGAGCTGCAGGGCGGGCTGATCGCGCTCTCCGGCGCGCAGGCCGGCCCGCTCGGCGCGCCGCTGCTGCAAGGCCAGGCCGAGCGCGCGGCCGAGATCGCGCTGCAGCTGGCGGGGCTGTTCCCGCACCGCTTCTACATCGAGCTGCAACGCGCCGGCCGCCCCGAGGACGAGCCGCACGTGGTGGCCGCGGTGCAGCTTGCCGCCAGGCTCGGGCTGCCGGTGGTCGCGACGCACCCGGTGCAGTTCGCCACCGCCGAGGACTTCGAGGCGCACGAGGCGCGCGTCTGCATCTCGGAAGGCGAGATCCTCGGCAACCCGCGCCGCGTGCGCAAGTTCACGCAGGCGCAGTACTTCAAGTCCTCGGCCGAGATGGAAGCCCTCTTCGCCGACGTGCCGAGCGCGATCGCCAACACGGTCGAGATCGCCAAGCGCTGCAATCTCACGCTGGTGCTCGGCAAGCCGCAGCTGCCGAACTTCCCGACGCCCAACGGCATGCCGATCGAGGAGTACTTCCGGGTCGCTTCCTTCGAGGGCCTCGAAGTGCGCCTGGCGCACCTGTATCCGGATGCCGCCAAGCGGGACGCCGAGCGGCCGCGCTACGTCGAGCGGCTCGAGTTCGAGATCAACACGATCCTGAAGATGGGCTTCCCGGGCTACTTCCTGATCGTGGGCGACTTCATCAACTGGGCCAAGAAGAACGGCTGCCCGGTCGGCCCGGGCCGGGGCTCGGGCGCGGGCTCGCTGGTGGCCTACGCGCTCAAGATCACCGACCTCGATCCGCTCGAATACAAGCTGCTGTTCGAACGCTTCCTGAACCCCGAGCGCGTCTCGATGCCCGACTTCGACATCGACTTCTGCCAGGGCAACCGCGACCGCGTGATCGACTACGTGAAGGACAAGTACGGCCGCGACGCGGTGAGCCAGATCGCGACCTTCGGCACCATGGCCGCGCGCGCCGCGATCCGCGACGTGGGCCGCGTGCTCGACATGAGCTACATGTTCTGCGACGGCATCAGCAAGCTCATCCCCAACAAGCCGGGGCAGCCGGTCACGATCCAGTACCCGCCCTCGCCCAAGCCGGAAAGCGACAAGAACAACTACGCGATCGAGATGGAGCCGCAGCTCGCAGCCCGCATCGAGAAGGAAGAAGAAGTCCGCATGCTGGTGGAGCTCGCACAAAAGCTCGAAGGCATGACGCGCAATATCGGCATGCACGCAGGCGGCGTGCTGATCGCGCCGGGCAAGCTCACCGACTTCTGCCCGCTCTACCAGCAGCCGGGCAGCGACTCGGCCGTGAGCCAGTACGACAAGGACGACGTCGAAGCCATCGGCCTGGTGAAGTTCGACTTCCTGGGGCTGGCGACGCTCACCATCCTGGAGATCGCGAAGGAATTCATCGTCCAGCGCCACAAGGGCCAGGAGAACTTCGCCTACGAGAACATCCGGCTCGACGACGCGCCGACCTACCGGCTTTTCGCCGAGGGCAAGACCGAGGCCGTGTTCCAGTTCGAATCGCGCGGCATGCAGGGCATGCTGAAGGATGCGCGGCCGACGCGGCTGGAAGACCTGATCGCGCTCAACGCGCTGTACCGGCCGGGCCCGATGGATCTGATCCCCAGCTTCGTCGCGCGCAAGCACGGCCGCGAGACGGTGGAGTATCCGCATCCGCTGGTGGAGGAGATGCTCTCCGAGACCTACGGGATCATGGTCTATCAAGAGCAGGTCATGCAGACCGCGCAGATCCTGGGCGGCTACTCGCTCGGCGGCGCCGACCTGTTGCGCCGCGCGATGGGCAAGAAGAAGGCCGAGGAGATGGCCGAGCACCGCGAGATCTTCCGCAAGGGCGCGGCGGTGAACGGCATCGACCAGCACAAGGCCGACGAGATCTTCGACCTGATGGAGAAGTTCGCCGGCTACGGCTTCAACAAGTCGCACGCGGCCGCCTACTCGCTGCTGGCGTACCACACGGGTTGGCTCAAGGTCCACTACACGGCCGAGTTCTTCTGCGCCAACATGACCGTGGAAATGGACGACACCGACAAGCTCAAGGTGCTGTTCGAGGACGCGCAGAAGAACTTCGGCATGACTTTCGAGCCGCCGGACGTGAACCGCGGCAACTACCGCTTCGAGCCGGTGACCGACAAGGTGATCCGCTATGGGCTCGGCGCGGTCAAGGGCACGGGGCAATTGGCCGTCGAGGCGGTCGTCAAGGCGCGGGGAGAGGGCGGCCCCTTCAAGAGCCTGTTCGACTTCTGCGTGCGGGTGGACCGCCAGCGCATCAACAAGCGCACCGTCGAGGCGCTGATCAAGGCCGGCGCCTTCGACTCGCTGCAGCAGAACCGGGCCTCGCTGATCGCGTCGGTCGACCGCGCCTTCGAGTTCGCGGTTGCCACCGAAGCCAACGCTTCGCAGGTCGACATCTTCGGCGACTGCGAGCACGGCTCCGCGACCCAGGAGCCCGAGCTCGTCGACGCCACGCCCTGGGGCGTGAAAGAACGCCTGACCTACGAGAAGACCGCCATCGGCTTCTATCTCTCGGGCCACCTGTTCGACGAAGTGGCGCACGAGGTGCGGCGCTTCTGCAAGCGCGAGATCGACGACCTGATCGACAGCCGCGACCAGCAGGTGATCGCCGGCATCGTGAGCGACTTCCGCGTCATCAACGGCCAGCGCGGCCGGCTCGCGATCTTCAAGCTGGACGACAAGTCGGCTGCCATCGACGCGACCGCCGACGAGGCGCTCTTCAACGCCAACCGCAACGTGCTGAAGGACGACGAGCTGGTCATCGTGAGCGGCCGCCTGCAACCGGCCCGGGGTGGCTTCGAGGCGCGCTTCCAGGTCCAGCAGGTGTGGGACCTGGCGGGTGCGCGCTGCCGCTTCGGCAAGTTCCTGCGCGTGGCGGTCAACGGCAAGGCACCCGACATCGCGCGGCTGGTGCGTGACTTCCCGCCGCGCACGGAGCAGAGCGAGCACGGCGAGCTGCAGCAGGGGCTGGCGGTGCGCCTGTCGATGGCGCGCGGCGGCGCCCAGGTCGAGCTGCAGCTGGGCGAGCGCGCGAAGTTCTTCCCCACCGATGCCGCGCTCGCGAGCTGGACGGCGCAGGCCGATGCGGGCCGCGCGGCGGTGGTCTACGAATAGCGGCGCGCCGCCTCAGCGCTTCGGCCGCAGCGTGACGATCAGGCGCGGCGGTACCGTGCCGTCGATATCGCGCGGCAGCTTCTCGGTCTTCTGCAGCGCGCGCAGCGCGGCCTCGTCCCAGTTCGGCAGGCCGCTGGTCTTGACCAGCGCCGGCGTGCCGACGATGGTGCCGTCGGGCGCGAGGCGGACGTCGAATTCGGCGCCCGGATTGCCGCTGACGAGCTCCGCATCCGGGAACACCACGTTGGGCCGAACGGCGGCCGCGACCTTGCCGCCGTAGCTGCCGGAAGGACCGGACGAGCGCAGCGCCGTGCCGGTTGCGGTATCGCTGCCGCTCGCACCCGCGAGACCCTGCATGCGCTTGAGCGTGGCCGCACGGTCGGCGGCGGCCTGTGCCGTCGCCTTGGCCTCGGCTTCCTTCTTTTTCGCGGCTTCGGCTTCCTGCTTCTTCTTCGCTTCGGCGAGCTTCTCCTGCTGCTCCTTCTTGCGCTCCGCCTCGTCCTCGGCACGCTCGCGCGCTTCGCGCTCCTTCTTCTCCTCGGCGGCCTTCTTGGCGGCCTCGAGCTTCTTCTTCTGCTGCTGCTGGGCGAGTTGCTCTTCGCGCTCGCGTTCCTTTTGTTCCTTCAGCTTCTTCTCGCGCTCGAGTGCGATGTCCGGTGTGCGCGGGGGCGGCGGTGCCGGCTCGGGCGCCCGGACCTGAGGAGGAGGCGGCGGTGGAGGAGGCGGTGCCGGCGTGGGCGCCGGCGTCGGTGGCGTGGGTGCCGGCGGCGTGCTGAGGCGCGGCGCGGCCTGCTGCACGGTCGACGACCAGAGCTCGGCCTCGACTGCGGCGTCCTCGGTGTCGCGCTTCCAGTTCACGCCCCAGGTCAGCGCGATGATCAGCAACGCATGCGCGATCAGCGCCAGCAGCACGGCGCGCGGCGTGCCGCGCTGCGGCGGCGGCGCGAACTCCGGGCGGTCGGCGCCGAGCGACATCAGCGAAGAGACCATCACTTGGTGCCCGTGGTCGTGACGGAGAGCCCGACGCGTTCGACGCCGCTGCGCTTGAGCGCGTTCATCGCCTTGACCACGGTCTCGTACTTGACCGACTTGTCGGCGCTGATGACCACGGGCCGCTGGTCGTCGCCGCCTTGTGCGGTCTTGGCGGCAGTGCCGATCTGGGTCATGGGGATCGAGGTGGCGCCGCTGCCGGTCGACGGATCCTTCTTGATCTGGACCTCGTCATCGCTCTTGATCACGATCTCGATCGGCTTGTCGGGCTGCTTGTTGGCGCGGTCCACCGTCGGCAGGTTGATCACGCTCGGCGTGATCAGGGGCGCCGTGACCATGAAGATGATCAGCAGCACCAGCATCACGTCGATGAACGGGACCATGTTGATCTCGTTGATCGTTCGGCGGCCGCGGCCGCGGGAGGACAGGGCTGGCATGGCGTGGTGCTCCGCTTCAGCGGCCGGTCGCCGGCGTCACCGAAGCCGGATTGACGTGGGCCGTCAGGTTGCGCTGCAGGATGTTCGAGAACTCTTCGATGAAGGTCTCGAGCGCGATCGCGATCTTGTCGATCTCGCGGGCGAAGCGGTTGTACGCCACCACGGCCGGGATGGCCGCGAAGAGGCCGATGGCGGTGGCGACCAGCGCCTCGGCGATGCCGGGCGCGACGGTCGAGAGTGTCACCTGCGCCAGCGCAGCGAGGCCGGTGAAGGCATGCATGATCCCCCACACCGTGCCGAACAGGCCGACGTAGGGCGAGACCGAACCGACGGTGGCAAGGAAGGACAGGTTCTGCTCGACCGCATCGAGCTCGCGCTGGAAGCTCGCGCGCATCGCGCGGCGTGCGCCGTCGAGCAGCGTGGCGGCGTCGGAGACGTGGCGCTCGCGCAGCTTCTGGTACTCGCGCATGCCGGAGGCGAAGATGCGCTCCATGGGGCCGGCGAACTTGGCGTTCTGCGCGGCCGAGGAAAACAGCTCGTTCAGGCTGGTGCCCGACCAGAACTCGCGTTCGAAGTCGTCGTTGAGCGCGCGCGTGCGCTTGAGCGAGAAGAACTTGCGGAAGATGGCGGCCCAGCTGGCGACGGACACCACCAGCAGCAGCGCCACGACGAACTGCACCGGCAGGCTGGCATGGAGCAGGAGGGAAAGGATCGAGAGTTCTTGATTCATGGCTTAGAAGGTTCTGACATGGAGCCGGCGTAGCGCCCGAGGGTTCCCGAAACTTGGGGTGGGATGCGCGCGGGCCGCAACGTGGCCGCGTCGACCCAGCCGATGCGGATGGTGCCTTCGCAGAGCACCGTCGCATCGGGCGCCGGGCCGGTTGCCGGGCCGTGCTCTGATTTTGATAGCACGCGCTGGCCGATTATCAGGGACGCGGAGCCGATCTGCCGCAGCTCGGCTGTAACCAGCAGTTCATCGTCGAGCCGCGCCGGCCGATGGTATTTGAGCTGCGTCTCGCTGACCACGAAGATGCCGCCGGTCTCCTCGCGCAGCCGGCCCTGCGCGATGCCCAGCGAGCGCAGCCACTCGGTGCGGGCGCGCTCCATGTACTTGAGGTAGTTGGCATAGAACACGATGCCGCCGGCATCGGTGTCTTCCCAGTAGACGCGGATCAAAAACGCAAAGCTCATGCAGCGACGGCGGCAGCGGCCCAGGCCCGCAGGCGTTGCACCGATTCCTGCAAATGGGCCATCGAACTCGCGGTCGAGAAGCGGACGAAGCGCGAGGTCTCGGCGCTGCCGAAATCACGGCCGGGCGTGATCGCGACGTGGGCCTGCTTCATGGCTTCGAAGGCGAAATCCCAGCTGTTGGCGATGCCGAGTTTCTCGCCGAAGGACGAGCAGTCGGCCCAGGCATAGAAGGCGCCGTCGGGCACAACAGGCACCTTGAGACCCAGCGCGTCGAGCTGCGGAATGAACCAGTCGCGCCGCGCCTTGAATTCGGCGCGGCGGCGCTCGTACTCGGCGATGCTCTCGGGCTCGAAGCAGGCGAGGGCCGCGTGCTGCGAGACCGTGCTCGCGCAGATGAAGAGGTTCTGCGCCAGCCGCTCGACCACCGGCACCAGCGCATCGGGCACCACCAGCCAGCCGAGGCGCCAGCCGGTCATGTTGAAGTACTTGCTGAAGCTGTTGATGCTGATGACCTGGTCGTCGATCGCGAGGGCCGTGTGGCCGTAAGCATCGTCGTAGGAGAGGCCGAGGTAGATCTCGTCGACCAGCGTGATGCCCCCGCGCTTGGACACCACTTCGTGGATGCGGCGCAGTTCGTCGGGCGCGATCGAGGTGCCGGTCGGGTTGGAGGGCGAGGCAAGCAACACGCCGCGCGTGCGCTCGGTCCAGGCGGCCTCGACCTTGGCGGCGCTGAGCTGGAAGCGTTCCGCGGCCGTGGTCGGCACCAGCACGGCGCGGCCATCGGCGGCGCTGACGAAGTGGCGGTTGCAGGGATAGCTGGGATCGGGCAGCAGCATCTCGTCGCCGGCTTCGATCAGCGCCAGGCAGGCCAGCTGCAGCGCCGCCGAGGCGCCGGCCGTGATCACGATGCGGCGCGCCGGCACCTCGACGCCGAAGCGATCGCGGTACCAGCCGCTGATGCGCTCGCGCAGGTGGTCGAGGCCGGTGGCTTGGGTGTACTGCGTCGCGCCGGCGCGCACGGCGCGCGCCGCCGCTTCCTGCACCAGCGGCGGCGCGGTGAAGTCAGGCTCGCCGATGTTGAGGAAGATCATCGGCCGATCGGTGTGCGCGACTTCGCGCGCCAGCGTGGAGGCCGCCTTGGCAACCTCCATCACATAGAAGGGTTCGATGCGCTCGGCGCGCTTCGAAATTCTCATATGGCCCCCACGCTCGGCACTGGCGTGTCCTCGCTGCCCCCCGAGGGGGTGTTCGCTCGCTTGGGGCGGCCCGGCGCTGCGCTCATGGCCGCGCCTTACCGGTCGCTCGATCGGCTTCGACTTCGGCTGGGCGCAGTTGCGGCGCCAGGCCGTTGAGCACCGCGTTCACGTACTTGTGGCCGTCGGTGCCGCCGAACTCCTTGGCGAGCTCGATGCATTCGTTCAGCACCACGCGCCACGGCACGTCGAGGCAGTTCTGGAACTCGTAGACGCCGATCCACATCACGGCGTGCTCGACCGGCGAGATCTCCTCGAGCTTGCGGTCGAGCAGCGGCACGATCAGCGCGTCGAGCTCGGCGGCTGCCGCGATCGAGCCGTGCAGCAGCGCGTCGTAGTGCGCCGCGTCGGCCTTGTGAAAGCCGGCCAGGTCGCGCGTGAACTGGTCGATCGACGCGGCGTCATTGCGTCCCACCAGGTGCTGGTAGAGCGCCTGCAGCGCGAATTCGCGTGCGCGGCTGCGGGTCGACTTGGCAGAGGCCTTGCGTGCGCCCGTGCTGGTGAGACCCGCGCGGGACTGTCGCGGCTTGCCGCTGGTTTCTTTGGTGTCGTCGGTCATGAAAGATGGGCGAGCAGCTGCGCCATTTCGACTGCGACGCGCGCCGCATCGCGGCCCTTGTCGGTCTGACGCGCGATGGCCTGTTCGAGGTTCTCGGTCGTGAGGATCGCGTTGGCAATCGGGATGCGGTAGTCCAGCGCGAGGCGGCTCACGCTCGCGCCCGATTCGTTGGCCACCAGCTCGAAGTGGTAGGTCTCGCCGCGAATGATGCAGCCCAGCGCGATCAGCGCCTGGTAGCGCCCGCGCTCGGCCAGAGCCTGCAGCGCGACCGGCACTTCGAGTGCGCCCGGCACGCTGACGTGGTCGATGTCGGCCTCGGCCACGCCGAGCTCGCGCAGCTCGCCGAGGCAGGCCTTCGCCAGCGCGGCGGTGATGTCCTCGTTGAAGCGCGCCTGCACGATGCCGATGCGAAGGCCCTTGCCGTCGAGCGCGATGTCGCTGCCCTTGTTCGCGTGCTGCATCAGGCCGCCCGTCCTGCGAGTGTGTTCTTCTTCATTGCTCTTCTTTCGTGATGTAGCCCGCGATCTCCAGGCCGTAGCCCGCCGCCATGCTGGGCATGCGGCGCGGCGTACCCAGCAGGTTCATCTTGTGCACCCCGCATTCGCGCAGGATCTGCGCGCCGATGCCGTAGCTGCGCAGGTCCATGCGTCCGCGCTCCGGTGCCTGGGCAGGCCGCGCGGTGCCGTCGAACTGCGACAGCAGCTCGGCGCCGGTTTCGCCGCAGTTGAGCAGCACGGCCACGCCCTTGCCTTCGGCCGCGATGTGGGCCAGGCTGGCGTCGAGGCTCCACGAGTGCAGCGAGCGATTGACTTCCAGCGCGTCGAGCACCGACAGCGGCTCGTGCACGCGCACGTCCACCGTGTCGGCGGCATTCCACCTGCCGCGCACCAGCGCCAGGTGCACGCCGTGGCTGGGCTTGTCGCGGAAGGCATGGGCGGTGAACCAGCCCCAGGCGGTGTGGATCTCGCGGCAGCCGACCTTTTCGACCAGCGACTCGGTGCGGCTGCGGTGCTCGATCAGCGCGGCGATGGTGCCGATCTTGATGCCGTGCTCGGCGGCGAAGAGCTGCAGGTCCGGCAGCCGGGCCATGGTGCCGTCCTCGTTCATCACCTCGCAGATCACCGAGGCCGGCGAACAGCCGGCCATGGCGGCGAGGTCGCAGCCGGCCTCGGTATGGCCCGCGCGCATCAGTACGCCGCCATCGACGGCCTGCAGCGGGAAGATGTGGCCGGGTTGCACCAGGTCGGCCGCAACCGCATTCGGCGCCACGGCGGCCTGCACGGTGCGGGCGCGGTCGGCGGCGGAGATGCCGGTGGTCACGCCCTCGGCCGCTTCGATGGACACGGTGAAGGCGGTCGAATGCTTGGCGCCGTTGCGCGCCACCATCGGCGGCAGCTGGAGCCGCTCGCACATTTCGCGCGACAACGTGAGGCAGATCAAGCCGCGTGCATGGCGTGCCATGAAGTTGATCGCCTCGGGCGTCACGTGGTCGGCGGCGAGCACGATGTCGCCTTCGTTCTCGCGGTCTTCCTCGTCGACCAGGATCACCATGCGGCCGGCGGCGAGCTCGGCCACGATCTCCTCGACCGACGAGATCGGCGCGGGCGCGCGGCCGCTGCGCGGCGCGGCGATCGGCGTGACGGATGCGTTCATGAAGCTTTGTCTTTCTGTGGGAGGGGCAGGGCGCCGGCCTGGAGCATGCGCTCCACGTAGCGTGCGACGGTGTCGATCTCGAGGTTCACGCGGCTGCCCTTCTCGAGACTGCCGAGCGCGGTGTTCTCGACCGTGTGCGGAATCAGGTTGATGCTGATCTCGCTGCCGTCCGGGCCGTCGCTCACGCTGTTGACCGTGAGGCTCACGCCGTTGACCGTGATCGACCCCTTGTAGGCCAGGAAACGGGCGAGGGCGGGCGGCGCCAGCACGCGCAGCTCCCAGCTCTCGCCCACCGGCGCGAAGTGGCTGACGGTGCCGATGCCGTCCACGTGGCCGGACACGATGTGGCCGCCGAGCCGGTCGTTGGCGCGCAGCGCCTTCTCGAGGTTGACGCGGCCTGCTTCCTCCGCGAGGCCGGCCGTCTTGTCCAGCGATTCGGCCGAGATGTCGATGGTGAAGAGCTGCTTCCCCGGGTCGAGCGTGGTGACGGTCATGCAGGCGCCGTTGAGCGCGATGCTGTCACCGAGGCCCACGTCGGCGAGATAGCCGTCGGGCACTGCGATGCTGAGCCGCTTGCCGTGGGATGAAGAGCTGCCGAGGTCGTGGACGGCGGCGATGCGCCCCACGCCGGTGATGATTCCGGTGAACATCGCGGCATTTTCGCAGAGATGCGAAGGCCGCTCTGGGCAAGTCCTAAAACCGGTCGCGGCCGGCGACTCGGGCGACGATCCGCAAGTCCGGTCCGATCTGCTCGAAGGACTTGAATTCGAGCGCCAATGCGTCGCCGAGCGTGGTCAAGGCGCCCGCTGCATGCGGCTGGCTCGCCATGCCGAGCCCTTCGCCGATGAACTTGGGTGCGAGGTAGACCAGCAGTTCGTCGACCAGGCCTTCGCGGATCAGCGAGCCGTTGAGCTTGTGGCCGGCTTCGACATGGAGTTCGTTGATCTCGCGCACGGCGAGATCGCGCAGCACGGCTGCGAGGTCGACCTTGCCTTGTGGATTGGCGAAGTAGCTGACCGTCGCGCCGCGCGCTTCCAGCGCGGCCTGCCTGGCCTCGTTGCGACTGGCGGCATAGAGCCAGACCGGGCGGGCCGTGCCGAAGATCTGCGCCTCCGGCGGCGTCTGCAAATGGCTGTCGACCACCACGAGGCAGGGCTGCCGCGGCGTCTGGACCAGCCGCACATCGAGGCGCGGATCGTCTTCGAGCACGGTGCCGACGCCGGTCAGCACGGCGCTGGCCCGGGCGCGCCAGGCGTGGCCGTCGGCGCGCGCGGCTTCGGAGGTGATCCACTGGCTGGTGCCGTTGGTCAGGGCGGTCCGGCCGTCGAGCGAGGCTGCGACCTTGAGCCGCACCCACGGCGTCTTGCGGACCATGCGGCTGAAAAAGCCGATGTTGAGTTCGCGCGATTCGTCCGCGCCGGGGCCGATCTCGACTTCGACCCCGGCGGCTCGCAGACGCTCGAAGCCTTGGCCGGACACCAGCGGGTTGGGGTCGGCGATGGACGCCACGACTTTTCGGATACCAGCGGCGGCCAGGGCATCGCAGCAGGGGCCGGTGCGGCCGTGGTGCGAGCAGGGCTCGAGCGTCACATAGGCCGTTGCGCCTTTGACCGGGCAATTGCGCGCGGCGGCGTCGCGCAAAGCCATGATTTCGGCATGGGGGCCGCCCACCATCTGGGTTGAACCTTGGCCGATGAGCGCGCCTTCCTCGTCGAGAAGCACGCAGCCGACACGGGGGTTCGGATCGGCTTCGACGCTCGCTCGCCGGGCGAGATCGAGCGCCTGCGCCATGGTTGGGATATCTCTATTCATAATTCATAAGGCTGGAATTCCACAATTCGCCAGATTTAGATTTAATTCAGATTTGGCGAGAATTTCCGTTGATCCTGCAATTCGGTCCGCTCGTCGAAAGATTTATTGATTCGTCTTTTCGGAATTTAGACTTCGCGCCGAATTGAAATCGAATCAAGGGAGAAAGTCCGCACCAGCGTGCTCGGCGCGGATGGACAGGAATGAAGCAACCATTTTGCGCGGGCCGGCGCAGGTCTCGCCGGCGCCTTGCAGGAATCTGCGGTTTCACTCTGGTCGAGATGATGGTGGTGATCGCCATCTCGGCCATTCTGCTGGCCTTGGCCGTGCCTTCGATGCGCCAATTGATCGAGAACAACGGCGTTGCCAGCAGCGTCAACAGCCTGATGAGCGCGATCAGCTATGTGCGCGCCGAGGCGCTCAAGCGCGGCGTCACTGTCGCACTGTGCCGCAGCACTGACGCGGAAAGCGCGAACCCTCCGTCCTGCAATGCCGGGGCTCAGTGGGAGTCGGGATGGATCGCTTTCGTGGATTTCGACGGCAACGGCAGCTTCGATGCCGGCACCGGCGAAGTACTTCTGCGCGCCCAAGGCTCTCTGGCTGGGAACGGGGGCCTCACGCAGGGCGAAACCGTCTCCAGCCTTCGTTTCGACGCCACCGGCTTGATGAAGTCGGCAACCAGCTTTTCGTTCGAGTCGCCTTCGAAGGCGCCTTCGCTCAATCGGCTCATCTGCATTGCTCGGACCGGGCGGGTCCGCTTGGTCACGGGCGCGGCAGCCGCGGGGTGCTCGTCATGAGGCAGGTCGGCGCTTCGCTGCTGGAGGTGTTGATCGCCATCCTCGTCATGTCCTTCGGCCTGCTGGCGCTCGGAGGCTTGAGTGCCAAGGCGCAGCAGCACGTGAAGATGTCTCAGTTCCAGTCCGTCGGGATGCAACTGGCCTCGGAACTGGGCGAACGCATGCGGGGGAACGTCGATGCGTTCGAGCGCGGCGAATACAGAAAGACGGCCGCCGATTCAGCCGGCAGCGTCACCGCTCCCAACTGCGCAGCCAGCCTCTGCACTTCGGCGGAAATCGCAGCCGTCGACTTGGCCCAGTGGACGCAGGAATTGCGGCAGCGGCTGCCGGGCGGCGATGCCTTCGTCCGGCGCGATGCCACCAACACGCTGGCAACGGACATCTGGATTCTCTGGATCGATCCGGATTCCCCATCGGGCGGCCGGAGCGATCTCTCGGTGGCGAGCGCCAACGACTGTCCCAAGGATGCGCTGGCCGGCCTTCCCGCCGCCACCCCGACGCCGCGCTGCATGTACTACCGGATCAGCCTATGACCATCAAGCACTCGCCGGGCCTTGGACCCCAGCAAGGTCGCACGCTTCTCGAACTGCTGATCAGCATCACGATCGGCCTCGTGATCCTCGGCGCACTGATCGCGATCTATTTGTCGACGCACTCGAGCAGTCGTCAGTCCGCCGCGATCTCGCGACTCAACGAGGACGCGGGCATCGCGCTCAACCTGCTCGGCACCCAGCTTCGCATGGCTGGCTTCAGTCCGCCGCGCGTCCATATGACGCCTGGTGCAGCGCTGGTCAACGGCGTGCTGGTGTCGGTGCCGGACCGCAACTTCGTCGGCGCCGGCATCCGGGGCTGCGACCATGGATTTGTCAGCCACACGGCGGACGATTTCGAGAAACTCGCGTGCGCGGGCGGAACCAGCGGTGCGGCGGCTTTCGCCATTCGCTTCGAAGGTCTGAACCCTGCGGACATCGACAGCGTCCAGGCCTTGCTGCCGCCGAACGAGGACTGCTTGAACCAGGAGGTCACGACGGACCCGATGGGTGCTCTGGGCGTGAACTACAGGCTCGTCGAATCCAGATTCCTGGTGCGCGTCGGTCCTGCGAGCGGTACCTTCGAACTGTCTTGCGCCGGTAACGGCGGGTTGTTCGCCGCCAATCCGGTGATGCAGTTCGTGGAGGACATGACCGTCGTCTACGGCGTCGCCGAGGACGGCCTGAGCCGGGAGGTGACAAGCTATCTCAAGGCTGCTGGCATTGATGCCTTGCCTGGCTCGGTCGACCAGCGCTGGTCCCGTGTGGTGACGGTCAGCGTGTGCATCCTCATGCGCAGCGCCGAGCCGGATCCGGCGGGTGCCGGCAGTTATGTCGACTGCGAGGGAGCTTCGAAGCCCTCCGAGAACGGGCTGATCCGACGTGCCTACCGAAGCGTGTTCACGCTGCGAAATCGCGGTGGTTTTGCCGGGAGCGTGTCATGAAAGCCCGCGCTTCTGCCGGTCGGAAACAATGGCGCGGGGTCGTGCTGATCGTGGCCCTGATTCTCCTGATCCTGATTTCCTTCCTGGCTGCGCTGGCGGCGCGGCATGCTGTGTCCGGCGAGCAAGTCTCCAATGCGTTGCGGACCAACACCGTGGCATTCCAGGCGGCGGAGACGGCGCTGCGCTTCTGCGAGGACCAGATCCTTCGGCACGGGATGGTCGTCAGCGGCGACACGACGCGGGTTCCTCAGCCCTATTCGCTGGACGGTACGGCGCCGGAACTCTGGCGCACGCGGGCCAACTGGGATCCCGCCAAGGGCATTGCGGTCGCAATCGACACCGGCATCGTCGACTCGAAGGACAGCGCGGCAAGGCGGCTCGGGTTCCCGCCGCGGTGCATGGTCGAAGAGCGTCGGCTGAACGAAGGAGACGGTCGGCGCAGAGCCTTCCTCGTCACCGCCGTCGGCTTCAGCCCCGACTATCGGCTGGCCGGGTCGGGCAAGCCGGAGTCCGGAGGCGAGGTGTGGTTGCAGTCCACGGTGTCGCGCTGAAGACGATCAATAGCCAGGGAGGGATCAAGAGATGAAGGGATGGACAAAACTCTTTGCAGTGGTCGCGGCAAGCATGCTGGCCGCAGGCAGTACGTGGGCAGGTATCTCCCAGGTGCCGCTGACCAGTTCGGCCTCGCTAGCGCCGCCGAACTTGATGTTCACGCTCGACGATTCCGGATCGATGGACTTCGAATGCCTGCCGGATGCGCTCTGTACTTCTGCTGGCCGTTATGTCGGCTCCGTGCCTTGGCAACTGGGCGTCTTCAAGAACGCCGTCGCGACCTACAACAGCGATCATCTGTTCGCTCGTCGAATTCGGTCTGCGGCGAACCCGCTCTACTACAACCCGGCCGTTCGGTATCAGCCCTGGCTTCTGGCCGACGGTACGCGTCGCTCTTCATATCGTGCGACTGTTGCTCCTCTGCATCCGAACGTTCCTGGGACGACGGTTGACTTGACCGCCGCCCAAAGTCTTTCCGGAACATGGTGCGTCGCACTTTCTAACTGTGGCGACTCGAGCGAGACCTTCAATCCGGCGCAGTACTACGAGCTTACGCGAGGCGCCGCTGGCAATGCGCTGGGCGACTACAAGCAGGTCTTGATCACGAGCGCGAGAAACGACTACCCGAAAAGCACGACCCGAGACGATTGCAAAGGAGCGACCAGTTGCACCTACCAGGAAGAAATACAGAACTTCGCGAACTGGTTCACCTATGCAAGGTCACGCCTGCGGGTGGCGGTGGGCGGCACCTCCGAAGCATTCGCCTCGGTGCCGTCCAGCTACCGCGTCGGCTACGGCACGATCAACAGCCTTGCCACCAATGTCGACGACATCGTGACGGACACCGTTCGCCTCGGCGTCCGGCCTTTCTACATCGATGCGAGAAGGAACTTCTACGCCTTGCTGCAGGGAGCCGCGTCCTCCACCGGCGGAACGCCGCTCCGACGTGCCATGGACGACGTTGGACAGTATTTTTCTCGGCGGGGCGCGCGTTCTCCCTGGGCGCGCGATCCTGCTGCCGGACAGCCGGTGGCATTGCAATCGAGCTGCCGGCGCTCCTTTCATGTACTGATGACCGACGGCATCTGGAATGGGGCTGCTGCGCGCACTGTCGAAGCCAGCGGTGATGTCGACAGCACGACGGGGCCCCAGATCGTGCATGTGGACGGAACGAAACTGCAGTACGTGCCGGGAGCGCCCTACATGGGGCCGGGAGGGTCCACGCTGGCGGACGTAGCCATGTACTACTGGAGCAGGGACCTGCAGCCGGATCTCGCCAACAACCTGCCCGCGGCGAAGAAGGACAGCGAAGGCAATACTGCGTTCTGGCAGCACATGGTGAACTACACCATTGCGTTTGGCGTCAACGGCGCGCTGCGCAACCCGGAGGACTTGCAAGCGCTGAAGGACGGCAAAACGCCATGGGGCACGCCGGGGGCTGACCAAGAGAAGCCCAACATCGACGATCTCTGGCACGCCGCGATCAACAGTCGAGGCCTGGCCAGGAGCGCCGCCAACGCCGCCGAATACGCAAACGCACTGAAGTCGATCATCGAAGACATTGAAGCGCGCAGCGGCAGCGAAGCAGGCATCGCCGTATCGACTCGGAGCTTTTCCACCGACACCCTGAAGTATGTCCCGAGCTACAACACTGGAAGTTGGAGCGGGGATGTGGAGGCGATTGCCTTGGGTACCGGTGCAAGAGTCTGGCTCGCGTCGAAGGAGCTGCCGCCCCCCGCGGACCGGAACATCCACACCTTCAAGGACGCCACGACGAAAGGCGTGGCCTTCACGTCCGCCGGCGTGGACGCTGCGGACCTGACCAAGGAGCTGGGTGTCGACGACGCGTCGGCGTTGATCAAGTACCTGCGCGGCGATCGAAGCGGCGAAGGATCGATCTATCGAATGCGCGCTTCGCCCCTGGGGGACATCGTCAATGCGCACCCGGCGCTCGTGAAGGACCTGGTCGATGGCCAGTACGATTTTCTGTCGGGCTCTACACCAGGACGATCAACCTACCTGCGTTTTCTGGATGCCAAGAAACGTCGGGCGGCCCAGCTCTTCGTCGGCGCCAATGACGGCATGTTGCATGCGTTCAATGCCGACAACGGCGCCGAGACCTTCGCATTCGTGCCTCGCTCCGTTCTGGGGCGCGTGAAGCAACTCGCCGATCTCTCGTATTCGCACAGGTACTTCGTCGACGGGCCGCTGGCGGAGGTGGACGTCCACGACAAGGGAGTCGTGAAGTGGCGCAATCTCATTGTCGGCGGGGGAGGTGCCGGGGCGAAGAGTCTGTTTGCGGTCAACGTGCCGGTGCCCGCGCTGGTCGACACCGGGTCACCGAAAACACTCACGCAAGCCGAATCGGCACCGGGTGCCAGCGACATCCTGTGGGAAGTGAACGCCGAAGACAAGGACTTCGCGGAGCTCGGCCACGTGCTGCAGACGCCGGAAGCAGGAATTCTGCGCGATGGCCGTTGGGTGATTGTGGTCGGCAACGGCTACGAAAGCACGAGCGGCCGGGCGCAGCTTTTCCTGATCGATGCCACTACGGGCGCGCGTCTGGCGGCGCTCGACACGGGCGTCGGCTCGACGGCGGCCCCAAACGGTCTGGGCGGTGTCAGGCTGGTACGTGATGCGAGCAAGCGCATCGTGGCTGCCTATGCGGGCGACCTGCGCGGCAATCTGTGGAAGTTCGACCTCTCATCCGCAACGTCTGCAGCGTGGGCCGTCGCCTTCGAGGGCAAGCCCTTGTTCAAGGCGCAAAACACCCTGGCCGAGGAAGAACCGATTACGGCCGCCCCCACGTACACGCGACACCCGCTTGGAGGCATCATGGTATTTGCGGGATCGGGCAAGCTCTTCGACTCCGGCGACGGCGAGACAAAGGCAGAACGCAGCTTGTACGGCGTGTGGGACAAGGGCGCGATCGGATCGAACTCCGACAACGCCGCGAGTGCCGTCACGAACAACGACCTGCTGGTGCAGCAGGCCACGTCCGTCCTGACGATTGGCGGAGTGTCCGGCGACTACTATGCGCTGAGCAACAAGGCAGTGGACTACGGCTCGGGCCCTGAAGCGCAGAAGCGCGGGTGGAAGATTCGCATGACGATCGAGCCGGGTCAGCGCCTGATCTACGCCCCGCGCTTTGAAGGCGGCAGAGTGATCTTCGACACCTGGGCACCGGGTGGGACGGAGGTCAACTGTTCCAGGCAGCCCTATGTGCTGACCCTCGTTGTGGATCCGTTCACCGGCGCAGGCGGTCGGGGCGGCCCCACCTTCGATACGAACGGCGACGGCCACGTCGATTCTGCGGACGACCCGAAGGCCGTGATCGCGCGCTTCACGACTTCGGGGCCGCGTGCGACCGTCCAAACGTCCGGTTCCCAGGTTCGCTTTGAGGGTCCTGGGGGTTTGGATCGCAACGGCGATCGGACCGCTGATAACAAGATCGGCGATCTCGGCAAATCCTCGATCGGCCGCCAATGGCGCCAGATCGTCACGCCGCCGTACTGATCGATCCCATGAGACATTCCGAACTGCCCAGGCGCTCAGTCGCCGGCTTTACCCTCATCGAAGTCATGATCGTCGTGGCGATCGTGTCGATACTCGCCGCAATCGCCTATCCGAGCTACCTCGAGTTCATCCGCAAATCCAGGCGGGCCGAGGCCAGGGCGCAACTGATGGAAACGGTGCAGTACATGCAGCGCTTCTATTCGCAGAACGATCGTTTCGACCAGGCGATCGGCGTGGCGGGCAAGATGACGCTGCCTGACGCACTCACGAGGGTGCCCAGGCAGGGTGCCCAGACCTACGCCATTGGGTTCGCAGCCCAGACCGCCAGCGCTTTCACGCTGGTGGCCCAGCCGCAGGGCTCGATGACGGGCGATCGCTGTGGCACGCTGCAGATCGACAATGCCGGCCGCAGGAACATCGCCGGCGCGGCCACGGGCGTGGCCGTCGAAGACTGCTGGCGCTGACCGCTCAGATATCCCGCAGCAACTGCCGGAACTCGTCCACGTCCTCGAAGCTCCGGTAGACCGAGGCGAAGCGCACGTATGCCACCTTGTCCATCCGCTTGAGTTCCCGCATCACCAGCTCGCCCACCTTGGTGGATTCGATTTCCCGCAAGCCGCTGGACAGGAGCTTCTGCTCGATGCGCAGCAGCGCATGGTCGATCTGCTCGATGCTCACCGGCCGCTTGCGCAGCGCCAGCATCATCGAAGCGCGAACCTTTTTGGCGTCGAAGTCGGCTCGGCTGCCGTCCTTCTTGACCACGACCGGGAAGTTGACGTCCGGCCGCTCGTAGGTGGTGAAGCGCTTGTCGCAGTCGCCGCACTGCCGGCGGCGCCGCACGAAGTCGCCGTCTTCCGAAACGCGGGTCTCGACGACCTGCGTCTCGAGATGGCCGCAGAAGGGGCATTTCATGCGGCGACCTTCGTAATCAACGGTAGACGGGGAACCTGCTCGTCAAGGCGTGCACCTTGGCGCGCGCTGCTTCGATGGTCGCGGCGTCGCGCGGGTTGTCCAGCACGTCGGCGATCAGGTTGGCGGTGGCGCGTGCCTCCTCGTCCTTGAAGCCGCGCGTCGTCAACGCCGGCGTGCCGATGCGCACGCCGCTGGTCACCATCGGCTTCTCGGGGTCGTTCGGGATCGCGTTCTTGTTGATCGTCATGTGCGCGCTGCCCAGCACCGCTTCGGCTTCCTTGCCGGTGATGCCCTTGGCGCGCAGGTCGACCAGCATCACGTGGCTCTCGGTGCGGCCGCTCACGATGCGCAACCCGCGCCCGGTGAGCGTCTCGGCCACGATCTGCGCGTTCTTGACGACCTGCTGCTGGTAGGTCTTGAACTCGGGCGAGAGCGCTTCCTTGAAGGCCACGGCCTTGGCTGCGATCACGTGCATCAGCGGTCCGCCCTGCAGACCCGGGAAGATCGCGCTGTTGATCGCCTTCTCGTGCTGCGACTTCATCAGGATGATGCCGCCGCGCGGGCCGCGCAGGCTCTTGTGGGTGGTGGAGGTCACCACGTCGGCATGCGGCACGGGGTTCGGGTAGACGCCCGCGGCGACCAGACCGGCGTAGTGGGCGATGTCGACCATGAAAATGGCGCCGACGTCCTTGGCCACCTTGGCGAAGCGCTCGAAGTCGATGCGCAGCGAGTAGGCCGAGGCACCCGCGATGATCAGCTTGGGCGCGTGTTCGTGCGCCTTGCGCTCCATCGCGTCATAGTCGATCTCTTCCTTGTCGTTCAGGCCGTAGCTCACCACGTTGAACCACTTGCCGCTCATGTTGAGCGGCATGCCGTGCGTCAGGTGGCCGCCTTCGGCCAGGCTCATGCCCATGATGGTGTCGCCCGGCTTCAGGAAGGCCAGCATCACTGCCTCGTTGGCGGAAGCGCCGCAATGGGCCTGCACGTTGGCGGCATCGGCGCCGAACAGCTGCTTGACGCGGTCGATGGCCAGCTGCTCGGCCACGTCGACGTGCTCGCAGCCGCCGTAGTAGCGCTTGCCCGGGTAGCCTTCGGCGTACTTGTTGGTGAGCTGCGAGCCCTGCGCCGCCATCACGGCGGGCGACGCATAGTTCTCGCTCGCGATGAGCTCGATGTGGTGTTCCTGCCGGGCATGCTCGGCCTGGATGGCAGCCCAGATTTCGGGATCGGTCTGTTCGACCAGGATATTGCGGTGGTACATGGCAGTCCTTTGAGACGATGGTCCTTGCTCTTCAACAAACAAGGGCTGCCCAGGCGAACGGCTGAACGCCTGCGGAAGACTGCAGGCGGCACGCTTCCCAGTGGTGTTCCACGTCAGCGCAATGCACCTGAAAAGGGTTGCGCCTATCGCCAGTCGCGTGCCGGTCGAGTGTAGCTGACGGGGGCGTCGGCCGTCTTCGAAAAGGCCTACAGATCCGAGAGCAAGGCGACGCTCTGCGCGTTCGCTTCCGGCTTGGCGGGTGCCACCACGGGCAGCGGCTGCGCCCGCATGCCGGGCGGGGTCGGGTTGGTGGTGGGCGGCGTGCGCCCGGCGATCACCTGCTGCAGGCGCGCATGTTCGGCCAGCACCTTGCCGGCATAGCCGCCGTCGTCGGGCAGATTGGCGGCGCCGACGTAGAACTTGAGGCCGCCCTCGAGCGAGCCTGCACGCGCGATGCACTCCTGCAGCACCTTGACGCCGACGCGCATGTTGGTCACCGGGTCGAAGGCGGTCAGGGTGCCGCCCGCGCTTTCGTACTTCTCGCCATGCACGCGGGTCATGACCTGCATGAGGCCCTGGGCGCCGACTTGGCTTTGGGCAAAGGGATTGAAGCTGGATTCGACCGCCATGATCGCCAGGATCAGGCTCGGGTCGAGCTTGGTGCGCTTGCCGAGGTCGAAGGCTTCGGCCACCAGCACGCTCAGCGGCTCCACGGCCACGCGGTACTTCTTGCTCAGCCAATAGGCAACCGCGGCCTGTTGCTTGGGCAGCTCGTGCGGGCTGGCTGCCGTGGTGCGGTCGATGGCCGTGGGCTCGAGGTAGGTCACCTCGGGCGGCGCCTTGCGCGACTGAAGCCAGCCCATGAGCTGCTCTTCGCCGGACTGGCGCAGGTCCGGGCGTGCGACGAGCGCGAGTGCAGCGAACACGATGGCAAGCCCGACCAGGGCAAAGCCGTTGTGGGTGATCTCAAAAAAGCCGTCGGCCACATCGGACACGAAGGTCCGTAGCCCGCGGGCCGTGGCTTCAAACGCCTGTTTCATCGCTCTTCCTTTCTGTGCGGCACCTTGGGTCGCAGCGCCAGTGGAGGCGATGGTCGGAGGCAACGGCGCTTGGATTGGTACGAATCAGGTCCGCGCGAGAAGAAGGAGGAGCGCGGCCGCCTGATTAAGCCGAAAGAATTCGGCAGCGGATATTGGGAGAGTCCCGGCTGCAAGTGGGCGGCGCGGGCAACGCGGATTCTAGGAGGCGCTTAATACCTGGTCAAGAATAATGAATATGGTTTTTATGCTAATAGTGATTGAAGCGAAGACACTGAATCGCCGCTCCCCGACCCATTGAAAAGCTCATTTGCAATCCTCGCAGCGCACGCCTACGCTGAGGGGGCCTGAGCTTTCAGGTGTTCAACCAAGGTCCAGCAACCGAAAGAGCAATCGGACGGTTCAGCGGCCGAGGCCCAACGGTGGCAATCTCTTGCTACCAGCACGATCGGAACAAGTTCACTTCCGGTCGAGCGAAAAGATGGCATGGGCGTTGCGCCCGCCATCGAGCCCGGTGGCCAGACTTCGCGTCGAGCCACCGGGCTTTCTTGTTTCCGGGAGGGCGTCCGCACTTTTGGGGCACACTCGCCCCTCGATGATGAATGCTGCTTCGCTGAAACAGAACAAATGGGTGCGGCGCGGGGCCGTGGCGTTGCTGGTGCTGCTCGGTCTCTGGCTGATCGCCTGGCTGGCGGTGCCGCCGATCGCCAAGAGCCAGATCCAGAAGATCGCGAGCGAGAAGCTGGGCCGCCAGGTCACGGTCGGCAAGATCGACTTCAAGCCATGGACGCTCGAGCTGACCCTGAAAGACCTGCGCATCGCCACTGCGGATGGCAGCCGGCCCCAGGTGGCGGTGGCGCGCATCTATGCCGATGCCGAGCTGCAGTCGATCCTCCGGCTGGCGCCGGTGATCGACGCCGTCGCCATCGACGCGCCGGCCATCCTGCTGACGCATCTGGCCGACGGCAAGTACGACATCGACGACATCCTGGCCAAGCTCGCCAGCGCACCCGAGGAGCCCAAGAGCGAGCCACCGCGCTTCGCGATCTACAACATCGCCATCATCAACGGCGCGATCGATTTCGACGACCAGACCGTCAAGCGCAAGCACGAGTTGCGCGACTTCGTGCTCAAGGTGCCCCTTCTCAGCAATCTGCCCTCGCAGCGCGAGATCAAGACCGAGCCCAAGCTGGCCTTCGTCCTGAACGGCAGCGCATTCGATTCGGCCGCCTTCACGACGCCCTTCGCAGAAAGCCGCAAGACCGACGCGCAGGTGCACTTCAAGGATCTGGACCTGGTGCCCTATCTGGGGTACATCCCCGGCGGTCTGCCGGTCGCCGTCAAGGCCGGCAAGCTCGACGCCGACCTCAAGATCGATTTCGAGCGCGCGGCCAGCGCCGGCCTCAAGGTCACGGGCACGGTGGCGGCGCACAGCATCAAGCTGGCGGATTCGAAGGGGCGCGACCTGCTCGGCTTCGATTCGCTCAAGCTGGCGCTGGCCGATGTCCGGCCGCTGGAGCGGGTGATTCATCTGGGCGAGGTGGCGCTGGTCGCGCCGCAGCTCGTCGTCGCTCGCGATGCGGCCGGGCAGCTCAACCTGCTGGCGACCGACCGGGCCAGCGGCGCGACCGAAAAAGCGGCGCCCGCCGCGGCACCGAACGCGAACGGCGAACCTGTGCCGAAGCCTGCCGGGCAGCCGGCCTGGCGTGTGCGGGTCGACAAGCTGGCGCTTTCCGGCGGCGAGATCGGCTGGCGCGACCAGACTACCCAGCCGGCGGCGGCGATCGACGTGAAGCAGCTCAATTTCGAAGCCAGCGCCGTGAGCTGGCCGATGGACAAGGCGGCGCCATTCAGCGGCTCCACCCTGGTCGGCGGGGCTCCTCTCAAGTTCAGCGGTGAAGCGACCGACAAGGTGGCCAGTGTCAAGACAGAAGTCGAAGGCTTGCCGCTGTCGCTGGCGGCTCCCTACCTCGCGCAGAGCCTGGAGCCCACGCTCGACGGCAAGCTCAGCGGCCAGATCGATGTGGCCTGGGCCCAGCCCGATCTCAAGCTCAAGGCACGCCGCGTCGCGGCCGACGGGCTCGCGCTGACCCAGGCCAAGACGGCCCTGGCGAGCGTCGGGCGCTTCGAGCTCGTCGATGCCGAGGTCGATATGACGAAGCACACGCTTGCGATCGCCTCGTTCACCGCCAGCAGTCCCAAGGTCGTCGTCGAGCGCGACAGCGAAAAGCGCTGGATGTTCGAACGCTGGCTGAAAGCGCCGGCCAACGGCACTCGCAACGGCGCAGTGGAAGCCAAGGTCGCAGCGCCCAAGGATCCCCAGGCGGCCGCGGCGCCTGCCGCCAACACCAAGCCGTGGGAACTCTCGATCGGCACGGTGGCAGTCGACAACGGCGCTGTCTCCTACTCGGACAAAGCCGGCGCCACCCCGGTGGCGTTCGAGATCAGTGCATTCAAGCTCAATGCACAGAAGATCGCGCCCGACAGCCCGGCGGCATCGCCCTTGCAGCTCTCGGGGCGCATCGGTGCCGGGCGCGCGGAAGCCGGACGCTTCGACTACAAGGGCACGGTCGCACTCAAGCCGATAGCGGCAGAGGGGCGCCTGGAGGCGACCGCCATTCCGGCGCATGCCTTCAAGGCCTACTACGCGGACGCCTTGAACATCGACATCCGGCGTGCCTTCGCCAACTACCGCGGCACGGTCAAGTTCGCGTCTGCCCCCGCAGGCATGAGCCTCAAGCTGGCGGGCGATACGGCACTGGACGACTTCCGCGCCAACAGCGCCACGCTGACCCAATCGCCGGGCCTGGCGGACCGCAGCAACCGGATCCTGAGCTGGAGGACGCTGAGCCTGCGCGGCCTGCAGCTCAACATGGCCCCCAACGCGCCGCCGGCCGTGGACGTGCGTGAAACGACGCTGACCGATTTCTTCGCCCGCGTGATCGTCGATCCGACCGGCCGCCTCAATCTTCAGGACCTCACCAGGAAGCCAGGGCAGGCGAGCACTGCGGCCGCAGCCCCGCCCAGCGCACCCACCACGCGCCGCAGCCTCGGCGGGACCACCACCACGACGGCACCGCGGCCCGCCCCGCGCACAGGCGGTGCCCCGAGTTCGGCGGAGGCCATGGTCGGCGGCGGCGCACCCGAAGCCGCGCCGTCCGCCCCGGCCGCCGTCGCGAAGGCGCCGGCGCCCGACAGCGGCGGCCCTGCGCCGGTCATCAATTTCGGTCCGATGAGCCTGGTCAACGGACGCGTCGACTTCACCGACCTGTTCGTCAAGCCCAACTACTCGGCCGACCTCAGCGAGCTGACCGGCAAGCTCAGCGCCTTTTCGTCCAAGCCGCAGGGCGACAAGCCGGCGCTGGCCGACCTCGAGCTGCGCGGCAAGGCCCAGCAAACCGCCTCGCTGGAGATCACCGGCAAGCTCAATCCGCTGGCCAAGCCGCTCGAACTCGACATCACCGCCAAGATGCGCGAGCTCGACCTGCCGCCGCTGTCGCCGTACTCGGTGCGCTACTCTGGGCACGGCATCGAACGCGGCAAGCTCAGCATGGAGGTCAACTACAAGATCTCGCCGGACGGCCAGCTCACCGCCACCAACAAGCTGGTGCTCAACCAGTTGCAGTTCGGCGAGGAAGTGCAGGGCGCACCCAACAGCCTGCCGGTGCGGCTGGCCGTCGCCCTGCTGGCCGACCGCAATGGCGTGATCGATATCGATTTTCCGATCAGCGGCTCGCTCAACGACCCGCAGTTCAGCCTGGGCCCGCTGATCGTCAAGGCGGTCGTGAACCTGATCGTCAAGGCGGTCACCTCGCCGTTCGCCCTGCTGACGGGCGGACTCGGCGGTGGCAGCGGCGAGTCGAGCGCCATCACCTTTGCGCCCGGCAGTTCGGAGCTCACGCCCGCGGCAAAGGAGAGTCTGGACAAGGTGGCCAAGGCGCTGACGGAGCGGCCGGGCCTGCAGATGACCGTGGTCGGCACCGCCAACCTCGAGCAGGAGCGCGAGGCCTACCAGCGCCAGCGCCTGCGCGCACTCGCCCAGATCGAGAAACGCCGCGCGGCGGCGCGCAACAACCAGAACGTGGCCGACGTGGCGCCGCTCACCGATGCCGAATACCCGGAACTGCTGGCCGCGGTCTACAAGCGCTCCGAAATCACCAAGCCGCGCAACATGATCGGCCTGGCAAAGGACCTCCCGACCAAGGAAATGGAAGACCTGCTCATGACGAGCATCCCGGTCGACGAGGAATCGATACGGCAACTCGCCGTGGAGCGCGGCGCCGTGGTACGCGACTACCTGTTGGCCCAGAAGCTGTCCAGCGAGCGGCTGTTCCTCGGCGCCGTGCGCACCAGGGCCAGCGGCGCCGACTGGAAGCCTGGCGCCGAGCTGAATCTGGCGACTCGCTGAAAGCGGGGCCCAAGTCGGTGAAAATGGGGGAGTGCGCCGGCAAATGCCGGCGCCTTCGCTTTTCCTCTTCAGATAACGACATTCGCGCAGTGACTTCAACTTCCACCAAGCCCAACGACCTCCAGTCCCTCGACACGATGACCGGCGGCGCCTTCACTGCACCGACCTCGGGCGAGCGTGCGCAGCGCATCCGCGACTGGCTCGCGGGCAATCCGGCGCCCGAGCAGATGCAGGAGGTGTTCAAGGAACTGAGCGGCCGCGACAAGGGCGCCGCGCGCCTCCTGCGCGAGAAACTCGATGAACTCAAGCGCGCCAAGGGCCAGGAAGCCATCGCCGCCGAATGGGCGAAAAAGGCCGAAGCGCTGCTGGCCCAGCCCAAGCTCAACATCGCCGATGCGCTCGCCTGGCAGCGCGATGCGGCGAAGGCAGGCGCACCCCTGTCGCGCGAGCCGCTGGCCGGATTCAAGGCGCGTCTGGCCGAACGCGTGAAGGGCATCGAGGATCTGCAGCACCGTGCGCAGGTCCACCGCGAGGCTGCCGTGCTGCTGGCGCAGCGCTTCGAAGTGCTGTCGACCAAGAGCTGGCGCGACGCGCAGGCTGCCGAGGAGGCGCTGCGCGCCGACGTCGCGCACTGGCAGCAGCAGGCCGCCGAGATCGCGGCCGATCCCAACTGGAACAGCCTCGACGCCAAGTTCGCGCCGCAGCTGGAGTCGTCCAAGGCCCAGCTGCTGGTGGTGTCCGATGCTTTCCACCAGGCGCTGGCGCAGACCGTCGCCGCCGCCGAGGATGCGGCCTCGCCGCTGCCCCCGGTGCCAGTGTGGGCCGACGAGCTGCGCATTGCGCGCGGCGGCGTTGTGGAGGCGGTGCCTCCTGCCGCGCAGAAGCCGCCTGCGCCGAAGGTCGATCCCGAGAAGAGGGCCGCCGCGCAGGCCGCCGTGGAGGCAGCCCTTGCCAAGCTCGAAAAGGAAACCGCCGAAGGCCACGGCAAGGCCAGCGCCGGTGCGGCCGCCGCGCTGCGCGCGGTGCTCAAGGAACACGGCAGGCTGGTCGAAGCGCCGCTCGAAGCCCGCGTGCATGCAGCGCTGGTCGCCGCCGGCGAGCTCGAAGGCTGGCAGCGTTGGAGCGCCGACAAGGTGCGCGAGGAATTGGTCGCCAAGGCCGAGGGCCTGCTGAAGCGTCCGGAAGGCCAAGCCCTGGGCGGGCGCAAGATGCAGGAGACCTTGCGCGCGCTGCGTGAGCAGTGGAAGCAGGCCGACCAGGGCGGCGTGCCCAATCACGCGCTCTGGAAGCGCTTTGACGAAGCCTGCAACGAAGCCCACAAGGTGGTCGAGGCCTGGCTCGAAAAAGTGCGCGCCGACGCGGCCGAGCACCGCGCCCAGCGCCTGGCGCTGATCGAGGAAGTGAAGGCCTGGGCCGCCGAGCACTCGGATGCATCCGACCTGAAGGCGCACAACCGTGCGCTGCACCAGTTCGCCGATCGCTGGCGTGATGCCGGCCACGTGGGCGAGAAGGTGTTTGCCGAACTCCAGCCGCAATGGAATGAGGCCTTCGGCGCCGCCCGCGCGCCCTTCGAGGCGCAGCAGAAAGCCAGCGTCGAGCGGCGCCAGGCGATGATCGCCGAGGCCGCCGAGCTCGGTGCCGCGCCGATGCTGCGCATCGATGCGGTCAAGGCGCTCCAGCAGCGCTGGCAGGCCGAGGCCCAGACCGTGCCGCTGGACCGCCGCCACGAACAGAAACTGTGGGACGCTTTCCGCGCCCCGATCGACGAAGCCTTCAATCGCAAGAGCGCCGAGCGCGAAAAGGCGGCTGCCGCCGTGAGCGAGCACGACCGCAACGTGCTCAACGCTTCGAAGGCGCTGGACGCCGCCAACAGCACCGGTGATGCGCAGAAGATCCGCGCCGCCGTCGCGCAGCTCGAAGCCGCGCTGCGCGGCGAAGCGCCGGCTCCGGTCCCCGCGCCCGCACCCAAGACGCAGACGGCGACAGCCGACGGTCCCTCGGTGGGCGCCACCGAAGTGACGGCGCCGGGCCAGGCCGCGGCCGAGTTCGGCGAGAGCGCCGAACAGGCTCCCGCGCCGGACGACGCCGAGGCTTCGCCGGCGGCGCCGACCGACGCTGCAACGCCGGCACCCGATCTGGTGGCACCGGCCGACAGTGCCGACCCCTCGGCCCGCACCGATGCTGCGGAGTCCGAAGCCGCTGCGGCCCCGGCCGCGCCGCCCAAGCCGGCGCCGAAGCCGGTGATCGCCGTGCGCGGCGACGACCGCCCAGGCAACAAGAAGGCCGAGGCCGTGCCGGCCGGACGCGGCGGCAAGTTCGGCGATCGTCGCGACAGCCGTGGTGCGCCTGGCGGCCCCGGCGGTCGCCCGAGCGATCGCGCGCCCCGTACCGGCGATCGCGGCGCACCCGCGGGTGGCGGCCGTTTCGGCGACCGCCCGCCACGTTTCGAGGATCGCGGCCCGCGCCTCGGCGATACCGCCTTCCGTGCGCAGCGCGAAGCGCTGGAGCGTGCCGATCTGGCGCTGCGCAAGCTCGCCGCGCAAGCGCACGGGGAGGCGCTCACGCAGGTGCTCGGTGCATGGGAGCAGCGCGATGCGTCGAAGCTGCCAAGCGTCCAGGAGCTGGGCCGCGTCGTCTCGCCGGCGGTGCGCGGGCAGTGGTCGCAGGCCCTGGCCGCTGGCCCGACAACCGCGGCCAACGACGCGGCCGAAGCCCTGTTGCGCCTCGAAATGGCGGCCGAAGTGCCGACGCCGGCCGAGCAGCTCGAGGCCCGTCGTGCGCTGCAGCTGAAGCTCTTGACCAAGCGCGGCGATCCGACGCCGGTGCAGACCTGGGGCCAGGACGCCGGCAAGGTGCTGGCTGCTGCGCACGACACGACATCGGCGCGCCGGCTGCAGAACGCGCTCAAGGCGCTGCTGCGCAAGTAAGAAGGCAGGGCGCCTAGCGTGGAGAAGGGCGCTTGAAGAATTCGTCGAACAGGACCACCAGTTCGGCGAATTCGCTGGCCAGCTTCGCCCGATTCACGAAGTAGGCCTCGCAGGCCACGGCGAAGAACTCGCCGGTCGATTCGGCGCCGTAGGCATCGAGCCATGGCGCTTCGCCGCCGAAGCGCTCGGCCACGATGGTTTTTTCACGGAAGGCGTCGAAGGCCGGTTGCAGTACGGCCAGCCAGGCGGCGCGCGCGTCCCGCGCCGTCGACGTTCCCGCAAAGCCGGCCGGCAGCGGCGGGCAGCCGTCGGCCGCGCCGCTGCGCATGTCGATCTTGTGGGCGAACTCGTGGATCACCACGTTGTAGCCCACGTCGCGGGTGATGCTGCTCGCGAGCACGTCCTGCCAGCTCAGCATCACCGGGCCGCGGTCCATGGCTTCGCCGGCCAGCACCTCTTCGTACTCGTGCACGACGCCGGTCTCGTCGGTCGTCTTGCGGCGGGCCACGGCTTCGGAGGGATGCACCACGATGCCCACGAAGTCGCCGTACCAGCGCAGCCCGCCGGGCAGGTGCAGTACCGGCAGCACCGCCTGCGCCGCCACCGCGAGCGCGACCTCGTTGGTGATGACGAAGCCGTGCGCGCCATGGAATTCCTTGTCGCGCAGGAACTCCGCCGCCAGGCGGCGCAGGCGCTCCCGGTCGGCAGGCGGCCGCTCGGCCAGAAAAGGGTAGCGCGCCAGCGTGGCCTGCCAGGCGGTCTCGGGGATCAGGGGCGGTGCGCGCAGACGGCGCAGCCAGCCGAACATCAGCGCAGATCGACGCGTTGCGCGCCGGCGCTCGAGAGGCACAGCAGCTGGGCGCGCGCTGGATGGGCCAGGAGGTCCCAGTCGCTCAGCACGATGCGCTCGAGCCCGTCGCCCAGCGCATGGGTCGCAGGCCGGTGCGTGTGGCCATGGATCAGCGTCGCTGCGTTCGCCTGCGCGAGCCACGCGCGTGCGGCGTCGGCATCGACGTCGGCCCACACCATGCCGGGGCTGCGCTTGCGGTCCTCGCTCTGGGCGCGCATCGAACGGGCCAGTGCGCGACGCTCTGACAGCGGGCGCGCCAGAAAGGCGCTCTGCCAGGCGGGCGTGCGCACCTGGGTCCGGAAGCGCAGGTATTCCGTGTCGTCGAGGCAGAGGAGGTCGCCGTGGCTCAGCAGCCAGCGCCTGTCGTGCAGCACCAGCACGGTCGGATCGTCGAGCAGCGTCAGCTTGCACTGCGCCGCGAATTCGGCACCGACCAGGAAGTCGCGGTTGCCGTGCATGAAGAAGACGGGCCGGCGCTCGGCCGCCGTGCGCAGCAGCTCGGCGCACTGCGCTTCGAAACCGGGCTCGGCCGCCGCATCGTCGCCGACCCAGACCTCGAACAGATCACCGAGGATGAAGATCGCGTCGGCCGGCGTGGTTTGCAGGTAGCCGCGCCAGGCATCGAAAGTGGCCGGGTCGGAGGCCTGCAGGTGGAGGTCGGAGATGAGGTCGACCGTGCGCCACGCCGCAGGGGCCACGAGCTCGGTGAAGGCAGTCATCTCATTTGCTCCACTGGGCATCGCCAGATCCACGACGCATGAAATGCGAGATCCAATTCAGGAACACCACGGAACCGGCTTTGCCGGGCCGTCGGTGTTGCCCCCGGTGAGGGGGTTGGCGGCCACACGAAGTTGGCAAGCCTGGGGGAGAGCTTCATTCAGCCTTGACGACGGCCTTCTCGATCACAACGTCTTCGAGCGGCACGTCGTCGTGGAAGCCCTTGCGGCCGGTCTTCACGGCCTTGATCTTGTCGACCACTTCCTTGCCGCCCACGACCTTGCCGAACACCGCGTAGCCCCAGCCCTGCGCCGACGGCGCGGTGTGGTTCAGGAAGCCGTTGTCGGCCACGTTGATGAAGAACTGGGCGGTGGCCGAATGCGGCGCGCTGGTGCGGGCCATGGCCACGGTGTAGTTGTCATTCTTGAGGCCGTTGTTGGCCTCGTTCTGGATCTCGGCGCCGGTCGGCTTCTGCGACATGCCCGGCTCGAAGCCGCCGCCCTGCACCATGAAGCCGGGGATGACGCGGTGGAACACGGTGTTGTCGTAGTGGCCCTTGGCCACATAGGCGAGGAAGTTCTCGACCGACTTAGGTGCCTTGTCCTGGTCGAGCTCGAGCGTGATCACGCCCTGGTCCTTGATGTGCAGTTCGACTTGGGGGTTGCTCATGGGTTGCTCCTTCAGGTTACTTCGCCACGGTGGCGGACTGGATGGTGATGGTTTCGACCGGCACGTCCTGCATGCCGTTCTTGTTGCCCGTGCGCGCAGCGCGGATTTTGTCGACCACCTCGGCACCCGCCACCACCTTGCCGAACACGGTGTAGCCGTAGCCGTCGGGGCTGGGGGCGTTGAGCATCGCGTTGTCCTTCACGTTGATGAAGAACTGCGAGGTGGCGGAATTGGGATTGCCGGTGCGCGCCATCGCGATCGTGTATTTGTCGTTCTTGAGGCCGTTGTTGGCCTCGAGCGGAATCGGCGCGCGGGTGGCCTTTTGCTGCAGGTCGGCCGTGAAGCCGCCGCCCTGGATCATGAAGCCGTCGATCACGCGGTGGAACACCGTGCCGTCGTAGTGCTTGTCCTTGACGTACTGCAGGAAGTTCTCGACCGTCTTCGGCGCCTTGTCCGGCGCGAGTTCGACCACGATGTCGCCGGCCGAGGTGCCGAGCTTGACGCGCGGCGCGCTCTGTGCCCAGCTGGGGCTCGCGATGGCCAGCGTCGCGGCCATGACCAGTGCCGTGCGGCGTGAAAAGGCGTGGATGTTCAAGAGAAGACTCGCTTTTGGGAAGAAGCGCTGCGCCGCGCGACGGCGCGGCAGGCAGCGCGTGCTTATTGGCGAACGGGCTTGCGAATGACGCTCGGCACCGGCGGCAGCGCACCGGGCGCCGGCGCAGAGAAGAGCTGGCGAATCAGCGCGAGCTTGGGCGCCACGCTGGCGTTGCCGGCTTCGAGCTGCTGGGCGCGGCCATAGGACTGGCCGGCGAGACGGGCGTAGACGTCGCCCAGGTTTTCGTGCGCAGTGGCGTAGCTCGGGTTGAGCTTGATCGCCATTTCGAGCGCGGCCCGCGCCTTGTCGAACTGGCTTTGCGCGGCGTACAGCGCCGCCAGGTTGTTGTAGGGCTCGGGCAACTCGGGGAAATCCTGGGTGAGTTGCGTGAAGACCGCGATTGCGTCCGCCTGCTTGCCTTGCTCGGTCAGGATGACGCCGCGCAGAAAGCGCATTTGCGGATCGCGCGGCTTGCCGGCTATATAGGCATCGGCCTTGGCCAGCGCTTCCTGGGGCTTGCCCTGACGCAGCAAGGCGTTGACGTCGGCATAGTCGTCGGCTTGCGCCGCGCCGGCGGCGAGCACGAACAGAAGGGCCGAAAAGATGCGCAGGAACCTGGGGAAGTGGAAAGCGGCGTGCTTCATGAAGCCTCGAGAGATGGGAGGGACGCGGGCCTCGAAAACACCCGAAAAATATCCGGCAGCGGCCGTTTATACTGGGGCGGATTGTAGCCGAGGGGCCACGTCCATCCCCTCGTTGCCGTAGCATCCACACCCCTGAAAAACCCCTGTCGCCCGCCCGTATCGCATGGGCGCGAAGCGATGCGTTCTGAGCCTCATGAGTCTTCGCATCTACAACACGCTCTCGCGCGAGCTGGAGGAGTTTTCTCCCTTGCAACCTGGCAGGGTGCGCATGTACGTGTGCGGAATGACGGTCTACGACTATTGCCACCTGGGCCATGCGCGCTCGATGGTCGCCTTCGACGTGGTGCAGCGCTGGCTGAAACTGTCGGGATTCGAGGTCGACTACGTACGCAACATCACCGACATCGACGACAAGATCATCCGCCGCGCGGTGGAGAACGGCGAAAGCATTCGCGCGCTCACCGACCGCATGATCGACGCGTTGCACGAGGATGCCGATGCGCTGGGCATTGAGCGGCCGACGCACGAGCCGCGGGCCACCGAGTTCGTTCCGCAGATGCTGTCGATGATCGCCACGCTCGAAATGAAAGGCCTGGCCTACCGCTCGACCAACGGCGACGTCAATTACGCGGTGCGCAAGTTCCCGGGCTACGGCAAGCTGAGCGGCAAGACCCTCGACGAGCTTCATGCCGGCGAACGCGTCGCCGTGCTGGACGGCAAGGAAGATCCGCTCGACCCTGTGCTGTGGAAGAGTGCGAAGCCCACGGAGCCCGACGAAGTCAAGTGGGCCAGCGACTACGGCGCGGGCCGCCCCGGCTGGCACATCGAGTGCTCGGCCATGGCCTGCCAATTGCTCGGCGAAACGGTCGACATCCATGGCGGCGGCATGGACCTCCAGTTTCCGCACCACGAGAACGAGATCGCGCAAAGCGAAGGCGCGAGCGGCCAGCCGCTGGCCCGCGTCTGGATGCACAACGGCTTCATCAACATCGACGACGAGAAGATGTCCAAGAGCCTGGGCAATTTCTTCTTGATTCGCGACGTACTGAAGAAATTCGATGCCGAGACCGTGCGTTTCTTCATCGTCCGGGCGCACTACCGCAGTCCGCTCAACTACAGCGACGTGCACCTCGACGACGCGCGCGCCTCGCTCAAGCGGCTCTACACGGCGCTGCACGGGGTGCCCCCGGCCGCGGTCGCCATCGACTGGCGCGCGCCCCATGCCGCGCGCTTCAAGGCGGCGATGGACGAGGACTTCGGCACGCCCGAAGCGGTGGCCGTACTCTTCGACCTGGCCGGCGAAGTGAACCGCACGCGATCGCCCGAGGCCGCCGGTCTGTTGAAGGCACTGGGAGGCTGCATCGGCCTGCTGCAGGGCGACCCGCAGCAGTTCCTGCAGGCCGGCAGCACGCTCGACGATGCCTCGATCCAGGCCCTGATCGCGCAGCGCGCGCAGGCCAAGGTGGCGAAGAATTTCGCTGAAGCCGACCGCATCCGGAAAGATCTGCTCGCGCGAGGCATCGAGCTGAAGGACTCGCCGACCGGTACGACGTGGACCGTGGTCAAGTGAGCGCATAAGAACCATGCCAACCATGCCGCCCGCCAAGAAGCCGACCATCGAAGTCTTCACCCCCGACTACTGGGAAGAAGCCTGCAAGCACCTGGCCAAGAAAGACCGCGTCATGAAGCGGCTGATTCCGCAGTTCGGCGATGCCTGCCTGGAGTCGCGCGGTGACGCCTTCACTACCCTGGCGCGCAGCATCGTCGGCCAGCAGATCTCGGTGAAGGCGGCGCAGTCTGTCTGGGACCGCTTCGCCGAGCTGCCACGCAGGATGACGCCGGCCAACGTGCTGAAGCTCAAGGTCGACGACATGCGCGCCGCCGGCCTGTCGGCGCGCAAGATCGAATACCTGGTCGACCTGGCACTGCATTTCGATGCCGGCGTCGTGCACGTCGACGCGTGGGAAGACATGTCCGACGAGATGATCGTCGCGGAACTGGTCGCGATCCGCGGCATCGGCCGCTGGACCGCCGAGATGTTCCTGATCTTCCACCTGATGCGGCCGAACGTGCTGCCGCTGGACGACCTCGGACTGATCAACGGTATCAGCCGGAGCTATTTTTCCGGCGACCCGGTGAGCCGCAGCGATGCCCGGGAGGTCGCCGTGGCCTGGGCGCCATATTGCAGCGTCGCGACTTGGTATATTTGGCGATCGCTCGACCCGCTACCGGTCGCATACTGACAACAGGAGAAGACGTTGGCGAAACGAACCTTCCTCGACTTCGAGCAGCCCGTCGCTGAGCTCGAATCCAAGATCGAAGAACTGCGCTATGTGCAGACCGAATCGGCGGTCGACATTTCGGAAGAGATCGATCAGCTCGGCAAGAAGAGCCTGCAGCTCACCAAGGACATCTACAGCGACCTGACCCCCTGGCAGATCACCAAGATCGCGCGCCATCCGGAACGGCCGTACACGCTCGACTACGTGAACGAAATCTTCACCGACTTCGTCGAATTGCACGGCGACCGCCACTTCGCGGACGACCTCTCCATCGTCGGCGGCCTGGCGCGCTTCAACGGCACGCCCTGCATGGTGCTGGGCCACCAGAAGGGCCGCGACACCAAGGAGCGAACCGCGCGCAACTTCGGCATGAGCAAGCCCGAGGGCTACCGCAAGGCGCTCAGGCTCATGAAGACCGCCGAGAAGTTCAAGCTGCCGGTGTTCACCTTCGTCGACACGCCGGGCGCCTACCCCGGCATCGATGCCGAGGAGCGCGGCCAGTCCGAGGCCATCGGTCGCAACATCTTCGAGATGGCGCAGCTCGAGGTGCCGATCATCGTGACGATCATCGGAGAGGGCGGTTCCGGCGGTGCGCTGGCGATCTCGGTCGGCGATCAGGTGGTGATGCTGCAATATTCCATCTACTCGGTGATCAGTCCCGAAGGCTGTGCCTCGATCCTCTGGAAGACCAGCGACAAGGCCAAGGAAGCGGCCGATGCGCTCGGCATCACCGCACACCGGCTCAAGGCCCTGGGCCTGATCGACAAGATCGTCAACGAGCCGGTCGGCGGCGCGCACCGGGACCACCGCCAAATGGCAGCCTTCCTCAAGCGTGCACTCAACGACACCTTCCGCCAGGTCGCCGACCTGAAGCCGAAGGAGCTGCTCGACCGCCGCTACGAACGCCTGCAGAGCTACGGCCGCTTCGCCGACACCAAGGCCGAGAGCGCCAGGTAGCCCGTCGCGCGGGCCGTTGTCGGTCCGCTGCCCATGATGGAGAATCCCGCCGCCCCAGCGCTTGCGTCCTGGGAGGCGCCCTTGCCGCTGGGCATCGCCTACAGCGGCGGCGCCGACTCCACGGCCTTGCTGCATGCCGCCGCGGGCCGCTGGCCCGGCCAGGTCCAGGCCTTGCACGTCCATCACGGCCTGCAGCACGCCGCCGACGAGTTCGAGATCCATTGCGCGGCCACCTGCCGTGCGCTGGGGGTGCCGCTGCACGTGGGCCGTGTCGATGCCCGGCATGCACCCGGCGAAAGCCCGGAAGATGCGGCGCGCCGGGCACGCTACGAAACGCTGGCTGCGCTGGCCCAGGCGCATGGCCTGCAGCATGTCGCGCTGGCACAGCATGCCGATGACCAGGTGGAGACGATGCTCATCGCTCTCAGCCGCGGAGCCGGCCTCGACGGATTGGCCGCCATGCCGCGGCAGATGCTGCGGCATGGCGTCGACTTCCATCGTCCGCTGCTCGAGGTGCATGCGGGCGCGCTGCGCGAATGGATCGCCGCCAGCGGCACCGCCCACATCGACGACCCCAGCAACGCCGATCGGCGTTACACGCGCAACCGTATTCGCCGCGACGTGCTGCCGGCGCTCGCCGCGGCGCTGCCGCAGTTCCGCGAGACCTTCGCGCGCTCGGCGCGCAATGCGGCCAAGGCCTCGCGCCTGCTGGCCGAGCTGGCCGCGGGCGACATCGCGGCCGCGGGTTCGCCGCCGGCGCTCGCCGCCCTGCGCGCGCTGCCGCGCGACCGGCTCGCCAACGCCCTGCGCCACTGGCTCAAGCGCGAGTACCGCGCGATGCCCAGCGAGGCCCAGCTCGAACAACTGCTCGACCAGATCGAGGCCTGCAGCACCCGCGGCCACCGAATCCACCTCAAGGTGGCCGATGGCTACGTCCAGCGCGAGGGCGAGTTCCTGCGTTGGTACAATGCCCGTCCCCTGCCGTAGCCCGCAGCCCTGGCGCTGAATGGCGCCTCGGCGGAACACGGATGCCGGCATTGCGGTATCCGAATCCTTCTGTCTTGACTTCATCCATGGCATTGATCGTTCACAAATACGGCGGCACGTCGATGGGCTCGACCGAGCGCATCCGCAATGTCGCCAAGCGCGTCGCCAAGTGGGCACGCGCCGGCCACCAGATGGTGGTGGTGCCGAGCGCGATGAGCGGCGAAACCAATCGCCTGCTCGGGCTCGCGAAAGAGCTGGCACCTCCCAAGCCCGGCGACGACCACAACCGCGAGCTCGACATGCTGGCCGCGACCGGCGAGCAGGCCTCCTCGGCATTGCTGGCGATCGCGCTGCAGGCCGAGGGCATGGAGGCGGTCAGCTACGCCGGCTGGCAGGTGCAGGTGAAAACCGACAGCGCCTTCACCAAGGCCCGCATCGAGAGCATCGACGACGAGCGCGTGCGCGCCGACCTCGATGCCGGCAAGGTCGTCGTCGTCACCGGCTTCCAGGGCGTGGACGAGGGCGGCAACATCACCACGCTGGGACGTGGCGGCAGCGACACCTCAGCGGTCGCGATCGCGGCGGCGATGAAGGCGCACGAGTGCCTCATCTACACCGACGTCGACGGCGTCTACACCACCGACCCGCGGGTCGAGCCCGACGCCCGCCGGCTGACCACCGTGAGCTTCGAGGAAATGCTCGAGATGGCGAGCCTCGGCTCGAAGGTGCTGCAGATCCGCTCGGTCGAATTCGCCGGCAAGTACAAGGTGCCCCTGCGCGTGCTGTCGAGCTTCACGCCGTGGGACATCGACATCCGGGAAGAAGCCCGGTCCGGCACCCTGATCACATTCGAGGAAGACGAAAACATGGAACAAGCCGTCGTATCCGGCATCGCTTTCAACCGCGACGAAGCCAAGATCTCCGTGCTCGGCGTGCCCGACAAGCCCGGCATCGCGTACCACATCCTCGGCGCCATCGCCGACGCGAACATCGAGGTCGACGTCATCATCCAGAACCTGAGCAAGGACGGGCGCACCGACTTCAGCTTCACGGTGCACCGCAACGACTACGCGAAAGCGATCGACCTGCTCAAGGCCAAGGTGCTGCCCACGCTGGGCGCGGCCGACATCGTCGGCGACACCAAGATCTGCAAGGTCAGCATCGTCGGCATCGGCATGCGCAGCCACGTCGGCGTGGCGAGCAAGATGTTCCGCGTGCTGAGCGAAGAGGGCATCAACATCCAGATGATCTCGACCAGCGAGATCAAGACCTCGGTGGTGATCGACGAAAAGTACATGGAGCTCGCAGTGCGCGCGCTGCACAAGGCCTTCGATCTCGATCAACCGGCCTCCTAAGCTGGCATAATCTCGCTTTTCAGGAACTGTGACCGAGTGGCCGAAGGTGCTCCCCTGCTAAGGGAGTATGGGGTGTAGAGCCTCATCGAGGGTTCGAATCCCTCCGGTTCCGCCAAGATTCATCCAAGGCAATCCACAAAAGCCCCGCCTCATCTTCGAGTCGGGGCTTTTTTCATTGGGCGATGCTTCCATCATTCGCCCGCAGAGGCGATGCGCTTCATGCGATGGCTTTTCTGCGGTTCGCTCCTACACGCACGGACGGCGGCGGTGGCCTAGGGTGAACTGAATACCTGGAGGTACACGGTACACACCTGGAGGTACACGGAGGTACACGCATGCAACGCAAACCGCAGAACACGCAGCCATCCGAGGACCCGAAACTGGGAGCCAAGGACCCGTCGAAGGTCACTCCGCCGACGGAGCATCGAAATCGAGACCTCGATACCGTGAAATCGACCGGTGGCTCGGCACTGGAAGAATCCGTCGGCAACCAGACGAACTCGAAGGAAGGGATGAGGCATTCATCCCAGACAGGCAGAACGTAACGCTGAGATCCGGCACTGTTCAGGTTCCACAGCGCGCATGGCGTGTTCGCGGCTCTCACACCAGCGATCGGGACCCGGAAGGCACGGCGAGCATGCCGTCGGCGATACGCTGCGCCGTGTTGATGGAATCCGTCAGGCCGAGGTGCCCATGGCCGACGGCGAGCCACAGGCCGGGCCGCCCGGCGGCGGGGCCGATGACCGGCACCGAATCGGGCATGCAGGGCCGGTGGCCCATCCACTGCGTGGATGAAAGCGCGTCGAGGCCGCCGAAGGTCTCGCGCGCGATGCGCTCGAGGATCGCGGCGCGGCGCGGCTCGGGCGGGCTCTCGAGGCCGCCGATCTCCACCGTGCCGCCGACGCGCAGGCCGTCTTCCATCGGCGTGACGAAGATCTTGCGATCGGCCAGCACCACGGTGCGCGAGACGATGTCGCGCCCGCCGTCGAACTGCACGTGGTAGCCGCGCTGGCTTTCGAGCGCGAGCCGCACGCCGAGCGGGTCCAGCAGCCGGCGCGCCCATGCGCCGGCGGCCACCACGATCCGGTCGAAGGTGTTGGCCGCAGGATCGGCCTCGGCGGCCGTGCGCAGCTGCCAGCGCCCGTCGGCCAGCGGCGTCATCGCCTGCACTTCGTCGCGCCGCTGCCGGCCGCCGCGCCTGTCGAAGCCGCGCACCATCGCCTGCACGTAGCGAAAGGGATTGACGATCGTCGCGTGGTCGGCCATGAAGATGCCGAGCTGGTAGCGCGCACCCACGCGCGGCTCGAGCGCCAGGATGCCGGCACGGTCGAGCTGCTGAAACGGGTAGCCGTAATGCCTGCGCATGCGCCAGCCGGCGGCATCCTTGGCCAGCGCTCGCGCATCGGGATAGAGATGCAGATGTCCGCGGCGCACGAACAGCTCGGCCACGCCCAGCTCGCGCGCGAGCTGGGCATGGTGGTCGATGGCGCCCGCGTGCAGCGCGGCCAGCTTGGCGGCCGAGAGCGCAACGCGCGAGGGCTGCGCGGAGGCGACGAAGCGCAGCAGCCAGGGCACCGCCGCCGGCAGGTAGCGCAGCGGAAGATGCAGCGGGCTTTCTTCGTCCAGCAGCATGCCGGGGACCGACGACAGGATGCCAGGCATCGCGAGCGGCGCCACCGAGCCCGGGCTGATGGCGCCCGAGTTGCCGTAGCTGCAGCCGCGTCCGGGCTCGTCGCGGTCGATCAGCGTGACCGCGGCGCCGCGCTTCTGCAGCGCGAGCGCGATGCAGCTGCCGATGACGCCCGCGCCGACGACCGCCACGGCAAGCGGCGCCTCATGCACCGGCATCGGCGGCAGTTCGGCGGCGCTTGTCCGAGACGACGCGTCCCTCCTTCAACACCAGCAGCAGGCGCCGCACGTTGTGGATGTCTTCCAGCGGGTTCGCGGCGACGACGATCAGGTCGGCCAACTTGCCCACTTCCACCGTGCCCAGATCCTCGCCGACGCCGCAGACCGCCGCGCCATGCTTCGTGGCGGCCTGCAGCGTCTGCCAGGGCGTGGCGCCGTCGCGAACCCAGAGCCCCATCTCGAGCAGCGCCGCATCCTTCAGGGGCCGGATGTCCGAGCCCAGCGCCATCTTGACGCCGGCCTGGAGCGCCTTCGCGAACCAGCCGCCGTGCACGTCGGATGCTGCGTCGGCGCGGCAGCACAGCGCGTGCGCGAGGTTGCGGTTCTTGACCCAGCGGCGTTCCCAGTCGTTGCTGGCCTGGGCCGGCGTGAGATGGCTGATCGACAGCGTCGGCACGTACCAGGTGTCGTGCTCGAGAAAGAGCTCGATGCATTCGTCGTCGAGGATGTAGCCGTGCTCCACGCTGTGGGCGCCCAGGCGGATCGCGTGCTTCACCGCCTCGGGGTTGGTGGCGTGGGCCATCACCTTGAATTCGCGCAGGCGGCAGATGTCGAAAGCCGCCTTCAACTCGTCGTCCAGGAAGAAGGAGTTCTGATGCCGGTCCCACGCCGGCCCCATGATGCCGCCGGAGAGGTTGAGCTTGATGTGGTCCACGCCGTTCTTGATCTGCTCGCGAATCGCCTTGACGAAGCCGTAGGGTCCGTCGCATTCCAGCGCATGGCCCGAGCCGAGGAAATGGCCGCCGGTGGTGGTGAGGAAATGGCCGGCAGCGAACAGGCGCGGACCCACGTACTGGCCCGAGTCGAAGGCGCGCTTCCAGGCGACGTCCATGTAGCTGTGGGTGCCTGCAGAGCGCAGGCCGGTGATGCCGGATTCGGTCAGTGCCGCCATCAACCGGTGGCCGAAGAGCGTCACCTGGTCGGCGAGCGGTACGTCGGCCAGCGACAGGTAGTCGGGATGGATGTGCACGTCCCACAAGCCTGGCATCAGGTAGGCGCCTTGCAGGTCGATCACGGTGGCGTCGCTCGCTTCCAGGGGAGGGGCCTGGGCGCGGATCTCGCGGATGCGGCCGTCCTCGATCAGCACGCTGGCATGCTCGATGGCTTGGGGCTGGACGCAGTCGATCAGCGTCGCGTGGGTGAGCAGTGTGCGCATGGATTTCCGGCAGAAAAAGTCACTCGGCGACGATGCCGACCTTGGCCGCCAGCGTCTTCCACTTGTCGACTTCGGAGCGGATGAACAGGCCGAAGGCCTCGGGCGAGCCGCCCGAGGGCAGGATGTCGCGTTCGGAGAAAGCCCCACCGAGCTCGGGCGAGGCGAGCAGCGACACGATTTCCGCATTGAGCCGGTCGATGACGGCGCGCGGCGTCTTCGCCGGCGCCAGCAGGCCGAACCACGTGCCGGCGACGAAGCCCGGCAAGCCCGCCTCGGCGGCGGTGGGCACCGCCGGCGCGTTGGGCAGCCGCTGCGAAGTGGCGACGGCCAGCGCCCGCAGCTTGCCGGCCTTGACGTTGGCGAGCACCGCGGGTGGCGTGTCGAAGCTGTATTGCACCTGGCCGCCAATCAGGTCGGCGATGGCCGGACCGCTGCCCTTGTAGGGCACGTGCATGGCATCGATGCCGGTCAGCGACTTGAACAGTTCGCCGGCCAGGTGGTTGGAGGTGTTGTTGCCGAAGGAGGCATAGTTCAGCTTGTTCGGGTTGGCCTTGGCATAGGCGATGAACTCCTGAAGATTGGCGATTGGAAGCGCGGGGTTCACCACCAGCAGGAAAGGCACCTGGCCGACGAGCGTGATCGGCTGCAGCTCCCTCACCGGGTCGTAGGGCATCGACTTCATGGTCGTCGGCGCGATGGAGACTTCGGGCGACGCGGCCAGCAGCAGGGTATAGCCGTCCGGCTCGGCGCGCACCACCGACAGCGCGCCGACGGTACCGCCGGCGCCGGACCGGTTATCTACCACGATCTGCTGTCCCAACCTGCGTCCCAGGGCCTCCGCGAGCAGGCGCCCTGCGATGTCGGTGCTGCCGCCGGGCGGATAGGCGACGACCAGGCGGATCGGCTTGGCGGGCCAGGCACCCGACTGCGAAGCGGCGACGCCTGACAGCGTGCCGGCGGCGAGCAGCAGCGTGATGAGTGTGGAGCGCCTCAACATGAATCGCGCAATGTAGCCGCTGCCGTATTGTTTATCAATAAGGCGTATCGCAATGCAATAATGCTCGCTCATCTCCGCCCACCCATGCCCCGCGCAAGATCCGCCGTCCCACCAGCCGTTCGCCAGGCGCGCAAGGCCGGTGCCGCGCATGGAAGCCCGCTCTTCCTCGGCTCGGTGGCCAAGTGCTTCCAGGTGCTGGAGGCGCTCAATGCCGCCGGCCGCGCAGTGGCGTTGACGGAACTGGCGGCTATCGCGCAGATGGACCGCAGCACGGTGCAGCGCGTCACGCACACGCTGCACGCGCTGGGCTACCTGCGGCAGCATCCAGTGACCCGGGCCTTCACGCTGTCAGGACGCATGCTCGAGTTCGGCCATACCGTGCTGGCGACGGACCGCCTGCGCGACAAGGCGACGCCGCATCTCGAGGCGCTGAACCGCAAGACCGGCGAGACGGTGAACCTGATGGAGCTGGAAGGCGACGAGATCGTCTATGTGGCGCGCTTCCCGAGCCTGCATGCGGTCAGCGTCGACCTGCACGTGGGTTCGCGCCTGCCGGCCTTCTGCACCGCGGCCGGCCGGGCGATCCTGGCGCAGCTCGACGAAGATGCGGCGCTGGCGACGCTGGCGGACGCCAGGCGTACGCCGATGACCAAGCGCACCGTGACCGATCTTCCGGGACTGCGTGCCGCGCTCGCGAGGGCGCGCGAACTCGGCTATGCGCTGAACGACCAGGAAGCCTTCGTGGGCGACATCTCCGTCGCGGCGGCGCTGGTGAATCGTGCGGGCGAGCCGGTCGGCGCCGTCAACATCGCAGTGCCTTCGCCGCGCTGGCTGCTGGCCGACGTGCTGCGCCGACTGGTTCCGCAGCTGCTGCGGACGGCACGCGCCATCAACGACGAGCTGACCGATCTTTGATTGCGCGCTTGCGTCAACGCCAGCGTTCGTCCTGGTAGTCGTCGAGCACGGCGATCGACTGTTCGACCCTGTGCGCGATTTCGTCATGCAGCGCCTTCGGCGCCCTGCTGGTTGCCGTGAGCAACAGCATGCCGGTGCCGAGCGCCGCCAGAAGGCCCGTGAGCAGCTCCGAATAGGTCAAGGCGTCCATCTTTGTCCTTGGGGTAGTGATGGCCCGGAATCGAGCGAGCGCGAAGTCTCTCACCGGGCCCGGGACCCCTTCAATACGCCATTTGGGGGAGATGCCCCCGAGGCCCGGCTATTTGACGACCAGTCCCTCCAGGGCCGGATCGCCGGGCGGCGGCTTGAGCTTCATCTCGCGCAGGGTGTTGACGAGCAGTTGCGCGATCATCAGGTTGCGATGGCGCTTGCTGTCGGCCGGCACCACGTGCCAGGGCGCGTGGGCGCTGGAAGTGGCGGCCAGGGCTTTTTCATAGGCGCGCTGGTAGTCGCTCCATTTTTTGCGCACGTCCAGGTCGTCCAGCCTGAATTTCCAGCGCTTGTCGGGCTCGTCGATGCGCGCCTGCAGGCGCTCGCGCTGCACGTCCTCGCCGATGTGCAGCATGCATTTGACGATCACGGTGCCGGTTTCGGTGAGCAGGCGCTCGAAGTCGTCGATCTGCGCATAACGGCGGCGCGTTTCGGCCGGGTCGATCCAGCCTTCGACCACCGGCACCAGCACGTCTTCGTAGTGGCTGCGGTTCCACACCATGATTTCGCCGCTGCGCGGCACCACCGCATGACAGCGCCAGAGGAAGTCGCGCGCACGTTCGTCCTCGCTCGGCACCTTGAAGGCCGTCACCCGCACGCCGAGCGGCGAGGTGCGCGAGAACACCCAGCGAATGGTGCCGTCCTTGCCGCTGGTATCCATGCCCTGCAGCACCAGCAGCAGCTTGCGCCGGCCTTCGGCATGCAGCAGATTCTGCAGGTCGTCGAGCTCGGCCGCCAGCGTATCGAGCCGCTCGCGCTGCGCGTCCTCGTGTCCCTCGAGGAAGGCGGTGTCGGCGGAATCGATGGCGCTCAGCTTGAATTTGCTGCCGACGCGGTATTTCTTGAAACCGGGCATGCGCTGGCACTCCTCTCGGAAAGGACAAGCCCGAGAGGGTACGCGAGTTCAGTCGTCCTCCGGGTCCAGCGAAGCGCTCCAGCGGCTGTCCCAGTCGACATGGCGCGCCTGGTCGAGCTCCCGCCGGTCGCGCTTGGTAGGGCGCCCTTGCTCGATGCTGAGCGCCGGCTCGCTGCCCATGCGGCGCTGCTCGCGTGCGGCCGCCTGCGCCGCCAGGCTTTCGGGCGTTTCCTGATAGAGCTGCTGCGCGACCGGAGCCGGTCCGCGCTGGCCGCTGAGGCCACGCACCAGGACGATGCGGGTCAGCACGCCGAGACGCAGGCTCACCGTATCGCCCACCTTCACCTCGCGCGAGGCCTTCGCCACGTCGCCGTTGACCTGCACGCGGTTCTTGCCGATTTCTTCGGCGGCGAGCGAGCGGGTCTTGAAGAAGCGTGCGGCCCAGAGCCACTTGTCGATGCGCAGGCGATCCATATTCAGTAATTGTCGCGGGCCAGCGGAAGATGCACGACGGCATCCAGGCCGACGTGCTGTCCGCCGGCTTCCCGGTTGTCGAGCGAGATGCGGCCGTCCAGCGCAAGCACGATCTCGCGGCAGATGGCCAGCCCGAGTCCGGACCCGTTGGCCAGGTCGCCGGCCGCGAAGGGCGCGAACAGGCGTTGCCGCAATTCGTCGGAAATGCCGAGGCCGTCGTCGCGCACGCCGAGCATCGCCATGTCGCCCTCGGCATGCACGCGGACCGCGAGCGCGCCGCCGTGCGGACTGTGCTTGACGGCGTTGTGCAGCAGGTTGCGCGCGAGCTCCTGCAGCATCCAGCGGTGCGCGCGCACCAGCACCGGCGCGGCGTCGACCGAGAGTTCGAAGTCCAGCGCCTTGTCCGCGAGGAGCGGCGACAGGTCGAGCGCGACCTGGCGCACCGCCTCGCCGAGCTCCAGCGTCACCCACTCGGGCTGCTGGCGCAACTGCTCCACTTTGGCGAGCGCGAGCATCTGGTTGGCGAGCACGGTCGCGCGCTCCACCGTTTCGCTGATCTCGCCGAGCGCCTGCTCTGTCGGCACGTCGCCGCGGCGCGCCGACTGCACCTGGGCTTTCAACACGGCCAGCGGCGTGCGCAGCTGGTGCGCGCTGTCGCGCACGAAGCGCTTCTGGTGGTCCAGCAACTGCTGCAGCCGCCCCATGACCCGGGTGGTGGCGTCGACCAGCGGCCGCAGCTCGCGCGGCGCATCGGGCGCATCGATGGGAGAAAGATCGTCGGCGGCGCGGGCTTCGATGGCTTCGCCCAGCTGGCGGACCGGCCGTGTCGCGCGCTGCACCACGAACACCGTGACCCCTGCGATCACCCCGAGCAGCACCAGCTGGCGCCAGAGCGTGTCGATCAGCAGCTTGCGCGCCAGCGTCTCGCGCAGCTCCAGCGTTTCGGCCACCTGCACCACGGCCATGCCGCGCCCGCGCGCGCTCGCCACCGGCTGCAGCAGCACCGCCACGCGCACCGGCTGCTCGCGAAAGCGCGCATCGTAGAAATCCACCAGTGCCGCATAGGGGGGGCGGTCCGGAAGCCGGCCGCGCCAGAAGGGCAGCTCGGCAAAGCCCGAGATCATTTCGCCCTCCTGCGACGACACGCGGTAGAACATGCGGCTCTGGTTGTCGGCCTCGAAGGCTTCGAGTGCGGAGTAGGGGACGATGGCGCGCAGCGACGCGGCTTCGTCGTAGCCCTCGACGTCGAGCTGCTCGCCGATGGTCTTGGCCGAGGCCAGCAGCGTGCGGTCGTAGGCGGTGGTCGCGGCCGCGAGGCTCTGGCGATAGAGGCTCACGCTGTTGATCACGATGAACAGTGCGACGGGTGCCAGGATGCCGACCAGCAGCCTGGCGCGCAGCGAGACGGGCCGCATCATCGTTCTTCGCGCAGCAGATAGCCCAGGCCGCGCAGCGTCATCAAGACTGCGCCGGTGCCGGCCAGCTTCTTGCGCAACCGGTAAACGACGACCTCGATCGCCTCGTACTGCACGTCCGCCTCGCCGGGAAAGACCAGCTCGAACAGGCGCTCCTTGCTGACCGCGTGGCCCGGCTTGACCATCAGCGCCTTCAGCAGCGCGAGCTCGCGCGGCGTGAGTTCGAGCACCTCGGCACGGTGGTAGATGGCGCCGCTGTCGGCTTCGTAGCGCAATCCGCCGACCTGCTGCAGATAGGTCGCCGCCTCCGGCCCGGCGCTCTGGTGGCGCCGATGCAGGGCGCGGATGCGCGCTTCGAGTTCGTCGAGGTCGAAGGGCTTGGGCAGGTAGTCGTCGGCACCCGCGTTGAGTCCGACGACGCGGTCGCCGACCGTGCCGCGCGCGGTCAGGAGCAGCACCGGCGTGCGCAGGCCCTCGGCGCGCGCCTGCGCCAGCACCTGCAGGCCGTCCAGCGTGGGCAGGCTGAGGTCGAGCGCCACCACGTCGGGCTCGAGGGCGCGCCACTGCGCGAGCGCCTCTGCGCCGTCGCCGCACAAACGCACGTCGATCATGCGGCGGCCGAGGGTGCGCTGCAGCGTGGTTTGCATCGACGGATCGTCTTCGACTAGCAGCAGCTTCATGGCCGGAATTTCGGTGTTTACCCCAGTGCGCCGGACAGCCAACTGACAGCGGGGCGGCGCATCATAGCGGGCGTTCAGGTTCCCTAGATCGAAGGAGACAGCATGCGTCGAGATACCTTTCTGAAGTCCATGGCCGCCCTGGCCGCCACCGGTGCCCTGCCACTCTCGGCCTGGGCCGGCCCCAACGTCAAGATGATGATCCCGGCCAATCCGGGCGGCGGTTGGGACACCACGGGCCGTGCGCTGGGCAAGGCGCTGACCGACAGCAAGCTGGCCGACACGGTGACCTACGACAACAAGGGCGGCGCCGCCGGCGCGCTCGGCCTGGCCCAGTTCGTCAACGGCTCCAAGGGCGATCCCAACGCGATGATGGTGATGGGCGCCGTGATGCTGGGCGGCATCATCACCGGCAAGCCGCCGGTCAACCTGTCGCAGGCCACGCCGATCGCGCGCATCACGAGCGAGTACAACGTGTTCGTGCTGCCGGCGAGCTCGCCGCTGAAGACCATGAAGGACGTGGTCGAGCAGCTCAAGAAAGACCCGGGCAGCGTCAAGTGGGGTGGCGGCTCGCGCGGCTCCACCGAGCACATCGCCGCGGCCATGATCGCGCAGAAGGTCGGCGTCGATCCGTCCAAGATCAACTACGTCGCGTTCCGCGGCGGCGGCGAGGCCACGGCGGCCATCCTGGGCGGCAACGTCACGGTCGGCGGCAGCGGCTACAGCGAGTTTGCCGAGTACATCAAGACCGGCAAGATGCGGGCCATCGCCGTCACCTCCGGCACGCGCCTGCCGGGCAGCACCGTGCCGACGCTCAAGGAGCAGGGCATCGACGTCGAGATCGGCAACTGGCGCGGCGTCTATGGCGCGCCCGGCATCACGGCCGAGCAGCGCAAGGCGCTGACCGACCTGGTGCTGGCGGCGATCAAGACGCCGACCTGGAACGAGGCCATGAAGAAGAACGACTGGACGCCGGCCGTGCTGTCGGGCGAGGCCTTCGCCAAATTCGTGGACGACGAGTTCGCGAGCCTGCGCGCGACCATGATCAAGTCCGGCATGGTCTGAGCGCGCGCCGTTGCGAGAGCGCGGGGGCACGCCCGGCGGCGTGCTCCTTTGTCTTCCCTGACCCAACGCGAGGTCCAGAACAATGTCCAACATCGACCCTCCCGCGAGCGGATACGCGTCGCTCGAGCCCGAATCGCCACGCGCCCTCTGGCCGCAGACGCTGGTCGGCATCGGCATCCTGCTCACCGGCCTGGCGCTCGGCTTCGGCGCGATCGGCATCTCGTCCGAGGCCGGCTACGGCGGCGTCGGCCCCAACTTCCTGCCCTGGCTGGTGTCGGTCGCGCTCACGGTGTGTGGCGCATGGATCATCTGGGAGTCGCGCACCGGCGGCTTCCGCGACATGGACGCGCCTTCCGGCGCGTTGCAGACCTACTGGAGCGGCTTCGCCTGGGTGACGGCCGGGCTGCTGCTCAACGCGGCGCTGATCACCACCATCGGCTTCATCCTGAGCTGCACGCTGTGCTACCTGCTGGCCGTGCAGGGCCTGCGGCGTGCCAGCGGCCAGGCAGCCGTCAATGCGCCGCGCACCTGGCTCACCGACATCGTGACCGGCCTGCTGATCTCGGCGCCCGTGTTCTGGCTCTTCACCAAGTTCCTGGCGATCAACCTGCCGGGCCTGACCACGACAGGCTGGATCTAGCATGGACATCTTCAACGCATTGATGCAGGGCTTCGCCGCCGCGATCACGCCCGCCAACCTCCTCTGGTGCCTGGTGGGCTGCGCCCTCGGCACGGCTGTCGGCGTGCTGCCCGGCATCGGCCCGGCGGTGGCGGTGGCGATGCTGCTGCCGATCACCGGCAAGGTCGACATCACGGCCTCGATGATCTTCTTCTCGGGCATCTACTACGGCGCCATGTACGGCGGCTCGACCACCTCGATCCTGCTCAATACGCCGGGGGAGACGGCGAGCATGGTGACGGCGATGGAAGGCAACAAGATGGCCAAGAGCGGCCGCGCCGGGGCGGCGCTCGCCACCGCCGCGATCGGCTCCTTCGTGGCCGGCAGCATCGCGACCGTGATCGTCACGCTGTTCGCGCCCTTCGTGGCCGACTTCGCCGTCCAGCTCGGGCCGCCCGAATACTTCCTGCTGATGGTGCTGGCCTTCACGACGGTGAGCGCGGTGCTCGGCAAGAGCACGCTGCGCGGCATGACGGCGCTCTTCATTGGCCTGGCCGCCGGCTGCATCGGCCTCGACCAGATCTCCGGCCAGGGCCGCTACACCGGCGGCATTCCCGAGCTGCTCGACGGCATCGAGATCGTGCTGGTCGCGGTCGGCCTGTTCGCGGTGGCCGAAGTGCTCTATGCGGTGCTCTACGAGGGCCGCGTGGTCGAAAGCCAGAACAAGCTGAGCCGCGTGCACATGACGGCGCGCGACTGGAAGCGCTCGATCCCGGCCTGGCTGCGCGGCACCGCGATCGGTACGCCCTTCGGCTGCATTCCGGCGGGCGGGACGGAGATCCCGACCTTCCTGAGCTACGCGACCGAGAAGAAGCTGGCCAAGAACGACGTCAAGGCCGAGTTCGGCACCAAGGGTGCGATCGAAGGCGTGGCCGGACCCGAGGCCGCCAACAACGCGACCGTGACGGCCGCGCTGATCCCGCTGCTCACGCTCGGCATCCCGACCTCGAACACCACTGCCATCCTGCTCGGTGCGTTCCAGAACTACGGCATCCAGCCGGGGCCGCAGCTCTTCACCACCTCGGCCGCGCTGGTGTGGGCCCTGATCGCGTCGCTCTACATCGGCAACGTGATGCTGCTGGTGCTGAACCTGCCGATGGTCGGCCTGTGGGTCAAGCTGCTCAAGATCCCGAAGCCGCAGCTCTATGCGGGCATCCTGATCTTCGCGACGGTCGGTGCCTACGGCATGCGCCAGAGCGCCTTCGACCTGGTGCTGCTGTACGTCATCGGCGTGCTGGGCGTCGTCATGCGGCGCTTCGACTTCCCGACCGCGCCGGTGGTGGTGGGCATGATCCTCGGCCCGCTCGCTGAAGCGCAGCTGCGCAACGCGATGTCGATCGGGGAGGGCAGCGCGACGGTGTTCTTCCAGCGGCCCATGTCCTTCGTGCTGATCGTGGTGGTGCTCGCCGTGCTGATCCTGCCGCGCATGGCCAAGGCAATGGCCGAGCGCAAGGAGCGGCGCGCCGGCGCTGCGGCATAGACCGGTAGGCCGGGTTTACCCCGGCCCCTCGCGTCAGAATTGATCAGATTCGGCGCCGTACTTCCCCCGCAGAATCGCGCCCTGCTGCGCGCGTGTGATTTCTCCTCGCGCTGCGGCGTCAGGGGAGAAGTACATGAACAAGCGATTGCATCGCGTGGTCTTCAACGCCGCGCGGGGGCTGCGGGTGGTGGTGCAGGAAACTGCGCGCAGTGCGGGCAAGGCGAAGGGAGCGACGCCCGTTCTGGCGGTGGCACTCATTGCGGGCGCATCGGCCTCAGCCCAGATCGTCGGCGCACCCAACGTCCCCGGCACCCTTCGACCGATCATCCTCAACGCGCCCAACGGCGTGCCCCTCGTTCAGATCCAGTCGCCCTCGGGCGCCGGCGTCTCGCGCAACATCTACAGCCGCTTCGACGTCGAGCGCAACGGCGTCATCCTCAACAACAGCCGCACCGCGGTGCAGACCCAGCTCGGCGGCATCGTCCAAGGCAATCCGTTCCTGGCGCGAGGCCCGGCGCGCGTCATCCTCAACGAGGTCAACAGCGGCAACCCCACCCAACTGCGCGGCTATGTCGAGGTGGGCGGCCAGAAAGCTGAGGTGGTCATTGCCAACCCGGCCGGCATCGCGGTCGACGGCGGTGGATTCATCAATGCGAGCAAGGCGACCCTCACGACGGGCACGCCGCAGCTCAATGCCCAGGGCGGGCTCGACAGCTTCGTGGTGCGAGGCGGCACCGTCACCGTCGACGGCGCAGGCCTCGATGCGCGGGGCAGCGAGGCTGCGATCCTCGCGCGGGCCATGCAGGTCAATGCCGGCACCGCAGCAGGCGCCAGCGCCGCGGTCTCCGCCGGCGTGGGCAGCGCGGTACAGGCCGGTGTCATCGCCCTCACCAGCCAGGCCACCGTGAGCCTGGTCAGCCTCGCCAAACTCGATGAGCTGCCGGGCAAGTTCCATGTGAAGAACCTGCCTGTCGGGACAGTCATCAAGGTCTCAAAGTAGGTGCCCCTTCGCCATCGGCGAAGAGACCGGCGGATTGACTTGCTTTCTGGTTTGCGCATCCGCCGTCCCTTGAAGGCCTCCCAAGAAGGCCACTGCTTTCGATGTGCCTTCGTTCACCGGCAAGTACCAGGGCGGCCTCACGATCTCTGCCGACAATCCACTGGGCCTCAACGACCTGTTCTATGTCAGCCTCAACCACAACCTCGCGCGCCATCCGCACAAGCGCGGCACGGAAGGCCAGACCTGGCACTACTCGCTGCCGTGGGGCTACTGGCTCTTCGGCGTCACTGCCAGCGACAGCAGCTACTTCCAGCGCGTTGCCGGCGCCAACCAGGACTACGTATACGGCGGCGCCAGCACCAACCATGAGGCGAAGCTCTCGCGCCTGATTTATCGAGACCAGCAGCGCAAGCTCGGCGCGTACCTGCGGGGCTTTCATCGCGCCGCCAGCAACCGGATCGACGACACCGAGATCGAAGTGCAGCGCCGCAAGGTCGGCGGCTGGGAGTTCGGGTTGAACCACCGGGAATTCTTCGGGCTGGCGACGCTCGATGCGACGCTGGCTTATCGGCGCGGCACCGGTGCCTTCGGCGCCATCGCGGCACCGGAAGAGAACTTCGACGAAGGCACGTCGCGGCTCAAGCTGTACACGGCAGAAGTCGGCCTGAATGCGCCGTTCAAGTTCGGCGAGCAGAAAATGCGCTACGCGGGTCTGGCCCGCGCGCAATGGAACCGCACCCCGCTCACACCGCAGGACCGCTTCGCGATCGGCAGTCGCTACAGTGTGCGCGGCTTCGACGGCGAGACCAGCTTGCTGGGCGACCGGGGCTGGCTGATCCGCAACGACGTCGGCTGGGCGATGGGCGACAGCGGGGCAGAACTCTATGCCGGCGCCGACTACGGCCATGTCGGCGGCAAATCCGCCGACAGCTGGAAAGCAGCCACCTGGCCGGCGTTGTCATGGGTGTGCGCGGCAGCTGGAGCAAGTTGAGCTACGATTTCTTCTTCGGCGCACCCATCGCCAAGCCGCAGGGATACCGAACCGCCCGGATGACCTCGGGGTTCAATCTCAATGCGAGTTTCTGACATCGGATCACAGCACCATGCACACCACCGCGCCATGAGTCGGAAACCCCTGCAGATTCGACTGGGGAGCCGCTGGACTTTCTTTACCTACTCCCGCACGGATGTCCGCCTGCTCGGGACCGTCCAGGACGGCATGCAGATCGGCGCGTTCGCGCAGCTGGAGGACGGCTCCTATGCGCAGATCAACGGCGACGTGGTCCGCGTGCTCAATTCCAGCCGCGTCAAGCAGGCCCTGGGGCGTGATTTCGAGACCTATTTCCCAAGCCCGTCCGGTCCCCGGAGTTCGCAGCCCGCCGCGGTTCCGACGGTGATCATCAAGAAACGCCGCGTCATTCAGCTGCCGGCTGCGGAGGCCGCCGGCAAGGAATAGGCCATCGCGCGGCTGACATGCCGATCGCGCCATGGCACCATAGCCTCTCGCCGGAAGCCGCCGAGCCGGAGGGTGATGGATGCCGCTGAAACAGCAGATTCGCTTCTGCACTGCGCCCGACGGCGTGCGGATCGCCTACGCCACCAGCGGCAAGGGACCGCCGCTGCTGAAGGTCGGCAACTGGCTCTCGCATCTCGAGTTCGACCTCACCAGTCCGGTGTGGGGCCACGTGCTGGAGATGCTGTCGTCGCGGCACACGCTGGTGCGCTATGACCAGCGCGGCACCGGCCTGTCGGACCGGGAAGTCGAGCAGGTGAGCTTCGACATCTGGCTGCAGGACCTGGAGACCGTGGTCGACGCCGCCGGTCTGGACCGCTTCCCGATGCTCGCGATCTCCCAGGGCTGCAGCCTGGCCATCGCCTATGCGGCGCGCCATCCGGCGCGGGTGAGCCATCTGGTGCTGCAGGGCGGCTATGCGCGCGGGCGCCGGAAGCGCGGCGGCGGGCCGATGCTGGATGAGGAGTCCGAAACGCAGGCCAAGCTGATGGAGATCGGCTGGGGCCGCGCCGACACGGCGTTCCGCCAGTTCTTCACCAGCCAGTTCCTGCCCGAAGGAACGCCGGAGCAGCATCACTGGTTCAACGAACTGGCGCGGGTGTCGACCTCGCCCGCCAACGCGGCTCGCACGCTGCGCACCTTCGACACGATCGACGTGACCGGTCTGCTGTCGCAGGTGCATTGCCCGACGCTGGTGCTGCACGCCACCGGCGATCTGCGCGTGCCCTTCGACGAAGGCCGCCGCATTGCGAGTGGCATCGCGCAGGCGCGCTTCGTTCCGCTGCAGAGCGTGCATCACCTCATGCTCGAGCAGGACGAGGTCTGGCCGCGCTGGGTCGAGGAGGTGAACGACTTCCTCGGCGCCGCTGACGCGGCGATGGACGACCCGGCCATCGCGCGCCTGACCGCGCGCGAGCGCGAGGTGCTGGAACTTATCGCCCAGGGGCGTGACAACGCCCAGCTGGCGGCCACGCTGCAGCTCAGCGAGAAGACGGTGCGCAACCACATCACCAGCATCTTCGCCAAGTTGGAAGTCGAGAACCGCTCGCAGGCGATCGTGCTGGCCCGCAACGCGGGCCTGGGCCGCGGCTGAGACCCACCCCGGACCGTGGTCCCAGGCCATGCGGGTCGCGCGGGCCGGCGAAGCCGGTTTTCGGGACCGTCGCCTCATGGCGCGGGCGCTGCATTTCCGAAGAATGAACTCACCTCAGTCGAGTTCAAAGGAGCCCACCATGCAAGCCGCCCAAGCCGTGCCGTCCCCGGCCACCTCCACCATCCGCTATGCCCGCTGCATCGAGAACTCGAAGCGCATCCGCTGGGACATCGACCGCGACGTGATTCGCCAGCGCGAGTTCGGCGCGGCCGACAAGTTCCTGCCCGACGGCCTGACCCGACTCGAGCCGCTCGACTTCCTGAGTCCCGGCGAGCGGCGTTTCCTGAACCGGATCCAGGGCCGAACCTACGCCAACATGTTCGGCCTGCTCGAGCGCTTCGTCGGCGCCAAGATGCTCGAGGTGAGCCGCGAGCACTGGCTCGGCGACCAGGTCGCGCTGGAGGCGCTGGTGCGCTTCACCGACGAGGAGCTCAAGCACCAGGAACTGTTCCGTCGCATCGAGGTGTTGGCGTCACACTGCATGCCGGCCGGCTATCTGTTCGTGCCCGAGCCCAACACGGTCGCGCAGTTCGTGCTCGGCAAGTCGACCTGGGCCGTGCTCGCGCTGACCTGCGACATCGAGCTCGTCACGCAGGTCCACTACCGCGAAAGCATCGCCGCGGATGCGGAGATCTCGGCACTCTTCAAGGACGTGTTCCTGTTCCACTGGAAGGAGGAATCGCAGCATGCCGTGCTCGACGAGCTCGAATGGCAGCGCGAGGACGCGAAGCTCACACCCGAGGAACGCGACGCGGCCGTCGACGATCTCATCGCGCTGGTGGCCGGCGTCGACGCCCTGCTGCAGTTGCAGGCGGAGGCCGACAGCGCGTACTTCATGGCCAACAAGCCGCAAGCCGGCGTGCTGGACGCAGGCGAGGTGGAGACGATCCGCAAGACCATGCTGGCGGCCTACCGCTGGCAGTACATCCACTCGGGCGCAGGCCAGGCGCGCTTCGGCGAACTGCTGACGGGCCTGATCACGCCGGCCCAGGGGCAGCGCATCCAGGACGCATTGGCGGGGCTGCAATGAACGCAGCAGCCATGCCGGAGGCGCCTAGCGAGGCGCCGTGCGATCGGGCGGCTGCACGATGGTCGCGCGGCCGTCGGGCGACCGAACCGCATCGGAGCCGCTGGACGGCGGCGGCGAACCGGCCGGGCTGACGATGGTCGCGCGGCCGTCGGCGGAGGGCACGGCGACGTTCGGCGGCGGGCCGCCCAGCGCTCGGTCCAGCGCATTGCCGGCGGCGCGGATGCAGGCTTCTCGCGCGGGCGCCGCCAGCGCGCCGCTGTTGCAGGTCGCCACTTCTTGTTCGTAGCGTTGCCGGGCCTGCTGTGCCGTCTGCGCGCCGGCCGCCGTGGCTGCTGCCAGTGCCGCGCAGAAGATCGCGGCAGGGATGCGGGTCGGGTTCATGGCTTGCCTCCGTGCGTCTTCACGAAAACCCATGCTGCCACGTCCGCGGTAGCACTGCCGGCGTCCTCAGTTCGTCAGTTCGGCGCCGGCTGCTCCAGCCGCGGCGCGCCTTCCGGCGCATCGGCCGGGTCGGGCGCCCGGCCGCGGATGCGCGCGACGGTGCGCTTGATCCAGTGCTCGATGTCGTCGACGTAGGTGAACACCGCCGGCACCACCAGCAGGCTGAGCACGGTAGAAGTGATCAGCCCGCCGATCACCGCCATCGCCATCGGCGCGCGGAAGCTGGAATCGGCCGCGCTCCAGCCGAAGGCGATCGGGGTCATGCCGGCGCCCATGGCCAGCGTGGTCATGATGATCGGCCGTGCGCGCTTGTGGCAGGCATCGCGCAGCGCCTCCCAGCGGCTCATGCCGTGGTCGCGGCGCGCGACGATGGCGTATTCGACCAGCAGGATCGAGTTCTTGGTCGCCACGCCCATCAGCATGATGAAGCCGATCATCGATGGCATCGAGAGCGCCTTCTGTCCGATCAATAGGCCGAGGAAGGCGCCGCCGAGCGCCAGCGGCAGCGCGCACAGAATCGTGACCGGGTGCAGGAAGTCCTTGAACAGCAGCACCAGCACGATGTAGATGCACAGCACGCCGGTCAGCATCGCGAGGCCGAAGCTGGCGAACAGCTCGCCCATCATCTCGGCGTCGCCGACCTCGGCCACGCGCACGCCGGGCGGCAGGTTCTGGATCGAGGGCAGCTTCATGGCCGCGGTCTTGGCGTCGCCGAGCCCCACGCCGGAAAGCTCGATCTCGAAGTTGACGTTGCGCGAGCGGTCGTAGCGGTCGATCACGGCCGGGCCGCCTTCCATCGTCAGGGCCGCGACCTGGCTCAGCATCACCGGGCCGTTCTTGCCGGGCACGGTGAGCCGCTCGAGCAGCGCGAGGTTCTGGCGCGCCGAGTCCTCGAGCTTGACCACGATCGGCACCTGGCGCTGCGCCAGGTTGAGCTTGGGCAGCGCCTGGTCGTAGTCGCCCAGCGTGGCGACACGCAGCGTCTCGGCGATGGCCGAGCTGGTGACGCCCAGGTCGGCCGCGCGCGCGAAGTTCGGGCGCACCGCGATCTCGGGCCGGATCAGGCTCGCGGTGGAGGTGATGTTGCCCAGGCCGGGGATGGTGCGCAGGTCTTTCTCGACCGCGCGCGCCGCGCTCGTCAGCGCCGCCGGGTCCTCGCCGGTCAGCACCAGGATGTATTTCTCGCCCGAGCCGCCCAGGCCCACGGTGCTGCGCACGCCGGGCAGGGTTTCGAGCGTCTTGCGGATCTCGTTCTCGATGCCCTGCTTGCGCGGCCGGTCGCCGCGGTCCACCAGCTTGATGGTGAGCGTGGCCTTGCGCGTCTCGGGCGTGCCGAAATTGGCGAAGGGGTCGCCGCCCGCGCTGCCGCCGCCGACCGTGGTGTAGACGCTCTTCACGTGCTCCACCGCCATCACGCGCCGTCGCGTCTCCTCGGCCATCGCCATGGTCTGCGCCAGCGTGGCGCCCGGCGCGAGCGACAGGTAGACCTGGGTCTGCGAGTTGTCGTCGGGCGGGATGAAGCCGGTCTTGAGCAGCGGAATCATCGCCACCGAGCCGAAGAAGAAGAGGGTGGCCAGCACCATCGTCGTGAAGCGGTGCCGGAGGCTGCGCTCGGCCAAGCGCATGTAGAAGGCGAGCCAGCGCGGCTCCTTCTCGGCGCCGACGAGGGGTTTCAGGATGTAGGCCGCCATCATCGGCGTGAGCATCCGCGCCACTACCAGCGAGGCGAACACCGCGAGCGAGGCGGTCCAGCCGAACTGCTTGAAGAACTTGCCGGCCACGCCGCTCATGAAGGCCGTGGGCAGGAACACCGCGATCAGCGTGAAGGTGGTGGCGATCACCGCCAGGCCGATCTCGTCGGCCGCCTCCATCGCCGCCTGGTAGGGGCTCTTGCCCATGCGCAGGTGGCGCACGATGTTCTCGACCTCCACGATCGCGTCGTCCACCAGGATGCCGACCACCAGCGACAACGCCAGCAGCGTGACGACGTTGATCGAGAAGCCCAGCAGGTACATGCCGATGAAGGCCGGGATCGCCGACATCGGCAGCGCCACGGCCGAGACGAAGGTGGCACGCCAGTCGCGCAGAAAGAGCCACACCACGAGAACCGCCAGGATGGCGCCTTCGTACAGCAGGTGCAGCGAGCCGTCGTACTCTTCCTGCACCGGCTCGACGAAGTTGAAGGCCTCGGTGAGCTGGATGTCCGGATGCTGCGCGCGCAGCTCGGCCAGCGCCTTCTGCACCGCACCGCCGACCTCGACCTCGCTCGCGCCGCGGCTGCGCGCGACCTCGAAGCCGACCACCGGCTTGCCGTCGAGCAGCGCGGCGGCGCGCGGCTCGGCGATGGTGTCGGACACGCGCGCCACCTGGTCGAGCCGGATGCGGCGACCGTCCGACAGCGGGATCTGCATGTCGGCCAGCTCGTCGGCCGAGCGCACCGTGGCCAGCGTGCGCACCGGCTGCTCGCTGCCGCCGAGGTCGGTGCGGCCGCCGGCGCTTTCGGTCTGCACCTGGCGCAGCTGGCGCGAGATGTCGGCCGCGGTGGCGCCGAGCGCCTGCAGCTTGCCCGGGTCGAGGTCGACGTGCACCTGGCGCGTGACGCCGCCCACGCGGTTCACTGCGCCGACGCCGCTGATGGCGAGCAGCCTCCGGGTCACCGTGTCGTCGACGAACCAGGAGAGCGCTTCCGGGTCCATGCGCGTGGAGGCGATGGTGAAGGCCAGCACCGGCTGGGCCGCGAAGTCCAGCTTGTTGATCACCGGGTCGCGCACGTCGGCCGGCAGGTCGGCGCGCACCTTCTGCACGGCCGAGCGCACGTCGTCGACCGCTTCCTGCACCGGCTTCTCGAGCCGGAACTCGACGATCAGCGTGGCCGCGCCATCCTGCACCTTGGTCGTGATGTGCTTCAGGCCCTGGATAGTGGCGATCGAGTTCTCGAGCTTGCGCGCCACGTCGGTCTCGAGCTGCGAGGGCGCGGCGCCCGGCAGCGATGCCGAGACCGTGACGGTCGGCAAGTCGATGTCGGGGAAGTTCTGCACCTTCATCGCGTTGAAGGACAGCATGCCCCCGAAGGTAAGCAGCACGAACAGCATCACCGCCGGGATCGGGTTACGGATGGACCAGGCCGAGACGTTCATGGACGCTGCTCCTTGGTCGGCGCGGCATCCACCACCCGCACCAGGTCGCCGTCGTTCAGGAAGCCGGCGCCCTGGACCACGACGCGTGCGTCCTCCGGCAGCCGGGTCGTGATCTCGACCCGGTCGCCGACGCGGCGGCCGGTTTCGACCTTCTGCTGGGCGACTCTGTTGTCCGGCTGCAGCAGCAGCAGATGATTGAAGCCGTCGCGCGGCACGATCGAGGCCTGCGGAACGGTCAGCGCGCTGCTGCGGCCGAGCTGGAAATCGCCGCGCGCGAACATGCCGGCCTTGATGCCGGTGTTGGCCGTCACGTTCGGTATATCTACGTAGACGAGCGCGGCGCGCGTCTGCGGGTCGACCGTCGGCGCGATGCTGCGCACCGTGCCGCTGACTTGGGCGCCGCTGGCGCTGACGACGATGGCCGGCGTGCCGACCGCGACGCGGCCGAGCTCGGCCGAGGTCACCTCGGCGCGCCATTCGAGCCGGCCCTGGCGGATCAGCCGGAACAGCTCGGTGCCGGCGCTGAGCACGCTGCCGACGGTGGCAGTGCGCGAGGAGATCACGCCGTCGTCGGGCGCCAGCACCTGCGTGTTGCGCCCGCGCACCTGCTGCGCCGCGAGCACGGCCTCGGCCGCCTCGACGCGCGCCTTGGCGGTCTGCTCGGTGGTCTGGTACTGGTTGATCTGCTGCTGGCTCAGCGCGCCGGTGGCCTGCAGCGTGCGCGCCCGCGCGGCATTGCCGGCTGCATCGGCGGCGGTGGCCCTGGCCTCGGCGAGCGAAGCGCGCGCCTGCGCCACGTCGGCCTGCACGGTCTCGGTCGAGAAGGTCGCGAGCACCTGGCCCTTTTTGACCACATCGCCGACGTTGACGCGCACCTCGGCCAGGCGCAGCCCGTTGGATTCGGAGCCGATGCTGGCTTCCTGCCAGGCCGCGACGTTGCCGTTGGCCGCCAGCGTGATCGTGAGCTCGCTGGCCTCGGGCCTGGCGACGCTCACGGTCAGCGCCGGCTTGGTCGGCGCGGCCGCGGCGTCCTTGGGCTTGGCCGCATCTTCCGGCTTGCCGCGCGAGAACACGAACGCGGCCGCTGCGGCGAGCAGCACGAGCACGCCAAGCACGATGACGAGGGTGGAACGCTTCATTCTTTTCATGATGGCGGCGAGGATGTCGTTGAGGTCGTTGTCGTTGGGGAGCCGGGGCGCGTCCAGCCGCCGCCCATCGAGCGATAGAGCGCGACCCAGGCCTCGGCGCGCTCGCGCTGCAGCGAGACCCGCGCGGTCTGCGCCGCGAACAGCGTGCGCCGCGAATCCTCGAGCTCGAACAGGCTGGCCAGGCCGCCCTGGTAGCGCGCGCTGGTGGCGTCGAAGGAGGCCTGGTAGTTCTGCACCGCCGCGTCAACATCGCCGGCGCGCGCATCGGTGCTCTGCAGGTTGATCAGCGCTTCCTCGACCTCGCGCACCGCCTGGCGCACGTTGGCGCGGTAGAGCGCGACGGATTCGTCGTAGCGCGCCCGAGCGGCATCGACATTGGCCGCGAGCGTGCCGCCGTCGAAGATCGGCACCGTGAGCGCGACCGGGCCGATGGTCCAGGTGTCCATCGTTTCGCGGAAACCGCTGGTGCGGATCTGCAGCCGCCCGATCGATCCCTGCAGCGACAGGCGCGGGAAGCGCTGCGCCAGCGCCGCGCCGGCCTCGGCGCTGGCCGCCGCCACGCCGAGCTCGGCCGAATACACGTCGGGCCGCTGAGCGAGCGCTTCGGCCGGCACGCTGGCCACGGCCTGGACGGCCGGCAGTGCGCGATCGACCGGTGCGGCATCGAGCCTGGCCTGCAGCGTGCGCGCATCGATGCCACTCAGGGACGCCAATGCCTGCTGCAGCAGTGCGCACTGCGCGCGCTGTTGGGTGAGCCGCGCCGAAGCGTCGGAAGCGCCGGCGCGCGCGAGCGCGGCCTCGGCCGGGGCGGTGAAGCCGGCGCGCATCGACAAGTCGGTGAGCCGCGCGGTCTCGGCGCGCGACTGCGTGTCCGAGGTGGCCACCGCGAGCTGGCGCCGGCAGGCGCGCTCGCCGAGGTAGGTGGTGGCGGTCTCGGCCGCCACCGAGACGCGCGCCTCGTGCCACTTGGCATCGGCGCCCGCGAGCCGGGCCTGGCTGGCGTCGCGGCTGGCACGCAGGCCGCCGAACAGGTCGATCTCCCAGCTCGATTGCAGGCCGGCCTGGAGGGTCGTGATCGGCGGGATCGCGGTGAGACCGCTGCCCGTGCCCGTCCCCGTGCCGCCGCTGCCGCCGAAGCCGCTGGTAGGCGAGTTGCCGCGGCTCGCCGACAGGTTCGCGCTGAGATTCGGCGCCAGCGCAGCGCCGGCCGATACGCGCGTCGCACGCGCCTCGGCAATGCGCGCGGCCGCGCTGGCCACGCTCGGGCTCGCGGCCTGGGCCGCATCGATCAATTCGACCAGGAGCGGGTCGTCGAACTGGCGCCACCAGTCGGCCAGCATGGGCAGCGAGCCGCCGTGGGGCAGCGGCGTCGTCCATTGCGTGGGTGTCGGCGCCGTCACCTGCTCGGGCGGGCGCGGCAGTGCGCAGGCCGACAGCAACAGGGGAAGCGCGAGCCGCAACGCGCGAAGCCGGGAGTTCCTCATGAGAAGGGTTCCGCAAAAAAGATGGCGTGGCTGGCGACCGGATCGGTTCGCCGCTGGGCCGGAGCGCAGCCGGGTGGGCGGTGCAAGGCGGGCAGCATAGCAAGACTGCAAGCCTCGAAACCATTGCCCTTACTGCAATTCGAAAAACCTTGCATCCTAACCAGTCGTCAAACCGCCATTGATGCCGAACGCATGGCTCATTGATGCGCGCGCTACGATCCGGCATGTCTGCCGCCACCGCGCCACCGCCCGCACTGCCGCTCGACGCCGAGGGCATCCTCGCGCTCGCTGCGCGCTCGATGTTCCATCTCTTCTCCAGCATCAGCCAGGGCATGTTCCTGGTCGACCGTGGTGGCCGCATCGTCTGGGTCAACGAGGGCTATCGGCGCTTCCTGCCGGCGCTGGGCTTCTCGTCGATCGAGCAGTTTCTCGGCCACCAGGTCGAGGACGTGGTCCCCAACACGCTGATGCACCGCGTGCTCGAAACCGGCGAGCCGATCCTGATCGACCTGCTCACCAACAAGGCCGGCACCTTCGTCGTCAGCCGCCTCCCGCTGCGCGAGGAGGGCGAGGGCGGCGAGGCGGGCAAGGTGATCGGCGCGATCGGCATCGTGCTCTTCGACCATCCCGAGGACACCTTGAAACCGCTCATCAGCAAGTTCGCGCTGTTGCAGCGTGACCTCGACGATGCGCGGCGCGAGCTGGCGAGCCAGCGCAACAACCCGCTCTACCTGCAGTCGGCCGACGGCCTGCGCCGCTCCAAGTACACCTTCGCGAGCTTCATCGGCAGCAGCCCGGCGGCGGTGGAGGTCAAGCGCCATGCGCGGCGCGCGGCGCAGTCTTCGAGCCCGGTGCTGCTGCTGGGCGAGACCGGCACCGGCAAGGAGCTGCTCGCGCATGCGATCCACGCGGCCTCGGCGCGCGCGCAGAAGCTCTTCGTGAGCGTGAACATCGCGGCCGTGCCCGACACGCTGCTTGAGGCCGAGTTCTTCGGCGTCGCGCCCGGCGCCTACACCGGCGCCGACCGCAAGGCGCGCGAAGGCAAGTTCAAGCTGGCCGACGGCGGCACGCTGTTCCTCGACGAGATCGGCGACATGCCGCTCGGCCTGCAGGCCAAGTTGCTGCGCGCGCTGCAGGAGGGCGAGATCGAGCCGCTGGGCTCGAACAAGCTGGTGCCTTTCGATGCGCGCGTGATCGCCGCGACCTCGCGCGATCTCGCGGTGCTGGTGCGGGAAGGGCGCTTTCGCGAAGACCTTTACTACCGGCTCAACGTGCTGCCGGTGCGCGTGCCGCCGCTGCGCGAGCGGCGCGCCGACATCCCGGCGCTGGTCGAGGCGCTGGGCGAAGACATGGCGCTGCGCAGCGGCGAGGCGCCGCCCGAGCTCATGCCCGATGCGCTGGGATTGCTGGCCGCGCAACATTGGCGCGGCAACATCCGCGAACTGCGCAACGTGCTGGAGCAGGTGACCATGCGCAGCGATTCGCAGCGCATCGACGCCGCGCAGCTCGAACGCATCCTGCGCGAAGCGGGGCAGGAGAAGATCGCGCCGCCCGATGCACTGCCGGCCGCCGCCGAAACCGCCGATGCCAAGGCCCTGCAGCGGCCGCTCGCGCAGCAGATCGCGGAGCTGGAACGCCGGGCCATTGCTGCCGCGATGGCCGAGACCGGCGGCAACAAGCTGGCCGCCTCCAGGCTGCTCGGCATCTCGCGCGCGACGCTCTATGAACGTCTGGAAAACCCTGACTGAAGAACATACAGATGTTCAATACATAGACAATTCAAGTGTCTTGATTCCGGTCGACAAGGCATTCATCCCAGGGAAAGTCCTTTGTTGATAAGGTGATCGCCGTTGGCACGAACTGTGCAATATTCAGTCATCCCAATCAGGAGACAAAGAATGCACCGTCGTCACATCGTCGCCATCGCGGCGCTGGCCACCCTGGCCGCTTCCACCCTGAGCGCCCCAGCCTGGGCCCAGTCCAACGAGATCCGCATCGCCCACATCTACAGCAAGACCGGCCCGCTCGAGGCCTATGGCAAGCAGACGCAGACCGGCTTCATGATGGGCCTCGACTACGCCACCGGCGGCACCATGGCCGTCAACGGCAAGAAGCTGGTGGTGATCGAGAAGGACGACCAGGGCAAGCCCGACCTCGGCAAGTCGCTGCTGGCGGCGGCTTATGCCGACGACAAGGCGGCGCTCGCGGTCGGCCCCACCTCTTCGGGCGTGGCGCTGGCGATGCTGCCGGTGGCCGAGGAGTACAAGAAGATCCTCTTGGTCGAGCCCGCCGTGGCCGACTCGATCACCGGCGACAAGTGGAACAAGTACATCTTCCGCACCGGCCGCAACTCGAGCCAGGATGCAATCAGCAATGCCGTGGCACTCGACAAGCCCGACGTCAGCATCGCGACGCTGGCGCAGGACTACGCTTTCGGCCGCGACGGCGTGAAGGCCTTCAAGGACTCGGTCAAGAAGGCCAAGGTCGTCCACGAGGAATACCTGCCGCAGAACACCACCGACTTCACGGCCGGCGCGCAGCGCCTGATCGACAAGCTCAAGGACCTGCCGGGCCGCAAGGTGATCTGGATCGTGTGGGCCGGCGCCGGCAACCCGTTCAAGATCGCCGACCTCGACCTGAAGCGCTACGGCATCGAGATCGCCACCGGCGGCAACATCCTGCCGGCGATGGCCAGCTACAAGCAGTTCCCGGGCATGGAAGGCGCCACCTACTACTACTTCGGCATCCCGAAGAATCCGGTGAACGAGGCGCTGGTCGCGGCGCACTACAAGCAGTTCAAGACACCGCCCGATTTCTTCACGGCCGGCGGCTTCTCCGCCGCGATGGCGGTGGTGACCGCGCTCAAGAAGACCGGCGGCGACACCGGCACCAACAAGCTCATCTCGACGATGGAGGGCATGAGCTTCGACACGCCCAAGGGCCCGATGACCTTCCGCAAGGAAGACCACCAGGCGCTGCAGAGCATGTACCACTTCAAGATCAAGGCCGACCCGGCGTTTGCTTGGGGCGTGCCGGAGCTGGTGCACGAGATCAAGGCGTCGGAGATGGACATCCCCGTGAAAAACAAGCGCTAGCCCGATGCTCGAAACGCGCGGACTCACCGTCCGTTTCGGAGGCCATGTCGCGGTCAACGATGTCAGTTGCAGTTTTGCACCCGGCACGCTGACCGCGATCGTCGGCCCGAACGGCGCGGGCAAGACCACCTACTTCAACCTGATCTCGGGGCAGCTCAAGGCCACGGCCGGCACGGTGTCGCTCGACGGGCAGCTGCTGTCGGGGCAGAGCGCCTCGGCACGCACGCGGGCCGGGCTCGGCCGGGCCTTCCAGTTGACGAATCTCTTTCCCCATCTCACGGTGCTGGAGAACGTGCGGCTCGCGGTGCAGGCCACGCGCGAGGGCGCGCACCGGCGCGGGCTCAATCTCTGGAGCATCTGGAGCGACCACCGCGCGCTGACCGAGCGGGCCGACCGCATCCTGGCCGATGTCGCGCTCAAGGCGAAGGAGCATGCGACGGTCGCGAGCCTGCCGCACGGCGACCAGCGCAAGCTCGAAGTCGCGCTCCTGATGGCGCTCGAGCCGAAGGTCTTCATGTTCGACGAACCGACGGCCGGCATGAACGCCGCCGAGGCGCCGGTGATCCTCGACCTGATCCGCGCGCTCAAGAAAGACAGGACGAAGACCATCCTGCTGGTCGAGCACAAGATGGACGTGGTGCGCGAGCTCGCGGACCGCATCATCGTGCTGCACAACGGACAGCTGGTGGCCGACGGCGAGCCGGCCGAGGTGATCGCTTCGCCGATCGTCCAGGAGGCCTACCTGGGCGTCGCCAAGGAGGCCGCATGAGCATGAACCTGCTCGAACTCCAGGGCGTGCACACGCACATCGGCGCCTACCACATCCTCCAAGGCGTCGACCTGGCCGTGCCCAAGGGCCAGCTCACGATGCTGCTGGGCCGCAACGGCGCCGGCAAGACCACGACGCTTCGAACCATCATGGGCCTGTGGCATGCGTCCGAGGGGCGCGTGCGCTTCGGCGACAAGGACATCACGGCTCTGCACACGCCGCAGATCGCCGAACTCGGTATCGCCTACGTGCCGGAGAACATGGGCATCTTCTCGGACCTCACGGTGAGGGAGAACATGCTGCTCGCCGCGCGCGCCGCCAAGAACGCCGAGCAGATGGACGACACGCGCTTGAAGTGGATCTTCAAGCTGTTCCCCGCGGTGGAGAAATTCTGGAACCATCCGGCGGGCAAGCTCTCGGGCGGCCAGAAGCAGATGCTCGCGGTGGCGCGCGCGATCGTCGAGCCGCGCGAGCTCTTGATCATCGACGAGCCCAGCAAGGGCCTGGCGCCGGCCATCATCAACAACATGATCGACGCCTTCAGCCAGCTCAAGGCGAGCGGCGTCACGATCCTGCTGGTCGAGCAGAACATCAACTTCGCGCAGCGCCTGGGTGACACCGTGGCCGTGATGGACAACGGCCGCGTGGTGCACAGCGGCACGATGGCCGCGTTCAGCGCGGATGAAGCGCTGCAGCAATCGCTCTTGGGACTGGCCTTATGAAACTGGAACTCGACTGGAAGCCGCTGGCCCTGGTCCCGGTGGTCGCGCTTGTCGCGCTGCCTCTCACGGGCTCTGTCTCGACGTGGCTCACGCTCACCGTCGCCGGGCTCGCGATGGGCATGATCATCTTCATCATCGCCTCCGGCCTGACGCTGATCTTCGGCCTGATGGACGTGCTCAACTTCGGCCACGGCGTGTTCATCGCGCTCGGCGCCTTCGTCGCCAGCAGCGTGCTCGGCAGCATGGGCGACTGGACCGGCTCGCAGGAACTCTGGCGCAACCTGGTGGCGGTGTTTCCGGCGATGCTGGTCGCGATGGCGGTGGCCGGCGCGGTGGGCCTGGCCTTCGAGCGCTTCATCGTGCGGCCGGTCTACGGCCAGCACCTGAAGCAGATCCTCATCACCATGGGCGGCATGATCATCGGCGAGGAGCTGATCAAGGTGATCTGGGGTCCGGGCCAGCTGCCGCTGCCGCTGCCCGAAGCGCTGCGCGGCTCGCTGCTGGTGGGCGATGCGGCGATCAGCAAGTACCGCATCCTCGCAGTGGCGGTCGGCCTCTTCGTCTTCGGGCTGCTGGCCTGGACGCTCGGGCGCACCAAGATCGGCCTCCTGATCCGCGCCGGCGTGCAGGACCGCGAGATGGTCGAGTCGCTCGGCTACCGCATCGGACGGCTGTTCGTCGGCGTGTTCGTGGTCGGCAGCGCGCTGGCCGGCCTGGGCGGCGTGATGTGGGGCCTGTTCCAGCAGAACCTGATCCCGCAGATGGGCGCGCAGGTCAACGTGCTGATCTTCATCGTGATCATCATCGGCGGGCTGGGCTCGACCACCGGCGCGCTGATAGGCGCCTTGCTGGTCGGCCTCATGACCAACTACACCGGCTTCCTGCTGCCGACGGCGACGCAGTTCGCGAGCATTGCGCTGATGGTGGCTGTTCTTCTGTGGCGCCCGCAAGGCGTCTACCCCGTTGCAAGCAGCAGATGAAGCTCACCCCCAGGCTTGCCCACTTCGTGTGGCCGCCAACCCCCTCGCCGGGGGCAACACCAGCGGCCCGGCGAAGCCGGTTCCGCGGTGTTCCCCGAACTGGCACGGTGCGCAGCCAATTTCAGGACGCCTATGGTTTCTAGACTTCTCTCCAACGACATGCCGAGGAGCCGCGTGCTCGCGGTGCTGCTCGTCGTGCTGGTGCTCGGCCTGGCCTTTGCACCTTTCATCTTCCCGGGCGTCAAGGCGCTGAGCGTTGCGGCCAAGGTGCTGGTGTTCATCGTGCTGGTCGCGAGCTTCGACCTGCTCTTGGGCTACACCGGCATCGTGAGCTTCGCCCACACCATGTTCTTCGGCATCGGCGCCTATGGCATCGCGATCTCCGCGACGCGGCTCGGGCCGGGCTGGGGCACCGTGCTGCTCGGCCTGGGCGCGGCGCTCGCGGTCTCGCTGGTGCTGTCGCTCGCAATCGGGCTCTTCTCGCTGCGCGTGCGTGCGATCTTCTTCGCGATGATCACGCTCGCAGTGGCCGCGGCCTTCCAGACCCTGGCCTCGCAGCTGTCGGACTTCACCGGCGGCGAAGACGGCCTGACCTTCAAGCTGCCCGAACTGATCTCGCCGAGCTTCGAGTTCGCCGAGGAACCCTTCCTCGGCGTCTCGCTCGACGGCCGGCTGCTGTGCTACTACCTGCTGTTCGTCGCCGCCGTGGTGCTGGTGCTGGCGCTGCTGCGCATCGTGAACTCGCCCTTCGGCCGCGTACTGCAGGCGATCCGCGAGAACGAGTTCCGCGCCGAGGCGATCGGCTACCGCGTGGTGGTCTACCGCACGACGGCCTCGGTGCTGTCGGCGCTGTTCGCGACGCTGGCCGGCGCCATGCTCGCGATCTGGCTGCGCTACAACGGGCCGGACACCTCGCTGTCTTTCGAGATCATGGTCGATGTGCTGTTGATCGTGGTCATCGGCGGCATGGGCACGATGTACGGCGCGGTCGTCGGCGCCGTGCTGTTCGTGATCGCACAGAGCTATTTGCAGGACCTGCTGCGTCTCGGCAGCGAGGCCGCGAGCGGCGCGCCCTGGCTCGCCGCCTTGCTGTCGCCGGACCGCTGGTTGCTGTGGCTGGGCGTGCTGTTCGTGCTCTCGGTCTACTACTTCCCGACCGGCATCGTCGGCCGGCTTCGCGCGAGGGCTTTGAAATGAACGCACCGACCTCGAACTACCTGCAGATCGCTGGCCGCGAAATCCACTGGATGGACTGGGGCGGGCAGGGCGGTCCCGTGGTCCTCGCATGGCACGGCCTGGCGCGCACCGCGCGCGACATGGACGAGCTGGCCGCGCACTTCGCATCGCGCGGCTTCCGCGTGATCTGCCCCGACACCATCGGCCGCGGCCTGAGCCAGTGGAGCCCGGCGCCGGACGACGAGTACCAGCTGTCTTTCTATGTGCGCCTGGCAGCCGGCCTCTGCGATGCGCTGGCGCTCGAGCGCGTGCACTGGGTCGGCACCTCGATGGGCGGTGCGATCGGCATGGTCTGCGCTGGCGGGTTGCTGGCGCCGGGCATGAAGAAACGCATCGCGAGCCTGGTGCTCAACGACAACGCGCCGCAGATCGCCGAGGCCGCGGTCGAGCGCATCCGTTCCTATGCGGGCCAGCCGCCGGCCTTCGACACCGTGGCCGAGCTCGAGGCTTTCTTCCGCACGGTCTACAAGCCCTACGGCTGGCTCAGCGACGCGCAATGGCGCCGGCTCACCGAGACCTCGACGCGCCGCCTGCCCGACGGCCGCGTGACACCGCACTACGACCCGGCGATGGTGCGCCAGTTCGTCGCCCATCCCGAGGACTACCTGCTGTGGTCGCACTACGACGCCATCGAGGTGCCGGTACTGTGCCTGCGCGGCGCGGAATCCGACCTGGTGCTGCCCGCGACGCTGGACGAGATGCGCCGCCGCGGGCCCGGCGCGGCAGGGCGCCTGCAGATCATCGAAGTGCTGGGCTGCGGCCATGCGCCGGCGCTCAACGTGCCCGAACATCTGGCGCCGATCGAGGCCTTTGTGCGCGCCGCCGGCACGTAGTTGGCGCAATGGCCACAATCGGCCGCTGCATCAACCCGGAGTCTTCCATGGCGCTCTCGCTCTACGACATCTCGGTCCCGGTCTTCATCCGCGGACTCGGCCAACTCTCTCACTTGCTGGACAAGGGACTCGCGCATGCGCAGGCCTCGGGCATCGATCCGACGGTGCTGGTCAACGCGCGGCTCGCGCCCGACATGTACACGCTCGCCGGCCAGGTCCAGGGCGCGAGCGATGCCTCCAAGCTGGGCACGGCGCGGCTGGCCGGCATCGCGGCGCCCAGCTTTCCGGACACCGAGACGAGGTACGAGGAGTTGCAGGCGCGCGTCGCCAAGACCGTGGACTTCCTGCAGAGCGTGGATCGCGCGCAGATCGACGGCTTCGAGGAGCGCCCCGTGACGATGAAGGCGCGCGGCAACGAACTGCAGTTCACCGCCCAGCGCTACCTGCTGCAGTTCGCGCTGCCCAACTTCTTCTTCCATGTGGCCACGGCCCACGGCGTGCTGCGGCACAGTGGTGTGCCCATCGGCAAGCTCGACTACCTGGGCCGCTTCTGATCGGGTGAGCCGCCCCGCGTGGCGGCTGGCGCTGGACGCCTGGCTCGGTCATCATCACCCGTCCAGCACGCAACTCGATAAGGAACGCCCATGTCAACGCTCGCACTGCTCGACACCGCTGTCGCCGCGTTGACCTTGTCCCTGGCCACGCCGATGGGAATCGTCGCTCTCTGCTCCGCCACCATCGCCGGAACGCTGGTGATCGTGAGCTCTTTCGTCAAGACCATGATCCCGCTGCGCTGCCTGGCGATCGGCGGCAACCTGGGCTTCCTCATCTATGGCGCGCTGCATCCGGCGCTGATCCTGGTGCTGCTGCACGGCGTGCTGCTGCCGATCAACATCTACCGTGCGGCCGAGATGGTCCGTCTCACGCGCCGCGTGCAAGCCGCTGCGGCGTCGAACGACCTGTCCGGTGTCTGGCTGAGGCCCTACATGCGCAAGCGCCGGCTGAGGAAGAACAGGGTGCTGTTCCGCAAGGGTGATGCGGCCACGCACCTGTATTTCCTGAGCGAGGGGGTGATCGAGTTCGTCGAGATCGGGGAGACCATGGAGCCCGGCCGGCTGTTCGGCGAGATCGCGTTCTTTGCACCCGACAAGTGCCGCACGCTGACTGCCCGATGCGTGACGAACTGCACCGTGCTGCAGATCGACGAGGCGACTTTCAAGGGCCTCTACTTCCAGAATCCGGCCTTCGGATTCGAGGTGGTGACCCTGGTGGCAAGGCGCCTGCTGGCAGACCGGCACCGCCTGGAGGATCGGCTCGCGACCGTTGCGCAGGTCGCTTGATCGCACGACAGCAAAAGCGCTGCAAAGTTGCTAGGCAGACGCGTGTCGACGCGCGAGAATGCGAGGCATCATGAAGCACGCGACGATTCGCCGGTTGGCGCTGGGTGTCGGGTTACTGTTCATGTGGGCGATCGCCCTGGCGCAAGCACAGCTTGGAAGCGCCGCTGCCTTGCAGGCCAAATACGACGCCGTCCAGTCCCAGTTCGAGGGCAATGTTTTCGGGCGGCCGCTGGTGCTCGAATCCACCGAAGCCTCCGGGCAATTGAGCGGAGACATCTTCGCCGTGCTGAGCCATCCCTTCGACAAGGTGAGCGCTTCCTTGAGCCGGCCTGCGGTCTGGTGCGATGTGCTGATGCTGCATCTCAACACCAAGCATTGCGTGGTGCGCGACAGGGAAGGCGGCAAGATGCTTGCCGTCTCGGTAGGCCGCAAATTCGACCAGCCGCTTTCGGAAGCGCAGCGTGTCGACTTCGTCTGGCAGTCGCCGACCACATCCGCCGACTACCTCAGCGCGCGGCTGAACGCCGACAAGGGACCGCTGTCGACCCGCGACTATCGGATCGAGCTCGAGGCGACGCCGCTCGCCAACGGCAAGACCTTCATCCATCTTGGCTATGCCTATGCCTACGGAGTCGCAGCGCGCATCGCGATGCAGGGCTACCTCTCGACGATCGGTTCAGACAAGGTGGGCTTCACGGCGACGGGCAAGGACTCGGCCGGCCAGCCGAACTACGTGGGCGGCGTGCGCGGCGTGGTGGAGCGCAACACCATGCGCTACTACCTCGCCATCGATGCCTACATGGACGCGCCCACGCAACTGGCGCAGCGCTTCGCGACATGGTTCGACAGCACGGAGCGCTATGCACGGCAGCTGCACGAGGTCGAGCGGGAGGACTACCTCACCATGAAGCAGAACGAATACAAGCGCCTGGCCAACCCCTAGGGAGAACTGCGGGCTTCCGGCTTCAACGCCGTTGCAGCTTCGCAGTTTCGCTGGCTCACAGCGTCATCTTGATGATGGTGAAGTCATCCTCCAGCACGTCGAGGCCGTGCGCCTCCCGCGCATGGGCCAACACGCCATCCAGCTCGGAATGTCCGTCGTGGATCGGCCGCGTCAGTACCTCGGCCATGTCGGAGAACGCCAGCGTGGAACCATCCGGCCTGGTGATCTCGTAGGTGCCGTCGCTGAAGATGAAGAGCCGGGCCGGCGATTGCAGGGTGCACGGGTGCTCCTGGAAGCGTGCGCTCGGGGAGAGCCCGATGCACGGACCACCGGCCTGCAAAGGATGGCCGTCACCGGCCGCTTCGCAAGGGCCGTTCACCAGGAATGCCGGGGGATGGCCAGCCGAGGCATAACGCAGTTGACCGCTGGTGCGGTGATAGACGCCGTACCAGACGGTGGAGAACAGCTCCCCGTGGCGCTCCATCTGGTAAGCCTGGTTGAGTGCTGTGAGCACCTGCGCCGGGCGGCGGAAGTCGCATTGCGGCAGGGCCTGCGAACGCAGCGTGTTGGCGACCGCGACCGAGAGAAGGGCGGCGCCCACGCCGTGGCCGCAGACGTCGATCAGGTAGAGCGCGAAGTGCTCGTCGTCGACCCAGTGATAGCCGAAGGAATCGCCGCCGAGCTCCGTCGACGGAACGAAGCGCCAGTCGACCGCCAGGGGTGGCGGCTGAGGCGCCGGCAGGGTGGCTCGAACGTAGCGCTCGGCCTCGCGCAACTCCTGCTGCAGCCGGTCGTGGGTGATTTGCAGGGCCTCGCGTGATGCGCTGAGTTCGCGATGGGCCAGCGTCAGCGCTCGATTGGCCGATTCGAGCTGCTCGATCAGCCTGGCCTCGCGCTGGCTCAGCAAGGTCATGTCGTAGGCCTTCTGCTGCACGAGGCGAGCCTCTTCGTATTCCGCCGTCACGTCGAGCAGGAGAATCCAGACGGTGCCGTCATCGGCGAAAAAGTGGACGTCCGCCACGCGCCCGCTGGGCATCTCCATGGAGCGGATCAGGAAAGGGGTCTCGGCCAGCGGCAGCAGACCTTCGAGAAAGGGCAGCTGGTCGGCCGCGGGGCCGCCCGACTGGAGGCCGGCCATGCCGTAGTGCGCGAGATGTCCGCCGGCCCGGACCAGGTTTTGCGAGCCGTCGATGACCAGATGCGCGAGAACGCGCTGTGCCTCCAGCAGCCGCAGAAGCGAGTCGGAAATTCGCGGCGGCAGGTCCAGCATGACTACCGCGCGAGAAGCGCCGCCAGTTCCTGGAAGGTCTCTTCGACGCCCATGCCCGTCTTGGCGCTGGTGCGGCGAAAGGTCCAGCCCTCGGCCTCCAGCACCTCGATCCGCGCGGGGGCGATGGCCCAGTCTTCCAGCAGGTCCGCCTTGTTGAGCAGGACGAAGAAGGGAACGGCACCGAGTTCGGCGCCGATGCGCCGTTGGATCGAAGCCGCGGTTTCCAGCGTTTCGGGCCGCGTGCCATCCACCACGAGCAGGTAGCCGGCCGCCCCGCGCAAGTAGCTCACCCGTACCGCCGAAACCTCGTCCTCGCCGGCGATGTCCCACAGGATCAGGGCCACTTCCTGTGCTCCGACGCGAAGCACCTTCTTGTCGATCTTCACCCCGACCGTGGTCAAGTAGGCGTCCGAGAAAATGGTGTCGACGTAGCGGCGCACCAGGCTGGTCTTGCCCACGCCGAAAGCGCCCAGCAGGCAGATCTTCTTTTGCAGCATTGGGGGGCCTGTTATTTAGTCGACAGTGCTCACGCCGAAGGACACACGCCGATTCATCGACATCTCGTCCTCGCTGGCGCCCGGCCGCAGAGGCTCGAGCGGGCCGGCGCCGCGCACGGCGAGCACGGCCGGGTCCACGCCGCGCGCACGCAGCATGGAGCGCACGACTTCCGCGCGGCCGACGCTCAAGGCCAGATTGGAGATGTCCTTGCCGGTCGCATCGGCGTGGCCGACGATGGTCACTTTCACCGGGAACCCTTGGGTGCGGGCCACCTGGACCAGGTCGCGGATGTCTGCAGCGACGGCGTCGAGCTTGCGTTCCTGATCCGCTGCGGGCCGCGGCACGCTGAAATCGAATTGAATCAACTGGCTCTGGATGGCGTCGCGCAGCCGAACATAGTCCGGATCCTGCACGTCCTTGAGGGCGCTGAGATCGACCGTCGGGGCGCCGGCAGGCAAGGTCAAGGTGAAGGCCCGCGCCTTGTCCAGCCAGCGCTGGGAGGCACTGCCGCTCGCTCGAATGCCGCCCGCGTCTTGCGAAAGGCTCACCGTCGACGGCGGATCGAGGGTCGCGTTCAGCCGCTTGAGAATGATGGCCGGATGCAGCGCCTGGTAGGGTTCCCAGCGGCCGGCGACCCGCGTCGGGTCCAGGCGGGTCGACCCCAGCAAGGTCTCGGGCGCAACGGCCAGCGGGTCGCGCAGTCCGGACACCAGCCACTTGCCGTCCCGGCGTTCGGCGCCCGTCACGACGATGCCGGGTTGCTCCTGCAGCGCCGCGACATAGCTGTTGACGCGCTGGCGCTCGATAACCCGCTGCGCGACCCAGTAGCCGATCGCCGCCAGCAGCATCAACGGGATAAGCCAGAGCAGCGGGCTGTACTTCCTGCGTGCCTCGGCGGCCTGGGACAGCAGGCACGGCCGCAGGCGCCCGACGGCCTGTTCGAAGGGCGCGGTGTCGCCCTCGAATTCTTCGAGCGGCGTGCGCAAGTCGTCGTGGATCGATCCCAGTGTTTCCGCGAGGAGCGCACGCACCGTGGGCGGCGGGTTGCCGTGGATGACCGCCGCCAGAAAGGCCGACGGGCCTTCCTCGCACCACAGCAGCAGGTCACCCAGGCGCAGGCTGTCGATGCTGCGGCCGCTCGTTGCGCCAGGGACGGATTCGTCGAACGAATCGCGCACGAAATCCTGGATCGCGGAAAGCATGGCCGAAACCAGCTGGGGGTCGCGCGAGCTCGCGTCTTCCCGGGTCGCGTGCGCCAGCAGCAGCCCGGTCTTGCGATGGACCAGGAACAGGTGCTCGATCCGGAACACCGCCGTGTGCCTGAGCACCACGTCGGCAAAGGTACTGCCGTTGCGCCAGGCCTCGATGCGCCACTTGAGGCCACGCCACGACAAGCCGTACTTGAGCGCCTGGTTGAGCGACTGGAGCGTGCCGTCGAGGGTCTCGGCAATGGCCTTGCGGATCGCGGGGCCCATGACCGGATACAGGATGTCGACCATGGTCTCCGGGTTCTTCCGGATCGACGCCTGGGTGGCCCGCTCGACCGTGGGCGCCAGCACTTGGCCGAGGCGCTCGTCGCGCGCCGCTGCCAACGTGAAGGCCGCGGGGAGCACCGCGCCTACCGCATCGGCAAACTCCTGCGGGTCGTCGAACTTCCTTTGCAGCTTCGCCAGCGCCACCTGCTCGCGTTCGAGCAGCACGCCGCGCATCGCCTCCAGCCGCGGGTCGGCCTCCAGGCGGCTCGGCAGCGTCGCGGCCATGTCGGGGTCGACGCAGCGGGCCAGCTCGAGCAGGAGTCCGGCGAGCCGGGTTTTCTGATCCTCGTCGGAAGCACTGCCGGGCGCGCTCGTCGCGGCCAGCGACAGGCGCGCGTTCACCGCGCCCCCGCCCAGGCGTCACGTCGCAGGAGCCGGCTTGGCGCGCTTGCCGCGCGACTCAGCCGCGCTCGCCGCCGTTGCTGCCCTTGGGCAATACGTCCTGATTCAGGCATTTGGCGATCTCGACGAACAATCCCGCGAGCAGATTGCGATCGGTCTTGACGTTGCTGAGCTCGGCAAACATCCGTTCGGTGGTGGCGCGGGAGTCCTCCTGGCGGCGCCGGATATCTTCGCGCAGCCCCTGAACCTCGTGGCCCAGGCGGTCCGTGAACTCGCGCTCCTGGCGCGCGAGCTGGTCGGAAACCTGGGCCAGGCGCTTTTCCAACGCCTGGCCGTGCTCGCGCTGGCTGCGCTCCAGCTCCTTGTCGGCGTCGGCACGCAGGTCCTTTTCTTCGCGGAACTGGCCGGCGACCGATTCGAGTTGCTTCTTCATCGTCGATTCGAGGCTCGCCAGGCTGCGGGACGACTCTGCCTCCAGATCGCGCAGCCTTTGCTGAAAGCGGTCCTCGAGAATGGAAAAGCGCTTGTCGTAATCCTGCATCTGGTTGCCGAACAGCAGTTCGCGCATCTTGTCGACGCCGGAAGTCTCGCCGCTTCCGTTGGGCTGACTCGCGAGGGCCACCTGCGCTGCCAGTGCGCTTTGGGGATCGATGCTTGGTGAGTTTTTGACTGCCGTTCCCATTTGATATCTCCTCGGTTCCGGGTTGAATGATGGCGCCATGCTCGACGGCGCCGCGATGCAGATTCCTGGCCGTTGAAGGCGGGTCAGGGCGACGCCGTCGCCCGAAAAAGCAGCGTCAGGCAATTGCGGCCGTCCTCGTGGCGGTAACGCAGGCCGTCGGAGAAGCGGCGCAAGATGGGGATGCCCCAGCCGCCGATGCGTGCGTCCTGAATGCTGGTGGCCGGTGCGGGTTGCGAGACCAGCCTCGGATCGAACTCGCGCCCCTCGTCCTCGACCTCCAGTGCCACCTCTTCGCCTTGCCAACCCAGGCGCAAAAGGATGTGCTGCGCGCCGTCGCCGTGGGCATGGCTCATGATGTTGGTCACCACCTCCGTCGAGCAAAGATCGAGGTTCCACGCAAGCTTCGCAGGAAGCTGTTGACGCTCGGCCCAATCGTGGACCCATGCGCTCACGCGTGGGAGTTCGCGCAACTCCCTGTCGACGGTCAGGGACGCCTGCGGGCTCCCTTCGGCGGGGCACATCAGCGGCTCTCGGCTCCCGCCACCAGCGCGCTGAAGGCGGAATCGACGTCGGGGTAGACCGGGATGATCGTGTCGATGCCTGCCATCTTGAGCACCTCCGCCACAATGGGCTGTGGATTCGCCAGGGCCATCACGCCACCGCGCAACGATTGGGCTCTCGCATTGACGACGAGGGTACGGATGCCGATGGACGCCAGGAACGACACCTCGGACATGTCGACCACGGCAAGCAGCTTTCGCGACGCGACGAGGGCAGCCAGGCGCAGATTGATGTCATGCCCGCCAATGCTGTCCATGCGTCCGACCAGGCTGATTTTCTCCACGCCGTCGGCCAGTTGTTCGCTCCTCAGGTCCATACGTTCTCCGCAGTCGATATATCGATGGCTTCTGAACTGGTCTTCCGTTCATCTTGTTCTCGAATCGGAACAAGTTCCCCCTGCGATCGACGAATAGAACCTTTTTCTAGCTTACGCCCAAATTGCGCCGACGTCGATAAGCTGAAAGACCCATCGGCGGGCAGCATCTGGGCAGTGCGCACTCGCGTGCGTAGATCGACTCTTCGCCGCTAGACTCCACACCGTGTGTGCACCCCTCGCGCACCAACCCGGCGATCGCTGGAGGCCCATGTCGATGGCTCAGTCTCGGTCTCGATCCCTGTCGAAGCGCGCGCCGCGCGCTGGAAACGAATTGTGCGAATCGCAAAGAAGGCTGGTTGACGCCGGCCTGCGATTGGGCGAATTGGGAAGCGCGGTCGAAGTGCACGACTTCCTGATCGATGCCACCGCCCGGCTCAGCGGAGCGCAGCGGGTGCTGCTGGTGCTCGACGACGAGGCTGGCCTCTGCAGCGCCGGCGCGATGCTGCCGGCCGCCGAGGGCGCCGCGGCCTTGCTGTGCGCCATCACCCCCTGGCTCATCGAAACCCGCCGCACGCGCAAGGCGAGCCTGCGGCACGGACCGGATGGCGCCGATGCCGCCGCACAGCGCTCGTGCCTCATCGCGCCGCTGCTCTCCGGGCGCCGGCCGTTCGGCTACCTCTACGCCGACATCGATGGCGTGTTCGGTCGCTTCGAGCGCGACCACTGCGAGCTGCTGGCCACGCTGGCGCGCCAGGCCGCTGGGGCCCTCGCCAACGTCCGCATCCGCGAAGACGCCCAGCGCGCGTTGGCCGCGCGCACGGACGAGCTCGCGCAGCGCAGCGACGAACTCGCGCTGGTCAACAGCATCCAGCAAGGCATGGCAGCCGAGCTGGGCTTCCAGGCCATCATCGACCTGGTGGGCGACAAGCTGCGCGAACTCTTCGGCACCGGCGACCTGAACATCATGTGGTGGGACGACAAGACCGAGCTGGTCCAGGCGCTGTACCGCTACGAACATGGCGTGCCCCTGCCGCTGCCGCCGGCGCGGCCGCTGGAGCCGGAAGAACCGATGATGCGCATGTTGCGCCTGCGCGAGGCTGGTGTGCTCAACACGCGCGAGGAGCAGACCCGGCTCGGCATCCGTCCTGCACCGGGCACCGACTGGGCCCACTCGATCGCCGCCGTCCCGATCATCGGCAGCAATCGCGTCCTGGGCCTTATCGCGCTGCAGAACCACGAACGCGAATACGCATTCGGGCCGCACGAGATAGGGCTGCTCGAGACAGTGGCGGCGAGCATGGGCCTGGCGCTGGAGAACGCACGCCTGTTGCACGAGACGCAGCGGTATGGCCGCGAGATGCAAGAGGCGCTGGCGCACCAGACCGCTGCCGCCGAGGTGCTGCAGGTCATCGGCAGCTCGGTGGCTGACCCCGGCCCGGTGTTCGACAAGATCCTCGAATGCTGTGCGCGCCTGTTCGACGGCGACTCCTTCGTGCTGCTGATGGTCGACGCCGACGGCAAGCTCGTACTGGAGCGCTGGCGCATGTCCGCGGCAGGCCGCGCGGCGATCGGCGAAGAGCGCCTGGCCGAGGTCAGCGCGGCCATGCAGTCCAACTATCCGATGCCGCTGGCCGGCACGTCCGCGCAGCTGTCCTTCGAGACGGGCGAGCTCGTGGAGTTCGCCGACGTCCTCAGCGACCCCGCGGCGCCGCGGCTGTTGCGCCTCAACGCCGAGATGCTCGGGATGAGCTTCGCGAGCCTGGCGGCGCCGCTGTTGTGGGAAGGCCGCGGCATCGGCATCCTGAGCATGCAGCGCTCCAAGGTCGGACCGTTTCGCCCCGGCGAGCGTGCACTGCTCAAGACCTTTGCCGAGCAGGCCGTCATCGCGATCCAGAACGCGAGGCTCTTCGAGGAGGCGCAGGAGGCGCTGCGCAAGGTCGAAGAGCGCACCGCCGAACTGACCGAGTCCCTCGAGTACCAGACCGCCGTCAGCGACGTGTTGCGCGTCATCAGCGAATCGCCCAACGATGTGACGCCGGTGTTCGAGGCCATTCTGGACTGCACCATGTGGCTGTTCGAAGGCCCGACCGCCGCGATCTTCACTTTCGATGGGCGCCTGGTCCACCTGGCAGCGACCCGAAACTGGTCTGCAGAGGCGCTGGAAGCGGCGCGCACGGTGTGGCCCGCGCCGCCCGATCCGCGCCACATGAACGGCCGGGCCATCCTGGAGCGAAGAGCCCTGTGCAACGAAGACGCCTGGGCGGACCCGAGCTACGACCGCACGATGGCCAACACCGGAAACCGACGCCGGATGATCGCCGCACCGATTCTCAAGGAGGGCGTGGCGGTAGGTGCGATCACCACCGCCTGGCCCGAACCCGGCACCACCCCGCAGCGCCAGATCGACCTGCTCACCCTGTTTGCCGAGCAGGCCGCGATCGCGATCGAGAACGTGCGGATGTTCAACGAGGCCAGGGAAGCGCGCGCCGCTGCCGAGGCGGCCAACGAGGCCAAGAGCGCCTTCCTCGCGACCATGAGCCACGAGATCCGCACGCCGATGAACGCGGTGATCGGCATGAGCGGCCTGCTGCTCGACGCCACGCTCGATGCCGACCAGAAGGACTACGCGTCGACCATCCGCGATTCGGGCGATGCGCTCTTGACCATCATCAACGACATCCTCGACTACTCGAAGATCGAGGCCGGACGGATGGACATCGAATCGCATCCCTTCGACCTGCGCGAATGTGTGGAATCGGCGCTCGACCTGGTCAGCACGCGCGCGAGCGAGAAGCAGCTCGACATGGCCTATGTCTTCGAGGACGACGTGCCGGTCGGCGTGAACGGCGACCTCACGCGGCTGCGGCAGATCATGCTGAACCTGCTGAGCAATGCGGTGAAGTTCACGGACGCCGGCGAGGTGGTGCTGACCGTGAGCTCGAAGCCCCTGGGCGCGGACAAGGTCGGCCTGACCTTTGCCGTGCGCGACACCGGCATCGGCCTGTCCCCGCAAGGCATGAACCGGTTGTTCCAGTCGTTTTCGCAGGCTGACTCCAGCACCACGCGCAAATACGGCGGCACCGGGCTCGGCCTGGCCATCAGCAAGCGGCTGGCCGAGTTGATGGGCGGGACCATGTGGGTCGAGAGCGATGGGGCGGGCACCGGCTCGACCTTCTTCTTCACCATCGAAGCGTCGATAGCCGAGACGCCACCGAGCAAGCACCGCATCGCCACGGGCGTGCAGCTCGCACTGCGGAGCAAGCGCGTGCTGATCGTCGACGACAACGCAACCAACCGGCGCGTGCTCACGCTTCAGATGGCCAAGTGGGGCATGGATTCGCGCGACACCGAATCGCCGGTCGAAGCCTTGCGCTGGCTCGAGCAAGGCGATCGCTTCGATCTTGCGATCCTCGACATGCACATGCCCGAGATGGACGGCATCGAGCTTGCGCGGCGCATCCGCGCCAACCACGGCGCACCGCCGCTGGTGCTGTTCAGCTCGGCAGGCCGGCGCGAGGCCGGCGACAGCGAGACGCTTTTCAGTGCCCACCTGTCCAAGCCGATTCATCAGTCGCACCTGTTCGACACGCTGGCGAACCTGCTCGCCCGCGAGCTGCCTGCGAAGCCCGCGCCCGGCACTGCGGCCAAGGCGCAGATCGACCAGACGATGGCGTCGCGCCATCCGCTGCGCATCCTGCTGGCCGAAGACAACGCGGTGAACCAGAAGCTCGCGATGCGCCTGCTGCAGCAGATGGGCTACCGCGCGGACCTGGCTTCCAACGGCATCGAGGCCGTCGAGTCGGTGCAGCGCCAAGCCTATGACGTGGTGCTGATGGACGTCCAGATGCCGGAGCTCGATGGGCTCGACGCCACGCGGCAGATCTGCAAGCTGATGGAGCCGCCCGAGCGTCCGCGCATCGTGGCGATGACGGCCAACGCCATGCAGGGCGACCAGGAGATGTGCATTGCCGCCGGCATGGACGACTACCTGACCAAGCCGATTCGTGTCGACCGGCTGGTGGACGCGCTGAACAACGTGCACGCACGCAAGGACCGGTGACATGACCGATGAGCCACATGACGCCGATGAGCGAGCCCCGATGGGCGACGCAATCATCGACGGCGCCACCTTCGCCGAGCTTCAGGACGCCGCGGGTGCGGACTTCGTGAGGGAGCTGGTGCAGACATTCCTGGAGGAGGCGCCGCTGATGCTTTCGCAACTGCGCGAAGCCCGCGATGCCGGCAATGCCGATGCCTTCCGCCGCGCTGCGCATTCGTTGAAATCCAACAGCCTCACCTTCGGCGCCGAGGCGCTTGCCGCCATGGCGCGAACGCTGGAACTCGACGGACTGGCAGCGGCGCCGTCGTCGGACGCGCTCGACACGTTGCAGGGCGAGTACGAACGGGCTGCCGCGGCCCTTGCGGCGCTGAGCCATGGTTGATCTGCGCCATGCACCGGCCCGCCTGCTGGTGACCGACGACAACAAGGTCAATCGCCTGCTCATGGCCCGCAGCCTCGAGCTGCAGGGCCATACCGTCGCCTGTGCCGAGAACGGGCGGATGGCATTGGAACTGCTGCGGCGCGACGCCTTCGACCTGATGCTGCTCGACGTCGAAATGCCCGAGATGAACGGCTTCCAGGTGCTGGAGCAATTGGCCGATGACCCGTCGCTGCGCGACTTGCCCGTGATCGTGACCTCGTCGCTCGAGGGCGTGACCGGCATCGCACGCTGCATCGCATTGGGCGCCGAGGACTACCTGCACAAGCCGGTCAACCCGGTGCTGCTGAAGGCGCGCATCGGCGCCAGCCTCGAGAAGAAGCGCCTGCGCGACCAGCAGAAGCAAATGGTGCGTCGCTTTGCCACCTCCGAGGTTGCGCAGGACCTGCAGCAATCCGGCTTCGCGCTCGGCGGGCGGCGCGTGCAGGGCACCGTGATGTTCTCCGACATCCGCGCCTTCACCGAGCTGGTCGAATCGCAGCCGCCCGAAGAAACCATCGATCTCCTGAATACGTACTACACGCTCATGTTCGAGGCCATCAACAGCCACGGCGGCGTGGTCAACCAGATGATCGGCGACGGGTTGATGGCCATCTTCGGCGCGCCGCAGCCGCTGGCCGACCACGGTGCGGCGGCGGCGCATGCGGCGCTGGACATGGTCGAGATGATCCAGCTGCTGAACGTCGAGCGGACCGCGGCCGGCAAGCCCGCGCTGCGCATCGGCGTGGGCATCGCCACCGGCGAGATGGTCGCCGGCTACACCGGCACGCAGCAGCGCGCGACCTACACCTGCATCGGCGACACGGTGAACCTCGCCGCCCGGCTGGAGACGCACACCAAGGAGGCGAAGCGCATGATCCTCATCGACGCCGCCACGTGCGCCGCGCTCAACGGGCGTCTGCCTGTCGAAGCGCTCGGGACGGCGCTGTTCCGGGGCAAGGCATCACCGGTCGAAGTGTTTGCGGTGATCTGCGACTCCTGGGACGAAGGACGCGATGCCAGACGGCCTGGTCCGCCGGACAGTGCCTGACTGACACACGGAGTTCCCTGCATGCAATGGACAGAGACCTTCGGGTATCTCGGCGCACTGATGACGCTGATGACCTTCTCGATGAAGACGATGCTGCACCTGCGCATGGTGGGGATCGTGTCCAACCTGGCCTTCATCACCTATGGTGTCCTTGGCTACGTCTACCCGGTGCTGCTGCTTCACCTGGCTCTCCTGCCCTTGAACGTGTGGCGCCTTCGGCAGTTGCTGCAGCTGACCCGCCAGATCAAGGAGATCTCCGGGAGCCGACTCTCGATGGAGTGGCTCAAACCGTTCTCGCACCGCAAGGCCGTCCAGGCCGGGGATACGCTTTTTCGCCAGGGCGACGCGGCCGCAGAGGTCCTGTTCGTGCTCAGCGGGCGCTTTCGCGCGGTTGAAGCAGGTGTTGCTGTGGAACAAGGCGAAGTCATCGGTGAACTCGGCCTGATAACCAGGGGGCACAAGCGAACCCAGACTGTCGTATGCGAACAAGCAGGATCGCTGCTGCTGGTCAGCTACGACGAGATTCGGCAGATGTATTACCAGAATCCCAGGTTCGGCTTCTTCTTCCTGGAACTCGTGGCGGAGCGATTGATGAGAGACGCCGGGCGAACGACACCTGACGCCAGGCACTCAGGCTGAGCGAGTCGGCCAGCCTGCAAGGTGACGCTCCGCGATCGCCGCCAGTGCCGTGATCCAGGCGCTGCTGTCGTTGAGGCAAGGGATGTAGTGGAACGCCTTCCCGCCCGCATGAAGAAAGGCCTCTCGGCCTTCGATCGCGATCTCTTCCAGCGTCTCCAGGCAGTCGGCGGAAAAGCCGGGGCACATCACGTCGACGCGCGCGACGCCCGCTGCGCCGAGCTCGCGCAGGCTCGGCTCGGTGTAGGGCTCGAGCCATTTCGCGCGGCCGAAGCGCGACTGGAAAGTGACGCGGTACTGCTCGCGCGTGAGTTGCAACCGTTCGGCCAGCAGGCCGGCGGTCACCAGGCACTGGGCCTGGTAAGGGTCGCCGAGCCGGATGTTGCGCTCGGGGATGCCGTGGAAACTCATCAGCAGCTGGTCGGGCCGGCCGTGGTCTTTCCAGTGGCGGCTCACGGTGTTCGCCAGCGCCTCGATGTAGAGCGGCTCGTCGTGGTACTGGTTGACGAAGCGAAACTCCGGCAGCCGCCGCACGCGCGCGCTCCACGCATTGACCGCATCGACCACGCTCGCCGTGGTGGTGGCCGAATACTGGGGGTAGGCCTGCAGCACCAGCACGCGCGTCGCGCCTTCGGCCTTGAGCGCGTCGAGCTGCGCGGCGATCGACGGCTTGCCGTAGCGCATGGCCTCGCGCACCGTCACGCGGTGCCCGCGCTCGCCGAGCCAGCCGGCCAGCAGCTTCGCCTGCTTGTGCGTCCAGACCTTGAGCGGCGACCCCTCGGGCGTCCAGATGCTCGCGTACTTGGCGGCCGACCTGGCGGGCCGCGTGCGCAGGATGATGCCGTGCAGGATCAGCGCCCACAGCACGCGCGGGATCTCGACCACGCGCGGATCGCCCAGGAAATCGGCGAGGTAGGGCCGCACCGCGGCGGCGGTGGGCTCGTCGGGCGAGCCGAGGTTGCACCAGAGCACGGCGGTGCGCTCCTGGCGGGCTTCGACGGCAGGAGCTTCGGGGCGAAAAGGCATGCGCTATTCTCGGTCATGGCCCTTGCGACTTCCGATTCCCTCGCCCTCGACGTGAAGCGTATCGCCGCGATCTCGCTCGACCTCGACGACACGCTCTGGCCGATCTGGCCCACCATCGAGCGCGCCGAGGGCGTGCTGCACGAGTGGCTCGTGCGCGAGGCGCCGAAGACCGCGAGCCTCTTGGTGACGCCCGGCGTGCTGCGCGAACTGCGCGAGGCCACTGCCAAGGAGCGTTCCGATCTCGCGCACGACCTGAGCGCCCTCAGGCGCGAATCCATACGCACGGCGCTGCGGCGTGCGGGCGAAGATCCGGCGCTGGCGGATCCGGCCTTCGAGATCTTCTTCGCCGAGCGCCAGCGCGTCACGCTCTACGACGACGCCTTGCCCGCACTCAAGTGGCTCAGCGAACGCTATCCGCTGGTGGCCGTCTCCAACGGCAACGCCGACGTGCACCTGGCCGGCGTGGGACGCTGGTTCCGCGCCGCCTTCAACGCACGCGAGTTCGGCAGCGGCAAGCCGCATGCGCCGATCTTCCGGGCCGCCGCGGCCTCCGTCGGCTTGCTGCCCAGGGACGTGCTGCACGTCGGCGACGACGCAGCGCTCGACGTGGTCGGCGCGCTCGATGCCGGCATGCAGGCCGCCTGGCTGGTGCGCGACGAGCGCCCCTGGGAACACGGTGCGCGGCCGCAGCTGATCGTGCCGAACCTGCATGCGCTGTGCATGGCGCTCGAGGCGGGTTAGCGCCTCATCGATTCGGCGGAACTTCTACAGTCGAAGGGGCACTCAGCGCGGGGCCGCAGAACGCGTGAGGGCGTCGTTCAGCGTGTTCTGGATGTTGAGGCTCTTGACCATGCCCATCGCGTTGCTGCGCGCATTGATCACGGTCTGGTTCACGATGTGCTGGTTGTTCAGCGTGTTCTGGATGATGGTGCCGGCGCCCGTCGACAGGACATCCGGGTCGACGCTGTTGCCGGGGCCGCTCTGCACCAGGTTCAGTGCCGCCATCTGCTGGTTGAGCTGCGCGGCCTGGGCCGGCGTCAGCGCCGACAAGCGGCCGAAGTCGAGCGTGGTCTGGGTGACCAGGTTGCCGTTGACGTAGACGGCCCGCGTGATGCCGAAGCTGACCAGCAGGCCGCCGCCCACGTCGAAGCCGCCGCGCAGGCCATCCAGCGTCCGCGCGCTCACGGCCTCCCACACCGCGTCGGCATGCGCCGGCAGGCACAGCGCCAGGGCGAGCAGGAGGCAGAGCAGGCGCACGGCACGCATCAGAACTCTCCCGGCCCCAGCTTGGGCATGGTGATGTGGCTCAGGCCTTCCCGGCTGACGCCGCCGCCCAGCGGCGCGCGCGGCGCCACGCGCCAATCGGCGGCCAGGTTGAAGCGGGCCGACTCCATGCGGTTGTGGATCACGAACAGCAGGCTGTTCTTCCAGTTGGCCTCGAAGGTCCGGCGCGGCATCGCGCGCGTGCCTTGCGCCGGATCGCCGATCAGCACCCGGTCGGCCTGCACGCCCTTGACCACCACGAAATGGTGGTAGCCGTTCTCGTTGATCAGCACGATGGCCGGAATGCGCGCCTCGTTGAGCTTGTCCAGCGGCTGCTCGAAGCCGTCGGCCTCGAAGCCGTGCGCAGCCAGAAAGCGCTTCATGTCGAGCAGCGAGAAGCCCTCGCGGTGGATCTTCTTCTTGTCGCCGCGGGCGTACATCTCCTCGAACACCACCTGCTCCGTGACCGGGTAGCCGTAGTGGTGCGTGAGCAGCGTGGCGACCGCCGCCGATCCGCAGCTGAAGTCGAACTTCTGCAGCAGGGTGCCGGCCAGGCGCGCCTGCCGCATGCTGACGACCGGCATGATCACGTCGCCCGCGCCCATGGACGGCAGGTGCGCCAGCTGGCCCGGCGCAGGACCGGCCGTTGCGAAGAGGGCGAGGAACAGCAACAGGCCGCGCATGGCGCCCACCCTCAGTTCATCTGCAGGTGAAGGATCACGGCGTTCTGGATCAGCACGTTGGCGCCGGTGTTCTGGATCACGACCGGCAAACCGGTCATGTTCGCGAACGAACCTGCGCTGATGGCGTTGCTGCCCGTGTTGACGTTGCGGGCCGTGTTGTCGGCCGTGGTGCCGCTCAGTTCCATCTCGTTGTGCACGAGCTGACTGCCGCCGCGGTAGCCCGCCAGCACCGCCGAGTCCACGGGTTTGGAAAAAGCCGTCGTGTCGTTCGGCACCACCGAGGTCTGCGCCGCAGCGCTCTCGGCCAGCATGAACACCGCTACCAGGCCGATGGACCCGAAGAGTGCGATCGATCTCATGTGTCTCTCCGGTGAGCGAGCCGGCCTCCACCGTGCGGCCCGCATCGCTGCGGGCTGCACGGCGGCGATGGCCGGCGCTGGGCCTAGCGGCCGACGGCCAGGTTGGCCTGCACGTTCACGCTTTGCTGAACCAGCGACGAGAAGCCGCTGTTCTGGTTCGCGATCATGATGCCGGCGGCCGACTGTCCGACACTGGTCATGGTGTTGGACATGTTGAAGGTCCCTGCATTGACCGTGTTGGTCCCGCCGGCGCCGCCGGTGCCGCCTTCGCCCACACCGCCCGTGCCGCCCTGGCCGGTGTTGGTGCCGCCGTTGCCCGCGCCGCCCGCACCGCCCGCACCGCCGCTGCCCGCGGTGTTGTTCCCGTTGCTGGCGCTGCCGTTGGTCGCGCTGCCATGGCTGATGGCGCCGTTGGAGGCATTGCCGCCAGTCGCACCGACCGCGCCGTTGCCGCCGGTACCGGTGCCGGAGGCCGAGCCGCCGCGACCGACGCCGCCATAGCCGCCGTTGCCGGCGCCGCCCGCGGCGGAGCCGGTGTTGTAGGCCTGGTTGCCGATGTTGTAGACGCTGTTGCCCGTGACCACGCCGGTCAGGTTGCTGGTGGCGGTCGCCTTCGTCACGTTGAAGGCATTGCTGAAGGTGCCGGTGGAGCCGTTGTTCAACGCGGCGGACCGTGCAGCGCCGGTGTAGGCGTCACCCGAATCCTTGTTGGTGCTGCTGTCGCTGCGGGACGAGGTGCGCGTGCTGGTGCTGGTCCTCGTGCTGCTGGACGTGCTGGTGTTCGTGCTCGTGTTGTTGCCTTCGCCGGTCAATTGAACCGCGAGTTGGTCCGTGTCGTTGGCGAACGCCGCACCGCTGAACCCGAATGCAACCGTGATGGCCGAAGCCAGAAGTGTCTTCTTCATAGGGTCTCCATTTGTTGACGTGACAAAGCGAGGATGAGTTGCGTCGCCGCAATTCAGAGCACGTCGTGCAACTTCGATGCCAGCGGATCGCAGTCCCTGTTGCGTGGGCCGGACCTCCGAGAGAGAAGACCATGGCGCCGCGACGGCCGTGTGCTTTCCGCGGGCTCGTGCACAGCCTTGAATCGAACGATTTGTCACAGCGCCTTGACGGTTGCGTAGGACGGATCGCACGTGCTGTAGTGCTTTCGCCTTGATGGACTTTGTGGTCGGGCCAGGCAATGGCACGCGCGCGCTGTCTCATTCGTGTGACGGTCTGCCGAGCGGTCGGATTGCTTCGTCGAGGGCCGCCGATGTTGTGCAGCAAGGGCTTGCGCTGCACTGCACGCATTTCGACGATGCATCTGTGGCCCCGACGAACTGCATCAGATCTGAGACAGCTGAAATGCCGGCTCGTCTTCATTACCTTTGTTTTCAACTTGCACCTTGCCACACTTTGAAAGATGCGTTTACGCTGGCGCGCGACATTCAACCCCCGAGGGAACAACAAGGGAGGTGGACATGGAGACATTGGAGACATCCCGGCAGAGGCACAGGGCGCTTGCGTTTCTTGCGTGCTCTTCCCTGGCCTGGTCGGGCGCCATGGCGCAGGCGCAGGGCACATCGCCCGCCAGGAGCGCGGACAAGCGCATGGAAACGCTGCAGCAGCAGCTGACCGAACAGGGGCGCCAGATCGAGGCGCTGCGGCAACAGGCGCAGGAGCAGGAGGCCCGGTACCGCGCGTTGCAGGAGCGCCTGCAGACCCAGGAAGCGCGCAGCGCACCACCCCCACCCCCCGTGAGCAAGCCCGCGGCGACCGCAGTCGCCGACACCGGTCCGCGTCCGGTGCGGGTCGGTGTGGCGCCCAGCGCCGATGCGCCTTCGGTGCCGGAGGTGGCGCCGATCTTCGATCAACCCGGCATCCTCACGCCGCGCGGGCGGTACGTCCTCGAGCCTTCTCTGCAGTACGCCTATTCGTCGAACAACCGCGTCGCGCTGGTGGGCTACACCGTGATCCCCGCCTTGCTGATCGGCCTGGTCGACGTGCGCGAGGTCAAGCGCAACACACTGACCGCCGCGCTCGCCGGCCGCTGGGGCGTCACCAACCGGCTCGAGCTGGAAGCGAAGGTCCCGTACGTCTATCGCTCCGACTCCACCATCAGCCGCGAGCTCTTCACCGGCTCCGCGAACGAGCGGGTGTTCGAGACCAGCGGCCGCTCGATCGGCGACATCGAGCTCGCGGCGCGCTACCAGCTGAACGAGGGCAAGGGCAACTGGCCCTACATGATCGGCTCGCTGCGCTTCAAGACCCGCACCGGCAAGGACCCGTTCGAAGTGGTGACCGACTGCGTGACGCGCTGCATCGGCAACACGACGGGCACGGGCCTGCCGCTGGACCTGCCCACGGGGTCGGGCTTCTATTCGCTGCAGACCGGTCTGACCTGGCTGCTGCCCACCGATCCGGCGGTGTTCTTCGGCAGCTTCACCTATACGCACAACTTCGGCCGCGACAACCTGAGCCGCCTGGTGCTGAACGGCGAGCGCGAGTTCATCGGCGAGGTCAAGCCCGGCAATGTCTTCGGCGTCAATTTCGGCATGGGCCTGGCACTCAACGAGCGCTCGTCCTTCAGCCTCGGCGTGGAGCTGAACTCCATCGGCAAGACGAAGCAGAACGGCATGCCCGTCATGACCTCGGTGCGCACGCAGCTCTCGACCCTGATGCTGGGCTACTCGTACCGGATCAGCGACAAGACCTCGCTGAACGTGTCCGTTGGAGCCGGCCTGACGCGGGACACGCCCGACCTCACATTGACCGTCCGGCTGCCGATGTCCTTCTAGCCGGCTCCCTGCCATGCAGCTGCGAACCCTTCTGTACGTGGTGCCGGGCGGCGACGCGAGCGGCGTGAAGGAGCAGCTGCTCGCGCGCGGCTGGGAGCTCATGCAGGCGACGGACCTGGCGGCCGCGAACCGCATCCAGGCTCATCGTCATTTGCCGATCGGCATGCTGGTCGTCGGCAGCGCGCTGACAGTGCCGGAGGCAGCAGTCGAAGCCTGCGTCAATGCGACGCACGGCATGGAATGGGTGGTCGTGTGCGAGCCGCAGGCGCTGGAATCACCGGGCTTTCGCGAGCTGGTGCTCGGCTGCTTCTTCCATCATCAGGTGCTGCCGATCGACGGGCGCGAGCTCGAAGTGGTGCTGGACCATGCCTGCCAGCGCGCGATGCTGCGGCGCCGGCACAAGACCCACACGCACGTGGTGGATGCGCTGGGCATGGTCGGGCAGGGGCCCGCCCTCACGCGCCTGCGCCATCAGATCCGCCGGGTGGCGGCGACGGATGCCCCGGTGCTGATCGGCGGCGAAAGCGGCAGCGGCAAGGAGCTGGCCGCGCGCGCCATCCACCAGTGCTCGCTGCGTTCGGCCGGCCCCTTCGTGGCGGTCAACTGCGGCGCCATCTCGCCGTCGCTGATCCAATCCGAACTGTTCGGCCACGAGAAGGGCGCGTTCACCGGCGCCTCGTCGGAGCGGCGCGGGTTGATCGAGGCCGCCAATGGCGGCACGGTCTTCCTCGACGAGGTCGGAGACCTGCCGCTGGAGCTGCAGACCAACCTGCTGCGCTTCCTGCAGGAAAAGACGATCAGTCGGGTGGGCGGCGTGCGCAGCATCCAGGTCGACGTGCGGGTGCTGGCCGCGTCGCACGTGGACCTGGCCGAAGCCGTGGCGGTCGGCCAGTTCCGCGACGACCTCTTCTACCGCTTGAATGTGTTGTCGATCGAGGTGACGCCGCTGCGCCGCCGCATGGAGGATGTGCCGATCCTCGCGGAGTACTTCTTCCAACGTTGCATGACCAAGAGCAAGACCCGCGTGAAGGGCTTCAGCCGGCAGGCCCTGGCGGCCATGATGGCGCACGGCTGGCCGGGCAATGTGCGCGAGCTGTACAACCGAGTGCAGCGGGCCGTGGTGATGAGCGAGCTGCGGCTGATCACGCCTTCCGACCTGGGTCTGGCGGCCGTCGAGAGCCCGGTGGGGATGGGGCTGGACACGGCACGCACGATGGCCGAGCGCGATGCGATATGCCTCACGCTGACCCGTGTCGGGCGCAACGTCACGCACGCTGCGCGAGAGCTCGGCGTTTCGCGCATGACTCTTTATCGCCTGATGGACAAGCACAGCATCGCGCTGGGCACGCCCCAAAGTCTTTACGCGGGTCCGCAGGCGGCTGCCGCGGTGCGGCCGCTGCGCACGGCGCCTTCGATCGTTGCGGGATAGGGGCCTTCGACGTAGTCGCCGCAGGCCACGAGGCCCGGCCCCACCTGCGCCCGGGGGCGCGCGAGCGCCGGCGTGCAGGCGAAGGTGGCGCGGCGTTCCACCACGGTCTGCACCGGTTGCAAGGCCGCCAGGCCGAGCTGGTCGCGCGCCTGCGCCAGCACCTGCTGTTGCAGGATCTCGCGCTCGTCCTTGCTGGCGCTGACCACGAAGGCCAACAGGCCGGGTGGCCCGCCGAGCTGCCCGCGGTCGAAGACGAACTGCGCCGGCGCGCCCGCCCCGGCGCGCAGCGCCAGCAGCGGTGCGCGCAAGGCGGTGCCGCCCGTGGCGTACACGGTAGCGATGCTTTCATGCTGCAGCGCCTGGGCCGTCTGCGACCAGGCCGATGTCTCCGGCAGCGCCGCACTAGCGGCCAGGCGCGCGGCTTCCCATGGTGGGCAGGCGAGCACCACGCGCTCGAAGCGCTCGCCATCGATCTGCCAGAGCGCCGGGCCGCGCGCGAGGGCTTGCACGCGCACGCCGCTGCGGATCTCGGCGCCGTGCTGGAGCAGCCAGCGTTGCGCGCCGTCCGGCAGCAGCGTGCCGAGGTCGACGCGCGGCAGCAGCAGGTCGGCGCCGCCGCGCCCTGCGAACAGGGCATCGTGCAGCACGCGCAGAAAGACCTCGCCGCTCGCATCTTCGATCGGCGTGTTGAGTGCCGAGATGCACAGCGGCTCGATCAGCTCGGCCATGACGCGCGGCGTCAGCGGTGCACAGAGGGCGGAAACCGAGCTGCCGGGATCGCAGCGAAAGCCGTTCAGCCGCCAGCCCAGCGCGCTGCGCGCCAGCGCCAGCTTGTCGCGCCAGGACCAGCCGCGTGCGCCGAGGATGCCGGCCAGCAGGTCCAGCGGCGGCGGCCAGTGCGGAAGCTGCAGGCCGTCGCCGTCGGCGAAGCGCAGCGTGAGCGGCATGCGATGCAGCACGGCGCCGGGATCGATGCCGAGCTCGCGCATCAGCGCCAGCGTCGCGCTGTAGGCGCCGACCATGATGTGCTGGCCGTTGTCCAGCATCACCGGCCGGCCGTCGGGCAACTGCGCCGGCAGTGCGCGTGCGCGGCCGCCCAGGGTGCGCGCGGCTTCGAACAGCGTCACCGCATGGCCGGCGCGCGTCGCCTCGATCGCGCAGGCGAGGCCAGCCCAGCCGGCGCCGATGACCGCGATGCGGCTCAAAGCTTGTCCAGTGCCTGCACGCGCCACGCGAGCCAGAGCTTGCGCACGGGCGTCAGGCTCACGCGCTGCTGCAGCACCTGGAAGTCGTCGCGCTCGATCTCGCACAGCAGCGTGCGGTAGATGCTGGCCATCATCAGGCCCGGCTTCTGGGCCCGCCGGTCGGCCGTGGGGAGCAGCGCGAGCGCCTCGTCGTAGGCCGCATGCGCGCGCGCGGCCTGGAATTTCATGAGCGCGACGAAGCGCTCCGAGTGCAGGCGGTTCAGGATCTCGTGCGCCTTGACGTCGAACTGCTGCAGCTCGTTGACCGGCAGGTAGATGCGCCCGCGCAGCGCATCCTCGCCGACGTCGCGAATGATGTTGGTCAGCTGCAGCGCCAGGCCCAGCCTGTGGGCATAGTCGGTGGTCTGCGCTTCGGTCTGGCCGAAGATGCGCGCCGCGCCTTCGCCCACCACGCCGGCCACCAGGTGGCAATAGCGCTTCAGGGCCTGGAAGTCCAGGTAGCGGGTCTGGTCCAGGTCCATCTGGCAGCCGTCGATCACCTCGTGCAGCTGGCGTTCCTCGATGCCGTAGACCTTGGCATGCGGCATCAGCGCCTGCATCGCCGGATGGTGCGGCTGGCCCGCGAAGGATTGCGAGACCTCCGCGCGCCACCAGGCCAGCTTGGTGGCCGCGACGCCGGGGTCGCTGACCTCGTCGACCACGTCGTCGATCTCGCGGCAGAAGGCATAGAAGGCCGTGATGGCGGCGCGCCGCGGCTTCGGCAGGAACAGGAAGGCGTAATAGAAACTGCTGCCCGAGGCGGCAGCCTTGTCCTGGACGTACTGCTCGGGCGTCATGGTGAAAAACTCTTCATCGCGGGGGATTGTCTCCGCATCCTGAAGGCGCGCCAGGCCAGGAGCGCCGCATCGCCCTTGCCGATCGTCGGACGCCGCGAGAAGCTGTCGCAGCCGAGCTGCTCGATCTTGTCGAGGATGCGCAGCCCACCCTGCACGACGAGGCGCAGCTCCCAGCCCGCGCGGCCCGGCAGGCGGTGCACGAGCGGTGCGCCTTCGTGCATCAGCGTGCGTGCCCAGTCCACCTCGCTTTGGACCAGCGCGATCGCAGCCGGTGGCGGTGCGGCTGGCGCCAGCGGTCTGAAGCCTTCGAAATCCCGCGTGCCCAGGCCATGCGAAATGCTGTCGGCCTGCGGCAGGTAGAAGCGGCCGCGCGGCAGGTCCACGCCCAGGTCCTGCCAGAAGTTGATGAGCTGCAGTGCGCTGCAGATGGCGTCGCTCTGCGCGAGCGCGCGCGCGTCGTCCACGCCGTAGAGGTGCAGCAGCAGCCGGCCGATCGGATTGGCCGAGCGGCGGCAGTAGTCGAGCAGTTCGGCGCGGTCGGCGTAGCCGCTGCCGTCGCGAGTCTTCTCGATGTCCTGCATGAAGGCGCAGAGCAGGTCGGCCAGGAGCGCTTCGGGCAGCGTGAAGCTGCGCATGGCCTGGGCGAGCGGGCCGAAGACCTCGGGCCAGCGCGCCGATGGCGCAGCGCCGCGGGCCGCAGCCGCGAGATCGGCGCGGAAGGCACGCAGTGCATCCAGCCGCTCGGCCGCACCGGCCCCGCCCTCGTCGGCGATGTCGTCGGCCGTGCGCGCAAAGGCATAGATCGCGGCAATGGGCGGCCGCAGGTGCGGCGGGCACAGCCAGGAGGCGACTGGAAAATTCTCGTAGTGCGAGGGCGCCGGGGCGGCGATGGGGTGGGGCGGCGAGGACACGCGCCGGATTGTCGTGTACCGCGCTGTACGATCGATGCGCCGCAGCTCACCCTTACACCATGGACTCCTCCGCGCAGACGCTGAGCCCTGCCGACACCGCCGCGCATCCGAAGGGCGGGCCTGTGCTCCTGATCGCCGCGCTGGGGGTGGTCTTCGGCGACATCGGCACTTCGCCGCTCTATGCCTTCAAGGAGACGCTGAATCCCGAGCACGGCGTGCCTTTCTCGCCGGACGCGGTGCTGGGCCTGCTCTCGCTGGTGTTCTGGGGCCTGACGTTCGTGGTGACGCTGAAGTACGTGGTGTTCGTGCTGCGCGCCGACCACGACGGCGAAGGCGGCATCCTCGCGCTGCAGGCGCTGGCGCGCAACGCGGTCGCCGGGCCGGGCACGCGGCCCTGGGTCTGGCAGATGGTCGGCGTGCTGGGCCTCGTGGGCGCCGCGATGTTCTACGGCGACTGCCTGATCACGCCGGCCATCTCGGTGCTGTCGGCTGTCGAGGGCCTGGAAGTGCAGGCGCATGCGCTGAAGCATTTCGTGATCCCGATCACGATCGCGATCCTCGTCGGCCTGTTCGCCGTGCAGCGCAAGGGCACGGGCCTGGTCGGCAAGATCTTCGGGCCGTTGATGCTGCTGTGGTTCGCCGTGCTCGCAGTCGCTGGCTTGTGGCAGGTGCTGCAGCAGCCGCAGGTGCTGGCGGCGCTCGACCCGCGCTACGCGATCGGCTTCCTGGCCACGTACCGCGCGCAGTCGCTCGCGGTGCTGGGCGCGGTGTTCCTGGCCTTCACCGGCGGCGAAGCGCTCTATGCCGACATGGGGCATTTCGGCGCCCGGCCTATCCGGCTGGCCTGGCTCTTCGTCGCCATGCCCGGACTGGTGCTCAACTATTTCGGGCAGGGCGCGCTGGTGCTCGCGAATCCGTCCGCGATCGACAACCCCTTCTTTCGCCTGTTCCCCGCATGGGGCGTGCTGCCGATGGTGGTGCTGGCCGCCATGGCGACGGTGATCGCATCGCAGGCGGTGATCTCGGGCGCCTTCTCGCTCACCGCGCAGGCGATGCGCATGGGCTACCTGCCGCGCATGCGCGTGGTGCAGACCTCGGGCGAGGCGATCGGCCAGGTCTACGTGCCCGCGGTCAACTGGCTGCTGATGGCCGGCGTGTTGCTGGTGGTGCTGGGCTTTCGCAGCTCGAGCGCGTTGTCGGCGGCCTACGGCATCGCGGTCTCGATCACGATGGTCGCGACCACGCTGCTGGCCGGCCTGGTCGCTTACCGGCTGTGGCACTGGAACCGTGTCGCGGTCGTTGCCGGCGTGCTGGCCTTCGCGGTGATCGACATCACCTTCGTGATCGCCAACAGCCTCAAGGTCGCCGATGGCGGCTGGCTCACGCTGGCGGTGGCGGTGCTCGTGATGGTGCTGTTCACCACCTGGGCCAAGGGGCGGCGCATGGGGCTGGAGGCTGCCGCGGCCCAGAGCATGCCGCTCGCGCCCTTCGTCGAATCGCTCGCGGCCAACATGCCGCACCGGGTGCGCGGCACCGCGGTGTTCCTCAATGCCGATGCCGACGCGGTGCCGCACGCACTCCTGCACAACCTCAAGCACAACCAGGTGCTGCACGAGCAGGTGATCGTGCTGCGCGTGATGTCGTGCGACACGCCGCGGATCGACGCGCGGCAGCGCATCGAGGCGCGCTCGCTCGGGCACGGCGTGTGGGTCGTCACCGCGCGCCATGGCTTCATGGAGCGGCCCGACGTACCCGAATTCATCCGCATCCTGGCGTACCAGCAGGGGCTGGCCTGCGAATCGATGAGCACCTCGTACTTCGTCTCCCGCGCTTCGCTGGGCGACACGCCCTTGTCGGGCATGAATCCCGTGCGCCGGGTCTTGTTCGGCTGGCTGCAGCGCAATGCAGGGCGTGCGTCGGACTATTTCGAGATCCCCGGCAACCGTTTGGTGGAGCTTGGACAACGAACGTAATTGACACGCTTTCTGGTTTACCCTAGATTACTAACCGGCTGGTCATTAATGACCCCGTTCGTCTTTTCTAGGGTGTTCCATGACCGCGTCCGCCGCTCCCGTTTTTCGCTCCGCCAGCCTCTTGTTGCTCGCCGCTCTGGCGCTTGCCGGCTGTTCCCGCCCGCCGGCCGCCGAGGAGCCGCTGCGGGCCGTCAAGGTCATGACTGTCGGCACCAGCGCCTATGGCACCGAGCCCGAGTTTTCGGCCGAGGTGCGGGCCCGCGTCGAATCGCGGCTCGGCTTCCGCGTCGCCGGCAAGATCACGCGCCGGCAGGCCGAGCTCGGCCAGCACGTGCAGGCCGGACAGGTGCTGGCCCAGCTCGATCCGCAGGACTACCGGCTGGCTGCCGACGCCGCGCGGGCGCAGCAGGCCGCAGCCCTGACCAACCGTGACCTGGCCGAGGCCGACCTCAAGCGCTACCGTGGCCTGCGCGAGCAGAACTTCATCAGCGCCGCCGAGCTGGAGAAGCGCGAGACCACCTACAAGGCGGCGCAGGCGCAGCTCGAACAGGCGCAGGCCCAGCTCGCATCGCAAGGCAATCAGGCCAACTACACGACGCTGGTGGCCGACATGTCCGGGATCATCACGGCCATCGAAGCCGAGCCGGGCCAGGTGGTGTCGGCCGGCACGCCGGTCGTGCGCATCGCGCAGGACGGGGCGCGCGACGTGGTGTTCGCGGTGCCGGAAGACCGCGCCGGGCTGATCAAGCCGGGCTCGACCGTGACCGTGCGCGGCTGGGCCGGCGGCGCGGAAATGGAAGGCAAGGTGCGCGAAGTGGCGGCCAGCGCCGATGCCGTGACGCGCACCTACAGCGTCAAGGTCGCGATCGATGCCGCCACCGCGCCGGCGCTGGGCGCCACTGTCTACGCGCGGCCGCAGGCGCTGTCGCGCACCGGCACGCCGGTGCTGAAGCTGCCGACCAGCGCCCTGCGGCAGGAGGGGCAGGGCAGTGCGGTCTGGGTGCTCGACAAGAGCAGCATGACCGTGCGCTCGCAGCCCGTACAGGTGGCGACGGCGGATGGCAACGAAGCCGTGATCGGTGCCGGCCTCACGCCGGGCGTGACGGTGGTGGTCGCGGGCGTGCACGTGCTGTCGCCGGGCCAGAAGGTCTCGATCTACAGGGAGAAGTCGGCGGCGCCCGCCGCTTCGGCTTCGGTCAAGGAGGCCGTCAACGTGCAGGCGCCGGCCGCGGCTCCGGTCGCCACGCGCTGAGGACGGCTTCATGAGTTCGCAGACCGATGCTGTCGGCAAGGCCGGCTTCAATCTCTCGAAATGGGCGCTCGAGCACTCGGCGCTCACCCGCTACCTGATGCTGGTGCTGATGCTGCTGGGCTTCGTGGCCTACTTCCAGCTCGGCCAGGACGAGGATCCGCCCTTCACCTTCCGCGCGATGGTGGTCCGCACCTACTGGCCGGGCGCGACCGCGCAGCAGGTGGCGGAGCAGGTGACCGACAAGCTCGAGCGCACGCTGCAGGAGGCGCCCTACGCCGACAAGATCCGCAGCTATTCCAAGCCCGGCGAGTCGCAGATCATCTTCCAGATCAAGGACTCGTCGAAGCCCGCCGATGTCGCGAACGTCTGGTACACGGTGCGCAAGAAGATCGGCGACATCCGCGGCACCTTGCCGGCCGGCATCCAGGGCCCCTTCTTCAACGACGATTTCGGCGATGTCTACGGCGTGATCTACGCGCTGGAGAGCGACGGCTTCAGCTATGCCGAGCTCAAGACCTTTGCCGACGACGCTCGCCAGCAGCTGCTGCGGGTGAAGGACGTGGCCAAGGTCGAGCAGTTCGGCGTGCAGGACGAGAAGGTCTTCATCGAGGTTTCCCAGAAGCGCGTGGCGCAGCTGGGACTCGACTTCAACGCCGTGCTGGCGCAGATCGGTTCGCAGAACGCGATCGAGAGCGCCGGCACGATCCAGTCGCCGCAGGACGTAGTGCAGGTGCGCGTCGGCGGCCAGTTCACGAGCGTGGAGCAGCTGCGCGCGATGCCGATCCGCGGCAGCTCGGGCAACCAGCTGCGGCTCGGCGACATCGCGGAGATCCGGCGCGCCTATGTCGATCCGCCGGCGGTCAAGGTGCGGCACCAGGGCAGGGAAGTGATCGGGCTCGGCGTCTCGATGGCCAAGGGCGGCGACATCATCGCGCTCGGCAAGGCGCTGCGCGTGGCCACCGACCAGATCGGCAGGCAGCTGCCGGCGGGCGTGAAGCTGGCGCAGGTGCAGGACCAGCCGGTGTCGGTCGCGACTTCGGTCAACGAGTTCGTGCGGGTGCTGATGGAGGCGGTCGCGATCGTGCTGGCGGTGAGCTTCATCGCGCTCGGGCTGCACAAGGGCGGGCGCTTCGGCTGGTACGTCGACATCCGGCCCGGACTGGTGGTGGCGATCACCATTCCGCTGGTGCTGGCCGTGACCTTCCTGGCGATGAACTACTTCGGCATCGGGTTGCACAAGATCTCGCTCGGCTCGCTGATCATCGCGCTCGGCCTCTTGGTGGACGACGCGATCATCGCGGTCGAGATGATGGTACGGAAGATGGAGGAGGGCTACGACAAGGTGCGCGCCGCCACCTTCGCCTACGACGTCACGGCCAAGCCGATGCTCACCGGCACGCTGATCACCGCCGCCGGCTTCCTGCCGATCGGCATCGCGAAGTCGGTGACCGGCGAGTACACCTTCGCGATCTTCGCGGTGACGGTGATCGCGCTGGTGCTGAGCTGGTTCGTCTCGGTGTATTTCGTGCCCTACCTCGGCACGCTGCTGCTCAAGGTGAAGCCGCACCCTTCATCCGGTCATCCCGAGCTTGGCGAAGGGCCGCACGAGCTGTTCGACACGCCCTTCTACAACACCTTCCGGCGCACCGTGAACTGGTGCGTGAAGCATCGCTGGCTGACCATCGGCGCCACCTTGCTGATCTTTGCCCTCGGCATCGTCGGCATGGGCAAGGTGCAGCAGCAGTTCTTCCCCGACTCCAGCCGGCCCGAGATCATGGTCGACCTGTGGTTTCCCGAAGGCACTTCCTTCGCCGCCAACGAGGAGGTCGCCAAGCGGGTCGAGCAGCGGCTCCTGAAGGAGGAGGGCATCGCCACCGTCAGTACCTGGGTCGGCTCGGGCGTGCCGCGCTTCTACCTGCCGCTCGACCAGGTGTTCCCGCAGACCAACGTCTCGCAGCTGATCCTGCTGGCCAAGGATCTCAAGCACCGCGAGACGCTGCGGCTCAAGCTGCCGGCCCTGCTGGCCGAGGAGTTCCCGGAGGTGCGCGGCCGCGTGAAGCTGCTGCCCAACGGGCCGCCGGTGGCGTACCCGGTGCAGTTCCGCGTCATCGGCGCCGAGCCGCAGCAGCTGCGCATCCATGCCGACGAGGTCAAGGCGGTGATGCGCGAGAACACCAACATGCGCGGCGTGAATGACAACTGGAACGAATCGGTCAAGGTGATCCGGCTCGAGATCGACCAGGACAAGGCGCGCGCGCTCGGGGTGACGAGCCAGGCCATCGCGCAGGCCTCGCGCACCATGTTCAGCGGCACGACCGTCGGCCAGTACCGCGAGAACGACCTCCTGATCGACATCGTGCTGCGCCAGTCGCCCGACGAGCGCGAGGCCATCTCGGACATCGGCAACGCCTACCTGCCCACGAGCTCGGGCCGCTCGATCCCGCTGACGCAGATCGCCCGGCCGGTGTTCAGCTGGGAGCCGGGCGTGATGTGGCGCGAGAACCGCGACTACGCGATCACGGTGCAGGGCGATATCGTCGAAGGCCTGCAGGGCGCGACCGTCACCGAGCAGCTGCTGCCGGCGCTGCGCAAGCTCGAGGCCAAATGGCACGCCGACGGCCATGGCGCCTACCGCATCGAAGTGGCGGGCGCGGTGGAAGAGAGCAGCAAGGGCTCGTCCTCGATCGTGACCGGCGTGCCGATCATGCTGTTCCTGGTCTTCACGCTGCTGATGCTGCAGCTGCACAGCTTCAGCCGCTCGGTGCTGGTGTTCATCACCGGCCCGCTCGGCATCGCCGGCGTGGCGGGCGCGCTGCTGGTGCTGAACCGGCCCTTCGGCTTCGTGGCCTTGCTGGGCGTGATCGCGCTGATGGGCATGATCCAGCGCAATGCGGTGATCCTGATCGACCAGATCGAAAGCGATCGGGCGGCCGGCGTGCCGACCTGGGACGCGATCGTCGAGTCGGCGGTGCGGCGGCTGCGGCCGATCGTGCTGACCGCTGCGGCGGCCGTGCTGGCGATGATCCCGCTGTCGCGCAGCGTGTTCTGGGGCCCGATGGCGGTCGCGATCATGGGCGGCCTCATCGTGGCGACCGTGCTCACGCTGCTGGCGCTGCCGGCGATGTACGCGGCCTGGTTCCGCGTCAAGCGGGATGAGCCGGACCCGGCCGGTGAGGCCGAAGAGGCCCTGGTTCGCGCTTAAAATACGCGGTTGACCGATTTCAGGCGGGAGTCCCCATGGGACGTCCGCCGCGAATGACCGAAGGCGGCCTCAGGGCCGCCTTCGGTATTCATCACCTGAAAAACTGGAATTGCGCGGGTGGCGAAATTGGTAGACGCACCAGGTTTAGGTCCTGACGTTCGCAAGAACGTGCCGGTTCGAGTCCGGCCCCGCGCACCAGCACAAGACCCCTCTCAAGGAAGACCCAAATGACCGTGAACGTTGAAACCCTCGACAAGCTCGAACGCAAGATCACGCTGACCTTGCCCGTCGGCACCATCCAGTCCGAGGTCGATTCGCGCCTCAAGAAGCTGGCCCGCACCGTCAAGATGGACGGCTTCCGCCCGGGCAAGGTGCCGATGAACGTCGTCGCCCAGCGCTACGGTTACTCGGTCCACTACGAAGTCATGAACGACAAGGTCGGCGAGGCCTTCTCGCAGGCCGCCAACGAAGCCAAGCTGCGCGTGGCCGGCCAGCCGCGCATCACCGAGAAGGAAGAGTCGCCCGAAGGCCAGCTCGCCTTCGACGCGGTGTTCGAAGTCTTCCCGGACGTCAAGATCAACGACCTGGCCAATGCCGAGGTCGAGAAGCTCAGCGCAGAGGTGGGCGACGAAGCGATCGACAAGACGCTCGAGATCCTGCGCAAGCAGCGCCGCACCTTCGCGCAGCGCCCGCAGGACGCGGCCGTGCAGGACGGCGACCGCGTGACGGTCGACTTCGAGGGCAAGATCGACGGCGAGACCTTCCAGGGCGGCAAGGCCGAGGACTTCCAGTTCATCGTCGGCGAAGGCCAGATGCTGAAGGAATTCGAAGATGCAGTGCGCGGCCTGAAGGCCGGCGACAGCCGCACCTTCCCGCTGTCCTTTCCGGCCGACTATCACGGCAAGGAAGTGGCCGGCAAGCAGGCCGACTTCATGGTCACCGTAAAGAAGGTCGAGGCCTCGCACCTGCCCGAAGTCAACGAGCAGCTCGCCAAGTCGCTCGGCATCGCCGACGCCACGGTCGAGGGCTTGCGCGCCGACATCAAGAGAAACCTCGAGCGCGAGGTCAAGTTCCGCCTGCTGGCGCGCAACAAGACCGCGGTGATGGACGCACTGATCGCCAATGCCGAGCTCGATCTGCCCAAGTCCAGCGTGCAGGCCGAAGTCGACCGCATGGTCGAAGGCGCACGTGCCGAACTCAAGCAGCGCGGCATCAAGGATGCCGACAAGGCGCCGATTCCCGACGACGTGTTCCGTCCGCAAGCCGAACGCCGCGTGCGCCTGGGCCTGGTGGTGGCCGAACTGGTGCGTGCCAACAACCTGCAGGCCAAGCCCGAGCAGATCAAGGCGCACATCGACGAGCTGGCTGCCAGCTACGAGAAGCCGGCCGACGTCGTGCGCTGGTATTTCAGCGACAACCGCCGCCTGGCGGAAGTCGAGGCAGTCGTGATCGAGAACAACGTCACGGATTTCGTGCTCGACAAGGCCAAGGTCAACGCCAAGCCGGTTTCCTTCGACGAATTGATGGCGCAGCAGGGCTGATCGCCGGTTCGCCTGCGGTTCCATGGGGCTTGTGCTTTGATGCGCGAGCCCCATGTCGTCTGGGTACAGTACAACCCCTTTCTGGAGAGCAAAACATGAGCGCACAGGATATTCAAGGCCTCGGCATGATTCCGATGGTCATCGAGCAATCGGGCCGTGGTGAGCGGTCTTACGACATCTATTCGCGCCTGCTCAAGGAACGGGTGATCTTCCTGGTCGGCGAGGTCAATGACCAGACCGCCAACCTGGTCGTGGCGCAGCTGCTGTTCCTCGAAAGCGAGAACCCGGACAAGGACATTTCGTTCTACATCAACTCCCCGGGCGGCAGCGTGAGCGCCGGCATGGCGATCTACGACACCATGCAGTTCATCAAGCCCGACGTGTCGACCCTGTGCATCGGCTTCGCGGCCAGCATGGGCGCTTTCCTGCTGGCGGCGGGTGCGAAGGGCAAGCGCTTTTCGCTGCCCAACTCCAAGATCATGATCCACCAGGTGCTGGGCGGCGCCCGCGGCCAGGCCACCGACATCGAGATCCATGCCCGGGATATCCTGAAGACGCGCGAGCAGATGAACCGCATCCTGGCCGAGCGCACGGGCCAGTCGTTCGAGAAGATCGCCCGCGACACGGAGCGCGACTACTTCCTGACGGCCGACGAGTCCAAGGAATACGGATTGATCGACCAAGTCATTGCCAAGCGCAGTTGAAGCCGCCCCGGCGCCGAGGCGCCCAGGCAAGAACGGCGTTTTCCATGCGGAAAGCGCCGTTTTTGTTCCGCTGTTCGCCGGTTCAGGGGGCTTCCATCTTCGCTATCATTGTTAAACCCCTGTTACGAGGCATCTGCACATGGCCGAGAAAAAAGGCTCCTCCAGCGAAAAAACGCTTTACTGCTCGTTCTGCGGGAAGAGTCAGCACGAGGTCAAGAAGCTGATCGCGGGACCTTCGGTCTTCATCTGCGACGAGTGCATCGATCTTTGCAACGAGATCATCCGTGACGAACTGCCTGCCGGCGAGGAATCGCGCGAGGCGCGCAGCGACCTGCCGACGCCGTCGGAGATCAAGACCAACCTCGACAACTACGTGATCGGCCAGGAGCCGGCCAAGCGCATGCTGTCGGTCGCGGTCTACAACCATTACAAGCGCCTGCGCCACAAGGACAAGGCCAAGGGCGACGACGTCGAGCTCAGCAAGAGCAACATCCTGCTGATCGGCCCCACGGGCTCCGGCAAGACCCTGCTGGCCCAGACACTCGCGCGCATGCTCGACGTGCCCTTCGTGATGGCCGACGCCACCACCCTGACCGAAGCCGGCTACGTGGGCGAAGACGTCGAGAACATCATCCAGAAGCTGCTGCAGAGCTGCAACTACGAGGTCGAGCGTGCCCAGCGCGGCATCGTCTACATCGACGAGATCGACAAAATCTCGCGCAAGTCCGACAACCCCTCGATCACGCGCGACGTATCGGGCGAGGGCGTGCAGCAGGCCTTGCTCAAGCTGATCGAAGGCACCATGGCCAGCGTGCCGCCGCAAGGCGGCCGCAAGCACCCCAACCAGGATTTCCTGCAGATCGACACGACCAACATCCTGTTCATCTGCGGCGGTGCGTTCGCCGGGCTCGAAAAAGTCATCGAAAACCGCACCGAGGCCTCGGGCATCGGCTTCGGCGCATCGGTCAAGAGCAAGAAGCAGCGCAGCGTCACCGAGGTGTTCCGCGAAGTCGAGCCCGAAGACCTGATCAAGTTCGGCCTGATTCCCGAACTCGTCGGACGCATGCCGGTCGTGGCCTCGCTGGCCGAGCTCAGCGAGGATGCGCTGGTACAGATCCTGACCGAGCCGAAGAACGCGGTGGTCAAGCAATTCACCAAGCTGCTGCAGATGGAAGGCGTCGACCTCGAGATCCGCCCCACGGCGCTGAAGGCGATCGCGCGCAAGGCGCTGGCCCGCAAGACCGGGGCACGCGGCCTGCGTTCGATCCTGGAGCAGTCGCTGATAGACACCATGTTCGAACTGCCGAATGCCACCAACGTCGACAAGGTCGTGGTCGAAGAATCCACAATTGACGAAAACAAGCCACCGCTCCTCGTCTACCGCGAGGCGGCCAAGAAGGCCTGAGCGAGTGACTTTCCGGCCGGCCCCTGCGATACCGGCGACCGGCGTTTTCGGTGATTACCGTGCCCGCGGGCTTGAAAAGCGCGCGCGGCCGACCATCTTTCCATGATCAAGTAAAGGATTTCCATGTCCGGTCATACCCCTCTGCCTGCTACCGAACTCGATCTGCCGCTGCTTCCGCTGCGCGATGTGGTCGTCTTCCCCCACATGGTGATTCCGCTGTTCGTCGGCCGCCCGAAGAGCATCAAGGCCCTCGAACTCGCGATGGAAGCCGAGCGCCGCATCATGCTGGTGGCGCAAAAAGCCGCAGCCAAGGACGAGCCCTCGGTCGAGGACATGTTCGAGGTCGGTTGCATCTCGACCATCCTGCAGATGTTGAAGCTGCCCGATGGCACGGTGAAGGTTCTGGTCGAAGGCCAGCAGCGTGCACGCGTCAATCGCATCGACGACGGTGAAACCCACTTCTCGGCCAACGTGACGCCGGTCGAAGCGGTCGAGGCCGCCGCTCAAAAGGGTACCGAGGTCGAGGCGTTGCGCCGCGCGGTGATGCAGCAGTTCGACCAGTACGTGAAGCTCAACAAGAAGATTCCGCCCGAGATCCTGACCTCGATCTCGAGCATCGACGATCCGGGCCGGCTGGCCGACACGATTGCCGCCCACCTGCCGCTCAAGCTGGACAACAAGCAGGCGGTGCTCGACCTGGACGACATCAAGGCGCGGCTCGAGAACCTGTTCGGACAGCTGGAGCGCGAGGTCGACATCCTCAACGTCGACAAGAAGATCCGCGGCCGCGTGAAGCGCCAGATGGAGAAGAACCAGCGCGACTTCTATCTGAACGAGCAGGTCAAGGCGATCCAGAAGGAGCTCGGCGAAGGCGAGGAGGGCGCGGACATCGAGGAGATCGAGAAGAAGATCAAGCTCGCCAAGATGCCCAAGGAAGCGCTCAAGAAGGCCGAGGGCGAACTCAAGAAGCTCAAGCTGATGTCGCCGATGTCGGCCGAAGCTACCGTGGTGCGCAACTACATCGACGTGCTGATCGGACTGCCCTGGAGCAAGAAGACCAAGATCAAGCACGACCTCGCGCATGCCGAAGAAGTGCTCAACGAGGACCACTACGGACTCGAGAAGGTCAAGGACCGCATCCTCGAATATCTCGCGGTGCAGCAACGTGTCGACAAGGTGAAGGCGCCGATCCTGTGCCTGGTCGGACCTCCGGGCGTGGGCAAGACCTCGCTCGGGCAGTCGATCGCCAAGGCGACCGGCCGCAAGTACACGCGCATGGCACTGGGCGGCATGCGCGACGAAGCCGAGATCCGCGGCCATCGCCGCACCTACATCGGCGCGCTGCCGGGCAAGGTGCTGTCGAGCTTGAACAAGGTCGGCACGCGCAACCCGCTGTTCCTGCTCGACGAGATCGACAAGCTCGGCACCGACTTCCGCGGTGATCCGTCAAGCGCCTTGCTGGAAGTGCTCGACCCCGAGCAGAACCACACCTTCGGCGACCACTATGTCGAGGTCGACTTCGATCTCTCCGACGTGATGTTCGTCGCCACCTCGAACTCGATGAACATCCCGCCGGCGCTGCTCGACCGGATGGAAGTCATCCGCCTCGCGGGCTACACCGAAGACGAGAAGACGCACATCGCGCTGAAGTACCTGCTGCCCAAGCAGATGAAGAACAACGGCGTGCAGGACGACGAGCTCCTGATCACCGAAGAAGCCGTGCGCGACATCGTGCGCTACTACACGCGCGAAGCCGGCGTGCGCTCGCTCGAGCGCGAGCTCTCGAAGATCTGCCGCAAGGTGGTCAAGGGGCTGCTGCTCAAGAAGATGACGCCCAAGGTCGTCGTCGAGGGCAAGAACCTCAACGACTTCCTCGGCGTGCGCAAGTACAGCTTCGGCCTGGCCGAGAAGCAGAACCAGGTCGGCCAGGTGGTCGGCCTCGCGTGGACCGAAGTCGGCGGCGATCTGCTCACGATCGAGGCGGTCACGATGCCCGGCAAGGGCGTCATCAGCCGCACCGGTTCGCTCGGCGACGTGATGAAGGAATCGGTCGAGGCTGCACGCACCGTGGTGCGCAGCCGTGCGCGGCGCCTCGGCATCAAGGACGAGGTGTTCGAGAAGCGCGACATCCACATCCACGTGCCCGATGGCGCGACGCCGAAGGACGGCCCGAGCGCGGGCGCCGCGATGACCACTGCCTTCGTGTCGGCGCTCACGGGCATCCCGGTGCGCAGCGATGTGGCGATGACCGGTGAGATCACGCTGCGCGGCGAGGTCACCGCCATCGGCGGCCTGAAGGAGAAGCTGCTGGCCGCATTGCGTGGCGGCATCAAGACCGTGCTGATCCCCGAGGAGAATGCGAAGGACCTGCAGGACATTCCCGAGAACGTGAAGAACGGCCTCGAGATCGTGCCCGTGAAGTGGATCGACAAGGTGCTCGAGATCGCGCTCGAAAAGGAGCCCACGCCCTTGTCGGATGAAGAGGTTGCCGCTTCCGCTGCCGCTGTTGCCGAGCTCGCCAAGCAGCGCGGCTCGCAGCCTGCGGAAGGTTCAGTCAAGCATTGAGTCGCAAGGCTTGCGAGCCCTCGAAAAAATGCTATATAATTCGAGGCTCGAAACGCGGGAATAGCTCAGTTGGTAGAGCGCAACCTTGCCAAGGTTGAGGTCGAGAGTTCGAGACTCTTTTCCCGCTCCAAATTTCGCTTCGTAGATCAACTACTTACGAAGATCGACCAGATGTTTTGGACACTGGTTGGACAAAAGGCCACCTTGCGGTGGCCTTTTTGCTTTGCAGCTGCACAAGCTCTGCTCAAGCAGATGCGAGACCTGTGAAATCGTTCGCGCGTCGATCCGTTACCGTTTGTCAGCCGGGCCTAGCGGTGTTACTTTCGACGAAGCAGAACAACAAGGCAATCGGCGGATGCACATCACCAAGCGCATGGAGCAGTTCAACCTCGCCTACCTATGCGCGATGGCTGCTCAAGCAGGCATGAATCCTAGCAAGCTGGACGTTGATGACGACAGCGTGGACCTGCAGCTAACGGCAACAAACTGGCCAGGAGGAAGGCGACGCAATCCCATCATTCAGTTGCAGCTCAAGTGCACGGCGGTTGCGAAGGTGGCGGACGACGTCATCAAGTTCTCCTTGTCGAAGAAGAACTACGATGATCTGCGGGCCGAGGATCTCACGGTGCCGCGCTACCTTGTGGTGATGCGTGTTCCGGAAACTGAGCACGCCTGGATTCAGCACAACGACGACCACATGGCTCTGCACAACAGCTGCTACTGGGCTTCCATTCGCGGCTACCCGCCGCGGGAAAACACGACGAGCGTCACAGTGGACATCCCGCTGGCACAGAGGCTCACGACGGAAGGCCTTTGCGATTTGCTTTCAAAGGCCAGCAACGGGGAGGCGGCGTGGCCGAATTTAGGCGCCTGAGGGAGCGCGATGAGCTTCGGCAGGCGGTCCACGAGATCGGCCCGCACGAACTTCGTTCCTACCTGCTTCGTAGCGGCTGGCGAGACGACGGCGATCTAGGCCGCTTCGCCTCTGTTTGGCACCGGCCAGAGCCTGGTCAGCTCGAAGCAGAGGTGGTGCTTCCAACTTCGACCGCCGCTGTAGATTTCCGCGATCGGATACTCGATGCGGTCGTAGCGATAGGCGCCTTTGAGCTTCGCAGTCCCATTGAGGTAGCGAAGTCGATCGTTGGTGCGCTCGTTGATTTGGTCCGTCTGCGCGTGTTCCACCACGATGTTAAAGAAGGAACCATCCCGCTCGAAGACGGCGTCTTGCTAAATCAGAAGGCGCGTGACCTTATGGCGTCTGCGGTGCTCTCGACAATCTCAAAGCGCAAGCATTTTTCCGGTGCGCGGCCGCCGGAAGCGACCAGCTACCTTGACTCGCTGCGTCTTGGCCAGACGGAAATTGGAAGCTATGTTGTAAACGTGATCGCTCCATCCACGCCTGTGCCAGTGGATCTCGAAACGATTCCCCTGCCGGGCCTATCGACACTGGTTACCGCCAATTTAACTGCGAGTCTGGAGGCTCTCTCGGGAGCAATAGACGCCTATGAGGAGCAGGGGGATCTGAGCGTTTTCGATAAAGCAATCGAAAGGGGGGCGAGCGCGAATATGTGCGACGCTCTTGTTGGCCTAAGCGGATCGCAGAAGCAGCGCGGGTTTGAGATATCAATCGCCCCTTCGATCCATGAGCAATTTCGATTGCCTCCGAAGACCTTCGTTTTTGAGCCAGAGGGCGTCGCGCGCCTCGCTGCAGCGTCAGAGTATTACAAGGACAACTACGTTCTGCCGGATCGCACGATAACCGGCGTAATTAAGCGCTTAGACCGACCGGCCGATGAGGAGTGGGGCACCATCACTGTGACCGCGCACCTTGGCGAGATTGAGAAGAACGTCATTGTTGAACTGGGTAAGGAGGACTACCTAGATGCAATCACGGCGCACAGAGCAAAGGAAGTCGTTCAGGTGGCCGGAGACCTCCATGTAACCGCGCGCACAGCCAGACTCCTGAACCCCGTGGGATTCCGAGTGCTCAGGGCAGGCGATCTTTTCTAGACCTCTACCTGCAACGTACCGCCTATTGCGACCTCGATCTTCCTGGACTCGCGATTTTCGAGCTGGTCTGGCAGCCATTTCGAGTAGGTCGAGAACACCAGCTTCGTATCCTCATGGCCCATCTGGCCTGCCACCCACATCGGGTGCGCTCGCGCCATTAGGGCCTGCGTCGCGAACGTGTGCCGCGTCTGGTACAGCGTCCGATACCGCACGCCTGCCTCCTTGACCGCCCTCTCCCAGTAGACCTCACGCACCGGCCGCGCCTCGCTGAAGGGCTGCAGCAGCTCGGGGTGATAGAAGACGTGCTCGCGCTTCGGGCCGATGGCCAACATGCGCTCGAAGGCTTCCCGCACCGGCTTGATGATCTCGACGTGCCGGCGACCGGCGCGCGACTTCGGGGCCTCGACCTCCCCGGCGTTCAGCGACCTGGCGACCAGGACACGATCTCTGTCCAAATCGATGTCCTCCTTCAGCAGTGCGATCTGCTCGCTCGGCCGAAGACCGGTCAAGAAGGCGACCGTGAAGTAGTCGGCCATTACCGTGCCAAAAAGCTTGTCGGCCGATCGGATGATGGCGCGCACCTCGCCAGCCTCGAACGGGTCCGGCTCGGTCGGTCCGCGCGAGCGATTGACGAGCCTGGCCGCTGGGTTCGCCTCGAGCAACTCCAGGTCGACCGCCAGCTCGAACGTGCCGCGCAGCGGGATCAGCGCGTCGTTGTAGCGGACAGCTGAGGCCTCGGCAAGCACCTCGTCCTCCAGCAGATCCATCTTCACCTTGGCGGCCTTGAAGCTGGCGATCGGCAGCGCGCCGTATCGGGGCAGCCAGAACTGGTCGAGCAGCTGCCGGTACTTGATCTGCGTGTTGCGCTTCACGCCTTCCTGCAGCTTGCTCTTGAACCAGAGCTCGGCGATTTCCTTGAAAGTCTTCCCGTCCACGTGCTCGCTCGCGCGCTTGCTGTCCGGGAAGAACTCGGCGAACGTGAAGGTGCCGCGATCGATCGCTTCCACAACCTTATTGCGCAGCCGCTCGGCCACCTTGGCATTGGGGACCGAGTACGACAGTCCGATGGGCTCGCGCACGCGCTGGCCCTTCAGCATGAACCAGATGCGCAGCGCGCCTGACTCAGTGATTTCGACGCCCTTGGGCAGTTTGCTTTTCACCTTCATCCTTGATCCCCTTAACCCAGCGTTCGTAGCCTTCGATATCGATGATCCGGCGCCCGTCCGGCGCCTTGTGCCACTCCTTGCCGCAGCGCCACACCCCCTCGTCGATCTTTGTGTTGATCGCCTTCTCGGTGTAGCCGGTCAGCTCCTCGGCTTTCTTGATGGTCACGCACGTAGTGATGCTCATGGTTCGTCCCGGTTCTTTTTGTTCTTGTCGGGGTTGGAGGCGGTGGGGGCAGGGCCGGAAGGCCCCGCACTTGCTACTTCAGCGTCGGATGTAGTCGGCGTCGGCCGCGGCGTCATCGAACGCCCTTGGCAACCGACGTGTTCGCAGCAACAATGCGCTCCACCTGAATAGGAGCTTGCAATGAAACTTGCCGTTCTGTCCCTGGCGGTGATTTGCCTTACGGCCTCCGCACAGCAGCAGCCACCGGACCAGAACTGCTTTGGGTTCGCCCAAGGAGCAGTGAGTTGGTACATGGCAGACACCGGAGACGGAAAGCTCTTGACACTTCAGGCCCAAAACGACAAATGCTCAAGGCGTCGGGTGTTGGACATCTCGCGCGCGCATCGTAGATTTAACGCAGCCGTGGCCAACTGGGACTGGGAGGGAGTCCAGAGGGCCGCTAGCGAGATCGATCATCTGAGGCGCACAAGGGCCACCATGTACACGAGCTGCTATGGGACGATGCTCTCCAACGCGGATGTTGTTGGCCGAGTAGTCAATGCGACGGTCAGAAAGCTGTCGAAGGGAATCTGCTTCTGAAGCCGAGTGACCTGCCCGCCGGCGCGTCACTCGAGTTTTGTCCAGGTTGTTTGACATGTCACCCTCCTAGATCGTGATCACGTGGTCGGCGACCGACTCGCTGATGTCCTCGTGGGTCACCAGCAGCGTCTGCGGGAAGCCGCAGGTCACCAGAAAGCCGAGCATCAGCTCGGTGCGTTCGCCGTCCATGGCCGCCGCCGGCTCATCCAGCACCAGGAAGGGCGCGGTGGGCAGGAACGTGCGGGTCAGGGCGACGCGGATGGCCAGGCCGAGGATGTCCAGCGTCGACCCCGACAAGGTCGTCGACGTGTGCCCGTCCACCTTAAAGCCGTCGGTGTCCTTGGTGACGCGCGACTTCGTGCCGCGCATCTCCGAGAAGTATTTGCCGACGGCCGACAGGACCAGGTTCCACAGCTTGTCGGCGATGACCGGGCGCGCGGCGCGCACAGCCTTCAGCAGGCCGTTGTTGAACGCCAGCTCTTTCAGCTCTTTGCGGCGCGCGGCCAGCGTGCGCTCGGCCAGGTCGGCAGCGTTCACAGCGCGCTGGAAGTCCTCGATCGCGGCCTGCTTGCCGCGCACCTCGTTGTCCAGGTTGCGCTGGGCGATCCGCACTTCGCCGCTCAGATCCGCGCGGCGCGCCTGCGCCTCCACTGCTGCGTCCTGCGCCGGCTTCGGATCCACGATCGGCAGGGCAGCGCACTTCGCATTGGCGGCGTCGAGCTCGGCCTGGCACGCCGCCACCTCGATTTGCGCCGCGTCGGCCTGGCCAGATGCGATGTCGAACGCACGTTGGGCTTTCTCGAACCCGGAGATCTGTGAGTTGATGGCCTGCGCCTCGGCGCCGACGTCGTCTGGGATCTCGCCACCGATCCAGATCAGGGTAGGCGGTAGGAGGGCGTCGGCCGTGTCCACGAAGCCCTGGAAACGGTCGACGACCTGCAGGCGAGGCGCGGATTCCTTCTGGACCGCCTCGAGCTCGGCAAGGTAGGCGCTCAGCTCGTCGTGTTGGGTGACGAGCTGAGCTTCCTCCTCGCGGGCGATCCGGACAGTCTCGCGGAGATCCGCGTTGCGCGCGGCCACCTCAGGGAGATGGCTGATGTCCTGCCCGCACGTCGCGCAGTTGCCGGTCGAGATCTTAACTTCTGCCATGCGCGCTGCCGTGCGCTGTTCTTCGATGCGGCGCGCGATAGCTGACACTTGCTTGCGCGTCTTTCCGATCTCGTCCAGGAGCGCGTCGAGCGAGCCCTCGTAGCGATCGTCCTTTGCGCGGGTCGGCGAGCCGAGGTGGGCCTCGACGCCGGCCCGGGCGGCGCGCACCTTTTCCATGTCGCCGAGCTGAACCAGCCGCGCGCGCAACGCCGGCACATCGATCTGCGCCGGCGCGTTCACGGTCAGCGCCTCGTCCAGCTTCAGCTTCGCGCGCTGCAGCCGCGCGGCCGCGGTTCCGACAGCGCCATCCGCAGCGGCGCGCTCCTTGGCTTGGTCGGTCAGCGTATTCGCCTTGTTGCGCAAATCGACGATCTGCTCATCCAGCTGGGCAAGCGCCTTCTCGGCGGCGTCGAGCTCCGCCTGGCGCGCGGTGATCTGGTTGTCGTACTCGGCGACGTTGACGGGGACCGCGGCGGCGCGCGCCTGCTCGAGCTGGATCTCGGCGTTGGCGATCGACGCCTCGGCCACCTTCGGGCTGCCCAGCGTGAGGCTGCCTTCCATCGTCTCGATCAGGTTGTCGAGCTGGTCGAACTCGGCAAGCTGCTCGATCAGCTTCGTGGTCTCGGCCGCGCCCTTTTCGAGCGCGCCGCGGATCTCGTTCTGGTTGGCCAGCATCAGGCGCGAGGCGCTGACAGCATCCGCCTTCAGCAGCTTGGCCACGAATGCCGTGCACTCGTTCTGGCCGGTCACGATACCCCCGTCGTAGGTGATCTCGGCGCCGGACTTGCCGCGCTTGATCGTGTACACGACCGAGTCGACCACGAACTCGAGCACGACCTTGAGCGTGGCCTCGGGCTCGCCCCAGGTCACCGTCTCGGACAGCGACATCGGCAGGGCCTTGGCGCCGAAGAGGGCGTAGCAGATCGCGCGGATCAGCGTCGACTTGCCCGCCTCGTTCGAGCCTCGCAGCGCGGAGATGCCGGCGTTGAAGAAGACCTCGAGGTGGCGGTGGCGCTGGAAATTGGTGAGGGTGATTCTATTGAGCATGGAGGGCGTCTTCGAAGATCTCTCGGTGTTGGTGCCAGCCGCGGAAGTTGCGGCTTTCCTGGTCTGCGCGGTAGGCCGCCTCGGCCTGGTGCTCGAGCGGCGATGCGTGAATCGGTGCGCTGCCCGCAAGTCGCTCGAACAGGTCAAGGTCCTTGGCCACCTCCGGGCTCGTGCCGTCGTGGTTCAGGTAGCTGACGCGGGCGCAACGCGCGGCGCTCGCCATGATCAGCTTCGACGGCAGGTACATGCCCCGCTCGGCGTCGCTGATGTAGGGAAGGTGCCAGCCGCGCTCGTCGTCCCTGCAGTGCTGCGAGCTCCGCACGATCGGGGTCGACGCCTTGGCGGCTTCCCACATCTCATCGGCCAGATCGTGGAAGTGAGGCTCAGCGTCGGCATGCCGGCGCAGCGCGTAGAAGTTGTCGAACTCGGTCGCGGTCACGACCGTGTGCATGATCTGGTAGGGCTCAAGCACCCGGTTGGCGATCTGCTTGGCCACGCCGAGGTTGGACATCTGCTGCGCGGCCCAGGCCGCGTTCTGCGCGTTGCTGAGCCAGACGGCGAGGAACTCCTCGCGCTCAGCCGGCGTGAGCGGCTCGTGCGCCTGCATGCCGGGCTGGTTGCGTCCGACGTGCTTTGGGATGAACGGGTCCTGCCGGACCTGGGCGATCATCTTGGCCACCGGAACCGCGCGAGACGACATCGAGCTGGTCGAAAACGCGCGGTGTGTTTTCAGCTCGCCGTGGATGGCGCGCCAGTAGGAGAGCTGGAAGGTGATGATCTCCTTGCCTGCCTCGGAGATGCTGTGGGCGATGATTTTTGCGGGCATGTCAGACGGTTTCCAGTTCTTCTTGTTCTTCGGCCTCGACAGCCAGCGGCTCGACCTCGCGGCCGGTCAGTTGCTTGACGACGCGCGCCTGCTCCGGGGTGAGCAGCTCGAGCAGCAGGTCGATCACGTTCACGCTGCGCACGTCCTCGACGCTCGCGGCGATGTCGCCCAGGCCCTCTGCCTGCTCGACCTGCACTGCGTTGGTGATGACGAACGCCTCGCTCTTGGATCGCAGCGTAGAGATCGCCTTGATCATCTCGGCGGCCTCTTCGCCCTTGGCGTTGCCGACCACGCGGATGAAGCCACTTGGCTCATGGATGAAGCCGGCGACGTCGCGCCAGTCGACCTCCTTGAAGTAGCCCACCGTGTCTTCGCGCGACCAGGTCTGGATGAACTCGAGGTTGCCGTCTTCGATCACGGCGCAGCGCTTTGTGTCGTTGTTCAGGCAGTCGCTCACCGAGCTCGGGAACTGGTTGCCTACGATGGCCACCGCGCCGCCCATCAGGTCGCGCTGCTGGTGCTCGTGCCCGAAGATCATCACGATGCCGCGCTCTTTCAGCGCCTTGGCCTGCTTGCGCGACAGGTTCAAGCTGTGGTCCATCGCGCCGGCGAACTCGTTGTCGTAGTTGCAGTGGAGCAGCACGAAGCGCACGCCGGTCGGGATGCGCGTCAGCTCCATGTCGAACATCTCCTGGTTCGCCACGTGCGGGATGATGTAGATGTCGGTGCCGAGCAGGCCCGCCTTGTCGAGCAGCTGGAAGCGGCCCGGGAATTGCGCCTGCAGCAGCGCGCCGAGGAAGGCGACGGTGCCGAGCTTGCTCGAGTCCTTGCTCAAGTCGTGGTTGCCCACCGCCCAGACGACGCGCGAGTTCTTCTGCGCGCTGAGGAAGTCCCCGACAACGGCGTAGATCTCGATCGCCTGCCCGAGCGGGATGTCGTAGACGTCGGAGAGGTCGCCGTTGAAGATGACCGTGTCTCCGTCCTCGGCCAGAGCCAGCAGCTCTCGGTGCTTCGCGTGGCCATACTTGCGCAGCGCGGTGAGGGAGGCGAGGGTGGTGCCGCCAGAGCGGTTCACGCCCAGGTGCAGGTCATTGATGATCAGGGTTCGCATTCAGCTTCCTTTCGCGCGCTTCCGCGGCGATTCGTTGAGACTTGGCGCTGCGCTCGACACGATCGCGATCGGCCAGCGCTTGCAGGGTGGCGCGCGGCAGGCGCCGCTTCGCCTGGCAGCCGGGGCACATGCCCCGCTTCGTGCCCGACTTCGGATCGGTGACGGTCCGGAAACCCTCATCCGCCACGAAGCCTTGGTGGTAGGGGCAGTAGCGGTCCTTGCTCACAGCGCCCAGAGCAGGAAGTTGACGGAGCGCAGAGCCTCGCCAGGCGTGTCGAACGTCGGGAACGTGACAAGGTTCCAACTACCCTTGTCGCCGTTGTCGCGCAGCCAGGCGGCGCTGACGCACCGCCATTTGCCAAGCGTGCTGTGGTGCACGAGGATGTGGCAGGTTCCGCCGCATTTGATGCGCTTGATCAGGCTCGGCATCTGCGACACCTTGGCGCGCGCAAGCCGGTACTCGTGCTCGGTCTCCTTCACCTCGAGGAGGCCAAAGAAGCCGTACAGGCCATTGGTTGGTTGGTAGAAGAACTCGAAGTCGGCCTTCGAGGCCTTGATGATGCGGCCGGCCGCCTTGGTGTCGACCAGGCGGTTGAACTCGCGGTTGGCGTGGCCGCCAGCCCACTCGGAGAGGAACTTGTTGGCCGCGTTCTCGGCCACTTTGCCCCGGTCAGCGAATTTGCTTTTCCGGAAGCTCGGGATGATTTTGTTGGTCACGGATGCGCTCGTTTTCTAGTTTTTGTTTTGTGAGCTGGTCCAGTCGCGCCTTCACGCTCTCTGGAAGTTGGGGCAGTTCGGCCCAGGCGATTGCGCCTTCGAACCAGTGCCCCTTGTAGCCGGATCCACCCGGCCCGACGACCCAGAGCGTCTTCCCGCGCGGGGCGGGCTTGACCTCTGGGTCGAAGCAGACGCTGATCGGTGCGGTCAGCACATTGCGATCAGCCATTGACGATCTCTTCGGCGCGCTGCGAGTCCCGCCGGATCACCTCGTAGTCGTCGCTCATCCAGCTGTACTCCTCAAGGTCGCAGCGGTAGCACCAGCTCCCGTCGGGCCAGAGGCAGACGTCCTCGCCGTTGATGGGTCGGATCTCGTTCATCGGAACCCTCCCGTCACCAGGCACGCGATCAGGTGCCCCACAGCGCCGGCGAGGAGCACCCCGGCATAGAACTTCACTTTGAACCAGATCAAGCTGCCACCTCCTCTTTGTCGAAGATCTCCGCCAACGCCTTGCGGATCGCGGCCTCGTCGAAGAAGTCACCGCACTCGATCTGGTGCTTGAAGTCCGGTCCGATCGAGATCGAGGACACGACCGGGATGGTCATGCCGCCGTAGGGCTGCGCCATGCACTCGTGGAACTCCTTGATGAACGCCACCGCGTGGTCACGGGCTGCGGCATCCACGCTGGCCACGCATTCGTCGTGGATCGGCGCGATGAACTGCGCGTCGTAGCGGCCGGTGAACAGGCCGCGGTCCCACATCGAACCCATGGACAGCTTCGACTGCTCGGCGCCCGATCCCTGGATCTTGAAGTTCGGGCCCTGACGGCCAGCCTTCGAACGCTCCCAGTGGTTCTCGCTGTTCAGCACGTCCTGCAGGTGGCGGCGCGCGCCCAGCAGCGTCGTCGCGTAGCCCAGCTCCTCGACCTCCTGGCGCACAGAGTCCTTCCAGATCTCGATGCCCGGGAACGCCTCGTCCTTCGCGTCGATGAACTGCTGAGCGACTTCCTCCTCGACCTTCATCTTGATTGAGAGCGCGGCCGCCTGCATGTCGTACTGGGTGCCGAAGTTCACCGTCTTCGCGTCGCCGCGAAGCAGCTTCGCGGCTGCCTTCTGCTGCGGGTCCGAGGACTCGAGCATCGGGAAGAACTCGGCGTAGGTGAGTGGCTTGTTCCAGAGGTAGATCGCCGCGGCCGCTGCCGTCAAGCTGTGAACGTCCTTCAAGTCGTCGCCCACGTAGCAGGCGGTCAGGTTCTGGTCCTTCGAGTAGTGCGCCATCAGGCGCAGCTCCTGACCCGAGAAGTCGCACGACACGATGACGGCCGTCGGCCTGTGCGGCTGGATCACGCCGCGGAACTTCGAGCCTTCCTCGTCAAGCTTCGGAAGTTGCTGCAGGTTCGGGCCGCTGCTCGAGTAGCGCCGGGTCACCGCCTCGCACTGGTTCATGTTGCTGTGGATGCGGCCGGTGCGCCAGTGCGGAATCGCCTTGTAGGTCTTGTAGAAGAGGCTGCGGCGCGTCATCACCGAGCGCACGGACTGATAGGCCTTGAGCACCGCGCGGTTCTCGTCGGTGAGGTTGTCGCGCGCCAGCGAGAACTCGATCAGATCGTCGTCGGTCGATGCCTTAGAGATCAGGATGTCGCGCTCCTCCGGCGTCAGGTCCGCCATCGTCTGCTTGCCGTCCTTGATCGCACGCAGCTTCTTGAACGCGGCCGCCATCTCGGGCACCTCGCGCTGCTTGTCGGTCAGCTTGTTGAACACGCGCGGCGTCATGCCCAGCACGTTGTAGAACAGGTTCTGCATCTGCTTCGGTGACGCGAAGTTGATCGCCGGCTCTCCGGTGAAGTGCTCGCGCACCAGCTTGTTGATGCCGTCGACGTCGCCCTTCTCGGTGTAGCCGGCCAGCAGGAATGCGTGGTCGTTGTCGGGGAACTGCTCACGCAGATCGAACGCGATGCCGTCCAGCTTGCGCTTCTTGGTGACGAACTCGGAGCCCGGCAGAATGATCTGCGCGGCTAGCTTCGCGTCGGCCGGTTCAAGCGTGCCCTCGAACTCGGGGCACACGGTGCCTTCCCAGCCCTTCTTCAGCAGGTAGGCCCGGAGGGTGGCCCAGCCAGCCTCGTAGGCCGCGTCGTCGCGGCGCTCCATCTCTTTGAGCTTCGACATCGAGACCTTCACGCCCTGGATGTTGGCCAAGCTCGTGAGGTACTGCGGGCGCTGCTCGACCTCGAGGTACACGTCCCAGGTGCCCTCGAGATCCATTACCAGCCGGTAGTAGGTCTGCAGGGCGGCCGTGGTCATCGTGTCATCGCAGCCGTAGCTGACAACGTGCTGCGCGGGCAGCTCGTTCATGCGGTACTGGCGCTCTTCCCAGTCTTCGGTGATCGCCTTCTCGACGACGATGTCCTTCAGCGGCTTCGCCTCGGTCGACTTCGGGTTGGGCTTCGTCACAGCCGGCACGAGTTCGACTGGGTAGATCTTGCGCACGGCGCCGCCATTCAGCGTGCCGACCTTCGCGCGGAAGGTGGTCACCTCCTCGTAGGTGGTCTGCTTGTAGCCGAGGTGGCGCAGTGAGCGTTCCTTCAGGCCCCGTGGCAGGTTCTCGTTGACGTAGGAGCCGCCGAGCACCGTGTCGATCGCGTTCGGCACGAAGCCGCCCCAGCCGTTGTCGGCCCAGACCTGGCCCCACGCGCGGTAGAGCACGTTGAACTCGAAGCTGCGGTTGTGGATGACGATGAACTTGTCTTCCGGCAGCATCTCGACCACCTCTCGGCACTGGGCCGAGCTGATGTTCTTGACGTCGGCCGTCTCGACGTGGTCCACCGTCATGTAGATGGTGTGCTGGGTGTTGTCGCCGAAGGTGATCGACATGCCGGTGAGCTCGTGGCCGAGCGCGTCCAACTTCTCCTTGCTCTCGGTCGCCTTCATCAGGCGCTCGCTCCACTCCTCCGACTCCTCGGTGGCCGAGGTTTCGATGTCGAGCGCGAAGAAGGGCGTCTCGGCAAGTCGGGCCGCCAGCTTGGCCTTGGCGTCGTCGTAGTTCGCGGCGTGCACCAGGGTGTTGGTCGCGTAGAACTTCCGCAGCGCATGCACGCGGCGATCGTCCGGAAGCGAGGCCCAAGTCTTCACCATGCCGGCCTGGATTTCGAGCGGGCCGTTGAGCGTGTTCACGTCCTCGACGTGCAGCTCGGCGCAGCGCCACGAGATCGCGACCTGGTCTGCGCTGTCGATGATCTTCTGCAGGGGCGGGAAGTCCGCCACGTCCTCGCGCAGGCGGGCCAGCTTGTTCGTCAGGATCAAGTCCTGCATGAGCTCGAGGCCGTCCATGCCGAAGATGCGGACCAGGTCGACGAACTTGGTGTCGCCGAATCCAGTCGCGCCGGGGATCTTGTCGCCCGAGTCGCCGACCAGCGACTTGTACAGCGTGATGAAGCGGTGCGGGAACGGCCCGTAGGGCTGCTTGTTCATCTCGCCCAGGCGCCACACCTCCGTCTGCGTCTCCTCGCTCACCAGCACGCTGAGGTCACCGTCGCCGGTGGCGACGACCTTGCGGCCGGGCAGCGTCTTCGACAGGTAGCCGATGACGTCGTCGCCTTCCATGCCCTTCTGCTGCATGACGGTCGCGCCCAGGTCGAGCATCAGCTGCGTGCACATCTCGCGCGCCTTGTTCAGCTGCTCGTTGACCTCGGGGATCTTGTCGCGGCCTTCCTTGTAGCGCGCCAGCAGAGCGCGCCGGCGCATCTTGGCGTTCTTGCCGTCCCACACCAGGATGATCTGGCGCGGCGCGATGCGGAACTGCTCGATGTCGCGCACGACATACTCGAAGAAGTTGTCGACGCCGTACTGGGCGCCGTTGACCTGGTGCTCCTTGCCGGCCTCGTCCTTGACCTTGTAGCCCTCGTCGTGGTCGGTGCCCTTCAGCAGGGCGGAGTTGAGGTAGGAATTTCCGTCGATGATCAGACGCATAGGGTCTCCTTTGCGGTTTTGGGAGGCACCACCCGGCGCGCCCCGTCAATGAAAGCGGTGCGGGCGGTGAACGCCGGCAGCCCGCGCGGCTCAAGCCACGAGGGGTAGTCGCCGGCGGCGGGTTTCTCGGCCGCGGCGGTCGCGGCGCTCTGGTAGGTGGGTGGGTCGGCGCTCTTGTGCTGCACGACCTCGCCCGTGCGGACGGCGTTGGTCAGCCACCCGTACACGAAGTTGCGGCTGACTCCTTTCGTCTGCGCGGCGGCGATCAAGCCTGCCTGTGACTTCGGCGCACGCAGCAGGCCCTCCAGGAGGGCCTTGGCGCGGCGGATCTTCGAGGCCTTGGAGTTGGGGTTCACCTTGGCCATTGCGCGCCTCCGCGCTCTCTGCGCTCCTGGCAGCGGACGCAGCGGATCTTCCCGAGCTCCGCCCGCTTGCCGAGATCCGCGTCGCACACGACGCACTCGGTGACCGGCCAGGTGCCATCGGGGTTCTGGACCTGCTCGGGCGCCGCCTGGAGGCGCACGGCTGCGATTTGGGCCTCGGCCCGGGCGCGCGTCAGATCCGCGGCCCGGTCGAGGTTGTCAGCCTCGTTCGCCATCAGAGACCTCGCACCTGTGTGTTGAGGTTGAGATGCCCCTGGGTCGGGAAGCGGGCGATGATCTTGCGCGCCTCTGCGTTCAGCTCGGAGATCGAACCGTTGTTGCAGACCTGCTCATCGATCAGCTCGTCGCGAATGCCGGCTTCCGATTCATGGGCGGCCGCGGCGCCGGCGAGCCCGACGTTGCCGGGGCGCCAGATGTGGACGACCGTGCCGCCGAACTGGCGGATCAACTCCGCCTCGTTGCTGTAGCGCACGTCGGTGATGACCGCCGGCGGGCGGCCCATCCGGTCCCAGGCGTCGAGCGCGCGGCGCACCCAGATGTCCTGGTCAAGCACGTCCCGCACGCCCTTGCCGACCGCCTGCAGCGCATGGCGCCGCGTGCAGTTGAGCATCGGCGAGAAGCCCTCTTTGCCCTCGATGCTGTGGAACAGCTCGAGCGGCTCGCCGGCGATGACCGACACGGCCTCCTTCAGCGGATCCGCGAACGAGATCCGGCGGAAGCCAGCCCGCACGAATTCCGCGCCCAGAGTGTCTTTGCCCGCCTGGGCCTTACCTGTGATTCCTACGAGTGGTGACATGGCTGTTGTTGTTCTTGTTATTGAGCCAATTGAAGAAGCGCCGCACCACGTAGCTGCGAGCCACGCTGACGACAGTGAAGAGCATCGTGATGCTCAGGTTCTCGACGAAGCTCGTGTCCAGCTTCCAGAGAGGCTTGACCACGAACTCCCAAACGAGCAGCGAGATGACGAATCCGGACGCAGTGCCGAACAGCGTCTCTAAGAGGGAGCCGCGCTTGGACTGCATCAGCGCACCGTGCTGACGTCAGCCAGGGCGATTGCGTCCTTAGCCATGCCCATCGACAGCTCCTCACCTTTGACGCCGAAGGCGGAGAAGGCGTTGGCCAGTGCGGACTGGCAGAGTTGGTTCGAGACTTCGACGTAGCCGAGCGTTGCGATGGCGCGGCCGAGCAGGATGATGCTGGCCAGCGTTGCGATCTGGTCCAGGTACGCCTCGCCCTTGACGGCGCGGATCGTGTCCTGCAGCTCGGTCTGCTTCTCTCGGGCCTCCTGGACGACTTTTTCTTTTTGTTGTTGGTCCATCTTCTTCTCACGTTGCGAGGGCGAACAGCTGCTCCCGCCACTTGTCCACGGTCTCAGACCGCGGCGTGGAGGTGCCTCTGAACGGGTTGCCGAAGTCCCGGCGGAACTCGGCTGCGGTCACCACACCGGGCACGAGCTTGTCGTACACCAGGCGCAGATTGCGTTCGCGGTCAAGCAGGCCGATGGCCTCCAGGACCGATGCCTCACGGGCGGCCTTCAGGTTGGCCCCGCTCGACAGTTTGATGTCCGACTCGGCGAGCATGCCGAGCTGCAGGGCTCGCAGGACGACGTTCGCGGCCTGCAGGCAGGCGTGCGGCGCTTCCTCGTTCTCCACCAGCGCGACGGCAAGCGGGTGGTCGGTGCGCAGGGGTCTGATGCACAGGCCATCCAGCTTCGCGTCGGAGGCCTGGAAGCGCGGCGCGATGCGGCTGCTCTTCATGTTGGAGTAGACGCCCTTCGGGGTCACCTCCATCAGGTATCCGGACACATGCATGCGCAGCTTGAGCACCTTGCGGCGCTCGTATCGCGGTGCGCTCGACAGCTCGAGCTCGAGGTTCTCCTGCCCCTCGAGGTGCTGCGCGATCGCGATCATCATCGCTGCGGGCTGGGCCCACTCCCCGGGCGCGCGCGGCCCGCCGAACACCCGCCCGAAGTCGGTCCGGGTGAGCACGAAGGTGTCCCGTTCGATGGGTGTCAGGGGCGACTGCCCCAGCGATCGCGAACCCAGGTTCTGGTTGACGTAGCTTTCCCAGAGGCTGAGCAGATCTTGAACGTCGCCCTTGGGTTGAGGTAGCAGCCAGGTGTAGGGCGCGATCGGCGACGCACCATCGAACAGGTGAAAGCCGGGCAGCTCGACGCGGTCAAGCGTCTTGCTGCCCAGCTCCCGCGCGCGGTCCTTCACCGCTGAAGCGACGCCGCCCTCGGAGGCGGCGCGGTTCAGCGTCTGGAGGGCCTTCTGGGGGTCAGACCAGGACGGCAGATTCCAGAGTCGCACGCTCGGCACCCAGGTCACGCTGCAAGGCTCGGAACTGATCGAAGTCGCCACCGGGGTAGCGCTTCAACAGCTTGGCCATGTTCACGGAACGGATGAGCGCCTTGGTGGCGTCGGCGTGCCTGACGATGCCGATTTCGCGGCTGGCCTGCTGCACGAACAGGACCTGCACGAACACGGCCGGCAGCGATGCCGGGGCGCGCTCGTAGCCGATCCAGCGCTTGGCATGGTCGAGCAGCTGGTTGATCGTGAGGGACAGCATCTCGATCTGGCCCAGCGGGGTGAGCCGGAGGAACAGACGCATGTCGGACTCGACTTCGGACTCGATGTCGCTCATCGGCAGCGGGCTGCCGAGGAAGTCTTCGATCACCTGGGTGGCGGCCTCGACGTAGAACTCGTTGTCGCCGAGCTCTTCGATCGCGTTGACGCGATCGGTGGCACGAAGGTACTCGTGCGTCTCGGTGGCGACGCCGAGGATCGCGTGAGAGAAGTCTTTGGAGGGGTCGCCGCTGCGGTTGAACAGCTTGCGGACGAATGCGGGATAGCTAGGCTCCTGCGCCTGCAGTTGATTGCTCATTATTTTTCTTTTTATTGAGAGCGAGTTGGAAAGTATGCACGAAGTCGGCGTCCAGGTCTTTCATGTTGTCCATGGCCCAGCGGATATACGACTTTGGCACTTGGGACATCGGCTGCCCCTTGTGTTTGCCGAACGGCATCATCGCGACCTCCATCGGCGCGATGCTCGCTTCGGCAAGTTGGCGGATCGTCATCCCCGTACGCTCGCAGATGTGCTTCGCGAGGTAGTAGGCGGAGTAGATGTCCGACATCACCCGGTGCGCGCCCTCAGGCCTTGGCAGGCCCAGCGCGAACATCAGCGTCGACAACTTGTGGTCGTCGGCGTGCGGGTACAGCTTGCGCGCCCAGCGCAGCGTGCACAGCTCCTGCGTCACGTTGATGTAGGGCGACAGGAACCGATAGTCGAAGCTGATGCGGTGGCCGATGAGGACGATCGGGTCGGTGATCTTGCTGCCCAGGCAGCTCTGGTCATCGACACTGAAGAATTCCTCGATCGTCGGTGCGTGCTCGACGTCGGAGTTGGTCAGGCCGTGAATGCCTGACGCGCTGGGCGAGATCAAGTACTGCGGGTCGATCAGGCTCTGGGTCTCGGAGAGCACATTCATGTTCTCGTCGATCTCGATCCATCCCAACTCGCACACCTTGTCCTCGGGACCGGCGCCGGTGGTTTCAGTGTCAGCTACGAAGAAGCGGACGTTGTCGGGGAAGCTCATGGTCGTGCGAAAGAGAAAGGCCCGAAGGCCTCTCTCATGTGCATCGCTCGATCAGATCTTCGCCGGCAGCGAGCCCGACAGCTTCAGCTTCGTCCACTTGTTGTTGCCCTTGGAGGCAAGCTCGCGGATGAAGTAGACGGTGAACGGATCTTCCGGCAGCGTGAAGCCGGGAATGCCCATGGCTACGCAACGGGCGCGATCCTTCAGCTCCTGCTCGTAGCGGGTGAAGCTGGGGATCGAGGACTCGCTCAGCGTGATCTGGATCACGGTGCCGAGCGGCGCGTCGTCGCCGTTCTCGCAGGTCAGCAGCGCGCCACCCACGTCGATGAAGCGACGGCACTTGGCGGAGGCGAAGCCCTCGCCATCCTTGTCGTCCTGCAGGTAGGCGACGTAGTCGGCGACCGCCTTGCCGACCCAGGTCTTCTGCTCGTCGCCGATGACCGAGTCGATGACCTTGCCGTCCTTCGAGTAGGCGACGTAGTCCTTGGTGGAGGCCGACTGCTCGCCGGGCGAGATCTCGAAGTGCTCGTCCCAGGAGATCATCCGCATTTGGACCCAGCGGCCCAGGTCGTCCTGGTCACCGTTGGATTCGACGATCGAGCCGTTGTTGCCCTTGAAGACGCGGTAGTTGCCGAAGCTGAAGTCGCTTGCGCCCTTCATCTCCGAGAACTCCTTCTGGAAGGCCTTGGCCTTGGCGGCCGCGTCGTTCACAGCGCCGACGGCGGTGTTCACGGTCTTCACGATCGCCGGAGCGGTCGGTGCTGCAGCGGGAGCTGCAGCTGCGGGAGCCGCGGCGGGTGCCGCAGCGGTTTCGTTCGAAGGCGTCTCGCGCTCCAGCACTGCGGTGTCGGCGCCGGTGTCGGCGGCGGCTGCGTTGGAGGTGGGTTCTGCTTCGAATGTCGGCTTCTTGAGTGCCATGGTTTTAGTCCTAGTCGATTTACACACTTGTCTGTCGATCAATCCCGCCCAGTGCGGAACATCTCGACGCCTTCTGCCGCCAGCCGTTCAAGGCTGAATCGGTAGACCCTGGATTGCCCACCCGTCCGGAGCGGAGAGTGGATGCAAAATTTGTCGATCGTGGCGTCGAACTTCGACATCGCCACGATGAATGCATCGGCGCTTGCGAAGAGGGAAGGGAACCCCTTTCGCTTGTTCCATGCGAAATACTTGACGAACGCTTCGCGCATCAAGATCTCGATGTAACCCTCGCCGATGATGTATTCGTGCCCCTGGCGCAGCACAAACTCGCTGTCGGGGGCCTCGGTGCGGCTGATGAGCGACATGTCGTTCAACGCCTTGGCAGCTTCGTTGACCGCCTGTACTGCGATCTCCTGCTTGTTGGTGTAGACCGCCTGGCGCAGGCGGTCAATGTCAGCACGCATCTCGTCACCGAAGATGATCTGCAGCACGTCGTCGAGGAAGTTCAGGCCGGCGAGAACGACGGCCAGGTTGTAGACCTGGCGGTCGTGCACGTAGTGGTCAAGCGATGCGCGCAGGTCCTTGACCAGCGGCGCGAGCGCCTCCTTGCGGGTATCCACCGTCTCCACCATGCCCGCACGCAGCAGCGCGGCGCCAAGCCGGGGGAGGTTGTCGACGCCAGCCTGCGCCGCGTAGAAGTGTTCGGAGTGGGAGTCCTTTCCGCGTTGGGTGAAGCTGACCGGCAGCGAGCGCTGCACGATCGCCGTCTGCGTCTCCTGCGACTCCGCCATGAAGACGATCGGCGCGCTGTAGTCGAAGTTGGTGACGTCGCGGAAGCTGCTCGCAGCGCCACCTCGCGAGATTCCGCCCGTCGCGCCGCGCGCCTGGTTGTAGGAGAGGCGGAACGTCTGCAGCAGCAGGTCGGTGCGGACCGGGCCCAGCTCGCTCGGCTTGTACTCGTCCAGGATCAGCGGCACGGATGCGCTGCCCTGGCAGGCCGACTTGAGCATGAAGGGCGTCAGCGACGCGCCGCAGCCGTACTGCAGAGGCTTGGTGGCGTTGTGCCAGAGCCGCGCGAAGAGCGCCGTCGTCTGCGTCTTGCCCGAGCCTGCACTTCCGTTGGGGTGGAGCAATGGAAACTGATTGGTGGCCTCCTGGTAGAACTGCTTGTGCAGGGTTGAGACGAACCAGCCGACCATCTGTGCGACGACCAGCGGCTCGTTGATCTGGAAGAGGTGGTGCAGCCAGGCGCGCGTGTCCGGCGTGTCCTCGATCGGCTGGCATGCAGGCACATCGCTGCGGTACACCGGCTCGTTGGAGAGCCGCGCGCGAAAGCGGTAGTTCACTTCCGGGTTGTGGGAAAGGACGCCGTCCGGCGATGCCCAGATCACGTCGCGCTGAATGCGGTCGGTGACGTTGGGGTTCTGAACGAGGTCCAGGCCCTCGCGGTGCACCACGAAGACCTCGCGATTGGCCTTCTTCGCGGCACTGTCGAGTGCGGTCAAGATTGCTCCTGCTTGAATGTCGTTGCCCATGAAGGTGCCCCCATAGGCGGAAAACGTCTCGTGCATCTTTGCGCGGGACTTGAAGGTCTCCAGCGAGATGTACGAGGTCGAATGCTTGACCCCGCCGGCGAGCACGTCGCACTCGAATCCGATGTGCATGCGGTCGTCAGCCGACAGCAGGCGGGTTGGCTTCGTCAGCGCGATGTGGCTCAAGGGCTTCAGGCCCTCGCTGCCGCGCAGGAAGATGCCCTGGCGGTGAATCATCACGTTGGCCATCTGGCCGCGGTTGGCAAGCTCGATCTCGGCCTGCTGCTCCTCGGTCAGCGTCTCCTCGTCGTCCATCGGGACGTGGCCCTCGAGCGAGCGGTCGACGACGTCCAGGTCACCGGACGGCGCGCCCGGCTCGAGCAGAGAGCGGATGCCGCCGGCGGAGAACGAGTAGCACGGGTTGTCGTGCGTGTAGTCCCACATCCGGCGCAGCTCTTCCTTGCGCTTGCGCGGGCTGTTGTAGCGGCTCGAGTCGCTCGCGTGGTTCTTGCACAGGCCCTCGGCCGCCTCGACCAGCTCGTCTGCCGTCTTGCCCAGCGCGTTGGCCGCGATCGCAAGCTGCATCGAGATCTTCTGGAAGCCGGTGCCGGGCATGATGCCTTCGCCCGTCATCAGGCGCTGCATCGTGGCCGGGAACTCGCCCTTGAACTTGGCCAGGAGCGCGGTGTCCGCGCCGGCCTTGGCCTGGCGCTTGACCGCTTCGTTGATCTTGTGCTGGCTCTTCACGAACAGGGCCGTCAGGCCCATCGCCGTTGTCGGGGCGGCACGCTCCGGCTCCGCGCGCGGTGTGCTGCAGATCTCGGCGTACATCTCCGGCGTCATCTTCAACGCCTCTTCCAGCGTGATCGGCACCTTGTACAGGCCGTTGCTGCGGACGATGTTCGGCGTACGCCACATGCGGCCCTTCCGACCGGTGTAGACGCGCAAGTCGAGCGTGTCGACGACCAGCTCGAGCGCCATCTCCTTGTAGATGTAGGGCAGGCTCTGCACCCCGGTGCGCGGCACCTTGGGCATGAACACGTCCTCGGGGACCTCGCAGTGGAAGCCGCGGCCGCCGGTGGCGTACAGGCGCAGCTGCTTGAGGTCCACGCCCTGTTCGTCCTGGAACTTGGCCAGGAACAGTTGGAACTGGGGGATCGTCTCCTTGACGTCCTCGGCATCCCAGTCGAAATACAGCGGGCCGCTGTACTTCATCTTCGAATATTCCTCTCTGCCCCACGTTGCGTCGGGGGCAGAGTGTGCGTCGAGCACCGTCACGAAAGCGGGGTGGAGCTCGGCGATGATCTTTTGTCGGTGTTCGGCAAGGCCTTCCACCCAGGCGTCTTCACCGCCTGTTTTCTGATACCAGAGAAAACTCATTGACGCCCACTTGTTTTTCTTTTTATCGGGCTGAGCGGCGGAGGGCCTTGGGCCTCTCCGCGCTCATTTGTTGCGCGAGGTCGCTCGGTGTCTGTGCACCGAAGGCTGCGGATTCTAGGGGCCAATTACTGACTCCGCAAATCCCACTCGCTAGACCCTGATGGACGAACCCCGCGCGTCAGGCCGCTTCAGCCGTTTCCGGCCTGGCGTACTGGATCTGCAGCGGGGCGTCGTCCTCTTCGTCGCCCAGCACGGCGTCCTTCAAGTCCTGGAACCCACGCTGCACAGAGTTGATCTGCGAATCGTTGGCCAGCAGGTTCTTGAACATCCGCACCTGGACGGTTTTGTTCGCAATTGCAATCCGGCAGTTGACGGGTTCTTTCTGGCCGTCGCGGTCAAGCCGCGCGACCACCTGCCAGAACGGGGGCGCCGTTGTCGGCGCCTCGACGATAAGCATATCGGAGCACACATGCTGCAGCCCGTCCACACCAAAGCCGGCGGAGGAGGGCTGCAACTGAATGATCCGGCACGCCGGGTCGTCGATGAATCGTGAGATCGCAGCCTGCTTCTGCTTGGCTGAGACCTCACCGTAGACGGCAACTGCGCCGTATTGCTGCAGCGCACCGAGCAGCGTCTGGTTCGAACGCACGAAGTGCGCCGCGATCGCCAACTTCTTGCCCTCGCCGATCTCGTCCATGACCTGGTCGATGACGTCCAGGATCGCGGGTCGCTTGCCCGGGTCGTCCTCGAAGTAGGCCCAGTTGATCACCATCTGCTGCAGCTGCGCGTACAGGGCCGACTCGTTGAGCGCGTTGATCTCGCGCCCGTCGTCGTACTCCAGCAGCTTCTCGACCGACAGCCTCTCATAGAGCCTGCGATGCGCCGGATCAAGGTCGTAGACCCTCGGCGTGAACTGCACGGGAGGGAGCTGGCTTTGCACCTCGCGCCGGAGGATCCGACTCGAGTTGATCCGCATGCTCTCCGCCAGGACGTCGAGGTTGGCCCACTCGGTTACCTTGTCGTAGTCGTCCCGCTCGGCGACGTGAATGCGATCGAAGTGCCGCTGGTTTTTATACCGGCCCGGCGCGACAAGCCGGCACAGCCCGAAGGCGTCGCCGGGTTTCGTCAGTGGTGTGCCGGTCAGCACCATGCGCGGCCGCTCCGTGCCCACGAACTGATGGAAGGCCTTGTGGTTGGCCGACTCCACGTTTTTGACCGCGTGGCCCTCGTCACCGTTCACGCCCACGAGCTTGCCCTCGCAGATCTCCCACAGCCGCTCCCAGTCGTTCTTGAACATCTGGTAGGACATCAGGAAGAACTGGCTGGTCGTGTCGAGCTTCTTGCGTTGCGCCGGCGTGCCCACCCACTCGGTGACGGTCAGGCGTTTGGCCGTCGCCTTGTAGGTGATGCTGCGCAGCCAGCGCGCCCACTGCGGGATCAGAATCGGCGGCATCAGCACGATGTAGTGCACGACACCGTGATACTCGAACTGGTAGAGCATCTGGTGGGTGGAGATCGCCGTCTTGCCGGTGCCCGGCTCGTCGTAGTGGCCCGTGTTCAGGCCATCACCCTGGTCACCGGCCGAGCCGGTGTAGTGGAAGATTCCGATGTTTCCTTCTGAGAGTCGGTTGACCTCCTCGATTTGATAGGGGCGGAGTTCGAAAGGGAAGTTGAATCGCTCCCTGACCGCTTCGTATGGCGTCATGGTGTTTTCTTTGAGAGCAGGTGGAGACGGGCCAGGAATCTCCTGGCCATGGATGGCCGCTTCGAGGAGCCTGGTCAGCGCCTCGAAGGGGTTGGCGACCGCGGTCACCGCTAGGGTTTGGCGATGATCGCGGCGAGCACCTGCTGGGCCATCGCGAGGGATTCGACGTCGTCTTCGACGTCGCTCCCGGCCGTGGCGCACAGGTAGCTGCGTTCCTTGATGGTCGTCAGCCAGCTGTTGCCAAGCGCCCGGTACAGCGGCAGCTGCGTCAGGATCGAGTGGAACTCGATCACCTTCACGAACTGAGGTGCAGGCAGCTTGAGCAGGCTTCGGACGATCAGGGGGCCGCGCGCGTTGTAGTCGATTGCGCCGGTGTCCAGCCGCGTGGCCACAGTCTTCACGACAAGAGACGTGAACTGCGGGTTCTGAGGCACCGGGCGCGCGTCATAGTCGAACGAGAGGAACGCGAGGTTCCAACGCTCGGCGTCCTCCTTGATCAGGAGCGACGTGCGCGGGCCGATGAACTTGCCGCGGATGACCCGCCCATAGTCTTCAATGGGACGGGGCGAGTAGCGCATGGTGGGTTGGGGCGTTGCAGTGGTTGTGTGCAGGATTATTCCTTGTCTTCGGTGATGGGGCCCCGCAACTTCACAGCGCGGGGATGGCGGAGCGAGCCCGAGGGGGTTCGCTCGTGGAATCCGACCTCCAGCCAGTGGCCCTTCACCTCTTCGCGGTTGGCCCACAGCCAGGCGCGGTCCTTTTCGGTGATGCCGGCGACGCGGCAGGTCTCGCCGTTCTCGAGCCTGACGATGTATCCGCCGGCCGTTCCCTCGTATTTGCCGGTGCCCTCGAACACGTCAAGCACTTCGAACTCGGCCGAGTCGTAGCCCTTGACCTTCATCCAGTTGTAGCCGCGCTTGAGCTCGTAGGGCGCGTCGAGGCGCTTGACCATGCCGCCTTCTTCGCCGGCGTCCCACTCCGCATTGACGGCTGCCTGCACCTCGTCGTCGGAGTAGCAGAGCTTCATCGGCACGCGGCCGATCATCGGACTGCTGTAGGCGGACACGATGGACTCGACCAACGTGATGCGATGCTCGAGTGGCAGCTTCGAGCCGTCCGGACCGAACACGTCGAAGATGTTGAACACGGCGTCGTCAGCCGTCTTCGACTTTCGACGCACCTGGCTGACGGTGTCGTTGAACGAGCCGCTGGTGGCCTCGCCGTCCAGGCAGATCGGCCGGTCGGCCCAGTTCACGAAGATGTTCATGAGCTTCTTCAGCTCGGCCGCGATGGGGTCAAGCGCCGGCAGCGGGCGCCCCTCGCGGCTCACCATGTTGACCTCGCCCTTGTCGGGGTTGATGACCGCGATGGCGCGCATGCCGTCGAGCTTGCGCTGGAAGCCGACCGGCCACTGCGTCACGCGCTTCGGGTCGTAGACCTCGCTCAGCTGCACGGCAAACTTCGGGATCAGGCCAGGCCAGATCTCGTTGATCAGCGTCGTGCCGGTGCCGCACTTCAGGTCCTTCGTGAGGATGCGCTTGAGCACCTCCTGGCTGGCGGCCGTCAGTGAGCCCATGGCGTTCGCGATGGCCAGCTTGGCGGCGTTGCCCGACAGCTGGCGCGAGGCAAGTCGCTCGAGCATCGCGATGTGTCCGTAGGCTAGGGCGTTCACGCCCGGTGCAGGGACGTCGACCTTTGCCACGCCGTACGTGATGAACGGATTCATCGCGCGGTGCATCAGGTCGCGATCGAGCTCGCTGGCGTCCTTGAGGATCGCGAGCTTTTCGTTCTTGCTCTTCGTCGCGCCGAGGCGTTGCAGGAAAGCGTAGGTGTTGTCGGAATCGAACATTGTTCTGGTGTCCTCCTCAGGCGCGCACAGGGCGGCTCTTGCCGGCGACGCAGCGCACACGGGTGCAGCCGCGGGGCGTGTTGGCGATACGGATGGGGAAGCCGACACCCAGGGCGCGCAGCATGCGCGGCGAGAGGTCGGCGGCGATTTCTTGCGAGAGACCGTGGACGGCGAGTACCGTACCGACGGCGAATCCGTCACCCGAGCTTTCGACGTCCATGAGGAGCTGGTCGACGCTGATAGGGTTCGAGCCTGGGTTCGCAATGGTCCAGGTGCCTTGACGAAATTCAGCACGGATGAGTGCGTTGGCGTTGTTCAAAATTGGTCCGCTGAATGTGTGGGGTGCTCCCTAGCGCAAAATCGCGCTGCGCTGCTCTGTGTCAGCTCAAGGCATCCACCTCTTCTTGTCTCGGCCGCGGTCGCCGATTGCGCAAGAGGTCCGCGCAGTAGAGATCTTTGTCTCTCAGTCAAGCAGGGTTGAGCCGGCGCGTCCTTAGCGCGCCCGGCGGGGTTGTCGTTGTCGGGGTGCCGGCTCAGGCCGGCGGCAGTGCGCGGATGCGCTGGAGCATCTCGACGACGCCCACCTGGTTGTCGTCGTCCTCGAAGCCTTCGAGGAAGCCCTCGCAGAACTCGATGATCGAGCGCATCTCGCACTCGAGTGCGAAGCCGCTGATCGGCTCGGGCGCCGGCGGCTCGGCCGCGGCGAAGCGCTCTTCGCGCTCGGCGCGCCAGCGGCCATAGGCCTTGCTCTTCCAGTCCGGATCGGCAGCGAACGCTGCTTTCTTCGAGCTGTAGTCCATGATGGTGTCGACGTGCACGTCGAACTCGCGGCGCAGGCGCCGGTCTTCGCTGCCCATCAGTTGAGTTGGATGGTGGACGGCCCTGCGTCGGGCAGGAGGTCTTGGGTCAGCTCGACGCGGACGTTGCGCTCGATGCTGCCGGTGCCGCCGCGTCCGCTCTCGCTGATGTAGGCGCGGACGTGCGCGCCCTTCTCAGCGTTGATGTCGAAGCCGGCCTCTCTGGCAACCTTCTCGACCACCAGGCGCAGCATCGCCTTCTCACCGACCGTGCACGAGATCTTGCGCTCGTGCGATGTGTTGTCTTGAATGTTCAAGGTTCATCTCCTTCGGGCGTCTCACCCAGGGCCTTGCGAACCGCGTCCTCGACCGTGTCGAAGAAGTCGGCTTTGACGGGAAAGCAGACGGTTGCGTTTTGGTAGTGTTCGTCCCACTTGATGGTTGCATTCGCAGCAATGTGGCGGAACATGCGCGCGTCTTCGAGCTCGTGCGCAATGGACTCGACGGCGGCGCAGGCAAGCCTGTCGATCTCGCGCGAATCGAGCCAGTCAATCGCTTCGCGCGGGTCCCCGGTCAGCACTTCGCTCAGGGCGTGCCCGATAAGCTCGCGGGCGTCATCGTTCGTTGTGTTGGGCATATGGCTCCCCTCAGATGTGATTCCTTTGGATGTTCCTGACAGAGTCCCGGTGATAACCGATTTCTGCGGCTATGACGGCACTGGGGCGGGGGTCGTTGGCGATGCGGTCTCGCACAACCCATCTTTCAACGCGGCGTCGCATGGCTTCCGCTGCGCGCGCCATCCGAGCTTGACAGTGCCGGAACCAGGTCTCGTGGACCTCGTTCGTGTTGAAGCGGTGGCCTCGAGCGACGCACTCTCTTCGCCGGAGCTTGGAGAGGTGTACACCATCGCGCGTCTGCAGAACCCGAGAATCACTCCCGCAAATGGGGCAATTCACTCTTCCAACTCCTTGAGGCCTCCGCGAGCGGTCACGGTCCAGGTGCGGCCGCGGCCGCCGAGCAGGTCGTCGGCACCCGCCGGGCCCTCCTGCAGCAGGCGCAGGACGCCGTCCTTGTCGGCCTTCAGGTCCACTTCCTTGATGCGGACGGACGAGCGCCAGACCTCCTCTTCCTTGCGGCCGTCTTCGTGGGCGTCTCCCTGAGTGCCGAAGTAGCGCGGCTTATCGGTGTCGGTGCGGACAAAGAACTTCATTCGGTGATCTCCTCAGGGTCGAAGAAGACGCGCCCTTCAACCGAGACGTCGTTGGTGTTGGGGACTACGCGGTAGGCGCCGGTGACGAACACCTCTTCGAGCGCCTCCTGCAGGGCCTCGGTGTCGTCCAGCTCGAAGTCGTCTTCGACTTCCACCTCAATGGTCTGTCGCTCGATCACGTCTTCTCGGACGGACACTCGGATCGTTCTCATTGAACTTCCTTCAGGTGTGGGGGAAGAGAAGTCCACCAGGCCCGGGCCGCTGACATGCGGTAGAGCTTGCGGCGCGGGCTGGCGCTCACAGAGCTTCCAGCCTGGCGGTCGGACTTCAACGTAGGGTGGTGGCGCAGCAGCGCCTTCAGGCGCTCTGGCGTTGATCTGAGCCGGTCGGCGACCTCGTCGAAGGTGAAGAGGGGTTCGCGCCGGACGCCGAACTGCGAGTGCGGCTTGAAGTTGAGCTTCAGTGGAAGTCCTCCCCCACCTTGATGCCGTTCTCCTCGAGCAGCGCGATGGCTTCGACGGGCAGCGAGAAGATGCCGTCGTAGTCGGTCAGCTCCTTGGTGTCGCGGTCGAACCAGATGCCGATCTCCTCGGTTCGATCGAGCGCGGGGATGTCCCACTCGATGAAGGCGTAGCCGGCTTCTTCGCCCTGCCACAGCTCCATGGACGACGGGTGCTTGCCGAGCCTGCGCTCACCCCAGCTGCCTTCGAGGATAAGTTCGGCCGTGAAATCCTTCGTTGCGATCTTCTGCATGGTCATGGGAGTCCTCGGTTGTGGCGCAGCTCTTCGTTGGCGGCGCGGTGCACCTGGTCAAGCCGTAGCGGATCGCGCAGCTTGCGTTCGTGCGTGGCTTGATCGACGCGGCGCAGGAAGGCCTCGTCGAAGTCGTTGTCGGGGGTGCGGCGCGCCGCGGGGGCCGGGCGCTCGATGACGGCGTCCATCACGCCCGCATCAGGAACGAGCTTCCGCCGTAGCGGACCTCGGTGTAGTCCTGCTTCAGCTCGTCGGCCGCCGCGTCCCAGTCGATGTGCCGGTGCGGCCAGGAGTCGGTCACGCCGCCCAGGTCATCGGCCGTCTGCTGCGCATACTCGACCCAGTTGTCCTCGTTGACGAGCGTGCAGTTCGGCCAGCCGCCGTAGCCCTGCGCCTCTTCGCGCAGCTGCCGCAGGTCGTCGAGCTCCTCGACGTCGACGAGGTGCGCGAATCTGGCGCCGGCTTCGTAGGCGGCATCCAGCACGACCACATTCCGGTCCTCGTCCGTGTACTGGCTGCCGGGCGTGCCCTCGACCTCCGGCCCGTTGGCGATCCAGATACCGCTCGAGGATTGGGTGAAGGTCCAGCCGGCTTCGACGGCCTCTTCCTCGTAGTCGAGGATCTCGCCCTCGAGCTCGTCGATGCGGCGCTCGACGGCGCGGCCGTCGATGTACTTGGAGCAGGTGCTGATGTCGCTCATCGCGCCACCTCGCCCATCGGCACGTAGTTCCAGATCACGTCGTGGAACGTGTCCAGCAGCTTCTCGGTGTTGCCGCTGTCGGCCACATCGAGGAGGTCGGCAAGCCGGCTCGCGAAGCCCCCGCCGTATTCGCGCATGCCCTTGATCGCCGCATTCAGGGTGTCGCGGGACATCGAGCAGCGGAGGTGTTCGTCGAGCTCGACCTTCGGCTCGCCGATGAATTGGCAGCCGGCGAGAGGCTGGAGACGAAGCGAGAAGTCCTGCTCCCTCGCGAGGGCCTGGTCGACGGGGTAGGCGAACTCGCCAACCTCGACCAGGAAGCTGATGCGTGCAGTTTTCATGGGGTCATTCCTTCTTCATGAAGAACACGGCCTGGGCCTTCTTCTGGCCGCTGCCGTGAGCGGGGAATCCGACGATGGCCGAGCGCTCGCGCTGCTGGCAGATGCCGCAGTTCAGGCAGTCGGTGTTGCCGGTGGTGGCGGGGCAGACGATGACGTGCCGGCCGGCCGGTGTCTTCGTCGCTTTCGTGGCGTCGGCCGGCAGCACGACGACGACCGGCGCGATGCCGATCTCCGCGTACTCGTCGGCCTGCTCGAGCGTCTCGGCGCTGAGATTGATCGTGAACCCCATCAGGTTCGCGGTGCGAATCGCAGCCCGGTTGAGGGGCGTCGGCAGGTAGTGCGTGTAGGTGAACCCGCGCTTGCCCTTGTTCGCGATGGCAAGCCGTGTGAGCAGCTGGCCGTCGATCGTCCCCGGCGTTGTTGGGGTCAGGTCTCCTGCCTGGTTGTGGCGCCACAGTGCGTTGCGCCGGATGGTCTTCACCTCTTCGATCAGCTCTTCGAACGAGTCGCCGCGCTTGCCCGAGTCGATCTGTCGCCAGTGGATGGCAAGCGGGCCGTGCTCGGCGTAGCAACCGTTCTTCTTGAAGCTGCAGGTCGGAGGGCACGAATTGGAGCTCGTCGTGGTGACGGGCATCGGGCCGGTCTTCTGATTCCCGCTGACGCGGGTGAAGTGGTACGTGAAGGTTTCCGGCTTAGCTGCCGGGGCGATGGGCGCTTTGCGCGCCGGATCCTTGAGTGCTTGCATGCAGTTCCTCTGTGAGGCTTTTTGCCTTCTGGGTCGCGGCTTCGTAGCTGTGGAAGTAGGTGGGTTGGCCCTCGTCGGTGGTGTGGATCTCGCTGGTTGCCTGCGAGGCGTCGGCCCACGGGCGGACGACCATCCAGGCCGGCATGTCGGCGGCCCACCACTCGTGGTCGGGGCGCAGGGCGGCGCGCCAGGGGCGCACCGGGAAATAGTCGGGGTTCCGGCGCTCGATCGCGTCGATCGTGAAGATCCGATCGATCACGGCGCGGTCTTCGTCCTCGATCGGCAGGCGCCACTCGAGCACCTTCTTGAAGTAGACGAAGCGCACGTTCTCGTCGTCGCTGCAGAACTGCGCGTCGGCCTTGGCCTCATCGGCGTCGAGCCAGAGGTCGACCGTGCGGTGGCCGGAGCTGTAGCCGATTCGGGCAAGCTGGCAGCCGATCGACTCCATGCGCCGCTGATTGGATGGGCGCTCGCGCACCCAGCCGTCGACGTTGTAGTAAGCCTCGAGCAGCTGATACGCCTCGCACACGTCGAAGACCGAGACGCTGTCGCCGTTGGGGTCGAAGTAGTGCATATCAGTCCCTCAGGTTGCTCACGACGACGACGCGCGTGGCGCCTAGCTCGTAGGCTCGGTTGAATGCTTCGGCGCGGCGAAGGGGCGGGTACTCGGTGTTCCCGCCGTCTTTGCGAACGAAGTAGCCGGTGGTCCAGCGATAGCTGAGCCGGCCGCGGCGGGTGCACGGCACCTCGAGTCCGGTCTTGGTCAGGTAGACAGTGGTCTCTTGGTTCATGGTCACTCCACGAGGGTGAAGACGGTGCGGCCGTGCTCGAGCAGGTCGTCGGCGAAGTCGCGCACTTGGTAGTCGAGGTAGGCCCAGAAGCGGCCCACGATCTCGCGGGTGCCGTCCTCATCGAAGTCGATGTCCTCGGCGATGCAGGGCGCCGAGCTGAGCCCTACGAACGGGTTCCCCCACCCGGCGTTGAACGGTGCGAAGCTGCCGTTGGTCCAGTACTGCTCGGTGCCGTCCATCAGAAGGTCTTCGCTGGTGCTCTTGGTCAGGCCGTCGACCAGCCACTCGCGCGACTCGGCGTCGGCAAGGCTGACCTCGAGGTCCCCGTTGGGCAGCACCGTGCAGGTGAGGGCGTCGCGTTCGTGGAACATCAGTAGCCCTCCAGCAGCTGCTCGAGCTGCTCGACCTGTCCGCGAGCGAAGAACTTGCGCAGGTCCAGCACGATCTGCTGGCAGGCACGGTAGATGTTCAGCGCCTTGATCGAGTCGCTGTCGTAGCCGAAATCGCCGCACCAGTCCTCGAACGTCGACTCGGCGCCGCTCGCGTCTACGAACAGGCTGCCTAGCACGCCGGCGGCCGGCGGCTTGACAGCGCAGAAGGTGTTCAGCCAGTCCTCGTGGGCAAGGGTCCCGGGTCTGTACGGCGGGCGCGGCGATAGCGCGCCGGGCGGTGGCTTGCGGTGGCCGGTGCCGGTGCGGTAGCTCTGGCGCATCGCAGCGACGGGCTGACGGAAAGCGCCGTCGTTGCGCACGAACTGGAACATCCAGTCGTCGTGCTTCCACTTTTCGCTATCTTCGCGCTCGCCCAGGTAGGCGACGTCGTAGGTGACGCCCATCTCGACGAGCGCGTCTTCGACCTTCTGCTCCCGGTCACTGAAGGTCTTGGTGATGACTCTGCGCATGAGTTCTCCTATCGCCCGGGCGGTCCCGGGCGCTTGGGTGTTGATGTTGGGTGGGTCAGCGCTCGAGCTTCGAGCGCAGTCGTTCAAGGGCGTTGGCCCCGATGCTTCGAGTGACGGCGTCTGCTGAGCACAGCAGGCCCTTCGTCATCTGGATCTCTGCCGTGTACCGCTGGCCCCATGGGAGGGCGGCGTCCGATGCCTCGAGGGCAGCGAAGACGGCGACGTTGTCGGGGGTGAGGGGCGTGGGCTTTCGGGTGCCCCAGCCCATCAGAGATACCCCTGCACCTTGAACTTCTCCACCAGCTCGACGCCGCAGTCGTGCCAGGCTTCGCCGCTGATCATCGGGTTGTCGAAGTCCTCGGGCTTGCCGGCGGCGACGCGCTTGGCGTAGCGGAGGATGGCCTCCATCACGAAGGCCTGGATCAGCGCGCCGCGGCGGCTGAACTCCATCGCGTCGGTGACGAACTCGGTGTTGGTCTTGCGTTTCGGGGTGCGGGCCATGTCAGTCTTCCTCGGCTTCGGTTTCGGTGTCGGTGTCGGTGTCGTCGGGGACGTAGTCGTTGTTGCCGCGGGCCTCCTGGACTACCTCGTCCATGCGGTCAGCCATGACCAGGTCGGCCCGCTCGGCGGTGCTGTCGAGCCACTCCCACTCGATGTGCTGGTCGCCGCCGTTGTCGGGGGAGCCCATCGCATAGCTGAGGGCCATCTCGTAGCAGACGCGGATCGCGTCGCTCATCTGCTGGCCGGTGTAGGTGTGACCGTCGATCTCGTAGAGGTCGAGCTTGTCGGAGTCGATGACGTGGGTGGGGATGTTCATCTCTTCTTCCTCTGGTTGGCCGCCACGCGCGAAGCCATGTCAAGCAGTGCTTTGCGGAGGTCGGGGAAGTAGGGGTCGTAGCCCAGGTAGCCCTCGTTGTCGACGATGAGCTCCAGGGCCTCGACGGGGTCGGTGACGCGTTTCAGGCGCGCCACGAATCGAGCGACGCTCACAGCCAGGCCACAGCGGGCGAGACCAGGATCTCGTCGTGCATGCACTCCTCGAAGCGCTCGAGCGCATGCTCGTCGCAGTCGTCGTAGACGTCCTCGTCGTCGGGGACGCTCACATCGAACTGCTGCTTGTCGTAGGCGACGATGCGTCCCCAGCAGTAGCCGTCGTTGCGCATGACGCGCAGGGTCGCCGGCTCGCCACGGAACGTGACTGCCACGGCGTCGGACATGATCATGTCGGGCTCCTTCAGATGACGTGGTCGGGCTCGCGCGGCGGCTCGCCGTTGAACCAGCCGATCTCGTCGAGCAGGTCGATGGCTATGTCGATAGCCTCCTCGTCCTCCAGGCGGATGTCCAGGTACGACCAGACGGCCACGAACATCGGCTCGAAGCCGCACTGCCAGCCCACGAGCCTGGCGTTGTCGGGGATGTCGTGGCTGCGGCAGCCCTCTGTGTGGTTGAGCGTGTCGTCGACACAGTGGCCGACGTAGGGGAGGGCGTCAGCGCGATTCACAGAGAGATCTCCGCGCCGAACGCCAGCGAGTCGTTCTTGACGCTCGGCGGGCCGTTCTGCTTGACCCACCAGTCCGGCGGGTTGTAGGGCACGCACATCACGCCCAGCCAGCCATCGATCGAGGCATAACCGGTGACCTTGGCGCGGCCGATCTGGTTGATGCGCAGTGTGATGTCGCTGCCGATCGACGGCGGGTCGAACTCGGCCGACCACTTCAGCAGTTCGCGCGTTGCGTCGTCGACGCCCTCGGCGGTGATCTTGACGAAGGGCGGCACGGCGTCAAGCCGTTGGAAGTTGCTCATGGGCGTTCTCCTTGAAGAAATCGGTGAGGTCCTCCGTGGTCGCGTCGCGCCACGCGGCGGCGTCCCAGGAGTCGTAAGCGTCGTGAGCGCGCCACTCGACGTAGCGCTGCAGAACCAGCACGCCGCGCCAGCCGGAGCGGAATCTCCAACCGGGCTTCATTGCGCGGCCTCGGTGACGATGCGGGCGTCGGACAGCTGCCGGGCGCTCATGCGGTACGCGGCGACCGGCAGGCCGTCGTGCATCCGGTCGACGTGCCAGGCTCCGCGCTTGGTGGTCGACGGGCAGTCGAGTCGGTAGGTGTGGCCGCCGTACACGGCCAGCGCGCCCTTGACCAGTGCCTTCTTCTTGGCCTTCTTGGTCGCGTGGTGGGCGCGCACCGTCTGCCGCCACAGGTAGGCCTCCAGGGTCTCGGGCGCCCTGGCGTTATCCAGGATCGTGAGCGGGCAGTCGTAGTAGCACGGGCCCCAGTCCTCGCTCATGCCCTTGTAGCCGGCCCCCATGCCGTGCTTCTTGCTTGGTCCCTGCATCAGGTCCAGGGTGATGGTGTGGTGGCCGTTTCGTGTGTCCTCGAGCAGCGCCCAGTGGTGGTTGCCGACGCACGCGCTGCGCACCAGCCGATAGTGAGCCGAGTAGTGCTTGCCGGGCGTGCGAAAGTCGGCCAGCTGATCCTTCAACGTGTAGTTGACGTCGCAGGAATAGGACCAGCCCATGTCAGGCCTCCACCAGGCCGCCGGTGGGCAGGCGGCGCGAGGTCTTGTCGGCCTTGGCGCGGGGCGCCGAGCGGTTCACGGCGCCGACCACGTCCTTGATGTCCGCGCCCAACTTGAGGCCGGTCGAGACCGTGATCTTGGGCGCGGCCGGTGTCGCCGGCGTTGTCGGGGTGGCCAGCAGCTCCAGACGGGCGATGTACTCGCGCAACGACTCGACGCGCAGCTGGTGGTAGATCTCCATCGACTCGGCCCAGTCGCGCTCCTGGCGCGCCTTCTGCACGCTGAGCTCCGCGGCCTTGAGCAGCTTCTGGGCGTCTTTGATCGCCTTGTTCTTCTTCGAGAAAATGTCGCGCAGGTTCATGGTGGATCTCCGATGTGAGTTCAGATGAGGCGGGCGATCGCGCCGAGCAGCGCGAGGGCAAGGCTGGCGCCGGCGGTGAGCACGATTCGCACGTCGGTGCCGCGCGGCGCCGGGTGCCAGGCGTGTGTGTCGAGGTGGTCGCGCGGGTCCATCAGCGCCTGCCTTTGGCGCGCTGGCGCTCGGCTCTCTTGGCGTCGACGGCCTTGTTCCAGGCCGCGATCTCCGGGTCCTTGATCTGGCGCGCCGTGGTGTCGATGACGATGCCGTTGTGCCGGCGGCCGCGGCGCAGCGCGGTGCCGAGGAAGCCGCCCGAGGCGCCCCCCTCGAATTGGAGGGAGCCAAGTCCGGCGGCGGCGGCGAGCGCTATGAGTTGTTCAGCACTGATGCGGCGGGCGCCGATCAGGATTCGGGACGAGCTCGTGTCTTGGTGCATGGTTTCTCCGGGCGTGAAAAAGCCCGCGCTCGGCGGGCTGGTTTGCGGGAATGAAAAAGCCCGCGCGGGGCGGGCTTTTCGGGGTTCGGGCGTGGAGACTATTTATCTCGAGCGAGATACTTCCACATCGCATATGCGGCCTCGGAGATCCGATCATCCGGCCTGTAGTTGCACTGGAGCAGCATCATCTCAGTTAGCGTCTGGATATCTGGCATCGGCACTTGCTTGAGCCCATCATTTATGCGCTGAGATGCCAGTGCAGAAAGATACCCTTGCACCCATGTGCGCATCTCACTTTGCAAATCAAGCGCCTTGCTAGAGCGAGCGTCAAGCCATTGCGAGCATGTGCTGTTGCCGTCCCCCATAACAGGTGAGTTCGAGAACCTCCAGTCGCCGGTGGCATTCGCGCAGAGGGCCAACGCGGCGAGAACGGTAGCGGCGGTGAGCCGATGCAGACAATGTCGATCTGAGTTCATGCCGGTATCGTATCCGCGCGGCGGATGGAGTCCATGCCAAGCAGGCGGGCGTTCTGGGTGTCGGTGCCCTTGTAGACGACCCGCAAGAAGACGCGGTGGAGGTGGGCGCGTCGCTGCAGGTCCGGCCAGGCGTAGTAGCCGACGACCTCGCACAGGTGCTCGTCGTCGTCGCGGCCGTGGGGTATGTACACGTCGCTGCCGATCGGCGGCAGGACGTCGCCGTGCACGAGGTCGAGAACGGGCCAGATCCGACTCTCGGTCGCAGCTTCATAAGCGCGTGCGCACTGACCTGCCCACCGGCAACAATCGGCCATCTGCTGTCGTTCGACTAGGCCGAACGACTGTCGGCGATGCAGCGGTTGCTGACACCGGCAGCTAACCGCGTACTCACGCTAACTGGTAGAGAGCAGTCACTCGACCCGACGATCGGCGCTGGCTTGAGTGGCGGCTGTGAGCGGTACTGCAGCCGTTGGACTTTCGGGAGGCTGCCCTGCCGAGGTCAGCGACTCCTTCTCTACAGGCCGAACTCGCAGTACCACCCAAAGGAGCCTGTCGCAGTTTTCTGACCCACCGACAGGTTCACCCTTCCACCAGAACTTTGCTCGAAGTCGGGGCGGCAACGTCGAATTGTCGGAAGCTGCATTCGACGACGCTTGATGCGCGTCGTCAGTTATCAGGTTGAATGACGCTTACCAAAGTCTCGACTTGCGCGACCGGCTCGTTGCTGATCTTCGCCTAGCTGCCGCGTGGCGACTGTAGACTGGGTGCCGCCACTCAAGTTGTCAGTTTGTCAGCCCAGTAGCCGCTTCCGTTAGCAAGATCGTGCGGAAGGTGCACCACTGCGATGTTGACAACAAGCCAGTTGAGGTCTTTCGCAATCAGTCAGTGCTTAGTAGAGCAATCGTTCCATATTAGCAGCTGTTTGGCATGACTTAAGACGAGGGAGGCATTGGTGATTGCTCCTTGCACCAGACTCGTGCTTGTGGCCGTCCTGGTCGGATCTTCAGTGGGCCTGTGGCCCGCTCCGGCTGTAGCCACCGATCGAATGCAGGACCTCCGGGCGCGCCAAGACGAGCGCGGACGGGTATCCCTCCGGCGGCTCCTCTCAAGACGCGAGGAACTGAGACTGCCTCGCGATACCACAGTTGGGATCGTTCGTGGGCGCACTGACGAGCGCGGCGTTACGCACACGCGCTTACAGCCGAAGCTGGACGGCATCCCAATCCGCACCGGTCAGATCATTGCGCACATAGATGCCAAGGGTCGCGAGTTAACGCCAACACTCCCGACCCAGTCCCTCTTAAGCATTGAACGCCAGACACCAAGAGTGTCACCTGACGAGGCGATTTCGAAGGCCTTGGCTCACCTTGGGCCGAAAGCACGAATGCCGTGGGTGTCGCGACCGCAACTAGTCTATTACCCGCGCTCCCGGGATCGCGAAGGCTTCGCTCTTTTGTATGAAATGGCCATAACTCCTACTAGCGCAGTAGATGGCCTTCATAAATGGGTCTACCGAGTTGACGCGCAGACCGGACAGATTTTTCATAGTTTCGACAGCGTCCGCGAGGCGGCTGCTAAAGGGCTTGGCCTAACTATCTACAGTGGCCCCGTCGTCCTTAATACTACTTCCAAATCTGGCGCGCAAGGGCCTTACACGCTGCGGGATTTGACTCGAGGCAATGAAGAGACGTCGCGATTTAACGAAACTATGTACAGCCCAACTGGGAGCCTTGAATTAATCCAGGGTAGGATAGACACGTCTGTACTTCGTTCATTTGTAGACACCGATAATGTTTGGGGAAATGGCACGAAATTTGTCCAAGGAGATACGGACTTTAGTTCTCCAACGGCACAGACGTCCGCAGCGGAGGTCCATTTTGGCGTCCAAGCTACATGGAATCTGTTCAAGGAGGTATTCTCTTTAGATGGACCAGCCGCGCTGGGCCCGCATGGAGGAGAACGCACTATCGCCATTGTTAATATTCACCAAATAAGTGGAGTTAATCCCATCGATCGAATCGTGTCGAACAGTGTGGCTTTTGACGATATCATCGTTTTCGGCAGCTCTGCGCCGAACGGGTTGATTCATACCGACCTTGAGCTTGTAGGGCATGAGCTTGGCCACGTATTCCTGTTCAACACGGCGGCGGCCGGGGGGTCGCCTGGACAATTGAACTTCGGCGAGACCGGAGGCATCTCCGAAGCCACTGCCGACATAATCGGTATAGCCACAAAAACATTCTGGGACTGGCGAAAAGGTAAGATGCTTGGCATCGGCGCAAAAATCGAAGACATCGGCAACTGGTTATTCGGCGACGCATATGGGCCTGCTTTCACCCGATATTTTCATCTTCCCAGTCTAGACGGCCGAAGCTATGATTTTTGGACGACAACAATAGACAACGAGAAGGACCCTTATCTCAGCGCTGGGCCGATGCGGCGTGCTTTTTATTTCTTGACAAGGGGCGCAAGTCGCTACGACCACGCGATAGGGGCAGACAACAGCAGAGCAACGCGTTTTGTGCCTGACGGTTTTCCCGGCATGGGCTTACAGCGTGCCCTAGAGCTTTGGGTGGCTGTACTTCTCGACTGGGTCGCGGGCGATCCAACGTTCTCTGATTTCCGCGCGGGTTGTCTGAGTGCAGCTGCTTCACGCTGGGGAAAGGAAAGTCCTGAACACAAGACAGTGCAGGATGCATTCGCTGCGGTTAACGTAGGGTCGCCTGCTGATCGCACGGAACCGAAAATGCGGTGGGCAGCTAAGCAAACTCGACACGTGGTAACGCTCGAGGCAAGCGCGAGCGACTCATCCGGAGTAGCTCAACTCTCCCTCTCGTTAGTCGATCCTAAGGGTCGGATGAAGACACTTAAGGGGAAAGGCAATCCTCTCAATATCTCCGTCACGCTTCCAAAAAGCTCCTTTCAGGAGGCACTCTATACGGTGAAATTAAGAGCTGAGGACCGAGCGCGAAACGTGGGCGTCGAGACTAGCTCGCTCGTAATCGACAAGTCTCCGCCGACGGGGTTTGTTGTAGTGCCACATAATCCGGGAAAGCTTGATAGGGAGTTGCACTGTTATTGCTCTGACAATGGGGCGATCACACGAATCGAATATTTCGTAGACCAAATTGAGGGCGCCCAAGGGAGCGAGCCGCTCGTAGGAACAGCTACTAGCGCACCCGGCCCCGTGCAACTCTCCTTTACTGTGAACCAGCAGGGTCGATGGTGGGCTTACGCAAAAGTGTACGATGCGTCTGGGTGGACATATGAAACCCCTCAACGCTCGTTCTTGGTTGATGTCGAGCCTCCTGTGGTCACTTCGGCCGCGGTCCTCAGCGCTGAGAAAGGGACGGGCACACGCTGGAACCTAAGGTTCGGGGCGACCGTTGCTGATAACCTATTAGCAGCAGGATGCGATTGGTCAGTGGAAGGGTCGGGGGTATGTGGTACGACGCACGCTGGTGAAACGTTCACCTGTAGCAGCACCTACTGGGGCGAAGAAGGCGACTACACCGGCAGTGCTGTTTGCAAAGATTGGAACGGCAATACTGATAAAAGAGATTTCAACTTTACCCTAGGTGTGCCGAAGCCTCCTCCGAAAGCCTGCGATGAGTTTATTGCTGCAGGGACAAACCAGCCGAAGGTTTTCGAGGTAGACCTCGGGAAAGCGTCCGGGAACTCCCTATTTATGCGGCGGACGTTCAATGTCCCTGACCAATTTAGAGTCCGCTGCCGGGAAGGAGGACGCTACGGATTTGGATCTGAGTTTTCGACGCAATGCGAGTCGACAGGGAATTATTGGTATACGGCGAACAGTTCTTATGAGTGCAATAGCTCGATCGTAGAAGTAGAAGTAATCCCAAACTGCGAAGGCACCCCTGACACCGAATGGGAGGTCAGGATGCCGTGTCCTTAAAGTTGGTGGCCCCCGACTTGCGGGCGTCGCTCGTTGTCATCTCATTTCGACGGTTTTGCAGCGGGCTCCGGTGACGGCCATCTGACCTTTCGTCGCCTCTCGCTTACGAGTTCTGTGTGACGGCACGCACTCCATGCGGCGCACGAAGGCTACGGAAGCTGCCACTGGGGGTGGCCTACATCGGGGCTGGCTCGCATCGCGACTTCGATCTCCAAACGCATGGCAGGTTCCGAACTTGAGCAGCCGGACGCCTGGCCGCACGACGAACGACAGGTTGCGGCCGCAGCAGACGCTCAGCCGTCGAAACCGACTGACCGTGACCAGTCTTCTGCCGTCACTCGTCGTCGCGAGCCCACGGACAGCAATGGGCGCCTAGCTGCCGCTGAGCAACTCGTCGATCGCTTTGTTCTCGAAGCGAGGGCTGTAGACGTTGTCGGGGATGTGGCATCCGATGGCGCACACACATCAGCACGCCAGTGGGCGTGTCGAGCCGGTAGCGACAGCTGGAACTCATGTCGGCAGCCACGCCCTGCGCACGAAGGTGAGCGACGGTGCCGTCGAATAGTTGCTGGTTGTTCATGCTCTGCGCGCGGCGTGACGGTGAAGGCGGCGGTAGACGGGCACGAGATGGCCGCGCGAGACGGCGAGGTACGCGAACTTCATCTGGAGCTCCAGGGGTGTTGGAATGAGGTGCCCCGAACAACGCCGCCGGCCAGCTTCCCCGTCGGCAAACGGGTGGGCCTTTGTGGTCATTGACGTTGTCGGGGCGGGTGCTGGCGGTGCACGTTCAAGTGGCCAGCGGCACCTGCTGAAAGGCGGGCGTGGGTGGTCGGTCTTCTCTGAGGGGCACCCATCGCCCGACGCAAAGTCCTCACGTGCAAGGGTTGTTCGCGCCTAGCATGAAACCCCATGTGTTCAGGGGTTCAGGTCGAGAGTCGCGATGCCGACTTCGTGGCAGGCTCGGTGAACCGCGAGCGCGCCTGGCTGCCTGCGGCGCCAAGCTCGCCAGCTTCGTTGGAGATGGTTGGGCTCACGAATGTCGAGCTACTACGCGATCAGGAAGCGCATTGGAAAACCAGGCCGTCGCGTACCATTTGATTTCCACAACATCAATTCGCATCAACTATGCCGGCACTTTGATTCTGGGGCGTTTCTACAAATCCACAGTCCGTTTGCTAGAGCTTCGCAACGATTGAATCGATAGCGGCCAGGGCTTGCTGGCGGTAGTCGTCCTTGACTTCGACACGATGACCGCTGATCGTGAGTTTTCCCATCACGGCGAACGGACACCCCCGCAGTTGGATCGGCGGTGTCCGGCGGGAGTCTCGGCTTAGCTCCTTTCCTCAGTCGCGGTGGTGGATCAGGACCGGCATGCGGGCTTTCAACACGCCGAGGTTATGAAGCAGGATTCAAATACGTCAAAATCTAACTAGGTTGATCGAGTCGGGGTGCGCCTCTGTCTCAAAAAGCCTATTGCGCGAGTTCCGCATCTTTACTGCGTCAAATGCCGTCGCATTTGGGCTTCTTGGGCTCGTCACATTGCTTCGTCGAGCAGCGACGTTGCAACTCGCGCTCCCAGATGAGGTGGTCCTTATCGGGGCCACACTGATCACCAGCAGCCTATATCTGTTCGGCCAAAATTGGTTGCACACCATTGTCCATGGGGATTACGTCGGCTTTGCCTATAGCGCTTATTTGGGCGCAGTCGCCTTGTTCTTGGCTGATGTGTGTTTCAATCGAGCGCGGGTGTCAACTGCAGCCATTAATCTCATCCTAAATGCTGTGGGCTCCGCTGCAACGGCGGTGCCATGCTAAGAATCGCCCAAGCCGAAATCCGGGTATGTAAGCGGCACCGGAAAGGCGCTAGTCATGCCGGCCCGCAAATGCCTTCTCGACGCCACATGGTGAACGACGACCAGACCCCTCGCAATCTCAGCTCAAAGGCAGACTCGTTGGTTGCGATGTGTGCAAAATAACCCAGCTTTGAGTACTAAGTGATTCGTCGCGGGTCAACTGACGCACCATCTTGCAGCGGACGGTGCACTGATGCGGACTTTCGGCACCACAAAGGAGGTTGACGCACCATCTTCGGGAGAGCCCATCCTTCGGGACTTCAAAGCACACTCTACTTACAAAAACAGTGAAAGATTGCCGGCGCCGTTACCAGGATTAACTTCGCATTTTCAAAATTCGGAATGACACTGACACTGCCCTTTCACCAACCCGGAGGGATTTCCCCATGAAAGCACTAATGTTCGCACGGCCCGTGCAGGCCACTGCTTTTGCCTTCGCTGCCGTAATGGGTCTTGCGGGCCCCGCTGCGGCTGAAACTTTACTGCTCGAATTGCCGGCAGGATTGGCGTGCCCCTTTGCCCTGAGGGTTGAGGGCACAGGTGCTAATCTTGTGACCAAGACCTTTGTAGACGAACAGAACAATCCGGTAAGGACGATAACTGCGGGCAAAGGTTTTCAACTAACGTTCACCAATCTCTCAAAAACGATGAACGCTGTCACATTCAAGTCGAACGGGTCGGTAAGTAAGTCAACGTTCAATTCTGACGGTACTACTACTGTGCAAAGCACGGGGCATAACGGCATCATATTGTTCCCAACCGACGTGCCGCCTGGTCCCACGACCACGCTTTATACGGGCCGAGTCACATACACGATTGACGCTAACCAAGTATGGACTATTTTAACGACGAGTGGGAAATCAGTCGACATTTGTGACGCCTTGAAGTAAAAGACCGCCGCGCCGGGCTCGGTTGAGAGACCATGAAATGCTGCGCAATATTGCAGCAGCATTAACGCTGAAATATTGGATATTCGAGGAGGGGTGGGGAGTCACGCCATTGGCCCCCCACCACGCCCTTTTTTGCCTCGCCACAGCGCCCTCGGCATCTTTTGCTGCAGCCAATGTCAAAGCCATTCATGTTAGGCCAACAGCATTACCGGCGCATTTATTCGGCGAATGGCTCGGCGCATTCACGAGACGAACCCAGTCGATTCAAATTTGTCCTTACAGGACAGTGAGTTAGCTGATTGGAGTTAGCGCGGCGCGAGTTAGCCCGGGGCGTGAGGCTGCCCTCCAGGCGGCGTCTCGCCTGCTTGGTTACGACAGCTGGCACGGCGCCCGACGAGCTGGGTCGCCCGCCAGCCTGAAGTTCATGACAATCCTGGGGCCACGAGGAGGCTCCAATGAACTCCTGCCGGATTGGGCATCAGCTAGCCGGCGGCTTCTTCAGGTCTGCGAAGACTATTTAAGCCTGCGCGAGCTCCTGCCGGACACGACTGTGCACGCGCTGTACGTCAATCTGTATGGCGCGCACAAGTTTGCGGTGTGCAAGCCGCTTCAAGCGGGTTGAAGGGCCTGATCCCACAGGTTTGTGTGACACGGGGTGGAGCAGGGCGCCGCGGCCGGGTCGGCTCACGACCGGCGGCGCGTGCACGCCGCAAGGCGTGCGCTCCTAGAGGGGTAAGCGGTGCATGGCAGCTCCTCCTGTCAGGGTTGGTCGCGCTGCGCCGGGTTCGGTGTCGGCGCTCAGGGCGACGAGCCGCCAGCAGGGGCGGCGTGGAAGCGGGCACGCGTCACGTGGCGCGCGAAAAGAAAAACGGCTGCATCTGCAGCCGTTCAATGTGCTTTTTCCTCAGTTCTCAGAGTCTGCTATGCGCCCATTGCAGTCGTTCGGTGCATGCCCGATAGGATCGCGTGGCCGCCGCTCTTGGGGCGACCGCCAGTAGCTGTGTGGCCACGCCTCCCGACTCGTCGGGTCTATTTCTTGTCGGCGGCCTTTTCTCGGCCGGTGCCTTGGACACCTATTTCGACATCGACTTCGTGGGCACCATGATGTGGGCGTAGGGCGTTCCCTTCCACATCACCCACGGACCACCCTTGGTCCAGTCCGTCGGATACGACTCGAGCTGACTGACGTCCGTCGGCAGCAGCATGATGTGCGGTCCGGTCACGACCCACTTGTTGTCAGCCGTCCGCTTGGTCGCGTAGGGATCGGTATTGCTGGCGCCCGTGTCGCCATTGAGCATGTAGGCCACGCCGACCCCCTTCGGCTTCGGCGGGTCTTTCTTGTTCATCCAGGCGTCGCCCCAGGCCTGCCACTCCTTGTCGAGGCACATCGAATTGCCGGAGGCATCAAGCATGCACATCCACCCATTGGTGCCGGGGCGCAACTCCTTCATCTTGCCGTCGGTCATGCCCATGACCGCGGCGTTGCGGCCGATGTCCGGCGGCGCGGCACTCGTCGCCTTGCTGATAACGGCGCTGTCGGATTTGGCCCCGCCGGCCTTGGCCATGCCCTTGTGGCTGGATTTGGGTGGTTCCTGCGCCACCGCGGTCACGGTAGCGAGCATGAGCATGGCGCTTAGGGACGCAACGATCCTTCGCATGATGCCTCCTGATGCAGGTATAGAAAGAACAACAGCAACAAAAGCACTTCGCTTGTCAAGCTCAGCCTAGCGGCGGTGCGGTGAGTTGTCAAACGACAGATGCTATGTGGGACTACCC
>NZ_JAGGNU010000055.1 GCF_018614915.1 Variovorax paradoxus | reverse complement strand
GAGCTAAAAGGATACCCCTTCTACATGGACAGTGCCGGCAACACGCAGGGCAATCCCGAGAACAAGTACCGGGGCCAATACCACGGCCATCCCTACGGGGAGTTCAACATGGTCGTGCCCGTAACGCCCGGCGCCGCACTGAACGGCCCCAATGGCTGGTGCGAGGCCGGATGGACCGCGCCTGCGCCCGGCAGCCAGCACTATCCAGAGGCGAAGAATGGCGCAGTCATCGCGCTGTTCTTCCTCCCTTCAGGGCGAATCTCCTACCACCCAGCGCCGCAGGACTGAAGCTGCTGCACCGATATCCGCACCGCGGGATGCGATCCCCGCCGACACGGCATCGCCCGTCTGGCGCCTACGGTGGTGCTTCGACAACTCGCTGGAGCCGACGATGCTCGAAGACCATTCGCAAGGCACGCCTCCTCAAGCGCCTCGCAACAAGCAGGCTGTCCTGCAGGAACTCGCGGAGCGGGTCGGCGTGCTGGACCCCGGGGAATCATTGAGCGAGGAGCTTCGTCGCTTCGCGGACGGCGTGGTGGCGCTCTACGTCAAGGATCCCCAGGTGCTGACGGAGAACGCGACCCGGAGCGGGAAGCAAACGCCGTCCTAGATTCCCGAGGCGTGGCTTCGGGCGCCTCGGCCAGACCAAGCCGCACAGCCAGGCGCGCCGCATCGTACGGTGCGTGCACCTTGATGTCGTTGTCGAAGTAGCAGTACACGTCGCGCTTCGCCCGCCGCGGCGCGGCCTTCGGCGACGCTTTCTTCGCATCGCCCGCTTCCCGCCCCTCGCGCCAGGCCTCGATGCGCCGCGCCCATCGGTCGAGCGCCGCGTCGCCGTAGCCGCTTGCGTAGAGCTCCTTGTCGCCGTGCAGCCGCAGGTACACGAAGTCGGCGCTCAGATCTTCGATCAGGGGCCAGCGCCCCGCCGTGTCCGCTACCACCAGCGCCACCTTGTGCCGGCGCAGCAGGTCGATGAAGCCCGGTGCGACGAAGCTCGGATGCCGGATTTCCACCGCGTGGCGCATCCGCTGTGTTGCGGGCGCCTTCAGCCACGTGCGGCCCTCGACCTTGTCATCGTGCTCGCGGGCCAGCGCCAGCGCTGCCTGGGCGTCGGCCGGCAGCAGCGCGAGGAAGGCCTCGAAGCGCTCCGGGTCGTAGGCCAGCTGGGGCGGAAACTGCCAAAGGATCGGGCCCAGCTTCGCGCGCAACGCGAGCAGTCCGGAGGCGAAGAAGTTGGCCAGCGGAACGCGCACTTCCTTCAGCCGAAGCATGTGCGTGATGTAGCGCGGGCCCTTGACCGCGAACACGAAGTCATCCGGCGTCTGCTCGTGCCATGCCTCGTAGGACTCGGGTCGCTGCAGGGAATAGAAGGAGCCGTTGAGCTCGATCGTGGACACCCTGCGCGATGCGTAGGCCAACTCGTGGCGCTGCGCCAGGCCGGGCGGATAGAACTTCCCGCGCCAGGGCGCATAGCGCCAGCCCGAAATTCCGATATGGACGGCGCCCTTCGCGGTCCGCTTCACCGGGCTGCACCGGGCATGGTTCGCTCGCTACTCAGAGCGACAGCAGCCGCTGGAAGAAGGAGCGGTAGTTCCGCAGCGCGAGACGCAGGTCCTCCGTCGTCGTGCCCTTGGCGGCATCGTCCGACGATCCGCCTTCGATCCTGGCGCGCTCGCCGCGGAAAGTCTGCGCCAGGCTTTCCAGCACCTGGCCGACGAGTTCGTCCGCCTTCCGTACGGCCTGCTTCGGGTCGTCCACGAAGCCGATCTGGACGGCGTCCCAGCGAGCGCGGAAATCCGCGGCCGCATCCGCAACAAAGAGCGGAGCAAGCTGTTCTTTTTCCCCGGGCTCCACCGGGTCCCTGGTATCCACGGGCTTCTTGGTTTCGACCATTTGCGGCGCACCCGGATCCGGATTCTGATCGGGCGAGCGTTGTTCGGTGGCCGGCTGGGCGGCGGCGACGGATGCGGCGTTCATGAATGGACCTCCACTTGCCTGGTGACGGTTGTAGTGCCGGCGTCGCCGACCTCGAGCAGCTCATCGAACAGCGCGCGGTAGTGGACCACCGCTCTTCGCAGTTCCTCGGTATCGGCTTCGCCGCGCTGGTCGCGCATGGCCGTGGCCTGCGCCGCGCGGTAGTGCTCCACGACCTTCGGGTGATCGACCGAGATGTCTGCCGCGCGATGCTCGAAATCGGCCATCGGATAGCCGCGTTTCGCCATCAGGTCGCGAACCAGCAGGTCTGCTTCGACGAGCACGCCCTTGGGGTTGTCGACGAAGCGGCTCTGCAAGGCCTTCCAGCCTTGGCTGAACCTGTCGGCCTCGGACGCCGACAAGGGCACGATGTGTAGGCGCGCGACGCGTGCTTCGCGGGCCTTCAGATCGGTCTCCGCCTTGGTGCGGCTGCCGAGATCGCCGACCGTGCGGGCGTATTCCGGACCGAAGCGGGTCTTCAACCGGTCGGACTGCTTTTTTTTGTAGACGAGCCATCCCCCGACGATCAGCGCCAGGATCACGGCGCCGGCAAGAATGAGCAAGGTTTGAGTGTCCGCGTTCATAAGGCCCCCTGTTCGGCCCGAGCCGCACGGCGGCTCAGCAGGCCATGAACGAACCCTAGGCGCGGTGCGCGCGGCCCGTGTCGGAGGGCTCCTGCGTTGCGCAATGAAGCTGTCTGATCAAGGTGTAGGGCGAGACCTCGGCGCCTGGTTGGTCTCCGTCGTGCGGTTCGACGAGTCGTCCCCGGGGTGGCGGCCCGTCAGCCCTCCGGCGGTTCCGGCGCCAGGCGTGCGCAGATGCCCGCCGCGCGCGGCAGGCGCCTGCTGCGTGCTTGCACCGCTCGATTTCCGTGCATCCTCGTCCCGGTCTGCGCGCGAGCGTGCCGCCGAGCCGGAAGGCGATTTGGCGGCCGCGCCTTCCGTCGGCGGCGGCGCGGTGCCCTTCGGGTTGCCGGTGGGCTGGGCCTGGACAGGGCCGACGGCGAGCAGTGCTGCGGCGACGAGCACGCTGAGGCTTCTGAACGAGACTGACATGAGATGCCTTTCGGAAAGAAAGATCGGGCACCGCCAGATTGCGCCGCTTGGCAGGCTTGCCTGTAGGCGCGTTCCGTCCTCGCGCGTCGTCGTGCGCGGATCGCCGAAGCGCTAAACCGACAGCGAGCCCAGGCGCGCCACCACCAGCTCGTGCAGTGCCTGCGCCGCGGCGGAGAGGCTGCCCTCGCGCCGCTGCACCAGGTAGATCCGGCGCGTGAGCTGCGGCATCGAGAGCGGCCGGGTCGCGATCGTCTCGCGCCGGAACTGGTAGAGCGTGAGCGTCGGCACCACGCTGATGCCGAGCCCGGCCTCGACCATGCCCATCACCGTGGCGAGCTGCTCGACTTCGAGCACGGTGTTCATCGCCAGCGGATGCAGCGCGGCTTCGAGCGCCTGCCGCACGCTGCTGTTGCGCGTCATGTGGATGAAGGGCCAGGGCGCCAGCTTGCGCAGCGTGAGCCGCGGCTCCACGGCCAGCGGGTGGTCGGCACGGCACACCAGGTGGAAGCGATCGGTGCACAGCACGCGCATGCGCAGCCCGGCCGCATCGGCGACGCGCGTGCCGCCCGATGCCAGTGCGAAATCGGCCTGGCCGCCGCGCACGAGGTCGATGCAGGCATCGGACAGCTGGTCGCTCAGCGCCAGCTCGATGCCGGGCCAGGCCTGGCGGAACTCCGCGAACAGCGCCGGCAGCCAGCCGGCCGCGAGCGAGGGCAGGGCGGCGACGTGCACGCGCCCCTTGCGCCGTTCCACGTGGTCGCCGAGGTCTTCGAGCGCACGGCCCATGTCGGCGAGCAGGCGGCGTGCCGAGGGCTCGAACAGGCGCCCCTCGGGCGTGAGCTGCACGCTGCGCGTGTTGCGGTCGAACAGGCGCGTGCCCACCGTCTCTTCGAGCGTGCGGATCACTGCGCTGTAGGCCGGCTGCGAAAGATGGCAGGCCTGCGCGGCCCGCGTGAAGTTGCAGAGATCGACCAGCGCGAGGAAGGCGCGCAGCTGGCGGGTCGAAAGATCGGGCATCGTCATTGATCTGGATTATCGATGAATTCATCCGAACTTTCGATTATGCGAATGACCATTGCAGGCCTACATTTCATCCACGGAACGAGATCGGAGACATGAGCAACTTGCCCGCTTCCCCTTTGCTGGTCGGCTGTGCGGCCGGCTTTTCAGGCGACCGCACCGACGCCGCCGGGCCGGTGGTCGACACGCTCGTCGCGCGGCTGCAGGGTGGTCCCGCAGGCCAGCGCGCCTTCCTGATCTTCGAAACCCTGGCCGAGCGAACGCTCGCACTGGCGCAACTGCGCCGCAGGGCCGATCCCGAAGCCGGCTACGAACCCTTGCTCGACGCGATGCTGCGCCCGGTGCTCGCACGCTGCCTGGCGCACGGCATCCGCATCGTCAGCAACTTCGGCGCCGCGAACCCGCGCGCGGCCGCCCGCCACATCGCCCGCATGGCACGCGAGCTGGGTGTCGCCGCGCCGCGCATCGCGGTGGTGGAGGGCGACGACCTGTCGGCGCCCGCGCAGCGTGCGCTCTTGCGCGAACGGCTGGGCGCCGAGATGGACCGGATGCGCCTGGTCAGCGCCAATGCCTACATCGGCGCCGAGCCGATCGCCGCCGCGCTCGATGCCGGCGCGCAGATCGTCGTGTGCGGGCGCGTCGCCGATCCCTCGCTGACGGTGGGGCCGGCGCTGTCGCATTTCGGCTGGCGTGCCGACGACTGGGACCGGCTCGCCCGCGCCACCATGGCCGGCCACCTGCTCGAATGCGGCGCCCAGGTCTGCGGCGGCTACTTCGCCGACCCCGGCTACAAGGACGTGCCGGGCCTCCAGGCGATCGGCTTCCCGATCGCCGAGATCGACGGCGACGGCTCGTGCACGATCGGCAAGGCCGACGCATCGGGCGGCCTGATCAGCGAGGCGACGGTCAAGGAGCAACTGCTCTACGAGGTGCACGATCCGGCCGCCTACCTCACGCCCGATGTGGTGGCCGACATCGGCGACGCCGAGGTGCGCTCCGCCGGCCCCGACCGCGTCGCGCTGTCCGGCGTGCGCGGCCATGCGCGGCCTGCCGACTACAAGGTCAACGTCTGCTACGAGGGCGGCTGGCTGGCCGAAGGCGAGATCTCCTACGCCGGCGCGCGCGCCGAGGGCAGGGCGCGGCTGGCCGCAGACATCCTGCGCCAGCGGCTTGCAGGCCTCGCACTGCGCGTCGACCTGATCGGCGCGATCAGCATCCTGGCCGACGACGCCGGCCGCGCGCTGGCTGCCGCGCCCGAGGGCGGCGCGCGCGACGTGCGGCTGCGCGTTGCCGCCACGCACGAGGAGCGCGCCGAGGCCGAGCGGCTCACGCGGGAGGTGATGGCGCTCTACACCTGCGGCCCGGCCGGCGGCGGCGGCGTGCGCACGGCGCTCACGCCGCGGCTCAACACGCGCTCGTGCCTGCTGCCGCGAGAGAAGGTGCCGGTGCGCTTCGAGATGGTGGAGGCCGCATGACGCAGACCTGCACCGTCGCGCTGTTCCGCGCCGCCCATGGCCGCACCGGCGACAAGGGCAACCGCTCCAACATCAGCGTGATCGCCTGGCATCCGGCGCTCTATCCGCTGCTCGTCGAGCAGCTCACGCCCGAGGCGGTGGCGGCGCAGTTCGCGTGGCGCGAGCCGAGCCGCGTGCAGCGCTTCCTGCTGCCGAAGCTGCATGCGATGAATTTCGTCCTCGACGACGTGCTGGACGGCGGCGTCAACGATGCGCTGAACCTCGACGCGCACGGCAAGGCGCTGTCCTTCCTGCTGCTGGAGATGCGCATCGAGGTGCCCGACTCGCTCGCGCACCGCCTGGCCGGTCCGTCCGGTACCTGACTTTCCGCTTCGCTTTTTTCATTCATTCATTCAAGCAGGAGACACGACACCATGATTCGCTTCCGATCCCCGGCGCTGGCCCTGGCGGCACTACTGGCACTACTGAGTGCCGGCGCCGCCATGGCGCAGGCCTATCCCGACAAGCCCATCACCTTCGTCGTGCCCTTCGCCGCCGGCAGTGCGACCGACCAGATCGCGCGCGCGATCGGCAACGGCGTCACGGCCGAGGCGAAGCAGCCGGTCGTCATCGACAACAAGGCCGGCGCCAGCGGCTTCATCGCCTCGCAGCAGGTGGCCAAGGCGGCGCCCGACGGCTACACGGTGCTGATCACCACCAACACCACGCACGCGGCCAACGAGCACCTGTACAAGAAGCTGCCCTACGACCCGGTGAAGGACTTCAGCCCGATCGCCGCCTTGGGCAAGGGCGGCCAGATCATGGTGGTGAACCCGAACTCGCCGGCCAAGACGGTGGCCGAGTTCGTCGCGCTCGCCAAGAAGGAGCCCGGCAAGCTGAGCTTCGGCAGCGGCAGTTCCTCGAGCCGCATGGCCGGCGAGCTGCTGCAGCAACTGGCCGGCATCAAGCTGCTGCACGTGCCCTACAAGAGCAACCCGCTCGCCGTGACCGACCTGCTCGGCGGCCAGATCGACATGATGATCACCGACACCGCGACCGGCCTGCCGCAGATCAAGGCCGGCAAGCTGCGCGCGCTCGGCGTCTCGGGCGCGCAGCGCTCGCCGCTGGCGCCCGAACTGCCGACCATCGCCGAGGCCGGCGTCAAGGGCTACGAGATGGGCTACTGGTTCGCGGCCTACGCGCCCGCGAAGACGCCGCCGGCCGTGGTCAAGCGGCTCAACGAACTGCTGGTGAAGGCGGCCCGCAGCGATGCCGCGAAGACCGCCTTCTACGACCCGAGCGGCACCGAGGTGTTCACCACCTCGCCCGAGGAACTGGCGAAGTTCCAGCAGGGCGAATCGCAGAAGTGGGGCCGCATCGTCAAGGCGGCCGGCATCGAAGCCGAATAACAGTCAAGCATCGCTGCCCGCAGAGGCAGCCGAGGAGACAAGCATGCAGAACACAGATACGGGCCGTGCCGCCCGTCGCCTCGCGCTGTGCGCGGCGCTCGCGGCATTGATGATGGCGACGACCGCCTGCGGCGGCGGAGGCGGCGGACACGGCGGGGTGCCGGCACCGGCGCCGACGCCCGCACCCGCGGCGCCGCAGATGAAATTGACGATCGCGTCGACCACCGACTTCGCCGGCAGCTTCGGCACGGTCGGCGGCTACGAGCAGCTCACCGGCACGCTGAGCGGCGAGGTCGATCCGAGGGACCCGAAGAACGCGGTCATCCAGGACCTGGATCTCGCGCCGGTCAACGCGCGCGGCATGGTCGAGTACAGCGCCGACTTCGTGATGCTCAAGCCCAAGGACATGAGCAAGGCCAGCGGCGTGCTGCGCTACGACGCGCCGAACCGCGGCAACATCCTGACGATGCCGAACCTGGCGGCGAATCCCAGCGATGCGGTGTACTTCGAGCGCGGCTACGTGTGGATGTTCTCGGCCTGGCAGGGCGATGTGCCGAAGAGCTCGCCGCAGCGCCTGACGGTGACCGTGCCGGTGGCGAAGAACAAGGACGGCTCGTCGATCACCGGGCCTTACGCCGCCGAGCTGCTGACCTCGGCCGCCGCGCCTTCGCTCGGCCTGCCGGGCGGCGTGTTCAACGGTTCGATGATTCCGTATGCGCCCGCGAGCCTCGACAACACGCAGCCCGGCTATCTGCTGACGCGCCGCGTGAACGAGACCGATCCGCGCATCGCGATCCCGGCCTCAGACTGGAAGTTCGCGAACTGCAATGCGAGCGACAACCCCTTTCCCGGCAGCGCGGACCCGGCGCGCATCTGCCTGAAGGGCGGCTTCCAGCCGAACACGCTGTACGAGATCCAGTACGTCGCCAAGGACCCGAAGGTGATGGGCGTCGGCCTCGCCGCCCTGCGCGACACCATCGGCTTCTTCAGGACGCAGCAGGCCGATTCGTCGGGTACGCCGAACCCGGTCGCCGGCAAGATCCGCCATGCGATCGGGCAGGGCACCTCGCAGTCGGGCAATGCGATGAAGACCTTCCTGCACCTGGGCTTCAACCAGCGGCTCGACGGCGGGCAGGTGTTCGAGGGCATCTTCGCCCACGTCGCGGCGCGCCAGACCAACATCAACACGCGCTTCGCCGTGCCGGGCGGCGGCGGGGGCTTGCGCACCGACCACCGGGCCTTCGGCCAGACCGCGCCGCGCGGGCTCGCGGCCGACTACGTCGACGCGGTCTCGGGCCGCACCGGCGGGGTGATGAAGCGCTGCACCGAGACCGCCAGCTGCCCGAAGTTCTTCCTCGGCCTGTCCGGCACGGAGTTCTGGCAACTGCAGGGCTCGCCGGTACTGACCGACGCCCTGGGCATCTCGGATCTCGTACAGCCGGCGAATGCGCGCATCTACTACTACGCGAGCACGCAGCACGGCAGCGGCACGGGCAGCCTCGCGACCGGGATCAATTTCAGCCCGAGCTCGGCGGTGTATCCGGTCGGATCGATGACGGACCATGCCGACACCTTCCGCGCCTTGTTCGTCGACCTGGAGGACTGGGTCGTCAAGAACGTCGCGCCGCCCGACAGCCAGGTGCCGAAGATCGCCGACGGCACGCTGGTGCGGCCCGACCAACTCCTCTTCCCGACCATCGCCGGCCTCAGCTGGCCGCTCGCGGGCGGCGGCGCGCCAACGGCGATCCCGGCCTTCAACTACCTGGCGCGCTACAACGGCTTTCCGCTCTTCGACTACGGCCCGTCGTACAGGCCCGAGGACGAGTCCGGCATTCCGACGCTGGTGCCGCCGTCCTACCTCGGCAAGGACTACGCGATCCTGGTGCCGCAGGTCGACGCGGGCACCGGCTTGACCAAGTCCGGCATCCGCAACGTCGACGTGCAGGCGCCGCTCGGCACCAGCCTGGAGTTCAACTACGTGAGCACGCCGGGCATCGTCGACCTCGTCAACCTGTCGGGCAGCTTCATCCCCTTCCACAAGACCGAGGCGGCGCGCATCGCGGCCGGCGACACGCGGCCCTCGATCGAATCGCTGTACGGAAGCCAGGCCGGTTTCGTGACTGCCGTCACCGGCGCGGCCAACAGCCTGGTCGGCCAGCGCTTCCTGCTGCAGCGCGACGCGCAGCGGCGGATCGCGCGCGCGCAGGCGACCGCGGTGCTGCCCTGAGACAAAGGCTCGGGAAAAGCGCAGAGTACCGATCGGGAAACGTAGTGTGTGGATCGCCCGCGCCGATACAGAGGCATACGCAACATGTGCCGGCGAGGCGGAAGGTGGCCAAGAATCCGGCCGTTCCGAGTCAATTCCACCTCACTCGCTCGAAGGCCCTCATCATGAACATTCGATCCATCGCACTTCCACTCGTCGTGGCCGCCGCCGCGTCGGTCGCTGCCCTCACCTTTGCCGCGCCTCCTGCGGGCGGCGACACGCCTGCGGGCGAGACCCGGCCCGCGCCGGCGTTCCAGAAGATCGACGCGTGGCTCAACTCGGAGCCCCTGAAGCTCGAGGAGCTGCGCGGCAAGGTCGTGCTCGTCGACTTCTGGACCTACACCTGCATCAACTGCCTCAACCATCTGCCCTACGTCCAGGGCTGGCACGAGAAGTACAAGGACCAGGGCCTGGTCGTGGTGGGCGTGCACACGCCGGAATTCGCGTTCGAGAAATCCACCAAGAACGTGCAGGAGGCCATCAAGAAGCTGCAGATCAGGCACGCCGTCGCCCAGGACAACAGCTACGCGACCTGGAAGGCTTTCAACAACCACTACTGGCCTGCCGTCTACCTGATCGACAAGGAAGGCAAGATCGTCTACTCGCATTTCGGCGAGGGCCGCTATGGCGAAACCGAGAAGAAGATCCAGGCCCTTCTGGCCGAGAAGCCGCGCGCGGGCTCCTGACATGAAGAAGATCTGGTTAGCCCTGCTCTTCCTGGCGGGCGGCATCTCGCACGAGGTCCGCAATCCGCTCACCTGCCACTGCATCGCGGCGCGCCGGCCGCAAGCTACACACGAATAAAAAGGAGACCTCCCCATGCGTGCATGTGCGATCGCCGTTGCGGCGCTTTCCCTGTGCATGGCTGCATGCAGCAGCCGCCACAGCCTTGTTGCGCCCGTCGCTGCCGATCTCAAGGGCGCGTGCGCGGCGCTCAAGGATCAGACCATCGCGCACGCCCTGATCGGCTTGCCCAGCGGCAATGCAAGCATCACGGCAGCCTCTTTCGTGCCGGCCTCGGAATGGACGGCATCCGGATCGAGAACGAGGCCCGCCATGCCGGACTACTGCCAGGTCCTCGGCAGCATCGCGCCCGTCGATCCTGCCGCACAGCGAATCAACTTCCAGGTCAATCTGCCAAGCGCGTGGAATCGCAAGGTCTTGCAGTATGGCGGCGGCGGCTACAACGGAATCCTCACGACCGGCCTGGCGCCCTTGCGCGATGCCGCACCGGACGACCTCCTGCCGCTCACGCGCGGCTATGTCACGCTGGGTACCGACTCCGGCCATCAGGCGAGCGCCTTCGCGGCCAACAGCATCGGTCAGTTCGGCATGAACGAGGAGATGCTCGTCAACTACGGCTATGCCTCGTACAAGAAGACGCGCGACGTGGCGGTGGCGCTGATGCGCATCTACTATGCGCAGGCGCCCGCCAAGGTCTATTACTTCGGCGGCTCCGAAGGCGGCCGCGAAGGCTTGACGATGGCGCAGCGCTTTCCGAACGACTACGACGGCGTCGTGAGCGTCGTGCCTGTGGTGCAGCTGTCGATGCTTTTCCAGTCTTACATCCCGCGCACGGTGCCGCAATTCAGCGGCGGCTGGATGAATCCGGCCAAGGTGCGCACATTGGCGAAGTTCGTGTCCGATCGCTGCGACGCATTGGATGGCGTCGCGGATGGCGTCGTCAGCAACTATCTCGCCTGCCAGCCCCGGATCGATCTGCAGGCCTTGCGCTGCAATGCCGGTGCCGACGCGGGCGACGATTGTCTTTCGGACGCGCAGATCGCGATGGTGCGGTCGGTGCATTCTCCGAATGTCTTTCCGTTTCCGCTGGCCAACGGCCTCATGAGCTATCCGCAATGGTTCTACGGCAATGAGACCACGCCCGATCCGGTCAACACGACCATGACGCGCTGGGTCACCGGCACGGCGAATCCGACCGAGCCGTCGAACGCAGCGACGGCGAGCCAGTATTGGCTTTACGGATCCAACTTCGTGAAGTTCTTCGTCGCAAGAGATGCCGACTTCGATGTGCGCACCTACGACCCTGCCAACTTCAAGGCGCGCGTTCAGCAGGTGTCCGAGATCATCGACTCGACGAACCCGGATCTCTCCGTCTTCTTCGCTCGCGGCGGCAAGCTGATCATGCGAGAGAACATGAGCGATCTGGCGCAGAGTCCGCAAGCCGGCATCAACTACTTCGCATCGGTGGCCGCCAGGCTGGGGCAGTCGACCGTGGAGCGCTCCGCGCGCCTTTACGTCTCGCCTGCTTCGACCCACACCGGCCATGCGTCAAGCGTGACCGACGGATCGGCCGTGCCGACGATGGTCGATCTGCTCGATCCTTTGGACAAATGGGCCACCACCGGCGTCGCCCCGGCGGATGCGCTGGTGCAAACAGTGAAGGCGCCCGTGTCCCCATTCACGCTGCTTGCCTCGCGTCCCATGTGCCGCTACCCCCACTATCCGCATTTCAAGGGCGGCGAGCGGTCTCTGGATGCCAGCTACACCTGCGTGCCATCCCGACCTTGATGCCCGGCCCGATGTCGCATAGGCAACTGCCTGGCGACACGGCGTCTCGTCGGTGACCCTGGCAAGCGTTCGCAGTTCGTACATTGCTCCTTCAGGTTTCCGAAACAGGAGGGCAGCCATGCTCGAAGCGATTCAAGCCATCAACCGGACCGCCAGCTTCAATCGCTGGGCTGGTTTCGAGGTGACCCGCGCGGAAGCCGGAGAAGCCGAGCTGCGCATGCAGTGGCGCGCCGGCGACATGGGCCAGTACGCGGGCTTTCTGCATGCCGGGCTCATCGCGGCCCTGCTGGACACGGCCTGCGGCTTCGCTGCCGCGACCGTGTCGGGCCGCGTGCTCGCGTCGCATTTCTCGGTCAACTGCATGGCGCCCGCCGTGGGGCGCCGTTTCGTGGTGCGCGGGCGCGTGGTGAAGGCCGGGCGCAAGCAGGTGTTCGCGACGGCGGAGCTCTACGCCGAGGGCGAAAACGTCGACGGGCAAGCCGACAAGCTGGTTGCGACCGGCAATGCGATCCTGGTGCCGGTAGCGCCGCCGTCGCCCTAGTCCAGCGCCTCCACCGCCGACGCGAAAACGTAGCCTTCGCTGCGCACGGTCTTGATGTAGCGGGGCTCGCGCGCATCGTCGCGCAGCCGTTGCCGCAGCCGGCTCACCAGCAGGTCGATCGAGCGCTCGAAGAGCTCCGCCTCGCGGCCCTGGGTCAGGCCCAGCAGCTGGTCGCGGCTCAGCACTTTCTGCGGATGGTCGAGGAAGATGCGCAAGAGCCGGTACTCGGCGCCGCTCAGGGCAACCATCGTGCCGCTGTCGTCGACCAGGTGCCGCGCAATGGTGTCGACCTGCCATTCGCCGAAGGCCAGCTTCTGCGCCGACTCCGCCCCGCCCATGTTGGGCGGCAGCATCCGGGTCCGGCGCATCACGGCGCGGATGCGCGCCAGCAGTTCGCGGGCGGAGAAGGGCTTGGCCAGGTAGTCGTCGGCGCCCATCTCGAGGCCGAGGATGCGGTCGGCCTCCTCGCTGCGCGCGGTCAGCATCAGGATGGGCGTGGCCTTGTACTTGCCCGTGCGCAGGTCGCGGCACAGCGTGAGGCCGTCCTCGCCCGGCAGCATCAGGTCGAGGATGATCAGGTCGAAGGGGCCCGAGCTCTCCAGCGCCGCGCGCATGTGCCGGCCGGTCGGCACCGCGACGACGCGCAGGCCGTTCTTGACCAGGTAGGTGCTGAGCAGCTCGCGGATTTCGCGGTCGTCGTCGACGATGAGGATGTGGTCGTTGGGCTTCGGGGTCATGGCAGTGCGGTTTCGTACGCAAGGCGCGTCAGCGCAATGTAGTCCGCTCCCGGCGCCGGCGCTGCACCTTTGTATGCCCAAGTATCCGGCGCTGCCGGCCACGACACTTTGTTTCGGTCGGCCGGCAATGAAATTTACTGTGCTGAAAACCGGCCCGGATACACAGGCATACGAAGCGCGCGCCGCTCGGGGTGTACGCCCCCAACAATCGCTTCCGCAGACCCCGTTCATCTGCTGATCTCACCAAGGAACCCCATCATGACCAAGATCGAAAAAGTCCTCTACACCGGCAAGACCCACACCTCGGGCGGCCGGGAAGGCAACTCCCGCAGCTCCGATGGCCGGCTGGACATCCAGCTGTCGTCGCCCGGCACCGCAGGCAGCGGCACCAATCCCGAGCAGCTGTTTGCTGCCGGCTGGTCGGCCTGCTTCATCGGCGCGATGGGGATCGCGGCCAAGCAGATGAAGGTCGCTCTCCCGAAGGACCTGGCGGTCGACGCCGAAGTGGACCTGGGCACCGCCGGCACCGGTTACTTCCTGCAGGCCCGCCTCAACGTCAGCATCCCGGGCGTGGACCGCGAGGTCGCCCAGGCCCTGGCCGACGCCGCGCACCAGACCTGCCCGTACTCCAAGGCGACGCGGGGCAACATCGACGTCACCATCCACGTCGCCTGATCCGGGTCTATAAGCTACGCCATGTCCACGCCAGCAAGTCAAACCGCGAAGCAGATCGGCTGGCGCCGGCTGCTCCCGCGCACCCTGTTCTCCCGCGTGACGCTGATCATCGTGGTGGGCCTCGCGATCGCGCAGCTTCTGACCTTCGCGGCGATTCGCTACGAGCGCGGCATGGCGCTGCGCGAGCTGATGATGAGCGGCATCGAACGCGACATCGCCAGCTCGATCGCCATCCTCGACCGCCTGCCTGCCGCCGAGCGCGAAAGCTGGTTCGGCCGGCTGGAGCGGCGCAACTACCGCTTCATGCAAGGCGGCAGCGTGGAAGGCCCCGAGCCCGCTTCGCCGACAGCGCGGGAGTTCGCTGCGGCCCTGGTCAACGCGCTGCATCCCTTCGAGGTGCTGAAGCTGGCGCAGGCCACGCCAGGGAACGACCGGCTTCGCATCCAGGTGAAGCTGACGGACGGCAGCTCGGTGATCGTGGATGCCAGGCGGGTCGGCATGCCGGTGTCGAACTGGGTGGTGTGGGTGCTGCTGGTCCAGCTCGCGGTGCTGGCGATCTGCGCCTGGTTCGCGGTCCGCCTGGTCACGCGGCCGCTGGCCCGGCTCGCCGCGGCGGCGGATGAACTCGGACCGGACCTGAAGGCCCGCCAGCTCGGCGAGGAAGGCCCCACCGAGGTGGCGCACGCGGCGCGCGCTTTCAACGCCATGCAGCGGCGGATTGCCGGCTACATGGCCGAGCGCGTGGAGATCCTGGCGGCGATCTCGCACGATCTGCAGACGCCGATCACCCGCATGCGGCTGCGCACCGAGATGATGGACAACGAGCGCGACCAGCTGAAGTTCCGGCAGGACCTCGATGCCATGCACGCGCTGGTGAGAGAAGGCGTCACCTATGCGCGCACGCTGCACGGCGCCACCGAGCCGCCGTGCCGCATCGATGCCGACGCGCTGCTCGAAAGCATGGTCGCCGACTACGAGGACTCGGGCCAGCAGGTGCGGCTGGAAGGGCGCATCGACGGGCCGATCGTGACGCGCCCGAACGCCCTGCGCCGCATTCTCATGAACCTGGTCGACAACGCGCTGAAGTTCGGCAGCGACGTGAGCGTGCGGGTGCAGGTCGGCGCGGACCGGCTCGTCGTCGCGGTGCTCGACGACGGCCCGGGGATTCCGCCCGAGGAGCTCGAAGCCGTGCTCAAGCCCTTCTACCGGGTCGAAGGCTCGCGCAACCGGAGCACCGGCGGCACCGGCCTGGGGCTCGCCATCGCGCACCAGCTCGCCATGGCGATGGGTGCGGAGCTGCGCCTGCAAAACCGCAGCGAAGGCGGCCTCGAAGCCAGCCTGACCCTGTTCAAGACCAGCGCGGCCTGAGGGCCGCGCATTCAGCGAGACACACCATGCTCATCCTTATCGTCGCCTACCTGGGAGGCGTGCTCACCATCCTGAGCCCGTGCATCCTGCCGGTGCTCCCTTTCGTGTTCGCGCGTGCCGATCGATCGTTCCGCTCGCACGGCCTGCCCTTGCTCTTGGGCATGGCGATCGCCTTTGCGGCCATCGCTTCGCTGGCCGCGGTGGGCGGCAGCTGGGTGGTCGAGCTCAACCAGTACGGGCGCTACGCGGCGATCGCGCTCCTGGGCGTGTTCGGCGCCACGCTGCTGTTCCCGGCCCTGGCCGACCGGATGAGCAGGCCGCTCGTGGCGCTCGGCATCCGGCTGTCGCAGCCGCCGGCGGAAGGGACGGCCGCACGCGCCTCCCTTCTTTCGCCGCTCCTGCTGGGCGTCGGCACCGGCCTGCTGTGGGCGCCTTGCGCGGGTCCGATCCTCGGCTTGATCCTGACCAGCGCGGCACTCAACGGCGCCAGCGCCGGCACCTCGCTGCTGCTGCTGGCCTACGCCGCCGGCGCGTGCACCTCGCTGGCCGCGGCGCTGCTCTTCGGCGGCCGCCTGTTCTCGGCGATGAAGGGATCGCTCCACACGGGCGAGTGGATCCGGCGCGCCGCCGGCGCGGCCGTGCTGGTGGGGGTCGGCGCCATCGCGCTGGGCCTGGACACCGGCGTGCTCGCCCGCCTTTCCTACGGCACCACCTCGGCGCTGGAGCAGGCGCTGGTCGACAAGCTCGACATCCAGAGGCCGCAGCCGCCGCGCAGCGACACCGGCCTGGCGCCGGTGGGCGCCACGCGCGAGGCGGCGCCCGAACGCGTGCTCGGCACCGAGGGCAGCTTCCCTTCGCTCGCAGGGGCGACCGAATGGATCAACGCCGCCCCGCTGACGCCCGAAGGCCTGCGCGGCAAGGTGGTGCTGGTCGACTTCTGGACCTACTCGTGCATCAACTGCCTGCGCACGCTGCCCTACCTTCGCGCCTGGGCGGAGAAGTACAAGGATGCGGGCCTGGTGGTCATCGGCGTGCATGCGCCCGAGTTCGCCTTCGAGAAGCGCACTGCCAACGTGCGCCGCGCGGTCAAGGACCTGGACATCGGCTTTCCGGTCGCCGTCGACAACGACTTTGCCATCTGGCGCCGCTTCGACAACCAGGCCTGGCCCGCGTTCTATTTCATCGATGCCGAGGGGCGCATCCGCCACCACCACTTCGGCGAGAACCAGTACCAGCGATCGGAGCAGGTCATCCAGCAACTGCTGGCCGAGGCGGGGCGGCCCCAGGTTCCGGCCGGCCTGGTCGCGCCGCAGGGCCGGGGCGTGGAGGCCGCGCCAGGCGCTTCGCCGGCCTTGTCGGGCGAGGCCTATCTGGGCTGGGAACGCGCGCGCAACTTCGCCTCGCCGGGCGGCATTGCCGGCGATCGCGCGAAGGCCTACCAGGGTGCCTCGGTGTTGCGGACGAACCAGTGGGCGCTCGCCGGCGACTGGACCGTGGAGCGCGAGCGCGCGCTCTTGAACCAGGCCGGCGGCCGCATCGCCCATCGCTTTCATGCGCGCGACCTGCACCTGGTGCTCGGCCCCGCGGCCGAAGGCAAGCCCGTCCGCTTCAGGGTGCTGGTGGACGGCAAGCCGCCGCTCGCGGACCACGGCTTCGACGTCGACGCCCAGGGCCACGGAACCATCGACGGGCAGCGCCTGTACCAGCTGGTTCGCCAGGCGGCGAGCGCGAGGGAGCGCCTGTTCGAGATCGAGTTCCTCGATGCCGGCGCGCAGGCCTACGCGTTCACCTTCGGTTGAGGTGCAGGCCGCAGGCGCGGCGCGGCTGCAGCCGACGGCCTGAACGCCCTCGGGCTCAGAAGGTTTCCCAGTCTCCCTGGCCGGCGCTCGCGTCTGCCGCGGCGAGCTGCTTCGTGCGTTGCGGCGCCGCGATGGCGTGTCGGGCGCGCGCCGGCTGCGCGGCTGCGGCACGCGGCGCGGCCGCCGATGTGCGACCGAGCGGGACCACGGGCCGGATCTGCGGCCCCTCGAGCTTGAACACGCTGACGGTCTGCGACAGGCTGCCGGCCTGCTCCTGCAGCGACTGCGCCGCGGCGGCGGCTTCTTCCACCAGCGCCGCGTTCTGCTGCGTCACCTGGTCCATCTGCGTGATCGCCTGGTTGATCTGCTCGATGCCTTGGGTCTGCTCGTGGCTTGCTGCGGTGATCTCACCGATGATGTCGGTCACGCGCTTCACGCTGCCCACGATCTCTTCCATGGTCTTGCCGGCAACCCCCACGAGGGCGCTGCCCGCATCGACCTTGCCGACCGAGTCGTCGATCAGGCCCTTGATCTCCTTGGCTGCGGCGGCCGAGCGCTGCGCCAGGCTGCGAACTTCGGAGGCGACGACCGCGAAGCCCCTGCCCTGTTCACCGGCCCGCGCGGCTTCGACCGCAGCATTGAGCGCCAGGATGTTGGTCTGGAAGGCGATGCCGTCGATGACGCCGATGATGTCGACGATCTTCTTCGACGAGGCATTGATCGAGGCCATGGTGTCCACCACCTGAGACACCACGCTGCCGCCCTTTACCGCGACCTCGGAGGCCGAGAGCGCGAGCTGGTTGGCTTGCCTTGCGTTGTCCGCGTTCTGCTTGACCGTGCTGGTGAGCTCTTCCATCGAGGCCGCCGTCTGTTCGAGCGAACTGGCCTGTTCCTCGGTGCGCGACGACAGGTCCTGGTTGCCCGTGGCGATCTGCATGCTGGCCGTCGAAACGTTCACCACCACGCCTTGCACCTGCTGCAGCGCCTTCTGCAGGGCGGTGCGCATCAGGTCGATGGCGCGCAGAAGACGGCCGGTTTCGTCGTTGGCATAGCGGGTCTGCGGCGCGCCGGTCAGGTCCATGTCGGCAATGGATTGCGCCATGGTCTCCGCCCGGCGCAGCGGATGGGTGATGCTGCGCGCCAGGAACCAGGCCAGCAGGGTGCCGAAGACCAGCGAGAGCGCAGAGCAGACGACCAGCATCGTCGTGGTCTGCGCGCGCAGCGCCTCGGCGCGTTGCGCCGCGGCATCGAGCGCCGCACGCTGCAGGTCGACCATCTGCTTCACGCCTGCCAGGTAGCTCACCGAGGTCGGTTCGAAGCGCGCGTTGAAAACACGCTCGGCACCTTCCAGGTCGCCGGCCAGCTTGAGCTTGCTGACCTCCTCGCGCGCGGCGAGGTAGTCCTTGCGCAGCTCGCCCACCTTCTGGAACAGCTCGCGTTCTTCCGGCGCGCTCATCTGTCCTTCGATGAACTTCTGCAGCTCGTTGGTCTCCTTGATCGACGCGGCGGTGGCGGGCGCGAAGTAGGGGATCAGGCCGGCATCGCTGCTCTTGGCGATGGCGGCGGCCCGCTGTACGCCCGAAGTGGTGTGGCGCAGCCAGTCGGCGCCGGCGCGTTCGGTCCGGACGTTGTCCTGGACCATGCCGACGATCTCGATGCCCAGCTGGCGCAGCTTCAGCGCGGCAACCACGCTGCTTGCCAGGAACAGGGCGAGGATCACGCCCAGCACGACGGCCAATCGCTTGCCGATCGAGATATTGCTCAGAAACATGTGGGGAAAGCTCCAGAAAACGGGGTCGCAAAAACAGAAAAGACAGGCGTATATCGGCAGCGGCGCCGAAAAATGAAGGGCCTGCTTGCCTTCGATCCAACTCTGCGACTATTATTGAATCATGGAAGAAAATGATGTCGTCCGTTCCCTCGCGGCCCTGGCCCAGCCGCTGCGCCTGCGCGTGTTTCGCAGCCTGGTGGTGGCGGGGCCCGAGGGGTTGACGCCCGGCGCCCTGGTCGACGCACTGGAGGTTCCGGCCACCAGCCTTTCCTTCCACCTCAAGGAGCTCGCCAACGCTGGACTGGTGTCGCAGGAGCGCCAGGGCCGCAACCTGATCTACCGCGCCGCCTTCGACCGGATGAACGCGCTCTTGGCCTACCTCACCGAGAACTGCTGCCAGGGCGAGGCTTGCCTCCCCGACAGCGCCACTGCCTGCAACTGCTGAAGGAGAACCCGATGAAGCGATTCCATGTGCATCTTCATGTCGACGACCTGGCCCGAAGCGTGGCCTTCTATTCAAGGCTGTTCGCCGCCGAGCCTGCCCGCGTCGAGGCCGACTACGCCAAGTGGATGCTGGACGATCCGCGCCTCAACTTCGCCATCTCCACCCGTGGCCAGGGCCATGGCGTCGACCATCTGGGCTTCCAGGCCGAGGACGAGGGCGAGCTTGCGGAGCTGAAGGCGAGAGCCACTTCCGCCGATCGCACGCTCCTCGACGAGGGCGAAACGGTGTGCTGCTATGCGCGCAGCGAGAAGCACTGGGTGACCGACCCGCAGGGCATCGCCTGGGAGCACTACAGGACGCTGCAGCGCGCGGAGGTCTACGGCGAATCCCGCGCCGCACCGGCCACCGGCACGGATGACGCTGTAGCGTGCTGTGCCGGCGCCGCGCCGCGCGGCAAGAGCGCATCGGCCTGCTGCTGAACCGCCGTCATCTCGATCAGCTGCATGTCCGTGTCGGTCTCTCAAAAGCTCTTCGCCGAGGCGCTCGGCACCGCGCTCCTGCTCACGGTCGTCATCGGCTCCGGCATCATGGCCGAGCGCCTTGCCGGCGGAAACGCCGCGGTCGCGCTGCTGGCGAACACCCTGACGACCGTCGGCGGCCTGTACATCCTCATCGAAGTGTTCGGGCCGGTCAGCGGCGCTCATTTCAACCCCGCCGTGTCGCTGGTGATGGCTGCAAGGGGCGAGCTGCCGCTGCCCCTGCTCGCCCCCTATGTCGTGGTGCAGCTCGCCGGCGCGATGCTGGGCGCATGGCTTGCGCATGCGATGTTCGACATGGGCATCGTGCAGTTCTCGACCAAGGTACGCAGCGGCACGGGGCAGTGGATCGCGGAGGCCGTCGCGACCTTCGGCCTTCTGCTGGTCATCCTGCGCGCGCCGGCGGCGCGGGTTGCGGCCATGGTCGCGGCCTACATCGGCGCGGCCTACTGGTTCACGGCCTCGACCTCGTTCGCCAATCCCGCCGCAGCGTTCGGCCGCATGTTCAGCGACAGCTTCGCCGGCATCGCGCCGGCCAGCGTTCCGGGCTTCATGCTTGCCGAGCTGGCCGGCGCGGGCCTGGCGCTGCTCGTGCACAGAATATGGCTCGGCACGCCGGCGGCGGCCGAAGTCCCTTCACCTGAGGCTCGATCAAAAAATGTCTGACATCACCATCTATCACAACCCCCAATGCGGCACGTCGAGAAACGTGCTCGGCTTGATTCGCAACAGCGGCGCCGAACCGGAGGTGGTCGAGTACCTGAAGAATCCGCCCGACCGCGCCAGGCTGCAGCAGCTGATCGCGGCCATGGGCATCCCGGTGCGCGAGCTGTTGCGCCAGAAGGGCACGCCCTACGACGAACTGGGCCTGGCCGATCCGAAATGGACCGATGCGCAGCTCATCGATTTCATGCTCGCGCACCCGATCCTGATCAACCGGCCGATCGTGGTCACGCCGCTGGGCACCCGCCTGTGCCGGCCTTCCGAGGCGGTGCTGGAGATCCTGCCGAGTCCGCAGCAAGGCGCCTTCAGCAAGGAGGACGGGCAGAAGCTCGTGGACGAGAAAGGCCGGCGTGTCCCTTCCTGATCTGCCGAGCCTCGATGCGTCTGTCTTCGTCAAGCCGGAACTCGAAGATCTCCTGCCCGGCGCACGTGCGACCCACGCGCCCCGGATCCTGCTGCTCTACGGCTCGGCGCGCGAACGCTCCTACAGCCGGCTGCTGACCCACGAGGCTGCGCGGCTGCTGCGCGCCATGGGCAGCGAGACCCGGGTCTTCGATCCGCGCGGTCTGCCGCTGCCGGACGATGCCCCGGAGAGCGATCCGAAAGTCCAGGAGCTGCGCGAGCTCGCGCAGTGGGCCGAAGGCATGGTGTGGACTTCGCCGGAGCGCCACGGCGCGATGACCGGCATCATGAAGGCGCAGATCGACTGGATCCCGCTGTCCGTGGGCGCCGTGCGGCCGACGCAGGGCAAGACCCTGGCGGTGATGCAGGTCTCCGGCGGCTCGCAATCCTTCAACGCGGTGAACCAGCTGCGCGTTCTGGGCCGCTGGATGCGGATGATCACGATCCCGAACCAGTCGTCGGTGGCCAAGGCCTTTCTCGAGTTCGACGAAGAGGGCCGCATGAAGCCTTCCTCGTACTACGAACGCGTGGTGGACGTCATGGAAGAGCTGGTGAAGTTCACCCTGCTCACGCGGGACAGCGCGGCTTACCTGGTCGATCGCTACAGCGAGCGCCGGGAGAGTGCCGAAGCGCTGTCCCAGCGCGTCAACCAGCGCAGCCTCTGAGCGGGAAGCACTTGCCAAGCCGCCGCGCCACGACCCTCATGCTCGGCCTGGCGCAGACGCTGGCCTGGGCCTCGTCCTACTACCTGCCGGCCGTCCTCGCGCAGCCGATCGCCAAGGAGATCGGCGCTGCCGCTTCCACGGTCTTTGCCGCCTTCTCGCTGGCGCTCATCGTGTCGGCTGCCGTCGGACCCTGGGCCGGCCGCGCGATCGACCGCTTCGGCGGGCGGCCGGTCCTGATTGCGAGCAACCTGGTGTTTGCCGCAGGGCTCGTGGGCCTCAGCCAGGCGACGGCGGCCATCCACGTCTTCGCGGCCTGGGCGCTGCTGGGCCTGGCGATGGGCAGCGGCCTCTACGAGGCGGCGTTCGCGACGGTGGTGCGCCTGCATGGGCGCGACGCGCGCAGCGCCATCACCGGCATCACGCTCTTGGCCGGTTTTGCGAGCACCGTCGGCTGGCCGTTGACTGCCTATCTTGAAAGCAGCGCGGGCTGGCGCGGCGCATGCCTGGCATGGGCTGCGCTTCACCTGGTGCTGGGCCTGCCGCTCAACGCGCTGCTGCCGCGGGCGGCTCGCGAACCGGCGAGCCGGGAAGCGGCCCCGCCCGGCGAGGAGCACGGCGCCGAGCTCCCGGCGGCGCAACAGCGCCGGGCCGCGTGGGTCATGGCCTATGTGTTCGCGGTCGCATGGTTCATCAGCACCGCCATGGCCGCCCACCTGCCGAGCCTGCTGCAGGCCAGCGGCGCCACGCTCGCGGTGGCGGTGTCGATCGCCGCGCTGGTGGGGCCGGCGCAGGTGGCGGGGCGGTTGATCGAGTTCGGCTTCCTGCAGCGCGCGCACCCGCTGCTCTCGGCCAGGCTGGCCACGCTGGCGCATCCGGCCGGCGCGCTCTGCCTCGGTCTGGTCGGCGTGCCGGCGGCCGCGGCCTTTGCGGTGCTGCACGGCCTGGGCAACGGCATCCTGACGATCGCGATCGGAACGCTGCCCCTGTTGATCTTCGGACCGAAGGGCTATGGGCAGCGCCAGGGCTTTCTGATGGTGCCGGCGCGCATCGTTCAGGCCGGCGCGCCTTTTCTGTTCGGCCTGGCCATCGAGCGCTGGGGCACGGGCGCACTCTGGCTGTCGGCCGGCATGGGGCTGACGGCTTGCGCCGCCTTGCTGGGCCTGAAGCTGCCCCGGGCTCAGCCCGGCGCACGCAGCGCGCTGGCTTCCTCGCGGAACTGACGCGGCGTGACGCCGGTCCATTGCCGGAACCGGCGGCTGAAGTAGACGGCGTCGCCGAAGCCGCATTGGCGTGCGACCTCGCCGATGCGCAGGCCGGAGCTGAGCAGCAGCTCCTTCGCGTGTTCCAGGCGCCGCTCGGTCACGAGCTCGGTGAAGGTGCGGTCGGTCTGCTTCTTCAGCAGGTGCGCGAGGTAGTTCGGGGACAGCATGGCCGCGGCCGCCGCATCGTTGAGCGACATCTCTTCCTGCAGGTGTTCGCGCACGTAGCGCAGCACGCGCTGCAAGGCATCGTGCCGCGAGCTGCGGCCGCTGTGGCGTGCCGCGTGCGCCAGCAGTTGCGCCTCGTGCCGCTGGCAGGCCAGGCCCAGCAGTTGCAGAAGGATGCCGCGGATCGCGCCTTGCGTTCCGAAGCGCCGGGCCCGGTTCAGTGCCGACAGTTCGTCGAGCCAAGCCAGGATGCGGGCGAAATCCGCCGCGTCGAAGTGGAAGTCGATGTACTCCTGGAACAGGAAAGGGGCCAGCTCGGGGTGGCGGGCGGGCGCCACTTCCTCCAGATCGAGCGGCTCGACGTCGAGCTCCGGCCAGAGAAAGCCCTGGTCGAAGTTGACGATGGCGTAGCGCGCGCCGGCAGGGTGGGGAACCACGTGCACGCGGTAGGGCAGCACGAAGCTCAGGTGCCCGGCGCCGAAAGCCCGCACCGCGCCGCCGATGAGCTGCTGGGAGCCGCCTTCGACGCTCACCTGGATCTGGAAGTACTCATGCCGATGGGGCCGCGCGAGCACGTCGCGCGCACCCTCGAAGCGGATGTCGAAGTCGAGATGGTCTGCGCGCTCCTGCATGCCGTAGAGGCGCAGGCCGGACGGGCGGGTGGCGGTCGGCATCGCGCCATCCTAAGGGCGCCAAGGGCGCCGGCAGGGCCGGCCGGATGTGTTGCTTGTGTCCTCGTTCTGCGTAGATGCGTGCGGCATGGCGGCGCGGCGGCGGCCCAGAATGGCTCGCCCGGGGGATGCCAGCCACCGCCCGGTTTTCACTAAAACTCTGAAGGAGACCTCACCATGTCCAGTTCACGCCGCGGCCTGCTCGCGAGCTCGGCCGCCATGGCCACCGGTGCCATCGCCGGCTGCGCCTTGCCGGCCGGCGCAGCGCGTTCGCCGAGCACGCCTTTCGATGTTTCCTCGTCGACGGTCCCCATCGTCGGCAGCGAACAGGTGTTCCCCGTGCGCCGCATCTACTGCATCGGCCGCAACTACGCAGCGCATGCGCGCGAAATGGGGTCCGACCCGAGCCGCGAGCCGCCGTTCTTCTTCCAGAAGCCGGCCGACGCGATCCAGGTCGTGATGCCCGGCGCCGTGGCCGACCATCCCTATCCGAGCCTGACGAAGAACTACCACTACGAAGTGGAACTGGTGGTTGCGCTGGCCAAGGGGGGCCGCAACATCGCGATGGAGAATGCGCTCGCCCACGTGTACGGCTATTCGCTCGGCCTGGACATGACGCGCCGCGACCTGCAGCGCGAGATGGGCGACCAGAAGAAGCCGTGGGAGATCGGCAAGAGCTTCGATCATTCCGCGCCGCTCGGTCCGATCCATCCGGTCGCGCGCGTCGGGCACTTCACGGACGGCGCGATCTGGCTCAAGGTCAACGGCCAGACCAAGCAGAACGCGACCCTCAAGCACATGATCTGGTCGGTCGCGGAGCAGATCAGCCGGCTGTCGCAGGCCTTCGAGCTGATGCCGGGCGACATCATCTATTCGGGCACGCCCGAGAACGTCGGCCCCGTGGTGCGCGGCGACCTGATCGAGATCCACATCGACGGCTTGCCGAATCTGTCGGTGCGGGTGGTCTGAGCGCGCACCGGCATCAGGCTCCTTCCGGGAGCTTCCACAGCGCGGCAGCCGGAAAGCTGCCCAGCGCGACGGACAGGCGGATCACGCTGTCCCGCGCCTCGATGCGCTCGCCGGTCAGTACGTTCTCGAAGATGGCGCCGCCTGCCCCGGCAGGCACGCGCACCGTCGTGTCCTGCCACGGCTCGCCGGTCGGCAGCTCGCCCTCGGCGGCCAGGCCGGTGAAGAGCCGGCCGGCGATCACCATCAGCAGCTGCTCGCCATCTCCGCGCGCAAAGGCGATCACGTGCGCCGCCTTGGCGCCACCCGTGACCAGGGGCTCGTAGCTTCCCTCGCGGAACAGCGCGGGCTGCGCGCGCCGCAGCGACAGCAGGCGCCAGACGAGCCAGAGCTTGGCCCGGCCGTCGTGCGGATGGCGGGCGAGCGCGTTCACGCGGGCCGCGAGATCGGGCGCCTCGGCCATGGCCTGCAGCGCCTCCAGCTGCTGCTCGCGCAGCCGGAAATCCACCGGGCGGCGGTTGTCGGGGTCGACCAGGCTCAGGTCCATCAGTTCGTTGCCCTGGTACAGGTCCGGCACGCCGGGCGACCCGAACTTCAGCAGAACGAGCGAGAGGCTGTTCAAGGCGCCGAACCATGCGAGCCGCGCGCCCATGAGCTTCAGCTCGCCGAGGAAGGGGCCGGCCGCGCCGGGTGCGAGCAGCCCGCGCGCAAAGCCCTCGAGCGCGCGCTCGTAGCCTTCGTCGGGATAGGTCCAGCGGGTGTTGAGCTTGGATTCGCGTGCCGCCTTCTGCATGTAGCGCACGATGCGTTCGACATAATTTTCGCGCGCCGCTTCGTCCAGCTCGCCCGGCGGCAAGGTGCCCAGCAGTGTCTGGTAGAGCAGGTATTCGTCCGCGGCCGTGGGCGCGCCGGCCGGTGCCCCGCGGGCCTCCAGCCGCCGTCGCAGCGCCCGGCTGAAGCCGTGCCAGCGCCGCAGCGCGAGGCGCCAGGCCGCGGGCATCTCGGACAGCACGTCGATGCGGCAGCGCACGTCCTCCGAGCGCTTGTTGTCGTGCGTGGAAGTGGCCAGCATGGTGTGCGGCCAGCGCCGGCCGCGGTCGGCGCTGGCCGCGTGGAACTCGGCCACCGTTCTGCCGAAGCGTGCGGGCTCGCCGCCCACTTCGTTGAGCGAGCACAGGGGAAAGTAGCGATAGAAGGCCGTGTCTTCCACGCCCTTGGCCGTGACCGGCGAGGTGAATTGCTGGAAGCGGATCGCCAGCCGCAGCGCGCGCTGCTGCAGGTCGGCATCGGCGCCGGGCATCGCGCGTCCGAGCAGCGTCTGCTGCACGAAGTCGTAGATCGTGAGATCGGGATCCTGGCTGCCGCGCTCCGCTTCGCGCCGCGCCCAGGCAATGAAGCGCTCGTCCTGCGCGGAGGGCGACTCGATGATGTAGGTGCGGTAGACCGGCAGGCAGGCCGCGATCTCGGCCAGTGCGCGGCGCAGCGCACTGGAGGTGTAGTCGCGCGTGCGCCGGTCGGCCCGCGCGATGCGCAGCAGTTCGGTGGAAAGCACCGTGAGCTCCGAGGCCAGCGCGCTGCGCATGATGTCGCGCTTGCCGTCGCGCGCCAGGGACTGGAAGTCTTCCTCGATGCCGGTGAAGTTGTGCCAGATCTTCTGGAACTTGGGTCCGGCGCCGGTGTCGATCAGCACGCCGTTCGCCACGTTGGCGAAGCGGTAGCCGGTGGTGCCGTGAACATGCCAGTCCTCGGGCACCTCCTCGCCCTCGCCGACGATCTTCTCCGCCACCACGTAGAGCGGACGCGCGGGCCGGCCGGTTGCATCGTGCGGTGCCAGGAGCAGGCCCGCGCGCTGTGCGTAGCCTTCCTGCAGCTGGCGGAAGTAGCGCGCCGGATCGTAGAGGCCGTCCGGGTGGTCGATGCGCAAGCCATCGACGCGGCCCGACGCGGCCAGGTCGAGCGCGAGGGACTGCGTGGCCTCGAACACCTCGTCGCGTTCCATGCGCAGCCCGGCGAGCGAATTGATGTCGAAGAAGCGGCGGTAGTTGATCTCGTCGGCGGCCACTCGCCAGTACGCGAGCCGCCAAGCCTGCGCTTCGATCAGCGCATGCAGCTCGTCGCGCATGCCTGGCAGGTTGAGCTCGGCCACGCGCGCAGTGATCGCGCGCGCCACGGCCGGGTTGCGGGCCGCGAGGCGGGACAGCTGGGCCTTGAGCAGTTCCTTGTCGCGCGCGCGCTCGACGCGGGCGTGGGGATCGGCGGCATCACGGCCCGGCAGCCTTCCGAAGGCCGAAGCCATGCTGGCCAGCCGCGCCGCGAGATCCGCATCGTCGAGCTGCGCCTCCGCACCCGCGAGCACGCGCGGATAGCTCTCCGGCGCCAGCGGGAAGCGGTGCTCGAAGTAGTGCAGCGCCAGGCTTCCGCTTTCCTCGTCGAAGCGCAGCACCAGGTCGCCGGCCGTGAGCACGTCGCCATAGTGGTCGCCGAGCACCGGCACCAGCACCTTGCCCGCGAGCTCGGGATTGAGCGGCTGCCAGTCGATGTCGAAGTGCTGGGCGAACAGCGAAGCAGGACCGTTCTCCAGCACGTCCATCCACCATGCGTTGTCGGCCCCCATGACGCCCATGTGGTTGGGCACCAGGTCCAGCAGCTGGCCCATGCCGTGCTCGCGCAGCGCGGCGACGAAGCGGTCGAAGCCTTCGCGCCCGCCGAGCTCGGGATTGATCTCGTCATGCGCGACCACGTCGTAGCCGTGCATGCTGCCGGCACGCGCGCGCTGGATCGGCGAGCAGTAGACGTGGCTCACGCCGAGCCGCGCGAGGTAGGGGAGCACGCGGATGGCATCGTCGAAGCCGAAGTCCTTGTGGAACTGGAGCCGGTAGGTGGCGCGCGGCACCGATGTGCTGACATTGCCGCGGTGCTCCATGCCGGCCGCGCTGCGCGGCCGCAATGCGGCCATGGCGGCGCACAGGCGCGAGACCGATTCGCTCGCGGCCAGCGAGGGCAGATCCAGCGGCAGCTTGCGCCGCCAGTTCGGCTGCTCCGCGGTGGTGCCGGGCATGTTGACCTGCTCGCAGACGCCGAGCGCATCCTCGAGCTGGACCATCATGATCGCCGAGGGCGCGGAGGCCAGAAAGGCGTGCACCGCTTCCACCGTGCGCGGCGCCAGCCTCGGGTGCCCCATCGCTTCGGCGACTTCCTCGGCCGACAGCAGACCGGCGTGCTGCAGCTTCAGGAGCAGGCCCACCCGCTCGCGCGCGCGGTCGAGGAGCTGCCTCTCGAACAGCACCAGCTCGGGAAAGAGGCCGAGCTTGAGCCGCAGCCGCAGGTCTTCGCCGCTCCACCATCCGGCCAGGGTCGGCAGGTCGTGCGTGCTGATCGCGGCCAGCGCGTCGGCCGGGTACTCGGCCGCGGGCTTGAACTCGCCCTCTTCGCTGCGTTCGAAGAACAGCAGGCGATAGGACAGCACGTCGACGCGCGCGAGCGCCTCGCGCATCTCGGGCGCCACCGTGCCCAGGTCTTCGCCGATCACCGTGCAGCGGTTGCGCTGGCTCTCCAGCGCGACGATCGCGAGCAGCTCGGCCAACGGATAGTGCACATAGGCGCCGTCCCCCGCGCTTCGTTCGGGTGGTATCCAGAACAGGCGCATCAGCCCCATCACGTGGTCGATGCGCAGCGCGCCGGCGTTTCGCATGTTGGCCCGCAGCGTGTCGATGAAGAGACGGTAGCGGTCGGCCCGCAGCCGGTCGGGCCGCAGGGGCGGCAGGCCCCAGCCCTGGCCGCCGGGGTTGAACTCGTCCGGCGGCGCGCCCACGCTGGCCTCGGCGGCAAAGCAGGCGCGCTCGCTCCAGACCTCCGAGCCGCCGCGGTCGACCGACACCGCGAGATCGAGGTACAGGCCCACGCCCAGCCCCAGCGCCTTGCAGCGCTCGCCGGCGCGCGCGAGCTGGCGCGCCGCCAGCCATTGCAGATACTGGTGGTACTGCACGCGCTCTGCGTGCTGCTCGGCGAAGGCGGCGACTTCGGGGGCCGCGGGATCGCGGAAGGCCTCGGGCCATGCCGGCCAGCCCCAGACCGCCTCGTCGGCCGCGTGGAAGTGCGCTTGGAGGGCTTCGAACAGCGCGTGGCGGTACAGCGCCTGCCCGCCCTCGGCCACGAAGTCCAGGAAGGCGCGGCCCGCATCGTCGCGCGCGCCGCCGTCGGCCGACAGATGCTCGCCGCGAAAGTGCGCATAAAGAAGCCTCAGCACTTCGAACTTCGCCGCCGCCACGCCCGCGTAGTCGACCAGCGGCGCTTCGCGCAGGCGCGCGAGCCGGGTCTGGAACTCGAGCGAATGCACGAGCTGCCGGGCCGCGTCGCAGGCAGCGAAGCCCTCGACCGCCTCGACGTCGATGTACAGCACGTTGAGCTGCCGCCGCGAGGAGGGGCCGTAAGGGCTCGCGTGCGCGGGGTTGTGCGGGAAGAGTGCGTGCAGCGGATTGAGCCCGACGATGTCGGCGCCGCGCGCCGCCATCTGCGTGACGAGCTGCGCGAGATCGCCGAAATCGCCGATGCCCCAGTTGCGCGGAGAACGCAGCGCGTACAGCTGCACCGCCGGCCCCCAGACGCGGCCGCCGTCCTGCAGGGCCGCCGGGCGCCAGCAGCGCGAGGGCGCGCTCACGATCAGCGTCTCGCCGGCGATTCCGTCGATGCGCAGGCGGTGGTAGCCGGGCGGCAGCGCCGGCGCGAACGAGAGCTCGCGCTCGCACCAGCGCTCGCCCTCCTGCTCGGCCCGCGCCAGCTCGGGCAACGCCGACACGTCGAGTTCACCCTCGTGCCGCGCGCCCGCTTCTTCGTCCAGTTGCCAACGCAGCCGGCCCGTCGACGCGGGAAGGCGCAAGCGCAGCTGCCATGCCGGCCCCTCGGCCGGGATCGCGTGCACCAGCGGCATCCCTTGCGTCCAGGTGGCGCGGCGGGCCGCCGCGAGCGCGTCTTCGGCCGTCGTCGTCGGGTCGATGCGGACGCCGAACTCCGCCAGCAGGGCGAGCAGGCTGTCGCGCGGCACCAGCCGGCGCCTTCGCCAGATGTCCTCGTACTCGGTCGCGATGCCGAAGTGCGCACTGAGGAGGCCGAGCGCTTCGTCGTCCTCGACGCCAGCGCGCGCTTCGTCAGTCAAGACGAGCCTCTTGCTGCTGCTGCTGCTGCTGCTGCAGCTGCAGCGTCGCATGCACCGCGCCGGGCGCCAGGTTCAGCGATGCGGCATCCGCCGCCTGCGCCGCGCCGATGGACCAGAGCAGCTCGCCCGGCGGCGCCGCGCATGCCATCTCCTCGAGCCCGAAGTTCGCGAGCAGATGCAGGCGTGCGCCCGACCCGAGCGTCCAGTCGACTTGCAGCAGCGCGTCTTTGCAATGGAAGCGCCCGGCGCCGCACTGGCCGGCCAGCAGCGGCACCAGGCGCCGCTGCCGCAGGGCCAGCAGTTCGCGCGCTTCGGCGAGGCGGGCGGCGTGGTGCGGAATCGCACGCTCGTCCCAGCGCAGCTTCGATGCCAGGAAGGTGGACTCGGCGTTGGGATCGGGGATGCGCGCGCGTGCCGCTTCGTCCTGGAAGGCTTTGAATCGGCCGAACTCCTCGCGGCGGCCGCGCGAGACGGCGGCGGCGAGCTCGGGCCCGAAGTCGCAGAAGTACTGGAAGGGCGTCGAGGCCGCGAACTCCTCGCCCATGAAGAGCATCGGCACGTGCGGCGACAGCAGCACGCAGGCCGCGGCTGCGCGCAGCGTCGCCGCATCGCCGAGCATGTGGATGCGCTCGCCGAAGGCGCGGTTGCCGACCTGATCGTGGGTTTGCAGGTAGGACACGAAGGCGGCGAGCGGCAGGTGCGTGGACGGCTCGCCGCGCGGCTCGCCGTCGCGAAAGCCGGAGGGCTGGCCCTGGTAGACGAAGCCTTCGGCGAGCGCACGCCCGAAGCGCGCCACCGGCGCATCGGCATAGTCGACGTAGTAGCCGTCGGCGTCGCCGCTGACCAGCACATGGGCCGCGTGGTGAAGGTCGTCGTTCCATTGCGCCGTGGCCGCGAGCGGGGCGCCTTGCGCATCGCGTTCGAGCAGCGATGCCTGGTTCGCGTCGTTCTCCAGCACCACGTGAACGTGCCGTTCGCGGCCCGGCCCGTCGCGCAGCGCCTCGCAGATCTCGCGCACGATGTGCTGCGCGGACTCGTCGCGGATCGCGTGGATGGCATCCATGCGCAGGCCGTCGAATCCGAACTCCTCGACCCAGTAGAGCGCGTTGTGGACGAAGAAGTCGCGCACCGTGCGCGAGGCCTCGCCGTCGTAGTTGATGGCCGCGCCCCATGGCGTCTGGTGCGCGGGGTTGAAGAACTGCGGGCAGTAGGCGTGCAGGTAGTTGCCCTCCGGGCCGAAGTGGTTGTAGACCACGTCGATCAGCACCATCAGACCAAGACCGTGGGCGGCGTCGACCAGCGCCTTGAGCTCGTCCGGCGTGCCGTAGGCGGCGTCCGGCGCGAAGGGCAGCACGCCGTCGTAGCCCCAGTTGCGCCCGCCGGGGAAGTCGGCCAGCGGCATGAGCTCGATCGCGGTGATGCCCAGTTCGGCCAGCTCCCGCAGCCGCTGCTGCACCGCCGCGAACGTTCCCTCGGAGGTGAAGGTGCCGACGTGCAGTTCGTAGACCACGGCTTCCTCCCAGGGCCTGCCGCGCCATGCGTGCTGCTGCCATGCGTAGGCCGCCGGGTCGACGACTTGGCTGGCGCCGTGCACGTCGTCCGGATTGAAGCGCGACGCCGGGTCGGGCACGTGCAGGCCGTCCGGCAACCGGAAGCGGTAGCTGTCTCCGGGCCGCGCGCCTGCCAGCTCGAGGCGGTGCCAGCCCTGGGCATCGCGCTGCATGCGGTGCTCGCCGGCGCCGGCATGTTCGAGCACCACCGCTTCGGCGGCCGGCGCCCACAGCGCGAAGCGCACGCCGCCGCCCTGCAGGACGCTGGCGCCGAAAGGCATGGCATGCACGCGCTTCACTCGGCCTCCTCGGCGCGGCGCGCCGCACGGCTCAGCAGCACGAAGGAGCGGCATTGCAGCGGGTAGCTCGCCGATGTCCAGGCCGGCGGCTCGTCGCGCGCGCCGGCGCTCTCGTCCGGCGGCAGGGCCTGCGTCGCGGTGTCGAGCATGAGGCGCCAGTGGCCGTTCAAGCTCGGCAGCGCGAACGAAATCTCGTCGTGGTGGGCGTTGAAGAGCAGCAGGAAGTCGTCGTCGCGCAGCGCCTCGCCGCGAGGGCCCCGCTCGGTGATGCCGCTGCCGGAGATCAGCATCGCCAAGCAGCGGGCATGGGGATCGTTCCAGTCTTCCGGCGTCATCTCGTGGCCGTCGGGCTTGAGCCAGCACACGTCCTTGACGCTGCCGCCTTCCATCGGCTTGCCGTCGAAGAAGTTGCGGCGGCGGAAGGTGGGGTGCGCGCGCCTGAGCGCGATCACGCGCTGCACGAAGGTGAACAGGGCATCGCCCGACGGCGTCGGGCTCCAGTCCAGCCAGGCGGTCTCGTTGTCCTGGCAATAGACGTTGTTGTTGCCCTTCTGCGTATGGCCGCGCTCGTCGCCGGCCAGGATCATCGGTACGCCCTGCGACAGCAGCAGGGTGGCGATGAGGTTGCGCTTCTGCCGCTCGCGCAGCGCCAGGATCTCCGGGTCGTCGCTCGGCCCTTCGACGCCGCAGTTCCACGACACGTTGTGGCTGTTGCCGTCGCGGTTGTCCTCGCCGTTGGCCTCGTTGTGCTTGTCGTTGTAGGAGACCAGGTCCTGCAGCGTGAAGCCGTCGTGCGCGGTGACGAAATTGATGCTCGCGTGGGGCCTGCGGCCCGACCAGCCGTACAGGTCCTGGGAACCGGTGAGGCGCTGGGCGAGCTCGCCCATCACGCCGTCGTCGCCCTTCCAGTAGCCGCGCACGCCGTCGCGGTAGCGGTCGTTCCACTCGGCCCAGCCGTAGGGAAAATTGCCGACCCTGTAGCCGCCGTGGCCCAGGTCCCAGGGCTCGGCGATCAGCTTCACGCGGTTGAGCGTGGGGTCCTGGCGGATCGCGTCGAAGAAGCCGCCGAGGTTTTCCACCTTGCCGGATTCGCGCGCCAGCGCCGCCGCGAGGTCGAAGCGGAAGCCGTCCACGTGCATCTCCTCGACCCAGTAGCGCAGCGAGTCCATCACCAGCTGCAGCGCGCGCGGATGCTCGAGGTTCACGGTGTTGCCGCAGCCGGTGAAGTCGTCGTAGAAGCGGCGGTTGTCGGCGCTGGTGATGTAGTAGGAAGCGTTGTCCACGCCGCGCATCGACAGGGTGGGCCCGAGATGGTTGCCTTCGCAGCTGTGGTTGTAGACCACGTCGAGGATGACCTCGATGCCCGCCGAGTGCAGCGTCTTCACCATGGTCTTGAATTCCTTGACCTTGAGCGAGGCGCAGTAGCGCATCTCGGGCGCGAAGTAGGCGAGGGTGTTGTAGCCCCAGTAGTTCTGCAGCCCCTTCTCCGCCAGGTGGCGGTCGTTCAGGAAGCTGTGCACCGGCAGCAGCTCGACGGTGGTGACGCCGAGCCGCTTCAGGTAGTCGACCACCGGCGCCGAGCATATGGCCGCAAAGGTGCCGCGCAGGTGCGGCGGCACCTCGGGGTGGGTCATCGTGAAGCCGCGCACGTGCAGCTCGTAGATCACCATGTCCTGCCACGAGATGAGCGGGCGGCGATCCTCGCCCCAGGTGAACGCCGGTTCGAGCACGCGGCCCTTGGGCATCAGCGGCGCGCTGTCGCGGCGGTCGAAGGAAAGGTCGTCGCGCTTGCTCCCCACGGTGTAGCCGTAGAGCGCGTCGCCCCAGCGCAGCTCGCCGGTCGTGTCCTTGGCGTAGGGATCGAGCACCAGCTTGTGCGGATTGAAGCGATGTCCCTCGTCGGGCTTGTAGGGGCCGTGCACACGGTAGCCGTAGGCCAGCCCGGGGCGTGCCTCGGGCAGGTAGCAGTGCCAGATGTCGTCGGTCCGCTCGCGCATCGCGATGCGCAGCCGCTCGTGGCGGCCCTTCTCGTCGAAGAGGCAGAGTTCGACTTTTTGTGCATGCTGCGAGAAGAGCGCGAAGTTGACACCCTGGCCGTCCCAGTGGGCGCCCATCGGGTAGGGGCGGCCTGGCCAGACCGCAGTGATCAGGTCGTTGGTCTTCATCAGGGGTTGTCGTTACTGTCCATGCGCTTCTTGCGCTCCCGAGGCCACCATTGCTCGATGCGCTCGGCCGCCCAGTCCTTGCCGCCGAGGCCGAAGGCGAGCGCCAGCGCGAAGACCACGCCGGCCAGGATGACGAGGAAGCTTTCGCGAACGATGTCGCCGCCGACCTTGATCTGGTCGAGCGCGATCAGCACCACGAACACCATGATCGCGTACTGCGCGAGCTTGCCGAGGAAGACGGCATCCTGCAGCTTGGCGTTGCGGCCGTAGGTGGTGACCGTGTCGCCGACGAAGCGCGCGAAGTAGGAGCCGAAGGCGAGCACCATCAGGGCGACGAAGACATTGGGAACGAACCAGACCACGCGGCCCAGCAGGTCGGTGATGTAGGTGAGCCCGAGGCCGTTGAAGGCAATCAGCAGCGCAGCCAGGATCACGAGCCAGTACGCCAGAACGCCGAACAGGCTGGTGGTGTCGCCCGGCATGCCGCCCTGGCGCAGGAAGCCGTCGAGGCCGGCGCGCTCGGTCAGCACGTTGAAGTTGATGGCGCGCAGGGCCTTGATCACGGTGAAGCGCGCCAGCTTGGCGAGCACCCAGCCGCCGAGCACCACCACCAGCGCGATCAGAAGACGCGGCAGGAATGCGCCGATCTGGAACAGGATGGCCCTCAAGGGCTCCAGGTGGATTCCGAAGCTTTCCATGGTGCGTTACTCCTGTGGCGCGATCAACGCGGCGAGCCGGGGCCGTCCAGCGCCAGCAGGCCCTGCAGCGGGACCTGGACCCAGTCGATGCGATTGTTGAGTTCGTAGCGCAGCTCGTACAGCGCCTTTTCAAGTTCGAACAGTTCGAGCAGGTCGGCGTCGATCGGCGTCACCTTCTGCACCGAGCCCATGGTCTTCAGATAGGCCGACAGAAAGGATTCCCGGGCGGCGCGCTCCCACTCGCGCACCGGCGCGTCCAGCCGCTGGAGCTCGTCGGCGTTCTGCGCCACGCGCCGCAACGCCGACCAGCGCGCATAGTTGAAGGAGCGCAGCATGCCCGCGACATCGCGCAGCGGCGAGTCCTTGGCGCGGCGCTCCTCGAAGCTGCGCGTGGGCTCGCCCTCGAAATCGATGATGACGAAGTCGTTGTCGGCCACCAGCACCTGGCCCAGGTGGTAGTCGCCGTGGTAGCGGGTCTTGATGCCGCCGCCGGCGTTCGCGGTCGCCCGCTGGATGCGCGCGCGCATCGCCTCGTGGCGCGACAGCAGGGCTTGCGCATCCTCCTGCGTGGCCGCGGGCAGTTGCGGCAGGCGATCGCGCAGCAAGGCCAGCGTGGCGTGCGCGTCGTCCAGCGCGCGCTCGCGGATCGCCTCGACGTCGGCCGCCTCGAGGGGCTCGGGATCGAAGGCCGCGTCGCCCGTGCGTTGGGCCAGCGCCAGGTGAAGCTCGGCGGTGCGCTGGCCGAGCACCGCCATCAGCGCGAGGAAGCCGCCATGGGCCTGCGCTGGCGCGCCGGTGGCCAGGGCGTCGCCGCCCGCCGTGCGAAGCTCTTCGAGGAAGCGCTCCAGGTAGCCGAGCGTGTAGACCCAGCCGTCGCCCTGGTTGGTCACGTAGGCCTGGACCATCGCCAGTGTCACGATGCGTCCGTCGTTGCCCAGGTACTCGAGCGCGCCGAGCACCGGCACGCAGTGGCTGTAACGCGCCACGCTCGTCAGGAACCAGCCCATCTCGAGCTCGGGATTCACCCCGTCGCGCAGGTTGCGGTAGCCCTTGAGGAACAGGGTCTCGTCGAAGGTGACCACCGTGTTGCTGCTCACCGCGCTGGGCCGGGTGACGGGCAGCGCGGCGAGATCGCCTGTCAGCTCTGCGAAGGCGTCGGTCGGCGTGAAGCGCAGGCGGCCGGCACCGGTGGCCAGCTCACTGCCTTTGCGGATGGCCGTGACCAGTGCGCGGCAGAAGGCCTCGTCGTAGAAGGCATCGCTCATCACGCCCACGTTGGCCTGCTGCCGCACCTTGGCGAGCGCGGCCGGCGTGAGGCGGTTGAGGCGCTCCTCGTCCTGCTCTTCCCAGGCCAGCGCCAGCGGCACGAAGTAGGTCGATGCCTCCGGCGGTCCGTCCAGCTGCACCATCGGCAGCATCCAGCTGAACTCGCCGGCGTCCCACACCGCGTGGTCGACCAGCCGCGCCCGCGCGATCGGCGTGCCCTTGGACGCGTACCAGCGCTGGATCTCGAGAAAGCGCGGCAGCGTGTCGGTCTCGAACTGCGCCAGCATGCGCTCGGCCATGCCGATGCGCCATGGCATCACGCGGTCGCGGAAGAAGCTGGTCCAGCCGTCGAAGAGCACCAGCGTGGGCCGGTCCTGCAGGCCGACGCCTTCCTGGTGCCAGCTCGGCATCTCGGCATCGGCCGCGAGCCGGAACCAGTAGAAGCCGAAGGAGGGCAGCGTCAGCAGGTAGGGCAGCTCCCCGATCGGCGGGAAGGAGGTGCGGCCCAGCATCTCGACCGGCACCTTGCCCTTGTAGGCCGACAGGTCGAGCTCGACCGGCTGCGCCGCGCGCGAGAGATTGAAGACCGTGAGGATGGTGTCGTCGCCGTACGCGCTCAGGTAGGCCAGGATCTTGCGGTTGCCGGGCCGAAGGAAGATCCGCTTGCCGCGGCCGAAGGCATGGCTGGTCTTGCGCACGGCCAGCATGCGCCGTGTCCAGTTCAGCAGCGAGCTGGCGTCGCGCGCCTGCGCTTCCACGTTGAGCGCCTCGTAGCCGTACATCGGATCCATGATCGGCTGCAGATAGAGCCGCTGCGGGTCGGCGCGCGAGAAGCCGGCGTTGCGGTCGGGGCTCCATTGCATCGGCGTGCGCACGCCGTTGCGGTCGCCGACGAACACGTTGTCGCCCATCCCGATCTCGTCGCCGTAGTAGATGATCGGCGAGCCCGGCATCGACAGCAGCATGCCGTTCATCAGCTTGACCCGGTCGACGTCGTTCTCCATCAGCGGCGCAAGCCGGCGCCGGATGCCGACATTGACGCGCGCGCGCAGGTCGGCGGCGTACATGAGGTACATGTAGTCGCGCTCCTTGCTGGTGACCATCTCCAGCGTCAGCTCGTCGTGGTTGCGCAGGAAGATGGCCCACTGGCAGCCTTCGGGGATCTCGGGCGTCTGCTGGATGATCTCGACGATCGGATGGCGGTCTTCCTGCGCGATCGCCATGTACATGCGCGGCATCAGAGGGAAGTGGTAGGCCATGTGGCATTCGTCGCCGTCGCCGAAGTACTCGCGCACGTCCTCCGGCCACATGTTGGCCTCGGCCAGCAGGAAGCGGTTCTTGTAGCGGGCGTCGATGGCGGCGCGCAGCTTCTTGATGACGGCATGCGTCTCGGGCAGGTTCTCGTTGCTGGTGCCGTCGCGCTCGACCAGGTAGGGGATGGCGTCCAGCCGGAAGCCGTCGACGCCCATGTCGAGCCAGAAGCGCATGGTCTTGAACACCGCCTCCAGCACCTTCGGGTTGTCGAAGTTGAGGTCGGGCTGGTGGCTGAAGAAGCGGTGCCAGTAGTAGGCCTTGGCGATCGGGTCCCAGCTCCAGTTGGAGGTCTCGGTGTCGGTGAAGATGACGCGCGTGCCCTGGTAGATCTGGTCGGTGTCGCTCCAGACGTAGAAGTCGCGTTCGGAGGAGCCCGGCGACGCCCGGCGCGCAGCCTGGAACCAGGCGTGGTCGCTCGATGTGTGGTTGATGACGAGCTCGGTGATCACGCGCAGGCCGCGCCGGTGCGCGGCATCCAGCATCTCGCGGAAATCGTCCAGCGTGCCGTACTGGGGATGCACGTCCTCGTACTCGGAGATGTCGTAGCCGTCGTCGCGCATCGGCGAGGGGTAGAAGGGCATCAGCCAGATGGTGTTGACGCCCAGCTCCTTCACGTAGTCGAGCTTGGCCGTGATGCCTTTGAAGTCGCCGATGCCGTCGTTGTTGGAGTCGAAGAAGGCCTTGACGTTGAGCTGGTAGATGACCGCGTCGCGGTACCACAGCGGATCGTCGCTGCTGTCGATCTCGACGGTTTCGAGAGCCAGGTGCGGTACCGGAGCGTTCATGGCCGCTAGACCTCACTGGAAGTAGTCGAACTCGCGCTCGTCGCGAACCCGGCGCCGCACCCGGAAGACGTGGGCCGGCACGCTGTGCGGATCGAGCCGGACGAAGTGGCGCTGTCCCTGCCACAGGAAGCGCTGATTGCTCAGCAGGTCGTGCATCTGGAACGGATGTCCCGGCTCGCAATCGATCGATGCCGGGTCGAGCGCGAGCCAGCCGGACTGCACGTTGTGCGGATCGAGGTTCACCACTGTCACCACCACGTTGCTGCCGTCGTCCGAGCGCTTCAGGTAGGCCAGCAGCTGGTCGTTGTCGATGTCGAGGAAGCGCAGGCCGCGGTCGGCGTGGAGCGCGGGGTTGTCGCGGCGGATGCGGTTGACGCGGGCGATGAAGGGCGCGAGGCTTCCCGGGTCGTCGTGGTTCCAGTGGCGCAGCTGGTATTTCTCGGAGTGCAAATATTCCTCGCTGCCCGATTCGCGCGGCAGGTGCTCGCGCAATTCGTAGGCCGGCCCGTAGATGCCGTAGCTGGCGGCCAGCGTCGCGGCGAGCACGAGGCGGGCCATGAAGACCGCGGTCTCGCCGCCCTGCAGCCGCTCGTGCAGGATGTCGGGCGTGTTGGGCCAGACGTTGGGGCGGAAGTACACGCTGCCCGGCCCCGCCGACAGCTCGGTGAAGTACTCCGTCAGCTCGGCCTTGTCGTTGCGCCAGGTGAAGTAGGTGTAGGACTGCGTGAAGCCCAGCTTGGCCAGCCGGTGCATCACCTTCGGCCGCGTGAACGCCTCGGCCAGGAAGATGACTTCCGGGTGCTCGCGCTTGAGCTCGCCGATCGCCCATTCCCAGAAGGGGAAGGCCTTGGTGTGCGGGTTGTCGACGCGGAAGATCTTCACGCCCTCGGCGATCCAGTGGTCGAACACGCTCTTGAGCTCGGCCCACAGGCCGACCCAGTCCTCGCTCTCGAAGTTGAAGGGGTAGATGTCCTGGTACTTCTTGGGCGGGTTCTCGGCGTACTGCACGCTGCCGTCCGGCCGCCAGCGGAACCAGCTCGGGTGCGCCTGCACGTAGGGATGGTCGGGCGCGCACTGGAACGCGATGTCGAGCGCGATCTCGAGGCCGTGCGACGCGGCCAGCGCGACCAGGTGCCGGAAGTCCTGGATGGTGCCGAGCTCGGGCAGGATCGACTTGTGGCCGCCCTCGGCGGCGCCGATGGCCCACGGGCTGCCGACGTCGCCGGCCTGGGCCACGAGCGCGTTGTTATTGCCCTTGCGCTGCACGCGGCCGATCGGATGGATGGGCGGGAAGTACAGCACGTCGAAGCCCATGGCCCCGATGGCGGGCAGGCGCGCTTCCACGTCCTTGAACGTGCCGTGGCGCCCTGCTTCCGGCGCGGTAGAGCGCGGGAACAGCTCGTACCAGCTGCTGAAGCGCGCGCGGTCGCGATCGGCCACGAGCGGCAGCTCGAGCGGAAACTGCGCCGCCAGGCTGCGGTCCGGATAGCGGGCGACGAGCGCGGCCAGGCTTTCGTCCAGCGCCAGTGCCTTGAGCACCGTCGCATCGGCCGCATCGGCGACGGCCGCGCTGTGCAGTTCCATGCCCCAGCGGGCCAGCGTCTTGCGCTCGATGCCGCCCGCGCGCTCGGCGGCGGCCGCGATCTCGAGCGCGCCGGCCTGCGATGCGATGCGGATGTCCTCGAGCTCGACACGGCGCGCCATGTCGTGGCGCCAGGACGCGAAGGCATCGACCCAGGCCGTCACGGTGTAGCGGTAGCGGCCGATCACGGGCGGCGTGAACTCGGCCTCCCAGACGTCGTTGCCCAAGGCCGTCATCGGCAGCTCGGCGCCGTGGGCGTCGTCCTCGCTGCGCCAGCGCAGCATGACGCGCAGCACGTCATGGCCGTCGGCGAAGCAGTGGGCCTGCACGCGCAGCGTTTCTCCGGCCACGCGCTTCACCGCGAAGCGGCCGCCGTCGACGATGGGCAGAACGGCGTCGATGACGGCGCGCACGCGGCCGTCCGCGCCGTCGGGATGGGACGGGGGGCGGCCTCCCTTGTTTTTCTCAATCATTGGGGGGCGTGCTCGAGGAACAAGGTGGAAAGCGGCGGCAGCGTGAGGCACAGGGATTGCATGCGGCCATGGGCGCGCACCGGCGCCGTTTCGACGCCACCGAGGTTGCCCCAGCCCGCACCGCCGAATTCGCCGGCGTCGCTGTTGATGAGCTCGCGCCAGAAGCCGGGCGCCGGCACGCCCAGCAGGTAGTTGGTGCGCGGCACCGGCGTCATGTTGCTCACCACCAGCAAGGGCGCGGCGCCGTCGCGCGCCTTGCGCAAAAAGGCGAACACGCTGCGCTCGGCATCGTTCGGCTCGACCCACTCGAAGCCGGCCGCGGAGAAGTCGAGCTGGTGCAGCGCGGGCGTGGCGCGGTAGACGCGGTTGAGCTCCTTCACGAAGCGCTGCAGCCCGGCGTGGCCCTCGAGCGCGGCCACCCACCATTGGAGCTCGTCGTCGTGGTTCCATTCGCGCCGCTGGCCGAACTCGCCGCCCATGAACAGCAGCTTCTTGCCCGGATGCCCCCACATGAAGCCGAACAGCGCGCGCAGGTTGGCGAACTGCTGCCAGGCATCGCCCGGCATCTTGTTGACGAGCGAGCCCTTGCCGTGCACCACCTCGTCGTGCGAGAGCGGCAGCACGAAGTTCTCGTTGAAGGCATATACCAGCGAAAACGTCAGCTTGTGGTGGTGGTACTTGCGGTGGACCGGTTCTTCCTTCATGTAGGCCAGGTCGTCGTGCATCCAGCCCATGTTCCATTTCATGCCGAAGCCCAGGCCGTCCATGTCGGTCGGGCGCGAGACGCGCGGCCAGGCGGTCGATTCCTCGGCGACGCTGATGGTGTCGGGATGCTCGCGGTACACGGCCCGGTTCAGCGTCTGCAGGAACTCGATGGCTTCGAGGTTCTCGCGGCCGCCGTAGCGGTTGGGAATCCAGCCGCCGGACTGGCGCGCGTAGTCGAGGTAGAGCATCGAGGCGACCGCGTCGACCCGCAGGCCGTCCAGGTGGTACTTGTCGAGCCAGAACAGCGCCGACGAGATGAGAAAGCTGCGCACCTCGTTGCGTCCGTAGTTGAAGATGCTCGAGTTCCACTCCGGATGAAAGCCCTGCCGCGGATCGGCATGCTCGTAGAGATGGGTGCCGTCGAAATAGCCGAGGCCGTGCTCGTCGGTCGGGAAATGCGAGGGCACCCAGTCGAGCAGCACGCCGAGGCCGCACTGGTGCAGGTGGTCGACGAAGTACATGAAATCCTGCGGCGTGCCGAAGCGGGCGGTGGGCGCGAAGTAGCCGGTGGTCTGGTAGCCCCAGGAGCCGTAGAACGGATGCTCGGTCACGGGCATCAGCTCGATGTGCGTGAAGCCCATGTCGAGCACGTAGTCCGCCAGCACGTGCGCCAGTTCGCGGTAGCCGTAGAAGTGGCCGTCCTTGCGCCGCCACGAGCCGAGATGCAGCTCGTAGACGGACATCGGCGCGTCCAGCGCGTTCTTCGGCGCGCGTGCCGCCATCCAGTCCCGGTCGCCCCAGCTGTAGTCCAGCGCCCGGATGCGCGACCCGGTCGCCGGCGGCAGCTCGGCGTGGAAGGCGAAGGGGTCGGCCTTGTCGACGCGATAACCGCCATGCCGCGACCGGATGCGGTACTTGTAGGCCTGGCCCGGCGCCGCGTCGCCGGCGAAGCCCTGCCAGACGCCGAGCTCGCCGAGGGGCTCGAGCCGGTCGGCCTCGCCGGACCAGCCGTTCCAGTCGCCCACCACGCTCACCGACGCCGCGTTCGGCGCCCAGACCGCGAAGTCGGCGCCGCCGGTTTGTCGAAGATGGCATCCGAGACGCTCGTACAGCCGCGAGTGGGTGCCCTCTGCGAACAGGTAGCCGTCATCGGGGCTGAAGAGGAGTTGGTGGTTCTTGGTATGCACAGCGCGCCATTCAAGCGCCGGCCGGGCGGGCTGAAAGCGCGGCGCATGCGCTTCAGGCTGTCGGACAGCAACTCGTCGTTGCACTTCTTCCCCCATCGGCCTGATGCCAGCAGGGTGTAGGCCTTGTCGGGAGCCTGCGCGCGTGGTACTCCTACGCCGATCGACGGTGGCCTTGGCGAAGTTCGCAGCCATCACGCAGGAGACGCGCAATGCCCATCACATCTTCCGATCTCAAGCATCCCGGCCATCGCTTCGTGATCGAGAACTCGCAGGGGAAGGTGACGATTCGCGTCAACAACGAAGCCTTGATCGCGCTGGGTGCGATGCCCGACGAGGAAAGCATGGCGGCCACTCTCGAGCGCCACATGCCGCGGCTGCGCGCCCTCGCGATGCAGCTGGCGGGAGGCGATCGCTGCGAGGAGATCACCATTCGCAGCGCCGACATCTGGTGGTCGCCCCGACAGCGCTAGCGACAATGAAAAAAAGCCGGGCCATGCTTTCGCATGGCCCGGCTTTCTTGTGAGCCGAGTGCCGGTTACAGGCCGGCTTGGCGACTGGTCGAGCGCTCGATCTTGTACTGCGACGGCACCACGCTGTTCACGAAGGCCTTGCGGTCCAGGTTCTGATTCGGCTCGTGGGCGGTGGCCATGGCTTCGGCCTCCACCGCGGCACGGTCGCGCGAGCTCGCCAGGACCGGAGCGGCGCCGGCCGAAGAGCCTTCGGCGTAGGGATTGGTGCCGTGCGCAGCGACGACGGCCTGGCCGTTCACGTCGCCACGGCTGGCGGCCGACACGGCTTGATGAACGCCGTCATAGCTTTCGGCCTGGGCGCCGGCTGCGGCGAGAAGAGAGAGGGCGGCGGCGGCAATGATCTTCGAGGTCTTCATTTTTGGGACTCCTTCAGTTGGGCTGTGAAGTGTGCGACCGAAATCTAAGTAAAAACCCTTGGAAATCGAATCACGGCGTTCACGCGCTGGAAACAATCGCGAGCCAGCCGGAGAGCCTGTCTCACATCGCCGCATAGGCGGCCGCGAGCTCGTCGGCGAAGTCCTCGAAGCGCGTGGGCGTGGTGTTGGCGGCGTTGCGCCCCTGGCGCGGCCCGACCCGGCCCTCGTTGAAGGCGCGCGTCATCTCGATGTACAGGCCGGCAAAGCTCGGCGACAGCCCGGCCCCCACCAAGACGCCGGCCATATCGGCCTCGGAGAGCTGGACATAGGCGAGCGCCGGCTTGCCGATACGCTCCCCGAGGATGCGCGCCACTTCGTTGTGGCTCAGGTCGCGCTGGCCGAGCAGCTCGCGCACCGCGACGCCGCTCCAGTCGCGCGCCAGCAAAGCCTGCGCCGCGACCTCGGCGATGTCCTCGGCCGCGATCATGGGAACGGCGATGTCGGGCGCGACGGTATCGGCCATCAGGCCCGCTTCCCTGATCTGCCCCAGCGCGTCGTAGAAGTTCTCGAAGAAGGAGACCGGGCGCAGCAGCAGCAGGTGGATGCCGGCGATCTGCTTCAGACGCTCTTCCTGGGCATGCAGGCCGGCGATCACGCCGGTGCCTTCGGCCTGGTCGGCGCCGAGGCTGCTGAGCGCGACGACGCGGCGCGCGCCGCTCGCGCGCAGTCCTTCGGCGATGGCCTGGCCTTCCTCGTGCTGCCGCGCCGCGTAGTCGGGCGCCTGGCGATCGGTGGCCAAGAGCGTGTAGACGGCATCGGCGCCGCCAAAGGCCCGGGCGAGGAAGGCCGGGTCCAGGCCGTCGCCGGCAAGAATCTGGGCGCCGGCGCGTTCGAGCGCGGCCAGCTTGTCCGGGTTGCGGCCGATGGCGCGCACCCTGGCGCCGGCGGCCAGCAGCCGCCGGGCGATCTTCCCGCCGGTGAGGCCGGTGGCGCCCATGACGGTGACGGTGGGTGTGTTCGCGAGGGTGCTCATGTCCGATGCTCCTGGGGTCGGGTTGACATGGCGTCTACTATCGGCCGCGAACACTGGGCGATCAATGCTTGTACGTCGCCGGTTCATGCTCATTCGTCCAGCAACATTGGACGATCGCGCAAGGGCTGCGCATACTGCCGACATGCTACTGAAGGATGTCTTGGTCCCGGTCGATCCGCTGGGCGAAGCGCTGCATTTCCTGCGCATGAGCGGCATCTTCTATTGCCGCTCCGAGTTCACGGCGCCCTGGGGCCTGGCGCTGCCGCCGATGGCGGACAGCCTGATGTTCCACGTCGTCACTTCCGGACCCTGCTGGCTCGAGCTGGAGGGCAGCGAGCCGCAATGGCTGCAGCCCGGCGATTTCGCGCTGGTGCCGCATGGCGCGGGCCATCGGCTGGTAAGCGAACCCGGCGCCGAGGCACCCGGGCTTTTCGATCTCCCGCGCGAAGAGCAGAGCGAGCGCTACGAGGTGCTGCGGTATGGCGGCGGCGGCGCGGCGACCAGCCTGGTCTGCGGCGCGGTGCGCTTCGACCACCCGGCCGCGCATCGGCTGACGAAGCTGCTGCCCAGCGTGATCCGCATGGACGCGGCGCGATCGCCCGAGGCCGACTGGCTGGCCGGCACGCTGCGCTTCATGGCCGCCGAGGCGCGCGCCATGCAGCCGGGTGGCGAGACCATCATCACGCGGCTGGCCGACATCCTGGTGATCCAGGCGATCCGCTCGTGGATGGCGCGCGATCCCGCGGCCCGCACCGGCTGGCTGGGGGCGCTGCAGGACCGGCAGATCGGCCGCGCCATCTCGCTCATCCACCGCGACCCGGCGCGGCCCTGGACGGTGGCCTCGCTGGCGGCCGAGGTCGCGATGTCGCGCTCGGCCTTCGCGGCGCGCTTCACGGCGCTGGTCGGCGAGCCGGCGATGCACTACGTGGCACGCTGGCGCATGCAGCTCGCGCTGACCCTGCTGCAGGAGAAGAATGCGCGGCCGGCCGAGCTCGCGAGCCAGCTCGGCTACCAGTCGGAGGCGGCCTTCAGCCGTTCCTTCAAGCGCTACATCGGCGTGTCGCCGGGCGCTGCGCGACGCGGTCGCGCCACGGCGCCGCCGGATTTCTGATCACGCGCCGAACAGGGCGGCGGGCAGCCCGGGGCTGTCGATGCGCACCGCGAACAGCCCGCCGGCCAAGGGCTCGGCCTCGCGCTGCGCCGGCGTGAGGCCGCTGGTCGCGCTCGTGATGTAGAGCGTGCAGAGGTCGGCGTCGCCGAAAGCGCAGTTCGTCACGTGGCTGACCGGCAGCGACACGCGGCACAGTTCTTCGGCGCTCACCGGGTCGTGGCAGCTCACGCAGGCGCCGCCCCAGTGCGCGATCCAGAGCCGGCCGGCGGCATCGGTGGTCATGCCGTCGGGCAGTCCGTCGCCGCGCGCGAAGCGCAGCCACTGGCGCTTGTTGGCCAGGGTGCCGCTCGCCATGTCGAAGTCGTAGGCGTAGATGCGGCCGGTGACGGTGTCGTTGAAGTAAAGGGTCTTGCCGTCCTGCGACCAGGTCGGGCCGTTGGTCACGGCGAAGCCCTGGTCGTGGCGGCTGCAGCGGCCGTCGGGGTCGAAGCGGTAGAGCGAACCGGTCGGCGCCTCGCAGGCGAAATCCATGGTGCCGCCCCAGAAGCGGCCTTGTGCATCGCACTTGCCGTCGTTGAAGCGGTTGGCCGGCAGTTCCGGCTCGGGCTGGTGCAGGCCTTCGGGCGGCGCGCCGCTCGCCGGGTCGAAGAATGCAAAGCCGCGGCGCAGGGTGACGATCAAGCCGGGGGCGGCGGCCCGCTCGGCGACGGCCGAGATCTCCTCGTCGAAATCCCAGCGCCTGCGCTCGCCGCCGGCCGGGTCGCAGCGGTACAGGCGGCGCTCGAGGATGTCGACCCAGTAGAGCGCCTGCTCCCGCACCGACCACAGCGTGCCTTCGCCGAGCGTGGCGCCGGCCGGCCAGATGCAGCGGGGGGCTTCGAGGAGCGATGGCGAAGTGGTCTTGTTCAAGCTTGTCTCCGGCGGGTTGTCTTGACGCGGGCGAGCGTATCAAGGCATATTGATATTAGAAATCTATTTTCTGCATATATATCGATATGCAAATTGCAATGTCATATCTGGAGACACCCATGAGCCCCGTGCCCGCACTTTCCACCTATCCGAGCCTGAAGGGAAGGCCGGTCTTCGTCACCGGCGGCGGCAGCGGCATCGGCGCCGCGATCGTTGCCGCCTTCGTCGAGCAAGGCGCGCGCGTGGCCTTCGTCGACATCGCCGAAGGCGCGAGCCGGGCGTTCGCGGGGAAGCTGGCGGAGGCGGGCCATGCCGCGCCGTGGTGGCGCGTGTGCGACGTGCGCGACGTGGCGGCCCTGCAGTCGTGCATCGCCGAGGCCGCGGCGGCGCTGGGCGATTTCGCGGTGCTGGTCAACAACGTCGCGAGCGACGACCGGCATACGCTCGAATCGGTGACGCCCGCCTACTACGAGGAGCGCATGGCCATCAACGAGCGGCCGGCCTTCTTCGCCATCCAGTCGGTGGTGCCGGGCATGCGGCGCCTGGGCTTCGGCTCGATCGTCAATCTGGGCTCGACCGGCTGGCAGGGCAAGGGCGGCGCCTACCCCTGCTATGCGATCGCGAAATCGTCGGTGAACGGCCTCACGCGCGGGCTCGCCCGGCCGCTGGGCGAAGACCGCATCCGCATCAACACGGTGTCGCCGGGCTGGGTGATGACCGAGCGCCAGGTGAAGCTCTGGCTCGACGCCGAGGGCGAGCTCGAGATCAAGCGCAACCAGTGCCTGCCCGACAAGCTGCAGCCGCAGGACATCGCGCGCATGGTGCTGTTCCTTGCCTCGGACGATGGCGCGATGTGCACGGCGCAGGAGTTCAAGGTGGATGCGGGGTGGGTTTAGCGCTGCCATAGCGCCTATGGGTGTTCGATGGGTGCGCGTGCCTCGAAGGGCCGGTGCCCCCCCCAGAGGGGGAGGGAGCAAGGCAAGAAAATGCCGCTGGGCCTTGCGTGCAAGCGGTATGACTCCCTCCCCCTCTGGGGGAGGGCTGGGGTGGGGGCTCAGCCTATCCACGGAGGCGGGCACCAGCGAGGCCCGATCGCACTTTTTATCTCGGCCTCGAGCAGTCCCTAATCCGCCTCCAGCCGCTTCCCATACACCGCCAGGCTCTGCGCCTTCAGCGCCTTCATCATCACCTTGGCAGCCGGGGAGGGCAGCCGGTCGGTGCGGGTGATGAGGCCGAAGGCGTCCATGTGGCAGGGCATGTCCACCGGCAGCACGGCGCCGATGCCGTGCGCGGCGTAGTAGCGCGCCACGTCGGTCGCGAGCACGGCGATCATGTCGCTCTGCTGCAGCATGCGCGTGATGAACAGCAGCGCCGCGGTCTCGATCACGTTGATCGGCGACGCCAGGCCTTCTTCCTGGAACATCAGGTCGAAGCGGTGCCGCAGCACGCTGCCCGCGGGCGGCACGATCCAGCCGGCGGACACCAGGTCGCGCAGGCCCAGACCCGTGATGCCGAGCAGCGGATGCCCGGGGCGCACCAGCGCGCACACCGGCTCCTCGACCAGCGCCTCGTAGCGCAGGTTCGACTTGTCGTGTTCCGCGAACAGGCGCGCGACAAGGATGTCGAGCTTGCCCTGCTCGAGCCGATCGAACAGCACCGGGCTGGTCTCGATGTCCAGCGAGATACGCAGGTTCGGCTGCTCGCGCTTCACGGCCGCGACCGCCGGCGGCAGCAGCGCCAGGCCGGGCGAGGTGACCGCGCCGATCCCGACCTGGCCGAAGCTGCCGGCCTTGAGCGCGGTGAGCTCGTCGTGCGCCTGGTTCAGGCTCGCCAGCGCCTCGCGCGCATGGCGGATCATGGTCTCGCCGTACCAGGTCGGGCGCATGCCGCGCGGCAGGCGCTCGAAGAGCGGGACTTCCAGCACGTCCTCCAGGTCCTTGAGCAGCTTCGAGGCCGCGGGCTGCGTCATGTTGAGCACCTGCGCCGCGCGGTGAATGTTGCCTTCCTCAGCCAGGGCCACGAGCAGCAGCAGCTGGCGCGTCTTGAGGCGCGCACGGATGAACCAGTGCGTGTAATTGGTCATAGGGTTTTCCTGAATGCTTCTTCCAATATCGATTTGATCCAAATCTTGATTGGAAAGATATTGGTGTCATTCCTAAACTCGCCGCACCTTGAAGCGCAGCCACCTCCAACAGAACGCCCGGCAGTACATCAACGGCCGCTGGGAAACCGGCGTGACCAGCGGCCTGAGCGAAAACCCCTCCGACACGCGCGAGGTGGTCGCCGAATATGCACGCGCCGACCGCAGCCAGACCGAAGCGGCGATCCGTGCCGCGGCCGATGCCTTCCCGCACTGGAGCCGCACCACGCCGCAGCGCCGCGCCGACGTGCTCGACCAGATCGGCAGCGAGCTGCTGGCGCGCCGCGAAGAGCTCGGCGTGCTGCTGGCGCGCGAGGAAGGCAAGACCCTGGCCGAGGCGATCGCCGAGGCGACGCGCGCCGGGCAGATCTTCAAGTTCTTCGCCGGCGAGGCGCTGCGCGCTGGCGGCGAGACGATGTCCTCGGTGCGGCCCGGCGTGCAGGTCGACGTCACGCGCGAGCCGGTCGGCGTGGTCGGGCTGATCGCGCCGTGGAACTTCCCGCTCGCGATTCCCGCCTGGAAGATCGCGCCCGCGCTCGCCTACGGCAACAGCGTGGTGTTCAAGCCGGCCGAACTGGTGCCGGCCTGCGGCTGGGCCTTGGCCGAGATCATCAGCCGCGCGGCGCTGCCCGCCGGCACCTTCAACCTCGTGATGGGCAGCGGCCGCGAGGTCGGCCAGGCGATCGTCGACAGCCCGCTGGTCGATGCCATCAGCTTCACCGGCTCGGTCGAGACCGGCGAGCGCATCCTGCGGGCCGCCTCGGCGCGCCACGCCAAGGTGCAGCTCGAGATGGGCGGCAAGAATCCGCTCGTGGTGCTGGCCGACGCCGACCTGGAGCTCGCCGTCGACTGCGCGGTGCAGGGCGCCTACTTCTCGACCGGACAGCGTTGCACGGCATCGAGCCGGCTGATCGTCGAGGCGCCGGTGCACGATGCCTTCGTCGCGCGCCTGCGCCGCCGCATGGAATCGCTCAAGGTCGGGCATGCGCTGGAACGCGGCATCGACATCGGCCCGGTGGTCGACCGCCGCCAGCTCGGGCAGAACATGGCGGCGATCGCGAGCGCGCTCGAGGAGGGCGCCGAGCACGTGTGGGGCGGCGAGCTGCTGGAGCGGCCGACGGCCGGCCACTACATGAGCCCGGCCCTGTTCCTGGCGCGGCCCCATCAGCGCGTGGCGCGCCAGGAGATCTTCGGCCCCGTCGCCTGCGTGCTGCGCGCCGACGACTACGAGCATGCGCTGACGCTGGCCAACGACACGCCCTTCGGCCTGTGCGCCGGCATCTGCACCGCCTCGCTGCAGCGCGCCATGCATTTCAAGCGCCACGCCAAGGTGGGCATGACCATGGTCAACCTGCCGACCGCCGGCGTCGACTACCACGTGCCCTTCGGCGGCCGCAAGGCATCGAGCTACGGGCCGCGGGAGCAGGGGCGCTACGCGGCCGAGTTCTACACCACCGTCAAGACGGGCTACGTGATGGCTTGAGGAACGCGAGCCCGGCAGCGCCCAGATTTTTCACCACGACAACCAGGAGACAGAGACCATGAAATTGAACCGTCGCACGCTCACCGTTGCGCTCGCAACCGCCGCGCTGGCTTCGCTGCTGCCGGCCACGGCGCTGGCGCAGAAGAAGATCGTTCTCGGCTTCGCCCAGGTCGGCGCCGAAAGCGAATGGCGCACCGCCAACACCGAGTCGATCAAGTCGGCCGCGAAGGAGTCCGGCATCGAGCTCAAGTTCTCCGACGGGCAGCAGAAGCAGGAGAACCAGATCAAGGCGATCCGCTCCTACATCGCGCAGAAGGTCGATGTCATCGCCTTCTCGCCGGTGGTCGAATCGGGCTGGGAGACGGTGCTGCGCGAAGCCAAGGCCGCCAAGATCCCGGTGGTGCTGACCGACCGCTCCGTCAACACCAAGGACGAATCGCTCTACGTCACCTTCATGGGCTCGGATTTCGTCGAGGAAGGCCGCAAGGCCGGGCGCTGGCTGGTCGAGAAGATGAAGGACCAGAAGGGCGAGGTCAACATCGTCGAGCTGCAGGGCACCGTGGGCTCGGCACCGGCGATCGACCGCAAGAAGGGCTTCGAGGAAATCATCAAGGCCGACCCGAAGTTCAAGATCATCCGCTCGCAGACCGGCGACTTCACGCGCGCCAAGGGCAAGGAGGTGATGGAGGCCTTCCTCAAGGCCGACGGCAAGAAGATCAACGTGCTCTACGCGCACAACGACGACATGGCGATCGGCGCGATCCAGGCCATCGAGGAAGCGGGCTTGAAGCCGGCCAAGGACATCACGATCATCTCGATCGATGCCGTCAAGGGCGCCTTCGAGGCCATGATGGCCGGCAAGCTCAACGTGTCGGTCGAATGCAGTCCGCTGCTCGGCCCGCAATTGATGACGGCCGTGAAGGACATCAAGGCCGGCAAGCAGATTCCGAAGCGCATCGTGACGGAGGAAGGCATCTTCCCGATGGAAGTGGCCAAGGCCGAGTTCCCGAAACGCAAGTATTGAGCTCTCCTCCAGGTTGGCTCACTTCGTGGAGCCGCCCACCCCCTCACCGGGGCAATACCAGCGGCCCGGCAAAGCCGGTTCCGCGGTATTCCTGGAATGAGTCCCCGTCAACACAAGGAGACCTAGTCAATGAAACGCATCTTTTTGAAAAGTCTGCTCGCCGGCGCCGCCGTGAGCCTCATCGGCCTCGCGCCGCTCGCCCAGGCCCAGGACAAGGGCCCGATCGCGATCTCGATGCCGACCAAGTCGTCGGCGCGCTGGATCGCCGACGGCGCCAACATGGTCAAGTACTTCAAGGAGAAGGGCTACAAGACCGATCTCCAGTACGCCGACGACGACATCCCGAACCAGCTCGCGCAGATCGAGAACATGGTGACCAAGGGCTCCAAGGTGCTGGTGATCGCCGCGATCGACGGCACCACCTTGTCGGACGTGCTGCAGAAGGCGGCCGACAAGGGCGTCAAGGTAATCGCCTACGACCGGCTCATCAAGGGCTCGAAGAACGTCGACTACTACGCGACCTTCGACAACTTCCAGGTCGGCGTGCTGCAGGCGGGCTATATCGAGCAGGCGCTCAAGCTCAAGGAGGGCAAGGGCCCGTACAACATCGAGCTCTTCGGCGGCTCGCCGGACGACAACAACGCCTTCTTCTTCTACAACGGCGCGATGTCGGTGCTGAAGCCCTACATCGACAGCGGCAAGCTGGTGGTGCGCAGCAAGCAGCTGGGCATGGACAAGGTCTCCACGCTGCGCTGGGACGGCGCGGTGGCGCAGGCACGCATGGACAACCTGCTGTCGGCCTACTACACCAAGGACCGCGTCGATGCCGTGCTCTCGCCCTACGACGGCCTGTCGATCGGCATCATCTCCTCGCTCAAGGGCGTGGGCTACGGCTCGGCGCAGCAGCCGATGCCGGTGGTGACGGGGCAGGACGCCGAGGTGCCATCGGTCAAGTCGATCTTGCGCAAGGAGCAGACCGCGACCGTGTTCAAGGACACGCGCGAGCTGGCCCGTGTCACGGTGAACATGGTGGACGCGATGCTCGCGGGCAAGACGCCGGAAGTGAACGACACCAAGACCTACAACAACGGCGTGAAGGTCGTGCCCTCCTACCTGCTCAAGCCGATCAGCGTCGACGCATCGAACTGGAAGCAGGCACTGGTCGACAGCGGCTACTACAAGGAAAGCCAGATCAAGTAGTTGCGCCAGAGGGGCGGTTCGAAAGGAGACAGACAGGGTGAACGATGTGATTCTGGAGATGCGCGGCATCACCAAGAGCTTTCCGGGCGTGAACGCGCTGGACAACGTCAATCTCGCGGTGCGCGCGGGCGAGATCCACGCGGTGGTGGGCGAGAACGGCGCGGGCAAGTCGACGCTGATGAAGGTGCTCAGCGGGGTCTATCCCTGCGACAGCTATTCCGGCGAGATCCGCTTCGAGGGCGAGCTGCGCCGCTTCCGCGACATCGCCGACAGCGAGAAGCTCGGCATCATCATCATCCACCAGGAGCTCGCGCTGGTGCCGCTGTTGTCGATCGCCGAGAACATCTTCCTCGGCAACGAGACGGCACGCGGCGGCGTGATCGACTGGTTCGAGGCCTTCGCCAGGACGCGCGCGCTCCTGGCCAAGGTCGGCCTCCGGGAGCCGCCGACCGCGCTGATCACCGACCTCGGCGTCGGCAAGCAGCAGCTGGTCGAGATCGCGAAGGCGCTGTCGAAGGAGGTCAAGCTCCTGATCCTCGACGAGCCGACGGCCAGCCTCAACGAGAGCGACAGCGACGCGCTGCTGGCGCTCCTGCTCGGGCTGAAGGCGCAGGGCATCTCCTCGATCCTGATCTCGCACAAGCTCAACGAGATCGCCAAGGTGGCCGATTCGATCACCGTGCTGCGCGACGGCGCGACCGTCGAGACCATGGACTGCCGCACCGCGCCGATCAGCGAGGACCGGATCATCCGCGGCATGGTGGGGCGCGACATGGCGCACCGCTATCCGGAGCGTACGCCTCGCATCGGCGAGACCGTGTTCGAGGTGCGCGACTGGCGCGTGCACCATGCGCTGCACGCCGAGCGCGAGCAGATCAAGGGCGTGAACCTGCACGTGCGGCAGGGCGAGATCGTCGGCATCGCCGGCCTCATGGGCGCCGGCCGCACCGAGTTCGCGATGAGCGTGTTCGGCCGGTCCTACGGCCAGCGCATCAGCGGCTCGGTCTTCATGCACGGCAAGGAAGTGGACGTCGCAACGATCGACCGGGCCATTGCGCACGGCATCGCCTACGTCACCGAAGACCGCAAGGGCGCGGGCCTGGTGCTGGAGGAGGACATCCGCAAGAACCTGAGCCTCGCCAACCTGGCGGCCGTGTCGGACGGCGGCGTGATCGACGACGGGCGCGAGTTCAAGGTGGCGAACGACTATCGCCGCGCGCTCGGCATCCGCTGCGCGGGCGTGAACCAGCAGGTGCTCAACCTCTCGGGCGGCAACCAGCAGAAAGTGGTGCTCGCCAAGTGGCTGTTCGCCAGGCCCGAGCTGCTGATCCTGGACGAGCCCACGCGCGGCATCGACGTCGGCGCCAAGTACGAGATCTACACCATCATCGACCAGCTCGCGGGCGAGGGCAAAGGCATTCTCATGATTTCTTCCGAACTGCCCGAACTGCTGGGCATGTGCGACCGCATCTATGTGATGAACGAAGGGCGATTCGTCGCCGAATTTCCTGCCGCCGAAGCGTCGCAGGAGAAGATCATGCGGGCCATCGTGGCCTCGGGGAGCAGCGTCCATGCCGCCTGAAATCGAAGTCGTCGCGCCGGCGGTGCCGGCATCCTCCGGCGCGTCGCCGCGCGCCCACGCGGGTTTTCTCAAGAACAACCTGCGCGAATACGGCATGCTGATCTCGCTGGTCGCGATCATGGTGCTGTTCCAGGTGCTGACCGACGGCACGCTGATGCGGCCGCTGAATCTCACCAACCTGCTGCTGCAGAACAGCTACATCGTGATCATGGCGCTGGGCATGCTGCTGGTGATCGTGGCCGGGCACATCGATCTGTCGGTCGGCTCGGTCTGCGGCTTCATCGGTGCGCTGGCGGCGGTGCTGATGGTGGAGTACGAATGGCATTTCGTGCCCACCTTCATCGTCTGCCTTGTTGCCGGCGGGCTGATCGGCGCCTCGCAGGGCTGGTTCGTCGCCTTCTTCAAGATCCCGTCCTTCATCGTCACGCTGGCCGGCATGCTGGTCTTCAAGGGCCTGACCCTGGCGTTGCTCGCGGGGCAGTCGGTGGGGCCCTTTCCCGAGACCTTCCAGAAGCTGAGCTCGGGCTTCGTGCCCGACCTGGCGGCCGGCGGCGGGCTGCACACCACGTCGCTCGTGCTCGGCGCGCTGGCCGCTGCGGCGCTGGTGTTCTTCAAGCTGCGCGGCCGCGCCAAGCTGGCGCAGCACGGCATGGAGCAGGAGCCCTACGCCTTCTTCCTGGCCAAGAACCTGTTCTTCGCCGCGGTCATCCTGCTGCTGAGCTACCTGCTGGCCAGCTACAAGGGCCTGCCCAACGTGCTGATCGTGATGGCGGTGCTGATCGTGGCCTACGACTTCGTGACCAGCCGCACCACGGTCGGCCGCCGCATCTACGCGCTGGGCGGCAACGAGAAGGCGGCGCGCCTGTCGGGCGTCAAGACGCAGCGGCTCGCCTTCCTGACCTTCGTCAACATGGGCGTGCTGGCGGCGCTGGCCGGGCTGGTGTTCGCGGCGCGGCTCAACACCGCCACGCCCAAGGCCGGCCTCGGCTTCGAGCTCGACGTGATCGCGGCCTGCTTCATCGGCGGCGCCTCGGCCTCGGGCGGCGTCGGCAAGGTGATGGGTGCGGTGATCGGCGCCTTCGTCATGGGCGTGATGAACAACGGCATGTCGATCCTCGGCATCGGCATCGACTACCAGCAGGTCATCAAGGGCCTGGTGCTGCTGGCCGCGGTGTTCGTCGACGTCTACAACAAGAACAAGTAGATGAACGCCGCCGCCGCGTCCGATGTGCCGGTGCTGGAACTCAGCGGCATCGACAAGCAGTTCAACGGCGTGCCGGCGCTCTCCGGCGTCGCGCTGCGCTTGCGGCCGGGCGAGATCCATGCGCTGATGGGACAGAACGGCGCGGGCAAGTCGACGCTCATCAAGGTGCTGACCGGCGTGCATGCCGCCGACGCCGGCGAGATGCGGCTCGCCGGCCGGCCGATCCGCCCGGGCTCGCCGCTCGAGGCGCAGCGGCTGGGCATCAGCACCGTCTACCAGGAAGTCAATCTCTGTCCGAACCTCTCGGTGGCGGAGAACATCTTCTCGGGGCGATTCCCGCGCTGCGGCCCGGCGCAGGGTTTTCGCATCGACTGGGCGAAGGTGAACCGCGAGGCGCGCGCACTGCTGGCGCGCCTGGACGTGGACATCGACGTCTCGCAGCTGCTGGCCAGCTGCTCGGTGGCGGTGCAGCAGATGGTGGCCATTGCGCGTGCGCTCGGCCTCTCGTCGAAGGTGCTGATCCTCGACGAGCCGACATCGAGCCTCGACGACGAGGAGGTGAAGAGCCTGTTCGCGGTGCTGCGCCGGCTGCGCGGCGAGGGCATGGCCATCCTGTTCATCACGCACTTCCTGAACCAGGTCTATGCCGTGTCGGACCGCATCACCGTGCTGCGCAATGGCAGCTGGGTCGGCGAGTGGCGCGCGGCGGAGCTCGGCCCGCAGGCGCTGATCTCGGCCATGGTGGGCCGCGAGTTCGCGGCGCAGGCCACCGGCCCTGCGCAATTGCCCACGCTCGAAGAGTTCGCGCCCTCCGTGCTGCAGGCGGACGGGCTGGGCCAGCGCGGGCAGCTGCAGCCGGTCGACCTGTGCGTGCGCGCGGGCGAGGTGGTGGGGCTGGCCGGCCTCCTGGGCGCCGGCCGCACCGAGCTGGCGCGGCTGCTGTTCGGCCTGGCGAAGCCGGATTGCGGCCGCCTGCGCGTGAACGGCGTCGCCGTCGAACTGGCGAGCCCGGCCGATGCGGTGAAGCACGGCCTCGCGCTGTGCCCCGAGGAGCGCAAGACCGACGGCATCGTGGCCGAGCTCTCGCTGCGCGAGAACATCGCGCTGGCCTTGCAGGCGAGCATGGGCCTGCGCCGCACGCTCTCGCGCGCCGAGCAGGCGGCGCTGGCGGAGCGCTTCGTCAAGGCGCTGGGCATCAAGACGGCAAGCATCGACACGCCGATCGGCCTCTTGTCGGGCGGCAACCAGCAGAAGGCCGTGCTGGCGCGCTGGCTGGCCATCGAGCCGCGCCTCCTGATCCTGGACGAACCGACGCGCGGCATCGACGTCGCGGCCAAGCAGGAAATCATGGACGAGATCCTGCGGCTGGCGGCGGGCGGCATGGCGGTGCTCTTCATCTCTTCGGAGATGAACGAGGTGGTGCGCGTGTCGCACCGCATCGCGGTGCTGCGCGAACGCCGCAAGGTGGGCGAGCTGCCGGCCGGCAGCAGCGAGGACGCGGTCTACGAACTGATCGCGGCGGACGCATGAACACATCGATTTCACGAACTCTTGCACGGGCCTTCCAGCATCGGCTCGCCTGGCCGCTCGTGACCCTGCTCCTGCTGCTGGGCATCAACGCGGCCTTCAACCCGAGCTTCCTGCACCTGGAGTGGCGCGACGGCCATCTCTACGGCAGCCTGATCGACATCCTCAACCGCGCGGCGCCGCTGGTGCTGGTGTCGCTCGGCATGACGCTGGTGATCGCGACGCGCGGCATCGACATCTCGGTCGGCGCGGTGGTGGCGATCGCCGCCGCGCTCGCGGCCTGGCTGATCGGCGGCTCGCTGGTGGTCGCGAACGGCGCTGCCGCGGAGGTCAGCCGTTTCCCGATGTGGCTGGCCATCCTCGCGGCGCTCGGCGTGGCTGCCGCGTGCGGGTTGTGGAACGGCCTCCTGGTCGCCCGCGTCGGCATGCAGCCGATCATCGCGACGCTGATCCTCATGGTGGCGGGGCGCGGCATCGCGCAGCTGATCACGGGCGGGCAGATCATCACCATCTACTACGCGCCCTTCTTCTTCATCGGCAGCGGCTATCTGTTCGGGTTGCCCTTCTCGGTGTTCGTCGCGGCGCTGGTGTTTGCAGTGCTGTATTTCGGCATCACGCGCAGCGCGCTCGGGCTCTTCGTCCAGGCGGTCGGCATCAACCCGAGCGCGGCCCGCGTGGCCGGCGTGCGCGCGCGGCGCATCATCGTCAGCGCCTACGTGTTCTGCGGTTTCTGTGCGGGCGTCGCGGGGCTCCTGATCAGCTCCAACGTCAAGAGCGCCGACGGCAACAACGCGGGCCAGCTGCTGGAGCTGGACGCGATCCTGGCGGTCACGCTCGGCGGCACCGCGCTCACGGGCGGCCGCTTCAGCCTGGTCGGCAGCGTGATCGGTGCGCTGATCATCCAGACCCTGACCTATGCCATCTATTCGCTGGGCGTGCCGCCGGAGATCAACCTGGTGGTGAAGGCGGTGGTGGTGTTCGCGGTGATGCTGCTGCAGTCGGCCGAATTCCGCGCCAGCCTGCGGCAACTGGTGCGGCGTCCGGCGCGCGGCGCGGAGGTAGTCCGATGAGCGCCGTTGTCTCGCATCCGCCGGAAGCCGCCGCGCCCGCGCCCGGGCCGGCACCGAAGCCCGTGCGCACGCGCTGGAACCCCAAGTACCTGCCGCTGGCCGCGACGATCTCGCTCTTCATGCTGATGGCGACGCTGGGCTCGGTGTTCTACGAGGGCTTCTTCTCGCCGCAGGTGTTCCTGAACCTGCTGATCGACAACGCCTTTCTGTGCATCGTCGCCGTCGGCATGACCTTCGTGATCCTGTCGGGCGGCATCGACCTGTCGGTGGGGTCGGTGATCGCGCTGACCACCATGGTCTCGGCCTCGCTGGTCGAGAAGCATGGCTGGAGCCCGGCGGTCGTGATCCCGCTGGTGCTCGCGATGGGCACGCTGTTCGGCGCCTGCATGGGCGTCCTCATCGAGCGCTTCCGGCTGCAGCCTTTCATCGTGACGCTGGCCGGCATGTTCCTCGCGCGCGGCCTCTGCTACCTGATCAGCATCGATTCCATCAGCATCTCCAATGCCTTCTATTCGGAGGTCTCGCAGTGGCGCATGCCGGTCTGGGGCGAGGCGTCGATCTCGGCCAGCGCCCTGATCGCGCTGGCGGTGGTGGCGCTCGCGGTCTTCGTCGCGCACTACACCTCCTTCGGCCGCACGGTGTATGCGATCGGCGGCAACGAACAGTCGGCGCTGCTGATGGGCCTGCCGGTGCGCGCCACCGTGATCGGCGTCTACACGCTGTCGGGCTTCTGCTCGGCGCTGGCCGGCGTGGTGTTCACCTTCTACATGCTGTCGGGCTACGGCCTGCATGCGGTCGGGCTCGAGCTGGATGCCATCGCCGCGGTGGTGATCGGCGGCACGCTGCTCAGCGGCGGCGTCGGCTACGTGGTCGGCACGCTGTTCGGCGTGCTGATGCTGGGCATCATCCAGACGCTCATCTCCTTCGACGGCACGCTGAGCTCCTGGTGGACGCGCATCGTGGTCGGCGCACTGCTGTTCGTCTTCTGTCTTCTGCAACGCCTGTTCGCCGCGCGCAATCCCGAGCGCGGCTAGAAAGCCTTTTCGTATGTCCCAAAACCCCAAGAAACTGCGCTCGACCGAGTGGTTCGGCTCGGCCGACAAGAACGGCTTCATGTACCGAAGCTGGATGAAGAACCAGGGCATTCCCGAGCATGAGTTCGACGGCCGGCCGATCATCGGCATCTGCAACACCTGGTCGGAGCTCACGCCCTGCAACGCGCATTTCCGCAAGATCGCCGAGCACGTGAAGCGCGGCGTGTCGGAGGCGGGCGGCTTCCCGGTCGAGTTCCCGGTGTTCTCCAACGGCGAGTCGAACCTGCGGCCGACCGCGATGCTCACGCGCAACCTCGCGAGCATGGACGTGGAGGAGGCGATCCGCGGCAATCCGATCGATGCCGTGGTGCTGCTCACCGGCTGCGACAAGACCACGCCGGCGCTGCTGATGGGCGCGGCAAGCTGCGACATCCCCGCCATCGTCGTCACCGGCGGGCCGATGCTCAACGGCAAGCTCGAAGGCCGCGACATCGGCTCGGGCACGGCCGTGTGGCGGCTGCACGAGGCGATGAAGGCCGGCGAGATCGACGTGCACCAGTTCCTTTCGGCCGAGGCCGGCATGTCGCGCTCGGCCGGCACCTGCAACACCATGGGCACGGCCTCCACCATGGCCTGCATGGCCGAGGCGCTGGGCACTTCGCTGCCGCACAACGCCGCCATCCCGGCAGTGGATGCGCGCCGCTACGTGCTGGCGCAGATGTCGGGCATGCGGGCCGTGGAAATGGCGCGCGAAGGCCTGACGCTGTCGAAGATCCTGACGCGCGAAGCCTTCGAGAACGCGATCCGCACCAACGCCGCCATCGGCGGCTCGACCAATGCGGTGATCCACCTGAAGGCGATCGCCGGACGCATCGGCGTTCCGCTCGAACTCGAGGACTGGACGCGCATCGGCCGCGGCACGCCGACGCTGGTCGACCTGATGCCCTCGGGTCGCTTCCTGATGGAGGAGTTCTACTACGCGGGCGGCCTGCCGGCCGTGCTGCGGCGGCTCGGCGAGCATGGGCTGCTGCCGCATCCCGATGCGCTCACCGTCAACGGCAAGTCGCTGTGGGACAACGTGCGCGACGCGCCCGGCTACGACGACGAGGTGATCCGCCCGCTCGACAAACCGCTGGTGGAAGACGGCGGCATCTGCATCCTGCGCGGCAACCTGTCGCCGCGCGGCGCGGTGCTGAAGCCATCGGCCGCCTCGCCGGAGCTGCTCAAGCACCGCGGCCGCGCCGTGGTGTTCGAGAACCTGGAGCACTACAAGGAGCGCATCGTCGACGAGTCGCTGGAGGTGGACGCGAGCTCGGTGCTGGTGATGAAGAACTGCGGGCCCAAGGGCTACCCCGGCATGGCCGAGGTCGGCAACATGGGCTTGCCGCCGAAGCTGCTGCGCCAGGGCATCAAGGACATGGTGCGCATCTCCGACGCGCGCATGAGCGGCACGGCCTACGGCACCGTGGTGCTGCACGTGGCGCCGGAGGCCGCCGACGGTGGTCCGCTGGCCGCCGTGCGCGACGGCGACTGGATCGAGCTCGACTGCGAGCAGGGGCGCCTGCACCTGGACATCAGCGACGAGGAGCTGGCCGATCGCCTGGGCGCGCTCGTCGTCCAGGAGGTGCCGGCCAACGGCAGCGGCTACCGGCGCCTCTACGTCGAGCACGTGCTGCAGGCGGACGAGGGCTGCGACTTCGACTTCCTCGTCGGCTGCCGCGGCGCGGCGGTGCCGCGCCATTCCCACTGAGTTCCGGAGTTTTTTCATGACCTCTTCCAGCCGACCCCGCTACCAGGGCATCTTTCCGGTGGCGCCCACCACCTTCACCGAATCCGGCGAACTGGACCTCGCGAGCCAGAAGCGCTGCATCGATTTCATGATCGACTCGGGCGCGGACGGCATCTGCATCCTGGCGAATTTCTCCGAGCAGTTCGTGCTTGCGGACGACGAGCGCGAGCTCCTGACGCGGACCATCCTCGAGCACGTGGCCGGCCGCGTGCCGGTGATCGTGACCACCACGCACTACGCCACCCGCGTCTGCGCCGAGCGCAGCCGGCGTGCAGAGGCGATGGGTGCCGCGATGTTGATGGTGATGCCGCCCTATCACGGCGCCACCTTCCGCGTGCCCGAGCCGCAGATCTACGACTTCTATGCGCGGCTGTCCGACGCGGTGGACATCCCGATCATGGTCCAGGACGCGCCGGCCAGCGGCACTGTGCTGTCGGCGCAGTTCCTCGCCCTGATGGCGACCGAGATCGAGCACGTGTCGTACTTCAAGATCGAGACGGCCGGCGCGGCGGCCAAGCTGCGCGAGCTGATCCGCCTCGGCGGCGACGCAATCGAAGGTCCGTGGGACGGCGAGGAAGCCATCACCCTGATGCCCGACCTCGACGCCGGCGCCACCGGTTCGATGACGGGCGGCGCCTATGCCGATGGCTTGCGGCCGATCATCATGGACCACCTGGCGGGCCGCCGCGAGGAGGCCTTCGCGCGCTACCAGCAGTGGCTGCCGCTCATCAACTACGAGAACCGCCAGGCCGGGCTGCTGGCCTGCAAGGCGCTGATGAAGGAGGGCGGGGTGATCGCCTGCGAGGCGCCGCGCCATCCCTTGCCGGCGATGCACCCCGACACGCGCGCCGGCCTGATCGAAACGGCGCGGCGTCTCGATCCGCTGGTGCTGCGCTGGGGCCGCTGAGGGCGCGCCTCAGCGCTTTTTCCAGAACCGACGCGCGGCCGCGATCCGGTCGAGCGCGTCGCGGCATTCCACTGCGCTCGCAGGCTGCCGCGCGGCCAGCCAGCCGACCGCGAACCACGCCCGGGCGTCCTGCCCGGCCGCATCGCGGTAGGCGGCGATGGCCATCGCGGCATCGTTGTGCGTGCCGAGCGCGTCCTGCGCCGGGCGCAGTTCCTTCAGGTAGCGCTTCGCGCCGTGGTCGAACAGGGGTGCGACGAACTCGCCCAGGTAGCGCAGCCGCTTGAGGCGCTTGCGGACCCGATGCTGTTCCTCGGCCGCTAGCGCATCGAAGCGGCGGCCGTCGCGCACCACTTGCCGGTGCAGCTTCGCGAGCCGCGCGCGCAGCGGCTTGCGCGCCGGCGCGGGGGGCTCACACTGCTCGCCGCCGCCGGGCTCCGGTGGCAGAGCGGCTTCGATCAGGCTCAGCAGCACGAGCTGGAAGCCGGTGGAGCGCACCACGTCGGCCGGGGCCGGTGATGAATCGGCCGACGTGTCCTCATGCCAATCGACCGCCGGCCCGCCGGCGGCCTCGATCCGGGGCTGCATGGTTTGCCGCAGATGTTCGCGATCGCGCTGCAGGCCCAGGGCGCGGAAAGCGTCCACCAGGGCAGGCTCCCACGCAGGGTCGATGGCAGGCGCGAGCTCGGCCATCTCGCGCAGCGCGGTGCGCAGGCGCCGGATGCCGATGCGCAGCTGATGCACGTGCTCGGCATCGCTGCTGCCGGCCGCGACTTCGCTGGCATTGGGCAGCATCTGCGCCAGGCAGCTGTTCAGCACGGCGCGAAAAACCTCGGCGCCGTTCGGATGGTCGCCAAGGCGCGGCGCTTCGGCCTTCCGCGCTTCGCCGTATTCGACGCCGCGCGCCAGCCGTTCTCCGCGGGCCGCCTTGGACACGGTGTCGAGCCACAGGCCGTAACGCATGCACCAGCGCCGCGCGAGTTCCAGCAGCGACTGCGGGCTGCCGCTCTTCAGCTCGATTTCGAGTTCGCACACCGTGTGCGAGCGCTCGCCGGCGCGCACTTCGCCGCGGTCGAAGGCGAGTTCGACCCGCGCATCGCCGGTGCGCATCTGGCGCGTGGTACGGCGGATGTCGGTGGCGTAGAGGGGAACGAGGACGGCGTCGGCCGGATCATGCCCGGCCGCCTGCAAGGCCTGCACGATCAGCTCGCCGACCGGCGTGCCCGCATGCCGCTCGATGCGCGGCGGCGGCAGCTCGCCCGCGCGCTCGGTGCTCAGTTCGACGTTGTGTTCGTGCCGCTGCAAGGGCTCGTCGGTCGGCGCCTTGGCGGTCTGCACCCAGTGCTTGCCTTCCTTGCGCACGCGCAGCACCAGCTGCTGCGCGGCCAGCGCGCCGTCGGCGGTGTCGAAATAGCGGGCCTGGAGCCGGGTGCGCTGGGAGCTGCCGCGCGCCACGGCCGCCTCGACGGCGGCCCGGTGGGGGGCATCGACCTGGAACTTGAGCTCGAACTCGGTCACTGATGCAGGCGTCGACCCCGGGCGTGCAATCAGCTCGGCATCTCGCTGATCTGCAGCGACAGGTCGAAGAGCTTCGACTTGCTGGCGTAGTAGCGGTCGAGGCGCCATTCCTTCAGGATGTCCATCGCCAGCTGGAAGCTCTTGTAGTCGAGATCGTAGAGCGTGACCAGTTCGAAACTGCGCTCCGACTCGAGCGCCAGGACCAGCCGCGCGAGAATCTGGGCCGATTCGTTGGCCGGGTCCGTTTCGATGAATCGGCGTGCGACCTTGATGGCGTTCATGGGCAGAGCTTTCCTGGTTGACGGCCCACGACTATAGCCAGCCCCCCGCGGCGTTTTATGACAGCCGCGTGACAAAGTAGGGCATCGGTTTTCGTTTCAACGAATCGGTGTTGGCGCGGTCATCGGCGCTGGCATGGTGGCCGGCGGCGGCGCGGTCATCGGCGCTGGCGCGGTCATCGGTGCTGGCGACGTCATTGGTGCCGGGGACGTCATCGGTGCCGGGGACGTCATCGGCATCGGCGCCACGATCGGCGTCACGGTTTCGCGGATCACGCCGCCACCCAGCACGCTGCCGTCCACCGTGGTCCTGCCGGTGCCCATCACGCGTTGCTCGCAAGCGGCGCGTTCGGTCGGCGGCTGCAGGCTGCAGCGCGCCAGCGCGTTCTGCTCGTAGTTGATCGGCGCGGCGCTGGTCAGTCCGCCTCGGCGGGCTTCATAGCGTGCAGCGCCGGCTTCGCGCAGGCAGGCGTTGCGATCTTGCAGGACGCCGTCGCACACGGCGCGTTCGCGCTGCAGCGTGGCATCGGAGCCTGCTGCCTGGGCCATGGCCGAAGAGGCGCCCATCAGGCTGCCCGCGGCGAACAGGATGGCAAGGCTCGAACGAATGGCTGTTTTCATGAGATCACTCCTTGGCTCGGGCGGCGCGATTCGCGCCGCTGACCAGCCAGTGTGCTCACGGCCGCCGGCGCGGGCTGTGGGACAGCGGGGCTCGCGCCTTGCCTGCACCCGCCGCAGCTTCGTGTCGGACATGTCCGGCAGGGCGGCCCGAAAACCGCTGGCAGCGCGCGCTCAGCCCGCGGCGATGCGCTTGGCCAGGTGAGCGAGCGCTTCCTCGACCTGGTCGACCAGGATCAGGGACAGGTCGCCGGGCTGGAGCCGGTCGAGCGCGGTGTCGATGGCGATGAACTCGCCGCGGATCTCGTCGATGGCGCGGGTGCGGCGGGCGCCCTCGAGGCCCTGCCGCAGCAGCGCCATGACCTCGCCGTCGGCGCGGCCGCGCTGGGCCGCGTCCTGGTAGAGGATCACGTCGTCGAAGGCCTGGCCGAGGATCGCGGTCTGGTCGCGGATGTCGCAGTCGCGCCGGTCGCCGGCGCCGCTGATCACTACCGAGCGCTTCTTCGCCGGCATGGTATCGACCGCGGCCACCAGTGCGCGCATGGCGTCGGTGTTGTGGCCGTAGTCGGCGATCACGGTGGCGCCGCGGTAGTCCATCACGTTGAAGCGGCCGGGGACGCCCGCGGCGTCGTTGTTGAAGCTCGCGAGGCCGCTGCGGATGGTGTCCCAGTCCAGGCCCACGGCCCAGGCAGCGGCAACCGAGGCCATTACGTTGTCGACCTGGAAGCCGATGGTGCCGTTGCGCGTGATCTGCACGTCGCGCAGCGGAATGCGCTCGCGCCACGAGCCCTCGGCGGCGACCAGCGTGTCCTGGTCGACGTAGACGGTGCGCTTGCCCTGCGCGCGGTGCGTGGCCATCACCGGGTGCTGGCGGTCGGCGGTGAAGAAGATCACGCTGCCGGGGCAGCTGGCGGCCATCGCGGCCACGTTGGGATCGGCCGCGTTGAGCACCGCGTGGCCGCCGGGCGCCACGTTGCGCACGACCACGCGCTTGAGCACGGCGAGGTCTTCGACCGTGGTGATGTAGTTCAGCCCCAGGTGGTCGCCGCTGCCGATGTTGGTCACCACCGCCACCTGGCAGCGGTCGAAGCCCAGGCCTTCGCGCAGCACGCCGCCGCGCGCCACTTCGAACACGGCCGCATCGACATCCGGGTGCAGCAGCACGTTGCGCGCGCTCTTGGGGCCGCTGCAGTCGCCGCTGTCGGTCTGGCGGCCGTCGACGTAGACGCCGTCGGTGTTGGTCATGCCGGTGCGCAGGCCGCTGGACGTGAGCATGTGGTTGATCAGGCGCGCGGTGGTGGTCTTGCCGTTGGTGCCGGTCACGGCCACCACCGGAATGCGGCCGTCGTCGCCGTGCGCGAAGAGGGTGTCCATCACCGCCTCGCCGACCGCGCGGCCGCGGCCGAAGGAGGGCGAGATGTGCATGCGCAGCCCCGGCGCGGCATTGACCTCGACCACGCCGCCGTGCTGTTCCTCGAGCGGGCGCAGCACGTTCTCGCACACCATGTCGACGCCGCAGATGTGCAGGCCGACCATCTGGGCGGCGTCGACCGCGCGCGCCGCGACCTCGGGATGCACGGTGTCGGTCACGTCGGTGGCCGTGCCGCCGGTCGAGAGGTTGGCGTTGTTGCGCAGCACCACGCGCTGGCCGAGCGCGGGCACGCTGTCGGGCGCGAGGCCTTGCGCTTCGAGGCGGCCGATGGCGATGTCGTCTAGCCGGATCTTGGTGAGCGAGGTCGCGTGGCCCTCGCCGCGGCGCGGGTCCTGGTTGACCAGGCCGACCAGCTGGCGCACGGTCTGCTTGCCGTCGCCGATCACCTGCGGCGGATCGCGCCGTGCCGCCGCCACCAGCTTGTCGCCGACCACCAGCAGGCGGAAGTCGAAGCCGGGCAGGAACTTCTCGACCATCACCTCGCCGTAGGCGGCGGCCGAATCGTAGGCGGCGAGCAGTTGCTCGCGCGTCGTGATGTTGACCGTGACGCCCTTGCCCTGGTTGCCGTCCTGCGGCTTCACCACCACCGGCAGGCCGATCTCCTGCGCGGCGGCCCAGCCGTCGTCGGCGTCGCTGACCGGGCGGCCGAGCGGCACCGGCACCCCGGCGGCATTGAGCAGCTGCTTGGTGAGTTCCTTGTCCTGTGCGATCGATTCGGCCACGCCGCTGGTGCTGTCGACCTCGGCGGCCTGGATGCGGCGCTGCTTCGAGCCCCAGCCGAACTGCACCAGGCTGCCGCTGGTGAGGCGCCGGTAGGGGATGCCGCGTGCCACGGCCGCATCGACGATCGAGCCGGTGCTCGGGCCGAGGCGTTCGGATTCGTCGAGGTCGCGCAGCTCGGTGATGGCGGCGTGGGCGTCGAACTCGGTGCCGGCCTGCGCGGCGGCGATCAGCTGCCCGGCCAGCTCGAGGGCGCGCCGGCCGACGGGCTCTTCGCTGTACTGGAAGGTGACCTGGTAGATGCCTTCGTCGACGGTGCGCGCGGTATGGCCGAAGTTCACGGCGCAACCGGCTTGGGCCTGCAGCGCCACGGCCGCGTTCTCGAGCACGTGGGCCAGCGCGAGCGGCTGGCCGAGCACGATCGGGTGCAGCTCACCGATGGTGGGGAACAGCGCGCGCAGGCGGGCTTCGAAGCCGGGCAAGCGGCTGATCACGGTCTCGTCGCCCGTGCACCTGACGATCGTTTCGATGCAGGTGTGGCGGCTCCAGAGATTCGGCCCGCGCAGGGCGCGGATGCGGGTAACTTCCATGGCGGCAGGGTAGTAGGGCGCCGGCGAACCTGGGGTTCTGCCGGTCAGGCCAGTTGGGTTTCGGGCGAGAACAGGGTTTGGGACAGCTGCAGCGAGGCGAGCGCGGCCTGCAGGTCGGCTTCGAAGGCTTCGACGCCGGCGCCGATCAGGCTCAGCGGAATGCCCAAGGCCCAGGCCGCGGCGACCGCGGCCAGCAGGCTCTCGAGGCCGACGCCGGCATGCGTGGCGCGCCAGATGGTGAGCCGGCCCAGCCCGGGCAGGAAGGACTCGCTGCTGCCGTTGGCCAGCACCACGCGGTCCTGCCGCACCAGCACGGCCTTGCCGCCGGCGCTCTGGTGCTTGGCCAGCGCCTCCGCCTGCGGGTCGATCGAATAGAGGATCACATCGCCGTCGCACAGCGGCGCGAGGCCGGCGACACGCATGTCCGCCGCGTTCAGCACGGCGGTGCCCTCGGGCAGCACCACGTCGACCTGCGTGCGCAGCACCTTGACCATCTGGTCGCTGTCGCTGATGTCGAACTCGGCCAGCGCTTCGGCGCCGTCGAGATCGGTCACGATGCCGACCTCGCAGCGGTCGTAGGCCAGGCCGTCGCGCAAGATGGATTCGGCACCGTTTTCGATGACGACGGCCTGCACGGCGCGGTTCACCAGCAGGCGGCGGCCGGCGTCCCAGGTGGCGCTGTTGCGTGCATCGACGCGGCGGCGCTCGAGGAACAGGCCGTCGCGGCAGGCCAGGCCGGTGTGGCGGCCACCCAGGCCGACCAACCATGCGATCAGGCGCGAGAGCACCGCGGTGGCGCGCGAACCGGCCACGCCGACCACCGGAATGCGGCCCGGCGCGTCGTCGGGAAAGAGGTGGTCGCAGATGGCGCGGCCTACCGGACGCGGCGAGCCGACGGCCGGTTTCAGGTGCATCAGGAGACCGGGGCCGGCGTTGACCTCGACGATGGCACCGCCCTGCGCTGCCAGCGGCCGGCCGATGTCCTGGGCCACCAGATCCACGCCGGCGATGTCGAGGCCCACCACCCGGACCGCCAGCACGGCCGCGTGCGCGACCTCGGGATGCACCTGGTCCGTGCAATCGATGGCCATGTTGCCGTTGCGCTGGATCGTGACGATCCGGCCGGCGGCCGGCACGGCGGCCGCGTCCAGCTCCTGGCGCTTGAGTTCGAGTTGCAGCTTGGCGTCGGTCGCGATGTCGATCACGTCGAGGGGGAATTCTTCTTCCGCGCCGCGCCGCGGGTCGCTGTTGAGCTGGCTGTCGATCAGCTGGGCCACGGTCGAGGCGCCGTCGCCGGTCACCGTGATGATCTCGCCGCGCGCGGCAGCGACGACTTGGCCGCCGACCACCAGCAGGCGGTGCTCGTGCCCGCGGATGAAGCGCTCGACCATCACGTCGCTGCCCTCGGGCTCGGCGACCGCGAAGGCGGCTTCCACTTCTTCGCGCGTGTGGAGCTCGAGCGAGACGCCGCGGCCGTGGTTGGCGTCCGAGGGCTTGACCACCACCGGCAGGCCGATGTCTTCGGCGGCTTCCCAGGCTTCCTGCGCGTCGGCCACCACTTGGCCCTCGGGCACGGGCACGCCGCAGCCGGCCAGGAGCGACTTGGTGAGCTCCTTGTCGCTGGCGATCGATTCGCCGATCGCGCTGGTGTAGTCGGTTTCGGCGGTCCAGATGCGCTGCTGGTTGGCGCCGTAGCCCAGCTGCACCAGGTTGCCGTTGTTGAGCCGCAGGTGCGGAATGCCGCGGTCGGTGGCGGCGCCGACGATGCAGGCGGTGCTCGGGCCGAGGTAGCAGTCCTCGACCTTGGCCTTGACCGCGTCGACCGCGCGCTGCACGTCGGCGGCATCGAAGGGGTCGTCGTTGATGGCCGCCATCAGCAGCCGGTGGCCCTCCGCCAGGGCGACGCGGGCGACCTGCTCGTCGCGGGCGCGGAACACCATGCGGTAGACGCCGTACTTGGAGGTGCTGCGCGTCTGGCCGAAACCGGTCGGCATGCCGGCCAGGTTGAGCAGCTCGATCACCACGTGTTCCAGCACGTGGCCGGACCAGGTGCCCTCGGTCAGGCGCTGGATGAAGCCGCCGCGCTCGCCGACGCCGCAATGGTGCTCGATCAGGGCCGGCAGCAGCGTGGTCAGGCGGTCGGTGAAGCCGGAGATCTTGTTGGAGGGGTGGTCCTCGAGGGCCCCGAGGTCGAGCCAGACTTCCAGCACGGGGCGGTAGGTCCAGAGGTTGGGGCCGCGCAAATAGTTGATGCGCAAAAGGCGAATGTCGTCGAAACGGGTCATGCGAACGTTCGTTGTGCTTTGGCCGAGCACGGCGCTGTTATCAATTGCGCCCATGGTCATCGGTCAGAATCGGCGCCCGGCAGGCGCCATGAAGGGCCCCACTGCGGGCCAGAGACACAGAAACACAATGCAACATCACGATCCAGTCGGCACCCGGGGGGGCGAAGAAGAAGAGGCTTCAGAAGCTCTGAAAAGCCAGCTCGCAGTCGCGGAAAACGTTCTGGCGACCGTGCCGGTTGACCTCGATAGCGAACTTCGGTTTGCTTCCGGCCTGCTGGCGCTCACCGATCGGCGCCTCCTGGCCCGCGATTCCGGCGGCGCCTGGGCCGAATGGCCGCTCGGCGCGCCGGACATGGCGCTGCAGCTGGCCGACCATGCAGGCGTCGGCACCCTCGATCTGCTGGGTGCCGGGGGCCGGATCGCGCGCTGGCGCTATACCTTGCGCCACCAGGCCGCGGCGCTGCGGCTGCAGAAGCTGTTCGGCCTGCAGGCGGCTGGCGTCGCGCAAGTGACAGCCGCGGCCACCGACGCGGACGACGCCGCGTTGGCCGAACCCGAGCTCCAGACTCCGCCCTCCACCTGGGTGCTGCTGCGGCTCGGCCGCTTCGCCCGGCCCTACCGCAAGCAATTGATCGCCGGCTTCCTGCTCACCCTGGCCTCGACCGCCGCCACGCTGGTGCCGCCTTACCTGACCATCCCGCTGATGGACGACATCCTGATCCCGTTCCAGAACGGGCAGCAGATCGCTTTCGGCAAGGTCGCGACCTTCCTCGGCGCGCTGCTGGCCGCGGCGCTCGCGGGCTGGGGGCTGGGCTGGGCCCGCACCTACCTGCTGGCGCTGGTGTCGGAACGCATCGGGGCCGATCTGCGCACCACCACTTACGAACACTTGCTCACCTTGCCGCTCGATTACTTCGGCGGCAAGCGCACCGGCGACCTGATGGCGCGCATCGGCTCGGAGACCGATCGCATCAACGTTTTCCTCTCGTTGCATGCACTCGATTTCCTGACCGACGTGCTGATGATCGCGATGACCGCGGTGATCCTGGTCTCGATCAACCCGCTGCTGGCGGTCGTCACGCTGGTGCCGCTGCCCTTCATCGCCTGGATGATCCACGTGGTGCGCGACCGGCTGCGCACCGGCTTCGAGAAGATCGACCGCGTCTGGAGCGAGGTCACCAACGTGCTGGCCGACACCATTCCAGGCATCCGCGTGGTCAAGGCCTTCGCGCAGGAAAAGCGCGAGGCGCGCCGCTTCCACGCCGCCAACGTCTACAACCTGCAGGTCAACGACAAGCTCAACAAGACCTGGTCGCTGTTCACGCCCAGCGTCTCGCTGCTGACCGAGATCGGCCTGCTGGTGGTCTGGGGCTTCGGCATCTGGCAGGTGGCGCGCGGCCGCATCACGGTCGGCGTGCTGACCGCCTTCATCGCCTACATCGGGCGCTTCTACACGCGGCTCGATTCGATGAGCCGCATCGTGTCGGTGACGCAGAAGGCGGCGGCCGGCGCCAAGCGCATCTTCGACATCCTCGATCACGTGAGCAACGTGCCGGAACCCGCGAACCCGGTGAAGGTCGAGCGGGTGCATGGGCGCATCGAGATGGCCGACGTGGGTTTCCGCTACGGCAGCCGTGCCGTGATCCGCGACCTCGACCTCGTGATCGAGCCGGGCGAGATGATCGGCCTGGTGGGCCACAGCGGCTCGGGCAAGAGCACGCTGGTCAACCTGATCTGCCGCTTCTACGACGTCACCGACGGCGCCATCCTGGTCGACGGCACCGACATCCGCCGCTTCGCGGTGGCCGACTACCGGCGCCACGTCGGGCTGGTGCTGCAGGAGCCCTTCCTGTTCTTCGGCACCATCGCGCAGAACATCGCCTACGGCAAGCCCGAGGCCACGCGCGAGGAGATCGTGGCAGCGGCGCGCGCCGCCCATGCGCACGACTTCATCCTGCGGCTCGCGCACGGCTACGACTCGCTGGTCGGCGAGCGCGGGCAGGGGCTTTCGGGCGGCGAGCGGCAGCGCATCAGCATCGCGCGCGCGCTCCTGATCGATCCGCGCATCCTGATCCTCGACGAGGCCACCTCGGCGGTCGACACCGAGACCGAGAAGGAAATCCAGAAGGCGCTGGACAACCTGGTGCAGGGCCGCACCACCATCGCGATCGCGCACCGGCTCTCGACCTTGCGCAAGGCCGACCGGCTGGTCGTGATGGACCGCGGCGCGATCGTCGAGGTCGGCCCGCACGACGCGCTGATGGAAAAACAGGGCGCCTACTGGCGGCTCTACCAGGCGCAGCTGCGCCAGGCCGACGACGAAAGCCCGAGCTCGGCGGCCGAGCGGGCGGGCGTTGCCCTGGCACTCGGCGGTCATGCGGCCCATCCGGCGGGGGACGCATGAAGGGCTGCAAGTTGGAACGTGATGTGTTCGGGCGTTTGGTGCTGGTGGATGCGGAGGATGTGCGCCACGAGGGCGTGGTGCCGGTGCGCGCCTTTCCGCTCAGCGCGCCGGGCGAGGGCCTGTCGCTGGTCGGCAGCGACGGCCGCGAGCTGCTGTGGATCGACCGGGTCGATGACCTGCCCGAAGAGGCGCGCGCGCTGCTGGCGCAAGAGTTGGCTGCGCGCGATTTCGCGCCCACGCTGTTGAAACTGCACAAGGTCTCGAGCTTCGGCGTGCCCAGCACCTGGCGCATCGCCACCGACCGCGGCGAGACCAGCTTCGTGCTCAAGGCCGAGGAAGACATCCGCCGGCTGGAAGGCGGCGCGCTGCTGATCGCGAGCGCGCACGGCGTGCAGTTCCGCATCCCGGATGTGAAGGCGCTGGACCGGGGGTCGCGCAAGCTGCTGGAACGGTTTCTCTAGCCGGAACCTTGTTCCTTTGCGGCATGCATCAAAGGGAATAAAATGCATCAAACTCAGGAAACAGCATCACCATGCGTACCACCGTCACCTTGGAAGACGATGCCTTTGCCGCGGCACAGGCCTATGCGCAAGCTCGCGCATTGAAGCTCGGGCAGGCTATCTCCGAGTTGATTCGGCGCGGCAGTGGCGAGCGCTTGCCCGTACGCAAGGAGGCGGGCGTCTGGGTGTTCGACGTGCCGGCCGATACGCCGAAGGTGACAGCGCGCCAGGTCCAGGATCTGTTGGAAGACGGGTCTTGAGCTTCTTGCTCGATGCCAACGCGTTGATCGCCCTGGGCTGGCCGCCGCACGAGCACCACGGGCGCATGATTCGCTGGTTCAAGGCGCATGCCCGCCATGGCTGGGCCACCAGCGCCCTGACCCAAGCGGCCTTCGTCCGCATCATTTCGCAGCCCGCCTTTTCAGGTCGGGCGATCGGGGTGGGCGAAATTGCCGAAGTCTTGCTCCGCAACATGGCGCACCCTCGACACCGCTTTCTGTCGCTGGATTTCGGAATCGAGCAGGTTCTGGGCTCCTGCACGGGCGGACTGCGCGGCCATCGCCAGATCACGGACGCCTGGCTTCTGACGCTGGCGATGCGCAACCAAGCCAAGCTGGTGACCTTCGATGGCGGAATCGGACAACTGCTGGCAAGCCCCGAGGAGCGGGAGCAGCATCTGCATCTTCCCGCCTGATCGGCCCTCCACGCACTCACGACCCATGCACACCACCGCCCTCGTCCTCTTCTCCGGCGGCCAGGACTCCACCACCTGCCTGGCCGAGGCGCTGGCCAAGTACGAGCGGGTCGAGACCGTCGGCTTCGACTACGGCCAGCGCCACCGCGTCGAGCTCGATGCGCGCACCACGGTGCTGGCGCACCTGCGCGAGCGCTTCCCGCCCTGGGCGCCGCGGCTCGGCGAGGACCACCTGCTCGCCGTCGACGTGCTGGGCCAGGTCAGCAACTCTTCGCTCACGCAGGACATCGCCTTCGAGATGCAGGCCAACGGCCTGCCCAACACCTTCGTGCCGGGCCGCAACCTGCTGTTCCTCACGCTGGCCGGCGCGCTGGCCTACCGGCGCGGGCTGGAGGTGATCGTCACCGGCGTGTGCGAGACCGATTTCTCGGGCTATCCCGACTGCCGCGACGACACCATGAAGGCGATGCAGCTCGCGCTCTCGCTTGGCATGGACCGGCGCGTCGTGGTCGAGACGCCGCTGATGTGGATCGACAAGGCGGCGACCTGGGCCATGGCGCATCGGCTGGGCGGCGAGCCGCTGATCGAGCTGATCGTCGAGGACACGCACACCTGCTACCTCGGCGAGCGCGCCCGGCGACATGCCTGGGGCTACGGCTGCGGCAGCTGTCCGGCCTGCGAGCTGCGCGCGCGCGGCTGGGAGCGCTACGCGGCCTCGAGCCGGTAGCGGGCGCCTGCGCCCTCGGCCTGCGGCACCAGCGTCCAGTGCTTGTCGTGAAAGGCGCCGACCGAGGCGCGGTGGGCGATCGAAACCATGGCCCCGCCCGCGGCGCGCACGCCGTCGGCGAGCTTGCGGTAGAGCTTCTCCTCGGTGGGCGCGTCGAGCGCGCTGGTGGCCTCGTCGGCGAACACCCAGGCCGGCTTCTTGAGCATCACGCGCGCGATCGCCAAACGCTGCTGCTCGCCGCCCGAGAGCTTCTGGCTCCAGACGTCGCTGTCGTCCAGCCGATGGGCGAGCTGCGGCAGCATGGCGTCCTCGAGCGCCTGCACGAGCTGGGCGTCCGTGTAGCTGGAGGCCGGGTCGGGATAGGCCAGCGCATCGCGCAGCTTGCCGTCGGGCACGTAGGGCCGCTGCGGGATGAACATCGCGTTGCCCGGCACCGAGACCTGCCCGCGCGCGAAGGGCCAGATGCCGGCGAAGGAACGGAACAGGGTCGACTTGCCGCTGCCCGAGGGGCCCTGCAGCAGGATGCTTTCGCCGGGCTTGACCGATAGCGCGGTGTTGCCGAGCAGCGCGGTGCCGTCGGGCAGCGCGATGTCGAGGCCTTGCGTCTCGAGCGCCGCCGCGTCGCGGCGATCGAGCGCGGCGTGGGGCTCGGCCTGCGCGGACATCGCCGCATCGAAGCTCGTGAGACGGTCGGCCGTCGCGCGCCACACGGCGACGCGGTCGTAGTTCTCGACGAACCACGAGAGCGCGTCCTGCACGGTGCTGAAGGTGCGCGAGATCTGCATCAGCTCGCCGAACTGGATCGCGCCGCTGAAGAAGCGCGGTGCGGCGAGGAAGAAGGGGAACACCACCGAGAGCTGCGCGAAGGAAGCCGTGAAGGCCACGAGGTTCTTCTGCTGGCGGATCAGCATAAGGTAGTTGCGCAGCACCGAGGAGAAGCGCGTGTCGAGCTGGGTGTGCTCGACCTTTTCGCCGCGATCGAGCGCGATCGCCTCGCTGTTCTCCCGCACGCGGATCAGGTGGTGGCGGAAGTCCGCCTCGAAGCGCTGCTGGCGGAAGTTCAGGCCGATCAGCGGGCGTCCGATGAAGTGCGTGATGGCCGTGCCGGCCGCGCAGTAGAGCACCGCGACCCAGACCATGTAGCCGGGAATCGAAACCGCCTGCCCCATCAGCGTCGACGACAGCGGACCCGACAGCGTCCACAGGATGCCGATGAAGGTGACGAGCGTGACGACCGAATTGAGGATGCCCATCGAGAGCGTGACGGTGTAGTCGGTGAAGAGCTGCATGTCCTCCTGAATGCGCTGGTCCGGGTTGTCGGGGGTCTCGGTCTGCTGTGCATCCGGCCCTCGGCTGGCGGGCTGCGCGGCATAGCGCGAGAGTTCGAGCCGGTAGAAGGTTCGATTCGCCAGCCAGCGGTCGAGGTAGTTGCGCGTCATCCAGGCGCGCCAACGCACCTGCAGGAGCTGGGTGAGGTAGAACTTGAAGACCGCGACGAGGATGCCCGCCATCGCGAGATAGGTGAAGCGCAGGAGCTGGGTCCAGAACACGGCCTGGTCCTTGTTCTGCAGCGCGTCGAAGAAGACCCGGCTCCAGTCGTTGATCAGCACCGTCACGTAGACCGTGCCGAGATTGAGCAGCACCACCGCGAGCAGCATGCCGCGCGCCTTCCATCGATCTTCGGAGCGGAAGTAGGGCGCCGCCAGCGCAAGAATGTGTTTGACGGTCGTGAGGAGCGGTGGCTTGCGTTCTGCAGATGTCGACATGGGGGATCCCTGCGCAGCGGGTGCGCCTTCGATCGTGGAAGGATTCGGTGGGCGGATCGTAGCCGTCGCCGACTTAAGCGGGGCTGAAGCAAGGCGCAGGCCCGGCCCGCACCTTCAGCGCAGATTGCTGATGCCGCTGGCCACATGGCCCGCGGGCACATGGCGCGCGGCCGAGTCCACGTGCCCGGTCTGGTCGTCGAAGAAGAAGTCGGGCTCGAACTCGCGCAGGAACTCGCCCTTGGGCAGGCCGCCGAGGAACATGGCTTCGTCGATGCGGATGTTCCAATTCATCAGGGTCTGGATCGCGCGCCGGTGCGCCGGCGCCCCGCGCGCGGTCACGAGCGCGGTACGAACGCGCATCCCGGTGTTCGAAGCGTGCTGCAGCCTGTGCAAGGCCACCAGGAAGGGTTTGAAGGGCCCGGCCCCCAGCGGAACGGCGGCCTTGCTTGTCTCATGTGCCTGAAATGCGTCCAGGCCTTCCAGCTGGTACACCTTCTCGGCTTCGTCGGAGAAAAGGACTGCGTCGCCGTCGAAGGCGATTCGAACTTCGTCGGGGTGCAAGGCGCTGGCCAACGCACCATCGACCCGGACGTGCGCGGCGGGAAAGCCGGCGGCGAGCGCTTCGCGCACATCCGACGCATTGGCCGACAGGAAGATGTCGGCATTGAGCGGCCGAAGGTAGCGGTAGGGAGGCCGTCCCTGCGTGAATACGCCACGCTGCACACGCAGCTCCGCGGCCGCTCCGGAATTGAAGATGCGCATGCCGGACACCGGGTCGTTGCGCGAAAGGATCACCACTTCCACTCGCTGGACGCCATCGTCGTTGAAGCGCAGCAGCTTTCGGATCATCGAGTAGGCAATGCCGGGTGCAGCGGGAACGTCGAGGCGTTCGAGCTGAAGCTTCATGTAGGCATCGGGATCGCCCCCATCGAACAGGCGATTCTCTTCCTCGAGGTTGAAGAGGGCGCGCGATGAGATCGCCACCACCAGCTTGTCGTCCAGAGAGACCGGCATCGGCTACCTCACGAACTGGTTGAGCTGGATGATCGGCATCAGCACCGCCAGCACGATCAGCATGACGACCCCGCCCATCGCGACGATCAGCAACGGCTCGAGGATCGTCGCCATGTGCATCGCGCGGCGCTGCACCTCGGCGCCCAGCTGGGCGGCGGCGCGCTGCAGCATGAGCGGCAGGGTGCCGGTCTGCTCGCCGAGGCGGGCGAACATCGAGACGATGCCGGGAAAGCGCTTCTTCTGCGCCAGCGCGGAAGCCAGCGGCGCACCCTCGCGCACCAGCACCAGTGCATCGAGCGCATCGGCGCGCATGGCGCTGTTGCTCAGTGTTTCGGAGGCGGCCTGCAGCGCGCGCAGGATCGGCACACCGGCCGTCGCCAGCATCGCCAACGTGCTCGCGAAACGCGCCGCGTTGTAGCCGCGAGCCAGCTTGCCGACCAGCGGCAGCTCGAGCCAGGCGGCGTCGAAGCGCTCGCGGACGGCGGCGCGGGCCAGCGCCATGCGCGCACCGAGGGTCCCCAGCACGACAGCGCCGAGCATCAGCCAGCCGTAGTTGCGCACGAAGTCGCTCAAGGCCAGCATGGCCACCGTGAGGATGGGCAGCGCCCGCTTGGTGCCGGCGAACACATTGGCCACCTGCGGGACCACGTAGCTGACCAGGAAGACCACGATCACGATCGCGACCAGGGTCACGATCGCCGGGTACAGGGCCGCGCCGACCAGCTTCTGCTGCAAGGCCTGGCGCTGCTCGAGGTCGTCGGCCAGGCGCTCGAGCACCAGGCCGAGGTTGCCGCTCTGCTCGCCGGCGCCGATCACGGCGGTGTAGATGGGCGAGAACTCGCGCGGATGCTGGGCGAGCGCTCGTCCGAAGGGCGAGCCTGCATTGACCTCGGCACGAAGGGAGGCAACCAGGTTGCGCTGCTGCTCGGTCTCGGCTTCGTCGGTCAGCGCGGTGAGCGCGCGTTCGAGCGGCAGGCCGGAGGACACCAGCCCGGCGATCTGCCGCGTCCAGACCGCGAGGGTGGTCGAATTGAAGACGCGCCCGCCGCCGAGCAGGCGGCGCCAGCCGCCGGGCGCAGGCACGCCGCTCTCGACGCTGCCGACCGCCGTCACCGCGAGCGGAATCAGCGCCTGGGCGCGCAGCAGCCCGCGGGCGCTGCGGGCGGTGTCGGCTTCGAGCACGCCCTTGCGGGGCTGCCCTTGTTGGTCTATGGCTTCAAAGGAATAGGCGGGCATGGGACTGGCGGCAAAATGCGCGAATCCGCATTGTCGGCGTTTGGCGTGGCCTTTTCGCCGCGCGGCCTTCACAGGGGCTTCTAGTAGCCCATTTCGGCGAGCCTGCTGCCCATCGCGCGCAGCGCTCGCCGCATCAGGTCGACGTCCTTGGCGCTGTTGTCGCTCATGATGGCGCTCGTGAGCTTTTCGACCACCCGCTTGGCCTTTCGGAACAGTGCTGTGCCGGCAGGCGTGATCTGCACCATGACGGTCCGCCGGTCGTCTTCGGAGCTGCTGCGCAGCACCCATCCGCGTTCTTCCATGGCGTGGAGGATGTGCGTCAGGCGGGTGCGTTCATAAGCCGTCCACTGCGCCAGGTCCTGCATCGACAGCGGCCCTTTGCGCAGCGTCACGCTCAGCACCCGGTACTCGGTGAGCAGCAGCCCGACGGGCTTCATGGCTTCGTGCAGCGCCCGGTTGCGGCGGTAGAGGACTTGCGTGAAAAGGAAAAAAAGATGGTCTTCGAGTTCCATGCATGCCTGCCGTTGCCGGGCTTTCCCGCTTTGCGCGATCAGTCGCGCGTGACGCGCAACAGCTCGGCGCGCGAGGTCACGCCGGTCTTGACCAGGCGCTCGCCATCCTCGCGCATCGAGCGCAGTCCGCCGCGCTCGGCCGCCACGAAGAGCTGGCTCTCGGGCGCGCGGTTGTGGATCAGCGAGCGCACCGTGTCGTCGGCCACCAGCAGCTCGAAGATGCCGGTGCGGCCCTGGTAGCCGGTCTGGCCGCAGGCGTCGCAGCCCACGGGCTCGGCCTCGTCGCCGGCCGCCGATGGCACGGCGCAGACCGGGCAGAGCCGGCGCACCAGGCGCTGCGCCAGCACGCCGAGCAGCGAGGAGCTCAGCAGGAAGGGCTCCACGCCCATGTCGGTCAGGCGTGTCACGGCGCTGACCGAATCGTTGGTGTGCAGCGTGGCCAGCACCAGGTGGCCGGTGAGCGAGGCCTGGATGGCGATCTGCGCGGTTTCGAAATCGCGAATCTCGCCGATCATGATCACGTCCGGGTCCTGTCGCAGGATCGCGCGCAGCGCCTTCGCGAAGGTCAGCTCGATCTTGGCGTTGACCTGGGTCTGGCCGACGCCCGGCAGCTCGTACTCGATCGGGTCCTCGACCGTCATGATGTTGCTGCTGCTGGCGTCGAGCCGGCTGAGCGCGGCGTAGAGCGTGGTGGTCTTGCCCGAGCCGGTCGGTCCGGTGACCAGGATGATGCCGTGCGGCTGGCTGATCAGGTGCTCGAAGCGCGCCAGCGTGTCGCCCAGCATGCCGACCGCCTCGAGGGTGAGCTTGCTCTCGGTCTTGTCGAGCAGGCGCAGCACTGCGCGCTCGCCGTGCGCCGAGGGCAGGGTCGAGACCCGCACGTCGACCGCGCGCGTGCCGATGCGCAGGCTGATGCGCCCGTCCTGCGGCAGCCGCTTCTCGGCGATGTCGAGGTCGGCCATGATTTTCAGGCGCGAGATCAGCGCCGCATGCAGCGCCCGGTTGGGCTGGACCACCTCTCGCAGCGTGCCGTCGATGCGGAATCGCACCGAGGAGGTCCGCTCGTAGGGCTCGATGTGGATGTCGCTGGCGCCGTCGCGCGCCGCCTGCGTGAGCAGCGCGTTGAGCATGCGGATGATGGGCGCATCGCCGGCGCTCTCCAGCAGGTCTTCCACCGCCGGCAGCTCCTGCATCATGCGCGAGAGGTCGGCGTCGCCCTGCACCTCGCTCACCACCGCGGCGGCATTCGATTCGCCCTGCGCGTAAGCGGCGCTGATGCGCTGGGCCAGCTCGGCGGGCGCCAGCGCCTCGAAGGTCTTGACCGGGTATTTGCGGGCCACTTCGCCGAGCGCGCTGCGCGGCGGTAGCTGGGGCATCCAGAGCGTGAATGCGCCTTCGTCCGTTTCTTCCAGCAGCAGTTGCTGGCTGCGTGCGAAAGCGTAGGGGAGGGGATAGCGCATGGCCGACCTCAGGGCAGTTCGCGCGCCGTCGATGGATCGGCGGTGGGTGGCAGGGCGCCCTTCAACGGGCCGGGCGGCATCGGCACATGCTGCGGCGGCAGGGGCGGCGGGATGAGGCGCGTGCCGTCGATGCGGCGCGACGGGTCGCTCTCCTTGGTGTCGGTCAGGGGCGGCAGGACCGGCGCGCCGCGCACCGAGTTGAGCATCGGGTTGTCGGTCGAAGGCTGGAGGCTCTGCTGCATCGCGCGAATCGAGTCGTAGCGGTCGGCCGTGATGGCGTCGCCCGAGAGCTGGTCGCGCACGATGGTCGGCCGCAGAAAGACCATCAGGTTGGTTTTGCGGCGGCTGCGGACCTCGCTCTTGAAGAGGTTGCCGAGCACCGGGATGTCGCCGAGGCCGGGCACTTTCTCCTCGGAGGTCGAATACTCGTCGGACAGCAGGCCGCCCAGGACGATGATGTTGCCGTCGTCGACCAGCACGTTCGACTCGATCGAGCGCTTGCTCGTGGTGGGGCCGTTCAGGTTGTTCACCGTGGAGGCGACGACACTGGAGACCTCCTGGAAGATCACCATCTTGACGGTGCCGGTCTCGCTGATCTGGGGGCGCACGCGCAGCGTGAGGCCGACGTCCTTGCGCTCGATGGTCTGGAAGGGATTGACGGTGTTGGTATTGCCGCCGGCGCTGGTGTACTGGCCGGTGACGAAGGGCACGTTCTGGCCGACGACGATCTTGGCTTCCTCGTTGTCGAGCGTCAGCAGGTTCGGCGTGGACAGCACGTTGCCTTCGCCGTTGCTGGCCAGGAAGCGGGCCAGGAAACCCAGCACGTACTGGCCATCGCTGCCGTAGCGATGGCCGATGCCGAAGTTGAGGCCGGTGGACGGCCGAGTTGCCGGGTTGCGCGTCGCCAGGCCGATGGCGAGGTCGATGATGTTGGCGCCGCCCAGGCTCGAATTGGTGCCGATCACGCCCACGTTGCGGTCGCCGCTGCTGCCGATGCCGCTTTGCCACTGGATGCCGAACTCGGCGGCCTTGTCGGCGTTGACCTCGACGATCAGGCTTTCGATCAGCACCTGCGCGCGGCGGCTGTCGAGCCTGTCGATGACCGCGCGCAGCTGTCGATAGAGCGGTTCGGCCGCGCTGATGATCAGCGAGTTGGTCGCCGGATCGGCCTGGATCTGCCCGCCCGTCGAGGGCTGCGCCGTACCGCTGACCGGTGTCGTGGCGGCGCTCATCCCGCCTTGCGCGGTCGGGCTCAGCTGGCTGATCTGCTGCTGCTGGGGGGATGGCGTGGTACCGGCCGTGCTGAGCGCGCCGGCGGCGCCGCCGAGCGTGCCCGTGGTGCTCGGCTGCGCGCTCGCGAGCGCGGCGCGCAAGGTGATGGCAAGCCGCACTGCGTCCGCGTTCTTGAGGTAGACGACGTAGATGTTGCCGGCGGCGCCGTTGCCGCTGTCGATCGGGGCACGGTCGAGGCGGTCGATCAGCGTACGGACCAGCTGCGAGCGCGCCGGATTGGCCGCGCGCAGGATGACTGCGTTGCTGCGCGGCTCGGCCAAGAGCGTGGTGCGGAAAGACGCGTCGACCGTACCGGGCGCAGCACCCGGCTGCGGCCCGGTGGCCGAGCCGCCCTCGACCAGGCGCGTGAGTACCGGCACCAGGTCGGTCGCGACCGAGTGCTTCAGCGGGATGACCTCGATGTCGGAAGCGTTCGGCAGGTCGAGCGCGGCGATGATGCGCGCCAGCCGCCGCATGTTCTCGGCGTAGTCGGTGATCACCAGCGAGTTGTTGCCCGGGTTCACGTTGATCGTGTTGTTGGGCGCGATCAGCGGACGCAGCACCGGCAGCAGGTTGTTGGCCGACTCGTAGTTGAGCCGGAACACCTGCGTGACGATCTGGTTGCCGGAGAGGCTGGACGTGGCGGGCGTCGAGGTGCTGACCGCACTGCTTTGCAGCTTGGCGTCGGCCTCGGGCACCACCTTGTAGAGCCCTTCGGATTGCACGATCGCGAAGCCCTGCAGGCGCAGCGCCGCGGCAAACTGGTTGAAGGCCGCCGCCGGGGAGATCGGACGGTCGGTCTGGAGGTTCATCGTGCCCTTCACGCGCGGATCGACCACCACGTCGCGACCGGTCACCACCGCCATGGTGCGGGCGACCGACTCGATCTCGGCATTGGTGAAGTTGAGCGTGATCGGTTCGCCGCGTCGCGGCGGTGCTGCAGGCTCCTGCGCGAACGCGGCCGGAATGATGGCGGTGATCAGCATCTGTGCCGCGAGGGCGACAGCGCCGATGCGCGTCGCGTAGGAAGACAGTTGCGTCATGGTCAGCCCAGTGTGATGAGCGAGCGTGCGCCTTCGCGTCGCCCGATGATGTTCAACAAATTCGAAAGCGCATCTTCGCGCCCCGGGGCGGCGCTGGCCTCGCCGTCGAAGCGCAGCGCGTTTCCGTTCCATCGGCCGCTGCCGCTGAGTTGCAGACTGCCCTCGCGGGTGGTTAGCAGCAGGGTTGGCGCCGGCCCGCCTTCGAGCGTGAGGCGGTAGCTGCCCATCGGCTTGAGCGTCGAGAGGCTGGAGGAGATGTCGGTGGCGTCGAGCGTGGCACGGCCTGCGAGACCCAGTTGCGGGCCGTTCCATTGCATCGCGAAGGCCTGCATGGAAATGTCGAGCACGCCTTCGGGCTTGAGCGTATTCCAGGGCGCACCGAAACCGCTGAGCAGCGCGGCGGGCCAGCGGGACTGGCCGTCGCGCCACGCGAGCTGCAGTCCGCTCGGGCGCGGGCTCGCCTTGAACTGCAGCGGCTGAGGCGCGCAGCAGGGGATGTCGAGCGCGGCGACCACGCCGTCCCAGCGCGGCCGCAGCGTCCAGCCCAGCGTGCCCGGCAGCGAGATCGATTCGGCGCCGCTGGCCCCGCTCGAGAACACGACGCCCGCGCGGCCGTTCCAGACCGTTCCGCGCGCATTGACGAGTTGCAGGTGGCCGTTGCTTCGACTTGCCAGCCAGGCGGCCAGCCAGCGCGCCGGCGCGTAGATCGAGAGTGCCAGCACGGCACCGATCAGCGCGCCGAGCACGGCCCAGCGCCGGCCGGTCGATGCGCTGAAAGGTGAGACGGTTCGGATGGCCATGGCGGAATGGTGCTCAGCGTGCCGGCAAACCCATGGCCAGCGTGCCGTCCCAGCGCACGGCGGACGGCTCGTCACCTTTGGCGGCGGCCGCGGCGGCAGGAGGAGAAGAAGAGGCGGCCGGGCCGCCTTGCGCGGCGCGCGTCAGATGCGCCTCGCGCGGTACGGCCCGGGCATTGCTGCGGGCCTGTGCCAGCCACTGGGCGAGCGTGTCGGCAGGCACGGCACGCACGGCAATCGTCACGCCCTCGCCGGCGCCGGCGCGTTGCAGCTGGGCGTTGGGTCCGAAGCTCTGGCGTACCGAGGTTTCGAGCGCGCGCATGGCGTCGTCGCGGCTCGCGCGCGGCTGGGCCTGCAGCGCCTTGGCCTGGGTCTGCAGGCTGGTCATCTGCTGCAATTGCGCATCGAGCTTGGCGTGTTCGGCCGGTGCCGCTGACAGCGTGCGCAGCGCGGGCGCCAGCGCTACCCACCAGAGCAGCGCCAGCACCACCAGCGCGGCGGCGATCGCGATCATGCGTTGCTCGCGCTGTTCGAGTTCGGGCCACCAGGCCTGCCAGCGCGCTTCGAGGGATTCGAGCCAGCTGTTCATCGTGCGGCCTCCGCCTGGACCAGCAGCAGGTCGCCTTCGCTGCGAGCGCTGTAGCCGCGTGCGGACAGCGTGGCCGCTGCGCTCTCGGTCTCCGCCGGCTGCAGGCCCAAGCCGCGCAGCCGCAGCTGGCCAGCGCTGTAGTCGATGGCGCTGGGCAGCCGGCCCGGGGGCAGGCTGCCGGCGAGCACGCCCATCATGGGTTCGAAGTCACTCGCGGCGACGCCGCCGGTGGCCTGCTGCAGGGATGCGACTTCGCGCGCCATCTGGACCGGGGCGTCGACCACCAGCTGTACCGAGGGGAAAGTCTGCTTGAGGATGCCGTTGACCGCGGCCCGCTTGGTATCGAGCGCACTGCGTTCCTTCCAGGCCCAGGCGTTGAGGCCGACGAGTTGGGCCAGCACCAGAACCAGCGCGCCCCAACGCGCTGCGCGCCATTCGGGTTCATGCCACAGGGCCCGCGTGATGGCCGCGAGCTTCTTGCTCGCGCGGGCGCGGCCGGTGGAAGCCAAGTCGAACTGTGCGAGATCCCAGGGCGAGCGGCTGGCTTGCAGCCAGCGGGCGGGCGGCTTGACGATCGGCACGCGGCGCCCGAGCAGGTTTTCCGCCAGTTCGGCCACCGCGGGTTCAGCCAGCATCGTCGTGCCCTCTGGCGGCGTGCCGAGCAGCGCAATGCCGGCGCTGTCGAGCGGGAGCGCGGTCACGCCCTGGGTGTCGCAGATCACGAGCTGAGCGGCATCGGGCTCGCCCATGGCGAAAACCATCGGGGCTGCCTCGGCCGGCTGCGGCGCGAATTCGGGAACGATGCGCGTGACGCGCCGGCCCGCGCCTTCCACGGCCTGCACCGCACCGCGCAGCCAGGCGCGGTTGCAGGCTGCCACCCATGCGGGCGGGCCGGCGCGGGCGCCGGGCTCCAGCGCGAAGTGCAGCTGTTCGGGATCGTCGAGCAGCCGGTCTTCGAGCAGACCGTTGAGCACCGAGCGCAGGCGCACGGCACCGCTCATGCTGCCCTGGGGCAGGGTGACCTGGTGCCAGGAGAGCGCAGCCGCGGGGACGCCGAGAATCACTTCGTCGCCGCTCGGCAGCAGGGCCGGCGGCGCGCTTCCCTGGGAGCGCAACTTGCGGCCGTCGCTGGACCAGACCGCCCAGCCGTATTCGCCGCCGGCAGGGACGGGCGGGAGCGGGACGGTGACGAGCAGTAGGGCCATGGCAATCGATAGGGGTCGTCATTGTAGGAGGATGGTTCACATCCGTAGCTACAAATTTGATAGCGCCGTCCGCACGTGGCGTGGGCGCTCGCATACTTTTTATCCTATAAGCGTGACTAAAGGTTTCGGCCCTAGGGCTTCGGTGCCGCCGCCGTGGCGCCCGCACCACGTTCGCGCCACACGATGCGCACCTCCAGGCCGTCGCGCTGCAGCAGCGACTGCTCCTCGACCCAGGTCCGATCCAGCCGCAACCGCCCGAGCACTTCGAAGTAGCGGCTGCCGACGCTGTGCTGGCCCTCGGAGAATTGCGCCGAGCTTTCAGGCACGAGCGCGGATGCGTCGCTCAGCTTGTTGAAATGGGTGCGCGTGCGCTGCGCCACCAGGCGCTTGGCGCCGGCCAGGTCGAGCGATGGCACGCTGGCGAACAGGGCTTCGGCGCTGGCGGTGTTGATGTTGAGCGGCGTGCTCGTCGGCAGCACGGTGACATAAGGCTGCAGTGCGGCCACGGTGGCAGGCGAGAGGCCCAGCCAGACCAGCTGGGAGGTGCGCTGGGGCATCAGCGGGCCGGTGCCCGAGGTGTCGGCAGTTGCTGCAACAGGTGTCGTGCCCGCTCCGGTTCCTGTGCCGGTGCCGGTGCCGGTGCCGGTGCCCGTGCCCGTGCCCGTGCCCGTGCCCGTGGTCCCGCTCGTGCCGGGTGGGTTTGGCGGCGTGGCGCCGGGCGGTTGCGCCCGCTGCAGATTGGCGGTCAGCGCAGTCAATTCCTGCGCAGGCAAGCCCAGCAATTCAAACAGCTTGGTGAACGCAGCCACAGAGGTGGCGACCGGCTTGCCGCCCTCCGCCAGGTTCCGCACATTGAGTTTGGACTGGGCATCGACGATGCGGCCCGAGAGAAAGGTATCGGGCAGGCCTTCGAGCGCATCGCTGGCGATGTTCTTCTCGGCCGAGAGAAAGCTCGACAGCTTGGCTTCCTCCAGCGGCACGGCCCAGGGCTCGGCCAGGTGATCCGAGCCGCTGCCGCCGCCGGCGCGCGCGTCCTCGCGCAGGATCAGGCGCGACCAGTCGAGGGCGCCGATCAGCACCCAGGCCGATTGCACCCGCGCCCGCTCGGCCGCCTCGACCTCGACCGCGCGCCACTGCTGCCAGAGCGCCGCGGCGGCAAAGGTGGCGACCAGCGTCACCGTGAGCATGGCCGTCAGCAACGCGGCGCCGCGGCTGGTTCGGGCGGACTTCAGGCGCGCTTTCATGATGTCTTGGGCACGGTCGCGGTGGGCCGCACCCAGTCGCGAATGAGCAGACCGGCGAGCGCCGCGCCGGGGGGCAGGCTCAGGACCAGGCGCACCCCGTCGGGCAGCGGGGGCGGCGTGCCGGTGCCGAGCGCGTCGGCGCCGACGGCGGGGCTCCAGGTGTCGTTGCGGAAGTAGTAGATCTGCCAGGCCTCCACCGGCATCAGGCCGAGCTCGGCGCCGCGCAGTTCGTTGTTGCCGGTGCCGCCGTCCTGCCCCCAGGCGGCGGCCCGGTCCCAGGCCTGCTGCCATTCGGCGCGCGTCGTGATGCCGGGGGATTGCCAGCGCTGCCAGCGCGCACCCACGGCGGCATCGGCGCGCAGGGTCCAGGCAACCACGTAGACCACCGAAAGGGCGCTGTCGGTGCTGCGCCGCGTGAGGCGCAGTACGCGGCCGTCCCAGTCCATCGGCCGGGTCTGCGCCAGCGCCGTCGTGGCGTCGAGGTCCGCATTCCACTGCGACAGCGCCGCCTGCAGCGTGAGCATGGCGTCGCCCCGCTCACGATTGAGGGCTTGCGCGCGCGTCATCCCTTCGAGGCCGCGCCAGCTCATCACCGCGAGCAGCGCCATCACGGCGATCGCGACCAGGAGCTCGATCAGCGTGAAGCCCTTGGACTTGCGCATTAGTAGCGCCCCACGACGGTGGAGATCCGCAGCACCGGTGCCTCGGCGGCATCGCGCACCTGGACGTCGACGCGGCGGAAGTTCGGATTCAGCGTGGGCGTTGTCGAGACCGTGACGGCGAAGCTCACGTTGGCCTGTGTGCAGACCAGGCCCGCATCGCCGACCGCCGGCAACTGCCGGGCAAGCCGGGTCTTGACCAGTTCGTTCTCGGCACAGAGCTGCGCAAGCAGCATGTCCGATTGGCGCTGCGCATTGCGCGTGAGCGCCATCGTGGCCTGGGAGCCGGCGATGAGCGCGATCGCGACGATGCCCAGCGCGACCAGCACTTCGATTAGCGTGAAACCTGCCTGACGGGCGTGCTTCATGGCGTGATCACCGTGAAGGGCCGCAGCCCGTCGGTGCCGATGCGCAGGCTGCGCGCCGGCGGGCCTTCCGAGGTGAGCAGCACCTGCTGCGCCGCAATGATCGGTTCGGGTCCCAGTTGCAGCGCCGCCACCGCGGAGCCGTCGGCGGCCAGCGCTTGTGCAGCGATGCCGTCGGTGAGCCAGGCGGTCGGCAGCGCGTCCGGCGGCAGGCCGTCGAAGCTGAAGTTGCCGGGCCCTTGCGGCGTCGGTCGCCAGCGCACCGCGATGCCGCTGGCACGCGATTGCGCGCGCGCCGACTCGAGCAGCGCCGAGAGCCGCTCGGCTTCGCGATCGAGCGAGGCCTGGCCCGAATCGCGCAGCGCGAGTCCGACACCGGCCGTGGCGAGCGCGATGATCGCGATCACGACCAGCAGTTCGAGCAGCGTGAAGCCGCCGGTCCGGCGGCGGGCGCTGTCGGTGCGAGGGCCGCGGCGCTTATTGCCAGCTGCCGATGTCGGCATTCTTGCCTTCGCCGCCGGGCTGGCCGTCGGCGCCGAGCGAAAGCACGTCGATCTCGCCCTTGAGGCCCGGGTTCATGTACTGGTAAGGCCGGCCCCAGGGGTCGTTCGGCAGCTTTTCGACGTAAGGCTTCCAGTTGGGTGCGGCAGGCCCGCTGGTGGGGCGGGTGAGCAGTGCCTGCAGGCCTTGCTCGGACGTGGGGTAGCGCTGGTTGTCGAGCCTGTAGAGCTTGAGCGCCTGCATCAGGTTGTTGACGTCGGTCTTGGCGGCGGTGACGCGTGCATCGTCGGCGCGCTCGATCACGTTCGGCACGATCAAGGCCGCCAGCACGCCGATGATGACCAGCACGACCATCAGCTCGATCAGCGTGAAGCCGCGCTGCAGGGCGCGGGCAAAGGGGCGGTGAGAAAAGGGCATGAAAGTGGGGAAATCAAAAAGGCAAAGGCAAAGGGAGCGGGCTTTGCCGCGTTCGCTGAATGATAATCCGGGCCCATGGCAGTTCCCTACGCACCCGCCCGCTGGCCTTCCGCCACTGCGACGACCGGCCTTTGGGCGCTTGCGGCTGCGAGCATCGTGTTCTGGGGGCTGCGGCTGATGTCACCGTCCGACGCCGTCGCACCGCCTGCGGTCAGCAGCGGCGCTTCGGCGACAGTGGATTCGACAGCGGTGGCGCAGATGCTGGGTGCGGTACCCACACAGGCGGCGGTGGTGGCCACGCCCGATGCGGCGAGCCGCTTCGTGCTGCAGGGCGTGGTGGCCGATACGGATCGGCAGGGCGCTGCGCTGATTGCCGTCGACGGCAAGCCGGCGCGGCCGTTCCGTGTCGGCGCCAAGGTGGTGGACGGTTACATGCTGCAATCGGTCAGCACGCGCGCCGCGACGCTCGGTGCGAGCCTCGATGCCGCTCCCGCCTTCACGCTGCAGTTGCCGGTGCGGCCGCTCGCCGTCAACGCGCCGCCACCCGTCGTGCCGGGGACTCCGCCGCCCGTGGTGGCGCCGGCCGCCCCGCGCTGACGAGGCCGGTCCCGGCCTCAGGCCTGCAGGAACAGGCGGTACACGGGGTTGGCGGTTTCCTCCACGAAGGGGTAGCCCAGCGTCCGGAGGAATTCGTCGAACGCAGCGTGATCGGCCGCAGGCACCTGCAGGCCGACCAGGATGCGGCCGTAATCGGCGCCCTGGTTGCGATAGTGAAACAGGCTGATGTTCCACGTCGGATGCAGCAGGCTCAGGAATTTCAACAACGCGCCGGGCCGTTCGGGAAACACGAAGCGCAGCAGCCGCTCGTCGTGCGCCAGGCCGGTGCGGCCGCCGACCATGTGGCGGATGTGTTCTTTTGCGAGCTCGTCGTGCGTGAGGTCGATGGCGCCGAAGCCGTGCGCGACAAAAGTGTCGGCAATCGTCTGCGATTCGCCGCGTGCCGTCGTGGTCAGTCCCACGAACACATGCGCCTCCCTGGCATCGCTGATGCGGTAGTTGAATTCGGTGACGCTGCGCGATGCGCCCGGCAGTTGCCCGACCAGTTCGCAGAAACGACGAAAGCTGCCGCGCTCCTCGGGGATCGTCACCGCGAACAGCGCCTCGCGTTCCTCGCCGACCTCGGCGCGCTCGGCCACGAAGCGCAGCCGGTCGAAGTTCATGTTGGCGCCACAGAGGATGGCCGCATAGGTCTCTCCGCGCGTGCCGTGCGCCTCGACATACTGCTTGATCGCGGCGACGGCGAGCGCACCGGCGGGCTCGACGATGCTGCGCGTGTCGATGAAAACGTCCTTGATGCCGGCGCATACGGCGTCGGTGTCGACGGTGATGAATTCGTCCACCAGTTCGCTGGCGACCCGGAAGGTCTCCTCGCCCACCAGCTTGACCGCTGTGCCATCCGAAAACAGGCCGACGTCCGAGAGCGTCACGCGTTGGCGGGCGGCGATCGATTGCATCATCGCGTCCGAGTCGTTCATCTGGACGCCGATCACCTTGATCTCGGGCCGCACGGCCTTGATGTAGTTGGCCACTCCCGCGATCAAACCGCCGCCGCCGATGGCGACGAACACCGCATCGAGCCGGCCCTGGTGTTGGCGCAGGATCTCCATCGCGATCGTGCCCTGGCCGGCGATCACATCGGGATCATCGAAAGGGTGTACGAAGGTGAGCCCATGCACCTTCTGCTGTTCGAGCGCGTACACGTAGGCGTCGGAATAGCTGTCGCCGTGCAACTGCACTTCACCGCCTAATGCGCGCACCGCGTCGATCTTGAGCTGGGGTGTGGTCACCGGCATCACCACCACCGCCCGCGCTCCCAGCTTGTGGGCGCCGAGCGCCACGCCCTGGGCATGGTTGCCGGCCGACGCGCAAATCACCCCGTTGGCGAGCTGTTCGGGGCTCAGCTGCGCCAGCTTGTTGTAGGCGCCGCGCAGCTTGAAGCTGAAGACGGCCTGCTGATCCTCGCGCTTGAGCAGCACCGTGTTGCCGAGCCGCGCGCTCAATGCGCGCGCCGGCTCGAGCGCGGATTCCACCGCGACGTCGTAGACGCGGGCGGTCAGGATCTTCTTCAGATAGTCGGCGGGGGTGAGTGATGCGGTCGGCTTGGACATGGGCCGCGATCATAGGCCTGCGGAAGCGCTGCACCCGGGCCCAAGAAAAAAGCCCCGAGCCTTGCGGCTCGGGGCTAAATCCACCAATTGGGAGGGTGGAGGAGACAACCGATGCACACGGGTTCATGTGCGATGAAATAAAGTATATCGAGAGTTTGTTGCGTTGCAACAAGCCCGTGACGCTTTTCCAACACAAATTGACGCCGGCGTGATTTTTTTACCCCGTCGTAACCCCTGGAGCCCCGAAAAACATGGAATGCACAGTGAGCTGGACCGGCAACGCCGGTACCCGATCGGCAATGGGTTTTGTCGCCGAGACGGGCAGCGGCCACGTCCTGATGATGGACGGAGCACCGGACGCGGCTAAGCCAGAGAACGGCGGACAGAATCTTGCCGCCCGGCCGATGGAGACGGTGCTCGCCGGCACCGGCGGCTGCACGGCCTATGACGTGGTGCTGATCCTGAAGCGCGGCCGGCACCAAGTCGAGCGTTGCAGCGTCAAGCTGACCAGCGAGAGGGCGGAAAAGGACCCCAAGGTCTTCACCAAGATCCATATGCACTTCACGGTGGCCGGCAAGGGAATCCCGGCCGCCGCCGTCGAGCGCGCGATCGCGCTGAGCCACGAAACCTATTGCTCGGCCAGCGTCATGCTGGCCAAGACCGCCGAGATCACGACCAGCTTCGATCTGATCGAAACCTGAGCACGGCGCGGCCTCCGCCCCCTCAGATTCGGTGGGCCACGACCGTCATTACGCGGGAGGCCAGACGCATCAAGGCTTTCACGGGCGCCGGCAATTCCTGGGCGCCCGCACTCCAGGCCTGTGCCGCGTGGCGCGCTTCGTCCAGCTTCATCTGGTTGATCACGGCGCGTGATGCGGTGTCGGCTGCCGGCAGGCGGTCGAGATGCCCATCCAGGTGGGCCTCGACCTGACGCTCGGTCTCGGCGACAAAGCCCAGGCTCAGGGGATCGCCGAGCCGGCCGGCAACAAGACCCAGTCCGAATGCGCCCAGATACCAGAGCGGATTCAGTACCGAGGCGTGGGCTCCCAGGTCGTCGAGGCGCTGCCGCGTCCAGGCGAGGTGGTCGGTTTCCTCACGCGCCGCCTCATCGAAATGCGCTCGCAGCGCCGGATCCCGGGTCACGGCGGCCTGTGCTGTATACAAGGCCTGGGCGCATACCTCGCCAACGTGGTTCACACGCATCAATGCGCCGGCTTCCCGGCGTTCGGCCTCATTGAGTTCGCCCGCTGGCGTGGCGGGCAGGGGGGCGCTCCGGCTGGCGTGCGGCTTGGCGAACAGGGTGCGCAGTGCCGCATCTGCGACGGCCAGGACGGAGTCGAGCGAACGGGTCATGGAGCCATTGGAACCGATGTGCAATGGATCACCTGCGAGGCGGGTCATGTTTCACATGATGGTGCCGCGAAGGGCATGCAAACTTTGTTGCACTACTGCAACGAAACGCCTGACCCGGCCGTGATTTCGGGCGATTTGTTTTGCCCTCGGGAAGAGGCTCTGGTGCAATAGCGACAACTTCCCAAAAGGAGGTTGGCCCGGGGTCCGGTAGGCGCACAAATGTGCCAGTCACGGTGAGCCCTTCGCACCGGAGCCCTATGTTTAACCTTGGAGAAACTTGCAATGAAAAAATCTCTAGTTGCCCTGGCTGCCCTGGCTGTTGCTGGTGTTGCCTCGGCTCAGTCGTCGGTCACCCTGTTCGGTGTGGTTGACGCCTCGGTCAGCAGCTACTCGAACAAGTCGGAAAATATCGGCTTCCCCAGGCTGGGCAGCCCCTTCTTCGTCGACAGCATCAAGGCCAGCCGCACGGTGCTGGCGAACTCGGGCTACAACTCCAGCCGTCTGGGCTTCCGTGGTACGGAAGACCTCGGTGGTGGTCTGGCTGCCAGCTTCTGGCTCGAAGCCCCGATCAGCAATGACGACGGCCAAACCGGTATCTCGACCTTCCGTCGTCGTTCGACCGTGAGCCTGTCGGGCGGCTTTGGTGAAGTCCGCCTGGGTCGCGACTACACCCCGACCTTCTGGAACGACACCGTGTTCGATCCGTTCGGCACCAACGGCGTGGGTACCAACCTCGTCAGCACGGCCAACGATGCGTTCAACACCTTCAACGGTGCAGCGCCCCCGGTGGTCGCCGGCGTCCCCAACGTTGGCGGCAACAACTACGTTCGCGCCAGCAACACCATCGGCTACTTCCTGCCCCCGAACCTCGGTGGCTTCTATGGCCAGGTGCAGTACGGCTTCCACGAGCAGAACAAGTTCGATCCGGGTACCGTGACCCCGACCGCGCTGAACAACTCGCGCACCGGTCGTTACGTCGGCGGCCGCGTCGGCTATGCCAATGGCCCGCTGGACGTCGCTACCTCGTATGGCAACAGCACGATCGGCGACAACTACTTTGTTGGCACCACCACCTCGGTGAAGACGTGGAATCTCGGCGCTTCGTACGACTTCGGCGTCGTGAAGCTGTTCGGTGAAGTGTCGCGCCTTAAGAACGAGATCGACGTCGACACGCCGTTCGTGACCGGCACCGTCGGCAACGACATCGACCTCAAGGGTTACCTGCTCGGCGCGACCGTGCCGGTGGGCGCTGGCCTGATCCGCGTGGCCTACTCGCATGTCAAGTACGACCTGAACGTGCCGTTCTCGCTGCTTGACGACCCGTCGGCCAACAAGTTCGCCATCGGCTACGTGCACAACCTGTCGAAGCGCACGGCCCTGTACGCAACGGTGGCTCGAATCCGCAACAAGGATGGTGCAGCTCTGACCTTGGGTGGCCCGTCGTTCGTGACCACCTCGTCGGCTGCTCCGGGCCAGGCCTTCCTGCCGAAGACCTCGACCGGTTACGACATCGGTATCCGTCACGCTTTCTGATTTGACGCTGGCGCAAGCCAGCTTCAATGGGAAGTTTGAAAGCCACCCGACGCAAGTCGGGTGGCTTTTTTCTTTGCTCGGGCTTTTGAGAACAGGGATATCCCTGGGTCGGAGTTTTCCCATGGCCGAAGCTGGCCCGGCTGTTGCATAGTCCGCGTTTTCACTTTGTGACGGATGGTTAACTATGGATGCCAAGCGCGTACTGTTTCCTGTTGCCCTCGCGGCCTTTGTGTTTGCAGCGCCTGCACTGCATGCGAAGACTTTCAAATGGACGAGCGCGAGCGACATTCCCACGCTCGACATCCATTCGCAGAACAATGCGCTGGGCAACGGCGTACACGCGGCCATCTACGACTCGTTGGTCTACTACAACAGCAAGACCTTCAAGCCGGAGGCCCAGCTGGCGTCCAGCTGGAAGCTTCTGACGCCCACCCAGATGCGCTTTACCTTGCGCAGCGGCGTCAAGTTCAGCGACGGTTCGGCGCTGACGGCTGAAGACGTGGTGTATTCGCTGACCCGCGCGATGGCCAAGACGTCCAATTACGCCGTCTACGCCCAAGGCATCGACAAGGTGGTCAAGGTCGATGCGGATACCGTCGACATCCTGCTCAAGGGCCCCAATCCCGTACTGCTGAATCAGTTGACGGAGCTGCGCATCATGAGCAAGGCCTGGGCGGAGAAGAACAAGTCGGTCGAACCGAAGGACATCAAGACGCCGGAGGAAAGCTATGCCCACCGCAACGCCATGGGCACAGGGCCGTATATGGTCAAGGAATGGCAGCCGGACCAGCGCCTGGTGCTCGTGCAGAACCCCAATTACTGGGGCAAGAACGACTCGAATGTGACGGAGGTGATCTACAGCCCAATCAAGTCCGAAGCCACGCGCGTCGCGGCACTGCTGTCGGGCGAGGTCGACTTCGTGCTGGATCCCAGTCCGCAGGATCTGGGGCGCTTGCGCCAGAGCGGCAATCTGAAGGTCATCGACGGCGTCGAGAACCGCACCATCTTCTTCGGCATGGACCAGTTCCGCGACGAGCTGCCCGGTTCCAGCGTGAAAGGCAAGAATCCGCTGAAGGATCAGCGCGTGCGCAAGGCGCTCTATCAGGCGATCGACAGCGCCAGCCTCAACCGCGTGACGATGAGGGGCTTGAGCCAGCCCACCGGCGCATTGATAGCGCCGCAGGTCAACGGCTGGACCGAGGGCGTGCACAAGCGCCATCCCTACGATTCCGCCGCCGCCAAGAAGCTGCTCGCCGATGCCGGCTATCCAGACGGCTTCGAGGTCGATTTCGCCTGCCCCAACAACCGCTACATCAACGACGAGGAAATCTGCCAGGCCGTGACCGCCATGTGGGCGCGCGTGGGAATCAAGGCGAAGCTTCGCACGCTGCCGCTGGTGACCTACTTCCCGATGATCCAGCGCTACGAAGCCAGCATCTACATGCTGGGTTGGGGTGTGCCCACCTTCGACGCGCTCTACAGCCTGCAGTCGCTCACGCGCACGGTGGGCAGCGGCGGCGACGGCAACTACAACGTCGGCCGCTACAGCAATCCGAAGATGGACCAGATCGTCGATCGGGTGAAGACGGAGACCGACCTCCCCGTGCGCGACCGCCTGCTGGCCGAGGCGCTGCAATTGCAGAACGACGACGTGTCGCATATCCCGTTGCACAACCAGATCATCCCGTGGGCGATGAAGAAGAACATCGAGGTAGTCCATCGCGCCGACAACCGGCTCGACTGGCGCGTCATCAAGGTGAACTGATCCGCTGCGAAGCAGCATTGCAGCCCCTTTGTGGGCTGCTCTTTTGGCGCGGCTTCGAGCAAGGCGCAACCCGGGGAACCACCTCTTGGGCACGCACCTTGCTCTGCTAGCATCGTTGAACACATGCTCTGCTGAATGACTGCTTTCGTACTGCGCCGCCTGATCCAGGCCGTGATCGTCATGATCGCGGTCGCCTTCATCGCCTTTCTTCTTTTTCAGTACGTGGGCGATCCCGTGGTGTTCCTGCTCGGGCAGGACGCCACGCCCGATCAGATCCGCGAACTGCGTGTCGGCCTCGGGCTGGACAAGCCCTTTTTCGTGCAGTTCTGGCATTTCCTCGTCAATGCGTCGCAAGGCGAGTTCGGCCTGAGCCTCAGGCAGGGGAGCAAGGTTTCGCGGCTGATCGGCGAGCGCTTCCCGGCCACGCTCGAACTGGCGCTGGCTGCAGCCCTGCTGGCCTTGCTGATCGGTATCCCGATGGGGGTCTACACGGCGTTGCGCCGCGGCACCTTCATGAGCCAGGTGTTCATGACGATTTCCCTGCTCGGCGTCTCGCTGCCCACCTTCCTGATCGGCATCCTGCTGATCCTCGTCTTTGCCGTGCTGCTCGGCTGGTTCCCGAGCTTCGGGCGCGGAGAGACGGTCCAGATCGGCTGGTGGAGCACGGGCCTGCTGCGAGCCGACGGCTGGCATCACATCGTGCTGCCGGCGGTCACGCTCGCGATCTTTCAGCTCACCTTGATCATGCGGCTGGTGCGCGCCGAAATGCTCGAGGTGCTGCGCACCGACTACATCAAGTTTGCCCGCGCTCGAGGCCTTTCGGACCGGTCCATCCATTTCGGCCACGCGCTCAAGAACACGCTGGTGCCGGTGATGACCATCACCGGGCTCCAACTGGGCGGTCTGATCGCCTTTGCGATCATCACCGAGTCGGTGTTCCAGTGGCCCGGCATGGGGCTGCTGTTCATCCAGGCCGTGACCTTCGCCGACATTCCCGTGATGGCCGCCTACCTGTGCCTGATCGCCCTGATCTTCGTCGTCATCAACCTGGTGGTCGACCTGCTGTACTTCGTGGTCGATCCGCGCCTGCGCATCGGCCGCGCAGGAGGCCATTGATGAGCGAGTCGCGTCTGCAGGCGAACGGCAGGGCGTTCGCACACATTGCGCGCTTCTACCCCGAGATCGCGGCCTTCCGGCGCGACCTGCACGCGCATCCCGAACTCGGCTTCGAGGAGATCTACACGGCCGGCCGTGTCCAGGAGGCGCTAAAGGCTTGCGGCGTCGACGAAATCCATCCCGGCATCGGCAAGACCGGCGTGGTCGGCGTGATCCATGGCCGGTCGACGGCCAGCCGCCGCATGATCGGCCTCAGGGCCGACATGGATGCCTTGCCCATGCGCGAGGAGAACGATTTCGCCTGGCGTTCGGCCAAGACCGGCCTGATGCACGGCTGCGGGCACGACGGCCACACCGCCATGCTGGTCGGGGCCGCGCGCTATCTTGCCGAAACCCGCGACTTCGACGGCACCGCGGTGCTGATCTTCCAGCCCGGCGAAGAGGGTTTTGCCGGCGCGCGCGCGATGATCGAGGACGGCCTGTTCGACCGTTTTCCCGTGCAGTCGGTGTATGCCATGCACAACTGGCCGGGCCTGCCTGCCGGAACGGTGGGCATCAACCGAGGTGCAATGATGGCGGCCGCCGATCGCATCACGATCGAGGTCGTGGGCAAGGGCGGCCATGGCGCGCACGCCTACCTCACGGTCGATCCGGTGCTGGTCGCGGCACACATCATCACGGCAGTGCAGAGCATCGTGTCGCGCAACGTGCGCCCGATCGACGCGGCAGTGGTCAGCATCTGTGCGGTCGAGGCCGGCGACCTCGGCGCCATGAGCGTGGTGCCGGGCAAGGCCATGCTGGTGGGGACTGTGCGGACCTTCAGCGCCAGGGTCCAGGCACAGGTCGAACAACGCCTCGTCGAGCTGTGCGCCGCCGTCGCTTCGGGTTTCGGTGCCACGGCTCAGGTGAAGTTCGAGCGCATCTATCCCGCCACCATCAACACGGCGCCCGAGGCGATGTTCGCCGGCGACGTCGCGCAGTCCCTGGTGGGCGCGCACAACGTCGAGCGCAACATGGAGCCCAGCATGGGCGCCGAGGATTTTTCCTTCATGCTGCAGAAGAAGGCGGGCGCCTACATGCGCATCGGGCAGGACGCCCGCGGCGGCGCTTTCCTGCACAACAGCAAATACGATTTCAACGACGAGATCCTGCCGCTCGGTGCCGCATTGCATGCCGGCCTGATCGAGCAGGGCATGCCCTTGCGCGCTGCCGACAAGACTGCCAAAAGCATGGTCGCTTCAGCGGCGTCCTGACCCTTTTTCAACCCGAGGAGTGCCTCATGAACCTGAGTAAAAAGCTGGCCGCAATGGCCGTCCTGTGCGCGCTGGGCGCGATCTGCGTTCCCGTCGGTGCGCAGACCATCCGGATCGCCAATCAAGGGGATGCGCTGTCTCTCGATCCGCACTCGCTCAACGAGTCGCTGCAGCTCTCGGTCGACCTCAACGTGTACGACGCGCTCACCGACCGCAACAAGGACCTGAGCCTCGCGCCGTCGCTGGCCACCTCATGGCGGCAGACGTCCCCGACGGTGTGGCGCTTCGATCTGCGCAAGAACGTCAAGTTTCACGACGGCACGCCCTTCACCGCCGATGACGTCCTCTTCAGCATCGCGCGCGCGGCCGGCGACGGCTCGGACGTGAAGGCCAAGGTGAACGACATCAAGGAAGTGCGCAAGGTCAACGACCACCTGATCGACATCGAGACCAAGGGCCCGTTCCCGATCCTGCCCGACGTGCTGTCGGACCTCGCAATCATGAGCAAGAAGTGGTGCGAGGAGAACAAGGCCGAGAAGCCCGTCGACCGCCGCAAGGGCATTGAGAACACCGCCTCGTTCAAGGCCAACGGCACCGGTCCCTTCCGCGTGCGCGAGCGCCAGCCCGACGTGCGCACGGTGTTCGTGCGCAACGCCACCTACTGGGGCAAGATCGACGGCAACGTGCAGGAAGTGGTCTTCACCCCCATCGCCAACCCGGCGACGCGCGTGGCGGCGCTGGTGTCGGGCGAGATCGACGTGATGGAGCCGGTGCCGGTGCAGGACATTGCGCGCATCAATGCCAGCCCGAACGCGCAGATGGTGGTTGGCCCCGAGCTCCGCACCATCTTCCTGGGCATGGACCAGAAGCGCGACGAACTGCTGTACTCGAGCGTCAAGGGCAAGAACCCTTTCAAGGACAAGCGCGTGCGCCAGGCCTTCTACCAGGCCATCGACATCACCGGCATCCAGCGCACCGTCATGCGCGGCGCCTCGCGGCCCACCGGACTGATGGTCGGGCCCGGCATCAATGGCTGGACCGAGGCGCAGGACAAGCGCCTGCCGCAGAACGTCGACGGCGCCAAGAAGCTGCTGGCGGATGCCGGCTACCCGAACGGCTTCGAGGTCACGATGAACTGCCCCAACGACCGCTACGTCAACGACGCGCAGATCTGCCAGGCGGTGGCCGCGAACCTCGCGCGCATCGGCGTGAAGATCAACCTCGCGGCCGAGACCAAGGGCACTTATTTCCCCAAGATATTGCGCCGCGACACCAGCTTCTACCTGCTCGGATGGACGCCGACCACCTACGATGCGCACAACGCGCTCGACGCGCTAATGCGCTGCCCCGACGACAAGACGGGCGACGGCCAGTTCAACCTCGGCTCGTACTGCAACCCCAAGCTCGACGAGCTGATCGGAAAGATCAAGTCGAGCACCGACAAGGCTGAGCGCATGGCGATGATCCAGGAGGCCTTCAAGATCCACGCGGACGACATCGGGCATTTGCCGCTGCACCAGCAGTCGCTGGCCTGGGGCGTGAGCAAGAAGGTCGCGCTGACGCAGCGGGCCGACAACTTCATGCCTTTCGAGTGGATGAGCATCAATGCGCCCACCAAGCCCTGAAGCTTGGTGACGCATGACCCCGCGTGCCTGCAACGCAGGCACGCTTTTTAGGGCCCTCCCGATGAAAAAGACACTGGCGCTGTGGCTCGATAGCGACATCGGCCACAGCTTTCGCAGCTCGCCGGTCGCGATGTTGGCCGCTGCGATCGCCTTCGTCTGCATCTTCTGCTCGGTGTTCGCCGGGTGGGTGTCGCCGCACAACCCCTTCGATCTGGCCGCGCTCGAACTCGGCGATGCGCGGCTGCCGCCGGCATGGGAGAGCGAAGGCACGCGCAAGTACCTGCTGGGCACCGACGACCAGGGCCGGGACATCCTCTCGGCGCTGATCTACGGCGCGCGCATCTCGCTGGTCGTGGGCCTCGTGTCGGTGATGCTCTCCGTCATCGTCGGCGTGTTGTTCGGTCTGCTCGCCGGCTTCTGGGGCGGTTGGCTCGATGCCTTCCTGATGCGGGTGTGCGACGTGATGCTGTCCTTCCCGCCCATCCTCGTCGCCTTGCTGATCGCCGGCGTCGGCCGCGCCCTGTTTCCGAACGCGCACGACTCGGTGGCCTTCGGCGTCCTGATCATCTCGATCTCGCTCACCGGCTGGGTGCAGTACGCGCGCACCGTGCGCGGCTCCACGCTGGTCGAGCGCAACAAGGAGTACGTGCAGGCGGCCCGCGTGACCGGCGTGTCGCCCTGGCGCATCATGGTGCGCCACGTGCTGCCGAACGTGATGGGCCCGGTGCTGGTGCTGGCGACGATCCAGGTGGCCACGGCCATCATCACCGAAGCCACGTTGTCCTTCCTGGGCGTCGGCGTGCCGCCGACCTCGCCCTCGCTGGGTACGCTGATCCGCGTCGGCAACGACTATCTGTTCTCGGGCGAATGGTGGATCACCGTGTTCCCGGGCCTGATGCTGGTGCTGATCGCGCTGAGCGTGAACCTGCTAGGCGACTGGCTGCGCGATGCGCTCAACCCTCGACTGCGCTGAAGGAGGAACACCGTCCATGAGCCTCCTGCAAGTCAATCACCTGGTCGTCGAATTCCCGCATCGGCGCGGCGCGCTGCGCGCGCTCGACGACATCTCCTTCGAAATTGCACCGGGCGAGATCCTCGGCGTGGTCGGTGAATCCGGCGCCGGCAAGTCGCTCACCGGCGCCGCCATCATCGGTCTCTTGGAACCGCCCGGGCGCATCGCCAGCGGCGAGATCCGGCTCGAAGGGCAGCGCATCGACAACCTCGGCCACGAGGCCATGCGCCACATTCGCGGCCGCAAGATCGGCGCGATCTTCCAGGACCCGCTGACCTCGCTGAACCCGCTCTACACCATCGGCCGGCAGTTGACGGAGACCATCCGAACGCACCTGCCCGTGAGCGAGGAAGAAGCGCGCAGGCGCGCCATCGGCCTCTTGCAGGACACCGGCATCCCGGGTGCCGCGCAGCGCATCGACCACTATCCGCACCAGTTCTCCGGCGGCATGCGCCAGCGCGTGGTGATCGCGCTCGCGCTGGCGGCCGAGCCCAAGCTGATCGTCGCCGACGAACCCACCACTGCGCTGGACGTCTCGATCCAGGCGCAGATCATCCAGCTGCTCAAGAACATCTGCAAGGAGCGCGGGGCGGCCGTCATGCTGATCACCCACGACATGGGCGTGATCGCCGAAACCTGCGATCGCGTGGCAGTGATGTACGCCGGCCGGGTGGCCGAGATCGGACCGGTGCAGGAAGTGATCCACCAGCCGGCGCACCCCTACACCTCGGGCCTGATGGCCGCCATTCCCGACATGACGATGGACCGCGAGCGCCTCAACCAGATCGACGGCGCCATGCCCCGGCTCAATGCCATTCCGCGCGGCTGCGCCTACAACCCGCGCTGCCCACGCGTCTTCGACCGCTGCCTGGAAGAGCGGCCGGACCTGCTCAACGCGGGCGCGACTCGCGCCGCCTGCTGGCTGCACGACGTGCACAGTCCGACGCAGATCGACAGGGTCGCTGCATGAGCGCGCTCGTTCAGGCGAACGATCTCGCCAAGAGCTTCGACGTCTCCCCGCCCTGGCTCAACCGCGTGCTCGAGCGCAAGCCCCGGGTGCTGCTCAACGCCGTCGACGGCGTGAGCTTCTCCATCGAGCGAGGCAAGACGCTCGCGCTGGTGGGCGAATCCGGCTGCGGCAAGAGCACCGTCGCGCGCCTGCTGGTGGGCCTGTACGAGCCTACCCGCGGCGGCATGCACTTCGACGGCCAGGACGCGCACGCCGCCTTCAAGACCGCCGAGGGGCGCAAGCTGCGCCGGCGCATCCAGATGATCTTCCAGGACCCCTACGCGAGTCTCAATCCGCGCTGGATCGTCGAAGACATCATCGGCGAGCCGCTGCGCGAGCACGAGATCCTCAAGGAAGGGCCCGCGCTCAAGGCGCGCGTGGGCGAGCTCCTGCAGTCGGTCGGCCTGAGCCCTCTGGACATGGTGAAGTATCCGCACCAGTTCTCCGGCGGCCAGCGCCAGCGCATTTCGATCGCGCGCGCGCTCGCCACCCAGCCCGAGTTCCTGGTGTGCGACGAGCCCACCTCGGCGCTGGACGTGAGCGTGCAGGCCCAGGTGCTCAACATCATGAAGGACCTGCAACGCGAGCGCGGCCTGACCTACCTCTTCATCTCGCACAACCTGGCGGTGGTGCGCCATGTGGCCGACCAGGTTGGCGTGATGTACCTGGGCCGGCTGGTCGAGGTGGCGGACAAGCAGAAGCTCTTCGCCGCGCCTCAGCACCCGTACACGCGCATGCTGCTGGAGGCGATTCCCAAGATGAAGCACGCGGGCGAGCGGCGCACGCCGGTGCAGGGCGAGGTGCCCAATCCGCTGAATCCGCCCACCGGCTGCACCTTCCATCCGCGCTGCCCGCACGCCAATGCGCGCTGCAAGGCCGAGCGCCCGCCACTGCAGATGCTGCGCGGCGTGCAGGTGGCCTGCCACGCGGTGGAGGAGGGGCGGATCTAGCTCTCCCCCAGGTTGGCTCACTTCGTGTAGCCGCCCAACGTGCCGCGGCCAGAGGCCTTGGCCCTTCAGGCCGTCCAAGCCTGCGCAGGCAGGCTTGGAGCCGTCGGCCTTCAGCCCTCACCGGGGGCAACACCAGCGGCCCGGCGAAGCCGGTTCCGCGGTGTTCCTTGACTATGACCTTCGGGGCTCTGGGTGGGCTATTGCTCTTCGCTCCACGCGAACCCATCGCGCGCAATCATCGCGCTCGATGCACTCGGTCCCCAGGTGCCCGCCGCATAGGGCCGTGGCACGCCGTCCGAGGCCCAGCTGTCGATCAGCGGTTCGACCCAGCGCCACGCCTCTTCCTGTTCGTCGCTGCGCACGAAGAGGTTGAGCCGGCCGTCGATCACGTCGAGCAACAGGCGCTCGTAGGCACCCACGCGCTCCGAGCCGAAGCGCTTGTCGAAGTCGAGGTCCAGTTGCACCGGCGCCAGCTGGGGCCCGGCGTGGCGATTGCCGTTGCGCTGGCGGCCGTCCTGCGCCTGCGCGAGCATGTGCAGTTCCAGTCCGTCCCTGGGCTGCAGGTTGATCACCAGCTTGTTGATCGCGCCGGTCGGGGCGCGGAAGATCGCGTGCGGCGTCGGCTTGAAATTGACCGAGATGTGCGCATCGCGCGAGCCCAGCCGCTTGCCGGTGCGGATATAGAGCGGCACGCCGGCCCAGCGCCAGTTGGCGATCTCGGTGCGCAGCGCGACGAAGGTCTCGGTGCGGCTGTCCGGATCCACGCCAGACTCGTCGCGGTAGCCCGGCACGCGCTCGCCGTAGGCCGTGCCCGCTGTGTACTGTCCGCGGATCGCGTGCAGCCCGATGGACTCCGCCGTCCATGGCTTGAGCGCGCGCAGCACCTTGAGCTTCTCGTCGCGGATGGCGTCGGCATGCGCGTTGATCGGCGGTTCCATGCCGATCGCGCAGACCAGTTGCAGCGCGTGGTTCTGCACCATGTCGCGCAGCGCGCCGGTCTGGTCGTAGAAGGCGCCGCGCTTTTCCACGCCCAGGTCCTCGGCGATCGTGATCTCGATGTTCGCGATGTGTTCGCGGCGCCAGATCGGTTCGAACAGCGCATTGCCGAAGCGCATCGCGAACAGGTTCTGCACCGAGGGCTTGCCCAGGTAGTGATCGATGCGAAACACCTGGTGCTCCGCCAGCACCTTGCACACGGCCTTGTTGATGGCGCGGTTGGAGGCCAGGTCGTGGCCCAGAGGCTTCTCGAGCACCACGCGTGTCTTGGGGCCATTGAGCCCCGCTGCGGCGATCTGCTCCACCACCTGCGTGAAAAGCGCCGGCGCGGTGGCAAGGTACATCACCACGGTTTCCGCGTCGCGGGTCTTGAGCAGATCGGCGAGCTTCGCGTAGTCCTCGGGCCTGGACAGGTCCATGCGCAGGAAGTACAGCATCGCGGCGAATTTCTTGAACTCCTCGGGGGTCGGCCGCTTGGCACCCTCGACTGCCTGGAAGCGCGACTGGATCAGCTCGCGGTAGCCGTCGTCGGACAGGTCGTCGCGCGCGACGCCGATGATGCGGCCGCCCTCGGGCAGGCTGCCGTGCCGGAAGGCCTGGAACAGGGCCGGCATCAGCTTGCGCCACGCGAGGTCGCCGGTGCCGCCGAAGAGGACGAGATCGAAACTCATGGATATACCCGTGTTGTCATGAAATGCCGAACAGGAACGCTGCCTGCGAATGGTAATGGACCGTTCAGGCCCCTACGGCTTCGCGTAAGCTCGGATTCGGCCTGAGAGGGCGCTCTTTCCTGGATTCGACGGTATGAAGAATGTGGTGTTCGACCTCGGCGCGGTGCTGCTGAGCTGGGAGCCGGTATCGCTGGTGCACACGGAGTTCGCGCACCTTGCACCGACCGCCGAGGGGGCGCATGCGCTGGCGCGCGAGATGTTCCACCACGAAGACTGGCTGGGCTTCGACCGCGGCACCCACAGCCTCGACGATGCCATCGGCCGGATGGCGCTGCGCCTTTCGCTGCCGGTCGACCGGCTCAACCAGGCGCTGGCGCCCATGGGCGAACGCCTGGCGCCGATCGGCGTCACCGTCGATCTGCTGGACGGGCTGCGCGCGCGGCGCGATGCCGGCGAGGACCTGCGGCTCTACTACCTGTCCAACATGCCGGTGCCCTATGCGCGCGTGCTCGAGCAGCGGCACGCCTTCTTCCGCTGGTTCGACGGCGGCATCTTTTCGGGCGACGTGCGCATCATCAAGCCGCAGCGCGAGATCTACGAGCTGCTGGCCGCGCGCCACCGGTTGGCGGCTTCGGACACGATCTTCATCGACGACTCGCTGGCCAACGTGTTGGCAGCGCGCGAACTGGGCTGGCAGGCCATCCACTGTGAAAGACCCAGCGCCTTGCCGGCGCTACTCGAGGCCTACCTGCCGGTCAGTTCGACCTTGTCGACGTCGAAGCCCAGCGTGCGCGCGTAGTCGAGCTCGGCGTCGAGCGCGGCGTCGTCCAGCCGCGGCGCGCGCGACAGCACCCAGAGGTACTGGCGGTTCGGCGTGCCGACCAGCGCCACCTGGTAGTCGCGGTCGAGCTTCAGAATCCAGTAGTCGCCCCAGACCGCAGGCAGCCAACTGAGCCACTCGGGCGCGAAGCGCACTTCGAGCCGGCCTGCGCCCGGCTGGCCGGCCACCGGCGCCGCGCGCGCGATGCCGACCGCTTCATCGAAGCTTCCGTCCGCCAGGATGCAGCGATTGCGAACCTCGATCTGGCCATCGTCCAGCAGCGTGTACTCGGCCGTGGCCGGCCCTGCGCAGCGCTTCTGGAAGCGATTGGGAAGGCGGGCTTGCTCGTGCCACAGGCCGGCGTAGCGCTGCAGGTCGACCGGCGCCACCACCTGGAGCGGCGCTCGCATCAGCGGGGCGCCGTCGGCAGGGCCGGCCACGCGTTCGGCGCGGGCCGCCCGGGCGGTCGCCAGCGTGAGCAGGGTCAGCACGCTCCCCACGCAAAAGGCCGTGGCCAGTGTTCCGATCGACGCGCTGTGGACGCGGTCGTCGTACACGAGCCGGGACGACGGTGCGGGGCGTTTGCGAAAAAGCATAAGAATCCTCTCCGGCGGATCAAGGCGCCACGCTAGCCGCGAGCCCCGCCGGGCTTCGTCAGCCGAGGACCACACGGCCTGTAGTTTTGCGGCGGGATAATGAGTGCATGAACCAACTCGATGCCCTCCGTCAATGGACCACCGTGGTGGCCGATACCGGCGATTTCCGCCAGCTGGCCCAGTTCAAGCCCCGGGATGCCACCACCAATCCCTCGCTGATCCTCAAGGCCGTGCAGAAGGCCGAATACCGGCCGCTGCTCGACGAGGCCGTGAAGAAGCATGGCAGCCTGGCCATCGACGAGGTGATCGACCGGCTGCTGGTGCGCTTCGGCACCGAGATCCTCTCCCTCATCCCGGGCCGCGTCTCGACCGAAGTCGATGCGCGCTTGAGCTTCGACACGGCGGCCACGGTCGAGCGTGCCGAGCGCATCGTGGCGCTTTACCGCGCCGAGGACATCGAAGTCGAGCAGCGCGTGCTGATCAAGATCGCCGCCACCTGGGAAGGCATCGAGGCCGCCCGCCGGCTCGAGGAGAAGGGCATCCACACCAACCTGACCTTGCTGTTCTCCTTCGCCCAGGCGGTGGCCTGTGGTGCGGCGGGCGTGAGGCTGATCTCGCCCTTCGTCGGCCGCATCTACGACTGGCACAAGAAGGCAGCCGGCACGAGCTGGGACGAGGCGGCATGTTCGGGCGCCAACGACCCGGGCGTGAAGTCGGTGCGGCAGATCTTCGACTACTACAAGAAGCACGGCATCGCGACCGAGGTGATGGGCGCGAGCTTCCGCAACGTGGGGCAGATCGCCGCGCTGGCGGGCTGCGATCTGCTGACCATCAGCCCCGATCTGCTGGCCGAGCTCGCGGCCAGCGAGGCACCGCTCGCGCACGCGCTCGACGCCGACGCCGCGCAGGCGCTCGACATTCCGCAGCTCAGGCTCGACGAGCCGGCCTTCCGCTTCGCGCTCAACGAGGATGCCATGGCGACCGAGAAGCTGGCCGAGGGCATTCGCGCTTTCGCGGCCGATGCGGTGAAGCTCGAAGAATTGATGGAGGCGGTCGCATGACGACGACGCGTTGCGATCGCACGGCAGCGTGGGGCCGGCTCCAGGCGCACTACGAGGCCTCGGGCCGCGACTTCGACCTGCGGCAGGCCTTTGCCACCGACCCGCGGCGCTTCGATGCCTTCAGCCAGCCGGCACCGCATCTCTTCGCCGACCTGTCCAAGAACCTCGTCGATGCGAAGACCGAGGAACTGCTCATGGCGCTGGCCCGGGAGACCGGGCTGGAAGCGCAGCGCGACGCGATGCTCGCCGGCCGGCACATCAACACGACCGAAGACCGTGCCGTCCTCCACACCCTGCTGAGAGCCCCCGCCTCGGCACCGGCGCCCGAGGCCCTGGCTGGCGCGCTCGCCGACGTCCATGCCACGCTCGACGCGATGCTGGCCTATGCCGAAGAAGTGCGCGCCGACCACACGATCACCGACGTGGTCAATATCGGTATCGGCGGCTCAGATCTCGGCCCGCAGATGGTGGTGCGCGCGCTCGACGCCTTCGTGGCGCCGGGCAAGCGCTTCCATTTCGTCTCCAACGTCGACGGCCATGAACTCGCGCGCGTGCTGCGCGACCTGGCGCCCGAACACACGCTGTTCCTCGTTGCGTCGAAGACCTTCACCACGGCCGAGACCATGGCCAATGCGCAATCGGCCAAGCGCTGGTTCGAGCAGTCCGGCAGCGTCGACATCGCGCGCCATTTCGCCGCGCTCACCACCAACGTCGAGGCTGCGCGCAGCTTCGGCATCGAAACGAGCTTCGGCTTCTGGGACTGGGTCGGCGGCCGCTACTCCCTGTGGTCGGCCATCGGGCTGCCGATCGCGCTGGCGATCGGCGCCGACGGATTCCGCCGCCTGCTCGCCGGTGCCCACGCGATGGACGAGCATTTCCGCACCGCTGCGCTGGCGCAGAACCTGCCGGTGCGACTGGGGCTGCTCGACGTCTGGTACCGCAACTTCCACCGCTTCGGAAGCCGCAGCATCGCGCCGTACCACAGCGCGCTGCAGCGGCTCCCGGCCTACCTGCAGCAGCTCGAAATGGAGAGCAACGGCAAGCGGGTCGATGCGAGCGGCGCAGCGCTGCCCTTCGGCACCTCGCCCGTGCTGTGGGGCGAGCCCGGCACCAACGGGCAGCACGCCTATTTCCAGATGCTGCACCAGGGCACGGACGTGATCCCGCTGGAGTTCATTGCCGTGCGCGATGCGGCACACGAGCTCGAAGGACACCATTCCAAGCTGCTCGCCAATGCGCTTGCCCAGGCACAGGCGCTCATGGTGGGCCAGCGCGACGCCGGCGGGCACCGGAACTTCCCGGGCAACCGGCCGAGCAGCTTCTTCGTCTTCGACAAGCTCACGCCGGAGTCGCTCGGGGCCTTCCTCGCGCTCTACGAGCATCGCGTGTTCACCAGCGGCGCGCTGTGGGGCATCAACAGCTTCGACCAATGGGGCGTCGAGCTCGGCAAGGTGCTGGCGCGAGACATCGAGCCTCGGCTGGCCTCCGGCGACACCCAGGGCCTGGACGCCTCCACGGCCGGCCTGCTCGCCCGCCTGCGCTAGCGAAGAAAGCTTGGCAAAGCGGGCGAACCGGCCGATATGATGGCCGCGGGAGTTTTCCCGTGGGAACTATCAAGAGGAGCTGCTCAATGAATTTTCAAGAAGCCGTCAAGACCTGCTTCAGCAAATACGTCGACTTCAGCGGTCGCGCTTCGCGGTCGGAGTACTGGTGGTTCGTGCTGGCCTATGTGATCGTGGCGATCGTGGCCGGGTTCATCCACGAGATCGTCTATGGCCTGGTCATCCTTGCCTTCCTGCTGCCGCTGCTGGCGGCCGGCGCGCGTCGCCTGCACGACATCGGCAAGAGCGGCTGGTGGCTGCTGCTGGGGCTGATCCCGCTGGTCAACCTGGTGCTGCTGTACTTCACGGTGCAGCCGAGCCAGCCCGAGAGCAACGAGTACGGCGCGTCGCCGCTGGCTGCGGCGGCCTGAAGCTTTCCGCCGGCGCACAAAAAAAACCCCGCAGCGCGAGCTGCGGGGTTTTTTGTTGGCCGGGAGGGGCCGGGCCGTTTTACATGCCCATGCCGCCCATGCCACCCATGCCGCCCATGTCGGGCATGCCGCCGCCGGCGCCGGACTCGTCCTTCGGTGCGTCGGCGACCATGGCTTCGGTCGTCAGCAGCAGCGAGGCGACCGAGGCGGCGTTCTGCAGTGCGGTGCGGGTCACCTTGGTTGGGTCCAGGATGCCCAGCTCGAGCATGTCCCCGTAGGTGTCGTTCTGGGCATTGAAGCCGTAGTTGCCCTTGCCGGCCAGAACAGCGTTCACCACCACGCTGGCTTCGCCGCCGGCGTTGTTGACGATCTCGCGCAGCGGCGCTTCGATGGCCTTGAGCACCAGCTTGATGCCGGCGTCCTGGTCAGCGTTGTCGCCCTTGAGCTTGTCGCCCACGGCCTGCTTGGCACGCAGCAGCGCCACGCCGCCGCCGGCCACAACGCCTTCTTCCACTGCAGCGCGGGTGGCGTGCAGGGCGTCTTCGACGCGGGCCTTCTTTTCCTTCATTTCGACTTCGGTGGCAGCGCCGACCTTGATCACGGCCACGCCGCCGGCCAGCTTGGCCACGCGCTCTTGCAGCTTCTCGCGGTCATAGTCGCTGGTGGCTTCCTCGATCTGCACGCGCACTTGCTTCACGCGGGCTTCGATATCAGCGGGAGCGCCGGCGCCGTCGATGATGATGGTGTTTTCCTTGCCCACTTCGATGCGCTTGGCTTGGCCGAGGTCAGCCAGCGTCACCTTCTCGAGCGTCAGGCCCACTTCTTCGGCGATGACCTTGCCGCCCGTCAGGATGGCGATGTCTTCCAGCATGGCCTTGCGGCGGTCGCCGAAGCCAGGCGCCTTGACGGCCACGACCTTCAGGATGCCGCGGATCGTGTTGACCACCAGCGTCGCCAGGGCTTCGCCCTCGACTTCTTCGGCAATGATCAGCAGGGGACGGCCGGCCTTGGCGACTTGCTCCAGCGTGGGCAGCAGGTCGCGGATGTTGCTGATCTTCTTGTCGAACAGCAGCACGAAGGGGTTTTCCAGCAACGCCGACTGCTTCTCGGGGTTGTTGATGAAGTAGGGCGACAGGTAGCCGCGGTCGAACTGCATGCCTTCGACGACGTCGAGTTCGCTATCGAGCGACTTGCCGTCTTCCACAGTGATCACGCCTTCCTTGCCGACCTTGTCCATCGCGTCGGCGATGAGCTTGCCGATGGTGTCGTCGCTGTTGGCCGAGATCGAGCCGACTTGCGCGATTTCCTTCGAGGTGGTGGTGGCCTTGGAAGCCTTCTTCAGCTCTTCGACCAGGGCGGTGACCGCCTTGTCGATGCCGCGCTTCAGGTCCATCGGGTTGATGCCGGCGGCCACGTACTTGAAGCCTTCGCGAACGATGGCCTGGGCCAGCACGGTCGCGGTGGTGGTGCCGTCGCCGGCGTTGTCCGAAGTCTTGGAAGCCACTTCCTTCACGAGCTGGGCGCCCATGTTCTGGAGCTTGTCCTTGAGTTCGATTTCCTTGGCGACCGACACGCCGTCCTTGGTCACGGTCGGGGCGCCGAAGGAGCGCTCGAGCACCACGTTGCGGCCCTTGGGGCCCAGGGTGACCTTGACCGCGTTGGCCAGGATGTTGACACCCTCGATCATGCGTGCGCGGGCTTCACCGCCGAAGACTACGTCTTTTGCTGCCATGAGATTTCTCCGAAAAAAATGTTTAACTAGTCAGTTGGGGACAGAGCAGTCGAGCGCTTCGCGCCCGCTTGGTCTGTCCCGCAAGATCACTTCGCTTCGACGACCGCGAACAAGTCGTCTTCCTTCATGACAAGCAACTCGTCGCCATCGACCTTGACGGTCTGGCCGCTGTACTTGCCGAACAGGACGCGGTCGCCGACCTTGATGTTCAGGGCGATCAGGTCGCCCTTGTCGCTCTTCTTGCCAGGACCGACGGCCAGCACTTCGCCCTGGTCGGGCTTCTCGGCGGCGTTGTCGGGGATCACGATGCCCGAGGCGGTCTTGGTTTCGCTTTCAATGCGCTTGACGATCACGCGATCGTGCAAAGGACGAAGTTTCATTGCATCTCCTGAATAGAAACGGGGTTTGGTTCGGTGTCGGCTCGATCGCCGGCTGCCAGCCACTGGAAGCGGAGGCTGTTAGCACTCCTCTTCAGCGAGTGCTAATGATAAGGGCATTTGGTGCGGTTTCAAGGGCCGAGCGGGCCACACGCGACGGACGGCGTGGAACTCGAAGCCGCGGGGAATGGTTTAGTGGAAGCGCTTGTAGGAACCCGACGCAAGGAAGCAAAGCGCAATGCTGTGATGATCGCCCTCTCCGGCGGCCGAGTTCGGCCAAATCCCGACGTAGGGCAGCGGCAGCTTTGGAGCTTCGGAATTTTGGCCCGACCGGAGCCTGGCACGGCCGCATTGATGCATTGAGGTGTCGTGTGCCCGTCCCGGGCGTAGCGGGTGGCACCCCGGCAGCAGCCGTCGTCAGTTGGCCGGGATGATCTGCAGCACTGGATGGTTGGAGAAGGCCTCGAAAACGGCGACGCTGCCGCGGATCAGCGTCACGTCGCTCGACTGGAATTCACAGGAGAGCTGAACCGGCTGCGACGCGTTGATGTAGGCTTCTGACCCTGAAACGGTATTCGGCGCAACCGGGAATGTCGCTCTTACCGGTGGGGAACCGTCGTCCGTCCGCGCGATAACGGTGACGTCCTGGGGCGTGCTGCCGATGTTGACCACGAAGCAACCGGCCAACTGTGTCATCGCCACGGTGAAAGGCGGCGTCGCGAGGATCGTGGGGGGTTGCTTGGGGGCGGGCCGCAAGTCGGCAGAGAGATCGGCCCCGTCGGCCTTCTGTTGTGCCGCCGCCGGAAAGGGCGCCATCGCGCACAGCCATGTCGCGGCGCCGAGGCACGACAACACGGCCTTATGGCATCTCGTGCCCTTGAGGGATCGAACTTGCATGTCTGCTCCTTGTGGGGTGCCGCCTTGGCGGCGGATACCGGGTGCAATCGCGTGGCCATGCTCCCTGCCGGTCGTCAGTTGGCCGGGGTGAACTCCGGCACGCCGCTGGTGCCTTGGAACACGCTGGCGCTGGCGCGGATCAACGTGACGTCGCTCGACTGAAATTCGCAGAAGGCGCGAATCGGCAGTACCGGACTGCCGGAGCCGCCGCCTACATCCAATCCCGCAATGGCATTCGGCTGCAGCGTGATGGTCTGGCTGATCGGCGGGATACCAAATATGGTCATTGCCCGCAAGGTAATGGTGACGTCCCGCGGTGTACTGCCGAGGTTGACCGCGGAGCAAAGAATGCGCGGTGGTGGCGAGGTGTGCAGGAAGAAGGCCGGGGTCGCGAGGATCGTGGGCGGCTGTTTGCGGGCGGCCCGCAAGTCGGCAGAGCGATCGGCCTCGTCGGCCTTCTGTTGTGCTGCGGCCGGAAAGGGCGCCATCGCGCACAGCCATGTCGCTGCGCCGAGGAACGACAGCAAGGTCTGACGGCACCTCGCGCCCGTGAGGGATCGGACTTGCATGCCTGCTCCTTGTGGGATTCCGCCTTTGGCGGCGATACCGGGCGCGAGTGCGTGCTCGAGCGTCCGACGGTGTGGTCCCCTGCCGCCTTCGATCGCCAACATACCGCCATATCGGACCGCCGGCATCCACCGTTCGGAGTACCTCGTTAGCCCGGCAGCAAGACGGCTTGTGACGCGCTCCCCACCGTGTCAGCGCGTTGCGCGCCTCAAGTGGGCCGACCGCGCAGAGTGCCCGCTTTGCAACCTCCGAATTGACCCGTCAAAAGAGCACTTCGGCGCGCTTAGCCGCCGCTCGCCCGCGACTTCGGTGGCGCGGAATCGGAAACGCGAACGTGCAACGGCGCAGCACGCGGAAGTGTGATGGCGCGTAGGGGAAGCGCGTCGTGGGAGGTCCAAGAGTTCCGCAAGGACGGATACCGGGCTACTTCGCTGGCGTGCTTGCCGTAGGACCTGGATTGCCTCGAGCTCCCTGTGGATGGCCGTGTTCGAGGCCCCCCGGCTCGGCCAGTTGCACTGTCTTGCCTTTTTGCCAGGCGTCCGCTCCCTGTGCGATCGCGGGCGACGGGATGGATTCCCGCTCCTTCTTCTTCTCCTGACTATCGATTCCGAAGCGCTTGTCTCGCGCGGCCACCATCTCGGCGTTTGCCTGGCCGTCCGCCGTAAAACCCATCATGAGTTGCGGCACGCCGTGCGGGAGCTCCTTCTGGCGGTCTGTGTGCCAGGTGTGCCACGTCTTGCCATAAGTTCCGATGAGCTTCTTCATGAGCTCGCGTTCGGCCACCGCGGGAATGCCCGGCGCGATGAGCTGGCCCGACTTGACTTCGTGCACGTGGCTGTGCCAGAGCGCCTTCTCCTCGGTCGGCAGGCTGTTGAACAGTCGCTCGCTGACAATGTATTCAACCCCCATGAGCTTGGCGTCCTTGACGTTGCCATCGTAGATGACGCACTGGATCAGCTCCTCGTTGACTATGGAGCAATAGTGGTGCGCCTCCATCTGGCCCTGCATGTCACCGTTGTAGAAGTGAAATCCATCGAGGTAGGCGTTGATGGCCTCGATGGGAGCCTTGTTCTGAAGTGCGGCGGCGCCTGCTTCCAGCGTCCTTGTCTTGACCGCTTCCTTGGCTCCGGGAGATTCGACGTTCGAGGGCGTATTGCTGCCGCCGCAAGCGGCGAGCAGGACGGACGCGGCGCCAAGGGCGACAGCAAAGGGGCGCATGGACGACTCCCAAAGACTGCATCGTCGTGCGTCGGGCTTCTCGCCTTGAGAGAGGATGTCGAGCCCTGAGGTAAGGCACGGCTCACAGAAATTGACTGCCGATTCCCGTTCGCACTGCGTCGCGTCCTACGCCTTAGTTCTCTCGGTCCATCTTCCCGGTAGCCTCTGCCGCGGAAGCCACCATGTCCCGAAGCCACGCATGCGCAGCATCATGGTCGTTGCGCCGGTGCCAGACTGCACGGGTGATTGCCGTCCCGGCCCGGTACGGTGGCTGCCGCAGCAGGAGTTCGCCCGTGCGCGTGAGCGCCTTGGCAAGGGATGTCGGCACGATCGAGAGCATGTCGCTGTCGCGCAGCAGCGCCGGAATCGCCAGCGAATGGGGCACCGTCACGCGCAGCCGCGGGACCTCCTCGATGCCGCTCAGCGCTTCTTGCAGAGCGTGGCGATCGAACATCTCGGACTGGCGCGCGAGGCCCCGCTCCAGGATGAAGCCCTCGACCGCTCCCTCCTCCTGTCCGCCCACCGAAATCGTCACGAGCGGGTACTTCGCGAAATCCTGAAGGGTGAGCTTGCGGCGGCGAGACGCCGGGTGCCCCTTGCGCATCAGCATGGCCTCGCCCTGCGACATCAGGGTGCGCGCGTTGAGCCTTGGCGGCACCTGGGAGAAGATCCCGATGGCCAGATCGATGCGCCCGAGATCGATCTGCTCGGCCAGGTCCAGGCGGGTGGACGGACGGATCACCAGGTCCACGCCCGGAGCCACCTTCTGCAGCTCTCGCGACAGTGGAGCGACGATGACCGCAGTGACGTGATCGTTCGCCGCGATGACGAACTGCCGCGATGACTGGCCGGGGGAAAACGGCTCCACGCCCAGGGCGGCCTCGATGCGGCGCAAGGCATCACGCAGCGTGGACGCCATCGCGGCGGCACGCCCGGTGGGCACCATGCCTTTGCCGGTACGCACGAACAGATCGTCCCCCACCAGCTCCCGCAGCCTGGTCAGGGCATGGCTCACGGCCGACTGGCTCAGGTTCAGCCGCCTGCCGGCCCGCAGCAGGTTGCGGTCCTCGTACACCGCATCGAACACCTTCAGCAAATTGAGGTCCATGCGACCGATGCTCACCGTACCCCCATGCATTGAACTGGATGCATTTTGCTCTTGCAAAGACATCAGTTCCATTCAACTCACCGGCGCACCATCATTCCGCCTGTCTGCTGTGTCACTGAAGAAATGGAGCTAAGGCATGGACTCTCTTTCCCGTCGCGCTTTCGCGCGCCTCGCCATGGCCCTCCCGGTTGCCGGCGGGTTGCTGCCCGCATGGGCGCAGACCGGCGGTACCACCGGAAAGGTGCTCGTCGGCTATCCCCCCGGGGGAACGCTCGACACCACCGCGCGGCAGCTGGCCGAGGCCTGGCGCAAGCAGGGGCGGCTGTACGTCGTCGACAACCGCACCGGTGCCGCCGGTCGCATCGCCAGCAGCCAGCTCAAGCGGGAGCGTCCCGACGGCAGCGCGCTTCTGTGCACGCAAAGCTCCGCGCTGACGATCTACCCGCACGTGTATGCGCGACTGATGTACGACGCGGCAGCCGACTTCGTTCCTGTCTCGCCGCTGGTGGCGGCGACCTGTGCGCTTGCCGTAAGCAGCGTGGTGCCGGCCTCGGTCAAGAACCTGCAGGACTACGTGGCCTGGGTGCGCCGGTCTCCGGCCAGTGCCACCTATGCGTCGCCGGCGGCCGGCTCGGTGGCTCACTTCCTGGGCTACCAGCTCTCCGAGGCCGGCGGTTTGAAGCTGCAGCACATCGGCTATCGCGGCTCCGCCCCGGCCATGCAGGACCTCATCGGCGGGCAGATCCCTGTCTACTTCGGCTTCGTGGCGGACTTCCTTCCGTACCTGCAGCAAGGCAAGATCAGGATCCTGGGCGTGACCGGCGACAAGCGCTCTCGCTTCATGCCCGCCGTTCCCACCTTCATCGAGCAGGGGTTCCCGAACATCCGCGGCGGCGAAAGCTACGGCGTCTTTGCGCCTCCCGGAACACCGGAGTCGACCACCAAGGCCCTCTACGAATCCATCGCGGCAGCCAGCAAGGATCCGGCCCTGCTCGCAGCCTTCGAGCAGGTCGGACTCGAGACCTACACCTTGGCGCCCGACGAATACGCCAAGCTGATCCAGCGCGAGCGCGAGTCCTGGGGACCGGTGGTCCGCGCGTCGGGCTTCCGCTCCGAGGAGTGAATAGATGACCGACAAGTCGCCTGAATGGTCGCAAGCCGGGGTCGCAGGCTGCGTGGACCAGGTCCTGCGCTCACGCAGATCCGTGCGCGCCTACAAGCCCGATCCGGTGCCCCAGGATCTGGTGCTCGAGATCTTGCAGGCAGCGGCCTCGGCGCCGAGCAACTCCAACACGCAGCCGTGGCGAGCGCATGTGCTGACCGGAGCGCCGATGAAAGCGCTGGGCGATGCTCTGGTGGCGGCCTTCCAGAACGGCAACTTTCCGCCACCCGCGCATTTCCCCGATCCCTTGCCCCAGGTGTTTTGCACCAGGCAGGACGATTTCGCCGTGCGCTACTACGCCTCGCTCGGCATCGAGCGCAAGGACATGGCCGCGCGCGCATCTCAGACTCAGCGCAACTTCTCTTTCTTCGGGGCGCCGGTGGGATTGATCTTCAGCATCGATGCCCGCCTGAGTGCCCACAGCTGGCTCGACCTCGGCCTGTTCGTGCAGAACGTGATGATCGCGGCGAAGGCCCGCGGGATCGACACCTGTCCGCAGGTGTCCTTCGCCCGCTTCCACACGGTGATCGCCTCGCACCTCCAGATGCCGGTCGAGGAAGTGACGGCCTGTGGCATGGCCATGGGGTTCGCCGATGCGAGCGCCGCCGTCAACCAGATGCAGATGCCGCGGCAGCGCGTCGAAGAGTTCGTTCGCCTGTTCGGCTTCGAATCTGCGGCGAAGCTGAGTGCGCAGCCGTGTCCCGCGCGCGAAATCGATACGTGGCCCGAATGAGCGTTCAGCCGTTGCGAAACAAAAAGCTGTAGGCGTTGAGCGCTGGCACGCCGCCGAGGTGGGCGTAGAGCACCTTGGAGCCCGGTGCGAACTCTCCGCGGCGCACCATGTCGATCATTCCGTGCATCGACTTGCCCTCGTACACCGGGTCGGTCAGCATGCCTTCCTGCCGCGCGCAGAGGCGGATGGCTTCCAGCGTGCCTTCGTTGGGAAGGCCGTATTCGGGCCCGCCGTAACGGGTGTCGAGCACCACGTCAGCTTCGGTGATGTCGCGGCCCAGTCCGACCAATTCGGCGGTGTTGCGCGCGATGCGCAGGATTTGCGCGCGGGTCGGCGCGGGCTTGGCCGATGCGTCGATGCCGATGACGCGGTCGGCACGGCCGTCGGCCGCGAAGCCGACCACCATGCCGGCCTGCGTGCTGCCGGTCACCGAGCAGACCACGATGTAATCGAACTTGAAACCCAACTCGGCCTCCTGCGCGCGCACCTCTTCGGCAAAGCCGACGAAGCCCAGGCCGCCGTAAGGATGCTCGGAGCAGCCGGCCGGGATCGGGAAGGGCTTGCCGCCGGCCTTGCGCACGTCTTCCATGGCCTGCTCCCAGCTCGGGCGGATGCCGATGTCGAAGCCGGCCGCGTCCAGGCGCACCTCGGCGCCGAGGATGCGCGACATCTCGATGTTGCCCACGCGGTCGTAGACGGCGTCCGAATAGTTGACCCAGTTCTCCTGCACCAGCACGCACTTCATGCCCAGGTGCGCGGCCACGGCGGCGACCTGGCGCGTCTGGTTCGACTGGATGCCGCCGATCGAGACCAGCGTGTCGCAGCCCTGGGCCAGCGCCTCGGGAATCAGGTACTCGAGCTTGCGCGTCTTGTTACCGCCGAAGGCCAGCCCGCTGTTGCAGTCTTCGCGCTTGGCGTAGAGATCGACCTTGCCGCCCAGGTGCGCGCTCAGGCGCTTCAACGGTTGGATCGGCGAGGGGCCGAAGGTCAGCGGATGGCGGGGAAAGCGGCTCAGGTTCATGGCGATGCTCCTCGGGTGTGACTATGCAGCGATCGTAGGAAGAAGCTCCGTTCACAGGGTTGCGAAGATCCGGCGTTCGACGCACCATCGGCCGTTCAATCGCTACTCAAGTGGAATGTCATTGCACGATGGTCCAATCAAGAGCAATAAAAGTTCGCGCTGCGCCGGAAGTTCCGCCGCTCGACCGCACCGACAAGGCGATCCTGCGCGCGCTGCAGCGCGATGCCTCGATCTCCAACGTGGCCCTCGCCGCCAAGGTTCATCTGAGCCCGCCGGCCTGCCTGCGCCGCGTCGACCGCCTGAAGCGCGCGGGGCTGATCGGCGCGACGGTCGCGCTGCTGAATCCGCAGGCGCTCGGCGCCGGGATGCTGGTGATGATCGGCGTGGTGCTCGACCGCTCGACGCCCGAGTCCTTCAGCGCCTTCGAGAAGGCGGCGGTGAAGATCTCCGGCTGCATGGAGTGCCACGTCGTGACGGGCGAGTTCGACTACTTCATGCTCGTGCGCACCGCCGACAGCGAGAGCTTCAACCGGCTGCACGCCGAGCAGCTGCTCTACCTGCCGGGCGTGCGGCAGATCCGGTCGTTCATGGTGCTCAAGCAGGTGCTTTCGACGACGCAGATTCCGCTGTGACTCAGGCCGGCTGGCGCGCGGCAGGGGCGAGCAGGAAGACCTTGACCACCTCGGCGAGTCCGGTGGCCTGTTCGCGCAGCGATTGCGAAGCGGCCGCCGACTGCTCGACCAGGCTGGAGTTCTGCTGCGTCATCTGGTCGAGCTGGGCGATGGCCTGGTTCACCTGGCCGATGCTGTCGCCCTGCTCGGCCGTGGAGGCATTGAGCTCGGCCATGAGGCCCGTCACGCGCTCCACGGCAGCGACGATCTCCGTCATCGTCCGGCCTGCATCCTGGACCAGCTGCGCACCCGAGGCACGCGCAGCACCGAGTCGCCGATCAGGGGCCCGTGACATCATCCCAACGCTCGCAAAGCTGACGCAGTCGCCACCAAGTTGAAGGAGAAATATGCAAGAACCAGAGAACAACACAGAGAGTGAGTTCGATGCCGCATTGCGGCTGCATCAGGGGGGCTCCTGAACGAAGCGGAAGCGGCCTACCAAACCATCGTGAAACGCGCGCCCGATCATTACTCGAGTCTCGCCATGCTGGGCGTTCTGAGCCTTCAGCGCAACCGCCCTGAGATTGCATTGCGCTATGCCGAACTTTCTATTTCCATAGAGGCGCGGGTGGCGAATGCACATGTTACGCGCGGCGATGCCCTGCATCGTCTCGAGAGATATGACGAAGCCGTTGATGCCTACCAGTCGGCGCATGCTTTGAATCCCGACGCCTACGACGCGTTGACAAACTGCGGGATCACCTTCGCTCGGCTAGGGCGACACGACGAGGCCCTGCGCTGCTACGACTTGGCATTGGAGAAGTGCCCTTCGTCAGTCGATACCCGTTACAACAGAGGAATAGAGTTGCAGAGGCGGGGGCGCGATGCAGAGGCGCTGGCCGACTTCGATGCAGTTCTTCGCCAGTCGGAAGCGACATAGATGCTCAAATCAGGCGCCTGTATGTCTTGTGTGGGCTGCATCGCCACCAGGATGCCTTGGCGGCAAGCGAAAAGGCGATTGCCTGCGGTGCATCGTCTCCTGACGTCTGGCAAGCACGCGGCTACGTGCTCATGGGGATGGGCCAGCCAGCGGATGCAGCCGATGCATATAGGCGCGCAGTTGATCTGCGTCCGCCATCGGCATTGCACGTCGGGCTTGACCATCTTCACGCCGCGCGCGCGCTGGTGTGCATCGGGCAGCACGATGCTGCATTCCTGCATCTTCGGCAAGCAATGAACTCGGTTCCGATTCCTGCCTATGCGGCGTGGGACCATCTGCTGACAATGTTGCAAACGGCTCAGTGGCGCGATTTCGAACGTGAGCGCACCGACGTCTGCGAGGCCGTCGCCCGTGGCGAGTCATCGGCCACACCATTTGTGATGGCAGTCTGCGGCACTGATCCCCGCCTGATCAGGCAGGCTGGCGAGACCTTCACCAGGGATATGTGCCCGACTGTGCAGCCCTTGCCTTTCGATAGACCTGCGCGCCGGGAGAGAATTCGTCTCGGCTACTTTTCCGCGGATTTCCACGCGCATGCGACGACGTTGCTGATGACCGAACTTATCGAACAGCATGACCGGACGCAGTTCGAAGTGTTCCTGTTTTCATTCGGAGCGCGGCATCACGACGACGTGACGGCTCGCCTGTCGAAGGCCGTCGATCATTTCCTCGATGTCGCAGAAAGATCCGATGCGTCGATCTGCGCGCTTGCTCGCGAACTGGGAATCGACATAGCGATCGACTTGAAGGGCTATACGCAGAACTGCCGCGTCGGCATCTTTGCCGGCCGTGCGGCCCCGGTGCAGGTCAACTATCTGGGCTATCCAGGCAGCATTGGAGTGACGTTCATCGACTACATCATCGGGGACGCGATCGTGACGCCCGTCGATCATGCGGCGTTCTATACGGAGAAGATTGTCACTCTGCAGCACTGCTACCAGCCCAACAGTCCTGCCATGCGACCCATCGCTTCAATGATTGGTGACAGGGCCACGGCCCGACGCGTTGCAGGCCTGCCTGCGGAGGGCTTCGTGTTCTGTTGCTTCAACAACACCTACAAGATCACCCCGGCCGTGTTTGAGATTTGGATGCGACTTCTGGGTGCGATCAGTGGCAGCGTACTCTGGCTCTATGAGCCAGACAGCCAGGTCGCACCTCGACTGCGGCAAATGGCTGTGGAGCAAGGAATCGACGCGGAACGGCTGGTCTTCGCGCCAAGGCAGCCGCTGTCCGATCATCTCGCCCGGCACGCACTGGCGGACCTGTTCTTGGACACGTTTCCATGCAACGCCCATACCACCGGAAGCGATGCGCTGTGGGCGGGATTGCCAGTGCTCACGTGTCTCGGAACGACGTTCTCCAGCCGGGTTGCGGCAAGCCTGCTAAGTGCGGTGGGCTTGCCGGAATTGATCACGACCTCGCTGCAGGAGTACGAGGTGGCTGCGCTTGGCTTGGCCAAGAACCCGGACTCGCTGAAACGCCACAGAGAACAGCTTCTGAAGGCAAGAGATCATGCGCCGCTATTCAATGTCGATTGTTATCGGCGCCGCCTCGAGAATGCCTACCGCAGCATGTGGAACCGCTATCAGCGAGGTGATGCGCCAGCCCCCATCGTCGTGTCGACGTGATGCATGCTCATGCACGTCTATTTTCTTGTCCATCGCCGGCTGCGACAGCCGCCGGCATCTTTCCTCGACAAGGCTCGCGGCGCGGTAGCCCGAACACCGGTAGCAGCAGGCGCACGATGCGCCCGCGGGACGCGCGTTGCTGAGCAACTTGGGCGCACCCGAAAGGCCGCTGCATGAATCGCGCCTACGAGGGCAATGCGACTCGGCAGCTGGCACTCGACCTAGGCTTCATTCCCGTCGTCCCGCCCAAGAAAACCCGGATAACGGCCTGGGATGACAAGTAACGACCGTCGTTGGTCAATTCCGTGTCAAAGAAAACGCGATCAGTTCAAGCCTTATACCCATCGCACGAAACAAGCTGGCGCACTACTTTCTCACGCAGAACCAGTGCACGCACTTGCTCTCGGATGAATTCAATCAAGCTGGTGACATAGGACGCGCACACTTGGTTGTTGTAGGCGGGGGTCGCTACAAGAATAGAGACGGTCTTCATGTTGGACGTTTCATTGTGTGGCTACTTTCTCAAGTTCACGGAACGTTCCCCTGGAGCTTCTCCCCCAGAGGGATCAGAGCTGGTCAGTCGGCACGAACCACGAGAACAGCAGCAGCTGCAGCCGCGTCAGCATGCTCGAGTCGGGCTCGTCGTCGAGCACCTCGTTGGTCTCGTCGCCGGTGCCGACCCATTGCACGCTCTGGCCGTCGGGCTTGAGCACCACGCGGTAGACGCCCTCCACGTCGTCCAGCAGGTAGGCATAGAGCAGCGCCTGCGTGAGCTCGAAGCTGTGCACGCGCACGCCGAACTCGGTGTTGAGCCGTTCCGAGCGCGGGTCGAGGTTCATGGAGCCGAGCAGCACCCATTCGCGGTCGATCAGGGCCAGCTTGGCGTGCAGCCGGCCGCGGGCCTGGCGCAGCAGGCGGCGAAGCTGCGTGTTGCGCTTGAGCTGCTGCGTGCTCACCTCGAGCAGTTCCACGCCTGCCTGCAGCAGCGCGACGCGATAGCGGTTGTAGTTGACGTTGACCAGCGGCTCGTCGCTGTCGGCCAGCGAGTTGGTGATGATGGTGACGCGCAGGCCGCGCGCACGGGCCGCGCGGATGCGCTCCATGCCCTCGTCGCCGGGGATGAAGTAGGGCGAGATCACCAGCACCTGCGACTTGGCGCTGGCCATCGTGGCGTACCAGCGATGCGCGAGCGTCTCCATGCCGGGCGGGCGTTTGCCGAGCGCCTTGTTCGGGCTGTCGGCCAGGGCCTGGGCGTCGGCGCGCATCCAGCGCAGCTCGCCGCGCGCGAGCTGCTCGGCGAGGCGCGGCTCGCTGAGGATGTCGCTTTCCGGCGGCGCATCGGGCCAGGGGGCGTGCGCCGGCGAAGTGGCTAGGTCGAACTCGGCCTCCAACTTTTCGGTGGGGTCGGCCGTGCGCACCACGCGCTGCAGCGGGTAGACCACGTCGCTGTTCCAGTAGTCGTCGAAGATGCGCGCGGACTGCGGCACCACCGGGCCGGCCATCAGCAGCTCGAAGTCGATGAAGTTCGCGCCTTCGCTGCGCAGGAAGTACTCGTCCGCGAGATTGCGCCCGCCCGCGATCGCAATGGCGCCGTCCGCGATGAAGAGCTTGTTGTGCATGCGGTGGTTGAGCCGCCTGAAGTCGGTGAAGAAATCGAGCCAGCGCGTGGCCGTGTGCTCGCGCCCGTTCACGAAAGGGTTGAACAGGCGCACCTCGGCCTTCGGCTCGGCCGCCAGCGCCAGCAGCAGGCGGTCGAGTCCACCGGTGTAGAAGTCGTCGACGAGGAGGCGCACCCGCACGCCGCGGCGCGCGGCATCGCGCAGCTCGCGCAGGATCAGGAGGCCGGTCTTGTCCTTGCCCAGCTGGTAGGTCTGCAGGTCCAGCGACGCCTGCGCGCGGCGGATCAGTTCGAGCCTGGCGTCCAGCGCGAAGCTGGCCTGCGGCAGGGGTCGCACGGCCGAGAGGCTGTCCGGCGCCGCGTTGAAGGGCAGGGTGATGCGGCCGAGCTCGGTCTGCGCGGAGGCGGGCATCGCGAGTTCAGGCGCCTGCGCCTGCGGCGGCGGCAATGCGGCACAGCCTGCCGCAAGGCATACGAATCCCATGGCCGCACGTCGCAGCAGCGGGAGAACACGGGCGAAAAGGTCTGGCATGGGGCGCGACGGATGGTAGCCGCGCGACCGCGCCCTAAAGGGGGAGCCGGCCTGCGGGATTGTTGAGTTTTCATTTAATTCACCAATAGAATGCGAATCACTCTTAACAAGATTCCTGGACGAGGGTTTGAACTCCAGCTTTTCCACGCGGCGCAAGGCCGCATCGCTCCTGGCCGGATGCCTGGCCGTGTCTGGGCAATCGCAGGTTCTTGCACAAGCGCCGGGCGACGCCGTCCTGCCCACGGTGCGGGTGGACGCCAGTGCCGAAGGCGAAACCGCGACCACGCCGGTGATCGGCTACCGCGCGAAGAACGCCGCGACCGCGACCAAGACCGATACGCCGCTGTCCGAGACGCCGCAGGCCGTGACGGTGATCACGCGCGACCAAATCGTCGACCAGGGCGCGACCAACCTCCAGGACGCGTTGGGCTACGCCGCCGGCGTGCGTTCCGATGCCTACGGCCTCGACGCGCGCACCGATTCCTTCCGCGTTCGCGGCGCCTATCCCGACGTCTACCTCGACGGCCTGCGCCAGGCCTATGGCTACTACACGAGCACAACGCGCACCGAGCCCTACATGCTCGAGCGCCTCGAAGTGCTGCGCGGGCCCTCGGGCATGCTGTTCGGATCGGGCACCGCGGCCGGTATCGTCAACATGGTGAGCAAGCGGCCGCTGCAGGAGACGCAGCGCGAGGTCGGCGTGCAGTACGGCAGCTGGAACCGCAGGCAGATCCAGGCCGACCTGACCGGCCCGCTGACCGAGGACGGCCAGTGGTCCTACCGGCTGATCGCGGTGCAGCGCAAGGCGGACACGCAGGTCGACTTCGTGCCCGACGACCGCAGCCTGATCGCGCCCTCGCTGACCTGGCGCCCGAGCACGGCCACCTCGCTCACGCTGCAGGGCCTTTACCAGAAGGACAAGAGCGGATCGAGCTCGCAGTTCTTCCCGTGGGAAGGCACGATCCTGCCGAACCCGAACGGCCGCCTGCCGACCAGCCGCTTCATCGGCGAGCCCGGCGACTACTACGACAGCGAGCGCAAGACCTTCGGCTGGCTGTTCGAGCACAAGTTCAACGAGAACTTCAGCTTCCGCCAGAACTTCCGCCACGCGCAGAACGAGAACGACAACAGCTACCACTGGGCCGACTTCTTCACCATCACCGGCGGCTGGGGCGCCGATCCTACGGCCAAGCGCCTCCTGTCGCGCTCGCTCGACAGCGGGCTCACGCGCAACCGCATCGACACGCTGGACAACCATCTCGAAAGCCGCTTCGACACCGGTGCGCTCAAGCACACGCTGCTGGTCGGCGCCGACTACCAACACCATCGCGAGAACTCGTGGGTCGGACTCTCCACCAGCGAGATCGACGCCTATGCGCCGATCTACGGCAACCGGCTGGAGCCGGAACGCATCGCGCGCCCGCGCACCACGCAGCGCGCGACCGGCATCTATCTGCAGGACCAGATCAAGCTGGGCAACTGGAACTTCATCGCCGGCCTGCGGCATGACCGCGCGGTTGCCGGCGCCGAAGGCAGCGAGGACGCCCGGGACAGCGCGACCAGCAAGCGCTTCGGTGTGCTGTATGCCTTCCCCTCGGGCTGGGCACCGTACGTGAGCTATGCCGAGTCTTTCACCCCTCAGTCGCCGCGGGACGGGCGGGTGTTCACGCCGCTGCGCGGCGAGCAGTGGGAAGTGGGCGTCAAGTACGAGCCCGCGGGCCGCGGCCTCGCCTTCAACGCCGCGGTCTACGACCTGCGCGAGAAGAACCAGATCGCGCAACCGCTCCCCAACGTCTACACCCAGATCGGCGAGACCAAGACGCGCGGCGTCGAGCTCGAGGCCAAGGGGTCGATCACGCCGAACCTCGACGTCACGGCGCACTACAACTACACCGACCTCGACCCGCAGCTCGAGGGCCTGCCGCGCCACCAGGCCGCCGTTTGGGCCAAGTACCGCTTCGCGATTGCCGGCACGCCGGGCTTCTCGGCCGGCGCCGGCGTGCGCTACATGGGGGCCTTCCGCGATGTCTCCTTCGGCGGCTACGGCCCGCGCATCCCGAGCGTCGCGCTGCTCGACCTCGTGCTCGCCTACGAAACCGCGAAGTGGCGCTATGCGCTCAACATCAACAACGCGACGGACAAGGAATATTTCAGCACCTGCCTCGCGCGCGGCGACTGCTGGTGGGGCAAGCGTCGCGAAGTCGTTGCCAGCGCGACGTATCGCTTCTGAAGGCTCCCAAGAGGACGACGATGAACAGCCGACGAATCAAGACCTGGGCCTGGGTGCACAAGTGGAGCAGCCTGGTCTGCACCGTGTTCATGCTGCTCTTGTGCATCACCGGCCTGCCGCTGATCTTCCATCACGAGATCGGCCACCTGCTGGGCACCGAGGTCGAGGCGCCGAAGATGCCGGCCGGCACGCCGCGCGCGAGCCTGGACCGCGTGATCGAGGTCGCGCACGCGCTGCATCCCGAGCGCGTGGTGCAGTTCGTCTCCCAGCCCGAGGACGACGACGGCCTGTGGTTCGTCACGCTCACGCCCACGCCGGCCCCGACCGAGGACTTCAAGTCGGTCGCCGTCGATGCGCGCACGGCCCAGGTGCTGGCGCAGCCCAGGTTCGACGAAGGCTTCATGTACGTGATGCTCAAGCTGCACGTCGACCTGTTCGCCGGCCTGCCCGGCAAGCTCTTCCTCGGCTTCATGGGCCTGCTGCTGCTGGTCGCGATCGTCTCCGGCGTGGTGCTCTATTCGCCCTTCATGCGCAAGCTCGACTTCGGCACCGTGCGGCGCGAGCGCCGGCCGCGCCTGAAGTGGCTGGACCTGCACAACCTGCTTGGCATCGTGACGCTGGTGTGGGCCTTAACGGTCGGCGCCACCGGCATGATCAACACCTGGGCCGACCTGATCATCAAGTACTGGCAGTACGACCAGCTGAGCACGCTGCTGGCGCCCTACCAGGGGCAGCCGGAAGTGCCGAAGGCCGAGCGCGGCTCGGTGCAGCGCGCGCTCGAAATGGCGCAGGCGCGCGCGCCGGACACCAAGGTCTCGTTCATCGCCTTCCCGGGCACGGCATTTTCCAGTCCGCACCACAACACCGTGTTCATGCGCGGCAACGAGCCCTTCACCTCGCGTCTGTTGCAGCCGGTGCTGGTCGATGCCAAGACCAATGCCATCACGGCCAGCCCCGAGCTGCCGTGGTACCTGACGGGCCTCCTGGTTTCGCAGCCGCTGCACTTCGGCGACTACGGCGGCATGCCGATGCAGATCATCTGGGCGCTGCTCGACATCGCGACCATCATCGTGCTGGGCAGCGGGCTCTACCTGTGGCTCAAGCGCAGCAACGCCGTGCCGGCCGCGGCGCGCGCCGATGAGACCGAGCACAAGGCTGTCGTTGCGCTGGCGCAGCCGACCACCGCAGCCAAGGCCGGCTCGTGACGAAGCACCACCAACGCCCTCGCTTCTGGCCCATGTGGGGCTGGCCGATCGTGCTGGGCCTGCTCACCGGCATCGGGCTGGTGTCGGCGCTCTTCAGCGACGGTGGCTTCGGCGATGCGCTCGCGTGGGTCGCGCTCGGCATCCCGTGCGCGATGGGCGCCTGGTACGGCTGGCGCCGGCCGCCTCGGCGTTCATAGGGCGCAGTCGCGATCCGGCGCCATAGGGTCTTGCCCGTCGTGGCGGCGCGGCGGCTGGCCGCAGAATCGCCGCGATGAAATCCTGCGTCGCCACCGCTTGCCTGCTGCTGCTCTCCGCCTCTGCCGTCCAGGCGCAGGATGCGGAGTCCGCACCCACGCTGCGCGAGATCACGGTGACCACGCCCGGCGGCGCGACGCGGCCCTTCGACGTGCCCGGGTCGGTCGACCGCGTCGAGGGCAGCGAGATGCGCGACGCCAAGCTGCAAGTGAACCTGTCCGAAAGCCTCGGTGCCGTGCCCGGACTGCAGGTGCAGAACCGGCAGAACTACGCGCAGGACCTGCAGCTGTCCATTCGCGGCTTCGGCGCGCGCTCGACCTTCGGCGTGCGCGGCGTGCGGCTCTACGTCGACGGCATCCCGGCCACGCTGCCCGATGGCCAGGGCCAGACCTCCAACATCGACATCGGCTCGATCGACCGCGTCGAGATCCTGCGCGGTCCGTTCTCGGCGCTCTACGGCAATTCCTCGGGCGGCGTGCTGCAGGTCTTCACCGAGGAGGGCGAGGGGCCGCCGCTGCTCGGCTTCTCGCTCGCGGGCGGCAGCTTCGGCACTGCACGTGCGAGCAGCAAGCTCAGCGGTTCCTCCGGTGCGGTCGACTACACGCTGAGCGCCAGCCGCTTCCACACCGACGGCTGGCGCGAGCACAGCGCGGCCGATCGCGAGATCCAGAACGGCAAGCTGGGCTTCAAGCTCGATGACGGCAGCAAGCTCACGCTGGTCTTCAACAGCGTGCATCTTCATGCGCAGGATCCGCTGGGGCTGTCGGCCAGCCAATATGCGCTGAACCCGCGCGGCGTCGATCCGGCTGCCACGCAGTTCGATACGCGCAAGACCGTGGACCAGCAGCAGCTCGGCTTGAGCTACGAGCGCCGCATCGATGCGCGGAACACGCTGCGCCTGATGGTCTACGCCGGCCAGCGCAGCACCGTGCAGTTCCAGTCGATCCCGACCTTCGTGCAGCAGAACGCGCTGCATGCCGGCGGCGTGATCGACCTGGCGCGCGATTACGGCGGCATCGACCTGCGCTGGAGCGCCAATCTGCAACTCGCCGACCGGCCCTTCGACCTGGTCGCCGGCCTGGCTTACGACAGCCTGCGCGAGCGCCGCCGCGGCTGGGAGAACTTCGTCGGCCCCGCCAGCGCGCCGCTGGCCCTGGGCGTGATGGGCCGCCTGCGCCGCAACGAGCGCAACGAGGTGCGCAATCTCGATCCCTATGTGCAAGGCAGCTGGCGCTTCGCCGAGCGCTGGACGCTGGAGGCCGGCGTTCGGCGCAGCACGGTGCGCTTCTCGTCCCAGGACCAGTACATCGCCGGCCTGAACCGTGACGACAGCGGCAGCGCGCGCTATCGCCAAACGCTGCCCGTGGCCTCGCTGCGCTACGCGCTCACGCCCGATCTCGCGCTCTATGCCTCGGCCGGCCGCGGCTTCGAGACACCCACGCTGAACGAGCTGTCTTACCGCGCGGACGGCATCGGTGGACTCAACTTCGGGCTGCAGCCTTCGGTCAACACCAGCGTCGAAGCCGGAGTCAAGGCGCGGCTGGCCGGCGGCCTGCTGACCGCGGCGCTGTTCCAGACCCGCACACGCGACGAGATCGTCACCAACACCAACTTCGGCGGCCGCGCGACCTTCCAGAACGCGGGCCGCACGAAACGCGAAGGCTTCGAGCTCGCGTGGCAGCACGAGACGGCGAATCACTGGCGCACGCAGCTGACCTACACCTGGCTCGACGCGCGCTACCGCGACGGCTTCTGTTCGCCGACGCCCTGCAGCGCGGCCACCACGGTGGCGGCGGGCAATCGCATCCCGGGCATCGCGGAGCATGCGCTCTTCGCCTCCTTCGGCTGGGTGCCGCCCGAGGGCTGGCGCGCCGGCACCGAACTGCGCGTGCTCGGGCCTATCCAGGCCAACGACCGCAACAACGCCGGCGCTTCCGGCTATGCGGTGGCGGCGCTGTATGCGGGCTATCTCAGGCGCTGGGAGCGGTGGGAGTTCAACGCCTTCGCACGCGTGGACAACGTCTTCGATCGGCGCTACATCGGCTCCGTGATCGTCAACGAGTCCAACATGCGCTACTTCGAGCCCGCGCCGGGTCGCAACTGGACGATCGGCATGGGAGCGGCCTACCGTTTCTGAGCGGGATTCAGAGGTCGGCGCGAGGCACGAGCCAGTCGGCCGCGGACATCAGATCTGCCTCTGCGGCATGCGCACTGTGAGACCGTCGAATTCGGCGCTCATCGCGATCTGGCAAGAGAGGCGGCTGGTGGGCCGGCGCTCGGCGGCGACGCCTTCGAGCAGCTCGCTCTCCAGGTCGTCCGGCGGCGGCAGACGCTCGAAGAAGGCCTCGTCGACGTAGACATGGCAGGTCGCGCAGGAGCAGCAGCCGCCGCACTCGGCGTCGATGCCGCGCACGTTGTGGCGGATGGCGTTCTCCATCACGCTGGTGCCGGCCTTGGCCTCGACATCGCGGGTGCTGCCGTCTTGGAGGATGTAGTGGATGGTGGGCATGGCGGCTGGCTCAGAACATGTCGAAGTACTCGCGGTGCTCCCACTCGCTCACCTCGAGGTTGAAGCGCGCGATCTCCGCTTCCTTGATGTGGCACAGGTAGTCGACGAAGACCTCGCCCATCTGCTCGTTGAGCATGGCGTCGTTGCGCAGGCAGGCGAGCGCGTCCCCGAGCGAGCGCGGTAACTGCTCGGCCGGCGTTTCGTAGGGCGCGTCGGCCGAGGGGCCGGGGTCGGTCCGGTTGCGGACGCCGTCCAGGCCGCAGAACAGTTGCGATGCGAGGTAGAGGTAGGGATTGGCCGTCGGCTCGCCCACGCGGTTCTCGATGCGCGTCGCGTTCTGGCCCGGTCCGCCGAGCACGCGCAGCATCGCGCCGCGGTTGTCGCGCGCCCAGATCGCGCGGTCGGGCGCGAGCGAGAAGGGGCGATAGCGGCGATAGCCGTTGATCGTCGGGCTCGCGAGCGCTGCGGCGCCGCAGGCGTGCGCCTTGAGGCCGCCGAGGTAGTGCAGGCCGAGCTCGCTCAGGTCTTGTCCTTCGGCCTCGGGCATGAAGGCATTGAGGCCGTCGCTCTTGCGCCTGAGCGACTGGTGCAGGTGCCATCCGCTGGACATCACGTTCGGGATGCGCGGGCGGCACATGAAGGTGGCGTGCAGGCCGTGGCGCCGGCAGATCTGCTTGATCGCGCTGCGCAGCAGCACCATGGTGTCGGCCGGCAGCACCCCGGCCGTGGGGCCGAAGGTGAGCTCGAACTGGCTCGGGCCGAACTCGATCTCGAGCGAGCGCAGCGGCAGACCGAGCGCGACGAGCTGCGAGCGCAGCAGCTCCATCAGGCTGTCGACGCGGTCGTAGCGCAGCTCGGTCAGGTACTGGTGGCCGTGCGAGAGCAGCGAGACGCGCGGCGGTTCACCGGGCTGGCCGGAGTCGCCCGGCTGCATGCGTTCGTCTTCGAGCTTGAAGACGTGGAACTCGACCTCGAGGCCGGCCACGAAGTCCAGGCCCAGCGCGTCGAGCTGCCGCACCGCGCGCTGCAGAACCTGGCGCGTCGCGAAGGGGCAGGGCCGGCCATTGGCCATGTAGGCATCGCACAGCACCCAGCCGGTGCGCGGCGCCCAGGGCAGCACCTTGTAGGTGGACGGGTCGGCGACGATGGTGAAGTCGGCCCCGCCCTGCAGGCCTTCGATGGCGAAGCCGCCGCCGGCGGTGAACACCGGGAACACGGTCTTGTGCGAGGTGTCCTTGGCCAACAGCGTGGAGGTGAGGTTCACGCCCTCCCACAAGGCCGATGCGGCTTCGCTCGCCACCAGCGTCTTGCCGCGCAGCAGCCCGTGCTGGTCCGGCCATGCGAAGCGCACGGTGTCGACTTCGCCGCTCGCAAGGCGCCGGGCCAGGTCCGCGGCCTGGCGCCGCTCGTCGTCCGACCAGAGGCCGAAGCGGTCTACGAACTTGCTCATGGCGTGTGCGTCCTCAGGCGCCGAGCCGAGCCGAGGCCCAGTCGGACTTGAGGCGCCGCTCGCGGTCGGCGGCATGCCAATAGGCGCCGGCATCGCCGTCCTCGCCGATGCCATCGATCGAGGGCGGGCCGGTCAGCGCACCGGCCTGGGCGGCATCGATCAGCATCGGCGCGCCTTCGCCGGCCTGCGTGCTCTCGATCGCGCGCACCAGCATGCGGCGGTAGGCGATGATGCCCTTGTCGGTCGAGCCCAGGTGTTCGCGCGTGCGGTCCTGGATCGGGCCCTGAGATTCCACGGCCCATTGGTCGTGAACGTTGATGTCGTTGCCCATGCCGGTGTAGGTCTCGGTGAGCTGCTCGTCCACGCTGTAGCCGTAGTTGTTGCGCTTGTTCTTGCGCGAGGTGTAGTGCGGCAGCTCGTAGAGCTCGAGGCGCTGGTTGCGCATCTGCGTCTTGTCCACCGGCCCGGTGAAGCTGGTGAAGATGGCATACCAGTAGCAGTGCGTGTCGTCGACCGGCACATGCCATTGGGAGATGGTCATCTCGGCGCTCATCGGGATCACGAAGGCTTGCGGGAACACCACGTTGGTCACCCGCACGTGCGTGCGCGACTCGGAGAGCTTGCGCAGGGCGGTGAGCCGCATGCCGTAGTCGGTCGGCTCGACGCTGATGTCCGGGCGGTCGTACTCGCGCAGCACCTTGGTGATCGGCATGTCGGAATCGGCCGAGGCGCCGCGGAACTGCTTGCCATAGCTTTCGGCGGTGTCCTCGTCCTCGAAGAAGCGGTGCAGGTAGGAGGCGTGGGCCGGATCGATGCCGACCTCCAGCGCCTGCAGCCAGTTGCATTCGAACAGGCCCTTGAAGGCGAAGGTGTGGGTCTCGGGCGCGACGAAGCAGTCGAAGTCCGCAAAGGCGGGCGGCTCGCCTTCGCCGATGTAGGCGAAGACCACGCCGCTCTTTTCCACCACCGGATAGGCGGCCTGCCTGATGCGCGTGCACAGCTTGCTGCCGGCCGGTTCCGCCGGCGTCTCCAGGCAATTGCCGCTGGCATCGAACAACCAGCCGTGGAAGGCGCAGCGCAGGCCGCCATTCTCGAGGCGGCCGAAAGCGAGATCGGCGCCGCGGTGCGGGCAGTCGCGGTCGAGCATGCCCAGTCGGCCGCTCTCGTCGCGGAACAGCACGAAGTGCTGGCCCATCAGCTGCACCGGCTTGACTGGCCGCGGGCCGGCGAGTTCGTCGGCCAGGGCCACCGGCTGCCAGTAGCGGCGCAGCAGCTGGCCGGCAGGCGCGCTGGGGCCGATGCAGGTGATGAGATCGTTCTGTTCAGCGCTGATCATGGGTGGCTCCGCATTGCATGCAACGGAATACATTGTCCGAAGTGAACGAGAAAATGGTCAATAGGAATTCTCCTGAAACGGGCAAAACAACGGGTTTGTACTTAGAAATGGCTCGCGAGAAAGCGGTGCAGGCAATAGTCTTCGCCTACACTGCATGCAGCAAGCGGGCCATCCCCCGCCATTGCGTACATCGAACTGCGCCCTCCTAGAATCGATCTCGCCAACTTCCTGAAATTCGCCATGGACTCCCAACAATCTCGCGTGCTGGTGCAACTGCGCGACATGATCCTCAAGGGCGAATTCGTTCCCGGCGAACGGCTGGCTGAAATCCCGCTGGCCGAAAAGCTCGGCGCCTCGCGCACCCCCGTGCGGCTGGCTCTCGCGAGCCTCGAGCACGAAGGCCTGATCGAGCCCTCGCCCGGTGGCGGCTACCAGATGCGGCGCTTCACCTCGCAGGAGATCGCCGATGCGATCCGCGTGCGCGGCGTGATCGAGGGCTTCGCGGCGCGCCTCCTGGCCGAGGACGGCGCCTCGCGCCAGCTGCTGCGCGAGCTGCATGAATGCCTGGCGGACGGCGACAAGGCCGTCAACAAGCCGAACATGGAGCTCGACGACTACGCTGCCTACGTCGAGATGAACGACCGCTTCCACCGCCTGATCCTCGAGGGTTGCGGCAACCTGGCCTTGAAGCGCGTGATGGACATGCTGGGCGGCCAGCCCTTCGCGTCGCCGAGCGCGATGCTGCCGATGCAGTCGTCGATGGAGGAGGGGCACCAGTGGATGAAGCAGGCCCACCGCACGCACCACGCGATGGTGCAGGCGATCGAGCGCGGCCAGGGTTCGCGTGCGCAGGCGCTCGGCGAAGAGCACGTGGAGATCGCGCGCATGAACCTCGACTACGCGCTGGAGCGCCCCGAGCTCGCGGCCGAGCTGATGCCCGGCATGCGGCTGGTGGCACGCAAGGCGCGCGGCTAGGGCTTTCCACAATCCGCCGCCCATGCACATCGCCGTCATCGGAACAGGCATCGTGGGTGTATGCAGCGCGGCCTGGTTGCAGCGCGACGGCCACCGGATCACCTTCATCGACCCGCTCGACGCGGGCGAGGCCTGCTCGTTCGGCAATGCCGGCTCGCTGTCGCCGAGCGCCTGCCTGCCGGTCGGCATGCCCGGGATGTGGCGGCGCGCGCCGCGCTGGCTGCTGGACCCGCTGGGGCCGCTCACGGTGCGCTGGCCCTATGCGCCGGTGGTGCTGCCATGGCTGGTGCGGATGCTGCGGCATTCGACGCGCGAGGAAGTCACGCGCATTGCGACGGCGCTGCGCAGCCTGCTCGCGCCCATCTTCGACTGCTACGAGCCACTGCTCGCGCATGCCGGGGCACAGGCGCTGGTGCGCCGCAGCGGCTGCCTGTACGTCTATTCCTCGCGCGAGGTCGCAGCGCAATGGCAGTGGGGCATGAACCTGCGCCGTTCGCTGGGCGTGAACATGGTCGATGTCGAGCGCGACCAACTGGAGCAGCTCGAGCCCGATCTCAAGGGGCGCTTTCGCTTCGGCATCCTTGCGCCCGAGAACGGCTCGACCGCGGATCCGTCGGCCCTGGTGAAGGCGCTGCATGCGCGCTGCATCGCCGATGGCGCGCGCAGCGATCGCCGGCGCGCCACCGGCTTCGAGCGGCAGGGAAGGCGAGTGACCGGCGTGCGCCTCGATCGCGGCGAGCCGCTCGCGGTCGATGGCGTGGTCGTGGCCGCGGGGGCCTGGTCGGCACCGCTCGCGGCCCGGCTCGGCGAGCGCGTGCCGCTGGAGACGCAGCGCGGCTACCACGTGACGGTGCGCAGTTCGAACCTGGGGCTGCGCCATACGGTCATGGCGGTCGAGCACAACCTGATGGTCAATCCGATGGCCATGGGCCTGCGACTGGCCGGGACGGTGGAATTCGCCGGCTTGAAGGCGCCGCCGAACTACGCGCGTGCCGATGCCTTGCTGCGGCAGGGCCGAAGCCTGTTCCCGCAGCTGGACACCTCGGAAGTCACGCAGTGGATGGGCCACCGTCCCTGCCTGCCCGACAGCCTGCCGGTGATCGGCCGCACGCGCGCCGTGGAGAACGCCTGGCTGGCCTTCGGCCACGGGCACATGGGCATGTGCATGGGCGCCGCCACCGGCCGCGAAGTGGCGCATCTGGTCGCCGGCCGGCCGACCCAGATCGATCTGGCGCCGTTCCGGCCCGACCGCTTTTGACGCAACCAAGGAGTGAGCCGATGACCCCCGCCCCTGTCCGGTCGAAGCGTCTGCTGCTGCGAAGCCTGCTGGCATTGGGAGCCGCTTGCGCCTTGCTGCCGCCAATCGCGGCGGCGCAGGCCTTCCCGAGCAAGCCGGTGCGCATCGTCGTGCCGTTCCCGCCGGGCGGCAGCACCGACCTGCTGGCGCGGCGCATCGGAGAGAAGCTGGCCGCGGTCTGGGGGCAACCGGTGATCGTCGACAACCGGCCAGGCGCCGGCGGCACGCTGGGCGCAGACCACGTCGCGAAGTCACCGCCCGACGGCCACACGCTGCTGATGGGCGTGACCGGCACCAACGCGATCAGCGGGGCGCTGTACCCGAAACTGCCTTACGACGTGGCAAAGGATTTCGCGCCGGTGTCGCTGGTGGTGTCATCGCCGCTGGTGCTGGTGCGGCGCCCGGGCTTTGCGGCGAAAACCGTGGAGGAGCTCGTGGCCGTCGCGAAGGCCAAGCCGGGCTCGGTGAGCTTCGGCTCGCCGGGCAACGGCACCTCGATGCACCTGACGGGCGAGATGTTCAAGCTCGCGGCCAAGGTGTCGATGCTGCACATCCCTTACCGCGGCAGCGCAGGGGCGCTGCAGGATCTGATGGGCGGCCAGATCGAGACCATGTGGGGCGACTTCCTCGTGGTGTGGCCGCAGCTCGAGGCCGGCAAGCTGCAGTCGATCGCGGTGACTTCGACGCAGCGCCACAGGATGCTGCCTCAGGTGCCAACCGTCGCCGAGAGTGGGTACCCGGGCTTCGAGGCCTTGTCGTGGCAGGGGCTCTTCGCGCCGGCGGGCACGCCGCCGGCGGTGGTCGAGCAGCTCAACCGTGAAGTGAACAAGGCGCTGGCGAGCGCAGATATCCAGGATTACTTCGGCTCGCGCGGCTTCACGCTGGGCGGCAGCAGCGCGGCCGAATTCCAGCGCTTCATCGACGGCGAGGTCCAGAAATGGACCCGCATCGTCAAGGCTTCGGGCGCGAAGCCGGACTGAGAAGCTTTAAAGCCCAGCGGCTGCGCGCAGCGCCGCGGCATGGCTGGTGCTTTGGCTTCGACCGCTTCGCTTAACTTTCGCTGCGCGAAAGTGAGTCTGCGCCGAAACAAGGCCAAGCTGCTTCGCAGCGGGCTTACAGCCCCGCCGCCGCGCGCAGCGCGGCGGCCTTGGCCGTGTTTTCCCACGTGAACTCGGGCTCTTCGCGGCCGAAGTGGCCGTAGGCCGCGGTCTTGCCGTAGATCGGGCGCAGCAGGTCGAGCATCTGGATGATGCCCTTGGGACGCAGGTCGAAGTGCTCCTGCACCAGCGCGGCGATCTTCTCGTCGGAGATGACGCCCGTGCCTTCGGTGTAGACCGTCACGTTCATCGGCTTGGCCACGCCGATCGCGTAGGCGACCTGGATCTGGCACTGGCGCGCCAGGCCGGCGGCGACGATGTTCTTGGCCACATAGCGCGCGGCGTAGGCGGCCGAGCGGTCGACCTTGCTCGGGTCCTTGCCCGAGAACGCGCCGCCGCCGTGCGGGCAGGCGCCGCCGTAGGTGTCGACGATGATCTTGCGGCCCGTGAGGCCGCAGTCGCCCTGCGGGCCGCCGATGACGAAGCGGCCGGTCGGGTTGATCAGGTACTTGGTTTCCTTCAGCCACTCCTTGGGGAGCACCGGCTTGATGATCTCCTCGATCACGGCCTCGATGAAGCTTCCCTTCATCTTGGTCGGCGTCTCGCTCTGGTCGGGGTGGTGCTGGGTGGAGAGCACGACGGTGTCGATGCTGTGCGGCTTGCCGTTCAAGTAGCGCATCGTGACCTGGCTCTTGGCGTCGGGGCGCAGGAAGGGCAGCCGGCCGTCCTTGCGCAGCTGGGCCTGGCGCTCCACCAGGCGGTGGGCGTAGTAGATCGGCGCGGGCATCAGCTCGGGCGTCTCGTCGCAGGCATAGCCGAACATCAGGCCCTGGTCGCCGGCGCCGGTATTGAGGTGGTCGTCGCTTGCGTGGTCCACGCCTTGCGCGATGTCGTTGGACTGCTTGTCGTAGCAGACCATCACCGCGCAGCCCTTGTAGTCGATGCCGTAGTCGGTGTTGTCGTAGCCGATGCGCTTGATGGTGTCGCGCGCGACCTGGATGTAGTCGACGTGCGCGTTGGTCGTGATCTCGCCGGCGAGCACCACCAGGCCGGTGTTGGTCAGCGTCTCGGCGGCCACGCGGCTGCGCGGGTCCTGCGCCAAGATCGCGTCGAGAATTGCGTCCGAGATCTGGTCCGCCACCTTGTCGGGGTGGCCTTCGGAAACCGATTCGGAAGTGAAGAGAAAGTCGTTCGCCATTTCGATGAAACTCCATGCAAGTGAATTGGCGCGTTGCCAACTCGGAGGAGCTTTTGGCGAACGCTTTAGCAGTGATGTTTAACGTCGCCCTGCAAGTAGTTCCATAACTCAGCGACAATTTGCATTCTATTCGAGCCGCGCTGCCCTGCGCGCGCGTCCTGGTTTTCACCCCCCTCCTTGTGTAGATGATTGCCTTGTTTCGATTGCTCGCCCGTGTGCCGCTGCCCTTGATGCATGCGGTCGGAGGCTGGCTGGGATGGCTGGTCTGGTGGCTGGCGCCGACGTACCGCAAACGCTTCAAGGACAACGCCGAGAGCGCCGGCTTCAGCCCCGCGCAATACCGCCCGGCCATTGCCGCGGCCGGTGCGATGGTGGCCGAACTGCCCTGGCTGTGGTCGCGGCCCCGCAGCGAGAGCCTGCTGCCGCGCATCATCCGCTGGGAAGGCGTGGCCGAGTTCGAGGCTGCGCTGGCGGCGCGCAAGGGTGTCATCCTGGTCTCGCCGCACATCGGCAGCTGGGAGACGCTGGGGCAGGCGGTCGGCGAGCGCTTCGTCGAAGCCTACGGGCCGATCACCGCCTTGTTTCGGCCGGCCCGCAAGAAATGGGTGGCCGGACTGATCGCCGGTTCGCGCGACCGGCCCGGCCTCCAGACCCTGCCCACCAGCGTGGGTGGCGTGCGCGGGCTGATGCGCACGCTGCGTGCCGGCGGCTACACCGGCATCCTGCCGGACCAGGTGCCGCCGCTGGGGCAGGGCGTCTGGGCACCTTTTTTCGGCCGTCCCGCCTACACGATGACCCTGCTGCCGCGCCTCGCGCAGCAGACCGGCGCGCGGGTGTTCTTCGGTGTCTGCGAGCGGCTGCCGCGCGGCGCGGGCTATGCGATTCGCATCGAGGCCTTCGACGGTACCGCGCTCGGCGACCCCAAAGCCACGCCCGAAGCCGCCGCCACCGCAATGAACGAAGGCATCGAGCGGCTCATCCGCCGACTGCCGGGCCAGTACGTCTGGGATTACGCGCGCTACAAGCAGCCGCGCGGCGAGCCGGCACCCGGTGCGGCGGCGGAGGCGGCGCGATGAGCCTGTCGTCCCAACTGGGCATCGGCTTCATGCGCGCGCTGGCCCATGTGCCCCTGCCGCTGGTACGGGGCTTCGGCGCCGTTCTGGGCCGCGTGCTGCATACCGTCGCGGCGCCGCGACGGCGCGTGGTCGATACCAACCTGGCGCTGTGCTTCCCAGACAAGTCGCCCGAGGAGCGGCGCCGCATCGCACGCGAAACCTTCGTCTATGTGGCGCAGTCCTGGCTGGACCGCAGCTGGCTCTGGCACGCGCCGGAAAAAACGGTGGCCGCCCGGCTCACGGTGAAAGGGTCGGCCCCGGAGATCGACGAGATCGCCCACGGCAGCGAGCCGATGATCCTTTTCGCGCCGCACTTCTACGGCCTCGATGCGGCGGCCACCGCATTGACCATGCACACGGCGCGGCCCTCGACCACCATCTACACCACGCAGCGCGATCCGATGGTGGACGCGTGGATTCGCGAGGGCCGAAAGCGCTTCGGCAACGTGATCACGCTGAACCGGGTCGATGGCATCAAGCCGATCGTCGCCGGGCTGCGCAAGGGTGGCTTGCTGTATCTCTTGCCCGACATGGACTTCGGTCGCGACCAGACGGTCTTCGTGCCCTTCTACGGTGTGTCGGCCGCGACCGTGCCTTCGCTGTCGCGTTTCGCCCGCCTGGGCCGGGCCAAGGTCGTGCCGGTGGTCTCCAAGCTCACAAGGACCGGCTACGAGATCGAGGTGCTGCCGGCCTGGCAGGACTTCCCGAGCGAGGACGCGGTGGCCGACACCGCCCTCATGAACGAGCGCCTGCAGGGCTACATCGACAGCATGCCCTCGCAGTACTACTGGGTGCACCGGCGCTTCAAGACGCGGCCGGATGGGGCGGCGCCCGTTTACTGATTGCGCTGCAGGAAGGCAGCGATCTCGCTGGCGACGTACTGCGGCTGCTCGTGCACGATCCAGTGCGTGGCGTCGGGCACTTTCTTGACTTCGAGCCTGGGGACGTAGTCCTCCAGGCCTTCGAGCAGACCCGGCAGCAATGCCGCATCGTCGAGCGCCCAGAAGACGAAGGTGGGCACATTCACGACGAGACGTTCGCGCGGCAGCGTCGGAATCTCGGACGCCTTGCCGGGCAGGGCCGGCTTCATCGGCGTCACGCGGTAGAGGTTGCAGGCGCCGGTGAGCCCGGCGTTCCATACCTCGCGGTACTGGTCCTTCACCTCGTCGGTCAGCCAGCCGAAACCGTCGGCCCCCGCCTTCATCAGCGTGAAGAAGGGCCACATGCGCTTGTAATCGTCGGCCGAAAGCAGCGCTTCGGCATCGGGCCGTGCGAGGAAGTTCATGTAGGCGCTCGCGGCCTGCTGCGCGGGGTTGTTCAGCAACTCGCGCGTGAAGGTGCCCGGATGCGGCGAATTGATGATGACCAGGCGGCCGAGCCTGTCCGGGTGCTGGTTGGCATAGCCCCAGCCGAAGGCACCGCCCCAGTCGTGCGCCACCAGCGCCTCGATGCGGCCGTCCGCGCTTTCGCTCTGGGCGAGCTGTTCGATGTCCTGCACCAGCAGGTGCGCGCGGTAGGCCGATACCTCGGTGGGAGAGCTCGATTTCTCGAAGCCGCGCAGGTTCGGCGCCACGCAGCGGTAGCCGCCGTGCTCGGGCCGGGCGAAATATTCGAGCAGTTCGTCCCAGATGAAGGCGGCCTCGGGAAAGCCGTGCAGGAACACCATCAGCGGGCGGCCGGGCGCGCCGGCAGCGCGGCAACTGAGCGTGGTGCCGTTGGGCAGAGCGCGCGCAAAGGTCTCGATCATGGCTCGTTGTCTCCTTCGGTCGGTGCTGCGGGCTGCTCGTCCTGCGGATGGGCCCAGCGCCACAGCAGTTCGGCCGCCTCGTCGACTCCCTGTCGCTTCAAGGCAGAGAACAGTTTGACCTCGCCGCCGCCGGCCTGCAGTCGCGCAATCGACAGCGCCTTGGCGCCTTCCGAACGCGTGAGCTTGTCGGCCTTGGTGAGGAGCACCAGGAACTTGAGCCCCTGTTCGACCCGCGGGCGGATGACTTCCAGCAGGATGTCGTCGAGCTCGGTGAGGCCGTGGCGCGGGTCGCACATCAGTACCACGCCGCGCAGGTTCTCGCGCGTCATCAGGTAGTTGCCCATGACGCGCTGCCAGCGCAGCTTGGCCTCCCGCGGCACGGCTGCATAGCCGTAGCCCGGCAGGTCGGCCAGCACGGCATCGTCGATCTTCTGCTTGCCGACGCCGAACAGATTGATGTGCTGCGTGCGGCCGGGCGTCTTGGAGGCGAAGGCCAGGCGCGTCTGCTGGGTCAGCGTGTTGATGGCGGTCGACTTGCCGGCGTTCGAACGGCCCACGAAGGCGATTTCGGGCAGGTCGAAGGCCGGCAGGTGCTCGAGCTGCGGTGCGCTGGTGAGAAAGTGGGCGGTGTGCAGCCAGCCGCGGGCGGTGCGCACGCGTTCGGCAGCCGCGGCGTCGACGACGGGGGGCTTGCGAGAAGGGGGAGTGGCCGGCACGCGCCGCGGGGTGGTCATCGATGAGCTTTCGGAACGGGGCGCCATTGTAGAATCGCGGGGTTTTGCGCCATAAATCCAAGCCCCCGATATGAAGTTGTTCGCCCATTTTCTGCTTGCAGCCCTGTTGGGCGCCGCCGCCGGTACCAGCTTCGCGGCCGACGAACCCGGGGCCGCGCCGGCTGCCGCAGCACCTGCCAAGGCCCCCAAGCCTGATCCCGCCAAGGGCGACACGATCTTCAACAACGCCCCGGCCAACAGCCAGAGCTGCGCGTCATGCCACAACGCGGACGGCAACTCGGCCATTCCGGCCAATCCCAAGCTGGCGCAGCAACATCCCGAATACATCCTCAAGCAGTTGCAGGACTTCAAGTCCGGCAAGCGCAAGAGCGCGATCATGAAGCCCCTCGCCTCGGCGCTGTCCGATGAAGACATGCGCAACGTCGCCTGGTTCGTCGGCTCCAAGAAGGTCAAGACCGGTTTCTCGAAAGAAAAGGACCTGGTCTCGCTCGGCGAGAAGATCTACCGCGGTGGCCTGGGCGACCGCCAGATTCCGGCCTGCGCCGGTTGCCACAGCCCCAACGGCGCCGGCATCCCGGCGCAGTACCCGCGCCTGGGCGGCCAGCATGCCGACTACACCGTGCAGCAGCTCACCCTGTTCCGCGATGGCGGGCGCCTGAATGCGGCGCAGATGAACGGCGTGGCCGCCAAGCTCAATGACCGCGAGATCAAGGCCGTGGCCGACTACATTGCCGGTCTTCGTTGAATCCGTTCGCCGCGCGTGAACTAACCGCCGATAACAAACCCCAAACAGGGCGGGCCGATCCAGCAAGGATGGCCCGCCTTTTTGCTTTCCCCCGGTTCGCTCCTCATGTCAGTTTCCACCCATGGCCTTCGCGTCCGTCGCGGCCCCCACGCGGTTCGCGCGGCGGTGGAGCTCCTGTCGTCGATGCGCTTCGCGATCGCGCTGCTCACGGTCATCTGCATCGCATCGATCATCGGCACCGTGCTCAAGCAGCACGAGCCAATCAACAACTACGTCAACCAGTTCGGCCCCTTCTGGGCTGAGCTGTTCCGCGCAGCCCGGCTCGATTCGATTTACAGCGCCTGGTGGTTCCTGCTCATCCTGGCCTTTCTGGTGATCAGCACCTCGCTGTGCATCGCGCGCAATACGCCGCACATCCTCAAGGACCTGAAATCGGTCAAGGAAGGCATCCGCGCGCAAAGCCTCAAGGCTTTCGGCCAGCGGGCAGAAACGGTTCTCGACGAAAGCCCGGACACCGCGGCCAACCGCATCGGCCAACTGCTGGCGGGCGGGGGCTGGAAGGTCAAGCTGCAGCACCGCGACGGCGATGGCTGGATGGTGGCCGCGCGCGCCGGTGGTGCCCACAAGCTCGGCTACATCGCGGCGCACAGCGCAATCGTGCTGGTCTGCCTCGGCGGCCTGCTCGACGGCGACCTGATCGTGCGCGCCCAGACCTGGTTCAACGGCAAGAGCGTCTTCACGGGAGGCGGGCTGATCTCCGACGTCCCCCGCGAGCACCGGTTGTCGCCGGGCAACCCCACCTTCCGCGGCAACATCCTCGTGCCCGAAGGCGGGCAGGGCAGCGTGGCGATCCTCAATCAGGCCGATGGGGTGCTGCTGCAGGAGCTTCCATTCTCGATCGAGCTCAAGAAATTCATCGTCGACTATTACTCGACAGGCATGCCCAAGCTGTTCGCGAGCGAGGTGGTGCTGCACGACCGCGAGACCGGCGCCCAGATGCCGGCGCGCATCGAGGTGAACCATCCCGCCAGCTACAAGGGCATCGAGATCTACCAGTCCAGCTTCGATGACGGCGGATCGAGCGTGAAGCTCAAGGCGGTGCCGATGGCGGCGGCAGCCAAGCCCTTCGAGGTGGAGGGAATCATCGGCAACAGCTCGGAGATCAGCAACGGCACCGAGCGGCTGACGCTCGAGTACACGGCGCTGCGCGTGATCAACGTCGAGAACTTCGGCGAGGGCGCTGGCGGCGCGATGACCAGCGGCGCCGACGTGCGCAAGGTCGATCTCCGCAGTGGCATCGAGTCGCGCCTCGGCGCGGCCAACAAGACCAACAAGCCCAAGGTGCTGCGCAACATCGGCCCGAGCATCGGCTACAAGCTGCGCGACGCTGCAGGGCAGGCGCGCGAGTACCAGAACTACATGGTGCCGGTCGACACCGGCGACGGGCAGCCGGTGTTCCTGCTCGGCATGCGCGAGCGGCCGGAGGATCCCTTCCGCTATCTGCGCGTGCCGGCCGACGACCAGGGCTCGATGGACAGCTTCGTGCGGATGCGCGCCGCCCTGGCCGATACCGACACGCGCACGCGCGCCATCGAACGCTACATCGCGCGCACGACCGACCCGAAGCGCCCCCAGCTGGCCGATCAGTTGCGTATTTCCGCCGGGCGCGCGCTGGCCTTGTTCGCGGGTACCGAGCGTGCCAAGGCCGATGCCGTGAGTGCCGGCGGCTGGCAGGCGATCGCCGAGTTCATGGAGGCGAATGTGCCCGAGGCCGACCGCGAGCGCGCCGGCGCCGTGCTCGTGCGCATCCTCAACGACGTGCTGTTCGAAGTGCTCAACCTGAGCCGCGAGAAGGCGGCGCTGGCCGCCTTGCCGGCCGACGAGAAATCGCAAGCCTTCCTGACGCAGGCAGTGCTCGCCATCAGCGACGCGTATTTCTACCCGGCGCCGGTGGCGATGATGATGACCGACTTCAAGCAGGTACAGGCCAGCGTGTTCCAGGTCGCCCGTGCCCCTGGGAAGAACGTCGTCTATCTGGGCTGCCTGTTGCTGATCGTGGGCATTTTTGCGATGCTGTACGTGCGCGAGCGCAGGCTGTGGGTGTGGCTCGCGAAAGACGCGGGTGCAAACGGCACGGCGGCCACCATGGCCTTCTCGGTCAACCGCAAGACCATCGACAGCGATCGCGAATTCGAGCATCTCAAGCACAAGCTGCTCGACATCAAGAAGGATCTGGAGACATGACCACTACCACTCTCACGCTGAACGACGGCTTCCTGTCGCGCCGCAACGCCTTCGACTGGGTGTTCGCCGCGCTGGTGCTGGCCGGTGGGCTCTTCGCGTTCTCGCGCTATGCCGGCGCGATGGACTATTACGAAAAAACCATCCTGCTGGCGATCATCCCGGCCGCCATCTGGCTCGGCTGGTTCTGGCGGCCGCTGCGCGTGCTGGCCATCGTGGTGGCCGCCGCCGCGCTGCTCGGCATCGCCTCCTACCAGGGCGACCTCGCGCGCGCCGATACGGTGTTCTGGCTCAAGTACTTCCTCTCCAGCCAATCGGCGATTCTCTGGATGAGCGTGCTCTTCTTCATGAGCACGCTGTTCTATTGGATTGGCTTCTTCGGCGGCAAGCAGGCCGACACCATGGACCTGATCGGTTCCCGCCTTGCCTGGGCCGCCGTCACGATGGCACTGATCGGCAGCATGGTGCGCTGGTACGAAAGCCACCAGCTCGGGCCGGACATCGGCCACATCCCCGTCAGCAACCTCTACGAGGTGTTCGTCCTGTTCTGCTGGCTGACGGCGACCTTCTATCTCTACTTCGAATCGCGCTACGGCACGCGTTCGCTGGGCGCCTTCGTGATGCTGGTGGTCAGCGCCGCGGTCGGCTTCCTGCTCTGGTACACGCTGGTGCGCGAAGCCCACGAAATCCAGCCGCTGGTGCCGGCGCTGCAGAGCTGGTGGATGAAGCTGCACGTGCCGGCCAATTTCATCGGCTACGGCACCTTCGCGCTCGCGGCGATGGTGGCTTTCGCCTACCTCATCAAGGAGCAGGCGCAGGAAACCCGCTGGTACAGGCTCACGCCGATGTGGCTATTGGGCGTGGCGCTGTGCTTCGTGCCGGTGGCCTTCCGCCAGCGCGTGCAGGAGGCGGGCGGCAGCTATTGGTTCGCCTATGCGGCGATCTCTGCATTGATCGCGGCCGGCATCCTGCTGGGACGCAAGCGCATCGCGGCGCGTCTGCCGGCCAACGAGGTGCTGGACGACGTGATGTACAAGTCCATCACTGTGGGCTTCGCCTTCTTCACCATCGCCACCGTGCTCGGCGCCCTGTGGGCGGCCGATGCCTGGGGCGGTTACTGGAGCTGGGACCCGAAGGAGACCTGGGCGCTGATCGTCTGGCTCAATTACGCGGCCTGGCTGCACATGCGCTTGGTCAAGGGCCTGCGGGGCACCGTGGCGGCCTGGTGGGCACTGGGCGGACTGGCGGTGACGACCTTTGCCTTCCTGGGCGTCAACATGTTCCTGAGCGGGCTGCACAGCTACGGCACCTTGTAGGCGCAAGCCGGCGGGTTTTCGCGGCGAAGTGAAACCATGTGAACGCCTGGCGCGTAACCGAATCAGCATAGGGAACGAATTCCTCTGCACAGCCATCCAGGCGAAAGGCAATCCGATGTTGATTCACTCCGGTGACAAGGGCTTCATTCATCCGCATTCCAGCGAGATCACGCCGCGCGGCGTCTACGAAGGGCGGCGCGACATGCTCAAGCTGCTGGCGGGCGGCGTGGCCGGCGCGGCGATGGCCTCATGGGCCGCGCGCGACGCGCTGGCGCAGGCCGCCGTGCCGGGCAAGCTGGCAGCGCTCAAGGGCGCAAAGTCGGCCGTGCCGGGCGCGCAGACCCTGGAAAAACTCACCGACTACAAGGACGCCACGAGCTACAACAACTACTACGAGTTCGGCACCGACAAGGCAGATCCGGCCAAGAACGCCGGCACCCTGAAGACCCGACCGTGGACCGTCGAGGTCGAAGGCCTCGTGAAGAAGCCGGGCAAGTACGACATCGAAGACCTGCTCAAGCTCAGCGCGCAGGAAGAGCGCATCTACCGCCTGCGCTGCGTCGAGGGCTGGTCGATGGTGATTCCGTGGGTCGGCTACTCGCTGGCCGAACTCATCAAGAAGGTCGAGCCGCAGGGCAATGCCAAGTACGTGGAATTCGTGACGCTGGCAGATCCCAAGACCATGCCCTTCGTCGGCTCGCGCGTGCTCGATTGGCCTTATGCCGAGGGCCTGCGGATGGATGAGGCCATGCATCCGCTGACGCTGCTGAGCTTCGGCATGTACGGCGAGGTGCTGCCCAACCAGAACGGCGCGCCGGTGCGCATCGTGGTGCCGTGGAAGTACGGCTTCAAGAGCGCCAAGTCGATCGTCAAGATCCGCTTCGTCGAGAAGGAGCCCGGCACGGCCTGGAACAAGGCCGCCGCGCAGGAATACGGCTTCTATTCGAACGTGAATCCGAACGTCGACCATCCGCGCTGGAGCCAGGCGACAGAGCGGCGCATCGGCGACGGCGGGGGCTTGTTCGCCAAGCGCCACAAGACGCAGATCTTCAACGGCTACGAGGCCCAGGTCGGCCAACTCTATGCCGGCATGGACCTGAAGAAGTTCTACTGAGCCGGATGATGAACAAGCTCCTGATGCACCCGGCGGCCAAGCCGCTGGTGTTCGTGCTCTCGTTGCTGCCCTTCGCATGGCTGGTCTACGGCGCATTCACCGACGGCCTGGGCGCCAACCCCGCCGAGCACCTGATTCGCTCGACCGGCGACTGGACCCTGCGCTTCATCTGCATCGTGCTCGCCGTCACGCCGCTGCGGGTGATCGCCAAGGCCAATGCGCTGGCGCGCTTTCGCCGCATGCTGGGCTTGTTCGCCTACTTCTACGTCGTCGTCCATCTGCTGAGCTACAGCTTGTTCGACATGGGCTTCGACATTCCGGAAATCGCCAAGGACATCGCGAAACGGCCGTTCATCCTGGTGGGCTTCACGGCCTTCGTGCTGCTCACGCCGCTGGCCGCGACCTCGTTCAACCGCGCCATCAAGGCATTGGGTGCGAAGCGCTGGCAGGCGCTGCACAGGCTGGTCTACGTGATCGCGGGACTGGGCCTGTTGCACTTCTTCTGGATGCGCGCGGGCAAGAACGACTTTGCCGAAGTGTTCGTCTATGCGGCGATCGTCGCGGTGCTGCTGGGCTGGCGCGTCTGGAACTTCGCGAACAAGAAAAGGGCGCAGCAGCAACCGCGCCCGGCGCCGGTGGCACGCGCGCAACGCAGCGCTTGATCAGTCGCCAAGCCGCTCGCTGCGCAGCTGGTCTTCGATGGTCTCGCGCCGACGTATCAAGTTTGCGCGTTCGCCGCTGACCAGCACCTCGGCGGCCCGGCCGCGCGTGTTGTAGTTGCTCGCCATGGCCATGGAATAGGCGCCGGCCGAAAGCACAGCCAGCAGCTCGCCGGCCTCCACCGTGAGCGCGCGGTCGCGGCCGATCCAGTCGCCGCTTTCGCAGACCGGGCCCACGACGTCGTAGGTGACAGCCTCGCCCTGGCGCTCGACCACCGGAACGATGCGGTGAAAGGCCTGGTACATCGCAGGGCGCGGCAGATCGTTCATTGCCGCATCGACGATGCAGAAGTTCTTTTCCGCGCCGGGCTTGGTGTAGAGGACTTCCGTCACGCAAACGCCCGCGTTTCCGACCAGCGAACGCCCCGGTTCGACGATCAGCCGGCGCCGCCCGAAGCCCCGTGCATCGAGGCGCGCGAGCAGCTGCCGCCATAGCGCATCGGCTGCGGGCGGAGTGTCGCCGTTGTAGTCGATGCCCAGTCCGCCGCCGAAGTCGAGGTGGTGCAGCACGATGCCGGTCTTCTCGATCGCCTCGACCAGGTCGAGCACCCGTTCCAGCGCTTCGAGATACGGCGAAGCCTCCGTGATCTGCGAGCCGATGTGACAGTCGATGCCCACCACCCGAAGACCTGGGAGCGACGCGGCATGCTGATAGATCGCGACTGCACGGTCGTGCGCCACGCCGAACTTGTTGCCCTTCAGGCCGGTCGAGATGTAGGGATGTGTCTTCGGATCGACGTTGGGATTGATGCGCACGCTGATCGAGGCGGGCCGGCCTTCTTCCAGCGCGACGGCGTTGAGCACGTCGATCTCGGCTTCGCTTTCCACGTTGAAGCAGCCGATGCCGGCTGCGAGCGCCTGCCGCATCTCGCTCTTCGTCTTGCCGACGCCGGAGAAGATCACCTTGGCGGGATCGGCGCCCGCTGCAAGCACGCGTGCGAGTTCGCCGCCGGAGACGATGTCGAATCCGCAACCCGCTTCGGCGAAGACGCGCAAGACGCCCAGCGAGGAATTGGCCTTGATGGCGTAGCAGACCCATGCGTCGCGGCCTTCGAAGCCACGCTGATAGGCGCCCAGCGCATCGAGCATCCACTGCTTCGAGTAGACGAACAGCGGCGTGCCATGCTCGCGCGCCAGGGCCGAGAGCGGCACGCCTTCGACGTGCAGGGTTGCGTTCTTGCGTGCGATGTGGGGATGTCCCGGAAGGCGACCGGCGGTGCTCACTTCGATCCCTCCGTCGTTGCCGGCGCACTGCTCGCGGGTGCGTTGGCCGGCTCGTTGCGCGACGATTCGGGAATCAGCAAGCCGGGCAAGGTGGCACGATTCTTTGCCGCCGGATCGGTCGGAAGATAGAGCGGGCCCTTCTGGCCGCAGGCGGTCAACGCGACCCCAACGATTGCGAGGCCAATCGCGCTCACTAGAATTTGACGAACATTCAACATGGTGAAATTGTAATGACCGAGCCCGAATACATGGACCGCGCGGAAGCGGCGCTGGCCGCCATCGAGCGCAGCTGCGATCGCATCAACGACACGACCGATGCCGATATCGACAACCAGCGCGTGGGCGGCATGATCACGATCACCTTTCGCAACGGCAGCCAGCTGATCGTCAACCTGCAGAAGCCTTTGCAGGAGATATGGCTGGCGGCGCGCTCGGGTGGCTACCACTACAGGCATGATGGCCGGGCATGGGTCGACACCAAGACCGGCGAGGAACTTTTCGGCAACCTGTCGCGCGAAGCGACTTCGCAAGCCGGTCAGCCCTTGCAGTTCGTGGCCGGCTGACGATCAGTTGCGGAACAGATCGAGGATGCGGTTGCGCTCTTCCGGCGGCGGTGTCGGACTGACGGGCACGCCGGAGATCGCCTCGGCCGGCGGCGTCGGCCCGGCCTCGACGCCCAGGCTCGCGACGCCACGGCCCGGCGCGTAATCGTCGTAGTACCACTCGCCGCCGACGTTGACCACGCCGGCCGGCGGCGTGTTCAGTTCGGTCACCGGCACGCCCTTGATGGCAGTTTCCATGTAGCTGATCCAGATGGGCAGGCTCAGGCCGCCACCGGTTTCACGATCGCCGAGCTTGCGCGGCGTGTCGTATCCCATCCAGGAGACCGCGGCCATGGTGGGCTGGAAGCCTGCGAACCAGGCGTCCAGCGAATCGTTGGTGGTGCCGGTCTTGCCATAGACGTCGGGTCGCTTCAGCATGGCCTGCGCCTTGGCGGCGGTGCCGGTGCGTGCCACTTCCTGCAACAGGCTGTCCATGATGAAGGCATTGCGCTGCGGAATCGCGCGCATGGTTTCGTTGAGCAGAGGGGGCTGCGTTTCGACCAGGACCTTGTCCTTGTGATCGGTGATGCGCGTGACGAGGTAGGGATTGACGCGGTAGCCGCCATTGGCAAACACCGAATAGGCGGTCGCCATCTGCATCGGCGTCACCGATCCAGCGCCCAGCGCCATCGGCAGGTAGGCGGGATGCTTCTCGCGCTCGAAGCCGAAATTGCTGACCCAGTCCTGCGCATAGCGCGTGCCGATCGATTGCAGCACACGGATCGAAACCATGTTCTTGGACTTCGCAAGTGCTCGGCGAAGCGACATCGGACCTTCGAAAGTGCCGTCGTAGTTCTTCGGCTCCCACGGCTGGCCGCCGGTGGTGCCGGCATCGAAGAAGAGCGGTGCATCGTTGACGACCGTGCCGGGCGTAAAGCCCTTTTCGAGCGCGGCCGAATAGATGAAGGGCTTGAAGCTCGACCCCGGCTGGCGCCAGGCCTGCGTCACGTGGTTGAACTTGTTCTTGTCGAAGTCGAAGCCGCCCACCATGGCCTTGACCGCGCCGTCGCGCGGATCGAGGGCGATGAAGGCGCCCTCGACTTCGGGCAGCTGGGTGATCTCCCATGTGTTCTTCGGCGTCTTGGCAACGCGGATCACTGCGCCGCGGCGAATCTTGATGTTGGGCGGAGCCTTGTCCGACAGCCCCGACTGGGCGGGCCGCAGACCTTCGCCGACGATCTGCAGCGTGTCGCCGTTGCCCCGCACGGCGTTGATCTCCTTGGCATTGGCCTTGAGCACGACGGCCGACATCACATCGCCGTTGTCCGGGTGCTCGGCCAGCGCATCGTCGACCGCCTCATCGAGTTCCTTGGGATCCGTCGGCAGGTCGACGAACTTCTCGGGGCCGCGATAGATCTGGCGGCGCTCGTAATCCATGATGCCCTTGCGGAGGGAGCGATATGCAGCCGCCTGGTCGCTGGCCACCAGAGTCGTGTAGACCTTGAGGCCCCGTGTGTAGGTGCTGTCGCCGTACTGCGCGTACATCAGCTGGCGCACGGTTTCGGCCACATACTCGGCATGAAGCCGGGTCGGGTCCGCAGCGTCGCGCAGGTGCAGCTCTTCCTTCTTGGCTTCCGCTGCCTGTTCGGCCGTGATGAAGCCGGCTTCCTGCATGCGGTCGATCACATAGAGCTGGCGCCCTCGCGCACGCGAAGGGTTATTGATCGGATTGTTGGCGCCCGGTGCCTTCGGCAGGCCGGCCAGCATGGCCGCCTGGGCGATCGTGATGTCCTTGAGAGGCTTGCCGAAATAGGCTTCGGATGCCGCAGCAAAGCCATAAGCCCGGTTGCCGAGATAGATCTGGTTCAGATAGATCTCGAAAATCTGGTCCTTGGATAGCAGGTGCTCGAGCTTGAAGGTCAGCAGCACCTCGTAGATCTTGCGGGTCAGCGTCTTTTCCGAGCTCAGGTAGACATTGCGCGCCACCTGCATCGTGATGGTCGAGGCGCCCTGGCTCTTCACGCGATTCATGTTGGCCAGGCCGGCGCGGACCAGTCCCTTGTAGTCGACACCGCCGTGATCGTAGAAGCGCGCATCTTCCGCGGCCAGCACGGCATCCTTCATCACCTTCGGGATCGTGGCGATCGGCGTCAGGTTGCGGCGCTCCTCGCCGAATTCGCCGATCAGGATGCCTTCAGAAGAGAAGACCCGCAGCGGCAGCTTGGGGCGGTAGTCGGCGAGTTCGGAAATGTCCGGCAGGTTCGGATAGGCGACCGCCAGGGCGACGGCGATCACGCAGACCAGGGCTATCGCCCCGGCCGCGGCGATGCCCATCCCCCACAGCACGATGCGCATGAGCCACGAGAGCAAGGCCGGGCGTTGGGGGCTGGGTTTTTTGGCGGCCCCGTCGGGGCGAAATTTTTCGGGCATGAAGGGAGTGGAAGTCAGTGCTCATTATAAAAAGGCGGTCCTTCCAGACGGCCTCTGAGCTCCACATAAAACCCAAGTACTCGCATTTGTGACCAAAGTTGCAGAACCGAACTGTTACGTCCCCTTTTGACAACGCTTGGCATTGGAGTGAGGGTTCGCCGCTTGGTCGCCCGTGCACCTCCTGCTAGCATGCAACCACATGCAAATATTTCCAATCGTTACAAACGGATGGGATCGAACTTGACTGCTTTGGGATCGTTATTTCGCCGCCAGCCAGCGCCCTTGCTTGGGTTGGACGTCAGCTCGTCCAGCGTCAAGCTGGTCGAATTGGGTCGCGATGCCAGCGGCAAGCTCGTTTTGGAGCGTTGCGCGATCGAACCCCTGGAACGCGGGTGGATCACCGACGGCAATGTCGAAAAATTCGACGAGGTTGCCGAAGCGGTTCGGCGCGTCGTCCGCAAGAGCGGTACCCGCACGAAGAACGCTGCGCTGGCGCTGCCGCCTTCGGCTGTCATCACCAAGAAGATCGTTCTGCCGGGCGGCATGAGCGAGCAGGAACTCGAGATTCAGGTCGAGTCCGAAGCCAATCAATACATTCCCTTCTCTTTGGATGAAGTGAGCCTGGACTTTTGTGTCATCGGGCAAAGCGCCAGTTCGGCGGGGGACGTCGAAGTCCTGATCGCCGCATCGCGCAAGGAAAAGGTGCAGGACCGCCAAGGCCTGGCCGAGGCGGCGGGCCTGAAGGCCATGATTCTCGATGTCGAGTCTTATGCATCGCGATTGGCGACGGCGCGGCTCATCGAGCAGCTCCCCGGCCAGGGCCATGATGCCGTGGTCGCGCTGTTCGAGGTGGGAGCCTTCACCACGAGCATGCAGGTCCTGCGCAACCAGGAAGTGCTTTACGACCGCGACCAGGCCTTCGGCGGCGCGCAGCTCACGCAGCTCATAGTTCGGCAGTACGGTTTTTCGGCGGAAGAGGCGGAGGCCAAGAAGCGCAGCGGCGATCTACCCGATGACTACGGTTCGGGTGTGCTGAAGCCTTTCGTGGCGAGCATTGCCCAGGAGATCGCCAGGGCGCTGCAGTTCTTCTTCACCAGCACGCCGCACAATCGCGTCGACTATGTGTTGCTGGCGGGCGGTTCGGCATCGCTCCCGGGGCTGACCAGCGCCGTGACGCGCCAGACCTCGTTCGCCTGCTCGCTCGTCAACCCCTTCGACGGGATGGAGATCGGCAGTGGAATTCGTGAGAAGAAGGTGCGTCGCGAAGCGCCGTCCTATCTGACATCGTGCGGCCTGGCGATGCGGAGGTTTCTGCAGTGATCCTGATCAATCTGCTTCCGCACAGGGAAGCCTCGCGCAAGCGCAGGCGAGAGGCGTTCTATGCGACCTTGGGTGCATCGGCCGTGCTGGGCTGCCTGATCGCAGGTGCGGCATTCCTCTGGTACCAGGCCCAGATCTCCAGCCAGCAAGGGAAAAACAGCTTCCTGCAGGCCGAGATCAAGAAGCTCGAATCGGAGATCAAGGAGATCTCGACCTTGCAAGCCGAAATTGCGGCCCTGCGCGCGCGGCAACAGGCGGTCGAGGACTTGCAGGGCGATCGGAATCTGCCGGTGCATCTGCTCAATGAACTCGTTCGTCAACTGCCGGACGGCGTCTATTTGACGAGCATGAAACAGGACAACCAGACCGTCACGCTGCAGGGCATGGCGCAGTCCAACGAGCGCGTGTCGGAGCTGCTTCGGAACCTCGGCAACAACAGTCCGTGGCTGGTCAAGCCGGAGCTGGTCGAAATCACTTCCGCAAGCGTCAATCTCAGTCCGCGTGACCAGCGGCGGGTTGCGAACTTCACCATGCGCATCGGCCTCAAGCGGCCCACGGATGCTCAAAAAGCTGCGGCCGGCGCGGCCACGGCGGCCTCCGCCGCAGTCAAGGGATAGGCGTCATCATGGCAACATCGCGCGCTTCCCAGAAGATCGACATTGCTGCCGCCGCGCAGCGCTTCGGCGACCAGTTCAGGGGCCTCAATCCGAATGATCCATCCGTCTGGCCAGCGGTGCCGCGCTACGCCTTGTGCGTTGCCGTCACGGCCCTGGTGCTGGTCGCGCTGTGGTTCATGTGGCTCACCAATTCGAACGACGAGCTCGAAGCCGAGCGGGCCAAGGAAGTCACCCTCAAGGTCGACTACCAAAAGAAGGTTGCGCAGGCCGCCAATCTCGACTTGCTGAAGAAGCAGCGCGAGCAGGTGCAGCAGTACGTGACCCTGCTCGAGAAGCAGTTGCCGAGCAAGGCAGAGATGGACGCATTGCTCTCCGACATCAACCAGGCCGGGCTGGGTCGCAGCCTCCAGTTCGAACTGTTCCGTCCGGGGCAGATTTCGGTGAAGGACTACTACGCCGAGTTGCCGATCGCCGTGCGCGTTACCGGGCGCTATCACGACATGGGTGCTTTTGCCGCGGACGTCGCCAATCTTTCCCGTATCGTGACCTTGAACAACCTGTCGGTGACGCCGCAAAAGGATGGTGTGCTGACCATGGATGCCACGGCGCGGACCTTCCGCTACCTGGATGACGAAGAGCAGGCGGCCCAGAAACGCGCCGCGGCGGGGGCAAAAAAGAAATGAGAACGCTCGGTTTTCTATGGCTCGGCCTTGCGGCTGTCGGCCTGAGCGGTTGCATCGGGTCGGAGCAGGAGGACCTTCAGCGCTGGATGGCGGAGCAGAGGGCGCAGGTGCGACCCACGGTGCCTCCCATCACGGAGCCGAAGAAGTTCACGCCACAGGCATACACCGAGGCGAGCGCCTTCGAGCCCTTCAACATACAGAAGTTGACGCAAGCGCTGCGTCGTGAGTCGAACCAGCCGAGTACATCGGGGCTCATTGCGCCCGAACTGGCTCGCCGCAAGGAAGCCCTCGAGGCTTTCCCGCTCGATTCGATGGCCATGGTGGGCAGCATGAACCGCAGTGGCCAGCCGGTGGCGCTGGTCACCGTCGACAAGCTGCTGTACCAGGTACGGGTCGGCAACTATCTGGGACTCAACTACGGGCGCATTACCCGTATCAGCGAAACCGAACTCGGCTTGCGTGAAATCGTGCAGGACGCCGCCGGTGAATGGATTGAACGCGTGGCGACGCTGCAGTTGCAAGAGAGGTCGAAATGAATTCCAAGAAATCAATGTTCGCGCAGTGGCTGCGCGCTGCCGGCGTGAGCCTGTTTGCGCTCGGTGCAGTCGCGATGGCCCAGGCGCAAAACGCCATCGAATCCGTCACCAGCTCGATGCAATCGGGCGCGGAAGTCATTCGGGTCGACCTGACGCAGCCGCTTGCCGCGGTGCCGACGGGCTTTGCGATCCAGACGCCGGCGCGCATCGCGCTCGACTTCCCAGGCGTGACGAACGCCATCGGCCGTTCGGCCATCGACGTCAATCAAGGCAATCTGCGCTCGGTCAACGTGGTCCAGGCCGGTGAACGCACGCGCCTGGTGCTCAACCTGAAGCAGGCGACCGCGTACAAGGCCGAGGTCCAGGGCAAGTCGCTGCTGATTTCGCTGGAGCCCGTTCCGGGCGCCGCGTTGGTTGCTTCGGCGCCTTCGGCATTCGCAGAAAACCGCAACCGCGACACCTTGCCCTTGCGCGACGTCGACTTCCGCCTGGGCTCGGACAACACCGGCCGCGTGATCGTCGACCTGGCCAACAACCAGGTGGGCGTCGACATTCGCCAGCAGGGCAAGAACCTGGTGGTGGAGTTCACCAAGTCGACCCTGCCGGAGGGCCTGCGCCGCCGCCTGGACGTCTCGGATTTCGGCACGCCCGTCCAGCTGGTGACCACGCAGCAGTCCGGTGATCGCGTGCGCATGACCATCGAGCCCAAGGGCGACTGGGAGCACAGCGCCTACCAGAGCGAGAACCAGTTCGTCGTCGAAGTGCGTCCGCGCAAGGTCGACCCGACCAAGCTCACGCAGGGCGTCGGCTACAGCGGCGAGAAGCTGTCGCTGAACTTCCAGAACATCGAGATCCGCTCGCTCTTGCAGGTGATCGCCGACTTCACGAACTTCAACATCGTGACCTCGGATTCGGTGACCGGCGCGCTCACGCTGCGCCTGAAGGATGTGCCCTGGGACCAGGCGCTGGACATCATCATGCAGGCGAAGAACCTGGGCATGCGCAAGAACGGCAGCGTGCTGTGGATTGCGCCCAAGGACGAAATCAACGCCAAGGAAAAGCTCGAATTCGAAGCCCAGGCCGCCATTCAGAACCTGGAGCCGCTTCGTACCCAGTCCTTCCAGCTGAACTACACCAAGGCCATTGCGATTGCCCAGGGCCTGACAGGCACGGGTGCCTCCAGCGGCGGTGGTGGCGGCTCGGGCACGACGACGCGCATCCTGAGTCCGCGCGGCAGCGTGATCGCCGAATCGCGTACCAACCAGCTCTTCGTGTCTGACATTCCCTCGCGCCTCGCGCAGGTCGCCGAGCTGATCCAGAAGCTCGACGTGCCGGTGCGCCAGGTGCTGATCGAGGCCCGCATCGTCGAAGCCTCCGACACCTTCGGCAAGTCCTTGGGTGTGCGGCTGGGCGGCGGTGTGGCTGGCGGCACGGTGGGCTCGAACAGCGGCCGTCCGATCTTCGGCAACATCGGCGCGATCCCCGTGGTCACGGCTGCCACGGCAACCACTCCGGGCAGCGCGCTCACGAGCTTCACCAATTCGAATTTCGTCAACCTGCCTTCGACCGGCGTTTCCGGCAACGGCAATGCGCCGGGCACCTTCGCGATCTCGCTCTTCAATTCCAGCTTCTCGCGGATGCTGAACCTGGAAATCTCGGCGCTCGAAGCCGACGGCAAGGGCAAGGTGGTGTCGAGCCCGCGCGTGGTGACGGCCGACCAGACCAAGGCATTGATCGAGCAGGGCACCGAGCTTCCCTACCAGGTTGCCACATCCAGCGGCGCGACCTCGATCGCGTTCCGCAAGGCCAACCTCAAGCTCGAGGTCACGCCGCAGATCACGCCCGAGGGCAACATCATCCTGACGCTCGACGTCAACAAGGACACGGTCGGCCAGGCCACCACGGCCGGCTTCGCGATCAATACCAAGCACGTGCAGACCGAAGTGCTGGTCGAGAACGGCGGCACGGTGGTCATCGGTGGTATCTTCGAGCTCACCGAAACCAACGATGAATCGCGCGTGCCGGTGCTCGGTGAAGTGCCCTATCTCGGGGCGCTGTTCCGTACGCGCAATCGCGTTGCCAACAAGACCGAAATGCTCGTCTTTATCACCCCGAAGATGATTACCGACCGCAACGCCGCGCGCTGAGTGCGCGGGCGTTCATAGCACCGCGTGGCGGTCGCACTCGTCGGTTTGCCCGGCGCCGGGAAATCTGCGGTGGGCAGGCGCCTCGGGCAACGCCTGCAGATTCCCTTCATCGACACCGATGAGGTCGTCGAGCGCCGCGTCGGATGCTCCATTCGCGACTATTTCGAGCGCGAGGGTGAGGAAAACTTTCGCAATGTCGAAGAGGCCGTGATCGCCGATCTCGCGGCGACGGCCCATGGCGTCGTGGCGACCGGCGGCGGCGCCGTACTGCGGGAGGCCAACCGGATCCAGTTGCGCGCGCACTTCCACGTGATCTATCTGCGATCCTCGCCGGAAGATCTGTTCCGACGGCTGCGCCACGACGTGAAGCGCCCCTTGCTGCAGGTGGCCGATCCACTGGGCCGCCTGCATGAGCTGTATGGCGCCCGCGACCCGCTCTATCGCGAAACGGCCCATGACGTGGTCGAGACCGGACGGCCGACGGTCGCGATGCTGGTGAACATCATCGTGATGCAGCTCGAACTTGCCGGTGCGGCCCCCTCCGACGGCGGGAGCGATCGGCGCGACTGAGGCGGGCCCTTCCGGCATGCGCCTAAACTCGGGCCATGCGAGTGTCCGCCTCCCCCGAATGCGTCGAGATCCAGCTTGGCGAACGCAGTTATCCGATCCTGATCGGCGCCGACCTGCTCGGCGAACCGAACAATCTGGCCGCCGTGCCCGCGGCCGCCACGGCGCTGATCGTGACCAACACCACCGTCGGGCCGCTCTATGCGGCCGCCTGGCGCCGGGCGCTCGCTGACCGATTTCGCGCCGTGCACGTGCTCGAGCTGCCCGATGGCGAAGCGCACAAGGACTGGCAGACCTTGAACCTGATCTTCGATGCGCTGCTCGGCCACGGCTGTGACCGCAAGACGGTGCTCTTCGCGCTCGGCGGCGGCGTGGTGGGCGACATGACCGGCTTTGCCGCAGCGAGCTATATGCGCGGCGTGCCCTTCGTACAGGTGCCGACCACCTTGCTGGCCCAAGTCGACTCGTCGGTGGGCGGCAAGACCGCGATCAACCACCCGCTCGGCAAGAACATGATCGGCGCCTTCTACCAGCCGCAACTCGTGCTGTGCGATCTCTCCACGCTCGGTACGCTGCCGCCGCGCGAACTCGGCGCCGGCCTGGCCGAGGTCATCAAATACGGCCCCATCTACGACATGCGCTTCTTCGATTGGATCGAGTCGAACATCGATGCGCTGATGGCCCGGGAGCCGGCCGCGCTGGCCTATGCCGTCAAGCGCAGCTGCGAGATCAAGGCCGCCGTCGTGGGGCAGGACGAGCGGGAGACCGGCCTGCGGGCGATCCTCAATTTCGGCCACACCTTCGGGCACGCGATCGAGTCGGGTCTGGGCTACGGCAAGTGGCTGCATGGCGAAGCGGTCGGCTGCGGCATGGTGCTGGCCGCGCACCTGTCGCAGCGGCTGGGCGGCGTCGACAGCGCCTTCGTGCAGCGTCTCACCGCCTTGATCGAGCGCGCGGGCCTGCCCGTGGTTGCGCCGGTGCTCGGCGCAGAGCGCTATCTCGAACTGATGCGCATCGACAAGAAATCGGAGGCCGGCGAGATCCGCTTCGTCGTGATCGACAAGCCCGGTTCGGCCGTCATGCGCAGCGCTCCCGACGCGATGGTGCGCGAGGTGCTGGCGCAATGCTGCGCAGCCTGAATCCGGAGCCTTCGCGATGAAGCTGGCACGCCACGCCAGCGATCCGGCGCGTTCGCGCGGCCGGCGCTATCCCGAGCTGCCGGCGCCGACGCGCGATGCCTTTCAGCGCGACCGCGACCGCATCGTGCACTCGACCGCGTTCCGCCGGCTGGTCTACAAGACCCAGGTGTTCCTGAATCACGAGGGCGACCTCTTTCGCACCCGCTTGACCCATTCGCTCGAGGTCGCGCAGCTCGGGCGTTCGATCGCCCGCGCGCTGCGGCTCAACGAAGACCTGGTGGAAGCCATCGCGCTGGCGCACGACCTCGGCCACACGCCTTTCGGTCATGCCGGGCAGGATGCGCTCAATGCCTGCATGGCGGAGCACGGCGGTTTCGAGCACAACCTGCAGAGCCTGCGTGTGGTGGACGAACTCGAGCACCGCTATCCGCAGTACGACGGCCTCAACCTGAGCTTCGAGACACGCGAGGGCATCCTCAAGCACTGCTCGCGCGCGAATGCGCAGCGCATCGAGGCGAGCGAGCCGGGCGGCGTGGCGCGGCGTTTCTGCGACGGCACCCAGCCGAGCCTCGAAGCGCAACTCTGCAACCTGGCGGACGAGATCGCCTACAACGCCCACGACATCGACGACGGCGTGAGGTCGGGGCTGATCAGCATCGAACGCGTGAGCGAGGTCGGCCTCTTCGATCGCTATCGTCGCGAGGCGCTGGCCGAGCATCCGCAGCTGCAAGGAAGGCGAGTTCTCTATGAGGCGATCCGCCGGATGCTGAGCGCGCAGGTCTATGACGTGATCGATGCAACGCGCGCTGCGCTCGAGGTGGCCGCACCGGCCGATGCCGATGCCGCACGGCAGGCCGGGCCGCTGGTGCTCTTCAGCGAGACCATGCGCGCGCAATCCGCCGAGCTCAAGCAGTTCCTGTTTCGCAATCTCTACCGGCACCCGCGCGTCACGCAGACCACCGACCGGGCGCAGCAGGTCGTGCGCGAGCTGTTCGCGGCCTATCTGGCCGGCGCGGAGGAGATGCCGACCTCTTATGCGCAGCGCACCGATCGGCATCGCGCGGTGGCGGACTACATCGCCGGCATGACCGATCGCTTCGCGATGCGGGAACACGAGCGCCTTACAGGGCGGCGGTGGACCGAATGAGCAGCGGCAAGGCGCATGCGCGCATTCCCGTCCCTGCGCTCGCCGTGGTCGTGGCTGGCGTCGCGGCGGCCTTGCACCTGGGCAAGCTGCCGCCGGCCGTTCCGGCCCTGCAGGCCTCGCTCGGCATCGGGCTGGTCGAGGCAGGCTTCCTGCTCTCGCTGGTGCAGGTTGCCGGCATGACCCTCGGCCTCGTGGTCGGGTTGGCGGCGGACACGATCGGCCTGCGCCGCAGCATGCTCGCAGGCCTGACCGTGATCACCGGTGCGAGCGTGCTCGGCGGGCTGGTCGGAAGCTCGGGCGAGGGTGGCGCGAATGTCGTCCACCTGCTGCTGGCATTGCGTGCGCTCGAAGGCGTCGGTTTCCTCCTGGTCGTAATGCCCGGCCCCGGCCTGGTCCGCGTCATGTCGCAACCGAGCACCGAGAAGGCAGCGCTGGGCCTGTGGGGCGCCTACATGCCGCTTGGCGTCGCGCTGGCGCTCTTGCTTGGGCCCGGGCTGATCGCATGGGTGGGCTGGCCGGGCTGGTGGTGGGCGCTGTCGGTGGTTTCTGCCGCTGCGGCCGCGTGGGTTGCCCTGGGCGTGCCGGCAGACAAGAAGCGCCCGGCCGCGCCTGGCGCCGTTTCGCCCGAGAACTGGTCGGCACGCCTGCTCGATACCGTGCGTGCGGGCGGACCCTGGACGCTCGCGTTGGCGTTTGCGGTGTACTCCTCGCAATGGATGGCGGTGATCGGCTTCCTGCCCGCCATCTACGCCAAGGCCGGCGTTCCGGATGGTTGGAGCGCGGCGTTGACCGCGCTCGCGGCAGCGATGAACATCGTCGGCAACATTGCCGGCGGGCGATTCCTGCAGCATGGGATTGCACCCGAGCGCTTGCTGCGCGGGGGCTTCGTCGTGATGGCGCTCGGCAGCGTCGCGGCCTTTGCGCAGCTCGGGCAGGCCGCCGATGCCGCCAGCCTGCCGCCCGCCTTGCGCTATCTCGCGATCTGCATGTTCTCGCTCGGCGGCGGCGTGGTGCCGGCCACGCTTTTCATGCTCGCCGTCCGGCTGGCGCCGGGCCCGTCGACCGTGTCGACGACGGTGGGAATGATGCAGCAGGCATCCTCGCTCGGCCAGTTCATCGCGCCACCGGTGGTGGCCTGGATCGCGCACCGGGTCGGTGGCTGGCAATGGACCTGGACGGTGACCCTGGCTTGCTCGCTGGCGGGTTTGGCACTGGCGGCTCGCGTAGCGCCTTCAAGTCCCCGCGCAGGCACGGCATGAACACCGGTGCCACAATTTCGGCAGCCCAGGCAGAGGCCGATACGCAGCGCTGGCTCGAGCGCGCGGTGATCGGACTCAACCTGTGCCCGTTCGCGAAGGCGGTGCACGTGCGGGGGCAGATTCACTACGCCGTCTATCTGCCGGGTGAAGACGCCGACCTGATCGACGCGCTGCTCCATGAAGCGCACGAGCTCGCAGCCCGCGATCCCGCCGAGCGCGACACCACACTTTTGATCGCACCGAACACCTTGGCCGACTTTCTGGATTTCAACGATTTCGTGGCGCGCGCCGAGCGCCGGCTCGCGCGCGCGGGTTTCGACGGTCAGTTCCAACTGGCGAGTTTCCATCCGCACTACCAGTTCGCCGGCACGGAGGCCGACGACGTCAGCAACGCGAGCAACCGCGCGCCCTATCCCACGCTGCACCTGCTGCGCGAAGACAGCGTGAGCCGCGCCGTCGAGGCCTTCCCCGACGCCGAGGCCATCTTCGGGCGCAACATCCAGACCCTCGAAGCGCTCGGCGCTGCAGGCTGGGAGGCGCTGGGTGTCGGCCCGAGCGGAGCGCGCCGATGAGCAAGACCGCCGCGCGTGCCTCGAAGGCTGATACCGAACTGCAGAGCGAGTTGCGGCCGGGCCAGTCGGTCGAGCTGCTGAAGGAGCTGCACATCCTCACGCGCGAGGGCCGGCTCAACCAGGATTCGCGCCGCAAGCTCAAGCAGGTCTATCACCTGTTCCAGTTCATCGAGAAGCTGCTGCGCGAACTACCTGGTGAGGGCGCCCAGGCCACGCTGGCCGATCATGGCGCCGGCAAGTCCTATCTCGGCTTCATCATCTACGACTTGTTCTTCAGCCAGCGCGACGGCGGCCATGTGTACGGCATCGAGACCCGGGCCGAACTTGTCGAGCGCTCGCGCGCGCTGGCTGCGCGGCTCGGCTTCGAGCGCATGTCCTTCCTCAATCTCACCGTGGCCGAATCCGCAGCCGCCAGCGAACTGCCGGCGCAAATCGATATCGTGACCGCGCTGCATGCCTGCGACACCGCCACCGACGACGCTATCGCCTTCGGCCTCGCGAAAGACGCGCGTTTCATGGTGCTGGTGCCCTGCTGCCAGGCCGAGGTGGCCGCCTGCCTGCGGCAGACCAAGGCGCTGGCGCTCTCGCGCACACCCTTGGCCGAACTCTGGCGCCATCCGTTGCACACGCGCGAAATCGGCAGCCAACTCACCAACGTGCTGCGCTGCCTCTATCTGGAGGCGAACGGCTACCAGGTCACGGTGACGGAACTGGTCGGCTGGGAGCACAGCATGAAAAACGAGTTGATCATCGCGCGCCATACCGGCCAGCGCAAAGCGAGCGCCGCGGCACGGTTGCGAGAGCTGCTGGCGCAGTTCGGTCTCGAGTCCCTGCTGGCGACGCGTTTCCGCCTGCCCTGATCGATGCGCTGAGCACGCGCCATGGCCCGCCTGCCCCGCCTCACGCTGGCCGACCAGCCGCACCACGTGATCCAGCGTGGGAACAACCGCCAAATCATCTTCATCGATCGTGCCGACCGGGAAATGCTGCTGAGCCTGCTGGGCGAGAATGCCGCGCGCTTCGGCATTGCCTTGCACGCCTACGTGCTGATGGACAACCACTTCCACCTGCTCGCCACACCGTCGACGGCCGACGGGCTGCCGCAGTGGATGCAGGCGGTCGGCCGGCGCTATGTGCGCTATTTCAACGACCGGCACGGGCGCAGCGGCACCTTGTGGGAAGGGCGCTACAAGTCCACGCTGATCCAGACCGACCGCTACCTGCTGGCCTGCATGGCCTATATCGACCTGAATCCGGTGCGCGCGGGCATCGCCACGGAAGCGCGCGACTACCCGTGGTCGAGTCATGCCCACTACGCCGGCCTGCGCCACGACAAATTGCTGACGCCGCATCCGCTCTATTGGACGCTGGGCAACACGCCCTTCGCCCGCGAAGCCGCATATGCCGATTTGGTGCGCGCCGGCATCCCGGCTGCGGATCAAGCGGTATTGACCGAGGCCACGCTGCACGGCTGGGCTGCGGGAGATCGGGGCTTTCTGGAGTCGTTACAAAAAGCCACGCCCAGGCGGGTGCTCAAGGCGCGTCCAGGGCGCCGGCCGTCTCCTCGAAGCTGAGCAAGAAACGGCGAAGGTCGCATGGAGCGGGGACTTATTGCTATCAATCATGATATGTCCCCTATTAAATCCCGACCTTTCGACTCGAGATTTAATTGGAATCTGACCCCCAAAAAAATGTTTGGCATTATTTGTGCAACGCAATATGCTCGTTTTCCCTGCGAAAAAACTGAAGGAGCACGCCCATGACGACGGCTGCCGAGATCGAGCATCTCCAACAACACGGTCTTTACTCCGGTGCCGATGAGCACGACGCCTGCGGCGTCGGCTTCGTCGCCCACATCAAGGGCGAAAAAAGCCATGCCATCGTGCTGCAGGGCTTGAAGATTCTCGAGAATCTGGACCATCGCGGCGCAGTGGGCGCTGACAAGCTGATGGGCGACGGCGCCGGCATCCTGATCCAGCTGCCCGATTTGCTGTACCGCGAGGAAATGGCCAAGCAGGGCGTCACGCTGCCGCCGCCCGGCGAATACGGCGTCGGCATGATCTTCCTGCCCAAGGAGCACGCCTCCCGCGAGGCCTGCGAGCAGGAGATGGAGCGCGCCATCAAAGCCGAGGGCCAGGTGCTGCTCGGCTGGCGCGACGTGCCGGTCAATCGCGAGATGCCGATGTCGCCGACCGTGCGCAAGAAGGAGCCGCTGCTGCGCCAGGTCTTCATCGGCCGCGGCAACGACGTGATCGTGCAGGACGCGCTGGAGCGCAAGCTCTATGTGATCCGCAAGACCGCCAGCGCGAGCATCCAGCGCCTGAAGCTCAAGCACAGCAAGGAGTACTACGTCCCGAGCATGTCGAGCCGCACGGTGGTCTACAAGGGCCTGCTGCTGGCCGACCAGGTCGGCACCTACTACCTCGACCTGCAGGACAAGCGCTGCGTCTCGGCCCTGGGCCTGGTGCACCAGCGCTTCTCGACCAACACCTTCCCCGAGTGGCCGCTGGCCCACCCGTACCGCTACGTCGCCCACAACGGCGAGATCAACACCGTCAAGGGCAACTACAACTGGATGAAGGCGCGCGAAGGCGTGATGTCCTCGCCGGTGCTCGGTGCCGATCTGCAGAAGCTCTACCCGATCAGCTTCGCCGACCAGTCCGATACCGCGACCTTCGACAACTGCCTCGAGCTGCTCACGATGGCCGGCTACCCGATCAGCCAGGCCGTGATGATGATGATTCCGGAGCCATGGGAGCAGCACGCGACCATGGATACGCGCCGCCGCGCCTTCTATGAATATCACGCCGCGATGCTGGAGCCCTGGGACGGGCCGGCCTCGATCGTCTTCACCGACGGCCGCCAGATCGGCGCCACGCTCGACCGCAACGGGCTGCGCCCATCGCGCTACTGCGTGACCGACGACGACCTCGTCATCATGGCTTCCGAATCCGGCGTGCTGCCCGTGCCCGAGCAGAAGATCGTGCGCAAGTGGCGCCTGCAGCCCGGCAAGATGTTCCTGATCGACCTCGAGCAGGGCCGCATGATCGACGACGAGGAGGTCAAGGCCACCCTCGCCAACAGCAAGCCCTACAAGCAGTGGATCGAGAACCTGCGCATCAAGCTCGACAGCGTCGAGGCCGAGGCGGTGCAGTCGCCGGTGAGCCAGGTCGCGCTGCTCGATCGCCAGCAGGCCTTCGGCTACACGCAGGAGGACATCAAGTTCCTGATGAGCCCGATGGCGGCAGCAGGCGAAGAGGGCATCGGCTCTATGGGCAACGACAGCCCGCTGGCCGTGCTGTCCAACAAGAACAAGCCGCTCTACAACTACTTCAAGCAACTGTTCGCGCAGGTCACGAATCCGCCGATCGATCCGATCCGCGAGGCCATCGTGATGTCGCTGGTGTCCTTCATCGGCCCCAAGCCCAACCTGCTCGACATCAACCAGGTCAATCCGCCGATGCGGCTCGAGGTGAGCCAGCCGATCCTCGACTTCGCCGACATGGCGAAGCTGCGCGACATCGGCAAGTACACGCAGGGCAAGTTCAAGAGCTACACGCTCGACATCACCTATCCGCTCGCCTGGGGCGAGGAGGGCGTGGAAGCCAAGCTGGCCTCGCTGTGCGCCGAGGCGGTGGATGCGATCAAGGGCGGCCACAACATCCTGATCGTGAGCGACCGCGCGGTGAGCCCGACCCAGATCGCGATCCCCGCATTGCTGGCGCTATCGGCCATCCACCAGTACCTGGTGCGCGAGGGCCTGCGCACCACCGCGGGCCTGGTGGTCGAGACCGGCTCGGCGCGCGAGGTGCATCACTTCGGCGTGCTGGCCGGCTATGGCGCCGAGGCGGTGCATCCGTACCTCGCGATGGAAACGCTGGCCGCAATGCATGAAGACCTGTCCGGCGACCTGAGCGCCGACAAGGCGATCTACAACTACGTCAAGGCGATCGGCAAAGGTCTGTCGAAGATCATGTCGAAGATGGGTGTCAGCACCTACATGAGCTACTGCGGCGCGCAGCTGTTCGAAGCCATCGGCCTCAACAGCGAGACGATCGCCAAGTACTTCACCGGCACCGCCAGCCGGGTCGAGGGCATCGGCGTGTTCGAGATCGCGCAGGAGGCGATTCGCATGCACAAGGCGGCCTTCAGCGACGACCCGGTGCTCGCGCACATGCTCGATGCCGGCGGCGAATACGCCTGGCGCACGCGTGGCGAGGAGCACATGTGGACGCCGGACGCCATCGCCAAGCTGCAGCACAGCACGCGTGCCAACAACTTCAGCACCTACAAGGAATACGCGCAGCTCATCAACGACCAGAACCGCCGCCACCTCACGCTGCGCGGTCTGTTCGAGTTCAGGATCGACCCGGCCAAGGCGATTCCCGTGGACGAGGTCGAGCCGGCGAGCGAAATCGTCAAGCGCTTCGCCACCGGCGCGATGTCGTTGGGCTCGATCAGCACCGAGGCGCATTCGACGCTCGCGGTGGCGATGAACCGCATCGGCGGCAAGAGCAACACCGGCGAGGGCGGCGAGGACCCGGCGCGCTACCGCAATGAGCTCAAGGGCATCCCGATCAAGGTGGGCGACACGCTCAAGAGCGTGATCGGCGAGGCCAACGTCGAAGTCGACCTGCCCCTGCAGGACGGCGACTCGCTGCGCTCGAAGATCAAGCAGGTCGCCTCGGGCCGCTTCGGCGTCACCGCCGAGTACCTCTCGTCGGCCGACCAGCTGCAGATCAAGATGGCGCAGGGCGCCAAGCCGGGCGAAGGCGGCCAGCTGCCCGGCGGCAAGGTCTCCAACTACATCGGCCAGCTGCGCTACTCGGTGCCGGGCGTGGGCCTGATCTCGCCGCCGCCGCACCACGACATCTACTCGATCGAGGACCTGGCGCAGCTGATCCACGACCTGAAGAATGTCGCGCCGCATGCCAGCGTGAGCGTCAAGCTGGTGAGCGAAGTCGGCGTCGGCACCATCGCCGCCGGCGTCGCCAAGTGCAAGAGCGACCACGTCGTGATCGCGGGCCATGACGGCGGCACCGGCGCATCGCCGTGGTCGTCGATCAAGCACGCGGGCAGCCCGTGGGAGATCGGCCTGGCCGAAACCCAGCAGACGCTGGTGCTCAACCGCCTGCGCGGCCGCATCCGCGTGCAGGCCGACGGCCAGATGAAGACCGGCCGCGATGTCGCCATCGGCGCCTTGCTCGGCGCCGACGAGTTCGGCTTCGCGACCGCGCCGCTGGTGGTCGAGGGCTGCATCATGATGCGCAAGTGCCACCTCAACACCTGCCCGGTCGGCGTGGCCACGCAAGACCCGCTGCTGCGCAAGAAGTTCTCGGGCAAGCCCGAGCACGTGGTGAACTACTTCTTCTTCGTCGCCGAGGAAGTGCGCCAGATCATGGCCCAGCTCGGCGTGCGCAAGTTCGACGACCTGATCGGCCGTGCCGACCTGCTCGACACCAGGAAGGGCATCGAGCACTGGAAGGCCCGCGGCCTCGACTTCAGACGCCTGTTCGCGCAGCCGAACGTGCCGGCCGACGTGCCGCGCTACCACGTCGAGGCGCAGGACCACGGCCTGGCGAAGAGCCTCGACAACAAGCTGATCGAGAAATCGCGTCCCGCGATCGAGAAAGGCGAGAAGGTGCAGTTCATCGAGGTGGCGCGCAACGTCAATCGCTCGGTCGGCGCCATGCTCTCGGGCGCGCTGACCAAGGTGCACCCGCAAGGGTTGCCCGACGATTCGATCCGCATCCAGCTCGAAGGCACCGGCGGCCAGTCCTTCGGCGCCTTCCTGGCGCGCGGCATCACGCTCTACCTGATCGGCGACGCCAACGACTACACCGGCAAGGGCCTCTCGGGCGGCCGCGTGGTGGTGCGCCCGAGCCTCGATTTCCGCGGCGAGGCGATCCGCAACACCATCGTCGGCAACACCGCACTTTACGGCGCGACCACCGGCGAGGCTTACCTCTGCGGCGTGGCGGGCGAGCGCTTCGCGGTGCGGCTGTCGGGCGCGACCGCAGTGGTCGAAGGCACCGGCGACCATGGCTGCGAATACATGACCGGCGGAACGGTCGCGGTGCTCGGCAAGACCGGTCGCAACTTCGCGGCCGGCATGAGCGGCGGCGTTGCCTTCGTCTACGACGAGGACGGCCAGTTCGCGTCGCGCTGCAACCTCTCGATGGTCTCGCTCGACAAGGTGCTGACCTCGGCCGAGCAGATCGCCAGCGTGCACCGCAAGATCTGGCACGACGGCGAGACCGACGAGGCGCAGCTCAGGAAGCTGCTGGAAGACCATCACCGCTGGACCGGCAGCAAGCGCGCGCGCGAACTGCTCGACACCTGGGCGGTCTCGCGCACGAAGTTCGTCAAGGTGTTCCCGAACGAATACAAGCGCGCACTGGCGGAGATCCACGACCGGCAGGTCGAGCTCACGAGCAGCGGCAACAACGCGCACGTGGGCATGGAGCCGCACGCGATGGTCAGCAAGCCGGTGGCCGCGGTCTGAGCGCCAACGAGAACGAAAAACCGAAGGACAGACGATGGGAAAAATCACCGGCTTCATGGAGCACGAGCGCATCGAGGAGGGCTACAAGCCCGTCAAGGAGCGCATCAAGCACTACAAGGAATTCATCGTCGGTCTCGACGAGGCCCAGGCCAAGGTGCAGGGTGCGCGCTGCATGGATTGCGGCACGCCTTTCTGCAACAGCGGCTGCCCGGTCAACAACATCATTCCGGACTTCAACGACCTGGTCTATCAGAGCGACTGGCAGAGCGCCTTCGTGGTGCTCGATTCGACCAACAACTTCCCGGAGTTCACCGGCCGCATCTGCCCCGCGCCCTGCGAGGCGGCCTGCGTGCTCAACGTGAACGACGATCCGGTGGGCATCAAGTCGATCGAGCACGCGATCATCAACCGCGCGTGGGAAGAGAAATGGGTCGCGCCGCGGCCTGCCAAGCACAAGACCGGCAAGAAGGTCGCGGTGGTCGGCTCCGGGCCGGCCGGCATGGCCGCCGCGCAGCAACTGGCGCGCGTCGGCCACGATGTGACGCTGTTCGAGAAGAACGACCGCATCGGCGGCCTGCTGCGCTACGGCATTCCCGACTTCAAGATGGAGAAGGTGCATATCGACCGCCGCGTCGAGCAGATGAAGGCGGAAGGCGTGGTCTTCCGCACCGGCGTGATGGTCGGTGCTGCGAAAGACCCCCTCGGCAAGGGCTCCAAGGTCACGAACTGGGCCAAGGAGACCGTGACCCCCGAGCAGCTCGACCGCGAGTTCGATGCGGTCATCCTGACTGGCGGCGCCGAGCAGTCGCGCGATCTGCCGGTGCCGGGCCGCGATCTCGACGGCATCCATTTCGCGATGGAGTTCCTGCCGCAGCAGAACAAGGTCAACGCCGGCGACAAGGTGAAGGGCCAGATCACAGCCTCCGGCAAGCACGTGATCGTGATCGGCGGCGGCGACACCGGCTCCGACTGCGTGGGCACCAGCAACCGCCACGGCGCGGCGAGCGTCACGCAGTTCGAACTGATGCCGCAGCCGCCGGAAGAAGAGAACCGGCCGCTGACCTGGCCCTACTGGCCTTACAAGCTGCGCACCAGCTCCAGCCACGAAGAGGGCTGCGAGCGCGAGTTTGCGATCTCGACCAAGGAGTTCATCGGCGAGAAGGGCAAGCTCACCGGCCTCAAGACCGTCCGTGTGGAGTGGAAGGACGGCAAGATGGTCGAAGTCCCCGGCTCCGAAGAAGTGCTGAAGGCCGACCTGGTGCTCCTGGCCATGGGCTTCGTGAGCCCGGTCGCCAACGTGCTCGATGCCTTCGGCGTCGAGAAGGACGCACGCGGCAACGCGAAGGCCAGTGTCGACTTCATCGGCGGCTACGCGACCAACATGCCCAAGGTGTTCGCCGCGGGCGATATCCGCCGAGGTCAGTCGCTGGTGGTCTGGGCAATCCGCGAAGGGCGCCAGGCGGCGCGTTCCGTCGACGAGTTCCTGATGGGATTCAGCGACCTGCCGCGCTGAATTAGGTCTGAATTAGGCGCGCGCCTCGGGGCGCGGGCACGGCCCGTGCTTCATTTATCATGGCTGCCAACCGCGAGCCGGGATGCCTGATGGCGCCCCGGCTTTTCTGTTGCCATGGACCCAACCACCACCACCTCCCTCGTTGAATTCCGCGACCTCAGCTTCGGCTACGAGGCGCGTGCGATCCTCGACCGCGTCTCGTTCTCCGTGCCGCGCGGCAAGGTGACGGCGCTGATGGGAGCCTCCGGGGGCGGCAAGACCACCGTGCTGCGGCTGATCGGCGGCCAGTTGCGCGCGCAGCGCGGCGAAGTGCTGGTGAACGGCCAGGATGTGGGCAAGCTCGGGGCCGATGCGCTCTATGCCGCGCGACGCCGCATGGGCATGCTGTTCCAGTTCGGCGCCCTGTTCACCGATATGAGCGTGTTCGACAACGTCGCCTTTCCGCTGCGCGAACACACGCAGTTGCCCGAAGCGCTGGTACGCGACATCGTGCTCATGAAGCTCGGTGCCGTCGGCTTGCGCGGCGCGCGGCACCTGATGCCCAGCGAGGTCTCGGGCGGCATGGCGCGACGCGTGGCGCTGGCCCGCGCGATCGCACTCGACCCCGATCTCGTCATGTACGACGAGCCCTTCGCCGGTCTCGATCCGATCTCGCTCGGCACCGCGGCGCGCCTGATCCGGCAGCTCAACGACACGCTGGGCCTGACCAGCGTCGTGGTCTCGCACGATCTCGAAGAAACCTTTCGCATCGCCGATCACGTGATCATCCTGGCCAACGGCGGCGTCGCCGCGCAAGGCTCGCCGGACGAGGTGCGTCGCAGCAGCGATCCCCTGGTGCACCAGTTCGTCAACGCGCTGCCCGACGGGCCGGTGCATTTCCATTACCCGGGCGTCGGCGTCGAGGACGACTTCGGCAACACCCATGGAGCGCGCGAATGAGCTGGTACCGGCCCGCCGACGTCGGCTTCGCGGCCCGAAGCAAGCTTGCCGATCTGGGCATGGGTGCACGCCTCTTCCTGCGGCTCGTGTTCCGCGGCGCGCAGAGCCTGCGCCGCTTCGGCCTGGTGCGCGATCAGATCCATTTCCTCGGTAACTACTCGCTCGCGATCATCGCGGTGTCGGGACTGTTCGTGGGCTTCGTGCTCGGGCTGCAGGGCTACTACACGCTGCAGCGCTACGGCTCGTCGGAGGCACTGGGCCTGCTGGTGGCGCTGAGCCTGGTGCGCGAACTCGGACCGGTGGTCGCCGCCTTGCTCTTCGCGGGCCGCGCGGGCACTTCGCTGACGGCGGAGATCGGCCTCATGAAGGCCGGCGAACAACTGAGTGCCATGGAGATGATGGCGGTCGACCCGGTGCAGCGCATCCTGGCGCCGCGCTTCTGGGCCGGCGTGATCACCATGCCGCTGCTGGCGGCCGTGTTCAGCGCGGTCGGCGTGAGCGGTGGCTACGTGGTCGGCGTGCTGATGCTGGGCGTCGATCCGGGCGCTTTCTGGGGCCAGATGCAGGGGGGCGTCGACGTCTGGCGCGACGTCGGGAACGGCGTCGTCAAGAGCATCGTCTTCGGCTTCACCGTCACCTTCATCGCGCTGCTGCAAGGCTACGAAGCGCAGCCGACACCCGAAGGCGTGTCCCACGCCACAACCCGCACGGTGGTCGCCGCTTCGCTCGCCGTGCTCGGGCTCGACTTCCTGCTGACCGCAATGATGTTCAGTATTTAGTAAACGGAAAGCACATCCATGCAACGCTCCAACAACGACATCTGGGTCGGCCTGTTCGTGCTCATCGGCGCGGCAGCGCTGCTCTTTCTCGCGCTGCAATCGGCCAACCTGTTGAGCCTCAGCTTCCAGAAGTCCTATCCCGTGACAGCGCGCTTCGACAACATCGGCGGGCTCAAGCCGCAAACCGCCGTGAAGAGCGCGGGCGTGGTGGTTGGGCGTGTCGAATCGATCACGTTCGACGACAAGAACTTTCAGGCCAGCGTGACGCTCGCGTTGCAAAGCCGTTACAGTTTCCCCAAGGACAGTTCCCTCAAGATCCTGACCAGCGGCTTGCTCGGCGAGCAGTACATCGGTATCGAGGCGGGGGCTGAGGAGAAGAACCTTCAAGCCGGTGACACCATCACCGCAACGCAGTCGGCCGTCGTGCTGGAGAACCTGATCGGTCAGTTTCTCTACAACAAGGCGGCCGAAGGCAGCACGCCAAGCACGCCATCAGCCAACACCAATAAAAAATGAAACCGCGATCCCCCTCCAGCACGCCGTCCGCGATTCGCGGCGCCGCTCCCGTCCTGCGCCGCCTTGGCGCAGTGGCCTTTCTTGTCATGGCCACCGGCTGTGCGACCGGCCCCAATGCCAATCCGGCCGATCCTTTCGAACCCTTCAACCGCGGGGTCTCGCGCTTCAACGACACCGTCGACGACGCGGTGCTGCGTCCGGTTGCCACGGCCTATCGCGAGGTGCTGCCATCGCCGGTGCGTACGGGCGTCAACAATTTCTTCGGCAACCTGTCCGACGTCTGGAGCTTCGTCAACAGCGTGCTGCAACTCAAGCTGCAGAACAGTGCCGAGACTTTCATGCGAGTGAACGTCAACACGGTCTTCGGGCTGGGTGGCCTGCTCGACATCGCCACCGAGGCCGGTATCGATCGCCATGCCGAGGATTTCGGCCAGACGCTGGGCCGCTGGGGGGTGCCGAGCGGTCCCTATCTCGTGTTGCCGCTCCTGGGACCCTCGACCGTGCGCGACGCGGCGGTGTTGCCGATCGATCGGCAGGGCGATCTCCTGAACGCAATCCATGACATTCCGGTACGCAATCAGATTTACGTGCTGCGCATGATCGATGCGCGCTCCAATCTGCTGCGTGCGGGCCAGTTGCTGGACGATGCGGCGCTCGACAAGTACTCGTTCACGCGCGACGCCTTCATGCAACGCCGGCGCAACGAGGTGCATGACGGCAACCTGCCGAACGACGGCAACGAGTGAGCCGGCGCTTGCATCTCGTTGCGGGCGTTCACGCAATACAAGGAACCCCGCGCGCAGGCAGCTTCTCCAATTTGCCACGATCGCGTGACCTGAAACTTCAAGAAATAGGACTTATTCGATGAACCAGATCCTGCAACGACGTTCACTGGGACGCCTGATACTGGCTGCCAGCATGCTGCTCGCGGGCGCCGCCGCTTTCGTGCGGCCAGCCCACGCCGCCGACGAGGCTCCAGATGCGTTGGTGAAGCGCCTGTCGACGGACGTCCTCGACACCATCAAGGCCGACAAGTCGATCAAGGCCGGCGACGTCGGCAAGATCATGCAACTGGTCGACAGCAAGATCATGCCGAACGTGAACTTCCAGCGCATGACCGCCTCGGCAGTGGGCCCGGCCTGGCGCCAGGCCACGCCAGAGCAGCAGCAGCGCCTCCAGGAAGAATTCAAGAAGCTGCTGGTGCGCACCTATGCGGGCGCGCTCGACCAAGTGAGCGACCAGACCGTCTCCGTGCGTCCCTTCCGCGGATCGCCCGACGACAAGGAAGTGCTGGTGCGCACCGAGGTCCGCGGCAGCGGCGATCCGGTGCAGCTCGACTACCGGCTCGAGAAGACGCCGGGCGAAGCCGGCGGTTGGAAGATCTACAACCTGAACGTGCTCGGCGTGTGGCTGGTCGATACCTACCGCAGCCAGTTCGCGCAGGAAATCAGCGCCAAGGGCATCGACGGCCTGATCGCCAAGCTGGTGGAGCGCAACAGGCTCAACGGCAAGAAGTGAGCGGAAAGAGCGCCCGATGCTGGTCCTGCCGCCCAAGCTGACGCACGACGACGCGCCTGCCTGCGTGCACATGCTCAGGCAAGGTCTTGCGGGGCAGACGGGCTCGGCCACGGTGATCGATGCCAGCGCGCTCGCCCAATTTGATTCGTCGGCGCTCGCGGTGCTGCTGGAGTGCCGGCGCGAGTCCAGCGCGCTCGGCCGTGGCTTCGCGGTGAAGGGCCTGCCGCCGCGCCTGCGCGAGCTCGCATCGCTGTACGGCGTGGCAGGCCTTTTGCCCGCCGCGCCCTAGGAAAACAGCGGCACCGTAAAATCGCGGGCTCCCATGCCCGCGATCTCCTTCCAATCGGTCTCCAAGACCTATCCCGCTTCACGCCAGCAACGCGCCCAGGGAAAACCGGGCCTGCGCGCGGTCGACGAAGTCACGTTCCAGATCGAAGAGGGCGAGTTCTTCGGCCTGCTCGGCCCCAACGGCGCCGGCAAAACCACCCTGATCAGCATGCTCGCTGGCTTGTCGCGGCCGAGCTCCGGCGCCATCAGCGTCCATGGTTTCGACGTGCAGCGCGACTACAGGGAGGCGCGGCGCCAGCTCGGCGTGGTGCCGCAGGAACTGGTTTTCGATCCCTTCTTCAATGTCCGCGAGTCGCTGCGGATCCAGTCGGGCTACTTCGGCATCAAGAACAACGACGACTGGATCGACGAGCTGCTGCAAAGCCTCGGTCTGGCCGACAAGGCGGGTGCCAACATGCGCCAGCTCTCCGGCGGCATGAAGCGGCGCGTGCTCGTGGCGCAGGCGCTGGTACACAAGCCGCCCGTGATCGTGCTGGACGAGCCGACCGCTGGCGTCGACGTCGAGCTGCGCCAGACGCTGTGGCAGTTCATCGCCAAGCTCAACAAGCAGGGCAGCACCGTGCTGCTGACCACCCATTACCTGGAAGAAGCCGAGGCGCTGTGCCATCGCATCGCCATGCTCAAGCAGGGCCGCGTGATCGCGCTGGACCGCACGAGCGCGCTGCTGCGCTCGGCCGCCAGCAACGTGCTGCGCTTCAAGACCGACGGCATGCTGCCGTGGGCGCTGGCGCAGCATGCCCGCATCACCGGACGTATCGTGCAGTTGCCGGCCCAGAACGCGCACGAGGTCGAGCAGATGCTCGCCGCCATTCGCGAGGCGGGGCTCGACGTGGAAGACGTCGAAATGCGCAAAGCCGATCTCGAGGACGTGTTCATCGACCTGATGGCCGGCGAGCAGACGCCGCTGGAGGTCGCGCGATGATGATCGGTGCGCTGGGCTGGCGGGCCCTGCTCTACAAGGAGACGCTGCGCTTCTGGAAAGTCGGCTTCCAGACCGTCGGTGCGCCCGTGCTGACCGCGGTGCTCTACCTGATGGTGTTCGGCCACGTGCTCGAAGACCACGTGAAGGTCTATGGCACGGTGAGCTACACCGCCTTCCTGGTGCCCGGCCTCGTGATGATGAGCGTGCTGCAGAACGCATTTGCCAACAGCTCGTCGTCGATCATCCAGAGCAAGATCATGGGCAGTCTGGTCTTCGTGCTACTGACCCCGTTATCGCACTGGGGCTGGTTCTTCGCCTATGTGGGCTCCTCGATCGTGCGCGGGCTGGCCGTCGGCGTGGGCGTGTTCGTGGTGACCGCATTCTTCGCGATGCCGAGCTTCGTCGCCCCGCTGTGGATCCTCGTGTTCGCATTCCTGGGCGCCGCCATCCTGGGCACGCTGGGGCTGATCGCCGGACTCTGGGCTGAGAAGTTCGACCAGATGGCGGTGTTCCAGAACTTCCTGATCATGCCGATGACTTTCCTGTCGGGCGTGTTCTATTCGATCAACTCGCTGCCGCCGTTCTGGCAGACGGTCAGCCACCTGAATCCCTTCTTCTACATGATCGACGGCTTCCGCTACGGCTTCTTCGGCGCGAGCGACATCTCGCCGTGGCTGAGCCTCGCCATCGTCGGCAGCGCGTGGCTGGTGGTGAGCGCGATCGCCGTGCACCTGCTGCGCATCGGCTACAAGATCCGGGGCTAGACATGACTGCCGAAGAACTCCAATCCATCATCGCGGCAGGCCTGCCCTGCGAGCACATCGCACTCGAGGGCGACGGCCGCCACTGGTACGCCACCATCGTGTCTGCCGAGTTCGAGGGCAAGCGCGCGATCCAGCGACACCAGCGCGTCTACGCCACCCTCGGTGCCAAAATGCACACCGACGAAGTGCATGCGCTTTCGATGAAGACTTACACGCCCGCCGAATGGGCGGACCAAAACTCCTAGTTCTCTCGCTGGATTTTTCATGGACAAACTTCTGATTCGCGGCGGGCGCACGCTCCGCGGCGAGGTGCTCATTTCCGGCGCAAAGAATGCCGCGCTGCCCGAGCTCTGCGCCGCTCTCCTGACCGACCGGCCCGTCACGCTGCACAACGTGCCGCGCCTGAACGACGTCACGACCATGCTCAAGCTGGTCCGCAACATGGGCGTGGCGGCCGAGCGTGACGACAACGGCACGGTGCGCATCGACGCCGGCCCACTGCACACGGCCGAAGCGCCCTACGAGCTCGTGAAGACCATGCGCGCGTCGGTACTCGCCCTCGGACCCCTGCTCGCGCGTTTCGGCAAAGCCAGGGTGTCGCTGCCGGGCGGCTGTGCCATCGGTTCGCGGCCTGTCGACCAGCACATCAAGGGCTTGCAGGCGATGGGCGCCGACATCGTCGTCGAGCACGGCTACATGGTGGCGAGCCTCGCGGGCGGCGCCAGGCGCCTGCACGGCGCGCGCATCACGACCGACATGGTGACCGTCACCGGCACCGAGAACTTCCTCATGGCCGCCGCACTGGCCGACGGCGAGACCGTGCTGGAAAACGCAGCGCAGGAGCCCGAGATTTCCGACCTGGCCGAGATGCTGATCGAGATGGGCGCGAAGATCGAAGGGCACGGCACCAGCCGCATCCGCATCCAGGGTGTCGAGAAGCTGGGCTGCTGCACACACCAGGTGGTGGCCGACCGCATTGAGGCCGGCACCTTCCTGTGCGCCGTCGCGGCCACCGGTGGCGATGTCGTGCTGAAGCACGGCCGCGCCGACCACCTTGATGCCGTGATCGAGAAGCTGCGCGAGGCGGGTGCCGACATATCGGCAGTGGACGGCGGCATCCGCGTCCGGAGCCAGGGCCGGCTCAAGGCGCAGAGCTTCCGCACCACCGAATATCCCGGCTTCCCGACCGACATGCAGGCACAGTTCATGGCGCTCAACGTGATCGCCGAAGGCACCTCGACCGTGACCGAGACGATCTTCGAGAACCGCTTCATGCACGTCGACGAGATGCTGCGCCTGGGCGCCAAGATCCAGACCGACGGCAAGGTGGCCGTGATCGAAGGCGTGCCCCAGCTCTCGGGTGCGACGGTGATGGCAACCGACCTGCGTGCCTCGGCCAGCCTCGTCATCGCCGGACTGGTGGCCGACGGCGAGACGCTGGTCGACCGCATCTATCACCTGGACCGCGGTTACGACCGCATGGAGAGCAAGCTGCGCGGCCTGGGCGCCGACATCGAGCGCGTGGCCGGGCCGGCGGAGATGCAGCCGTGATCACGCTCGCCCTGTCCAAGGGCCGCATCTTCGAGGAAACGCTGCCGCTGCTGGCGGCGGCCGGCATCCAGGTGACCGAAGACCCGGAGAAATCGCGCAAGCTGATCCTTGCGACCACGCGGCCCGACGTGCGCGTGGTGCTGGTACGCGCCTCGGACGTGCCCACCTACGTGCAGTATGGCGGCGCCGACCTCGGCGTGACCGGCCTCGACGTGCTGCTCGAGCACGGCAACCAGGGTCTCTACCAGCCGCTCGACCTGCGCATCGCAGCCTGCCGCCTGAGCGTGGCCGTGCGCGCCGACTACGACTACGATTCGGCCGTCAAGCAGGGCTCGCGCATCAAGGTCGCGACCAAGTACGTCGGCCTGGCGCGCGAGTTCTTCGCCAGCAAGGGCGTGCACGTCGACCTGATCAAGCTCTACGGCAGCATGGAGCTCGCGCCGCTCACCGGCCTGGCCGATGCCATCGTCGACCTGGTCTCGACGGGCAACACCCTCAAGGCCAACCAGCTGGTCGAGGTCGAACGCATCATGGACATCAGCGCGCGCCTGGTGGTGAACCAGGCTGCGCTCAAGCTCAAGCAGGCGCCGATCCGCCGCATCATCGACGCCTTCGCCTCCGCCATTCCTTCCGCCTGACGATGAACCTGAAAGCCTCTCCCGCCCGCCTGTCGACCGCCGCTGCCGGTTTCGAAGCCGACTTCAAGGCGCGGCTGCATTGGTCGGCCGAAGCGGATGCCGCCATCGAGCAGGTGGTGGCGGACATCCTCGGCGACGTCCAGCAGCGCGGCGATGCGGCAGTGCTCGAGTACACGCGGCGCTTCGACCGGCTCGACGTGGCCGGCATGGGCGCACTGGAACTGACGGCCGACGAATTGCGCGCCGCCTTCGATGCGCTGCCCGCCGCGCAGCGCGAGGCGCTCGAAGCCGCGGCCCGCCGCGTGCGCAGCTACCACGAGGCGCAGAAGAAGGCCAACGGCGAAAGCTGGAGCTACCGCGACGCCGACGGCACGCTGCTGGGCCAGAAGGTCACGCCGCTCGACCGCGTCGGCATCTACGTGCCCGGCGGCAAGGCCGCCTACCCGTCGAGCGTGCTCATGAACGCGATTCCCGCCCATGTGGCGGGGGTCGGCGAGATCATCATGGTCGTGCCCACGCCGGGCGGCGAGAAGAACCCGCTGGTGCTGGCTGCGGCGCACGTGGCCGGCGTGACGCGCGCCTTCACCATCGGTGGCGCCCAGGCCGTGGCCGCGCTGGCCTACGGCACGGCCGCCATTCCGGCGGTCGACAAGATCACCGGCCCCGGCAATGCCTACGTGGCCGCCGCCAAGCGCCGCGTGTTCGGCACCGTGGGCATCGACATGATCGCCGGCCCGAGCGAGATCCTGGTGCTGGCCGACGGCAGCACGCCGGCCGACTGGGTGGCGATGGACCTGTTCAGCCAGGCCGAGCACGACGAGCTCGCGCAGAGCATCCTGCTGTGCCCCGACCCGACCTACATCGATCGCGTACAGCAGGAAATCGACCGCCTGCTGCCCTCGATGCCGCGCGCCGCGATCATCGCGGCCTCGCTCAACGGCCGCGGCGCGCTGATCCACACCCGCAGCATGGAAGAGGCCTGCGCCATCAGCAACCGCATCGCGCCCGAGCACCTGGAGGTCAGCAGCCGCGACCCGCAGCGCTGGGAGCCGCTGCTCAAGCATGCCGGTGCGATCTTCCTCGGCGCCTACACCAGCGAAAGCCTGGGCGACTACTGCGCCGGACCCAACCACGTGCTGCCCACCAGCGGTACCGCGCGCTTCAGCTCGCCGCTGGGGGTCTACGATTTCCAGAAGCGATCGAGCCTGATCGAGGTGAGCGAGGAGGGCGCCCAGGCGCTGGGCCGCATCGCCGTGACATTGGCCGAGGGCGAGGGCCTGCCCGCGCACGCCGAAGCGGCTCGCCTGCGCCTGCGCTGAAGGGGGCGATGCGATGCGAATCCGTTTCTCCGGGCCCGCCCTCGCCCTTGCGCTGTTGGCTTTCGGCACGACGTGCCAGGCCATGAGCATCCGCGAGCTGCGCGCCCTGGAAGCCAACGAGAAGGACGGCCGAAACTACGCCAACTACTACCTCGTCGGCGTGGTCGAAGGCCTGCGCGAGGCCAGCGAAGCCGAGCAGCGAGCCGGATACAAGCCCCTGTTCTGCATCAACGGCCGCCGGCTCGAGCCCTCGATGGCCCGCTCGATCTACCAGACCGAACTGACGCGCAACGCCGAGAGCTACGAGGCCGACATGCCGGTGCAGCTCGTCGTCTCGGCCGCGCTGCGCAACAGCTACCGCTGCCCGCACTGAACCGAATGACCTCTTCGAACGCCACCACGGCCGGCGCGCTGGGTCGCATCCGCGCCGACGTCCAGTCCATGCATGCCTACGTGGTGCAGGATGCGCGCGGGCTGATCAAGCTCGACGCCATGGAGAACCCCTTCGGCCTGCCGCCCACACTGCAGGCCGCGCTCGGCCAGCGGCTGGGCGCGCTGGCGCTGAACCGCTATCCGGGCGCGCGCGGCGCCGACCTGCAGCGCGCGCTGGCAGCCTACGCCGCGGTGCCCGAGGGCTTCGGGCTGATGCTCGGCAACGGCTCGGACGAACTGATCTCGCTGCTTGCCATGGCTTGCGATCTGCCCGGGGCAGCCATCCTGGCACCTGTGCCCGGCTTCGTGATGTACGCGATGAGCGCCCAGCTGCAGGGCCTGCGCTTCGTCGGTGTGCCGCTGACGGCCGATTTCGAGCTCGACGAGGCCGCCATGCTCGAAGCCATCGCGCGCGAAAAGCCGGCCATCGTCTACCTGGCCTATCCCAACAACCCGACCGCCAACCTCTGGGACGACGCCGTGATCGAGAAGATCGTCGAAGCCCAGGGCGCAGCGGGTGGCCTGGTGGTGATCGACGAGGCCTACCAGCCCTTCGCCGGCCGCAGCTGGATCGACCGCATCGCGCGCCACGGCCACGTGCTCCTGATGCGCACGCTCAGCAAGTTCGGCCTGGCCGGCGTCCGCCTGGGCTACCTTATCGGGCCGGAAGCCCTGATCGCCGAGGTCGACAAGGTGCGGCCGCCCTACAACATCAGCGTGCTCAACTGCGAATGCGCGTTGTTCGCGCTGGAGCATGCCGAGGTGTTCGCCGCCCAGGCCGCCGAGATCCGGGCCGAGCGCGCGCGCATCTTCGAGGCGCTGGCCCGCCTGCCTGCGGTGAAGAGCTGGCCGAGCGAGGCCAACATGATCCTGGTGCGCGTGCCCGATGCCACCAGAACCTTCGAGGGCATGAGGGCGCGCGGCGTGCTGGTCAAGAACGTTTCTAAAATGCACTTTCTGCTGGCGAACTGCCTGCGCCTGACCGTCGGAACCATCGACGAGAATGCGCAAATGCTCGCGGCCCTCGAAGCATCCCTATGAATACCCCCTCGGCACCCGAAGCAGTCGTCGCCGCCGGCGCGCGCGTCGCAACCGTCACGCGCAACACGGCGGAGACGAAGATCACGGTCCGTGTCGACCTCGACGGCTCCGGCCGCTCGAAGCTCGCCACCGGCATCGGCTTCTTCGATCACATGCTCGACCAGATCGCCCGCCATGGCCTGATCGACCTCGAAATCGACTGCCAGGGCGACCTGCACATCGACGGCCACCACACGGTGGAAGACGTCGGCATCACCCTCGGCCAAGCGGTCGCGAGGGCGGTCGGCGACAAGAAAGGCATCCGGCGCTACGGCCATGCCTACGTGCCGCTCGACGAGGCGCTGAGCCGCGTGGTGATCGACTTTTCCGGCCGCCCGGGGCTGGTGATGCACGTGCCCTTCACCAGCGGCATGATCGGCACCTTCGACAGCCAGCTCACCTACGAGTTCTTCCAGGGTTTCGCCAACCACGCCTTCGTGACCTTGCACATCGACAACCTCAAGGGCGTCAATGCCCACCACCAGTGCGAAACCGTGTTCAAGGCCTTCGCGCGCGCACTGCGTGCGGCGCTCGAACTCGATCCGCGCTCGGCCGGCGTCATTCCTTCGACCAAGGGGTCGCTCTGACAGCCTTCAAGAACACCGTCGCCGTCGTCGACTACGGCATGGGCAACCTGCGCTCGGTATCGCAGGCCGTCCAGCATGCGGCCGACCAGGTCGGGGTCGAGGTTTTCGTGACCTCCGACCCGGAAGTGGTGCGCCGCGCCACGCGCGTCGTGTTGCCGGGGCAGGGCGCCATGCCCGATTGCATGCGCGAACTGCGCGACTCGGGCCTGCAGGAATCGGTGCTCGAAGCGGCTGCCGGCAAGCCGCTCTTCGGTGTCTGCGTCGGCATGCAGATGCTGCTGTCGCGCAGCGACGAGGGGCCGACCGAGGGCCTGGACCTCATTCCGGGCGAAGTGCGCAAGTTCGAGCTGGCGGGCCGTACCCAGCCGGACGGCAGCCGCTACAAGGTGCCGCAGATGGGCTGGAACCAGGTACGGCAGGCGCAGCCGCATCCGGTATGGGCCGGTGTGCCGGACCTGGCCTACTTCTACTTCGTCCACAGTTTCTATGCGAAGCCGGCCGATGCCAGGCACAGCGTCGGCGAGGCGGATTACGGCGCGAGCTTCACGGCCGCCATTGCACGCGATAATATTTTCGCTACCCAGTTCCACCCTGAGAAGAGTGCGGACCACGGGTTGCAGCTCTACCGAAACTTCCTCCACTGGAACCCCTAGTTCACCTCCGGGTTGCCTTGCCATGCTGTTGATTCCCGCCATCGATCTCAAAGACGGCCATTGCGTTCGCCTGAAACAAGGCGACATGGACCAATCCACCACTTTCAGCGAAGACCCGGCCGCGATGGCGCGCCGGTGGCTCGAGGCCGGCGCCCGGCGGCTGCACCTGGTCGACCTCAACGGCGCCTTTGCCGGCAAGCCGCAGAACCACGCGGCGATCAAGGCGATCCTGAAAGAGGTCGGCGACGACATCCCGGTGCAGCTCGGCGGCGGCATTCGCGATCTCGATACCATCGAGCGCTACATTGACGACGGCCTGCGCTACGTGATCATCGGCACCGCCGCGGTCAAGAACCCCGGCTTCCTCAAGGATGCCTGCAGCGCCTTCGGCGGCCACATCATCGTTGGCCTCGACGCCAAGGACGGCAAGGTCGCGACCGACGGCTGGAGCAAGCTGACCGGCCACGAGGTGGCCGACCTGGGCAAGAAGTTCGAGGACTACGGCGTCGAATCGATCATCTACACCGACATCGGCCGCGACGGCATGCTCTCGGGCATCAACATCGAAGCCACCGTGAAGCTGGCCCAGGCGCTCACCATCCCGGTGATCGCATCGGGCGGGCTCTCGAACATGGCCGACATCGACAAGCTCTGCGCGGTCGAGTCCGACGGCGTTGAAGGCGTGATCTGCGGACGGGCCATCTATTCGGGTGATCTCGACTTCGCCGCCGCCCAGGCCCGCGCCGACGAACTGGCCGAACAGTAGGCTCAGCCCAGGCGCGAAGCCTGGGGATCTCATGCTGTGGCCGCCGGCTGACGGGATTTCATGCCAAATCCATACCGGCTGCAATGCAGATTCGGCCTGCGGTCATGCCGCCCCGATCTGGGTTGGCGCGGGCCAAACCTAGAATCGGGTCATGTCTTTCAAAGAGATCGTCTTCCGCGGCCAGCCTGCGCTGCATCTCGCACTGCCTGGAGGTAGTGCCTGCACGGTGGCGCTGCATGGCGCCCACCTGCTGTCGTGGACCACGGCCGATGGCGTCGAGCGCCTCTACCTGAGTCCCGAGGCGCGCTTCGACGGCCAGAGCGCGATCCGCGGCGGCGTGCCGGTCTGCTGGCCGCAGTTCAACCAGCGCGGGCCGCTGCCCAAGCACGGTTTCGTGCGCAACTTCGCATGGCAGGCCGAGCCGCCAGCCGCGGGCGGCAAGGGCGACACGCTCGTTCTCTCGTTGCACGACAACGAGGCCACCCGCGCGATCTGGCCGCACGCCTTCCACGCACGGCTCGTGGTGACGCTGGCGCCGCATTCGCTGCGCATTGCCCTTTCGATCGACAACACCGGCCGTGCGCCCTGGTCCTTCGCGGCCGCGCTGCACAGCTACCTGCGCGTGGACGACATCGCCGACGCGTCGCTGGAGGGCCTGCAGGGCGCCAATCGCTGGGATGCGGTGCGCGACGACCGGCATGTCGACCTGGCGCCCGCGCTGCGCTTCGGCACCGAATTCGACAGCGTCTACACGGCGCCCGCGCGGCCGCTGCGGCTGGTGCAGCCCTCCGGCACGCTCGAAATCGCCCAGAGCGCAAGCTGCACCGAAACGGTGGTCTGGAACCCCGGCCCGGCGCTCAGCGCCCAGCTGGCCGACCTGCCCGACGACGGCTGGCGCCACATGCTCTGCGTCGAGGCGGCGCGCATCGACGAACCCGTGCTGCTCGCACCGGGTTCCACCTGGCAGGGCTGGCAGCAGCTCACCGTCCTCTAAATCTTCAGCCCGAACGCACATGCTCGCCAAACGCATCATTCCCTGTCTCGACGTCACCGGCGGCCGCGTCGTCAAGGGCGTCAACTTCGTCGAGCTGCGCGACGCCGGCGATCCGGTCGAGATCGCGGCGCGCTACAACGCGCAGGGCGCCGACGAGCTGACCTTTCTCGACATCACGGCCACCAGCGACGACCGCGACCTGATCCTGCCGATCATCGAGGCGGTCGCATCGCAGGTCTTCATCCCGCTGACTGTCGGCGGGGGCGTGCGCACCGTCGAGGACGTGCGCCGGCTGCTCAACGCCGGCGCCGACAAGACCAGTTTCAATTCGGCCGCCATCGCGAACCCGCAGGTGATCGAGGACGCGTCGCGCAAGTACGGCGCCCAGTGCATCGTGGTCGCGATCGACGCCAAGCGGCGCTCCGCCGAAGACGCCCTGACCCGCGGGCCCGGCTGGGACGTCTACAGCCATGGCGGCCGCAAGAACACGGGGCTCGACGCGGTGCTATGGGCCGTCGAGATGGCGCGCCGCGGCGCCGGCGAGATCCTCCTGACCAGCATGGACCGGGACGGCACCAAGAGCGGTTTCGACCTCGAGCTCACGCGCGCTGTCAGCGATGCGGTCAGCGTGCCGGTGATCGCCTCTGGCGGTGTCGGCAATCTCGATCACTTGGCCGACGGCATCCAGACCGGCGGCGCCGATGCCGTGCTGGCGGCCAGCATCTTCCATTACGGCGAGTACACCGTCGCAGAAGCCAAGGCCTGCATGGCGGCGCGCGGGATTCCGGTGCGCCTCTGACCGACAATAGCCCGATGAACTGGCTCGACGAAGTGAAGTGGGACGCGGACGGCCTGGTGCCGGTGATCGCGCAGGAACAGCGCAGCAAGGACGTGCTCATGTTCGCCTGGATGAATCGCGAGGCGCTGGCCAAGACGGCGGAACTCGGCCGGGCGGTGTATTTCAGCCGCTCGCGCGGCAAGCTGTGGTTCAAGGGCGAGGAATCGGGCCACGTGCAGACCGTGCACGAGATCCGGCTCGACTGCGACAACGACGTGGTGCTGCTGCAGGTGACGCAACTTGGCCACGAACCCGGCATTGCCTGCCATACCGGACGCCACAGCTGCTTCTTCAGCAAGTACGAGAACGGGCAATGGACCGTGACCGAACCGGTCTTGAAGGACCCCGCCTCGATCTACATCTCCTCACCCCGATGAGCAGCACCGAACGAAACGCGCAGGATGCGCTCGAGCGCCTGGCCGCCGTGATCGAAAGCCGGCTGCCCGCGCGCGGCGGCGACCCCGACAAGAGCTATGTGGCGCGTCTGCTGCACCGCGGCCCCGACGCCTTTCTCAAGAAGATCGGCGAGGAAGCCACCGAGGTGGTGATGGCCGCGAAGGACGCCGACCACGGCGGCGAGCGCACGAAAATAGTGAACGAAGTGGCCGATCTCTGGTTCCACAGCATGGTGGCGCTGGCCCACTACGGCTTTTCGCCGCGCGATGTGGTCGCCGAGCTCGAGCGCCGCGAGGGCTTGAGCGGCATCGAGGAAAAGGCCCTGCGCAAGGCGCAGGATCGGGAAGCTTCCAATGACTGAGAGGACACCATGCCGAACGACATCGTGATCGTGGAACCCGACGGCTCGCTCAAGACCTGGGGCTGGATCAGTTACATCCTGCATCTGGTGGTGGCGGTGGGCGCCGTGCTGCCCGGTATGCAGGCCTCCATCGCGCTGCTCTTGATCGCGCTGGTCGTCGACCTGGTCAAGCGAGACGACGCCGCCGGCAGCTGGCAGGCCTCGCACTTCAGCTGGCGCATCCGCTCGGTGCTGTGGGCGGGCGTTGCGTATCTGCTGACTTCGTGGCTCTGGCTGCTCCTGCTTTTGCCCGGCTGGATCGCCTGGGCGCTGATTTCCCTGTGGTTCCTCTATCGCATCGTCAAGGGGATGGTGCGCATGAACGCAGGCCGACCGATGGAGCCTTCGAATGTCGTCTGATCCCAACTGCGTTTTCTGCAAGATCATCGAGGGCAAGATTCCCTCGCGAAAGATGTACGAGGACGACGACCTGTTCGGCTTCCACGACATCGCGCCCTGGGCGCCGGTGCATTTCATGCTGGTGCCCAAACGCCACATCCCGTCGATGGCGCAGGTCACGCCGGATGACGCGGCGCTGCTCGGAAAAATCATGACGCTGGCGCCCAAGCTGGCGGTCGAGCAGGGCTGCCGGCCCTATCCGAAGGGCGGCTTCCGCATCGTCGTGAACACCGGGGCCGAGGGTGGGCAAGAGGTCCACCATCTCCATGTCCACGTCATGGGCGGTCCCCGCCCCTGGCTCAAGGGTTGATATTCGCCTTTGCCGCGGGTGGCGACATCTGCGCCGACTAAAATCAAACACATTCTTCAGGAGTAATCCATGGGTTCACTTTCCATCTGGCACTGGCTGATCGTGCTGCTCGTCGTCGTGATGATCTTCGGCACCAAGAAACTCCGCAACATGGGTTCGGACCTCGGCGGCGCCGTCAAGGGCTTCAAGGACGGCATGAAGGACGGTACTGCTTCCGCGACCGAATCGCCCGCCGCCCCGAATCCGCAGGTGACCGGCAACTCCGGCACTGCCGACAAGTCGACGATCGACGTCGAAGCACGTCAAAAGTCCTGAAACGAATTCGTCCGTGATCGACCTCGGTATCTCGAAGATCGCACTGATCGGCGCCGTTGCGCTGATCGTCATCGGCCCCGAGAAGCTGCCGCGCGTGGCGCGCACCGTCGGCACGCTGCTGGGCAAGGCGCAGCGCTACGTGAATGACGTCAAGGCCGAGGTCAACCGCTCGATGGACCTGGACGAGCTGCGCAAGATGAAGGACACGGTGCAGGAAGCCGCCCGTGACGTCGAGCACAGCATCCACACCGGCGCGAGCGAGTTCGAGAAGCAGTTCTCCGAGAGCGGCCAGACCCTGTCGGAACTGGCCGAGCCCACGCCGTCGTACCCCGAGTACAAGCATCCCCGCAAGAACTGGCGCCTGAAACAGGGCGCCACGCCGCAGTGGTACAAGGCGCGCAACGGCGTGCGCACCCGGGCGCTTTCCGGTGCCGCGCGCGTGGCCCGTTACCGCCCTCACAAAATCAACTAGCCGCAACGCCGATCCGGCCGCGCGCAGCGCGTCCCGGACGATCGCCCGCAGCGCCCCCACATGGCCGATTCCCCCGACAAGAACAAAGAAGACGAACTGGCCGGCACCGAGCAGCCTTTCGTCGCGCACCTGATGGAGCTGCGCGATCGCCTGCTCTATTGCGTCTACGGCCTCGCGGTGGCGGGCATCCTGCTCGCGATCTGGCCCGGTCCGAGCGGACTGATCGACCTGATCGCGGTGCCGATCCGCGCTCACATGCCGCCCGACGCGAAGCTGATCGCCGTCGGCGTGTTCTCGCCCTTCTTCGTGCCGCTGAAGGCGCTGATGATGGCCGCGGTGCTGCTGACGCTGCCCTGGCTCATGTACCAATGCTGGATGTTCGTCGCGCCCGGCCTCTACAGCCACGAGAAGAAGTTCGCGCTGCCGCTCATCATCTTCGGCAGCTTGCTGGCCTATTCGGGCATCGCCTTCGTGCAGTTCTTCGTGCTCGACAAGATGTTCGGCTTCATCCAGAAGTTCACGCCCGAAGCGGTGGCGGCGACGCCGGATATCGCTTCCTATGTCGAGGCGATCCTCTCGCTGTACCTGGCGTTCGGCGTCGCCTTCCAGGTGCCGATCGTCGTCATGCTGCTGGTGCGCTTCGAGATGGTCACGATCGAGAAGCTCAAGAGCTTCCGCGGCTATTTCATCGTGCTGGCCTTCGTCGTGGCGGCGGTGCTGACCCCGCCCGACGTGGTCTCACAACTCGCGCTGGCGATACCGATGTGCCTGCTCTACGAGGTCGGCATCATCGCGGCGCGCTACTTCGTGAAGCACAGCAAGGCGCCCGAGGAAAGCGAAAGCGCCGATTCCGCGCAGCCCTGATGGCGCCGCGCCGGAGGCTGCTTACTCGGTTTCCGGAACGCGGCGGATCGGGCTTCGGGGCCTGGGGCCCGGCGTGACGTCGAGCTCCATCTTGTCGCTGCCGCGCTGAAGCGAAAAGCGCGTTGCGCTGCCGGGCCTGAGCCCCGCTACTGCGGTCAGCAATTCCTGCACGTTGCCGATGTTCTTCTCGCCGACGTCGGTGATCACGTCGCCGGGGCGAACGCCTGCCTTGGCCGCTGGGCCGTTCTGCAGCACGCCCGTGATGATGACGCCCTTCTTCGCCTTGATGCCGAAGGTCTCCGCCAGTTCGGGCGAGAGGTTGTTGGGCTCCACGCCGATCCAGCCGCGTGTCACCTTGCCTTCCTTGACGATGTCTTCCAGCACCTGCTTGGCGGTCGAGACCGGAATGGCGAAGCCGATGCCCAGACTGCCGCCGGAGCGCGAGTAGATTGCGGTGTTGATGCCTTCGAGGTTGCCGTTGACGTCGATCAGCGCGCCGCCCGAGTTGCCCGGATTGATCGCGGCATCGGTCTGGATGAAGTTCTCGAAGGTGTTGATGCCGAGCTGGTTGCGCCCGAGCGCCGAGACAATGCCGCTGGTGACGGTCTGGCCGACTCCGAAGGGGTTGCCGATGGCGAGCACCTGGTCGCCCACCTGCAGGTTGTCGGAGTTGCCCAGCACCACCACCGGCAACTTGTCGAGCTCGACCTTGAGCACGGCGAGGTCGGTGTCAGGATCGGTCCCGATCACCTTGCCCTGCGTGTGACGGCTGTCGTTCAGGGTGACCTCGATTTCGTCCGCCCCTTCCACCACGTGGTTGTTGGTGAGGATGTAGCCGTCCGCGCTGACGATAACGCCGCTGCCCAGGCCGACCTGGGGCTGGTCGACGCCCTGGTCGCCGAAGAAGAAGCGGAACCAGGGGTCGTCGCTGCGCGGATGGCGCCGCGCCGCCTTGCTGGTGTTGATGCTGACCACGGCCGGCGAAGCCTTCCTGGCTGCGGCGCTCAGGCTGCCGGGCGCGATCGCCGTCGGATGGGAAGCCGGCGCCTCGATCACCGAGACCACGCCGCCGAGCGAGGTGGCGCGCCGGCCGACCCACTCGGGCTTGAGCGTGGAGACGACAAAATAGGCCGCGAGCAGGACGGTCACGGCTTGGGCGAACAGCAGCCAGGTGCGTTTCATGAAGAAGATGTGAAAGAGGAATGGGGGATTGTCCCTCAATGATCGGACGGCTTATTTCGGGCATCGTCGCGTGGGATATTCCCATCTTCGGCAATTTGGGGTTAACCCTAGGGGCTTGAAACGATGGCCGGCCGGCACGGCTGCTGCCCGCGATGCGTGCGGCGCCGGTCGGAGCCACAATCGCGCCATGAGCACGACCCGCCACGAACTTCTGCACGCGTTCGACCTGCTGCTCGCGCCCGAGCGCTTCAAGGATTACGGGCCCAACGGCCTGCAGGTCGAAGGCCGCACCACGGTGCGCAAGATCGTCTCGGGCGTGACCGCGAGCCGTGCCCTGATCGAGGCCGCGATCCTCGCCGAGGCCGACGCGATCTTCGTGCACCATGGCCTGTTCTGGCGCGGCCAGGACGGGCGCGTGACCGGCTGGATGAAGCAGCGGCTCGGCCTCCTGCTCGGCGACGACGTGAGCCTGTTCGCCTACCACCTGCCGCTCGACGCGCATCCCGAGCTCGGCAACAACGCGCAGCTCGGCCTCCGACTGGGCCTGGTCGCGCATGCCGGCTCGACCGGCCGCTTCGGCGAGCAGGAGATCGGCTTCCTGGGCGCGCGCGGCAACGGCGAAGGCTTCGCGAGCGCAAAGGCGCTGGCCACCCACGTGGAGAAGGCGCTCGGCAGGCCGGTCACTCTGCTCGACACGGCGCATCGTCCGATCCGCAACATCGCCTGGTGCACGGGCGGCGCGCAGGGCTATTTCGAGGCCGCCATCGCGGCGGGCGCCGACGCCTTCATCACCGGCGAAATCTCGGAGCCGCAGGCGCACTACGCCAGGGAAATGGGCGTCGCCTTCCTGGCCTGCGGCCACCATGCCACCGAGCGCTACGGTGCGCCCGCGGTGGCGGCGCACGTGGCGGCGCAACTGGGCCTGGCGCACCAGTTCATCGACATCGACAACCCGGCGTGAAGCGCGACACCGCTCCGATCGCGATCACGCTCGGTGATCCCGCGGGCATCGGGCCCGAGATCATCGCCCGTGCATTCCGCGATGCGCCCGACATCACGCGGGGTTGCTTCGTCGCGGGCGACGCGGACATCGTGCGCGGTGCGGCACAGGCGCTCGCGGCGCCCGGCAGCCTGGCGCTTCCCGTGGCACTGGTCGAGGCGCCGGCAGATGTGGCCGGCGTCCCGCCGCGCTGCATCCCCGTGCTGCAGGCCGCGAGCCCGCCGCCATTGCCCATCGCGATCGGCCGGATCAGCGCTGCTGCCGGCCGCATCGCCGGCGATTGCGTGGTGTGGGCTGCGCGCGCCGCCCTGCGCGGCGAGCTGGCGGCCATGGTCACCGCGCCGCTGCACAAGGAGGCGCTGGCAGCGGCCGGCTTCGACTTTCCGGGCCACACCGAACTGCTGCAGGCCGAGGCTGCGGCCCATCTGGGCCTGCCGCTGGCCGAGCTGCCGGTGCGCATGATGCTGGCCAACGACGAGTTGCGCACCGTGCTCGTGAGCATCCACATGTCGCTGCGCGACGCCATCGAGGCGGTCACCGTCGACAGCGTGCTGCAGACCCTGCGCATCGCCCACCGCGCACTGGCGGCAGTGCTGGGCCGCGTCCCGAAGATCGGCGTCGCCGGGCTCAACCCGCATGCAGGGGAGGGCGGCCTGTTCGGCTCGGAAGAGCGCGAGATCATCGCGCCTGCCATCGCGGCCGCCCGTGCGGAAGGCATCGATGCCAACGGACCCCACGCGCCCGACACCGTCTTCATGCGCGCCCGAGCGGGCGAGTTCGACGTGGTGATCGCGATGTACCACGACCAGGGCCTGATTCCCGTCAAGTACCTGGGCGTCGAGAAGGGAGTGAACGTGACACTCGGGCTGCCGCTGGTGCGTACCAGTCCCGATCACGGCACGGCGTTCGATATCGCGGGCAGGGGACTGGCCGATGCCTCGAGCCTGATCGAGGCGATCCGGATGGCGCGCGCGCTGGCGCTCAGGGGCGCTTGAGGCTGTCGCGGATCTCGCGCAGGAGCGCGATGTCCTCCGGCGGCGCGGCTTCGGCCGGTGCCGCTTCCTGCTTCTTGCGCAGTTTGTTGATCTGCTTGACCATCATGAAGATGATGAAGGCGAGGATCACGAAGTTGACCGCGATGGTGATGAAGTTTCCGTAGGCCAGCACCGGCACGCCGGCCTTCTTCAGGTCGGCCAGGGTGTTGGCCACGCCGGCCGGCGCGGTGCCCAGCACGACGTAGAGATTCGAGAAGTCGAGCTTGCCGAATACGATGCCGACCAGCGGCATGATGATGTCGCCGACCAGCGAATCGACGATCTTGCCGAAGGCCGCGCCGATGATCACGCCGACCGCGAGATCGATCACGTTGCCCTTGACCGCGAACTCGCGAAATTCCTTCAAGACGCTCATGTCGGCTACCTCGCGCGTTTGTGTTGTTGGACGCGGCAGTATAGAGGCCCGCATCGGCTGCCTCCGCGCCCCGTGCGCGCGTTGAATTCGCCTGTGACGCTCCGCTACAATCGCGGGTTGACCCAAGCCCCCAGCGAAGAAGATTTGAGGACCCCCATGAGTGACATCTCCGTCGGCCAACAACGGATCGACAGCAGCAAGAGGACGTGGTTGATCGCATCCGGCTGTGCCGGCGCAGTGGGAGGCGTGGCAACCGTCATCCCGTTCGTGAGCACTTTCCAGCCCTCGGAGAAAGCCAAGGCGGCCGGTGCCCCGGTCGAGGTCGACATCGGTGGCCTGCAGCCCGGCGAGAAGATGACCGTCGAATGGCGTGGCAAGCCGGTCTGGATCCTCAAGCGCACGCCGGCCCAGATGGCCGAACTGCCCAAGCTCGACGGCCAGCTCGCCGATCCGCAATCAAAGCGCAATCCCGACGAGTTCACCCCGGAATACGCGCGCAACGAAGGCCGCTCGATCAAGCCTGAAGTGCTGGTGGTCGTCGGCATCTGCACGCACCTCGGCTGCTCGCCCATCGACAAGCTGCAAGCCGGCCCTCAGCCCTCGCTGCCCGACAACTGGGAAGGCGGCTTCCTCTGCCCCTGCCACGGTTCGACCTTCGATCTGGCCGGCCGCGTCTTCAAGAACAAGCCCGCGCCCGACAACCTCCCGGTGCCTCCGCACATGTACCTCTCCGACACGCGTCTGCTGATCGGCGAAGACAAGAAGAAGGCCTGAGGGGAACAAGAACATGGCTGAATTCAAGGAAATCTCGCCCAATGCGCCGGCCGGCGAGAAGCTGCTCAACTGGGTCGACAACCGCTTCCCGCTGACCAAGCTCTGGAACGACCAGTGGGGCAAGTACTACGCGCCGAAGAACTTCAACTTCTGGTACATCTTCGGCTCGCTCGCGATGCTGGTCCTCGTGATCCAGATCGTGACCGGCATCTTCCTCGTGATGCACTACAAGCCCGATGCGGCCCAGGCCTTCGCCTCGGTCGAGTACATCATGCGCGATGTGCCCTGGGGTTGGCTGATCCGCTACATGCACTCGACGGGCGCCTCGGCCTTCTTCATCGTGGTGTACCTGCACATGTTCCGCGGGCTCATCTACGGCAGCTACCGCAAGCCGCGCGAGCTGATCTGGATCTTTGGCTGCGCGATCTTCCTTTGCCTGATGGCCGAAGCCTTCATGGGCTACCTGCTGCCCTGGGGCCAAATGAGCTACTGGGGCGCCCAGGTGATCGTGAACCTGTTCTCCGCGATCCCCTTCGTCGGCCCTGATCTCGCGCTGCTGATCCGCGGCGACTACGTGGTGAGCGACGCCACGCTCAACCGCTTCTTCAGTTTCCACGTGATCGCGGTGCCGCTGGTGCTGCTGGGCCTGGTGGTCGCCCACCTGATCGCGCTGCACGAAGTGGGTTCGAACAACCCCGACGGTATCGAGATCAAGGCCAAGCGCGGTCCCGACGGCCATCCGCTCGACGGCATCCCGTCGCACCCGTACTACACGGTGCACGACATCTTCGGCGTGGTGGTGTTCCTCACGATCTTCTCGGCCGTGATCTTCTTCGCGCCCGAGGCCGGCGGCTACTTCCTCGAGTACAACAACTTCATCCCGGCCGACTCCCTGAAGACGCCGAACCACATCGCCCCAGTCTGGTACTTCACGCCCTACTATTCGATGCTGCGCGCGATCACCGGCGAGATGGTGTATGTGCTGATCGCCTGCGTCGTGGCGGCGGCCGCCTTCGGCGTCTGGAAGGCGCGCGTCATCGCGCTGATCAAGGGTGCGATCGTCATCGCCGCGGCCGTCGTCGTGGCCACGATGCTGAATACCGATGCCAAGTTCTGGGGCGTGCTCGTCATGGGCGGCGCGGTCATCATCCTGTTCTTCCTGCCCTGGCTGGACCACAGCCCGGTGCGCTCGATCCGTTACCGCCCGGGTTGGCACTGGTACCTGTACGGCTTGTTCGTCATCAACTTCGTGGTCCTCGCCTATCTCGGCGTGCAGCCGCCGTCGCCGATCGGCGAGCGCGTGTCGCAGGTCGGAACGCTCTTCTATTTCGGTTTCTTCCTCCTGATGCCGTGGTGGAGCCGCCTCGGCGAATTCAAGCCGGTCCCCGAGCGCGTGACCTTCAGCGCGCACTGACCGGGAGCACACAAGAATGAAGAAACTGATCCTCACGTTGATTGCAGCGCTCGGCTTCGTCGCCGGCGCACACGCCGCCGAAGGCGGCATCGCCTGGGACAAGGCGCCGAACAAGACCAACGACCTGGCCTCGCTGCAGAACGGCGCCAAGCTGTTCGTCAATTACTGCCTCAACTGCCATTCGGCGGCGTTCATGCGCTACAACCGGCTGCAGGACATCGGCATCACCGAGCAGCAGATCAAGGACAACCTCCTGTTCACGACCGACAAGGTCGGTGAAACGATGAAGGCCAACCTCGATCCGCGCCAGGCCAAGGAATGGTTCGGCGGCGTTCCGCCCGACCTCACGTTGGTCGCACGCTCGCGCGCCGGCCATGGCGGCACCGGTGCCGACTACCTCTACACCTACCTGCGTACCTTCTACCGCGACGAGACCAAGGCGACCGGCTGGAACAACCTCGTGTTTCCGAGCGTCGGCATGCCGCACGTGATGTGGGAGCTGCAAGGCGATCGCCGCCCGGTGTTCGACAAGGTCGAATCGCACGGCCACGCCACCGAAGTATTCAAGGGCTGGGAACAGGTCTCGCCCGGCACGATGACGCCGCTGCAGTACGACCAGGCAGTGGGCGACCTCGTGAGCTACCTTCAATGGATGGCCGAACCCGCGCAGAACGCCCGCATTCGCGTCGGCGTCTGGGTGCTGCTGTTTCTCGTCATGGCGCTGGTCTTCGTATGGCGCTTGAATGCCTCGTACTGGAAAGACGTGAAGTAACGATGCTGAGAACGCGGCCCCGGCTTGCCGGGCACGCGTCCTTCTGGAGTGGGGTTGCCGCCCGGCATGCCCACTCTTTTTAATTTTTAGGAGTCTTTCGCCATGATGGTTTTGTATTCAGGAACGACCTGCCCTTTTTCCCATCGTTGCCGTTTCGTGCTGTTTGAAAAAGGCATGGACTTCGAGATCCGCGACGTCGATCTCTACAACAAGCCCGAAGACATCAGCGTGATGAATCCGTACGGCCAGGTGCCCATCCTGGTCGAACGCGACCTGATCCTGTACGAATCGAACATCATCAACGAGTACATCGACGAGCGCTTCCCGCATCCGCAACTGATGCCGGGCGACCCGGTCGACCGCGCTCGCGTGCGCCTGTTCCTGCTCAATTTTGAGAAGGAGCTGTTCGTGCATGTCTCCACGCTGGAAAACCGCACCGCCAAGGGCAACGAGAAGGCGCTCGAAAAGGCGCGCTCGCACATCCGCGACCGGCTGACGCAGCTCGCCCCCGTGTTTCTCAAGAACAAATACATGCTTGGCGACAATTTCTCGATGCTCGACGTCGCGATCGCGCCACTGCTCTGGCGTCTGGACTACTATGGCATCGACCTGAGCAAGAACGCCGCACCGCTTTTGAAATACGCCGAACGCATCTTCTCGCGTCCTGCCTACATCGAGGCGCTGACGCCTTCCGAAAAGGTCATGCGCAAGTAAGCTTCCTGTCGCACCGTTTCTCAATGATCAACGCGCTCGAGTCGTCTTCCACCCGCCCGTACCTGATCCGGGCGCTGTACGAGTGGTGTACGGACAATGGCTTCACCCCCTATGTGGCGGTGCAGGTCGACGACACCGTGCAAGTGCCGCGCGAGTACGTGAAGAACGGCGAGATCGTGCTGAACATCAGCTTCGATGCAACCAGTTCGCTCAAGCTGGGCAACGACTTCATCGAGTTCAAGGCCCGCTTCGCCGGCACCGCGCGCGAGATCAGCGTGCCGGTGGGCCGCGTGATCGCGATCTATGCGCGCGAGAACGGGCAGGGCATGGCTTTTCCGGCACCCGTACCGGCGGCAGTGCCGTCGACCCTCGATGATCACGGCGCCGCGACAACGGCGCCGTCTGCTCGCACGCCGCTGCGCGACACGTCCCGCGGCACGGAAGGCGACGCAGGAAGGGTGGTCCATCTCGTCAGCGGCGAAGGGGCTGCGGACGACGCGACCGCAACGACGCGCACCTCGCCCTCGGATCCTGAAGACCCGCCCAGGCCTCCGACCAATGGCGGCGCCCGTCCCCCGCTCAAGCGCATCAAGTAGCGGCGAGTGCGGCAGACCTGAAGACCTTCCGCCACTAAAATCCACGCACATTCCACGCCGCTTTAGCTCAGTTGGTAGAGCAACCGCCTTGTAAGCGGTAGGTCGTCAGTTCGATTCCGACAAGCGGCACCATCCCACAGTCCGGCGCAGGCTCGGATCAACCTGGACCTGAAGCAATTCAAGCTCCCGGTCGTTGCGCGAACTCAGCGGCGCGCCAGCACTTTGATGCGCAGCGTCACGTCGTCCCAGCCCCTGGCTTTCAGTCGCGCCTGAAGCACGGGCACCAACTGGCGCAGCTTGGCCGCGGCGGCGCTGCCGTGCACCAGCAGGCACCAAGTGCCGCCTTCGACCGGGCCGGCCTGCACGGCGGAGCGCATCTCGGATGGAATCAGTTCCTGGATCGCCTGCAGTCGCTCGCTCGCGTCGCGGGCACGCGCCGCGAGGCTGGCCAGGGTGGGCGAATCCGCTGCGGCCTGGTGCAAGGAGACGGGATTGAAACGGCGGTTCATCGAGGAAGATAGGAGGAGGGCCTCAGAGTGGCAACGCGGCTAAAATGTGCGGTTTGCCGGCGTTCGCGCCGGCGGGGTCCGTTTGCCTCGGCGTGAAAGATTTTGCGCCAGGCGCGCCCACCTGCTTTCACCTATTTTTAGGAATTTCGGTCGCGGTGCCCGCATGCGTTGGGGCCCAGTCGACCTGCTCGCATGGCCACCAACTTCCTGACCCAGATTTTCGGCAGTCGCAACGACCGGCTCCTCAAGCAGTATCGCAAGACGGTCGAACGCATCAATGCGCTCGAACCCGCATTCGAAAAGCTCAGCGACGATGCGCTGCGTGCCAAGACCCAGGAGTTCAAGGACCGGCTCGCGCGTGGCGAGACGCCGGACGACCTGCTGCCCGAGGCCTTTGCAACAGTGCGCGAGGGCTCCAAGCGCGTCATGAAGATGCGCCACTTCGACGTCCAGCTGCTCGGCGGCATGGCGCTTCACAACGGCAAGATCTCCGAAATGCGGACCGGCGAGGGCAAGACGCTCACGGCCACGCTGCCGGTGTATCTGAATGCACTGACCGGCAAGGGCGTGCATGTGGTGACGGTGAACGACTACCTCGCCAACCGCGATGCACGCTGGATGGGCCGTCTCTACAACTTCCTCGGGCTCACGGTCGGCATCAACCTGCCGCAGATGCCGCGCGAGGAGAAGCAGCAGGCCTACGGCAGCGACATCACCTACGGCACCAACAACGAGTACGGTTTCGACTACCTGCGCGACAACATGGTCTACGAGACGCAGGACCGGGTGCAGCGCGGGCTGAACTACGCCATCGTCGACGAAGTGGACTCGATCCTGATCGACGAGGCGCGCACGCCCCTCATCATCAGCGGCCAAGCCGAGGACCACACCGAGCTATACCTCGCGATCAACAAGGTCGTGCCGCTCTTGACCAAGCAGGAGGGCGAGGCCGATCCCCGCACCGGCGAGGGCGTCACGAAGCCGGGCGACTTCACGGTCGACGAGAAGACGCACCAGGTGTTCCTGACCGAGGATGGCCACGAGAAAGCGGAGCAGGTCCTCTCCGAATTCAAGCTGCTGCCCGAGGGCGCCTCGCTCTACGACCCGGCCAATATCACCCTGATGCACCACCTCAATGCCGCGCTGCGTGCGCGGCATCTGTACCACCGCGATCAGCATTACGTGGTGCAGCAGGGCGAGGTGGTGATCGTCGACGAGTTCACCGGCCGCCTGATGACGGGCCGGCGCTGGAGCGATGGCCTGCACCAGGCCGTGGAAGCCAAGGAAGGCGTCGAGATCCAGGCCGAGAACCAGACGCTCGCCTCGATCACTTTCCAGAACTACTTCCGCCTCTACGGCAAGCTGGCGGGCATGACCGGCACGGCCGACACGGAGGCCTACGAGTTCCAGGAGATCTACGGGCTGGAGACGGTCATCATTCCGCCCAACCGCCCGAGCAGGCGCGACGACCAGCTGGACCGCGTCTACAAGACCACCCGCGAGAAGTACGAGGCCGCTATCGAGGACATCCGCGAGTGCTACGAGCGCGGCCAGCCGGTGCTGGTGGGCACCTCGTCGATCGAGAACTCCGAGATCATCGACGGTTTGCTCGCCAAGGTCGACCTGCCGCATCAGGTACTCAACGCCAAGCAGCACGCGCGCGAGGCCGAGATCGTGGCGCAGGCGGGCCGCACCAAGATGATCACCATCGCGACCAACATGGCCGGTCGCGGTACCGACATCGTGCTCGGCGGCAACGTCGAGAAGGCGATCGAGGCGGTGGAGGCCGACGAGGTGCTCGATCCTTCGGCCAAGGCGGCCGAGATCGCACGCCTGCGCACCGAGTGGGACAAGGACCACGAGTTCGTCAAGTCGGTCGGCGGCCTGCGCATCATCGCTACCGAGCGCCACGAGTCGCGGCGCATCGACAACCAGTTGCGCGGCCGTTCGGGCCGCCAGGGCGACCCCGGGTCCTCGCGTTTCTACCTCAGCCTGGACGACCCGCTGATGCGCATCTTCGCGGGCGACCGTGTCAAGGCGATCATGGACCGTCTCAAGATGCCGGACGGCGAAGCCATCGAAGCCGGCATCGTCACGCGCAGCATCGAGAGCGCGCAGCGCAAGGTCGAGGCGCGTAATTTCGACATCCGCAAGCAATTGCTCGAGTACGACGACGTCTCCAACGATCAGCGCAAGGTGATCTACCAGCAGCGCAACGACATCCTTGACGCGGGCGATCTCACGGCACAGATCGAGGCGCTGCGCGAAGGCTGCTTCAACGACTTGGTCCGACAGTCCGTGCCGGCCGAATCGGTCGAGGAGCAATGGGACCTCGCGGGCCTCGAGAAGGTGCTGGCCAGCGAGTGGGGCATCGACATTCCGCTGCAGAAGGACGTGGAGGCCGCGAGTGCCGTGAGCGACGACGACATCGTCGACAAGGTCGTGGCTGCGGCCAACGAAGCTTTCAATGCCAAGGTGGCGCTGATCGGCCAGGAGAACTTCACCCAGTTCGAGCGCATGGTGCTGCTGCAGAGCATCGACACCCACTGGCGCGAGCACCTGGCTTCGCTGGACTACCTGCGCCAAGGCATCCATCTGCGCGGCTATGCGCAGAAGCAGCCCAAGCAGGAATACAAGCGCGAGGCCTTCGAGCTCTTCGGCCAGCTGCTCGACTCCGTGAAGAACGAGGTCACGCGCCAGCTCATGACGGTGCGCGTGCAGTCGGGCGAGCAGTTCGAGGAAGCAGCCGAGGTGCTCGGAAGCCGCGGCGAGAACCTGTCCAACATCACCTACACGGCGCCGACGGAGACCGGCGAGGTCGAAGTCCGGATCGACGAGGAGAGCCTGCGCCGCCAGGCCACTTCGGGTCTGAGCGTCGGCGCGGCCGCCTTCGCGCGCGTCGGCCGTAACGATCCCTGCCCCTGCGGCAGCGGCAAGAAGTTCAAGCATTGCCACGGCAAACTCAGCTGATCTCCGTCGGAACCTCGCCATGCCCGTGAATCTTTCTGCTCCCGACCCCGCTGCCCTGCATGCGGTGCCCGGCGTTCGCATCGGCGTGGCCGAAGCGGGCGTGCGCAAGGCCAACCGCAAGGACCTGACGGTGGTCCTGATCGACGAAGGCGCAGCCGTCGGCGGCGTGTTCACGCAGAACCGCTTCTGCGCCGCGCCCGTGCAGGTGTGCCGCGAACACCTGGCCAGGGATTTCGGCATTCGCGCCATGCTGATCAACACCGGCAACGCGAATGCCGGCACCGGCGAAGACGGCCTGGCGCGCACGCGCGCGACCTGCATCGCGCTGGCCCGCAGGCTGAGCCTGGCGCCCGAGCAGATCCTGCCCTTTTCCACCGGCGTGATCATGGAGCCGCTGCCGATCGACCGCATCGAGGCCGGCCTGCCCGCCGCGCTGGCCGACGCGGCTCCCGACCATTGGGCGCGCGCAGCCGAAGGCATCATGACCACCGACACGGTGCCCAAGGCCTTCAGCCGGCAGCTGCAGATCGGCGGCGCGACCGTCACCGTCACAGGCATCAGCAAGGGCGCCGGCATGATCCGGCCGAACATGGCGACCATGCTCGGCTTCATGGCGACCGACGCGAAGATCGATCCGTCCCTGATCCAGCCGCTGGCCAAGGCATTGGCCGATGCCTCTTTCAATCGCGTGACCATCGACGGCGACACCTCGACCAACGATTCCTTCGTGGTGATCGCGACGCAGAAGGCTGCTCACGGCACCATCGCTTCGCTCGAGTCGGCCGACGGCCGCGCGTTGTTGGAGGCGATGCAGACCGTGGCTCGCCAGCTGGCGCAAGCCATCGTGCGCGACGGCGAGGGCGCGACCAAGTTCATCACCATCCGCGTGGAAGGCGGGCGCGATGCGGCCGAATGCAGGCAGGTGGCCTATGCGGTGGCGCATTCGCCGCTGGTCAAGACCGCGTTTTACGCGAGCGACCCCAACCTCGGGCGCATCCTCGCGGCGGTTGGCTATGCGGGCATCGCCGACCTCGACCAGACCGGTATCGATCTCCACCTCGACGACGTTCACGTGGCGGTCAAGGGCGGGCGCCATCCGACCTACCGTGAGGAAGACGGCCAGCGCGTGATGAAGCAGAGCGAGATCACGGTGCGCATCGGCCTCGGACGCGGCGAGGCTGTCGACACCGTGTGGACCTGCGATCTGAGTCACGACTACGTTTCCATCAATGCCGACTACAGGTCGTAATGACGTCCTCCCTCAGGCTTCGCGCGAGCATATGAACGAGAAATTTGAAAGGCTGATCGAGCGCGCCGAACAGCTGATTGGCCGCATCGAATCGATCCTTCCCCAGCCGCTCGCCGCGCCCACCGACTGGAACGCCTCGATCGCCTGGCGCTACCGCCGCCGCAGTTCCGGCCACGGCACGCTGGAGCCGGTGCGCCACCTGGCTTCGATGCCGCTGGACGCATTGAAGGAAATCGACGCGCAGAAGGAAAAGATCGAGCGCAACACGCGCCAGTTCGTCGACGGCAAGCCGGCCAACAACGTGCTCCTGACCGGCGCCCGCGGCACCGGCAAGTCATCGCTGATCCGCGCCTGCCTGCAGGCCTACGCGCCGCAGGGCCTGCGTCTCATCGAGGTCGACAAGGCCGAGCTGACGGACCTGCCTGACATCGTCGAGGTCGTCTCGCAGCGGCCCGAGAAGTTCATCGTGTTCAGCGACGACCTGAGCTTCGACGAGGGCGAGCCGGGGTACAAGGCGCTCAAGTCGATCCTCGACGGTTCGATTGCCGCGTCGACGCCCAACGTGCTGATCTACGCGACCAGCAACCGGCGCCACCTGCTGCCCGAGTACATGAAGGACAACCTGAGCTACACCCACACCGAAGACGGCGAGGTGCATCCCGGCGAGGTGATCGAAGAAAAAATCTCGCTGTCGGAGCGCTTTGGCCTGTGGGTCAGCTTCTATCCCTTCAGCCAGGACGAATACCTTGCGATCACCGCGCAATGGCTGTCCTCCTTCGGTGTCGATCAGAAAGCGATAGAGGCGGCCCGCGCCGAGGCGCTGGTCTGGGCGCTGGAGCGCGGTTCGCGCAGCGGCCGCGTGGCTTACCAATTCGCACGCGACTACGCAGGGCGCAGCTGAAACCGGCCATGACGGACGCGCGCAAACACACCGAGGTGGCGGTCGGCATCCTCATCCGCGAGGACGACGCGCTCCTTCTTTCGACCCGGCCCGAGGGCAAGCCCTACGCCGGCTACTGGGAGTTTCCCGGCGGCAAGATCGAGATCGGCGAGACGGTGGAGGAGGCGCTCAGGCGCGAACTGCACGAGGAGCTGGGTATCACGATTGCCGCGGCCGAGGTTTGGAAAACCACTGAGCACGACTACCCGCATGCGCTGGTGCGGCTGCATTGGTGCAAGGTCCGGGCGTGGCGCGGCGAGTTCGAAATGCGCGAAGGCCAGTCGATGCGATGGCAGCAGTTGCCGCTCGATGTGACGCCGGTGCTGCCGGGTGCGCTGCCGGTTCTGGGCTGGCTGGCGCAAGAGCGCGGCCTCGCCGACGATCACTGCTGAGATTTGGGGTCGCCGAAAGGCTCGTCGTCCGGCGGCGCCTCGGCCGGCATCCTGAATTCTTCGCTTGCCCAGGCGCCGAGATCCACGCCCTTGCACCGTGCGCTGCAGAAGGGCCGGTACGGATTGCTGGGCGCGTAGACGCTGTCCTTCCCACACGCCGGACACCGGACGATCCGCTCGCCGGACGAATTGACCTTGTTCATAGACTCACGCGCAGAGGGTCAACTCGAAGGGCGTGTCGTCCCTGCTCTGGTGCAGGCGATCGTCGGCCTCGTGCCGCATCAGCCGCACCGACACCATGAGCCGATTGCCGCTGATCTCGGGAATGAGTCCGAGCTTCGGGTCGATGCGCAGGCGCAGCAGCTGAAAGCTGCGGCCCTGTGGCAGGTTCTGCTGGAACTGACCGCCAGCCGCCATGACTTTGTAGGGCACGTCGGCATCGCGCAGCAGCTTCAGCAGCAGGTAGATCGATTCGGCCAGCGGCGCGAGGGTGGACGACCAGCGCTCCAGGTCGGCGCGCCGGTCGGAGGCCCTGCCGTTCTGCCAGGCGTAGTAGGCCGGCAGGTCGAATTCGCAGGTGCCGCCCGGGATGCTTGCACGGCTGCGGATGCTCATCAGCCACTCGTTTTCGGTCAATGCCTGGCCGGCCTTGCCGGGCACGGTATTGAGTGTCGTGAAGTTGCTCTCGAGCTTGCCGACGACCTGGTCCAGCACGGCTTCGGAGATCGCGGGATTGCCGCGGTAACTGTTGAAGACGTTCTTGTGCTTGTCCAGGTCTCGCAGCACGTCAGCCTTGAGGTCGGCGCGCGCCGCCACGTCCATGATCTCGAAGATCGTGACGAGCGCGTAGTGGTGGGACAGCGCTGAATCGGCAGGCACCAGTTCGCCGAGCCGGCGAAACAGGTGCTCCAGCCGCAGGTAGGTCCGGATGCGCTCGTTGAAGGGGTATTCGTAGAGGATCACGAGTTTCTGTCGGGTTCCTGTCGCGGAATCATAGCGTCAGGGGGATTTCGCTGGTGGAACGGGCAGTACTTCACGCACAGCGTCCAGCATGAGCTCGCCGAGCTGGAGCTGCCCATGCATGGACAGGTGGGTGTCGTTCGGAAAGTAGAAATCGCGGATCTGCGTACGCTTCTCACGCGCAAAGGCATAGAGATCGGGGCCGAGCTTCGACTTGCGGAAGCCGGCCTCGAAATCCTTCGAGAAATCCGGCTTGACGTATACCGTCGTCTTGTTGGGGATCACCATCCACAAGAGCGGAACGGTTTCGTGCTTCTTGGTGAACACCTGCATGCGTGCAAGGGTACCGGGAGTCAGCGGGCCGTTGTCCTCGTCATCGACGAAGAAGGGTAGCTTGGTGCACAGCTTGTGGGAGAAGAGCTGGCAGCCGTCCGGCACCGGGCCAACCCGCGTGTCCTTGAACCGGATGACGGATGCAGATTGTTTCGCTCGCCACGCGTTGTAGTAGGCGACGGGGCCGGTATCGAAGCGCGCGCTCCAATTGGGCAGGGCATCGGCCCCGGGAAGCTCGGCCGGGTCGACGAAGGGCTTGAGCTGGGCGGCTAAAGGTTTGTTGATTTTTTCGCAGGCTTCGCCGCTCACGGTGCGCTCGTCGAGCAGGCGTTCCACGCTTTCGAGGATGACGAGTTTGCCCTTGAAACCCGCGCGCTCGAGCCATTGATCGAAATCGGCGCACAGCACGATGTCGTACTGGCCCCAGTAGGTTGTCGCGACGCGGTAGCCCGCCTTCACGAGCGCCGATTGCCAGTAGTAGGTCATTGAGAAGCTGTCGCCGATGACCAGCACATCGGCCTGGTCGACCGGTACGGCCTTCAGATAGGCCGGGTCGACTGTCGGCGCCGGAGCTGTCCAACCGAAATCGCGCTCCGACAGGCGCCCGATCCGGGTCAGGTCGCCGTAGAACGGGAGATTGGTCAGCGAGACGAGCCACATCGCGAACACGGCGAGATAGCCAACGAAGAATATGCGCAGCCAGACTTTTGCGAGCGTCATGTCGCTTCTCAGAATTGGAAGTAGAGGAAGGGGCTGTAGTTGCCCAGCTTCGACACCGCCCAGACGAACAGCGCGAAGGTGCCGACGGCAATGACCACCGTCGAGGTCGCGGCGAGCACCCGGCTGCCCGCCACGGCCTGGGGATGAGGCACCCAGTGTTCGAGCGAGATGGTGGGGGGGAGCGTCAGGCAGATGGCCAGCCCGACCAGCAGGGTCCTGAAGAATTCGGACTTGCGGAAAGGCACCGAGCCAAACTCGCTGAAGGCCGTGGGCGGCGCGCCGTTCATGCCGAGCATGCCCTTGTAGATCGCCATCGCGGTGTGCATGCCATCGGCGCGGAAGACCACCCAGGCGATCATCACGCAGAGGAAGGTGAGCAGCCAGCCGAACACGCGTGCGATGCGCCCCGGTGGAACGTTGCGCCTCACCTTGGCGTTCCACAAGTGGTTGATCATCAGGTAGGCGCCGTGCAGCGCACCCCAGATCACGAAGGTCCACGCAGCGCCGTGCCAGAGGCCGCCGAGCACCATGGTGAGGAACAGGTTCAGATAGCGCCTTGCCGGCCCTTTGCGGTTGCCGCCCAGCGGCACGTAGAGGTAGTCCCTCAGGAAGGTCGACAGCGAGATGTGCCAGCGCCGCCAGAACTCGATGATGTTGGTCGACTTGTAAGGCGATCGGAAATTGAGCGGCAACTGCACCCCGAGGCACACCGACAGGCCGACCGCCATGTCCGAATAGCCCGAGAAATCGAAGTAGATCTGCAGGGTATAGGCAAGAATGCCGAACCACGCGGTGTAGAGCGTGGGTGCTGTGCCGGCGTGCGCGGCGTTGAACATCAGATCGGCGTACTGGCCCATCGGGTCTGCAATCAGGAGCTTCTTGGCGAGGCCGAAAGTGAAGATGGCAAGGCCCAATGACAGCTTGTTGGGGTCGGCGCGATAGGTCGTCGGATTGGCGAACTGCGGCATCATCTGCGCGTGATGCAGCACCGGGCCCGCGATCAGGTGCGGGAAGTAGGTCACGAAGAGCGCGTAGTGAATGAAGCTGCGCTCGTGCACCTTGCCTTGCCAACAGTCGACCAGGAAGGCGATCTGAGTGAAGGTATAGAACGAGATCCCGATCGGGAGCGCGATGTGCAGCATCTCGATCGGCGCGAAGCCCGCGGCCGCCAGCCCCTCGTTGACATTCGCGACAAAGAAGTTCGCGTATTTGAAGACTGCCAGCACGCCGAGGTTGACGACGAGCGCGACGATCAGCAGGCGCTTGCGCTGGCGATCTTCGCGTCCAGGTGCAGGCGTGAGCCTGAGCCCGAACCAGTAGTTGATGCAAATCGATCCGATCAGCAGTGGCATCGCCTTGACGCTCCACCAGCCGTAGAAGAACAACGACGCCAGTGCCAGGAAGCCGGCCGCGGCGCGTGCATTGCGCCGTGCGATCAGAAAGAACCCGAGCAGGACGATCGGAAAATAGAAAAAGATGAACGCGTTCGAATTGAAAAGCATCTCGGGTGGGGTGGGCGCGTTCGCCTCGTGCGCCGTCTTCTTCTGATCGTCGGGAGAGCCGCCGTGGCGGCCAACTGCGTATTATCGCGTGCCCGCTGAGGGCTAAGCCCAGCGTAGATCGCGGACTTCCCGCTCGAGTTCCTCGAGCGTGAGTTGCTCGTTGAAGATCACGGCATCGGCGGCCGCCCGGCGCGCGGCGCGCGACGCTTGTTGCGTGATCACGGCCCGCACCGCGTCGGGCGTCCAGCCCGAGCGCGCGAGCACGCGCTGCAGCTGCGTTTCTTCGGTCGCATCGACCACCAGCACGCGGTCAACCAGGGCCCGCCATCGCTTCGACTCGACCAGGAGCGGCACATCGAACACGATCAGGCCGGGGCCTGCCGCCGCCGCCTGGGTCTCGCATTCGGCGCCGATCAAGGGGTGAAGGATGGCTTCGAGCCGAACTTTGGCCGCTGCGTCTGCAAACACCAAGTCCCGCATGCGCGCGCGGTCCAGGCTGCCGTCGGAGGCGATGACCGAAGGGCCGAACACCGCCTCGATGGCCGGCATGGCTGCGCCTCGCGATTGGGTGATGGCGCGCGCGATGGCGTCGGTGTCGATCAGCGTGGCGCCAGCGGCAGCCAGCATGGATGCGACCGTGCTCTTCCCGCTGCCGATGCCGCCGGTCAGTCCGATGCGCATGGCGTGCGCGCCTTCGTCAGAGGCCGACGACGCGAAGGATCGCGTCTGGACCGAAGAGCATCGCCGTCAAGCCTGCAGCTGCGAGGAAGGGACCGAAGGGCACGTATCCCCCCTCGCGCAGTCCGCTGTTGAGCTTGAGCGCAACGCCGACGATCACGCCGATCACCGATGCCATCAGGATGATGGGTATCAGCGCCTGCCATCCGAACCATGCGCCAAAGGCTGCGAACAGCTTGAAATCGCCATAGCCCATGCCTTCCTTGCCGGTGCTCAGCTTGAACAGCCAGTAGACGGCCCACAGCGACACATAGCCGGCCACAACGCCCCAGACGGCGTTGGTCAGGCTCACCCCGGTGAAACCCGCGATGGCGGCGAGCAGGCCGGCCCAGAGCAGAGGCAGCGTGAGGTCGTCGGGCAGAAGGGTGGTGTCCCAGTCGATCAGCGCCAGCGCAAGCAGCGCGGCAGCGAAGCCGCACCAGGCCAAGGCCCCGAACTGGCCCGGCATGCGCCACACGCACCAGGCGAACAGGGCGCCGGTTGCGAGTTCGATCAGCGGATAACGCAGGCTGATCGGCGTGCCGCACGCAGAGCATTTGCCGCGAAGAAAGAGGTAGCTCAAGACCGGCACGTTCTCGTACCAGCGGATCGCATGGCCGCATTGCTGGCAGCGAGAATGCGGCACCATCAGGTTGAAGGGCTCGGCGGCGGCGGCCTCGGTGCCGTTGAGGCTCGCGCATTCGGCGGCCCATTGGCGCTCCAGCATTTTCGGCAGGCGGTAGATCACGACGTTGAGGAAGCTTCCGATCAGCAAGCCCAGCACGCCCGCCAGCGCGGCGTCCACCCCCTGCGAAACCAGCATCAGACGACCTGGCCGAGCTTGAAGATGGGCAGGTACATCGAAACCACGATGCCGCCGATGATCACGCCGAGGAACACGATGATGATGGGCTCCATCAGGCTCGAGAGGCCAGCGACCATGTCGTCGACTTCCGATTCGTAGAAGTCGGCAGCCTTGCCCAGCATGTGGTCGATCGAGCCGGACTCTTCGCCGATCGCGGTCATCTGCAGGACCATCGAGGGGAACAGGTTGGCATTGGTCATGGCCGACGTCAGGCTGGTGCCGGTCGAGACTTCCTGCTGAATCTTGGCCGTGGCGTCGGCATAGACGGAATTGCCGGATGCGCCGCCGACCGAGTCGAGCGCCTCGACCAGCGGTACGCCGGCCGCGAACATCGTGGCAAGAGTGCGGGTCCAGCGTGCGACGCAGGATTTGTCGATCAGCGTGCCGAAGATCGGCAAACGCAGGAGCAGGCGGTCCATGACGCGCTGGACGCGTTCGTTGCGTTTCCAGGCCTGCAGGAAGAAGTAGATGCCGCCGCCGATCACGCCGAAGATCAACCACCAGTACGCAACGAAGAACTCGCTGATGGCCATGACGATCAGCGTCGGGGCGGGCAGATCGGCGCCGAAGGAGCTGAACACCTGCTTGAAGGCCGGGATCACGAAGATCATGATGATCGCCACCACCACGAATGCCACGACGACCACCGAGGTGGGGTACATCAGCGCCGACTTGATCTTCGACTTGATCGCCTCGGTCTTCTCCATGTAGGTGGCCAAGCGATCGAGCAACTCCTCCAGAATGCCCGCCGCTTCGCCGGCTTCGACAAGGTTGCAGTAGAGATTGTCGAAGTACTTCGGAAACTTGCGGAAGGCGGCGGACAGCGAAGTACCTGTTTCCACGTCACTGCGAATGTCGTTGAGCAGCTTGGCCACGCTCGGATTGGCGTTGCCGCGGCCCACGATGTCAAAGGACTGCAGCAGGGGAACGCCGGCTTTCATCATCGTCGCCAGCTGGCGCGTGAAGATGGCGATGTCCTTCGGCTTGATGGCCTTGCCGGCGCGCATGCGTCGCTTCTTGATCTTGGTCGCGAGCACGCCCTGGCGCCGCAGCGCGGCTTGCACCTGGTTTTCGCCGACCGCGCGGGTTTCGCCGCGTACTATCTTGCCGTTGCGGTCCTTGCCTTCCCACTCGAAGACGTATTCCTTGACCGTTCGGGTTGATGCTGCTGCCGTTGCCATTCGATCTCCGCTTCTCAATGCTATTCGTTGGTGACCGCGAGCACTTCTTCGAGTGAGGTCAGGCCTTGCGTGACTTTCTTCAGTCCTGACTGGCGCAGCGAACGCACGCCTTCAAGCTCGGACTGCCGTGCGATGTCCAGGGCGCTACCGTCGCGCAGGATGATTTTCTGAATCTCCTCGGAGATCGGCATCACCTGATAGATGCCCACGCGTCCCTTGTAGCCGCCGTTGCAGGCCGAACAGCCGACCGGGCGGTAGGCTTTCCAGGTGCCGTCTATCTCGCTGTCCTTGAAGCCGGCATCGAGCAGGGCCTCCTTGGGGACGTCCGCAGGCATCTTGCAAGTCGGGCAGAGGCGGCGCGCCAGCCGCTGCGCGGTGATCAGGATCACGCTCGATGCGATATTGAAGGGCGCGATGCCCATGTTTCGCATGCGCGTGAGTGTCGTGGGGGCGTCGTTGGTGTGAAGGGTCGACAGGACCAAGTGGCCCGTTTGGGCGGCCTTGATCGAGATGTCAGCGGTTTCGAGGTCGCGGATTTCGCCGACCATGATGATGTCCGGATCCTGGCGCAGGAAGGCGCGCAGGGCGGTCGCGAAGGTCAGACCCGCCCGCTCGTTGACGTTGACCTGGTTCACGCCGGGCAAGTTGATTTCGGACGGATCTTCGGCCGTGGCGATATTGACGCCGGGCTTGTTGAGCAGGTTCAGGCAGGTATAGAGCGACACGGTCTTGCCAGAGCCCGTGGGGCCCGTCACCAGCACCATGCCGTAGGGACGTCCGATCGCCTGCATCAGGCGCTCTTTCTCGTCCGCGTCGTAGCCCAAGGCATCGATGCCCAGGCGTGCGCTGCTCGGGTCGAGGATACGGATCACGATCTTTTCGCCGAACAGAGTGGGCAAGGTGCTCACGCGGAAATCGATCACGCGGTCGGGACCAATCTTGAGTTTCATGCGGCCGTCTTGCGGCACCCGCTTTTCGGAGATGTCCAGCCGTGAAATCACCTTGATGCGCGACGCGAGCTTGTCCTTTATGACCGTTGGAGGGCTCGCGATCTCACGCAACTCACCGTCGACGCGGAAGCGCACGCGGTATTGATGCTCGTAGGGCTCGAAGTGAATGTCCGACGCGCGCATGCTGAATGCGTCGAGCAGCATCTTGTGCAGGAAGCGGACGACCGGTGCGTCTTCGACCTCGGCCACTGCCGGGTCGTTGCTATCTGTCGCGGTGTCCGCCGAGACGTCGTCGAATTCGAACTCGGCGCCGACGATGCTGTCGATGGTCTCGGAGGCACTCACCGCCGCCGCCTCGATCATTCGCGACAGCTTGTCGTATTCGGCGATGACCCAGTCCACGCCCATCTGGGACGCGAACTTGATTTTTTCGGCTGCCTGCTGATCTGAAGGGTCGGCTGTTGCAACAATGAGACGATTGTTGCGCTTGCTTAGGACGACGACCCGATAGGCTTGGCACAGCTTGGGGTCGAGCAGGTCCTTGGGAAGGCGCTGCGGATCGATCGCATCGAGATCGAGCAGGGGCGCACCGAAGGCGCTCGACAGGGTATGAGCGAGATCTGCGGCGGACACGGCGCCCGTGCCGGTCAGTTCAGCGATGAAGCTGGTCCGCCCGCTGAGCGACTTCTGATAGATGTCTTCTGCTGTTTTTGCCGGCAGCTTGCCGGCCGATATCAGGGCACGCGCGAGTCCCGGAAGGGCGATCGACGAGCTTTCTTTGACGAGGGGATCAGCAGCGGCCATTCAACGAATGTAACAAGACGTGAAAAATTGCTTCACGATCATCGCTGATCCCCCATGGCCTGTAAATCGCTCCGCAGCAACAGACCGCGCAGCATTTTGCATTTACAGCCTCAAAAGACTGGTCGGGGTGAGAGGATTCGAACCTCCGGCCTCTACGTCCCGAACGTAGCGCTCTACCAGGCTAAGCTACACCCCGATGGTTGCAAGAAAAAAGTGTCGTCCCGGGTGCCCACTGTCGTGAGGTGTCTAGGCGCGTCGCTCAAGCAACTGAGCCGATAATTGTAGCAAACCGGCGGAGTGCGAATTCGCGGGAAAGCCTTGAAGCGCATCCATCGCGCGTTGCGCTTCGGCTGCCGCTGCAGCCCGCGTAGCGTCCAGAGCGCCTGTTTCCCGGACGATCGCGACAATCTGCGGCAGTTGCGTCGTGTCGCCTGCCTCGATAGCGGCTCGGATCAACTCGCGCTGCGCCGGCGTGCCCCGTTGCATGGCCAGAATCAGCGGCAGCGTCGTTTTGCCTTCACGCAGGTCGTCGCCCACGTTCTTGCCGGTTTCGTTCGCATCGCCCGCATAGTCGAGCACATCGTCGATCACCTGGAAAGCAGTGCCCAGCGCTTGCCCATAGGCAGCACATGCCTCTTCCACAAGCGGCGTGACGCCCGCCAATACCGCGGCGAGCCGAGTACTGGCCTCGAACAGCTTGGCCGTCTTGGAGCGGATCACCCGGAGGTAAGCCTCTTCGTCGAGCGAGGCATCGTGCATGTTCATGAGCTGCAGAACTTCCCCTTCGGCGATCACATTGGTCGCTTCGGCCAGGATTTCCATCACGCGGACGTTGTTGGCATCCAACATCATCTGGAACGCGCGGGAATAGAGAAAGTCGCCGACCAGCACGCTGGCCGGATTGCCGAAGGACTCATTGGCGGTCGGACGGCCGCGCCGAAGCGTGGATTCGTCGACGACGTCGTCGTGCAGCAAGGTCGCGGTGTGGATGAACTCGACCACCGCAGCAAGGTTGAAGCGCTGTTCTCCGCGATAGCCCAAGGCGCCGGCCATGAGCAGCAGCAGCGCGGGGCGCAGCCGCTTGCCGCCGGCTGAAATGATGTACTTGGAGACTTGGCGGACCAGCGGAACGCCGGTATCCAGGCGACGGGCAATCACGAGATCGACCCCTGCCATGTCCTCTGCGATCAAGCTGAGTACGGCGGCGGCGGGGGAGGTGTCGGCGGGGGGAACTGACAAGGCAAGGGCGCTTGTGCGCTGCGTGGGGGGACGACGATGGCGCAGGGCCGGAAGGCGCAGATTATAGGGAGCCGGGTGCCAGGAAGGCGCTGCCCGGCTTCACCCGATGCCGGCGAAGGCCCGCCATGCTAGAATGTTGGGCTCTGCGGAATTCGCCGTAGAGCCATCTTATTCCAAGAGGTCAACATGTACGCGGTCATAAAAACCGGTGGCAAGCAATATCGCGTTGCTTCCGGCGAGAAAATTAAAGTAGAACAGATTGCTGCGGACGTAGGCCAGGAAATCGTGATCGACCAAGTGCTCGCAGTCGGCGACGGCAGCGCAATCAAGGTCGGTACGCCCCTGGTGTCCGGCGCATCCGTGACAGCCACTGTGCTGTCGCACGGCAAGCACGACAAGGTTCGCATCTTCAAGATGCGCCGTCGCAAGCACTATCAGAAACGTCAAGGCCATCGCCAGCAGTTCACCGAACTGCAAATCGGTGCGATCGCCGGCTAAGGAGCGAACACCATGGCACAGAAAAAAGGCGGCGGCTCAACGCGAAACGGGCGCGATTCCAAGCCCAAGATGCTCGGCGTGAAGCGGTTCGGCGGCGAACTGATCAGCGCTGGCTCGATCATCGTGCGCCAGCGCGGCACCCAGTTCCACCCCGGCACCAACGTCGGCTTGGGCAAGGACCACACGCTGTTCGCCCTGGTCGATGGCCACGTGTCCTTCGGGACCAAGGGCGCGCTCAACAAGCACACGGTCAACGTGACACCGGCGTAAGCCAGTCACTTCGATCTGCTCGAAGCCCCGCTTTGCCGGGGCTTCTTCATTTGTAAACTGGACATCTCATGAAGTTCGTGGACGAAGCCTTCATCGACATCGCCGCCGGCGATGGCGGCAACGGCTGCGTGTCATTCCGGCATGAGAAGTACAAGGAGTTCGGCGGCCCGAATGGCGGCGACGGCGGTCGCGGCGGGCATGTGTTCGCCGTGGCCGATCCGAGCCTCAATACGCTGGTCGATTTTCGCTTCGCGCGCCGCCACGAGGCCAAGCGCGGGCAGCACGGCATGGGCTCGGACATGTTCGGCGCCGCAGGCGACGACATCATCCTCAAGATGCCGGTCGGCACCATCATCACCGACGCCGAAACCGGCGAGGTGCTGTACGAACTGCTGACCCCAGGCGAAGTGATCACCATTGCCAAGGGCGGCGATGGCGGTTTCGGCAACATGCGTTTCAAGAGCGCCATCAACCGTGCGCCGCGGCAGAAGACACCCGGCTGGCCCGGCGAAAAGAAGAGCCTCAAGCTCGAGCTGAAGGTGCTGGCCGACGTGGGCCTGCTCGGCATGCCGAACGCCGGCAAATCGACGCTCATCAGTGCGATCTCCAATGCACGCCCGCGCATCGCCGACTACCCCTTCACCACGCTGCATCCGAACCTCGGCGTGGTGCGCGTCGGGCCGGAGCAGAGTTTCGTCGTCGCGGATCTCCCGGGCCTGATCGAAGGGGCCTCGGAGGGCGCCGGACTTGGCCATTTGTTCCTGCGCCACCTGCAGCGCACCCGCCTGCTGCTGCACGTGGTCGACATCGCGCCCTTCGACGATGCCGATCCGGTCGCGCAGGCCAAGGCAATCGTCGGCGAACTCAAGAAGTACGACGCCGCGCTGTACGAAAAGCCGCGCTGGCTGGTGCTCAACAAGCTCGACATGGTGCCGGCCGAAGAGCGCGCCGCGCGCGTGAAGGACTTCGTCAAGCGATTGCGCTTCAAGGGGCCGGTGTTCGAGATTTCGGCACTCACGCGCGAAGGCTGCGAGCACCTGGTGCAGGCGATCTACCAGCACGTCAAGGCGCAGCAGGTCGCCGAGCAGCCGCCGACGGAGATCGACCCGCGTTTTGCCTGACATGACCTCAAGCTCCACCACCGGTTCCACTGCTCTGCGCGATGCGCGTCGCATCGTCGTCAAGGTGGGCTCCAGCCTCGTCACCAACGAGGGCCGAGGCCTGGACGAAAACGCCATCGGCGAATGGTGCCGGCAGCTCGCGACGCTGGTGCGCGATGGCCGGGAAGTCGTGATGGTGTCTAGCGGAGCCATCGCCGAAGGCATGAAGCGGCTCGGCTGGCGCACGCGCCCGCACGAAGTCCACGAGCTGCAGGCTGCCGCAGCGGTTGGGCAGATGGGCCTGGCGCAGATCTACGAGACCAAGCTGCGCGAAAACGGCATGGGCAGCGCGCAGGTGCTGCTGACGCACGCCGACCTCGCCGATCGCGAACGCTACCTGAATGCGCGCTCGACGCTGGTGACGCTGCTTGCGCTCGGCGTGGTGCCGGTCATCAACGAGAACGACACGGTGGTCAACGACGAGATCAAGTTCGGCGACAACGACACGCTGGGCGCGCTGGTCGCCAACCTGGTGGAGGCCGATGCGCTGGTGATCCTGACCGACCAGAAGGGCCTCTACACGGCCGATCCGCGCAAGAACCCCGATGCGCGTTTCGTGCACGAGGCGGCCGCCGGCGACCCCGCGCTCGAAGCCATGGCCGGTGGTGCGGGCAGCAGCATCGGCCGCGGCGGCATGATCACCAAGATTCTTGCCGCCAAGCGTGCTGCCGCTTCCGGCGCGTCCACGGTCATCGCGTGGGGCCGCGAGCCCGATGCCCTGTTGCGCCTCGCGCGCGGCGAGCCGATCGGCACGCTGCTGCTGGCGCAGACCGCCAAGCACCAGGCACGCAAGCGCTGGATGGCCGACCACCTGCAGCTGCGCGGCGCGGTCACGGTAGACGCCGGTGCTGCCGCCAAGGTGCGGGGCGAGGGCAAGAGCCTGCTGCCGATCGGCATGACCAGCGTCGAGGGGGAGTTTTCGCGCGGCGACGTCATCGCCGTGCGGGACGCGCAGGGCATCGAACTGGCGCGCGGGTTGGCCAACTACTCGAGCGCCGAAGCGCGGCTGTTGTGTCGCAAACCCTCAGCCGAGTTCGAGCGCCTGCTGGGCTATGTCGCCGAGCCCGAGATGGTGCACCGGGACAACATGGTACTGATGCCCGACGGTCGCTGAAGCCCTTACTGAACCTCGCGGATCGGGTTCCTCATCTGCTGGACCATCTCGCCCACCGATGCGCGCGGCGCATGGCCGCGGCACAAGCCCTGCGCGGATAGCTCCTTGGCATAGCGCGAGTTGCGGTCGTCGATGCGCTTCCACTCGGCCTTGGAGGCCGGTTGCCAGGCGCCCTCGCTGTAGCGCGCGTACTGCTTCACCTCTTCCGTCGAACAGCGCACGCCCTCGTAGAAGGCATTGGTTGCGCCGCCGGCCTTGTTGCTCGCCACCACCACGTAACGCACCACGCCATCACCGGTGACGGTGATCGTCGCCGGGTCGACGCCGAACTTGAGGCTCATGTAGGGCGGCATTTCGATCGGCACCAGGCGGCTCGCGTTGAAGGCGGGCGGCGAAGGCACTTCATCCTCCTTCCAGTCGGCGGCTTGGGCGGAGGTTACTTTCGGCGGCGGCGGCATGCCGGCTTGCGCCCAGTCCGGGTTGTCGGTGTCCCTTGGGCCCGAGCTGCAAGCGGCGAGCATGCACGCGAAGGCGAGCACGAGGGCGTGCCTAGCGCGGCGTTGGAAGAGGCCCGTTGCCGGGATGGGGATCGTTCGCGAGTTGGTCATTGGGATTCGGGTCGAAGCTTGCCCCCGGGGGCAACTCGAAGTTGGGTTCATGGCCTGCAGCGGGCGAGTGGCGATCGAATTCGCGGGCGCGCACATTGCTGCGCAGGAAGCGGTTGCGGAAATCCTGCCGGGGCAGGTAGCGTGCGAGTTCGGTCAGCGCCATTTCATAGACGCCGCGCTTGAATTCGACCACCACGTCCAGCGGGACCCAGTAGTCATGCCAGCGCCAGGCGTCGAACTCCGGATGGTCTGTGGCGCGAAGGTTGAGATCCCAGTCGTGACCGACCAGCTGCAGCAGGTACCAGATCTGCTTCTGGCCCTTGTAGTGGCCCCGTGCGTCACGGCGGATGAACCGATCCGGCACCTCGTAGCGCAACCAGTCGCGGGTACGGGCCACGATGCGCACATGCTCCGGCTGGAGGCCCACTTCCTCGTGCAATTCCCGGAACATGGCCTGCTCGGGGCTTTCGCCGCGATCGATGCCGCCTTGCGGGAATTGCCAAGAATGAGTGCGGATGCGTTTGCCCCAGAAAACCTGGTTTCTCTGGTTGAGCAAGATGATGCCGACGTTGGGCCTGAAGCCGTCCCGGTCGAGCATAATCAAACCCCAATTTTTTGAACTGAGTCGATTATGCATGCCGGGTTGCACTCGGCAAGCGACCGGTTCCGAGTCGTCCTTTGGCTCGCTCCCTTGCCCTGTACCTGGAACCCTCTCTCGCGACCGATGAAAGCTTCCCGATTCTTTATCTCCACCCTCAAGGAAGCGCCGGCCGATGCCGAGGTCGCCAGCCATCGGCTGATGATGCGCGCCGGCATGATCAAGAAGCTCGGCACGGGCATCTACACCTACATGCCGATGGGCCTGCGCGTGATCCGCAAGGTCGAAGCGATCGTGCGCGAAGAGATGAACCGCGCCGGTGCCGTCGAGCTTGCGATGCCTGTGGTGCAGCCGGCCGAACTCTGGGAGGAGAGCGGCCGCTTCCAGGACTACGGGCCCGAGCTGCTGCGCATCAAGGACCGCCATGAGCGCGGCTTCGTCGTGCAGCCGACCAGCGAAGAGGTCGTGACCGACATCGCACGGCAGGAGATCCGCAGCTACAAGCAGCTGCCGAAGAACGTCTATCAGATCCAGACCAAGTTCCGCGATGAGCGCCGGCCGCGCTTCGGCCTGATGCGCGGGCGCGAGTTCATCATGAAGGACGCCTACAGCTTCGATCGCGACCTCGAAAGCGCCAAGCTCAGCTACCAGGTGATGGCGGATGCCTACCGCAAGATCTTCGATCGCTTCGGCTTGCGCTACCGTGCCGTCGCGGCCGACAGCGGAGCGATCGGCGGTGACGTGAGCCAGGAGTTCCAGGTCATCGCGGCAACGGGCGAGGATGCGATCGTCTATTGCCCCGACAGCGATTACGCGGCCAACATGGAAAAGGCAGAGGCGCTCGCGCCGGCCGGACCGCGCGGCGCAGCAACCCAGGCGCTGGCCAAGACCTCCACGCCGGGCAAGAGCACCTGCGAAGACGTGGCCTTGCTGCTGGGCGTCCCGCTCTCGACCACCGTGAAGTCCCTGGTGCTCGCTACCGACACCCTCGACGCTGCCGGCAACCCCAAGGGCGCCGAGGTCTGGCTGCTGCTGGTGCGCGGCGATCACGACATGAACGAGATCAAGGTGAGCAAGGTGCCTGGCCTGGACAAGGGCTTCCGCTTTGCCACGACCGCCGAGATCGAGGACCACTTCGGCTGCAAGCCCGGCTATCTCGGACCGCTCGCGTTGAAGCAGCCGGTGAAGATCGTCGCCGACCGCGAGGTCGCCGTCATGGCCGACTGGATCACCGGCGCCAACGAGGTCGACTTCCACATGACCGGCGTCAACTGGGGACGCGACCTGCCCGAGCCGGACGTGGTGGCCGACATCCGCAACGTGGTTGCCGGCGATGCGTCGCCTGACGGCAAGGGCGTGCTCGCGATCGAGCGCGGCATCGAAGTCGGCCACGTGTTCGTGCTCGGCACCAAGTACAGCAAGCCGATGAACGCGAGCTTCCTCGACGAAGCCGGCAAGCCGCAGTTTCTCGAGATGGGCTGCTACGGCATCGGCATCACGCGGCTGCCGGCCGCGGCCATCGAGCAGAACCACGACGAGCGCGGGATCATCTGGCCCGATGCCATCGCGCCCTTCACCGTGGTGGTCTGCCCGATTGGCATGGAGCGCAGCGCCGAGGTCAAGGCGGCCGCCGAGGCGCTCTACGCGCAACTGCTGGCGGCCGGCGTCGACGTGCTGCTCGACGACCGCGGCGAGCGCCCCGGCGCCATGTTCGCCGACTGGGAACTGATCGGCGTGCCGCACCGCGTCGTCATTTCCGACCGCGGCCTGAAGGAGGGCCAGCTCGAATACCAGCACCGCCGCGACACCGCCGCGTCCAAGGTGCCCGTGGCCGAGGTCGTGGAATTCATCAAGGGCAAGCTCGCGGCATGAGCCTGTCGCGCCGCGCATACCTGGGCGGCGCCGCTGCCGGAACCCTGTCGCTGGTGCTGCCGCAGCCGGCGCTGGCGGGCGCGCAGATCGAGGAGCCGCTGATCGACTCGGTGCGTACCGCGCTGAGCTCGGCGATCCACAACAAGGCGCCGCCGATTCCCGAATTCGGCAACACCGAAGCCCGCCTGGCCTACCTGCGCTGGCTCGGCGCAATGAGCGAGCGCCTCAAGAAGAAACTGGTCGACTGGCCGACACGTAAGGAATTCCTGCAGACCGTCTGGTACGAAGCGCGCCGCGCCGGCCTCGACGTCAGCCTGGTGCTGGGCCTGATCCAGGTGGAGAGCAACTTCCGCAAGTTCGCGGTCTCCAGTGCCGGCGCGCGCGGCTACATGCAGGTGATGCCCTTCTGGACCCGCGTGATCGGCGACAGCGACCCGGCCAAGCTCTTCCACATGCAGACCAACCTGCGCTTCGGCTGCGTGATCCTGCGCCACTATCTCGACCGCGAAGCCGGCGACCTGTTCATGACGCTGGGCCGCTACAACGGCAGCCGGGGCAGGGCGCCGTATCCGAACGCGGTCTTCTCCAACCAGCGGCTCTGGGCCTTCAGCGACCGGAGCCCGGACGCAGCCTCAGCCTGAGGCCGCCGCGCCGCCGACGGCTGTGGCGCGGGTGACCATGACCTGGTCGATGCGGTGGCTGTCGACGTCCATCACCTCGAAGGTGTAGCCGCCCCAGCTCACGCTGTCGGTGCGCTTGGGCACGCGGCGCAGCATCACCATCAGGAAGCCTGCCAGCGTCTCGTACTCGTCGGCGTGCGGCAGCGTGTCGATGTCGAGCGCGCGCTGCACGTCCTGGATCGGCGTCACGCCGTCGATCAGCCAGGAGTTCTCGTCGCGCTTGACGATCTGCTGCTCCTCGTCCTGCGGCCCGACCAGCTCGCCCATCACCGTGCTCATCACGTCGTTGAGCGTGATCACGCCGACCACCAGGCTGTATTCGTTGACGATGATCGCGAAGTCCTCGTGGGCCTGCTGGAACTGCTCGAGCACCTCGGTGAGCGACAGCCGGTCCGGGATGACCAGCGCCTTGTGCAGCGGCAGACCCTGGTCGAAGGAAAGCGGCTGGCCGCTCAGCACGCGCTGGAACATGTCCTTCGCGTCGACGTAGCCGAGCACGTGGTCGATGTCGTCGTCGCACACCGGGTAGGCCGAGAAGGGCTCGGCCACGATGCGGGCGCGCAGCACGCCTTCGGGGTCGTCCTTCAGGAACCAGGCGATGCGGTCGCGCGAGGTCATCACGCTGCTGACCAGCCGCGTGTCGAGTTCGAACACGTTGGCAATCACCTGCTGCTCGCGCACGGCGAGCACGCCGGCGCGCGCGCCGGCTTCTGTCATGGCGAGGATGTCGGCCGAGGTGATCTTGTCGTCGCGCTGCATCGGCATGCGCAGCAGCTTGAAGAGCAGGTCGGTGCAGTGCGTGAACAGCCACACCAGCGGCTTGAAGGCGGTGATGAGCACCTGCATCGTTCCGACCATGCGCACCGCAAGTCGCTCCGGGTCGCTCATGCCCAGCCGCTTGGGGAACAGGTCGGCGAACACCAGGAACACCGCGATGATGGTGATGAAGGAGGCCAGGAAGGCCATGGTCTGCGCGGCCTCGACGCTCATCCACAGTTCGAACAGCCGGGAGAAGTAGGGGCTCAGCGAGCCTTCACCGACCACGCCGCCGAGGATCGCGACCGCGTTGAGCCCGATCTGCACCACGGTGAAGTAGGGGCCGGGCTGCTCCTGCATGCGCATCACGCGGTCGGCGCGTGCGTCGCCTTCGTCGGCCATCTGGCGCAGCCGCAAGCGGCGCGAGGCGGCCAGCGCGATCTCGGCCAGGGAAAAGAAGGCGCTCGTCGCAATCAGTGCGGCGATGACGAGCAGGCTTTGGGTCAGGGTCACAGAGTCATGGATCGGTCGATGAGGACCGCCATGGTGCCATGAGCGCAAGACCTATTGGACGAAGCCGATCCGGCTGCGACCGGCGCTGGCACGCGGCAGATCGTCGATGCGCACTTCGTCACGGCTCGCGAGGCGGGCATTGCCGAAGCCGGTCATGAGCGCGCGGCGCATCTCGCGCGGCGCGAGCGTGGCCAGGTGGTCGAGCACGTCGACCGAAGGCTCGTCGGCTACCAGCCGGCCCCAGTCGTGCTCCTTGCGGATCGAGGCATAGAGCTGGCGCGCGATCTGGCGCGCTGCCTCGGGCGAGGGCGCATCGACCTCGAACACGTTCATGCGGTTGAGGATGGGCTCAGGGATGCCGCGCACGTCGTTCGCCGTCGTGATCCAGATCACCTGGCTGGCGTCGATCGGCACTTCGGCGAACTCGTCGACAAAGGCATGGGCGGTGTCGTGCTCGAGCAGGTTGTAGAGCGCGCCCAGCGGGTCGTACTGGGCGTCGGCGCCGGCCTTGTCGATCTCGTCGATCACCATCACGGGGTTGGCGTACTGGCCGTCCACCAGCGCTTCGAACACCTTGCCTGGCTTGGAGCCCTTCCACTGGGATGATGCGCCGGACAGCAGCCAGCCGGCGGTCATGGAATTCATCGGCACCAGCGTCATGCCGGTGCCCAGCAGTTCGGCCAGTTTCTTCGCGAAATGGGTCTTGCCGATGCCGGGCGGCCCGAGCAGAAGCATCGGCGTGACCTCGAGCCCGTCGCGGCTGTCCTGGGCCAGCGCGACATGGCGGCGCACGTCGTCGAGCACCTCGGTGAAGTTGGGCAGTTGCGCATAGAGCTCGGCCATCTCCGGTACGCCGCTGGGCTTGACCTGGAAGCGGTCCGGGCCGCGCTCGAGCATGCGCTCGTACGTGGTCCGCAGGTGTTCATGGTCGCGCTCGGGCAGCTTGGCGAGCTTGCGTTCGACGTCGTGCGTCCGGAACACGCTGCGCAGCTGGGCCACCGGCAGCTGGAACGACGAGGACGCGGGAACCAGTTCGCGGGACATGCGGGAATTCATGGGACACCTCCGACTTCGAACACTCGGGGACAGCATAAGCCGTGCCCGATGTCCGTGGGTGCCTACGTTTTCTCGCTTTGGATGTTTTGTGGGCGGAACGCGCCGATCACACGCCGCCGCGCGGGTGCGTCGGATCGACCCACAGTACCGACTCGGGTTTCTCGACCGGTTCGATGTCGAGATTGACCGCTACCGCCTCGCCGTCGCTGCGGCAGAGCACGCATTCGAGGGCCTCGGTCGGGCTGGCGTTGATTTCCTGGTGCGGCACGTAGGGCGGGACGTAGATGAAGTCGCCAGGTCCCGCCTCGGCCGAGAATTCCAGGTGTTCGCCCCAGCGCATGCGTGCGCGCCCGCGCACGACGTAGATCACGGATTCGAGATGGCCGTGGTGATGGGCGCCGGTCTTTGCGTTGGCATGGATGGTCACCGTGCCGGCCCAGAGCTTTTGGGCGCCGACGCGCGCGAAGTTGATCGCCGCGGCGCGGTTCATGCCCGGCGACTGCGCCGTGTTGACATCGAGTTGGTTGCCGGGGATCACGCGCACGCCGTCGTGCTTCCAGGCGGCGTGATCATCATCGGCGTGGTCGTGGCTCATGGGCCGGCTCGAAGAAGACTCAGGCGAGCCTAGTGCACGTTGAGCATTTGCTGCAGTTCGCCCGATTCGTACATCTCCATCAGGATGTCCGAGCCGCCGACGAATTCGCCCTTCACGTACAGCTGCGGGATCGTCGGCCAGTTGCTGTATTCCTTGATGCCCTGGCGAATGGCGTCGTCCTCGAGCACGTTGACGGTCTTGAGGGTGCGCGTATCGACGCCAACCGCCTTGAGGATCTGGATCGCGCGGCCGGAGAAGCCGCACATCGGGAAACTGGCGTTGCCCTTCATGAAGAGCACGAGCTCGTTGGTCTTGACGAGGTCGTCGATACGTTGCTGAGCATCGGTCATGGGAGAGCTCCAAAAAATTAGTTGGGCGGATTATTTCACCGTGCGCCAGATCCCGCCGGAGCAGCGCGCGATGCCGGCGAGGTCGTCGCGGCTTTGGACTTCGGCGAAACCGCGGGTGGCAAGCAGCCCCCGTACCGCACCGGCCTGGTCGTGGCCGTGCTCGAGCAGCAGCCAGCCGCCGTCCTGCAGGTGTGCGGGTGCGGCCCGGACGATGCGGCGGATGTCGTCGAGCCCGTCCGGCCCCGAAACGAGGGCGCCCAGCGGTTCGTGGCGCAGCGCCGCCAGGTGGGCGTCGCCGGCCGCGACGTAGGGGGGGTTCGAGACGATCAGGTCCCAGCCGGTGCCGGCGCCGTCGAGCCAGTCGGCTTCGGCAAAGCGGACGTCCAGGCCGAGGCGCGCCGCGTTGGCCCGGGCGACCGCCAGGGCATCCGCGCTGGCATCGACCGCGGTGACACGCGCATCGTCCCGGGCATGCCGGATCGCCAGCGCGATCGCGCCGCTGCCCGTTCCGAGATCGATCACCGACGGCGCCACGCGGCCTTCCAGGCACTGCAAGGCCCAGTCGACCAGGGTTTCGGTGTCGGGCCGCGGCACCAGGACGCGCGCGTCGACCCGCAGGCCCAGCCCGTGAAACTCCTTCTCGCCGACCAGGTAGGCCACGGGTTCGCCGGCGACGCGGCGGGCACAGGACTCGGCGAAGCGCGGCCAGGCGCTCGCGGGCAGCGGATCGGTGTCGTGCGCCAGCAGCCAGGCGCGGTCCTTCGAGGGACGACCCAGCGCATGCAGCAGCAGCAGCTGGGCATCGAGCCGTTCAATGCCCAGGGCCGCGGCCGCGGCGAGCATTTCAGCCGTGCTGGCGGGCGAATTCGGGGCCGGTTCCGTCATGCCGGAAGGCTCGCTTCCAGCTCGGCCAGCTGTTCGGCCTCGCGCGCGGATTGCAGCGCCGCCAACACGTCGCCCAAATCGCCTTCCATGATCGCCTGCAGCTTGTAGAGCGTGAGATTGATCCGGTGGTCGGTGAGCCGGCCCTGCGGGAAGTTGTAGGTGCGGATGCGGTCGGAGCGGTCGCCGCTGCCGATCAGGCCCTTGCGCAGTGCGGCATCCTTGGCCGCGCGCTCGCTGCGGTCTTTCTCCTGGATGCGCGCCGACAGTACCTGCAGCGCCTTGGCCTTGTTGCGGTGCTGGCTGCGGTCGTCCTGGCACTCGGCGACGATGCCGGTGGGAATGTGCGTGATGCGCACCGCCGAATCGGTCTTGTTGATGTGCTGGCCGCCGGCACCGCTGGCGCGATAGGTGTCGATGCGCAGGTCGGCAGGGTTGATCTGCACCGCCTGCGTCTCGTCGGGCTCCGCCAGCGCGGCGACGGTGCAGGCGCTGGTGTGGATGCGCCCCTGGGTCTCGGTCGCCGGTACGCGCTGCACGCGATGGCCGCCGGACTCGAAGCGCAGCTTGCCGAAGACGTCGTCGCCTGCGATGCGCACCACGACTTCCTTGTAGCCGCCGAGCTCGCTCTCGCTTTCGCTCACGATTTCGCAGCGCCAGCCGGCGCGTTCGGCGTAACGCGTGTACATGCGCAGCAGGTCGCCGGCGAACAGCGCCGACTCGTCGCCGCCGGTGCCGGCCCGAATTTCAAGGAAGGCGTTGCGCGTGTCGTCCGGGTCCTTGGGCAGCAGCAGGCGCTGCAGTTCGTCCTCGAGCTGCAGCAGCTCGGCCTCGGCGCTTGCGATCTCTTCCTGCGCCATGTCGGCCATGTCGGGGTCGTCCAGCATTTCGCGTGCACCGGCCAGGTCCGATTCGCGCTGCCGGTAGCGGGCATAGCGGCCCGCGATCTGCGTCACCTCGGCATGCTCGCGCGAGATGGTCCGGTACTGCGCCATGTCGGACATGATGTCCTCGCGCGAAAGCAGGAAGTCGAGTTCGCCGAGGCGTTGCGCGTAGCGCTCGAGTTGGTGGCGGAGAAAGGGTTTCACGGCGGCGGAAGGAAAACGGGGACGGACGGGCCGCGCAGAGGCGGCGGCGAGCACTGGTTGCGGCGCGCAACCGGGCGCGGCGGCTTCGCTAACGCTCTTTGCGCAGGAACAGCCGCGAGATGGTTTGCGCGGTGTGCTCGCGGGCACTGGCGTCGCCCGCATGCAGTTCGGCCATCGCGCCGTGCAGCATTTTCTGCGTGAGCCCGCGCGACAGGGCTTCCAGCACGGCCTCGACCGGCTCGCCTTTCGCGAGCAGCTTGCGCGCGCGGGCCAGCTCCATGGCGCGCCATTCGTCGGTCTGGGCGTTGAGCTGCTGGATCAGCGGCACGGTCCCGCGCTGGTCGAGCCAGTGCATGAAGCTGCGCACGCCGGCGTCGATGATGACCTCGGCTTCCGCCACCGCGGCCTGCCGATTGGCCTGTCCCTGCTGCACGACCTGGGCGAGGTCGTCGACCGTGTAGAGATAGACGTCTTCGAGCGCCTTGACCTCCGGCTCGATGTCGCGCGGCACCGCGAGGTCGACCATGAACATCGGCCGGTGCTTGCGCAGCTTCAGCGCCCGCTCGACGGCGCCGAGGCCGATCAGCGGCAGGGTGCTGGCGGTGCAGCTCACGACGATGTCGAATTCGGCCAGGCGCCCCGGCAGCTCGGCCAGCCGCATGGCTTCGCCGCCGAAGCGCGAGGCCAGCTTTTCGCCGCGCTCCAGCGTGCGGTTGGCGATCACGACCGACCGCGGCTCCTTGGCCGCGAAGTGCGTCACCGCCAGGTCGATCATCTCGCCCGCGCCCACGAACAGCACGCGGGTCTGCTTCAGGTCCTCGAACAGTTGCGCGGCCAGACGGACGGCCGCCGCGGCCATGCTGATCGAATGGGCGCCGATCTCGGTGGCGGTGCGAACTTCCTTGGCGACGGCGAAGGAGCGCTGGAACAGCTGGTTCAGCGTGCTGCCGAGCGAGCCGGCCGTCTCGGCGGCGCGCACGGCGTCCTTCATCTGGCCGAGGATCTGGGCTTCGCCCAGCACCATCGAATCGAGCCCGCTGGCGACGCGGAAGGCATGGCGAGCCGCCTTGTCGTCGTGCAGCGTGTAGGCATGCGAGCGCAGCAGGGCCGGCGCAACGCCGCCGCTCTCGGCCAGCCATTCGACCGTGTGGTCGAGCGCCAGGTGGTCGGCTGCGCAGTAGATCTCGGTGCGGTTGCAGGTCGAGATGATCGCGGCCTCCACGTCGGGATGCCGGTTGGAGCCGAAGGAGTGCCGCAGGCTCTGCAGCGTCGGGGCTATCTGGTCGATCGCGAACGCGAACCGGCCGCGCAGGTCGAGAGGCGCGGTCGTGTGGTTCAAGCCGAGGGCCCAGACTGACATAACCGGTGATTATAAAATCCGCCGCCGCCATAGGCTCCCGCATCCGCGGATGACCCGAAACCGGCGACGCCTTTGCCCCTCATGTCCGCGCTCGATTTCCTGATCCACCTGCTCAATTTCGCGGCGCCGGCCTTCTTCGTCGCGCTCCTGCTCGCGCTGCTGTTTCGGCTGGCGATGCACAAGCGCAGCACCGCGACGGGGTTGTGGACGCAGGTCGCCGTCAATTTCGCAGCCGGCCTGACGGTGCTGGCCGGCGGACTCTGGTTCTTCGGCCGCGACGGGCAAATCGCGACCTACGCGGCATTGGTGGCGGTCTGCGGCAGCGTCCAGTGGTGGTTCCTGCGCGGCTGGCGCGGCTGAGCCGGCGCCAGGCTCAGACGGACAGCGGTGGCGTCGGCGTGGGAGGTGCCGGCGGCTCGGACTGCGACATCACCATCGTCGGCACCGCCAGCGGCAAGCCGGCGCCCTTCAGCAGATCGAGGATGCTGAAGAGCAGGTCGCTGCGCACGCCGCCGGCGACGCGTGGGCTCTGCACGTAGGCGATGGCCTGAAAGATCAGCATGCCGTTCTCGATCCCTTCGAGCGTGACGGTGGGCGCGGGCGCGGCCAGCACGCCCGCATGGTCGGCGAAGGCCGCCAGCATCAGGTCGCGCGTGCGCTGGGCGTCGGTGGAGAGCGGCATCGGCAGGCGGATCAGCACGCGGCCCTCGGCGTTGGCCAGGGTCATGTTGCGCACGGTCTTGGTGATGAATTCCGAATTCGGCACGATCAGCGTGGAACGGTCGCCCAGCTGGATCTCGGTGGCGCGCACGTTGATGCGCCGCACGTCCCCTTCGGCATTGCCCAGCACGACCCAGTCGCCGACCTTGACCGGGCGTTCCGCCAGCAGGATCAGCCCCGAGATGAAGTTCTGCACGATCGCCTGCAGGCCGAAGCCGATGCCGACCGACAGCGCGCTCGCCACCCAGGCGATGCGCTCGACGCCGATGCCCAGCGCCGACAGCGCAACGGCGACCACCAGGATGCCGCCCACGTAGCCGAGCAGCGTCGTGATCGAGCTCTGCATGCCGGGCTCGAGCGCGGTCTGCGGCAGGTAGCGCGCCTCCAGCCACTTCTTGAGCACGCGCAGCGCGACGAAGCCGACCGCCAGCACCGCGACCGCGCTGAAGATCGCGCCCGGCACCAGCTCGAACTCGCCGATCTTCACGCCGGTGCCGAACTTCCCGCTGCGCTGGAACACCTCGCCCGGGCTGGTGCCCAGCGGCGTGGCCAGCGCGATCAGCATGTAGAAGAACAATGCGACGCGGCTGAGGCCCGAGAGCACCACCGCCGCCTGGTCCAGCGTTCGCGGCGCGAAGCCGAAGCTCTCCTGCAGCTTCTGGCCGAAGTTGCTGCGCGAGGAGACCAGCGCCATGAACAGGTCGTCTGCGAACTTGAACAGCAGGTAGAAGGCCGATGCGACGATGCCGGTCCAGGTGAGCTGGTTGGCCAGGAAACTCGCCATCGCGACGTAGCCGAGCGCCACCAGAACCCAGATCACAATCACGGCCAGCGCCACGGCGCTCAGCAGGAAGCTGATCCACATCGGGCGTTCCGGTTCGGCGGCATGCGGCTCGGCCGACTCTGCCGCGGCAGCCGCGCCCGCGGGCGCACCGTGCGGTTCGTGCAGGCGCAGCAGCATCGTGCCGATCAGCGCGGTCAGCGCCAGCGCGGTGACCACGTGCGTCGCGACCACGGCCGCGAAGCTGGCATCGACCACGGCATTGATCTGGGTCGGCACCCAGACCAGTACGGCGATCAGCGCGGTGAGCCAGGGGAAGGGCGCCAGGCGCCGGGCCATGCCATCGGGGATCGGCGGCAGCCGCCACGAAGGCCGGCTGTTGGACAACAGCGCCCGGCCCAGGCCGACCACGAAGGCGATGAAGATGATGGACTGCACCACCGCCTGGGCGATCGTGCGCACGTGCGGTCCCCAGACGCCGTGACGGTCGAGTGTGGCGAACATGCCCTGCGCCGCCAGCGCCACCAGCAGCACATTGGCGGCCACGATGGCAATCACCAGCAGCGAACGGCGCAGCCGGCCCGGCGGCAGCACGCGCGCCGCCAGCTGCGTCAGCCCGCGTTCGACGGCCCAGTTGCCCAGGAGCACGAGCAGCAGCGCAAGAACCAGGCTGGCCACAACCGCGGTTCGGTGCTCCGGCTCCTGAGCGGTATCGACGCTGCCGCGCAATTCGTCGCCCAGCGCCGCCAGGCGTTCCACGTCGGCGGGCCAGGCGTCGCTGATGTCGAACCAGAACTGGCGACCCAGCGGCGAGGGCGCGCGCTCCGTGAGTTGGGCCTCGAACAGCGCACGGCGCTTGGTCAGCAGCTCGCTGCCGCGCTGCTGCGCATCGACCGTGATCAGGCGCGCGAGCCGGATGTCGGCATCCAGTGCGTTGCGTTCCTTCAGCAGTGCGGCGCGCTGGCGCGTGATGTCGGGGTCCTCGGCCGCCGCGCCGCCGGCGGGCGCGTTGCCCAGCTCGCCGAGGCGGGCATTGAGGTCGTTGAGCTGTCCCGTTCGGGAGGCAACGAACTTGTCGGCCTGCGCGCCGATGGCGTTGATCCGGGCGATGAGGTCGCGCACCTCGGCGTTGCTCTCGACCGAGGCGGGGATGCGGTCGAGCTGGGCCCGCAGATCGGCCACCGTGGCTTCCGGAGGGGCGCCGGCGCCCTGCGCGAAAGCGGCGCTGCCGAGAACGGCGACCAGCAGCAGGGCCGCGAGGCGGTGCATCCAACTCATGACTTCATCATAGAAGGGCTTCGCATCCGCCCGGCGCGCGGAGTCAGGCCGCGGGACTGAACCGGTCGACGCGGTCGGTGACGATGCCGTCGGTGCCGAGCGCGATCAGCCGCTCGGCCAACCACCCGTCGTTGACGGTGTAGCTCAACGCGCGCATCCCGGCGGCATGCACCTGCGCCACGGTGGCGGCGTCCCACAGCGCGTAGTTGCAGACGATCGCCGCGCAATCGAGCCGGCGCGCGGTGTCGAGCCAGCCCTCCTGCAGTGTGTCCAGCAGCAGGCCGCGCGGCAACTCGGGTTGCGCGCTTCGCGCACCTTCGAGCGATTCGGGCGAGAAAGAGGTCAGGAAGGGCGGCGCGATGGCAGAGCCGGCCCACAGCCGCGCCGCGAGCTGCGCGATGACCTCGCCGGTGCGGCGCTCGACGCCCGGCGTCGGCTTGATCTCGATGTCGAGCGCGTAGCCGTTGGCGAGGCAGAAGCGGATCAGCGCTTCGAGGCTGGGCAGCGGCTCGCCGGCATGGCGGCGCGAATGCCAGCCGCCGGCGTCGAGCTGGGCGAGTTCCGACCAGGGAAGCTCGCCGGCGACGCCCTGGCCGTTGCTGGTGCGCTCCAGCGTGCTGTCGTGCAACAGGAAAGGCACGCCGTCGGCGCTGAGCTTCGCATCGCACTCGAACATGCGAAAGCCGTACTCGGCGCCGAGGCGGAAGGCCGCGAGGGTGTTCTCGGGGGCCAGCTTGCCGGCGCCGCGGTGGGCGATCCAGCGCGGGTAGGGCCAGGGACTCATTCGGTGCGTTTGCCGGAGCCGGCGTCGAACCAGTGGAGCTTGTCCTGGCGCGCGGCGATCCGGATGGTGTCGCCGGCGCTCGGGTGCGCGTCGCTCTCGTCGATGCGCATGATCAACTGCTCGTCGCCGATGCGGCCATAGATCAGGCGCTCGGCGCCCAGCAGTTCGACGTGTTCCACCTGCACCGACCAGCCGTCCGCATCGAGGACCAGGTGCTCGGGGCGAATGCCGAGGATGGTGCCCGGCCGCACGCCCGGCGCATGCTTCAGCAGATTCATCGGCGGCGAGCCGATGAAGCTCGCGACGAAGGTGGTGGCCGGGCGCGAGTAGACCTCTTCGGGCGTGGCGAACTGGTCCATCACGCCGGCGTTCATCACGATGATGCGTTGCGCGAGGGTCATCGCCTCGACCTGGTCGTGCGTGACGAACAGCGAGGTGATGCCGAGTTCGCGGTGCAGCTTCTGGATCTCGATGCGGGTCTGCGCGCGCAGCTTGGCGTCGAGGTTGGACAACGGCTCGTCGAACAGGAAGACCCGCGGCTGCCGAACGATCGCCCGGCCCATGGCCACGCGCTGGCGCTGGCCGCCGGAGAGTTCGCGCGGCTTGCGCTGAAGCAGGTGGCCGAGCTCGAGGATCTTGGCCGCCTTGTCCACGCGCGCCTTGATCTCGTCCTTGGGCACCTTCGCGATCTTGAGCCCGTACGCCATGTTGTCGAAGTTCGACATGTGCGGATACAGCGCGTAGTTCTGGAACACCATCGCGATGTCGCGCTGGGCCGGCTCGATGTGATTGACCACACGGTTGCCGATCGAGATCTCGCCGGCGCTGATCTCCTCCAGCCCCGCGACCATGCGCAGCAGCGTGGACTTGCCGCAGCCCGAGGGACCGACGATGACAACGAACTCGCCGTCGTTGATATCGGCCGAGACGCCGTGGATGACCTGGTTGGCCTTGGCCCCGTGGCCGTAGCGCTTGATGACGTTGCGAAGAGAGATGGCAGCCATTGCGTCGTTGCTTGTTTATCTGTTATTTCTCGGTATCCACCAGGCCCTTGACGAACCACCTCTGCATCAGCACCACCACCACCGCAGGCGGCAGCAGCGCGAGGATGGCCGTGGCCATGATGATGTTCCAGTCGTTCGCCGCATCGCCGCTGGCGATCATGCGTTTGATGCCGATCACCACCGGGTACATGTCCTCGGTGGTGGTCGCGAGCAGCGGCCAGAGGTACTGGTTCCAGCCGTAGATGAACTGGATCACGAACAGCGCCGCGATCGAGGTCTGCGACAGCGGCACCAGGATGTCCTTGAAGAAGCGCATCGGCCCGGCGCCGTCCATGCGCGCCGCCTCCACCAGTTCGTCGGGCACGCTCAGGAAAAACTGCCTGAACAGGAAGGTGGCCGTCGCCGAGGCGATCAAGGGAATGGTGAGGCCGGCATAGGTGTTGAGCATGTTGAGGTCGGACAACACCTTGTAGGTGGGCAGGATGCGCACCTCCACCGGCAACATCAGCGTCACGAAGATCAGCCAGAAGACCAGCTTCTTGAACGGAAAGCGGAAGTAGACGATCGCGAAGGCCGAGAGCAGCGAGATCGCGATCTTGCCGATGCTGATGACCAGCGCCGTGACCAGGCTCACCCACATCATGCGGCCGACCGCCGCCTTCGAGCCCTGCGTCTCGGCCGTTCCGGTGAGTGCTGCCTTGTAGTTCTCGATCAGATGGCTGCCGGGCGTGACCGGCATCGGCACCTGCACGATCTCGTCGCGCGTGTGGGTCGAAGCCACGAAGGCCAGGTAAATAGGGAAGACGACGATGAGGATGCCGAAGATCAGCACCAGGTGCGATATCAGCGTCAGGCCGGGACGACGCTCAATCATGGCGTGCTCTCATTTCAGTATTGAACCTTCTTCTCGACATAGCGGAACTGGATGATCGTGAGCACCACGACGATCGCCATCAGCACGACCGACTGGGCCGCCGATCCGCCGAGGTCGAGCGCGCGGAAGCCGTCGTGCCAGACTTTGTAGACCAGGATCGCGGTATCGCGGCCCGGTCCGCCCTCGGTGGTCGCATGCACGATCGCGAAGGTGTCGAAAAAGGCGTAGACGATGTTGATCACCAGCAGGAAGAAGGTGGTGGGCGAGAGCAGCGGAAACTGGATCGTGAGGAAACGTCGCAGCGGACCCGCGCCATCGATGGCCGCGGCTTCGATCAGTGCCTTCGGAATCGACTGCAGGCCGGCGAGGAAGAACAGGAAGTTGTAGGAAATCTGCTTCCACACGGCGGCCACGACGATCAGCGTCATCGCGTGGTTCGAATTGAGCAAGTGGTTCCACTGGAAACCCAGGAGGCCGAGCCCGTAGGCCACGATGCCGATGGCCGGCGAGAACATGAAGATCCACAGCACGCCCGCGATGGCCGGCGCGACGGCATAGGGAATGATGAGGAAAGTCTTGTAGAACAGGCCGCCGCGCAGGATGCGGTCGGCAAAGATCGCGAGCATCAGCGAGATCGCAATGCCGAAGCCCGCCACCAGCACCGAGAACAGCGCGGTGATCTGGAAGGATTCGACGTAGGCCGGGTCTTCGAACAGGGTCTTGAAGTTATCGAGGCCCACCCAGACGGTCGAAGTGCCGAACGCGTCCTCCGACTGCATCGATTGCATGACGGCCTGGCTCGCGGGCCAGAAGAAGAACACCAGGATCACCGCCATCTGCGGTGCGATGAGCAGCCATGGCAGCCACGAGGAGCGGAACAGAACGCGTTTTTCCATGAAGCCTTCAGATGAAGAAACCCGCCGGGCTCCGGGTAGAGCGAGGCGGGTGGGGAGTCTACTGCGGCGCCGAACTCGCGACGCCTGACTTCCAGGCGGACAAAGGCTTCAGCCCTTGTTCGCTTTCTGGAAGCGCTCGAGTTGCTCGTTGCCGCGCTGGATTGCGGCATCGAGGGCTTCCTTCGGCTGCCTCTTGCCCGACCAGATCTGCTCGGTTTCCTCGTCGATGATGGTGCGGATCTGCACGAAGTTGCCGAGCCGGATGCCGCGCGACTTGTCGGTCGTCTTGCGGATCATCTGCGTGACCGCCACGTCGGTGCCGGGCTTCTCCTTGTAGAAGCCGGACTTGTCGGTCTGCTCGTAGGCCGCGGTGGTGATGGGCAGGTAGCCCGTGCGCTTGTGGCTTGCGGACTGCACATCCGACTTGGACAGGAAGTTGAAGAAATCGGCCACGCCCTTGTACTCGGCCGGCTTCTTGCCTGCCATCACCCACAGGCTGGCGCCGCCGATGACGGTGTTTTGCGGCGCACCCTGCACGTCGGGGTAGTAGGGCAGCGTCGAAATGCCGTAGGCAAACTTGGCGTCCTTGGAGACCCGCGCGTACAGGCCCGAGGAGCCCGTGAACATTGCGCACTCGCCGGCCGGGAAGGTGGCATCCGGCACGTTGCCGCGGCCCTTGTAGACGAAGAGGCCCTGCTTGGCCATGTTCGCGAGGTTCTCGAAGTGACGCTGGTGCAGCGGCGTGTTGAACGCGAGGCGGGCACCGGTGCCGCCGAAGCCGTTGTTCTGCGTTGCGAACAGCGTGTTGTGCCAGGCGGAGAAGCTCTCGAGCTGCGTCCAGCTCATCCAACTGGTCGTGAAGGGGCACTTGTGACCGGCGGCCTTGAGCTTGGCCGCCGCGGCCACGACTTCGGGCCAGGTTGTCGGCGCCTTCTCGGGGTCGATGCCGGCGGCCTTGAAGGCGTCCTTGTTGTAATAGAAGATGGTCGTCGAGCTGTTGAAAGGGAAGCTCAGCATCTGGCCATTGGGCGCCGTGTAGTAGCCGGCGACCGCGGAAATGTAGGCCTTTTGATCGAACTTGGCGCCGCCTTCCTTCATGACCTCGCCCACCGGCTTGATGGCTCCCTTCGAGGCCATCATGGTCGCGGTGCCGACTTCGAACACCTGCAGGATGTGGGGCGCGTTGCCCGAGCGGTACGCCGCGATGGCGGCGGTCATCGATTCGTCGTAGGTTCCCTTGTAGGCGGGCACGACCTTGTATTCCTTCTGGCTCTCGTTGTACTGCTTGGCCAGGTCGTTGACCCACTCGCCCAGCGGCCCGCTCATCGCGTGCCACCACTGGATCTCGGTTTGGGCATGCGCCGGGATGGACAGCGTGGCGGCCAGCGCCGAGGCCGCGGCGAGCGTTTTGAATCGCATGAAGACTCCTGAGGGGGAAAAGAAAAGCGCGGATACTAGGCCGAACATATGACACGGCCGCGTCACATTTGTCTCATGAGCGCGGGGTCTGCTCCAATCGGGGAAACCCTTTTGGCGCATGACCGCATGGTCTGCTTGCTGCGCCGCACCATGCTAGGATCGCCCTCCATTTTTCCGGGCTCTGCCTTATGAATTCGGCCGGGGCTTCCGCATGAGCAAGACCTCCCTCGACAAGAGCAAGATCAAGTTCCTTCTGCTCGAAGGCATCCACCCCTCGGCCATCGAGGTGCTGCGGGATGCGGGCTACACGAACATCGAGGCGCTGGCCGGGGCGCTGCCCGAGGCGGAGCTCAAGGCCCGCATCGCCGACGTGCACTTTCTCGGCATCCGCTCGCGCACGCAGCTGACGGCCGACGTGTTCGCCGCCGCGCACAAGCTGGTGGCAGCCGGCGCCTTCTGCATCGGCACCAACCAGATCGACCTCGACGCGGCGCGCGAGCATGGCGTGGCGGTCTTCAACGCGCCTTTTTCCAATACCCGCTCGGTCGCCGAGCTGGTACTCGCCGAGGCCATCCTGCTCCTGCGCGGCGTGCCCGAGAAGAGCGCGGTGGCGCACCGGGGCGGCTGGCTCAAGTCGGCCGAGAACGCCTTCGAGATCCGCGGCAAGACGCTGGGCATCGTGGGCTACGGCTCGATCGGCGCGCAGCTGTCGGTACTGGCCGAGGCGCTCGGCATGCAGGTCGCCTTCTACGACGTGGTCACCAAGCTGCCGCTGGGCAATGCGCGCCAGGTTCGCGAGCTGCACGACCTGCTGGCGCAAAGCGACATCGTGAGCCTGCATGTTCCCGAGACCCAGGCCACGCAATGGATGATCGGCGCGGCCGAGATCGCGGCCATGAAGCCCGGCGCGATCCTGATCAATGCCTCGCGCGGGACCGTGGTCGAGATCGAGGCCTTGGCCGAGGCGCTCAGGCAGAAGAAGCTGCTGGGCGCCGCGATCGACGTGTTCCCGGTCGAGCCGCGCAGCAACAAGGATGAGTTCCTGTCGCCGCTGCGCGGGCTGGACAACGTGATCCTCACGCCGCACATCGGCGGCTCGACGATGGAGGCGCAGGCCAACATCGGCCTCGAGGTGGCCGAGAAGCTGGTGAAGTACAGCGACAACGGCACCTCGACTTCCTCGGTCAACTTCCCCGAGGTGGCGCTGCCGGCGCACCCGGGCAAGCACCGCCTGCTGCACATCCACCGCAACGTGCCGGGCGTGCTGTCCAATATCAACCGCGTCTTTGCCGAGAACAAGATCAACATCGCCTCGCAGTTCCTGCAAACCAACGAGAAGGTGGGCTACGTGGTGACCGACATCGATGCCGCCTATTCCGATCTGGCGCTCGAAAAGCTGGCCAAGGTACCCGGCACCATTCGCAGCCGGGTTCTCTTCTAGGCTCATGCCCCGGCAAGGCGCGCGGGGCTGAACTAAAATTCATGCCCCTGGTTCATGGGCGCGCAGCGCCCGACCGAGGCCACTCCCCGATGAATGCTCCGACCGCGTTGACGGCGTTGTTGTCGCAGGCCGAAGAGCCCGCGCGATTGCGTGAGATCCCCTACAACTACACCAGTTTTTCCGACCGGGAGATCGTGATCCGCCTCCTGGGCGAGCGCGGCTGGGAGCTGCTGCAGACACTCCGCGCCGAGCGCCGCACCGGCCGCTCGGCGCGCATGCTCTACGAGGTGCTGGGCGACATCTGGGTGGTGCAGCGCAATCCCTACCTGGTCGACGATTTGCTGGACAACCCGCGCCGGCGGGGCCAGCTGGTCGATGCGCTCAACCACCGCCTGTCCGAGGTGCAGAAGCGCCGCACGCCCGACGCCGCCGCACAGCGCGACACGCTGGTCGGCGAGCTCACCGCCCTGGTGGCGCAAGCGGTGCAGGCCTTCGACACGCTGTTCCGCGACGTCGCGGCGCTCCGGCGCAAGGCCACGCGCACGCTGGGCCGGCTCACCGCCAAGGACAACATCAAGTTCGACGGCCTCTCGCGCGTGTCGCACGTGACCGATGCGACCGACTGGCGCGTCGAATACCCCTTCGTCGTGCTGACGCCCGACACCGAGGCCGAGATGGCCGGGCTGGTCAAGGGCTGCGTCGAGCTCGGGCTCACCATCATTCCGCGCGGCGGCGGCACCGGCTACACCGGCGGCGCGATTCCGCTGGTCTGGAACAGCGCGGTCATCAACACCGAGAAGCTCGAGGCCATGACCGAGGTCGAGATGGTCTCGCTGCCCGGACTCGAGGCCCCGGTGCCCACCGTCTGGACCGAGGCCGGCGTGGTCACCCAGCGCGTGGCCGATGCGGCCGAGCGCGCGGGTTTCGTGTTCGCGGTCGACCCGACCTCGGCCGAGGCTTCGTGCGTGGGCGGCAACGTGGCGATGAACGCGGGCGGCAAGAAGGCGGTGCTCTGGGGCACGGCGCTCGACAACCTCGCCTCGTGGCGCATGGTGACGCCCGAGGCCGAATGGCTGGAAGTCACGCGCATCGGCCACAACCTCGGCAAGATCCACGATGCTGACAGCGCGGTCTTCGAGCTGCAGTATTTCGCGGCCGACGGCAAGACGAAGCTGCGCAGCGAGCGGCTCGAGATTCCCGGCAAGACCTTCCGCAAGGAAGGCCTCGGCAAGGACGTGACGGACAAGTTCCTCTCGGGTTTGCCCGGCATCCAGAAGGAGGGCTGCGACGGGCTGATCACCAGCTGCCGCTGGGTGGTGCACCGCATGCCGGCGCACACGCGCACGGTGTGCCTCGAGTTCTTCGGCAATGCCAAGGACGCCGTGCCGAGCATCGTCGAGATCAAGGACTTCATGTTCGCCGAACAGAAGCGCTCGGGGGTGCTGCTGGCTGGTCTCGAACATCTGGACGACCGCTACCTCAAGGCAGTGGGCTACGCGACCAAGAGCAAGAAGCACGGCGGCCTGCCGAAGATGGTGCTGTTCGGCGACATCGCCGGCGACGACGCCGATGCGGTGGCGCGCGTCACTTCCGAGGTGGTGCGCATCGCCAACTCGCGCCGCGGCGAGGGCTTCATCGCCATCAGCCCCGAGGCGCGCAAGAAATTCTGGCTCGACCGCAAGCGCACGGCGGCCATCAGCAAGCACACCAACGCCTTCAAGATCAACGAAGACGTGGTGATCCCGCTGCCGCGCATGGCCGAGTACACCGATGGCATCGAGCGCATCAACATCGAGCTCTCCCTGCAGAACAAGCTGGCGCTCGCCGACGAGCTGGAAGCCTTCTTCGTGCACGGCAACCTGCCGCTGGGCCGCAGCGACGACGCCAACGAGATCTCGTCGGCCGAGCTGCTCGAGGACCGTGTCTCGCAGGCCGCGGCGCTGGTGCGCGAGGTGCGCTCGACGTGGAAGGGCTGGCTCGACGACGTCGACACGCTGTTCCCGCAACTGCAGGACCACTCGCTGCGCGCCAGCTGGAAGACGCAGATTCGCGCGCCGCTTGCGGCCATCTTCAGCGGCGCCGAATTCGCGCCGATCCTGACCGAGTGCAATGTCATTCACCAGCGGGTGCTCAAGGGCCGCGTCTGGATCGCGCTGCACATGCATGCGGGCGACGGCAACGTGCACACCAACATCCCGGTCAACAGCGACAACTACGAAATGCTGCAGACCGCGCATGCCGCGGTGGCCCGCATCATGGTGCTGGCCCGCAGCCTCGACGGCGTGATCTCCGGCGAGCACGGCATCGGCATCACCAAGCTCGAGTTCCTTTCAGATGAGGAGCTGCAGCCCTTCACCGACTACAAGAAGCGGGTCGACCCCGAAGGGCGCTTCAACAAGGGCAAGCTGCTGCGCCCCGTGGCCGGCGGCGGCGGCCCGCTGCACGCCGACCTGACCAACGCCTACACGCCGAGCTTCGGCCTCATGGGCCACGAATCGCTCATCATGCAGCAGAGCGACATCGGCGCCATCGCCGACAGCGTGAAGGACTGCTTGCGCTGCGGCAAGTGCAAGCCGGTGTGCGCGACCCACGTGCCGCGGGCCAATCTGCTCTACTCGCCGCGCAACAAGATCCTGGCGACCTCGCTGCTGGTCGAGGCCTTCCTCTACGAGGAGCAGACCCGCCGCGGCGTCAGCATCAAGCACTGGGAAGAGTTCGAGGACGTGGCCGACCATTGCACGGTGTGCCACAAGTGCGTGACGCCGTGCCCGGTCGACATCGATTTCGGCGACGTGTCGATGAACATGCGCAACCTGCTGCGCAAGATGGGCCAGAAGTCCTTCCGCCCCGGCAACGCGGCGGCGATGTTTTTCCTCAACGCGACCAATCCGCAGACGATCAAGGCGATGCGCGTCGGCATGGTCGATATCGGCTTCAAGGCGCAGCGCCTGGCCAACGACCTGCTGCGCGGCCTCGCGAAGAAGCAGACCGCGGCGCCGCCGGCCACGCTGGGCCCGGCACCGGTCAAGGAGCAGGTGGTCCACTTCATCAACAAGAAGATGCCGGGTGGCTTGCCCAAGCAGACCGCGCGCGCGCTGCTCGACATCGAGGATGCCGACTACGTGCCGATCATCCGAAATCCGAAAGCGACCACTTCCGAGACCGAGGCCGTGTTCTATTTCCCCGGCTGCGGCTCGGAGCGCCTCTTCTCGCAGGTAGGGCTGGCGACGCAGGCGATGCTGTGGCATGCGGGCGTGCAGACCGTGCTGCCGCCCGGCTACCTCTGCTGCGGCTACCCGCAGCGCGGCAGCGGCCAGTACGACCGCGCCGAGAAGATGATCACCGACAACCGCGTGCTCTTCCATCGCGTGGCCAACACGCTGAACTACCTCGACATCAAGACCGTGGTGGTGAGCTGCGGCACCTGCTACGACCAGCTGCAGGGCTACCAGTTCGACAAGATCTTCCCGGGCTGCCGCATCATCGACATCCACGAATACCTGCTCGAGAAAGGCATCACCTTGGGAGATGCCGCGGGTGGCGGATACCTCTACCACGACCCCTGCCACAGCCCGATGAAGCTGCAGGACCCGATGAAGACGGTGAAGGCTCTGGTCGGCGACCAGGTCCTCAAGAACGACCGCTGCTGCGGCGAATCCGGCACCTTCGGCGTGACGCGGCCGGACATCTCCACGCAGGTCCGCTTCCGCAAGGAAGAGGAGCTGAAGAAGGGCGAGGCCGCGTTGCGCGACAGCGGCGCGGTGGCGCCCAAGGGGAACGTCAAGATTCTCACCAGCTGCCCGAGCTGCCTGCAGGGCCTGAGCCGCTACGGCAACGACTTGAACAACGGCCTGCTCGAGGCCGACTACATCGTGGTCGAGATGGCCAACAAGATCCTCGGCGATGACTGGATGCCCGAGTACGTGGCCGCGGCGAACCAGGGCGGCATCGAGCGCGTGCTGGTATGAACATGGTTGCGGGCTGCCCCATGTGCGACGAGACCGGCGGCCGCCTGGTCTTCGAGGCGGCGAAGTTTCGCGTCATCCATGCAAGCGAAGTCGGCTTTCCGGCCTTCTATCGCGTCGTCTGGAAAGACCACGTGGCCGAGTGGTCCGATCTGAGTCCGGAAGACCGCGTGCTGTGCATGGAGGCCGTGACTGTGGTCGAGCAAAGCCTGCGCGACGCGCTGGCGCCGGCCAAGGTCAACCTCGCAGCACTGGGCAACATGGTGCCCCATCTGCACTGGCACGTGATCGCGCGCTTCGACTGGGACCCGCGCTTTCCCGGCTCGGTCTGGGCCGAGGTGCAGCGTGAGCGCGATCCGGAACGCGAAGCCGCAATCGCGGTCAAACTGCCGGCACTGGAGCGCGAGATGATCCAGCGGCTGGCGACAAGGAGTTTCTGATGGCAGGTTTGCAAGCCGGCGCGCCGACGCCGCAATCGATCACCGTGCACAACCAGTCGCGCGTGCTGGAGGTGGGCTTTTCCGATGGCGCCACCTTCCGCATTCCCTTCGAGCTGATGCGCATCTATTCGCCCTCGGCAGAAGTGCAGGGGCACGGGCCGGGGCAGGAAGTGCTGCAGACCGGCAAGCGCAACGTCGGCCTGCTGAACCTGCAGCCGGTCGGCAACTACGCGGTGCAGCCGAGCTTCTCCGACGGCCACGACACCGGCATCTTCTCGTGGGACTTGCTGTACGAACTCGGCGCCAGGCAGGAGGAGCTGTGGGCCGAGTACGAGCGGCGGCTGGCGGCGGCAGGTGTCGATCGCGATGCGCCGATGGCCGACAAGGGCGGCGGCCACGCCTGCGGCAGCCATTGAGCGCTCGGCTCTTCGGCCGAAAGCAACGAATGACCGCCGTCTGCGCGGGGTCGTCGGCTTGATGTGAGCGCTTCCGGCCTAACATTGGGTAGATGAGCAGCACCCATTTCGGCTTCGAATCGGTCGACGAAAGCGACAAGGCACGGCGCGTGCGCGGCGTGTTCGACTCCGTCGCCACGCGCTACGACCTCATGAACGACCTGATGTCGGCGGGCCTGCACCGTGCCTGGAAGGCCTACACGATCATGGTCGCCAACGTCGGCGAGGGCTCGAAGGTGCTCGACATCGCGGGCGGCACCGGCGACCTCGCGCTCGCCTTCGCGAAGAAGGTGGGCGCCAGCGGCCAGGTGGTGCACACCGACATCAACGAAGCCATGCTGCGCACCGGCCGCGACCGGCTGCTCGATGCGGGCGTCGCGCTGCCCACGCTGGTGTGCGATGCCGAGAAGCTGCCCTTTCCGGACGATCACTTCGACGTCGTCAGCGTCGCCTTCGGTCTGCGCAACATGACGCACAAGGACCTTGCGCTGAAGGAAATGAACCGCGTGCTGAAGCCGCGCGGCAAGTTGCTGGTGCTCGAATTCTCGAAGGTCGCCAAGCCGCTCTCGAAGGCCTACGACTGGTATTCGTTCAAGGTGCTGCCGCTGCTGGGCAAGGTGGTGGCGGGCGACGATGCGAGCTACCGCTACCTGGCCGAGTCGATCCGGATGCATCCCTCGCAGGAAGAACTCAAGACCCTCATGAAAGAGGGCGGTTTCGGGCATGTGGACTATCACAACATGAGCGGTGGCGTCGTCGCCCTGCATGTTGGAATCAAGTGCTGATGAAGAATTTTTTGCCGAAAGAGGAGACGCCATGAAAAGTTTTTGGTCCGTTTTGCTGGTGTGTGCGCTGGCCGTCGTGAGCATCGATGCCGACGCGCGCCGCCTGGGTGGCGGGAAGTCGGTCGGCAAGCAGTCGAGCAATGTGACGCAGCGTGAAGCCGCGCCCACCGCGCCCGGCGCGCCTGCTCAGAACGCGAACAGCGCCGTGGCCAAGCCGGCGGCGGCAGCGCCCGCTGCGGCGGCGCCGAAGCGCCCATGGGGCGCCATGCTCGGCGGCCTGGCGGCGGGCCTCGGCCTGGCTTGGCTCGCGCACTCGCTCGGCCTGGGCGAAGCCTTCGGCAACGTCCTGCTGATCCTCCTGCTCGTGATGGCGGCGGTGGTCGTGTGGCGCATCTTCGCGGCGCGTTCCCGTGCCAACGGCGCGCCCCGCAGCGGCGGCTTCGCCTTCCAGGGCGCAGGCAATCCCGCCGATGCCACGGCGCCTTCGCAGTACAGCCCGAACAACGTCGGTAACGACGCCTCGGCCCGTCCGTGGGAGCGCAACAGCGCGGCTTTCGACGCCAGCCCGGCGCAGCAGCCCGATCACCCGAGCGACCGCAGCACGGGCGGTTCGTCGATGGCGGGCGCGGCAGCGGCCGGCGGCAGCATGATCGGTTCCGCACTGGGCGGCTCGCAGTCCTGGGGCATCCCGGTCGGCTTCGATGTCGACGGCTTCCTCGCTGCCGCCAAGCGCAACTTCGTGACCCTGCAGGATGCCTGGGACCGCACGGACATCGGCACGCTGCGTTCGATGATGACCGACGGCATGGTCGGCGAGATCCGCCAGCAGCTGGCCGAGCGCGAGAACCACACCGGCGGCCAACCGAACAAGACCGAGGTCGTGATGCTGGACGCCAAGCTGCTCGGCATCGAGGAACTGCCGGACGCCTACCTGGCCAGCGTCGAGTTCTCCGGCATGATCCGCGAGGACGTGTCCTCCGGCCCGAGCCCCTTCCGCGAAGTCTGGAACATGACCAAGCCGACCAGCGGGACGAGCGGCTGGCTGGTGGCCGGCGTGCAAGCACTGCAGTAACTCGCTCGCCCCCAGGTTGCTCGCACTTCGTGTCGAGCGCCCACCCCCTACCGGGGGCGCCGTCTGCGGCCCGGCAAAGCCGGTTCCGTGACGGCCCACGAACAGACGCGCTACGCGCAGTCCGCAAACAATCACAGTGTCTTCTTTGGCCGCGCAGCCAGGCCCGTTCGTGAAACACCGCGGAACCGGCTTCGCCGGGCCGCTGGTGTTGCCCCCGGTAGGGGGTGGGCGGCTACACGAAGTGAGCCAACCTGGGGGCGAGCGTGATAATCAGGACATGGTCACACCATCGTCCCCATTTTCTTTTCTCGACGACTTCGTCAATCGCGTCGGCAGCCGCTTGCAGCCGCCCGACTGGGTCGTCCACGAGGTCCAGCACCGCGCTGTGCTGTTCCTCAATCATGTGCTGCAGCAGGAGCCGGAGGCCCAGCAACGGCTGGTGCGCCAGCAGGGCAGGGTGGTGCAGTTCGAATGGCGCTTCATCACGATGAAGTTCGTGGCCACGCCGGCCGGCCTGCTCGACCTGGCGCCCGAGGACGCGGTCTCCGAGCTCACGCTCGCGGTGACCGAGGAGTCGCCTTTCGGCCTCGCGCGGGCCGCGTTCCGCGGCGACAAGCCGCCCGTGCGCATCGAGGGCGACGTGCAGCTGGCGGCCGAGGTCAACTGGCTGGTCGACCATGTGCGCTGGGACGTCGAGGACGACCTGGCGCGCCTGATCGGCGACGTCCCCGCGCACGCCATCGCCACCGGCGCCGGGCGCGTGGTGGCGGCGCTGCGGCAGTTCGTCGGTGAGCGCGGCGGCAAGTCAGCCGGGTCCGCGGGCGCCGAATGAGGCGTTTTTATCGCGGCATCTTCATCGTCCTGGTCGCACTGCGCTACGGCCTCGACGAGCTCGTGCTCACGAGCTTCCAGAAACCCTGGCTGCGCGTGGTGGCGCGCATCGTCTCCGTCGGACGCAAGCTCGACGCGCCGCGCGGCCAGCGCCTGCGCGAGGCGCTGGAGAGCCTGGGGCCGATCTTCGTGAAGTTCGGCCAGGTGCTGTCGACGCGGCGCGACCTGCTGCCGCCCGACATCGCGGACGAGTTGGCGTGGCTGCAGGACCGGGTGCCGCCCTTCGATTCGAGGATCGCGATCGCGACCATCGAGCGCGCCTTCCGCCGGCCGGTCAGAGAGATCTTCGTGCAGTTCGACGAGACGCCGGTGGCCAGCGCGTCGATCGCGCAGGTGCATTTCGCGACCATCCGCGAGCCCAGCGGTGCGGTGCGCGAGGTCGCGGTCAAGGTGCTGCGCCCCGGCATGCGCAGCGTGATCGAGAAGGACCTCGAACTCATGGCCATGATGGCCGGCTGGGTGGAGGGCCTGTCGGCCGATGCCAAGCGGCTCAAGCCGCGCGAGGTGGTGGCCGAGTTCGACAAATACCTGCACGACGAGCTCGACCTGGTGCGGGAGGCCGCCAATGCCGCCCAGCTGCGGCGCAACATGAGCAAGCTCGAGCTGGTGCTGATCCCCGAGATGGTCTGGGACTTCTGCCACCCCGAAGTGATCGTGATGGAGCGCATGAAGGGCGTGCCCATCGCCCAGCTCGACCGCCTGCGGGCGGCCGGCATCGACATCCCGAAGCTGGCCCGCGATGGCGTCACGATCTTCTTCACGCAGGTCTTCCGCGACGGTTTCTTCCACGCCGACATGCATCCGGGCAACATCCAGGTCAGCCTGGAGCCGGCCACCTTCGGGCGCTACATCTCGCTGGACTTCGGCATCATCGGTACGCTGACCGAGTCCGACAAGGAATACCTGGCACAGAACTTTGCCGCCTTCTTCCGGCGCGACTACAAGCGCGTGGCCGAACTGCACCTCGAAAGCGGCTGGGTGCCCGAAGGCACGCGCATCGACGAGCTCGAGGGGGCGATCCGCACCGTGTGCGAGCCTTACTTCGATCGTCCGCTCAAGGAGATCTCGCTCGGCATGGTGCTGATGCGCCTGTTCCAGACCTCGCGCCGCTTCCATGTCGAGATCCAGCCGCAACTGGTGCTGCTGCAGAAGACCCTGCTCAACATCGAGGGCCTGGGCCGCCAGCTCGATCCCGAGCTCGACCTCTGGCACACGGCCAAGCCTTTTCTCGAGAAGTGGATGAGCGACCAGATCGGCCCGCGCAAGCTGCTGGAGCAGCTGCGCGCCGAGGCGCCGCGCTACGCCAAGCTCTTGCCGCAACTGCCTCGTCTACTGCACGATTTTCTGGAGAATCGGCCGGCTGACCACCGGCGCGAACTGCTGGACCTGCTGGCGGCTCAAAAGCGGACCAACCGGCTCCTGCAGGCCATCGTCTACGGTGGCATAGGTTTTGTATTGGGGTTGATCGCGATGCAGGTGCTGGTGCGCGTGCGTCTTTTCTGAAAGGAGATTTCGTCGTGCTGCTGACCCTGGTCATCGTCTACCTGCTGCTCACGATCGCCATCGGCCTGTATGCGGCCAAGCGCGTGAAGAACACCACCGATTTCGCGATCGCCGGGCGGCACCTGCCGCTCTACATGATCGTGACCACGACCTTCGCCACCTGGTTCGGCTCCGAAACCGTGCTCGGCATCCCGGCCAAGTTCATCGAAGGCGGCCTGAACGGCGTCGTCGAGGACCCCTTCGGCGCCGGCACTTGCCTGATCCTGGTCGGACTCTTCTTCGCCGGCAAGCTCTACCGTATGACGCTGCTCACCATCAGCGACTATTACCGGGAGCGCTTCGGTCGCACGATCGAGGTCGCCTGCTCGCTGATCATCATGCTGAGCTATCTCGGTTGGGTGTCGGCGCAGGTCACGGCGCTCGGACTGGTCTTCAACCTGCTGTCCGGCGGCGTGGTCAGCATTCCCGTCGGCATGGCGATCGGCGTGGTCTCGATCCTGGCCTACACGCTCTTCGGCGGCATGTGGTCGGTGGCGGTGACCGACTTCATCCAGATGATCATCCTGGTGCTGGGCCTGGCGGTGATCGCCATGTTCGCCGGCAACATGGCCGGCGGCGCCGACAAGGTCATCGCCTTCGCTGCCAGCAAGGACCTGTTCAGGTTCTGGCCCGAGCCGAGCTTCAAGGACATCATCTTCTTCTTCGCAGCCGCGATCACCATGATGCTGGGCTCGATCCCGCAGCAGGACGTGTTCCAGCGCGTCATGTCGGCCAACAGCGTGAAGGCCTCGACGCGCGGTCCCGTGATCGGCGGCATCGCCTATATCCTGTTCGCCGCGGTGCCGATGTTCCTGGTCGCGAGCGCGCTCCTGATCATGCCGGAGCAGACCACGGCCCTTTTGAAGGAAGATCCGCAGAAGGTGCTGCCCACGCTGGTGCTCGAGAAGATGCCCTTCGTCATGCAGGTGTTCTTCTTCGGGGCGCTGCTGTCGGCCATCAAGTCGACGGCCTCGGCCACGCTGCTGGCGCCGAGCGTGACTTTCACCGAGAACATCTGGCGCCAGTTCCGGCCGGCCGGCAGCGACAAATCCAACCTGATGACGATGCGCATCACGGTGCTGCTCTTCAGCGCCGCTGTGCTCGCCTACGCGATCCGCATGCAAGGCACCCCGATCTACGAACTGGTCTCGGGCGCCTACCAGGTGCCGCTGGTGGGCGCCTTCGTGCCACTGGTCTGTGGCCTGTACTGGCAGCGTGCCACCACGCAGGGCGCGGTGGCGGCGGTCGTGCTCGGCATCGGGGTCTGGCTGCTGTTCCTTGCCATGCCATGGGGCGCGGAATTCCCGGCGCAGCTCGCGGGGGTTCTGGCCGCTTTCGCGGGCATGTTCGCCGGCTCGCTGGCGCCGCAGTGGGTCTCCAACACCCGTACGCCGCACCGGCCGCTGGCCGTCGACCCCGCCTGAGCGGGAGAGGGGCGGCGCTTATAATCGAGAGCTTTGCGAGCGGCCGCCGGCCGCTCATCGCCCCCCGACCCATGCCTATCTACGCCTACAAGTGCAGCGCCTGCGGCTTTGCCAAGGACGTGCTGCAGAAACTGTCCGATGCGCCCTTGACGGAGTGCCCGAACTGCCACGCCAGCGCGTTCAGCAAGCAGCTCACCGCCGCCGGCTTCCAGCTCAAGGGGTCGGGCTGGTACGTGACCGATTTCCGCGATGGCGCAGGCAACAAAAAGGGCGCCGAAAAAGGGGCCGAGAAAGGCGACGAGAAGGGCACCGAGAAGGGCGCTTCGGCCGACGGGGCCGCCGCCAAGCCGGCCGAGACATCCGCTGCCCCGGCAGCGTCCGCACCCGCCGCGGCTCCCAAGAGCGACTGACTTGACCCGGTACACCATGCTCGCGCTGCGCAAATGGCTGCTTTCCGGCTTGCTGGTCATCGTGCCGCTGGTCATCACGCTGGGCGTGTTGAACTGGATCATCGGCACGCTCGACCAGACGCTGTGGCTGCTGCCGGAAGCGTGGCAGAAGTGGCTGTACGACCATAGGGTGCGCGGCCTGGGCGTGCTGCTGACGCTGGCGATCCTGCTGGCTGTCGGTGCGATCGCGAGCAATTTCGTCGGCAAGCGCCTCTTGGGCTGGGGCGACGCCGTGGTGCGCCGAATTCCGGTGGTCCGCTCGATTTATTCCAGCGTCAAGCAGGTGTCGGATACGCTGTTCTCCGAGAACGGCAATGCCTTTCGCACCGCGGTGCTGGTCGAGTGGCCGCGCGAAGGCGTTTGGACCATCGCGTTCGTGACCGGTGCGCCCGGCAGCGACGTGGTGGAGCACCTCGGCGGCGGCGACTACCTCAGCGTCTACGTGCCGACCACGCCCAACCCCACGGGCGGCTACTTCGTGATGCTCAAGCGCAGCGACTGCATCGAACTCAAGATGAGCGTGGACGACGCGCTCAAGTACATCGTGTCGATGGGCGTGGTCGTTCCCGGCGGCCCCGCAGTCATCGCGATCAAATAAAACGCGCCACCGTCGGCGCCGGAATCCAACCATGGCCATGCGTTCTAACTATTGCGGTCTCGTGACCGAAGCCCAGCTGGGCCAAACCGTCACCCTGTGCGGCTGGGTCAACCGCCGCCGCGATCATGGCGGCGTGATCTTCATCGACCTGCGCGATCGCGAAGGCTACGTGCAGGTGGTGTGCGACCCCGATCGCGCCAGCACCTTCGCCACGGCCGAAGGCCTGCGCAACGAGTTCTGCCTGCAGGTCACGGGCCTGGTTCGCGCGCGGCCCGAGGGCACGGTCAACGAGAGCCTGAAGAGCGGCAAGATCGAGGTGCTGTGCCAGGAGATGAAGGTGCTCAATCCTTCCGTCACGCCGCCTTTCCTTCTGGACGACGACAACCTCTCGGAAACCACCCGCCTCACGCATCGCGTGCTGGACCTGCGTCGCCCCACGATGCAGCGCAACATGATGCTGCGCTACAAGGTCACGATGGAGACGCGCAAGTTCCTCGACGCCAACGGCTTCATCGACATCGAGACGCCGATGCTCGGCAAGTCCACGCCCGAGGGCGCGCGCGACTACCTGGTGCCGAGCCGCGTGCACGACGGCAGCTTCTTCGCGCTGCCGCAATCGCCGCAACTCTTCAAGCAGCTGCTGATGGTGGCCGGCTACGACCGCTACTACCAGATCGTCAAATGCTTCCGCGACGAAGACCTGCGCGCCGACCGCCAGCCCGAGTTCACGCAGATCGACATCGAAACCTCGTTCATGGCCGAGGATGAGATCCGCGAGATGTTCGAGGGCATGATCCGCAAGGTGTTCCGTGCGGCGGCCGAGGTCGAGCTGCCGCCGTTCCCGGTCATGAGCTATGGCGACGCGATGTTCAAGTACGGCTCCGACAAGCCCGACCTGCGCGTGAAGCTCGAGTTCACCGAACTGACCGACGTCATGCGCAATGTCGAATTCAAGGTCTTCGCGCAGGCTGCGAGCATGACGGGCGGCCGCGTGGTGGCGCTGCGCGTGCCCGGCGGCGGCGCCGAAGGCGGCCTGTCGCGTGGCGACATCGACGCCTACACCGAGTTCGTCAAGATCTACGGCGCCAAGGGCCTGGCCTACATCAAGGTCAACGACGCGGCACAGGGGCGCGAGGGCCTGCAGAGCCCGATCGTCAAGAACCTCAACGATGCCTCGCTGGCGGAGATCATCGCGCGCACCGGTGCGCGCAACGGTGACATCCTGTTCTTCGGCGCCGACAAGGAGAAGGTCGTCAACGATGCCATCGGCGCGCTGCGCGTGAAGATCGGCCACAGTGCCTTCGGCCGCAAGAACGGCCTGTTCGAGGACCGCTGGGCACCGCTGTGGGTGGTTGACTTCCCGATGTTCGAGTTCGACGAGGAAGGCCAGCGCTGGTCGGCGGTGCACCACCCCTTCACCGCGCCGAAGGACGGCCATGAAGACCTCATGGACACCGCGCCCGAGAAGTGCATCGCCAAGGCCTACGACATGGTGCTCAACGGCATCGAGATGGGCGGCGGCTCGGTGCGTATCCACCGCGAGGAAGTGCAGAGCAAGGTGTTCCGTGCACTCAAGATCAATGCCGAGGATGCGCAGAGCAAGTTCGGTTTCCTGCTCGACGCGCTGCAGTACGGCGCACCGCCGCACGGCGGCATCGCGATCGGCCTGGACCGCCTGGTGATGTTGATGACCGGCGCGGAGTCGATCCGCGACGTGATCGCATTCCCCAAGACCCAGCGCGCGCAGGACCTGCTGACGCAGGCACCCAGCCCGGTCGACGAGAAGCAGCTGCGCGAACTGCACATCCGGCTGCGCAACGTGCACAACGTCGTCTGAGGCGGCGAGGGGGTGGTATGAGCGCAGCGCCGGACCGCCCCAAGCAAGCTCGCACCGCAGCGCGTAGCGCGGAGCTTGGCCAGTGACCGTGCGGCCCTGGAAGATTCCCGAGTCGGTGCTGGTCGTGATCCACACGCCGGCGCTCGACGTGCTGCTGATCCGGCGCGCCGATGCCGATGACTTCTGGCAGTCCGTCACCGGCAGCAGGGACCTGGCCGACGAGCCCCTCGCGCTGACCGCCGCGCGTGAAGTGGCAGAGGAGACCGGCATCGATTGCCGCGAAGGCAGCGCGCTCGCCTCGCAGCTTCGCGACTGGCAGCTGCAGAACGTCTACGAGATCTACCCGCGCTGGCGCGCCCGCTATGCGCCGGACGTCACGCACAACACCGAGCACCTGTTCGGCCTCTGCGTCCCGGACCGCCTGGTGCCGCGGCTCGACGCGCGCGAGCACACGGCCTGGCAGTGGCTGCCGTACCGCGCGGCCGCCGACGCCTGCTTTTCCCCTTCGAACGCGGAAGCGATCCTGCTGCTGCCACAATTTGCGCAATGAACGCGCCGACCAACAACAGTATCCGGGTGGCGACCTACAACATCCACAAGGGTGTACAGGGCATCGGCCCCGCGCGCCGGCTCGAGATCCACAACCTGGGCCATGCCATCGAGCAGCTCGACGCCGACATCATCTGTCTGCAGGAAGTGCGCAAGATGAACCGCCAGGCCGCAGCCCGTTTCAGGCACTGGCCCGAGCTTCCGCAGGCCGATTTCCTCGCGCCCGAGGGCTACACCGCGGTGTACGAAACCAACGCCATCACGCGGCACGGCGAGCACGGCAACGCGCTGCTCACGCGCTGGCCGGTGCTGCGCAAGACCCACCAGGACATCTCCGACCACCGCTTCGAGCAGCGCGGATTGCTGCACGTGGCGATCGAGGTCGAGGGCCGGCCGGTGCACGCCATCGTGGTGCACCTGGGCCTCATCAAGGGCAGCCGGGTGCGCCAGGTGGCACTGCTCAGGGAATTCATAGAGCGCGAGATTCCGCCGCGCGAGGCGCTGGTCGTGGCCGGCGATTTCAACGACTGGGGCGCGCGCATGCGCTACGCGATGAATGCCATGGGACTGCGCGACACGGGCGACCTGCGCGGCCCGCGCACGCTGACCTATCCCTCGCGCCTGCCGGTGACCCAGCTCGACTTCATCTACGGCCGCCAGGTCGAGCCCGTCGCCACTACCGTGCCGCGCGGTCCGATTTGGGCGCGCATGTCCGATCACCTGCCGCTGGTCACCGATTTCGTGCTATCAAAACAATAGCTTCGCGCGCAGGCGGAATGCGCGTTGCAGGGGCATTCGCTCTGCATCCATTCACTGTTAGGATGCCTCCATGCTAAGGAAAATCGACGCCGCAGAGCGCCCCGACGAAGGGGCCGAGGATGAGGGCACGCCCGTGTCCGTGAAGATTCGCGAGCGCCTGCTCGCCGCTCGTGTGCGCTTCCATGCGAACGACAACATCGCCGAGTTCATCGAGCCCGGCGAGCTCGAGCGCCTGCTCGACGAGGTCGAAATCAAGATGAAGCAGGTGCTCGAAAGCCTGGTGATCGACCTGGACAACGACCACAACACCGACAACACGGCCCGCCGCGTCGCGAAGATGTACCTCAACGAGGTCTTCAAGGGCCGCTACGTGGCCCAGCCCTCGCTCACCGAATTTCCGAACGCCGAGCACCTGAACGAGCTCATGATCGTCGGCCCGATCACGGTGCGCAGCGCCTGCTCGCACCATTTCTGCCCGATCATCGGCAAGCTCTGGATCGGCGTCATGCCCAACGAGCAGACCAACGTGATCGGCCTTTCGAAGTACGCGCGGCTGGCCGAGTGGGTGATGAGCCGGCCCCAGATCCAGGAAGAAGCCGTGGTTCAGTTGGCCGACCTGATTCAGGAACGCACGCAGCCGGACGGCCTGGCGCTGGTTGTCGAGGCCGAGCACTTCTGCATGCAGTGGCGCGGCGTCAAGGAAATGGACAGCAAGATGATCAACTCCGTGATGCGTGGCAGCTTCCTCAAGGACTCCAACCTGCGCCGCGAATTTCTGTCCCTTCTTCCTCGCCGGAATTGAACGCCATGCTCGTACGACTTCTCTATGCCAGCCGCGCGGCCGACACCAGTGCCGGCGCGATCGAAGCAATCCTCACGCAATCGCGCTCGCACAACATCGCCTGCGGCATCACCGGCATCCTTTGCTATGGCGGGGGCGTGTTCCTGCAGGCCATCGAAGGCGGTCGCGACGCGATCAGCGAGCTGTACGGCCACATCCAGCGGGACACGCGCCACAAGGACGTGGTGCTGCTGCACTACGAAGAAATCTCCGAGCGCCGCTTCGGCGGCTGGACCATGGGGCAGGTCAATCTGTCCAAGCTCAATATCTCGACCTTGCTCAAGTACTCGGAAAAGCCGGAACTCGATCCATACTCGGTGTCGGGGAAGGTGTCGCTTGCGCTGCTCGAGGAGCTGATGGCCACTGCTGCCATCGTCGGCCGGCACTGAGTCGCACGCGGCGGCCGGGCGCTGTGTCGGCCATGCTGCTGGGTTGCGATTTTTCGAGCGCACCGACTTCGCGCAAGCCCGTCGTGCTCGCACTCGGGGTGGCGCAGGAAGGCGGCGTCCGGCTCTCGCGGCTCGAGCATTTCTCGTCGCTCGATGCATGGCACCGCTGGCTGGCGGACACGCCCGAGTGGATCGGCGCCTTCGACTTTCCCTTCGGCCTGCCGCGCGAGCTGGTGGCGCATCTCGGCTGGCCGCCGCAATGGCCGGCACTCATCGCGCACTACGCCGGCCTGAGCCGCGCCGGAATCCGCGAGGCTTTCGCCGCCTTCTGCGCAGCACGTCCCGTTGGCGGAAAGTTCGCGCATCGCGCAACCGACGGCCCGGCGGGCTCCAGCCCTTCGATGAAATGGGTCAACCCGCCCGTCGCTTTCATGCTGCACGCCGGCGTCCCGCGGCTGCTGGAAGCGGGCGCCGCATTGCCCGGACTGCATGTGCCGGCCGGCGGGATGGCGCGCATCGCGCTGGAGGGCTATCCGGGGCTTCTGGCGCGCGAGTTGATCGGGCGGCGCAGCTACAAGAGCGACAACGCCGCGTCCCAGGGCGCACAGCACTATGCGGCGAGGATCGACCTGCTCGCTGCGCTCGAAAGAGGAGGCACGCGCCTCGGCCTGCACCTTTTTGTTTGCGATGCCGATCGCGAGCAGCTGCTGGCCGACGCCAAGGGCGATTGCATCGACGCGGTGCTCTGCCTCGTGCAGGCCGCCTGGGGTGCGGCGCGCAAGTCGAGCGCCGGTCCGGGCTACGGGCTCCCGGCGGCGATGGATCCGCTGGAAGGCTGGATTCTCACCGCCTGAATTCCTACAGCAGATCAAGTCGGCGTGGCCGTGCGACGATGGTCCGGGCTCGCTAGATTAGTTTTGGTGGAAAGACCTCTATGGGGACTCTTTTGGCAA
>NZ_JAGGNU010000054.1 GCF_018614915.1 Variovorax paradoxus | reverse complement strand
CGATGGCGCGCACCCAGGCTTGGCGCACCTGCGTCACCTGGTCCACCACCGCGCCGCTCAGCTGCACCTGCGCCTGCGCGGCCTGGCTGCGGGAAATCGACAGCCGCTGCGGCAGCAGGATCAGATCGACCAGTCCGAAGGACAGCAGGCGCCCGAGCTCGAGCTCGTCGCCCAGGCGCAGGCGCTCGAAGGAGAAGACGGGGTTGGGCAGCCGGCTCGTCTGGTTGGCTGCGGCGATGTCGGCCCAGCTCTGGGCGACCAGCGCCTGGACCGCGGGGCTGTTCGCGAGCGCGAGGCGGACCGCGTCATCCTGGGAAAGCGGCTTGCCGAGCAGGTCCTCCGAGAGAGCGGCGCGCGCGTCTCGGTGCTGCCTGGTCCGACTCAGTTCGAGCTTTCCCCCGGTGAACTGCGAGGCGGAGGAATTCGTCTCCTTCAGCGCATCGTCGATCCCGACGGAAGCGCAGCCGGCGAGGAATGCAGCGGCGAGCGCGATCGATGCGATCTGCAGCGGCCGCCTCATGGCTTGTCCTTTGGTGGTTTCGCCATCGGCGTGGGCATCGCATGCCCGGTGTGCGGGTCGGCGGCGCCGGATGGCCTGTCATCGGCCTCGCCGGTGCTCTCCTTGGCGTAGGCACGCCAGCCCCCGCGCTCGCGGACAGTGTCGTTCGCCTGCTTCCAGGGGATCGGCTTTTCGTCGGCGAAAGGCTTGTAGCCGTCCATCGCCGATCGGAAGGAAAGAGTTGCCGCGGGTTCGGCGGCGGCAGCAGGAGCCGGCGCAGGGCCGGTCTGGGCGCCCGCTGCCAAGGCAGCCAGGGCGGGCAAAGCAGCCAGCCAACGGGCCGGCAAGAAAGTGAACATGGGATCCTCGCGATGTTCATGAACGGCATGCCGTCAGCGAGCCCGCAAGGGAGGCATGACGACACGAGCGACGCATGCGCGCTCCGGCGCCGGCAGCAGGCTGTCGGTGCTGGGCGCTCTAGGCGCGAGGTGGTTTGTGGGGAACGCGTGGCGAGACGGTCGCCATGACGTAGAAGGGCTCTACGAGATCAGTCTGAGGAAGACCGTGAAGCACGGATGTGCCGAGCGTCGGCATCATTCCGATCGAGTGGCACGCCGCGCAGTTGCCGCACTTGTGGAGCGTATCGGACTGGTCGTCTAGCGCAGCCAGCGATTCGTGATGGTCTACACCATCCTCCCCGCTCACGTTCAAATGGTGATGCTCGGCGCTTTGCGGCGAGGCATGGTCGTGCTGGCTGTGATCGTGCGCCACGCCGGCACCCATCTGCGCCGGCTCGGGTGCGCAAAACGCCCTGGCCGCAGCCGCGTAGCCCTGAAAAGGCACCGCGAGCATCATGAGCCACAGCAGAATTGCGCGAAAGCCGACCATTGCCGAAATTGTAGAGGGGTTGCCTCGCCTTGCCTATTCACCTATGCCAAAGACCGGCAGCGACCGCGCGGGCACTCACTAGCGAGCACGTACCAGATGCGTGATGGTCGGCCTGCCTTTGATGATTTCCGCTTGAAACCGGATCTTGTCGCCAGGCTTGACCGCGTCGAGCATCTTCTTGTTTCCCACGTCGAAAGCCATCGTCATCGCGGGCATCGCGAGATTGGGCAAATCGCCATGATCCAGGACGATTTCGTCGGATTCACGAAGAACACGCTCGACCGTTGCGTCGGCCAAGGGTAGCGAGGCAGCCTGACCGGCTCTCGCTGGTTTCTTGGACGCGGACGGAGCATTCGGGGATGTTTGCGCCTGGGCGCCGGCGGTCGCGAGAACCAGTCCCATCGCCAGGACGGAAGGCCATCTCACCTTGCTACTCCAGTGGGGCTGCCCGCATAACTGGCAAAGACACGCTCCCCGCCCCGGCGATCAATGAGTAGCACCTTGTAAGGGTCGCGGCGACCGCCGTACTCCATGCCTGGCGAACCCACCGGCATCCCAGGTACAGAAAGGCCGATGGCCTGCGGCTTCATGGCCAGCAAGCGCTTGATATCGTCCGCAGGCACATGGCCCTCCAGGACATAGCCTTCCAGCGTCGCGGTGTGGCAGCCTGCAAAGCGCTCCGGCATCCCGAAGCGCTTGCGCAAGCTCGAGGTATCTGCGGTTTCGGTCACTTGCACGGCAAAGCCGGCAGCCTTCAGGTGGTCGACCCATGCGCTGCAGCAGCCGCAATCCGGGTTCTTGTAGACATGGATCGGAGCGGCCGCATGGGACAGGCCGGGGTGCAGGATGGGAGTCGCTGCGATCGCGAGGAGGAGTGAACGTCTTTTCATGTGGACTCTTTCGAGTGTGTTGTTCGGTGCCGCCAGCGGTTCAGTCGATCACTCTGCTTGTGCGCAGACGCAGAGAGTTGGCGATGACGCTGACAGAAGACAGCGCCATCGCCGCCGCTGCAATCGCCGGGGACAATAGGATGCCGAAGAACGGGTAGAGCACGCCCGCCGCCAGAGGTATGCCCGCCGCGTTGTAGACGAAGGCGAAGAAGAGATTGGTTCGGATGTTCCTCATCGTAGCCTGGGAAAGGCGACGAGCTCGTGCGATGCCCATGAGGTCGCCGTGCAGCAGCGTCACGCCCGAACTCTCCATCGCCACGTCGGTGCCGGTTCCCATGGCGATGCCGACGTCTGCAGCAGCCAGGGCAGGGGCATCGTTGACGCCATCGCCCGCCATGGCCACGACGCGACCTTCGGCCTTCAGCCTCTCGACCACCGACGACTTGTCTTGCGGCAAGACCTCGGCAATTACTTCGTCGATGCCGAGCTGACGCCCAACGGCCTGTGCCGTGGTGCGCCCGTCGCCGGTAAGCATGACGACCCGGATGCCTTCCTGCCGCAATGCGGAGATGGCCTGGGGCGTGCTGTCCTTGATCGGGTCCGCGATGGCGACAAAGCCGGCCATCCGCCCATCGATGCCCACGAAGATGACCGCCGAGTTCGACTTTGGCGACGACACGGTGACGGTGCCTGTGCGGTTCAACGCCGCAAGCTGGCCTGTGCGGCACGGGTTCACGACCGAGGGCCGGCACGATGCCCGGCCGGGCGCATAGTCGCTGCGGCGCCTGTAGCCGGGGATATGGCGGCGCGGGGGTGCAACCCAGCCAGAGTAACCGCGACGAGCCGGCGGACGGCGGCCTTGGACGGCAGGGTGCTGGCTGCTGCGAGGGCGTGGAGACAGTAGCTTGCGAGCTCGTCAGGCGCGACATCGTCCCGGACATCGCCAGTCTCTGCGGCCTCGGCCAGCAGGTCTCGGATCAAGCCGCTGAGCTGGTGCTGCGCTCGGGCGACGTTCTCACCTCGATGCAGGAGCGCCGCAAGTTCGGGGCCGTGATGCTGGTAGGAAATGAGCGCGTAGGCCTCGAGCACGGCTTCGAGCCGCTCGCCAGCGTCGCCAGCCTGGTCCCGGACTTCGGCGAAATGTTCGAGGTGGCCGGTGACCTGACGTTCGTGCCAGGCCATCAGGATCGCTTCGACGGCCGAGAAGTACTTGTACAGCGTTGCACGTCCGATGCCGGTCTCGCCTGCGATCTGCGACATCGTCACCGACCGCAGTCCGTGCTCAGCCACCAGCGCCGCAGTGGTGTCCAGGATCGCGTCGCGCACCTCGCGACGGTGCGCCTCAATCGTCTCGTTCCACAGCTTCGGCATCATCCCAATATACGTGACGACGTGCATAGAGACACAGTGCGATTGATAATAGACACATTGTCTCGTAAACTGTTGTGGCCGATCACCCCACACTAGGCGTATTTGGTATGCACGCACCGCCCGCAGGTGGCCAAACGCAGTGATGATCATGACACCCCGCCTCCGCAAGTTCGCGCTCACCGCACATGTCGTCTCCTCGGTCGGCTTGCTCGGCGCGATCGCCAGCTTCCTGGCTCTCGCCATTGCCGGTGTGACCAGCCAAAACGTTCAAATGGTGCGCGCCGCCTATCTCGCGATGGAGTTGATCGCCTGGTTCCTCATCGTCCCGTCAGCCTTCGCTTCGCTGCTGACCGGGCTTATCCACGGAGTGCGGAAAGAGCACGAGCAGTGTGTGTTGTTGCAGCCCCATGAACTCGCTTGAGCTGAAGGTCCCGCCTCCTGCAGTGGCGCTGCTTTTCGGCGTCCTCATGTGGCTCGTGTCCTCACTGGTCGCGCCGGTTGAAGTGCCGTCTGGCCTTCGGGTGTCGGTTGCCCTTGTTCTTGCTTCGGTTGGCCTGGTTTTCGGCCTCGCAGGCATGGTCTCATTCTGGCGAGCAAGAACCACGATGAATCCAATCAAGCCTATGGCTACATCGTCCCTGGTCACCAGCGGTGCCTTCCGCTTCACACGCAATCCCATGTACCTCAGCCTCGTGCTCTACCTGCTTGGGTGGGCCGTGTACTTGTCAAACGTGTGGGCCTTGCTCTTTGTGCCCATGTTCGTGCTCTACATCAACGAGTTCCAGATCAAGCCCGAGGAGCGGGCGTTGTCCTCGCTGTTCGGTCCGGAGTACGCCGCATACAAGGAAAGAGTTCGCCGGTGGCTGTGAGACACAACCCCCTCCAATTAATGGCTACGTCGTGACGGCGGTCAAGTAACCTGGGGACGATCTGCGGGGATGGCGCCCAGGCCTTCCCCGCAGCATTGCCGCTGCGCCTGGACCGGCGGGCACTTCACCGAGCCGAACGAGCAGAACACGCAGCAATCGCCGGGCTGCGGTCGCAGCAGGGTCTTGCAGCTCTCGCATTCATAGAAAAACTGGCAGGCGTCGACGGGCATGTCCTCGCGTTTCGAGTGGCCGCAGTGCGGGCATGTCAGCACCGAGTCGAGAATCAAGGCGCTGTGCGAGTTCTGTCTTCGCGTCATGGGCGCGCCTGCCCGGTCCCGCAGCCATCTGTGCGGCAGTGCTTGTTTGCGGGCGACAAGAGATCCCACAGCGAGATGCCGACCATCAAGGCCAGCCCCGAGTACAGCAGCCTGGCGGTCCACCACTGGCCGAAGAACAGCAGCATGGCTGCGAGCACGATCGCCGGGCCGATCATGCCCAGCAGGCTGCGATGCCATTGACGATGGCTGAACCAGCCGACGGCGTTGGCGACCAGCGCGACGGCCGCGAACAGTGGGAGCAGGGTGTTGAGGAACAGGCCCTCGTACTCGCTGAAGATGCCCAGGCCTGCGGCGGCGCCGAGGCCCGCCAGGGCCGGAAAGCACGCCGGGCACGAGGCCGCCGAGGCAACGCTGCCCAGAGCACCGGCCTTGTCGGCCGCACGCGTGATCCATTCCATGGATCGGCTCCTTGTCTCTTCGATGAGCCCACAATACTCCCGTACTCAAGTACGGAGTCAAGCGGTATGGAACAGGCCATCGACACCCTGAGCATCGGTGCCTTCGCTGAGACAGCCGGCGTCAATGTGGAGACCATCCGGTTCTACCAGCGCAAGGGACTGCTGCCGGAACCAGAGAAGCCATACGGCAGCATCCGGCGCTACGGCAAGGCCGATGTGGCGCGGGTCCGATTCGTCAAGTCTGCTCAGCGCCTGGGCTTCAGCCTCGACGAGGTCGCCGGTTTGCTCGCCCTGGACGATGGCGCGCATTGCGACGAGGCGCGCCAACTCGCGGAGCAAAAACTCGCCGATGTACGTGCCAAGCTGGCCGACCTGCATCGCATCGAGTCGGTCCTGGTCACCTTGGTTGACGGCTGCTGCGCGAGCCGCGCCAGGGTGTCCTGCCCATTGATCGCTGCGCTGCAGGAATAGCCATCGCGGGCACGGATCGGCTACGCTGCGGCCCCCCGCGAACCTCGCGGCCGGCGCATCAGCAAGTACGCCGCCGGAATCACGAACATCGACAGCAGCGGCGCGGTGATCATTCCGCCCACCATCGGCGCCGCGATGCGCTGCATGACCTCCGAGCCGGTGCCGCTGCCCCACATGATCGGGAACAGGCCGGCCAGGATGACGGCGACCGTCATCGCCTTGGGCCGCACGCGCAGCACCGCGCCTTCGCGGATCGCTTCCAGCAGGTCGGCGTTTTCGGTGCGCCCCTCGTCGATGCGGTCCTGCCAAGCGTGCCTGAGGTACAGCAGCATGATCACGCCGAATTCGGCGGACACGCCGGCGAGTGCGATGAATCCGACCGCCCCGGCGACGGACAGGTTGTAGCCGAGCAGATACAGCAGCCAAATTCCGCCCACCAGCGCGAAGGGCAGTGCGGCCATGATCAGCAGCGCCTCGTCGAAGCGCTTGAAAGTCAGGTACAGCAGCACGAAGATGATCAAGAGCGTGAAGGGGACGACCACCTTCAGCTTCGCGGTGGCGCGCTCCAGGAACTCGAACTGCCCCGACCAGGAGATCGAATAGCCCGGCGGCAGCTTCACCTCTTTCGCGACCACGCGCTGCATGTCCTGCACCGCCGAGCGAAGGTCGCGGCCGCGGATGTCCACATACACCCAGCCCGACAGCCGCGCGTTCTCGCTGCGCAGCATCGGCGGGCCGTCGGTGATGCGGACATCCGCCACGTCGGACAGCACCAGCCGCGCGCCGCGCTCCGTGACCATCGGCAAGGTTCGCAGCTTCTCCAGCGAATCGCGAATCTCACGCGGGTAGCGCATGTTGATCGGGAAGCGCTGCAAACCTTCGACCGTCTCGCCGATGTTCTCGCCGCCCACCGCCGAGGCGATCACTGACTGCACGTCCGCGATGTTCATGCCAAAGCGCGCGGCCTCGTCGCGCTTGATATTCACGTCCACGTAGCGGCCACCGGTGAGGCGCTCGGCCAATGCGCTCGACACTCCTGGCACGTTCTTGAGCGCGCCTTCGATCTCACCCGTCAAGCGGTCGATCGTGACGAGGTCGGTGCCTGCGACCTTCACGCCGACAGGGCTCTTGATGCCCGTGGCCAGCATGTCGATCCGATTGCGGATCGGTGGCACCCAGATATTGGTCAGTCCCGGCACCTTGACGATGCGGTCGAGCTCTTCGACCAGCTTGTCCTGCGTCATGCCGGCACGCCATTCGTTTTGAGGCTTGAACTGGATCGTGGTCTCGAACATCTCCATCGGTGCCGGATCTGTGGCCGTCTCTGCACGCCCCGCCTTTCCGTGCACGCTGGCCACTTCGGGCACGGTCTTGATCAGGCGGTCGGTCTGCTGCAAGAGCTGGCCCGCCTTCCCGGCCGACAGGCCCGGAAGCGCCGACGGCATGTAGAGCAGATCGCCTTCGTCCAGCCGCGGCATGAACTCGCCGCCGATGTGCTGCAGCGGCCAGAGGCTCAGCACCAGCACGACAGCCGCGCCCACCAGCGTCAGCTTCGGCCAGCACAACACCGCGTTCAGCAACGGCCGATAGGCCGCGATGAGAAAGCGATTCAGGGGATTGGTCTTCTCGTCAGGAATCCTGCCGCGGATCAGGTAGCCCATCAGCACTGGTATCAAGGTCACCGAAAGACCGGCCGCCGCCGCCATCGCGTAGGTCTTGGTGAAGGCCAGCGGCGAGAACAGCCGCCCCTCTTGCGCCTCCAGCGTGAACACCGGAATGAAGGACAGCGTGATGATCAGCAGCGAGAAGAACAGCGCCGGCCCTACCTCGGCCGCTGAATCGGCGATCACGCGCCAGTGCGGCTCGCCGCGCAATGTCTGGCCCGGATGTTCGTGGTTCCACTGCTCGATGTGCTTGTGGGCGTTCTCGATCATCACGACCGCCGCATCGACCATCGCACCGATAGCGATCGCGATGCCGCCGAGCGACATGATGTTGGCATTGACGCCCTGGTAGTGCATCACGATGAAGGCAGCCAGGATGCCGATCGGCAGCGACACGATGGCAACGAAGGCCGATCGCAGGTGGAACAGGAAAATGAAGCACACCACCGCGACGACGAGGAATTCCTCCAGCAGCTTGTGGCTCAGGTTCTGCACCGCGCGCTCGATCAGGCCCGACCGGTCGTAGGTCGGCACGATCTCCACGCCCCGGGGCAGGCTTGCCTGCAGCGTCTCGAGCTTTTCCTTCACCGCGGCAATGGTCTCCAGCGCGTTCTTGCCCGAGCGCATCACGATCACGCCGCCTGCTGCTTCGCCCTCGCCGTCGAGCTCGCCGATGCCGCGGCGCATCTCGGGGCCGACCTGGATGCGCGCCACATCGCCCAGGCGCACCGACACGCCGGCATCGGTCGTCATGAGCGGCACCTTGCGGAGATCATCCAGGCTCTGGAGGTAGCCCGAGGCGCGGACCATGTACTCGGCCTCGCCGAGCTCGAGTACCGACCCGCCGGTCTCCTGGTTGGCCTTCTGAATCGCTTCGACCACTTTGGTGTGCGGAATCCTGTAGGCCGCAAGCTTGTCGGGGTCGAGCACGACCTGGTATTGCCGCACCATGCCGCCCACCGAGGCCACCTCGGCGACGTTGGGCACGGTCTTCAACTCATACTTCAGGAACCAGTCCTGCAGGGCGCGCAGCTGCGAGGCGTCCTGCGTGCCGCTGCGGTCGACCAGGGCGTACTGGTAGATCCAGCCCACGCCGGTGGCGTCGGGGCCAAGGGCGGCTTTGGCGCCGGCCGGCAGGCGCGACTGCACCTGGTTCAGGTATTCGAGCACGCGTGAGCGCGCCCAGTACAGGTCGGTGCCGTCCTCGAACAGCACGTACACGAACGAGTCGCCGAAGAACGAATAGCCGCGCACCGTCTTCGCGCCCGGCACCGACAGCATCGTCGTGGTCAGCGGATAGGTGATCTGGTTTTCGACGATGCGCGGTGCCTGCCCCGGATAGGTCGTGCGGATGATGACCTGCACGTCCGACAGATCCGGCAGCGCGTCGAGCGGCGCCTTCGACACCGAATACACGCCCCAGGCGCTGATCATCAGCGTGGCCAGCAACACCAGGAAGCGGTTGCCGATCGACCATCGGATGAGCCTGGCGATCATTGCTTGCTTCCCGTTGCAGCGGGCGCTGCCGCCCTGGGCTCAGGTGCGATCGGCGTCACCCGGGTGAGCTGCGGCAGGTCGTCCTTGTTCATGAAGAACTCGAAGGTCACCCGGTCGCCGGTCTGGACATTGCGCGGTGCGCCGCCTGTGGGCAGCTTGAAGTCCATCGTCATCGGGCCCCACTTCATCGTCGGGATCGAGCCATGCGACAAGGTCATCGCATCCTTGCTCAGGCTTTCCACCTTGGCCTCGCCCACATGTCTTGGAGCGCTGGCCGCCGCAGCGCCAGCTGCCGCTGTGGAAGCAGCCGGTGCACTGTTAAATCTCGCCTCGACGCCCTTGAGGCTGGCCTCCGAGTCGATCAGGAACTGGGAAGACACCACAATGCGCTGGCCGGCCTGCAGCCCGCGCTTGACCTCGGTCTGGCCTGCGCTCTCGATGCCGATCTCGACATCCACCGGGCGGAAGCGGCCGTTCTCCTCGGCCAGCATGACCACGGTGCGCTTGCCCGTCTGGATGACGGCCTCGGTCGGAATCAGCAGCACCTTGTCGGCGCGCATGTCCATGAACTGCATCGACACGAACATGCCCGGCACCAACCTTCCTCCCGGGTTCGCCAACTCCAGCCGCGCCTTCAAGGTGCGCGTCGTCGGGTTGACGTCGGGCAGGATGGCCTGCACCTTGCCGTCGAAGGTTTCGCCGGGTGCGGCCGGGCTCCTGGCCTGCACTTTGGCGCCGGGTCGCAACAGTGCAGCCTGGCTTTCCGGCACCTCGGCGTTGGCCCAGACAGTGGAAAGACCGTTGATGCGCAACAGGGTGGCGCCCGACATCACCGTCATCCCTTCCCGGACCGCCAGTTCGGTGATGACGCCGCCGATCGGCGCAACCAGCGTGCTGCGGGGCTGCGTGCGGCCGCTGCGAGCCACGAGTTCGATCTGCCCCTCGCTCATGCCCACCTGCCGCATGCGCTGGCGAGCACCATCGACCAATGGTGCCAGGTCGGTGCCCCGCATGCGCTGCACCGACAGGAACTCCTCCTGGGCTGCAATCCAATCGGGAACGTAGAGTTCGGCGAGCGGCTGCCCCTTGGCCACCCGGTCGAGCGTGGCACGCACACGCAGCCGCTCGACGTAGCCGGTTGCCCGCGCCTGCACGATGACCTGGTCGCGCTCGTTGAAGGCGATGCTGCCGACCGCCGCGACCTGCGGCGACAGCGTGCCCTCCGACACGACTGCGGTGCGCACGCCCAGGTTCTGCTGGACGCGCGGGCTCACGGTCACAGTGTTCTGGTCGCCGTCGCCGCCGGCATAGACCGGCGACATCATCATGTTCATGAAGGGCGACTTGGCCGGCTTGTCGAACTTGTTTCCCGGCACCATGGGGTCGTGGTAGTAGAGGATCTTCTTGCCGTTCGCGGGGTCGGTGTCGCCGGCTTTGAGGCCGGTCGCGATGTGGCGCCGAGTGGCGTCCTCGCCCGACTCGTTGTCCGGTGCTGCCGGCGCCGCGGAAGCCGGCGCGGGCGCTCCCGCCAGGCCCATGCCGCGCTGCATGCCCAGGGTGTACAAGCCGAAGCCCGCCGTGCCGAGGACGCCGGCGGCGATCGATCCGATCAAGAGGGGTTTGAGCTTCATGTTCATTTCTCCGTCGCTTCGGATGCGCGACCCTGCAGAGCCGATCGGCGATCGGTCGGGATCAAATAGCTGAGTTGCGCCCAGAGGCCCGCCGTCTCCATCTCGAGACGAACTCGTTCCATGCGCGTGTCGATCTCCATGCGCCGAGCCTCGAGCACACTGCTGAGCAGCCCGCCTCCCCGATACGCCGCCATCGCGGCGCGCGTGCGCTCTGCCGCCAGAGGGATCAACGTCCTGTCGTAGTTGGCCAGGCGGTCCCGGTTGCTCTGCCACTCTTGCAGCCAGCTGCGTGCTTCCGCCAGACGCTCGCGAATGGCTTCCTCGCGCTGGTCATGCACCTGATCGGCCAGGGACAGCTTGGCGGCAAGCTCGCGGTCCTGTCGTTTCGCCGGGTCGACTTGCAGCGGAATGGAGACGTTGACCGAGACCATGTTCGAGTAGGCAGAGCCGCGCTGGCTGTACATCAGCTCCACGCTCCAGTCGGAGTGCTTGTTGCTTCGGGCTACCTCGGCTTCGGCGCGCGCGACTTCCTCTTGCTTGGTCAACATCGCAATCTGCGGATGATTCGCGATCTGGACGTCGAGGCTGCCTGCATCGAGTTGGAGGTCCGTGAGGTCCGGCGGCGCGGCCAGTTCCTGACTGGCGTCAGGACCGACCCAGCGCGCAAGCTTCGTCTTGGCCGTCGCGATCTGCCTGTCTGCTTGCCGGATGCGGTCGTCGATCTGTGCGACGGCTGAACGCGCGGCGAATGCATCAGCCTGCGAGCCTCGCCCCCCCCGGTAGGCGGCGTCGGCAGCCTCGATCTGAAGGCCTGCTTCGTCACGCTGAGCGACCAGAATGGCGCGCACACGTTCCTGGTAGTGGCGTTCCAGCCAGGCGGCTGCAGTGTCCCGCTGCAGACTGGCGAGTGCCACGGCACGTCCTGCCTCGGCCGCCTCTGCCTCCCGCCCGAAGCGGGTCGACCTGGCTTCGCGCTTGTCTGCGCGGGTCAATTCCTGCATCACGCCAATGGAGCGCATGGTCATGAAGTCGCGCGTCAAGCTGAAGCGGTCAGCGCCGTTGACGGGCAGGTTGTTGATTCCGGCCTTGAGCGTTGGATCGGGCAACTGCCCGGCGGCGACCGCCATCTCGCGCGAGGCTGACGCGGCGGCATCCTGTGCAGTGAGTTGGCGCGAGCGTTGCTGCGCCAGCTCCAGTGCCCGGGCTAGCGTCAGCGCGGGCTCGGCATACGCGCTCAGGGCTGTGAGGGTCAGACACAACCCGGCTGTCGCGATCGACAGGCGAGCTCGCCTTCCTTGTGGTACAGCCAGGAACGAAACGATGAACATGAAATCTCCAGACAACGAAACAATGGCTTCGTGTAGCGCCCGCTGCGCCAGGGCGAGCAGGAGCTCACCGGCGCAGACGGACACGACCGATGCGCCGAACCGACCCTGTTGTGGGTCGTCAGCGCAGCGTCGTCTGAGAGATCAAGTTCGGAAACAGCAGTGCAGGATGGCATGCGGTGGATCCACCGAAGCCAATGCACTCGAGACAGCGGCCGCAGGGCGCGGCCGCATCGCGACATCGGTCGCGTAGGGTGTGATGAGAAGGGTTGTAAGCAGTAAGACGGGCACCGTCAGCGTCGGGGCATGGTCGCTCTGCTGGCCGTAGCGGCAATGTTCGGCGCAGAGATTGGGTGACGGGTCCGTCGCCCCGGCCATGTCGGCGCAGGGACCGGTGGCCTGATCCGCCGCCGTGGACATGGTTGTGTTGCTGAAGTCGAGCGCCGCCGCGTGGTCCGAAAGCATCTGCATTTCGGTCGAAGCGCCTGGCAGGAGTCCGGGGCAGGCGTAAGCCGCGATGGCCATCTGCGCGAAAAGCAGCGCACCAATCAGCGCGCGACCGACGGAGTGCAGCAATCGGCGCTTCATGAACGCGCCTCCAGATGCGTCCAGCAAATCGGCTGCGATGACGCGTGGGCAATAGCTGGTGGCGAAGTCCTGGCCAACGGTGACGCCTCGCCAGCGCGGGATGCGCTGACGTGTGGGCTGACGATGGCTGAGCTGGCGAACATACGATGGCGGCAGATCGAGCAGTCTGAGTCCGCAAAGTTCAATTGTCGATCAAATCGGTTGGGACTGTCGAGGCGCGTAATCCGCGTGAAGCTCTCAGCGGTGATAGCCCAAGCGTTCGATGCGGCTAGCGCAGCTCGCCGGCCGTGATTGCACCGACGGCTGCTGTACACGCGAGCCCGGTCCAGGCGGAAAGCCGGGCCACAATGAGAACCCATGAACGACGCTCGCCCGGCTCCCAATGACCTCCTCGCGCGCCTCAAGGGCGAGGAGCGTGTGGGCTCGCGCGGCAACCTAAGGATCTTCTTCGGCGCCTCTACCTGGGTGGAGGGTAAACAGCGATGCTGTCGACGGGTACACCAGACATTGGGGCGGAGGCTCAGGCTCCGAAGCGATGGCTGCAGTACGTATGAAGCGCGCTGATCTGGCACACGCACCACCGGACAGCAAACATTTTGAGCTTGCTCGCTCCATGCGCTGCGCCGCGCTTCGCGTGAGCTCTCAGGTGAACAATTCGTGAGTTCGTAAAGAGCGCGAGCAGCGCGCTTCGTTGGAGCCGTAGATGCAGCGACTCCTGCTGGGCTAGGAGGCTTTTGGGCACTCCAGTTTGTGTCCGGGGCGCAGTGTGGAGTTGCCGTGAGGTCCGACGATGGAACTGTCAGGCGTCGCGCTGCCCCTGCGGCGCAATGAAACGCATCCGCAACTCAGGGCCGCTGTTGGCTGCAGTCCATCCTCGCGGCCGGAAAGAGAGCTGATTTATGGCGAGAGCGCGTAAAAAGCTTCACAAAGGAAGTAGCTCTTTGGTATTACATGCCGGTAGAATCGATCACTTCATAACGCATCCACGTCATGCACAACACCAGGACTGTTGAAAGATGCGCCTCCGGCTTCTCCTTCTGCTCCTCATGGCGTCTGTCCTCTGGCAGGTCTTCGTCATCGGTGGCCGAGCGAGCCCCTTTGGTGAATCGAAAGAAGTGGAACACGCGATGCTCCATTGGCAGGGCCTGGCCCATCACCATCATCATGACGGCTCTATCTCGCTGGATAGAACCGAAGAGTCGGTGCAGCACGTCGTTGTCGATGGCTACCTCAGCGCAGCCGCGGCTTGGTTTGTAGCTCCCATCGCCTTTCCTCCTGGCAAGGCAGTGCGTCCCGTCGTCACCGATGAACTCGACGCACCGTGGCCGGACCTCGCCGGTCCGAAACGCCCCCCAAAACTCACAACCTGATAACGCCGCTGCTCACCTGCGCGCGCGCAGGGAAGCCGCTTTCATGCTGCCCGACGCATCCGCTTCCGTGGAAACCTCTCGGGCCTAGCTGGTGAGTTTGGACCTCGCACGGAGGAGCTCGAGGAGTTCATTCCCGGTGCTATGCATTGTTCATGAAGGCACCCGGTGATTCGCAGCGGCATTGCAAGCTCTCCGTTCGATCCAACCGCAGCCGGAGAGGTCTCAACAGCTCAGCAGCGAGTCATCCGCTCCAGTGGCAGCGGAACACGCAATTCTGTGACCAGCATCACGGCGCAGTCCTCGTCTTCAACGCGCTGCGTCTAGCTCCAGCCGAGAGAGCGCTTCAGCTCCGCTCAGCCGGCATCACTAACGAAAGCAATAAGGAGTCAAGAATGTCTTCCTTCAGTCCAGTTGAATTGGTCCGTCGAATTTTGGACGAGCCCGTGGTACGACCTGCGCAACTGCAATGGCGGCGCCGGCAGTTCCTGTCCCGGGATGGACACGGTTCCCACTTCGGCGTGTTCGACAGCTTCAAGGCCGCGCGCGCTTGGTTGCCCCCCAGCCCGGAGTTTGATCACGCGGCTTTGGCCGCAGAGTACGTGGACGTGCGGACGAAAAAGGTGTTCTCGTACGACTATCCGGTCATGTGGTGGCTTGACCGCGCACTGCGCGACGGAGCGAGCAGCGTTTTGGATATCGGCGGCTCTGTCGGCGTTCACTACTACGCCTACGGCCGGTATTTCCATATGCCAGATGCGCTGACATGGCGCGTTGTAGAGGTGCCGACAATGGTCTTGATAGGCAAGAACCTGGCGGCGCAAACCGGCGCTGCGGCCTTGAGCTTCAGCGAAGACCTTCATGAGTCCGTCGGGACCGCCTCTGACGACGTCTGGATCTCTGCGGGCGCAATTCACTACTTTGAGGACGGACGGCCAGACCAGCTTCTCAAAAAGTGTGTACGTCGGCCACAGCACATCCTGTTGAACAAGCTCCCGCTCTACAACGGGGAGGACTTTGTCACCGTACAGAACATCGGTGAGGGGGCCTTCGCTCCATTGCATGTCTACAACCGCGCTCGGTTCATTCAGGACATCAAGGCGCTTGGATACACGCTCTGGGACAAATGGGCCGTTCAGGAGCGCTCCATGGACCTGGCTGGCTATCCCGAACGCTCATTTCCGAGTTTCACCGGCTTGTACTTCGTGGATAGCACAAGAATGTTCAAGCGATCCAAGCCATTGCTTTCTTGATGGGCCTGATCAAATGCGGGCCCGGCTTCTAACCATCGTCGCTCTCGGCTTTCGCTCGACTATCGTCTATATGGCCGCAGGTCCGAGCATCGAAGTGGCGTTGTTGCGTGCGGTAGTGGTGCTGGCCGTGCTGACCGTCAGCGTGGTGGCAGCTTGGGGCGACGGCGTGCCGGCCACTGTGGTCGTGCCGTCTGCATCGGCGAATACCATCCCACTGGCTGTGCTCGGCGACTCCAACAGCCACTCGTACCAGGATCGCACGGCCTTTCCATCCGGCACTCGCGAGCGCGGCGGCGCATTGCACTCGCGCACATTCCAGTGGACCGAGGTGCTGGCGCGATTGCGCGGCGACGAGATCGACATCGGTCCCTGGGTGTTGTGGGGCCGGCCCGGCGTGGTTGCCTTTGCGCGCGAGTTGATCGGCTTGCCGGCGTCGCGCGCGCCTCAAAAAGAGGACTACCTCTACAACTTCGCCAACTCGGGGGCCGCTTGCAAGAATCTGATGGGCGAGCGGTTCGGCCAGCGCTTCCGGCAGGCGCCGCGCCTGGTGGCGCTGATGAATCAGGAGGCCGAGCGCTGGCGCCACGGCGTGGTGGTGATCAGCATCGGCGCCAACGACTGGAGCGCTTGGCTTGACCTGCAATCGCGCGACCCTTCGGCGCCCGAGTTGCGCCGCACAATCGACTACTGCACGCATCAGATCAGCGTCGCCATCTCGCTAATCCACGCCTCGCATCCATCGACGCGCATCCTGCTTGTGGGATGGCGCACTGGTGCCGACGATCCAGACAGTTTCGACAAGTACCGAAGCAGCTTCGCCATGGCCAATATCAAGAAGGCCCTGGCCGGCGCCAATGCCGAACTGCGCAAGATCGCTCTCGCCGATCCGCAGCGTATCGCTTTCCTCGACGTCGAAGCCTGGTTCGTGCAGCGATGGGGCGAGCGAGGCCCCAATGGAGAGCCCACCTACAAGACTGTCACCATCGCCCCCGACCTGCGCGTCACCAATACGGCGGGCGACGAGCCCAACAATGCCGTGCTCAACGATGGCCACGCCGGCGTGGCGGCGAACGCAATGCGGGCGCAATCGCTCGTAGCGCAGCTGCGCGAGGACTTCGGGCTCACTTTGACGCCGATTAGCGATGAGGAGGTGGCCCGCTTCCTCGCCCGGTGAGCACTGCTTATCGGTCGAGTCAGATTGGCAACGCGCCGAGATCAGGTCGACGACGCGGTCTCACGAGCCAGCCGAGCGGCGCCAGCCAGGCGCCGCGCCACCGTACCAGTTCACCTATGGCAAGGTTCAACCGTGGGACCGCTTGGCCCTAGGTCGAAGGCGAAGTGCTGGGCGCGGGTCGATAGCTCAATGGAGTCACGCAGTTCCCCGCACCCAGCGCCCCACCGAAGGAACGCGACCGGCGTTAAGGATGAACAGCAAGCACCAGCCTGGCGGCGCAAGATCGGCGTCCGATGGCATGTCCGCATTGATCACTCCGGCCCCAATGCCACTCACGACACACTCGAGGCCGCGCTGTGACATGTTGAAGCCGTGCGTCACCGTACCGGAGCGCAGCAGAACCACCTTGGTTACGTCGGCAGCGTTGGGCGTGTTGATGTTGAACGTGGTGCCATAGTTGACGGTCGCAGGCGCGGCTGAGATTACATCGATCCGGCTGGCTATGCGGGACTGGAGGATGGCATCGATTGGCATTGGGACCGCATCCTGATCGGGGCGGCGCTGTCCACGCTGCTGGGTGTGGGCGCCGGGCTGGCGGCGCCCGAGAGCCGCACCGACGGCAACCGCATCGTGATTGCGGTTCGCGCGGGCTCGATCGCAGCCTCGTCACCGCGTTGGCCGGCTGCGATTGGCTGCGTCACGGCCGCTGCGTCCTGATCACAGGAGCGACCGGAGTCGGGAAGACCTGGTTGGCGTGTGCGCTGGCGCAGCAGGCCGCGCGCTCGGGCTTCACGGTGCTGTACATGCGCGCGCCGCGTCTGCTCGAAGAACTGCGGGTGGCGCATGGCGACGGCAGCTTCGGCCGGCGTCTCGCACAACTGGCTCGCATCGACCTCCTGGCCATCGACGACTTCGCGATCGCGCCGGTCACGGCAGCCGAACGCAACGACCTGCGGGAACTGCTGGACGACCGCGTGGGCACGCGCGCCACGCTGATCACCAGCCAGTTGCCAGTGAGTGCGTGGCACGAATGGCTGAACGACCCCACGCTGGCCGATGCGATCCTGGATCGCATCGTGCACGCAGCGCACAAGATCGCGCTCAAGGGCGAGTCGATGCGCAGGAAGCAGGTGATGCCATGACCGCTTCGCGCAGATCGTGCAGCAGCACCGCCACGGCGCCGAACACGGCTTGCCCACCGCGGCGGTCGTTGGTCGCAAGCGACGCCCGCCGCCGTGGACAAGCCTGCGCTGTAGAGAACCCAGTCCACACCGCCTTCGGCGCCGCCTTGACCACCCCGGCGATGCTCGCCGGCGGACAACGCTCGACGCTTCACCGCGATCGCGGACGACTGAGATACGATGAACCCCTTCACTCGCGTGCTTCCGTGATTGTTCACGATCACTCTGAAACACCGTTCGCGATCACGCTGAATCCAGCGTCCACGATCGCTGAAATGCGCAGTGTCGCGCTCAAACACCGTGGGTTTTCATCGTTGCCGACGATCACAACGGCTGCCGCATCTGGGCTATCGCATTACCGTGAACGCGGCCACGGCAGCGGCCAAGCCGCCGAGCACGAGCCATTTCTTACCAACGCGTGAGTTACGGGCCTTACGAAAACCATCAATCCTCGCTGGCAGCATTCGAACCTCGTCCAAGGGTCTCCCCGGCTCGAAGCGCGGGTCGTCTTCGATCAACGTCAAAAAGTGCGCCAGCACCGCTGGATCGCTTTCGTCCTGCTCGTAGTTCGTAGGGGCTATGTCGTTCGCGCGTTGAATGTGGGCAAGGAACACCTTCCCCTTCGATGTGAACCCAATGTCCTCGCCGTTCATCGCCAAAATGCCTCGCTCGACAAGGGCGTCGAGGCCGCGTCGCACGGAAGGGCGCTCGCTCACTGGAATGCTGGATTGGAGCCCGGTGCGCGAAGTCTTGCGGCCACTGGCTGTTGCGCAACGCTCACGTACCAGCATGGCAAGAACGCCAGCCACGGTTTCCCGATCGGTTAGAGCTTGTCCCATTCCGATCCTTTCTCGCTAATGCCTCGCGGCTTGGCAGGGAAGCCATAGAGGCGCCGCGCGTTCGCGTCAGTTTGCGCAATCTATCCCCCTCGCGTGCCCGCGTCAGTGAGCCGGTGGCGACATCGCCAGTAGGATAGTTGCCAAACGCACGCCTTCCGAGGACAAACGACCAATACTCCTCGAGGCACTTTGCGCCTTTTTGGCCAGCCTTGCGGCGGCAAGAGAATTCCTTCAAGGTCGCTACGATCATGCGAATAGACGACGGCGCAGAGGTTGATTCGGACGTCTATTCGTTGGCAGTGAACGAGAATGCCTCGACGCCGAAGAAGTCTTTCGTTTTCCGAAATGACGGGACCGTGTAGTCGACGGCCCACAACGCATTCCTGCTTCGCCTCGCGGCCCGACCTTCCGTTCGTACCTGCCTATAGCCCGTGAACGATGAACAACTCGTTCGGCGCCCCCGGGATCGTCAGCGTCGTCTCCCCGACGCGGCTGAGTCGGTACTCGCGACCATTGATGACGACCGATTTCGCGTTGGTCCAGATGCGGTAATCGTATCCATGCTCGTCACCTGTAGGACACGGTATTCGACAGGAACGACCACCCGGAAACCGAGGCTGGCCGTCGCTCTGTTCGCCGTCGAGGTTGACTCTGCAATGCAAATCAGAGGCAGGAGAAGCAATCCGCAAATGAAGGGAGGCCGCCGCTTTCGCTCGGCCAGCGAGGACAATACCGTGTATGCGAGCGAGGGGGCAGACTGTTCGTCATCGCGTTCGTCAACCACATTTTCGGAGCATCGAAATGCTGTCAGATGAACCAGAAATGATCGACGATGCCCGCGTCGCGATCGAAGCGGTCCTCGCGAATCGGGCGCTTAGCAAGAACCCCGTTCCGTACTTCGCCCCGACTGATTTGGCTGGCCTTCCGCCGATGAAACAGGAGGCGGAATTGCGGGTTCATGACGACACTGCCCTGTTCAACCGTACACGGGCATCGATCTATATGTGCCCATGCTGCCCTTGAAGTGACGCTGGCGCTCATGGACGAAGACCTCATTTGTCCCATCGCGACGGCGCGCGAAAGTTGATGGCGCTTGCCAACGGCGCTGAAGCAGCGAGTAAAGCGGCGCATCACGCAAGCCTGGTACTGATGGGCCGCGAGACCTCACCTGTAGACGAATCGGCGGAGATCGGGCGCGGCTAAGGACGGTCTCTGCGCTCGCCCGCTCCGGGCGAGCATCTCCCTCGGCAGTTGCGTTGGCGCTACCTCGACGAGCCCGAGCTCAAAGACTGCCCAATGTGAATCCCTCCCTCCTCCAAGAATGGCCCCGCAAGGGGCTATTTTTTTGCCCCTTGCCCACCGAAAACCGCGATCAATGCGCCTGCTTCGGCAGATTAAGGCTCTGCAGCACCGGTAGCCAGCGGTCGGACTCGACCTTGACGAACTTCGACAGTTCTTCCGGTGTGCCGCCGCGGGGCTCCATGCCGATGGCGCGGGCCCTGGCCACGAATTCCGGATCGGCGATCACCTGGTTCACGGCCTTGTTGAGCCGGTCTATCGCGTCCCTGGGCGTGGCCGCCGGCACCGACAGCGAATACCACAGCGTGGCCACCATGTCGTGGCCCTGCTCCTGGAAGGTGGGCGCGTCGGGCACCTGGGGCAGGCGCTTGGTATCCATCACCCCCAGTACGCGCAGCTTGCCGGCCTTGATGTAGGGCAGTGAGCCGGTGATGGAGGTGCCGTGGATGTCGATCTGGTCGCCCAGCAGCGCCTGCACTGCGGGGGTGTCGCCGTTGAAGGGGATGTGCGTGGCGCTGATGCCGGCGTTCTTCTCGAAGACCATCGGCGCCAGATTGGTCAGGATGGCGGCGCCGGGAGAGCCGCGGTTGATCTTGCCGGGATTCTTCTTCGCGTACTCGACCATTTCCTTGATGTTCTTGTACGGCAGGTCGGCCCGGCCCACGATGATGGCGGGTTGGTAGGCGATCTGCGTGACCGGCGCGAAGTCCTTCACCGGGTCATAGGGCAGCTTCTCGTACAGCACGCTGTTGTTGGCCAGGGTGCCGAGCGACGACACCAGCACCGTCTGCCCGTCCGGCTTGGCGCGGGCCACGTAGTCGGCGGCGATGATGCCGCTGGCGCCGGGCCTGTTCTCGATGATGACATTCGTTCCGCGCTTGCTGAGCTCCTGGGCCAGGATGCGGCAGTACTGGTCGGTGCCGCCGCCTGCGGCGAAAGGCACGACGATGCGGGTGACCTGCTGGGCAAGTGCCGAGCCGATCGCAGAGGCCCCGATCAGCAGGCCTACGATGAATTTCCGGTAGCTCACTTTGTCTCCTTGTTCGGTCCAGGGTAGGACTCGCTGAATTCAGTCTAGTTCGAGGGCACAGGGCCGGAACTGCAAGGAGTGAAAAGATGCTTTCCGCCTCCTGCACGCACTGCCGCGCGCCGGCTTGCACCGCCTAGGTGGGGACGACGCGATCCGTAGCGCTCTTGATCACGCCGGCCTCATGCAAGGCGCCGATCTCGGCATCCGCGTAGCCCGCTTCGCGCAGGACCTCTTCGGTATGCGCCCCATGGGCCGGCGCCGCCAGCGTGGCGCGCCTCGGCGTGTCGCACATCTCGTACGGCAGTCCGAAGCTTGTGTAGCCCGGTGCGCTGCCGTTCGTCGCAACGTCCACGACCATCCCGCTCGCCCGAAAATCCTCGCTCGCCAGCGCGCTGGAATAGCTGCGCACGACAGCGACGACGATGTTGGCGCTGGTGAGGAGCTCCACGCATTCCACGGTGCCCAGGCGCGCGAGCTTCTCTGCCACCGCAGCCTTCATCGCAGCCCGGTTCGCCACTCGCAGCTCGTTGGTGTTAAAGCGCGGATCGTTCGCCAGTTCCGGCGCACCGATCGTCTTGCACAAGCGCGCCCAGTGCGCGGGCACGTAGGCGGAGACCACGACCATGCCATCGCGGGTGCGGAAAATGTCCGCCGCGGGGGCGGCCAAGGGCTGGCCGTCGCCGCTGCGGGTGGGCTCGACGCCGCGCACCAGGTAGTCGCTCCAGTTGGGCAACTGCAGGCTGAGCGCCACTTCCAGCAGCGAGACGCGGATGGTTTCGCCGATGCCGGTGCGCGCGCGGCGGAAGAGGGCGGCGAGCACCGCCTGCGCCGCCACCTGGGTGCTTGCGACGTCGATGATGGTGGCGCCCACTTTCTGCGGCAGGCCGTCGGGTTCGCCCGTCACGGACATGAGGCCGCTCTCGGCCTGCGCCGCGATGTCATAGCCGGGCCGGTCGCGCGAGGGCGAGCTGGCTGGAAAACCGGCGATGGACACGTACACCAGATCCGGATGCGCGTCCCGCAAGATGTCGGCGCCCAGCCCCAGCGACTGCGCGGCGCCGGGGCGCAGGTTCTGCACCAGGACGTCGGCCTTGGCGATCAGGCGGCGCGCAATCTCCACGCCGCGCGGCTGGCGCAGGTCCAGCGCGATCGATTTCTTGCTGCGGTTGTAGGCCCGCAGCATGGCCATGCCGAAGGGGCCGGTCGTGCGAGCGGCGTCGCCTTCGAGCGATTCGATCTTCACCACCTCGGCGCCCAGGTCGCCCAGGGCCATGGCGGTGCCCGGGCCGGCGATGTAGTTGCCCAGCTCGATGACGCGGATGCCCTGCAGGGGCGGGGGGAGTGGGGCTCGTTGATTCATGCGCGGCACTCTAGGAGACAGAAGCTCGGCCGCAACTGCAGCAGCTGCAAAGCAGCTTTGCAGGCCCGGGCGTCGCTGTGCCGGCGCGGCCAGCACACTGCGCCCATGACCGTGGAGATAGAGAGAATCGGAGAGACGAAAGACCAGCTGGGCGAGAGCCCCTGCTGGGATGCCGACGCGCAGGCGATCTGCTGGATCGATGCGCTGGTGGGCACCCTTTGGCGGCTGCGCCCGGAGACCGGCACGCTGGAGCGTCATGCGTTGCCCGCGCCTGTCGGATCGATCGCGCCGTGCTGCAGCAATGCCGTTGTGGTGGCGCTCAAGAACAGCTTTGCCCGCTACGACTTCGCTTCCCGCACGCTGGAGGTCCTGGCCCGTATCGGCGTCGACCACCCGGACCTGCGTTTCAACGACGGCAAGTGCGACCCCGCGGGCAACTTCCTCGCCGGGACGATGCACATCCATCGGCAAGCCGGCGAGCGTGTGCTGGGTGGCCTGTATCGCCTGCGGCCGGACCGCAGCGTGGAGCAGCTCGCCGATGACATCGCATTCGCCAATGGCCCCTGCTTCAGCCCCGACGGACGAACGCTCTACCTCGCCGACAGCCTCGAGCGCACCGTGTGGGCCTACGACTACGACGCGCACGGCCCGCTGCGCAACAAGCGCGTGTTCGTGGAGACCGGACGCTTCGACTCCGGCCCCGATGGCGCAACGGTCGACTCGCAGGGCTTCTTCTGGACCGTGCTCACCCGTGCCGCCAAGCTCGCTCGCTTCGCCCCCGACGGCGAGCTGGAGCGCCTGGTGGATCTCCCTGTCACTTATCCGAGCAGCCTGTGCTTCGGCGGGCCGCGTTTCGACCGCGCCTACCTGACCACGATCTCCCGCAGCACGCGCCTCGAAGGACGGCTGAAGCAGGACGGGGGTCTTTTCCTCATCGAAGGCCTGCCCGCGGCAGGCCGGCCGCCGCACTGCTTCGCAGACTCCTAGCGACCTTCCTCCTGCAACGCCTCGGCCACGAAATCCACGAAGGCGCGCACCTTCAGCGGCAGCGCGCGGCTCTGGCGGAAGACGGCGAAGATGCCGTTGGAGAAGCCGCGCACCGCAAAGCGGTAGTCCGGCAGCAAGCGCACCAGCGTGCCGTCCTGCAGATTGCTGCGCACCGTGGGCTCCGAGAGCAGCGCGATGCCCATGCCGCCGATCGCGGCCAGCCGCAGCAGCTCGCCGTTGTTGGCGCTCAGCACGCCCTGGATGGGCAGCTCCTGCTGCTCACCCTGTTCGTCGACGTACTTCCAGCTGGTGGCCTCGTGCTCGCGCCGGTAGGTGAGGCAGCGCACCTGCGGCAGGTCGGTGGGATGCTTGATGCGCGAATACACCTTCAGGAAGGCCGGGCTCGCCACCAGCACCTCGTCGCTGGACAGCAGCCGCTTGATGACGAAGCCCGAGTCGCTCGATTCCCCGGTGCGGATGTCGACGTCGAAATCATGCTCCACCAGGTTGACCGGATGCTCCGAGAGCTCGATCTCCACGCGGATGTCCGGGTAGCGCAGGGCGAAGCGCGGCAGCAGCGGGGCCACGACGCGCAGCCCGATGTGGGTGCGCGAGTGCACCCGCAGCCGGCCCTCCGGCCGCTGGCGCGAGTTGCGGGCGGCCTGCTCCGCCTCGGCCATGGCCTCCAGCACCACCTCGGCCCGCGCCAGGAAGGCCTGGCCCGCCTCGGTCATCTTGAGGTTGCGGCTGGTGCGGTCCACGAGCTGCACGCCGAGCTCCTCCTCCAGCGCACTGATGCGCCGCGAGATGGTGGCGGGAGACAGGCTGAGGCTGCGGGCCGCGGCCGAGAGGCTGCCCTTCTTCTGGGTGGTGACGAAGATGCGCAGCGAGTCGAGGGCTTTCATTTCGAAAGACGCAAAGAAGCTGTGCGCACGTTGGTGATCCGGAGGGGGCTAGCGTTCCTACGATGGGCGCACGTCAACACCAACCCAACAGGAGCACCGGCAATGGATTTCGGAATCTTCATTCTGATGCAGCAGCGAAACAAACATAAGACCTCCCACCAGATCCTGCGCGACGCCGTGGAGCAGACGCGCCTGGCGGACGAACTGGGCTTCGGCGCCGCGTGGTACGCGGAGCACCACTTCAGCAACTACGGCATGTGTTCCTCGCCGCTGACCATGATCGCCCACTGCGCCGCGGTCACCCGCAAGATCCGGCTGGGTACCGGCATTGTCGTCGCACCGCTGTACACCCCCGCGCGCCTGATCGCCGACGTGGCGATGGTCGACGAGCTGTCCAACGGGCGCCTCAACCTGGGCATCGGCTCGGGCTACCAGCACTTCGAGTTCGAGCGCTTCGGCGTCTCGCTGGAGACCGCCAAGGGCCGCACCTTCGAGATGCTGGACATGCTGGAGATGGGCCTCACGCAGCCCAAGTTCAGCTACCACGGCGAGTTCTACCAGCAGCCCATGAGCGCCATCAGCCAGCGCGCGGTGCAGCAGCCCATGCCGCCGATGTGGATCACCAGCGTGGACCCGGCCTTCCTGTCCCGCGCCGTGAAGTCCGGCCACCATGTGTTCGTCTCCGGCGGCGACGGCGGCCTGGAGAAGCTGCAGGGCACCCGCGCCCTGATCGACAAGGTCGCCACCGCCGAAGGCAAGGACCCGGCCAGCATCAACGTGGGGCTGCTGCGCGCCGCCTATGCCAGCAACAACAAGGACGAAGTGGAGCGCTACCTCGATTGCGCCCGCTACCAGCGCCGCATCGCCGTCAGCCTGAAGCGCCGCACCGCGCAGATCGCCGACGACTACCAGGTGGAAGAAGGCGTCGTCGAAGGCGAACCGACCCTGGACGAGATGCGCGCGCTGCTGCCGGTGGGCAGCATCGACATCGTGATCGAGCGCGTGGTGAACGAGATCCGCACCCTGAAGCCGGTGCACTACTGCTTCCAGACGCAGATGGGCGACTTCGACCACCCGACCATGCTGCGCCAGCTCGAAACCTGGGCCAAGGTGATCATCCCGGCGGTCCAGCAGGAAATTGCCAACGACCCGCCGCACCGCAGCGCCGCCGAGCGCGAGCTCGCTGCCGCCTGAGCCGCCGCCACCGCAGGAGCTGCCATGCCCGAAGTCGCCGAACGCATCCACCCCGCCATCGAGCTTTCGCTGTTCCGTCAGCTGCTCGGCTGCTTTCCGACCGGCGTGGCCGTCATCACCACGCGCACCCCTGACGGGCAGCCCGCCGGCCTGACCTGCAACTCCTTCAGCTCGGTGTCGCTCGAGCCGCCGCTGGTGCTGTTCAGCCTGCGCAAGGCCAGCCGCCTGCTCGACACCTTCGAGCAGGCCGAGGGCTTCGCGATCAACATCCTGTCGGAGCGGCAGGATGCACTGTCAGGCCGCTTCGCCTCGAGCAAGATCGATGACAAGTTCGAAGGCGTGGCCTGGCGGCCGGGCCTGCTCGGCATGCCGCTGGTGGACGACTGCCTCGCCAGCTTCGAGTGCAGCGTGTTCGCCCGCCACGAGGCCGGCGACCACCTGGTCTTCATCGGCGAAGTCAAGAACATGATCGCGGGCGGCGCCGACCAGGCCCTGGTGTTCTACAAGGGCGCCTACATGATGCTGGCCGAATCGCTGCGCAAGCTGGTGGTGCAGGGCAAGCTGGACGATGCCGATATCGACGAGGCCTACCGCACCCTCTACGGCACCCTGCTGCGCCTGGCTGCCGAGCGCGCCGACGAGGCCGAGCTGGATGCCGTCGAAGCGGCGGTGGATGCCATCGAGGCCCATCCTGACGACGCCCCGCTGAAGGACCGCATCGAGTCCGCCAGCCGCTTCTTCTCCGCCATCGCCGCGGCGGGCCACAACGAGGCCTTGACGCTGATGGCGCAGACCATGACCACCGTGCTGCGCGAGCGCATGACGCACGTGCTGTCGGTGCGCCCGCGCCCCGACCTGTTCCCCTTGCGCCGCAACATCGCGCAGCGCCTGCGCCGGCGCGATGCGGACGGCGCCGCAACCGCCCTCGACGAGCTGATCACGCAGCTGCGCAAGGGCTGAGATACCGAAACCCGAGGAGACAAGATGTCAGTCGACTACGCCGCCTTTCGGCGCGAGCTGGAAGAGTTCGCCCGCAAGTCCTGCCCTTCCGAGATCCGCGCCGTCGTGGCCGCGGGCCAGAAGATCACCAAGCGCGAGTACCAGGCCTGGCAGAAGATTCTGAATGCCAAGGGATGGGGCGCACCCAGCTGGCCCACCGAAGCGGGCGGCACCGGCTGGGACATCCGGCAGCGGCTGATCTTCGAGGAGGTGATGGCGGAGAACGACTGCCCGCCGCTGTACCACCATGGCCTGGGCCACATCGGGCCGGTGATCATCCATTTCGGCACCGAGGAGCAGAAGGCGCGCTTTCTGCCGCGCATCCTCGACGGCTCCGACTGGTGGTGCCAGGGCTATTCCGAGCCGGGCTCGGGCTCCGACCTGGCCTCGCTCTCCACCAGCGCACGCCGCGAGGGCGACGAGTGGGTCATCAACGGCCAGAAGATCTGGACCTCGCACGCGCATGAAGCCAGCATGATCTACATGCTGGTGCGCACCTCCAAAGAGGCGAAGAAGCAGGAAGGCATCTCGCTGCTGCTGGTGCCCATGGACACCCAGGGCATCACCGTGCGCCCCATCCGGACCATCGACGGCTGGCACCACCTGAACGAAGTTTTCTTCGACGAGGTGCGCGTGCGCGCCGACAACCTGATCGGCGAAGTAGGCAAAGGCTGGACCTGCGCCAAGTACCTGCTGGAACGCGAGCGCCTGCCCCCGGCCAACGTGGCGCGCCTGGAGCTGGTGCGCCGCCAGGTCACGCGCCTGGTCGAGCAAGCCGCGAAGGACGCCGCCGGCAAGCGCGACTTCAGCGGCCTGCATCACAAGCTGCTGCTGTGCGAGGCCGACGTGAAGGGCGCGCGCGTGATGATGGCGCAGGCGACCGAGGACCTGATCCACCAGCGCCCGCTGGGCGTGCAGCCCTCCGCGATCAAGATGACTTGCGCCGACGTGGCGCAGCGCCTGACCACGATCGCGCTCGACGCGGTCGGACCCGAAGCCGCGCACCGCTTCCTTGCTGACGCGGGCGATGACGTGCCCGCCGCGACCTGGATCCAGAACTACATGTTCACGCGCGCCCGCACCATCGCCGGCGGCACCTCCGAAGTGCAGCGCAACGTGGTCGCCAACGAATTGCTGGGAGCCTGAACCGATGTCCACTTCTTTCCCCTCCCTGTTCCCCGGCATGCTGCTCGATGCGGCGAGTCGCTACGCGCAGGACCACGCCAATGCGGAGGCACTGCAGGGCGACCCGGTCCGCGAACTGGGCTGGACCGCCACCCTCGTGCCGGAGGAAACCGGCGGCGTCGGCGGCACGCTGGCCGACCTGGCGTCGATCGTCGAAGGACTCGCTACGCATGGTCTGCACCTGCCTGTGGTCGAGACCTGCGCCGTGGTGCCGCTGCTGCTGCAGGCTGCAGCGCCCGAGACCGTGAACCGCTGGCTCGAAGCCGTGGCCGAAGGCAGCGCGCAGCTCGCGCCGCTGTCCGCACTGTCCTCCACGCCTGACGAGATCGTGGTGCAGGCGACGCACCTCGACATCGGCTACGAGCTGAGCGGCACCGTGCAGGGCGTGGACATCTCGCTGCCCGCGACGCACTACCTCGTGCCCGCCGAGGCCGATGGCGAAGCCGCCATCTTCCTCGTCGATGCCGAACGCATCGGCACACCCACCACGAGCTACCGCACCATGGAAGGCCGGCGCGGCGCCGACTTCGCGCTCGCCAGGCTGGCCGTGCCGGAAGGCGCCTGCATCGCCCGCGGTGCCGCGGCGCATGACGCGCTGGCCGCGGCCACCGACGCGGCGCTGCTCCTCACCGCGACCGACACCGTGGCCGCGCTCGCTGCGCTGGTCCAGCAGACCGTCAACCACCTGAAGGAGCGCCGCCAGTTCGGCGTCGCGCTCTCCACCTTCCAGGTGCTGCGCCACCGCACGGCCGACATGTACGTGAAGTACCTGGGCGCCAAGGGCCTGGTGATCCACTGCTTCCACGAGCACGAACAGAACGCCGCCGACCTGCGCCGCACGCTGCGCCTGGCCAAGGTCTCGCTCGCCGAGACGGCGCGCGCCTGCGCCGAAGCCGCGATCCAGATGCATGGCGGCATGGGCGTGAGCGAGGAGGTGCTCGCCACCCGCCTGGCGCAGCGCCTGCTCGCTTCCGAGTTCCGTTACGGCGACCGCCTCACGCATGCCGCGCACCTGCTGGCGCCGCAGGCGGGCGCCGGTCCTTCTTCCGTTTCCAACCTCACAGGGAGTGCGCGATGAGCGTCAGCCTCGAAGTTTCCGAATACATCGCCGTCGTCCGGCTGGACAAGCCGCCCGTCAACGCGCTCGACCGCGAGACGCGGCGCCGCCTGATCGAGGTCTTCGACGAAGTCTCGGAGCGCAGCGACATCCGCGTCGCGATCCTCACCGGCACCGGCAAGTACTTCTGCTCCGGTGCGGACCTCAAGGACCGCCCGGACCCCGACAAGGCCGGCGACTTCCTCGGCCACAACCGCCTCACGCGCGAGACCGGCAACGCGATCCGCGAGTGCGCCAAGCCCGTGATCGCCGCCGTCAACGGCCCGGCGCTGGGTGCCGGCTTCGGCCTCATGGCCGCGTGCGACATCTTCCTCGCCAGCGAGGAGGCGAGCTTCGCCATGCCCGAGATCAACGTCGGCCTGGCAGGCGGCGTCTCGATGCTGCGAACCATGTTCGGCCGCTCCTTCACGCGCCGCATGTTCTTTACCGGCGCCAAGGTGCCGGCCGCCGAGCTCTATCGTCGCGGCGTGCTGGACGAGGTCGTGCCGGCGCAGCAGCTGTTGCCGCTGGCGATGGAGATCGCGCAGGAGATCGCCTCCAAGGCACCGCTGGCCGTCGCCTATGCCAAGCAGGCCGCCAACATGATGGACTTGATGCCGCAGCGCGACGGCTACCGCTTCGAGCAGAACATCACCATGGCGCTCTCCAAGACCGAGGACGCGCAGGAGGCGCGCAAGGCCTTCCTGGAAAAGCGCCGGCCGGTCTACAAGGGACGATGACATGCAGACTCTGGAAGTAGGGCACGGGCTCGACGCGCTGTTCAGTCCGCGTTCGATCGCGATCTTCGGCGCGTCGGACGACGTCACCAAGATCGGCGGCCGGCCGCTGCAGTTCCTGCTGAAGTACGGCTACGCGGGGGCGATCTACCCGATCAATCGCAAGGCGGGCCAGGTGCAGTCGCTGCGGGCCTATGCCAGCATCGCGGACCTGCCCGAAGCCCCGGAACTGGCCGTCGTGGCCGTGCCGCCCGAGGGCGTGCTGGATGTGGTGAAGGACTGCGCCAACCGCGGCGTGCGCGCCGCGGTGGTGCTCTCTGCCGGCTTCTCCGAGATGGGCGAGGCGGGCAGCAGGCTGCAGCACCAGATCGGGCAGGTTGCCGAGGCCACCGGCATGCGCATCGTCGGCCCCAACTGCCTGGGCGCGATCGGCGTGCCGGACAAGAGCATCGCCACCTTCTCGGTGGCGCTGGAATCCTCGTTCCCGACACCGGGACCGGTGGGCATCGTCTCGCAGAGCGGCAACCTGGGCAGCTACACGCTGCGCCTCGCGGCCGAGCGTGGCCTCGGCATCAGCCGCATGCTGACCACCGGCAACGAGTGCGACGTGGACATCGCCGATGCGATCGCCTCGCTGGCGGCGGACCCGGGCACCTCCGTGATCCTGTGCTGCATGGAGACCTGCCGCGACGGCGCCAAGCTGCAGCAGGCCATGGCCATGGCACGCGATGCGGGCAAGCCGCTGGTGGTGCTGAAAGTCGGCGTCTCCGAAGCAGGCAGCGAAGCCGCGGCTTCGCACACCGGCGCGCTCGCATGTTCGGACGCGGTGTTCGATGTGGTGCTGCGCAACGGCGGCGCCATCCGCGTGCCCAGCATCGAGCAGTTGCTGGAGGTGGGCCATGCCCTCTGCGTCGTCGGCCCCGAGCGCGCACCCAAGGGCAACAAGGTGGCGGTACTGACGGCCTCCGGCGGCTTCGGCGTGCTGCTGGCCGACGCGGCCAGCGCGCAGGGCCTGGCCCTGCCCAAACTGGCTGCGGCGACGCAGGAGCGCATCCTGTCGGTGGTGCCCTTTGCATCGCCTTCCAATCCGGTAGACATGACGGCGCAGGTCTCCAGCCGTCCCGAAGTGCTGGCCAGCGTGCTGGCCGCGGTGGCGGAAGACAGCAGCTGCGACGCGCTGATCCTGCAGTCGGCGAACGCCTTCCACGTGCCTCGCCTTCGGGAGGTGTTCATGTCGGCGCTGGCGCAGGTCCGCAGGGACCATCCCTCGCGGCTGATCTGCCTGTGCGCCCGCGCGCCGCAGGAGGTGCGCACGCAGCTCAACGCGATGGGCTTCCCGACCGTGGAGGGCATCGACGCGGCCTGCGCGACGCTCGCGGCGCTGGTGCGCTTCGGCGCGCGCGAGGGTGCAGCGCAGGCCACGTCGACCGTCGCCCGCGAGGCCTTGCCCGCCGAAGCCTTTGCCACCGAAGCGAGCGCCAAGGCGGCGCTGGCCGCTGCGGGCCTGCCGGTGCTGAAGGAGGTCATTGCCGGCAGCCGCGAGCAGGCGCTGGCGGCGGCGCGCGAGATCGGCTTCCCGCTGGTGCTGAAGATCGTCTCCCCCGACATCGCGCACAAGACGGAGGTCGGCGGCGTGGTGGTCGGTGTGCGCTCCGAAGGGCAGCTCGTCGACGACTACGAGAGCCTGCTGGCCCGCGTGGCGCTGAAGGCGCCGCAGGCCCGCATCACCGGCGTGCTCGTGGCGCAGATGGCGCAGGGCGGCACCGAGCTGATCCTGGGCACCAAGAAGGACCCGGTCTTCGGCCCCATGGTCATGGTGGGCCTGGGCGGCATCTTTGCCGAGGTCCTCAAGGACGTGGCGCTGCAACCGGCCCCGGTCGACGAGGCGCAGGCGACGGCGATGCTGCGCTCGCTCAAGGCCTTCCCGTTGCTCGATGGCGCGCGCGGCCGTCCGAAGGCCGACGTGCAGGCAGCGGCGCGTGCCGTCGCGGCCCTGTCGCGCTTTGCCGCGCGGCACGCCGACAGCGTCGCCGAGATCGATATCAACCCCCTGGTGGTGCTGGAAGCAGGCAAGGGCGCCTTCGCGCTCGATGCGCTGCTCGTTCCCGAACAGACTGAGAAAGGCAAGCAATGAATGCGTCTCTCGAAGGCCGCGTGGCTTTCATCAGCGGCGCCGGCCACGGCATCGGCCGCGCGACCGCGCGCGCCATGGCCAAGCTGGGCGCCACCGTCGGCATCAACGATCTCAAGCAGGAGTTCGTCGAAGAAGCCGCCGCCGAGATCCGCGCGCTGGGCGGCCAGGCGATCCCGCTGCCTCTGGACATCTCCAGCCGCGAAGGCATGCGCGAGGCCGTGCTGCACTTCGCGCGCGACGCGGGCCGGCTGGACATCATGGTCAACAACGCGGCCTGGGTGCGTTACCAGCCGCTGGCGGAGATCACGCCGGAGGTCATGGACCGCATGGTGGAGATCGGCTTCAAGTCGGTGATCTGGGGCATCCAGGCCGCCGCCGAGGTCATGGACCCGCAGCGTGGCGGCGCCATCGTTAACGTGGCGTCCATCGCCGCCTTCAAGTCGCCGATGCGCTCGGTGGTCTACAGCGGCATCAAGGCGGGCGTGCTGGGCATCACCCGCGCCGCCGCCGCCGACCTCGGGTCGCGCAACATCCGCGTGAACGCGGTCGCGCCGGGCGCGGTGCCCACCGAAGGCACCGCCAAGCACCGCAATGCGGAGCTCGACGCCAGGCGCGTCGCGCGCACGCCGCTCGGCCGCCTGGGCACGGTGGAGGACATCGCCGATGCGATCTGCTTTTTGGCCGGCGACGGATCCCGCTTCTTCAACGCTGACGTGCTGCGCCTGGACGGCGGCGCCTCGGAGACTTCGCTGTGAGCGCGGCGGCCACCGCTCCCAAGCGGCTGCAGAACGTGTTCGTCGTGGCGCGCAAGCCCGGCGAGCTGCATGCCTTCTACGAGAACGCGCTCGGCCTGCCGCTGAAGTTCCGCGACCAGGACCGGTGGATCCAGTACGGCATCGGCAACACCAACGTGGCGCTGGCATCGCCGGAGGAGGGCGCGCCCGCCACTTCCGGCCTCGTGATGGTGTTCGAGGTGGAGGACTTCGCAGGTGCGCGGGAGCGCATCGCCGCTGCCGGCGGTGAGGTGCTGGGCGTGCGCGACATGGGCTCGCATGGCGCCGTCCTGTCGCTGCGCGATCCGGAAGGCAACGTGGTGCAACTCTTCAAGCGCGCCTGATGAGCGTCAACCCTCTGCAGGCGCTGCTGGATCGGGAAGCGATCCGCGAGTGCCTCCATCGCTACTGCCGCGGCATCGATCGCGCCGACGAGGCCGCGTTGCGCTCCGCCTATTGGGAAGACGCCACCGACTGTCACGGCGCCTGGGACGGCAGCGCCGCCGGCTTCATCGAGCAGGCGCTGCGCAAGCTGCGCGAAGGCGGCCGCCGCGTGCACCAGGTGAACAACATCTCCATCGAGCTCCACGGCGACGTCGCCGCCGTGGAGAGCGCCTTCCTTGCCCTGCAGGCGCCCGCGTCCGCGCCGCAGCGCGAGACCTTCCTCTGCGGCCGCTACGTGGACCGCTTCGAGCGGCGAAAGGGCGAGTGGCGCATCGCCGCGCGAACCGTGGTGTACGACTGGATCGAGGAGCGCGACCGCCCCGAGCTTGCCGAGGACGACGCTACCCTGTTCGGGCCGCGCCAGCCCAACGGCCGCGCTGCGCCGGCCGATCCGATCTACAGGCTGCTGGGCGAGGTGCGCGAGGGCCGGGGAGGGCACCGATGATTCGCGACGAGAAAAAATTCCAAGCCATGCTCGCCGAGGTGCAGCGATTCGTGCGCGACGAATGCCAGCCGCTGGAAGAGGAGATCGACCGGACCGACGAGATCCCGGAACCGCTGGTGCAGCGCATGCGGGAGCTCGGTCTGTTCGGCCACAGCATTCCCGAAGCCTATGGCGGCGCGGGCCTCACGACCGAGGAACTCGCGCTGGTGAACATCGAGGTGTCGCAGGTGGCGACCACCTTCAGGGCGCGCTTCGGCGGCAACACCGGCATCGCCTCGGAATCCCTGGTCGTGGATGGCACGCCGGCGCAGAAGGACCGCTATTTGCCGCGCATGGCGAGCGGCGAGATCACGGGCTGCTTTGCTCTCACCGAACCCGAGGCGGGGTCCGACGCCACGGCGCTGAAGACGATGGCCGTGCGCGAGGGCGACTGCTACGTGATCAGCGGGAAGAAGTGCTTCATCACCAACGCGCCGATCGCGGACCTGTTCACTGTATTCGCCCGCACCGACCCGCAAGCCAAGGGCGCCAACGGCATCACCGCCTTCCTGGTGGAGCGCGGCACGCCGGGGCTTTCGAGCTCGGCACCCTACCGGAAGATGGGGCAGCATGGCTCGCCGGTCGGCGAGGTGCTGCTCGAAGGCGTTCGGGTGCCCGCGAGCGCCATCGTCGGCGGGGTCGAAGGCCAGGGCTTCCGCACCGCGATGAAGACGCTGAACAAGCAGCGCATCAACCTGGCCGCCCTGTGTGTCGGCCCGGCGATCCGGCTGGTGGACGAGATGGTGCGCCACGCGCGCACTCGGCGCCAGTTCGGACAAGCGATTGCCGAGTTCCAGCTCGTGCAGCAGTTCATCGCGCAAAGCAATACCGAGATGCATGCAGCGCGCGCCCTCGTGCTCGAGACTGCGCGCAAGCGCGACGAAGGCGTGGACGTCGCCATGGAAGCCTCCATGTGCAAGCTCTTCGCGTCCGAGATGTGCGGCCGCGTCGCCGATCGCGCCGTGCAGGTCTTCGGAGGCAGCGGATACCTGGCCGGCAATGTCGCCGAGCGCTTCTTCCGCGATACGCGGCTCTTTCGGCTCTACGAGGGCACCAGCCAAATCCACTTGGTGAACATCGCGAAGAAGACGCTGGCAGTGCGCTAAGGCCTGCCTACAGCGCTACATTTCGGTCATGTGCAGCCGCCACCCGGCCGAGAAGCGCCAAAAGGAGCATCCAGATGGGCATGAAAGCAGCGAGGCGCGAGTACCTCCAGGCGCTTGCGGAGTTCGACCGGGCCATCCGGAATTTCGCGCAGGGGATGGCCGATATCCTTCCTCCCGAAGACACGACCGCAGACCTTGAATCGCTCATTCGCGAGATGGGGCCGAGCAAGCCGTCGAAGCGGGCACGGCGGCATCCAGGCCCATCGGCGGCAGCGAGCTCGACCCGCTGAACGCCTCGACGTCTGCACGAGGCTGCTGCAGCTTCGCGCCACGCTTGCGTTCACGCGAACTTGGCGTTCGGATTCCATCGACGCCGGACGACGCGGTGCGCGCTTCGCCGCCCTAGGCTTGCGAAACCAATCAAGGAGCGCGCTATGCAGAAATCCATCTGGAAGCTTTATGGCTATGGCTGGGTGACCCTGGGGTTCTTTCTTCTGTCGCTCGTCGGCCATTGGCTGTTCGGCTGGTTCGCCTATGTTGACGAGCAAAGGCAACTCGGCGCTGCCGTGGAGGTGTCGGGCTACGTGATCCAGATGTCCCGGGACACGCTGGAAAACTGGCAATCGGAGTTCTTGCAGCTTCTTTGGCAGATCGGCGGCCTGGCCTTCCTGCTGTACGTCGGTTCTCCTCAGTCGAAGGAAGGGGACGATCGGGTCGAGGCCAAGATCGATGCCATCCTGGCTGCCGTCGAGCCGAAGAACGCCGATATCCTGATCGACGAGATCGACCGCGAATACGCCGGCAGGCACACCGATGCGCGATGGACCCGGTTCGCCAAGGAAGGCCGATCCGCTCAGGGGTGAGCGTGGGCTCAGGCCTACACGCAAGTGCGCATCGACGCACAGCGGCCCACGGGAAAGACAGCGACGCTCGCTTCGGCGGCTGTCGCTGCTGCCAACCGTCAAGGAGATCCCGATGAGCAATCAGCGGACGAAGACCCGGTTCGTGCCGAAGCCGGTCGCGCCACCCCAACCCAACCCATCCGCCATTGACAACAGCGAGGAAGAAGCCAGGAGGTCGCCGGGCTTCCGCGAAGCGCTGCGCAAGGACGACGAGCGCGAAGCAGAGGCCAGCTTCAGGCCGGATCGCGATCTCTGGGGGCGGACCGGCGCCGGCCCGCAAGTCCCGCAGACCGAGCCGAAGACTTCGCGGCGGCGCGAAGCGTCGCGGGCCCAGCCGGAAGACGGCGGCGAGGATTGATCCCATGGTCGATCATTTGCGATCCATCGCGGTGACGGTCGAGGAGCCGGCGCCCGGCGCGTTCTACTGGCTGTTGCTCGAGCGTCGCGCGGACGGGCAAGCATGGGACGAACTGAAACGCTCGCAAACCGACTTCGAGAGTTATCGCCGCGCCGTGGCCGAAGGGCTGCTCGCGCTGCAGGGCATGATCGACGACCTGGACGCGGGCCCCAGGCAGGAAGGCGAGGAGCAGGGCGAGGACGAGGACGAGGACGCGGACCCGGTCGGAAAACCTGCGGCAGGGCCATCCGGTTTCGGTGGCCTGCCGCTCTAGTCCCTGTTAACGCTATTTGCTGCTCAGCGTCATCTCGCGGTCGTTCGCCACCACATCGAAGAGCGAGAGCAGCTCCCGGCCGAGGAGGGCGCTGTCCGATTTTCCGCCCAGCGAGCCCACCAGCACCGTGGCCTGCGGCACTCTGAAGGGGCCGACGGTCATGGGGACCTGCTCGATGCGGCGTGCATCCATCACGCCGCTGGCGGTCTGGACATGCGCCGGAGTGCCCGCGATCAGGTTCGCCCGCGCAGCGAAGGCCTCGGTGACGACGACGCCGGCATGGACCGTGGCGGCCTTGTCGATCACGAACCGGACCGGGAAACCGTTCACCGAGCCGTCGATCCAGAATCGGCCGTCCTGGCCCACCGGAACCGTGATCTGCATGGATCCATCGACCGCGATCCTCTCCGTCTTGCCCTTCGGCTGGGCGGTGTCGACCAGGACGCAGCCGCCGGCACGGGCCTTGGCCGACCCTTCCGCCGGAATGTTCGTATAGGTCTTGCCGCATTTGAAGACGGGTTCTGCGGCCGCCGCCGCGTGCATCGCCGCGATGCAGCAGGCCGCCAACGCAGCCTGTATGGCCAGACGCAGGTAGCGCGGTGCCGGCCTGAACTTCGAGGAATTCGACATGGTGTCACCTCGTGCTGAACATGGAGTCCAGAGAATGCCGCGGAAGAGATCGGCCTTGCGTCATCCGACACCGACGTCCGCCGAGCGGTCTGCCGGAGCCGATCGATGGTGCATCGTTCGGCGGCGTTCGCTCCCGGTCAGATGGGGGCAACGGAACTGTCCGGGCTGGCGGCTGCCGAAACAGGCCCAGGACCTCCCTTGGAGCGCCGAGGGGCGGCGATGAAACCGTTCAGGCGCTGGCCTTGCCGCCGCATCTCGACGACGAATTCGATCGCCTGTATCTGCTGGGCGTTGTACTCGGCCGCAGGGCCCGTCGGGAAATGCTTCGGATCCTTGTCCATGGCGATCAGCAACAGATCGTCCGTCGTGAACGGATCCGAACCCTGGGCCCGATCCGCCAGGCCCACCTCGAGGGCGAAGGCCCAATCCGTGGGCGCCGAGGGATCCCTCCTGAGCATGCGCGCCGCAAGCTTTGCCGCGTTCGGACTCAGCCGGCCGATCAGTGCAAAGCATTCGTCCAGGTTCATGTGCATCTCCGCCGACTTTGTTTCGATAGTTTCAGATGCTGACGGCTTCGGCTTTTCTGCCTGTAGGCGGCTTCCGTTTCCGTTCGTCGTCTGCAACGGATTGCTGCAGGCGACGACGCTGTCCGACCGCTGGCGCCTGCTTTGTCCGACAGCATCCGGTTTGCCGGCTCCCACCATCGAAGTCCGTCAAAGTGTCCGGAGACGCCATGGATTCACCGGTGGTGGTGCGCAAGAGGTACCAGCGATTCTTCGCCTGGACGTTCGTGCTCGCGACCATCGTGGCGCTCGGCCTTGTCTGGGTGGAGCTTGCCTTCCCGCCCCCGCCGGTGCCGGCCGTCGCGCCTGCCGCCGCCGCCGCTGCGACGGCGCCGAACCCCAGCGATTTCGACCTGCACGACCTGCAGCTGCTGGTCACCGTCGCCGCCCTGGTGGCGGCGCTTGCATCCTTTGCCGGCCTGGTCATCACGACACCGCTGGCTTGGCTCGAAGTTCGAAGAGAGCGCACGCGAGCCGCGATCGAAACTGCGCTGAAGCGGCAGGACCGCATCGACAGGCTGGCTGCAGCGCGGGTTTCGAATTGGCCGGGCGGAAAGGCCTCGACGACCGCCGGCCACCTGCGCGGCCATCTCTTCGGAAGATGAGGTGTGGACGTTCCAAAAGTCACATCTTCGGCTTGGCGTCGGGGTCGCCTTCCGCTATCGTTGCCCCTCGCCAGGGAGATCCCAGCCCTCAGCCTGAATCGTCGGGTTGTCGTGTACGCAAGCGTCGAAAAGCCAGGACGGAGATACACATGAGATTCCCCTATCTGGGCGCGGCACGCGTCAAGTACCTGCTCTCCATGTTCGAGCACCGGCGACTGATGAGCCGGAGCCCCGGATGGTCGGCGGTGCCGACTCCTGATTTCCCCGACACGCGGCCGGCCGCCGAGCGCGTCGACTGGCTGGTCGAGACGCGGCCTGCGGGCAAGGGCGCCGGATCCTCCCAGGCTCTGCGTTAGCTCTCGCGGCGCATCACACCACCATCGGCGTTGCGGCGCCATCCATCGAAACGATGGCGCCGGAGATGTAGCCTGCGCGCGGCGAACAAAGGAAGACGACGGCGTTGGCGATGTCTTCCGGATTCGCGAGGCGACCCAGCGGCATGCGGGCCTGGGCATCGCGCAGCACTTCTTCTTCGCTCTTGTTGCGCAGCCGCGCATCGGCGGCGATGCCTTCGGCCATGCGGTCGGTCAGCGTCAGCGAGGGATTGACGGCGTTCACGCGCACGCCGCGCGGACCGTAGGCGGTGGCGAGGCCGGCAGTGGCCAGCATCAGCGCGGCATTGGCGGCGCCGCCGGCCAGATGGGTGGGCGTGGCGACCTTGCCGCCCATGCCGATGACGTTGACGATCGCGCCTTCGCCGCGTTCGCCCATGCGCTTGATCACCGGGTCCATCACGTTGATGTAGGTGAAGAACTTGGCCTGCATCGCGTCCTGCCAGGTCTGCGGCTGCAGCTCGCCGAAAGGCGTGCGGCGCGCGGCGCCAGCGGAGTTGACCAGGACGTCGACCGGGCCGAGCGCCGCTTCCGCCGCGTCCAGCATGGCCGATGCGGCGCCCGCGTCGCTCAGGTCCGCGCAGTGGCCGTGGACCGCGGCGTGTCCTTCGCTTCGCAATTGCGCCACGGCATCGTCGAGGTGGGCCGCGGTGCGCCCGACCAGGCTGACGCGCGCGCCCTCGCGCAGGAACTCGCGCGCGCATGCCAGGCCGATGCCGCGGCTGCCGCCGGTGATGAGTACGTGCTTGCCGCCCAGTTGAAGATCCATACTGCCTCCGTGCATTGATGGCGAGCTTAGGGTAGTCTGAAGGTGCAATGCCTTCTGCGGAGAAATGACCTATGAAAACCGTGGCAGAAATTCTCAAGGAAAAAGGCGACCGGACGGTTCACACCATCGAGCCCACGGCGTCGGTGTTCGAGGCGCTGCAGCGGATGGCGCAGAAGAACATCGGCGCGCTGCTGGTGGTGGAGCAGGGCCGCATCGTCGGCATGCTGACCGAGCGCGACTACGCGCGCAAGGTGGTCCTGATGGCGCGCTCGTCCAAGGACACGCCCTTGCACGAGATCATGACGAGCGCCGTCATCTACGTGCGCCCCGACCAGACCAGCGAGGAATGCATGGCCCTGATGACCCAGAGCCGCGTGCGCCACCTGCCGGTCCTCGACGAGGGCAAGCTCGCCGGCCTGATCTCCATCGGCGACCTGGTCAAGGGCATCATCTCGGAGCAGCAGTTCATCATCGAGCAGCTGCAGCACTACATCGCCGGGGAGCGCGCCTGATCTCCGAGCACTGCAATCCCGTGACCCTGACGGCCGAAGACCTCGAACGCATCGCCGCGTCGACGCTCTCGCACTACGACCGGCGGGCGGAAGATTTCTGGGCCGGCACGCGCGGTCACGACGTGAGCCAGAACATCGCGGCGCTGCTCCAGGCGATCGAGGCGCCGCCGCCCTTCGAGATACTGGACTTCGGCTGCGGGCCCGGGCGCGATCTGCTGGCCTTCAAGCAGCTCGGGCATCTCGCAACCGGGCTCGAGGGAGCTCCGCGGCTGGCGGAAATGGCACGCGCCTACAGCGGCTGCGAGGTGCTGGAGCAGAACTTCCTCGCGCTGGACCTGCCGTCCCGCCGCTTCGACGGCGTGTTCGCGAATGCGTCGCTGTTCCACGTGCCCACGCAGGAGTTGCCGCGCGTGCTGCGGCAGCTGCATGCCGCGCTGAAGCCGGGCGGCGTGCTGTTCAGCTCGAACCCGCGGGGTGAAGGCGAGGAGGGCTTCAGCGGTACGCGCTACAGCGCCTTTCACGACCTGGCGTCCTGGCGGGCCTACATGGCGGCAGCCGGGTTCGCGGAACTCGCGCACTACTACCGCCCGGCCGGCCTGCCGCGCGAGCAGCAGCCCTGGCTGGCGAGCGTGTGGCGCCGCTCCTAGCCGCAATACTCTTCACT
>NZ_JAGGNU010000053.1 GCF_018614915.1 Variovorax paradoxus | reverse complement strand
ACGCCTCGAACGTGCCGTGACGACCTGAGCTCACCCGCCTAGTCAGCCCAAACGACCGCACCGCTCCACGCCGTCGCCAGCACCACGAGGCCGAAGGCGATGCGATACCAGGCAAAGGGAATGAAGTCGTGCGTGCTGATGTACTTCAGCAGCCAGCGCACGCACAGCCAGGCGCTGACGAAGGAGAACACCAGCCCGACGGCGAACAGCGGGATGTCGGCAGCGGACAGCAGCGCGCGCTCCTTGTACAGGCTGTAGGCGCCGGCGCCGATCAGCGTCGGGATGGCGAGGAAGAAGGAGAAGTCGGTCGCCGCCTTGCGCGACAGCCCCAGCAGCATGCCGCCGATGATGGTGGCGCCGCTGCGGCTGGTGCCCGGGATCATCGCGAAGCACTGCACCAGGCCGACCTTGAGCGCGTCCCACGGCGTCATGTCGTCGACGTGCTCGATGTGCACCGAGCCGGGTGGCCGCTTCTCGGCCCACAGGATGATGAAGCCGCCGATGATGAAGGTGCTGGCCACGACCACCGGCGTGAACAGGTGGGCCTTGATCGCCTTGCCGAACAAGAGCCCCAGCACCACGGCGGGCAGGAAGCCAATCAGCACGTTGAGCGCGAAGCGGCGCGCCTTGGGCTGGCGCGGCAACGCAATGACGGTCGAATGGATCTTCTGCCAATAGACCAGGATGACCGCGAAGATGGCGCCTGTCTGGATCGCGATCTCGAAGACCTTGAACTTGTCGCCGTTGAGGCGCAGCAGCGATCCCGCGAGGATCAGGTGGCCCGTCGACGAGATCGGCAAGAACTCGGTCAAGCCTTCGACGATGCCCATGATGGCGGCCTTGACCAGCAAAACGATATCCACGCGCGCTCCTTGTAAGAGCGCCGATTATCGCGAGGGCGCAGGTCAGTCCGCGTTCAGGTCGAAGTGCTTACCACTTGAGCCTGAGGCCAAGGGACGCTTGCAACGAGGATTGGACGCGTGTGGCGCCACCCGATGCCCATAACTTGCCGAGCTCGCCATAGAGGCTGGTGCTGTCGCCGAGTCCCAGTGTGAAACCACCGGCCAGTTCGGTCGAGGTGGCACCGATGCTGCTTGCGATGTCCGCGCTCGCCGCCGGGCCCGCAAAGCGCACCACATCGCGACCGCCCGATGCGCGGTGCAGGTCAAAGCGGGCATAGGGCTGCAGCTTGCCCGCGCCCGTGACGATTTCGCCTTTGACACGCACGCCGGCACGAACGCGCAAGCCTTGTCGGTGTCTTGACGTGAACGCAGAGGCTTTAGAACTGGCGCCCGACGGCCAGAGATCCTCCGAGATGGCAGGCGCGCCTACAGATTGGCGCGACGACCGCGAGGAAGAGCGGGATTTCAGCCGAGGGCGGTCGGGCGCATCGACTCAGCCCAGCCGCGCACGCAAGGCCCGCACCGCGCTGTCGACCGTGGTCAACACCGGCAGGCGCGATGCGTCTTCACAGGCGGCGCGGGCGCGCGCCATGCTGAACTGGGCCAGCGCGAGGCGTGTGCAGCCCCGGTCGCGGAGCGATCGGGCCTCTTCGGCGATGAGTTCGTCATGCCGTTGCGTGTCGCCGTTGTTGAGCGCATCGAGCGCGCCTTCGGCCAGTGCGAGTTCGAGTTCCGTGCCGGCCGGAAACTCCGGCGGCATAGATTCGAGCGTGGGCCGGAAAGTGGCGATCAGGCCCAGCCGGCCCGCGCCGGCGGCGGCTTCCGCGACCATCGCCTCGTTGGGCTTCAGCACCGGCATGCCCGAATGCCGCCGCGCCGCCGCCTCGATGCACGGACCGAAGGCCGAGCACGTGAAAAGGATGCCCTCTGCGCCAGTGTCGACCGCGTACTGCGCCAGACGCTGGAAGCGCGCGTGCATCGCTTCGTCGAGCCCGCGTCCGCTGCGTGCCAGGTCGGCCGACAGGCTGTCGTCCAGCAGGTTCATCCGGACCGCCTCGGGCCAATCGCGCTCGAACGCGGCATTGATGGGCGCCACCGAGTGGCTCAAGGCATGGATCAGGGCAATGCGCGTCACGGTCGAAGTCAGATGCCTTTGGACGACGGATTGGCAAAGGCCTCCTTCGTCTCGGCGTTCATCGGGTAGTTGATGTTGATGTTCTTGGGCGGGATCGGCGACATGAACCACTTGTTGTAGAGCTTCTCCATCTCGCCCGACTTCATCATGCCACCCACCACGCGGTCGACCAGCGCCTTGAACTCCGGGTCGTCCTTGCGGAACATCAGCGACTGGTTCTCGGTGCGCAGGCTCTCGCCGGTGATGACGAAATCCTTGGGGTTGCGCGCATTCGCGATCTGGCCGGCGAGCAGGATGTCGTCGAGCACGAAGGCCTGGGCGCGGCCGCTTTCCACCAGCAGGAAGGAATCGGTATGGTCCTTCCCGGCCAGGTTGGTCACCTCGAGGTTCTTGCCCTTGTCGGCCTCGCGCAAGAGGCGGAACGAGGTGGTGCCGGTGGTGGTGACCACCGTCTTCCCCTGCAGGTCGGCGATGCTCTTGATGCCCGAATCGGCCTTCACCAGCATGCGCACGTTGTAGCGGAAGATGTCCGGCGAGAAGGCCACCTGCTTCTGGCGCTCGACCAGGTTGGTGGTGCTGCCGCACTCGATGTCGACCGTGCCATTGGCCACCAGCGGAATGCGGTTGGCCGAGGTCACGGCCTGGTAGCGAATCTGGACGCTGGGCATCTTGAGCTCGGCCTTCATCGCCTCGACGATGCGGTTGCAGATCTCGATGCTGTAGCCCACCGGCTTGAGATTGCTGTCGAGGTACGAAAAGCCGAAGGAGGATTCGCGGTAGCCGAAGGTGATGGTTCCGCTCGCCTTGACCTTGGCGAGCGTGCCGCCGTCCTGCGCATGCACGGCGGCCAGGGGCATCAGGGTGAAGACGGCCACGAGCGCGGCGCCCAGGGTCGACAGGCGTGGGAAGGTCATGGGAAAGCTCCTCGGAAGGGTGGAAGAAATCAGAGGGCGCGCACGACCGCGTCGAGCGAGGCCGCCAGCCGCGTCGCGATCTCGCGCAGGTCTTGCTGCGTCGCGATGAAAGGCGGTGCCAGCAGCACGTGGTCGCCGAGCTTGCCGTCGACCGTGCCGCCGAAGGGGTAGCACAGGAGACCCTGCGCCATGGCTTCCTTCTTGATGCGCACGTGCAGGTTGAGCGCCGGGGCAAAGGGGGCCTTGCTCGCGCGGTCGGCCACCAGTTCCACGCCCCAGAAGAAGCCGCGGCCGCGGATGTCGCCCACGTTCGGATGGCCGCCCAGTGCCTCGCGCAGCATCGCGCCGAAAGCCTCGCCGTCCGCGCGCACCTTGGCCAGCAGGCCGTCGCGATGGATCACCTGCTGCACTGCCAGCGCGGCCGCGCAGGCCACCGGGTGCCCGAGGTAGGTGTGGCCATGCTGGAAGAAGCCGCTGCCCTGCGACATCGCTTCGACGATCTTCCCCTGCGCGAGCACGGCGCCCACCGGCTGGTAGCCGCCGCCCAGGCCCTTGGCGATGGTCACGAGATCGGGCACCACGCCCTCCTGCTCGCTGGCGTAGAGCGTGCCGGTGCGTCCCATGCCGCACATCACCTCGTCGAGGATCAGCAGCACGCCGTAGCGGTCGCAGACCTCGCGCACCGCCTTGAAGTAGCCGGGCACCGGCGTCAGCACGCCGGCGGTCGCGCCGCCCACCGTCTCGGCGACGAAGGCAATCACGCTGTCGGGCCCCTGGCCCAGGATCGCCGCCTCGAGTTCAAGAGCGAGGCGCTGTCCGTACTGCTCGGGCGTTTCGTCGGCGCGCTGCTCGCGGTAGGGATAGCAGGGCGAAACGTGGGTGGCCGGCACCAGGATCGGGGCGAAGGGCGCGCGCCGCCACGCGTTGCCGCCGACCGCGAGCGCGCCCAGCGTGTTGCCATGGTAGCTCTGGCGGCGCGCGATGAAATGCGTACGCTGCGGCTGGCCGATCTCGACGAAGTACTGGCGCGCCATCTTGAGCGCCGACTCCACCGCCTCCGAGCCGCCGCTCACCAGGTAGACATGGCTCATGCCTTCGGGCGCGGTGCGGATCAGCTCGTCGGCCAGCTTTTCGGCGACCTCGCTGGTGAAGAAGCTGGTGTGGGCGTAGGCGAGCTTGTCGATCTGCGCATGCATCGCGGCAATCACGTCCGGATGGCCGTGGCCCAGCGAAGAAACCGCCGCCCCGCCAGAGGCATCGAGGTACTCGCGGCCCGCGGCGTCGCGGATCGTCATGCCCTGGGCGGCGACGGCGAGCTGCGGCGTATGGCGAAGATGGCGGTGGAAAACGTGCGTCATGGCGGCTGTCCAGACCTGGAACTAATGTATTGAACGAATTATTGTTTGGAACATTTGTTTCGTCAAGCAAAGCATGGAACAACACTGTTCCATCCGGTACATTCGTTCCATCGACAAAGGAAAGCCCATGGGTGTCAAGGACGATCTCCGCCAGCGCTACGAGAGCCTGAGCCCTGCCCTGCAGCAGGTTGCGAAGCATGTGCTCGACCACCCGAACGACGTGGTGACCAGCTCGATGCGCAGTGTCGGCACACGCGCCGGGAGCACGCCGGCCACGCTGGTGCGCTTTGCGCAGCACCTGGGCTATGCGGGATGGCCGCAGTTCAAGGACGCGGTGGCGTCGGAGATGGGCCTGGGCTTCTCGGATGCCTACGGCGCGCGCGCCAAGACCCTGATCGGCCGCGCCAGGGACCAGGGCCTGGCCGGCGAGATGTTCGAAGTCCAGCGGCGCAACCTCGAGAACACGCACCGCCAGAGCGAGGCGTCGCTGCAGAAGGCTTGCGCCGTGCTGGAGAAGGCCCACGCCGTGCACGCAGCGGGCTTTCGCGCCTGCTTTCCGATCGCGTTCTCCTTCATCTACGTCTACCGGATGTTCCGCTCCAGCGTGCACCTGGTCGACGGCCAGGGTGGCTCGCTCGAGATGCAGCAGCGCGCCTTCGCCAGGGGCGACGCGCTGGTCGTGGCCAGCTTCGTGCCCTACTCGCGCGAAGCGCTGCAGGTCGCGCAGGCCGCGAAGGCGGCGGGCTGCCGCATCGTGGCGATCACGGACAGCATCGCCTCGCCACTGTCACTGCTGGCCGACGAGACCCTGCTGTTCGCGATCGACAGCCCTTCGTTCTTCCCTTCCGTCGCCGCGGGCGTGGCCGTCACCGAGGCGCTGGTCGAGATGCTGGCGAGCCGCGCCGGCAAGCCGGTGATCCGGCGCATCGACGAGGCCGAGTCGCAGCTCTTCGAATCGGGCGCCTACCTGCAGGCGCCGCGGCCGCGAGGTATGCCTCCCTCTCCCTCCGGGAGAGGGCTGGGGTGAGGGCATCGTTCGCTTGTTTTGGCGTTGCGCTTGGTGTGATGCCGGAGCCGGGATGTCGCCCCGGCAGGCGAGTCACTTTCTTTTGCGTCGCCAAAAGAAAGTAACCAAAGAAAAGGCGACCCCACCGTGCGTGACCCGCAGCTTCGCTGCGGGCAACCTGCGGTGCTCGCTTCAGGCGGGGTCCGCGCAAACTCGCTGCGCTCAAACACGCGCGGCCCTTCTTCCGCCTGAAGCTGCGCTCCTCGGCACGCCCAGAGGGGATTGAACTCCAACGCGCCATGGCGCGTCCTTGTGGTTTGGGTTGCCGTACTGGATGTTCCTGGCGGCCGAGCGAAGCGAAGGCCCGAACCACTCCCCTCTGGCTGCGCCGAGGAGCACAGCTTTTCGCGGATCAGGGCCGCGCGCTGTCTGAGCGCAGCGAGTTTGCGCGGACCCCGCGAAAAGCGAGCACCGCAGGTTGCCCCGAAGCGAAGCGTAGGGGTCGCAGACAGTGGGGTCGCCTTTCTTTGGTTACTTTCTTTGGCGAGACAAAGAAATTGACTCGCCCGCCGGGGCGACATCCCGGCTCCGCACTCACCAAAGAACAGCAACAGTTCAAAGGCCCACCGCCCTCACCCCAACCCTCTCCCGGAGGGAGAGGGAGAGGGAGCAAGAGACGCCGCCCACCCCGCCTGCCACCCACCCCCCAACGCCTGGATCAGCGCCACCGCAGCGCTCTGCCGGTTGACCTGCAACTGCAGCAATGTGCGCCGCGCGTTGAGTGCCGAGACCTGCGCCGTCACCACGTCGGTGTAGCTCACCTGGCCCTGGCGGTAGCGGTTGAGGAACTGCTGCTCGGTGCGGTCGGCCACGGCCGAGGCCTCGCGGCGCAGCACTTCCTGTTGCGCCAGGCTGGCGCCGGCGGTGAGCTGGTCTTCGACGTTCTGGAATGCACTCAGCACCGCCTGGCGATAGCGCGCCACGGCCGCTTCGTGCGTGGCCTTGGCCGCGTCCACGCGCGCGCCGGTGGCGCCGGCGTCGAACACGGTCTGCGCGACCGACAGGCCCAGCGACCAGAGCATGTTCGAGGCATTGAACAGGTCGCCAACCCGGCTCGCGCTGCTGCTGAGCGCTGCGCTCAGGGTCAGGCTCGGAAAGTAGGCGGAGCGGGCGATGCCGATCTGCGCATTGGCGGCCGCCACCGCGCGCTCGGCCGCGGCAATGTCGGGCCGGCGCTGCAGCAAGGTCGAGGGCACGCCGGAGGGGATGCCGGGCACGACAGGCGTCCAGTCGGCCGGCCGCAGCACGAAGTCGGCCGGCGCGGCACCCGCCAGCACCGCGATCGCATGCTCCAGCGTGTCGCGCGTGCGCTGCAGCGCCACGCGCTCGGCCTGGGTGTTGACGTAGAGCGTCTGCGCCTGCAGCACGTCGGTCTGGGCGGCGATGCCGGCGTTGTAGCGGTTGCGCGCGATCTCCAGGCTGCGCTCGTAGCCCTCGAGCGTCACCGCCAGCAGCTGCAGTTCGGCATCGGCCTCGCGCAGCGCGAAGTAGTTGGTCGCGAGCTCGCCCACGGCCGACAGGCGCGCGGAAGCCAGGTCGGCCTCGCTGGCCTGAGCGCTGGCCTGCGCGCCGGTGACCGCCTGGCGCAGCCGGCCCCAGACGTCGGGCGCCCAGTCGGCCTGCAGCGAGGCGCTGGTCGAAGTGCGGGGCGAGCTGTTGCGCGCACCGGAGCGGCTGGCGCTGCCGCCCGCCGCGACTGTCGGGAACAGCGCCGCGCGCTGCTCGCGCACCAGCGCCTGGGCCTCGGCATAGTTGGCCACCGCGGCGGCGATGTTCTGGTTGGACACCTGCACGCGCCCGGCGAGCTCGTCGAGCGCCGGGTCGCCGAAGAGCTTCCACCACTCGCCGCGGTCCAGCGCATCGGCCGGCGCGGCGGGCAGCCAGCCCTCTGCGGCGGCGGCCTCCTTCCAGGTGGCAGGCAGCTCGGTGGACGGCTGCTCGTAGCGCGGGCCGATGGCGCAGCCGGAGAGCAGCGCCGCAAGCGCCAGGACCAGGTGGGTTCTTCTGTTCGTCATCAGGTCTTCAAGCCGATGCAGCACGGCTCAGGTATTTTTCGTTGGCCGGGGGCCGGCGCAGCTTGTCGAGCAGCACGTAGACGACCGGCGTGGTCAGGAGCGTCAGCAGCTGGCTCGCGATCAGCCCGCCGATGATCGCCACGCCCAGCGGCTGGCGCAGCTCCGCGCCCTGGCCGAAGCCGATGGCGAGCGGCAGTGCGCCGAGCGCGGCCGCCAGCGTGGTCATGAGGATCGGGCGGAAGCGCAGCAGGCAGGCCTCGCGCACCGCCTCGACCGCGCTCAGGCCGCGCGCGCGCTCGGCCTCGAGCGCGAAATCGATGATCAGGATGGCGTTCTTCTTGACGATGCCGATCAGCAGGAACACGCCGATCAGCGCAATGATCGAGAACTCCATGCGGAACAGCAGCAGCGCGAGCACCGCGCCGACGCCGGCCGAGGGCAGCGTGGTCAGCACGGTGACCGGGTGCACCAGGCTCTCGTAGAGCACGCCCAGCACGATGTAGATCACGACGAGCGCCGCGAGGATCAGGAACAGCTGCTGCGCCTGCGACTGCTGCGCCGCCAGTGCCGTGCCCTGGAAGCTGCCGCGCACGTTGACCGGCATCGCGATCTCCGCCTCGGCCTGGGCGACGATGCGCTTGGCCTCCGCCAGGCTCACGCCTTCGGCCAGGCTGAAGGAGACGGTGCTCGCGAGCTCGGTGTCCTGGTGGTCGATCGAGGTCGGCACCGCGCGCTCGCTGAGCTTGGCGAAGGCCGAGAGCGGGACCATCGGCGTGGTGCTGGTCGCGATCTGCTGGCCGGCCGACGAGGTCCGCGATGCCGGATTGGCGGAGGTGGCGGTCGAGGTGCCTGTGCTCGCGTCGGTGTTGGCCTGCAGGGAGCTCGTGCTGGTCGCGCCGCTCGCGGTGGTGGTGGTGTTCAGCGTCGAGGGCACGTACAGGTCCTTGAGCGCGATCGGCGCGCGCTGGAAGCGCGGCGCCCATTCCATGATCACCGAGTACTGGTTGAGCTCGTCGTAGATGGTGGCCACCGAGCGCTGGCCGTAGGCGTTGTAGAGCGCGCTGTCGACCGCGCTCGAAGTCACGCCGAGCCGCGCCGCGGCATCGCGATCGACCTCGACGAAGGTCTCGACGCCGTTGTCGGCATCGTCGCTGTCGATGTCGGTCAGCGCGGTCTCCTGGCGCAGGCGCTCGGCCAGCTTGGTCGACCAGGCGCGCAGGTCGCCGAGGTTGTCGCTCCTGAGCGTGTACTGGTAGCTCGAGTTGCTGGAACGCCCGCCCATGCGCAGGTCCTGCACCGGGTTCAAAAACACGCGCAGGCCGGTCAGCTGGTTGAGCTGCGGGCGCAGGCGGTCGATCACCGCGGCCGTCTTCTCGGTGCGCTGCGACACCGGCTTGAGGTTCACGAACATGAAGCCGCCGCCAGCGCGGCTGCCGCCCGAGAAGCCCACCACCGTATCGACCGCCGGGTCCTTGCGGATGATGTCGACCGCCTGCTGCAGCTTCTCGGCGACCGCCGCGGACGAAATGCTCTGATCGGCCCGCAGGCCCGCATTGAGCTGGCCGTTGTCCTGCTGCGGAAAATAGCCCTTGGGAATGGCGTTGAACAGGTAGACGTTGAGCGCGATCACCGCCAGCAGCACCACCATCACCACGCCCTTGCTCGCGAGCGCCCAGTCCAGGCTGTGGGCGTAGATGCGCAGCGTCCACTGCCAGGCGCGCTCGGCGCGGTCGCCGAGCCAGGCGCGCAGGCGGCCGCGCTTCTTGCCGGGCCCTTCTTCCGCCTCGCTGCGCAGCAGCATGGCGCACATCATCGGCGTGGTGGTCAGCGAGATCACGAGCGAGATCAGCACCGATGCCGACAGCGTGACCGCGAACTCGCGGAACAGCCGCCCGACCTGGTCGCCCATGAACAGCAGCGGGATGAACACCGCCACCAGCGAGAGGCTGATCGACAGCACCGTGAAGCCCACCTCGCGCGCGCCGCGCAGCGCCGCCTCGACGCGGTTCATGCCGGCCTCGATGTGGCGCGCGGTGTTCTCCAGCACCACGATGGCATCGTCCACCACGAAGCCGGTGGCGACGGTCAGCGCCATCAGGCTCAGGTTGTTGAGGCTGAAGCCCAGCAGGTGCATCACGCCGAAGGTGCCCAGCAGCGAGACCACGGTCGCCACCGCCGGGATGATGGTGGCGCGCGCCTTGCGCAGGAACAGGCCCACCACCAGCACCACCAGCGCGATCGAGATCATCAGCGTGAACTCGATCTCGCGCAGCGAGGCGCGGATCGAGTTGGTGCGGTCGGAGGCGACCTGGATGTCGATGTCCTGCGGCAGTTGCGCCTGCAACTCGGGCAGCAGCTTGCGCACCCCGTCCACGGTGTCGATGATGTTGGCGCCCGGCTGCTGCGTCAGAAGCACCACCACGGCAGGCGCGCCGTTGAAGAGGCCCAGGGTGCGCGTGTTCTCGACGCTGTCGATCACGCGCGCCACGTCGCCCAGGCGCACCGCGGCGCCGTTGCGCCAGGCGATCACCAGGTCGCGGTAGTCGACGGCGCGGCGGCCCGGGGCCGGCGTGTAGACCTGCAGCCGGCGGTCGCCGGTCTCGATCGCGCCCTTGGGCCGGTTCGCGTTGTTGGCCTGGATCGCGGCGCGCACGTCCTCGGTGCTGATGCCCATGCGGTTGAGCGCGAAGGGCTCGAGCTCGACCCGCACCGCCGGCAGCGAGCCGCCACCGATCTCGACCTCGCCCACGCCCTCGACCTGCGACAGGCGCTGGCTGACGATGTTCGACACCGCCTCGTAGATCTGCCCCGGCGTGCGCGTCCTGGAAGTGAGCGCGAGGATCATGACCGGCGCGGCCGTCGGATTGCGCTTGCGGTAGGTCGGATTGCTGCGCAGCGTGGCCGGCAGATCGGCGCGCGCCGCGTTGATGGCGGCCTGCACTTCGCGCGCGGCGCTGTCGATGTTGCGCTTGAGGTCGAACTGCAGCGTGATGCGCGTCGAGCCGTTGGAGCTGGTCGAGGTCAGTTCGTTGACGCCCGGGATGATGCCCAGCCTGCGTTCCAGCGGCGTCGCGACGCTCGACGCCATCGTGCTCGGGCTGGCCCCCGCGAGGCTGGCCTGGACCGAGATGGTGGGGAAGTCGACCTGCGGCAGCGGCGAGACCGGCAGCGCGAAGAACGCGACCACGCCGGCCAGCGCGATGCCGATCGTCAGCAGGACCGTGGCGATCGGGCGCTCGACGAAGGGCTTGGAGAGGTTCATGCGGCCGTCTCCTGCTCCGTCTCCCTCCAGCGAGAAGCGAGGGCACCGACTTGCTCCCTCTCCTTTCGGCAGCTGAGCGAGGCCTGGACTTGCTCCCTCTCCCTTGGGGAGAGGGTTGGGGTGAGGGCGGTGGGCCTTTGAACTGTTGCTGTTCTTTGGTGAGTGCGGAGCCGGGATGTCGCCCCGGCGGGCGAGTCAATTTCTTTGTCTCGCCAAAGAAAGTAACCAAAGAAAGGCGACCCCACTGTCTGCGACCCCCTTCGGGGGCAACCTGCGGTGCTCGCTTTTCGCGGGGTCCGCGCAAACTCGCTGCGCTCAGACAGCGCGCGGCCCTGATCCGCGAAAAGCTGTGCTCCTCGGCGCAGCCAGAGGGGAGTGGCTCGGGCCTTCGCTTCGCTCGGCGGATCGAAACCCCGACAACCCAAAGCCCAAGGACGCGCCATGGCGCGTTGGAGTTCAAGCCCCTCTGGGCGTGCCGAGGAGCGCAGCTTCAGGCGGAAAAAGGGCCGCGCGTGTTTGAGCCGAAGGCGAGTTTGCGCGGACCCCGCCTGAAGCGAGCACCGCAGGTTGCCCGCAGCGAAGCTGCGGGTCACGCACGGTGGGGTCGCCTTTTCTTTGGTTACTTTCTTTTGGCGACGCAAAAGAAAGTGACTCGCCTGCCGGGGCGACATCCCGGCTCCGGCATCACACCAAGCGCAACGCCAAAACAAGCGAACGATGCCCTCACCCCCACCCTCTCCCGGAGGGAGAGGGTGCAATACCCGGGGGCTCGAGCTAGGCCGCGGTCTCAACATCACGCTTACCCCCGAACCGCCGCCCCATCCGATCGAAAGCCAGGTAGATCACCGGCGTGGTGAACAGCGTCAGCACCTGGCTCACCACCAGCCCGCCGAAGATCGCCAGGCCCAGCGGCCGCCGCAACTCGGCGCCCTCGCCCCATCCGAACATCAAGGGCAGCGCAGCGAACAAGGCCGCCAGCGTCGTCATCAGGATCGGACGGAAGCGCAGCAGCGCGGCCTGGTGGATCGCCTCCTGCGGCGACTTGCCCTCGTGGCGCTCGGCATCGATCGCGAAGTCGATCATCATGATCGCGTTCTTCTTGACGATGCCGATGAGCAGGATGATCCCGATGATCCCGATCACGCCGAGGTCGTTGCCCGTCACCATCAGCGCCAGCAACGCCCCGACGCCCGCCGAAGGCAGCGTGGACAGGATGGTCAGCGGATGGATGTAGCTCTCGTAGAGCACGCCCAGCACGATGTACACGCACACCACCGCCGCGAGGATCAGCCACAGCTGGTTGGTCAGCGACTTCTCGTAGGCGCCGGCCGCGCCGAGGAAGCTCATGTTCACGCTCGCCGGCATCGCGATGTCCTTGGCGGCGGCGCGGATCGCCGAGACCGACTTCCCCAGCGACACGCCCGAGGCGGTGTCGAAGCCCACGGTGGCGGCCGGGTACTGCGCGACGCGCGTGACTTGCAGCGGCGCCAGCTGCTCGCGCACGGTCGCCAGCGCGGACAGCGGCGTCGGCGTGCCCGCGCCGGTGCGCAGCTGCAGGTTGCCCAGGCCCTGCGGCGAGGACAGCGCCTCGCGCTGGGCTTCGAGGATCACGCGGTACTGGTTGGTCTCGGTGAAGATGGTCGAGACGATGCGCTGGCCGAAGGCGCTGTAGAGCGCATCGTCGACCGAGCTGGCCGTCACCGACAGCCGCGAGGCGGTGTTGCGGTCGATGTCGACGTAGGCGGCCATGCCCTGCGCGCCGGCATCGGTGGTCGGGTTGCGCACCTGCGGCACCGTGCGCAGGCGCTCCACCAGCTTCTTCGCCCATTCGTTCACGGTGGCGGTGTCCACGCCTTCGAGCGAGACGCGGAACTCGGTCGGGCCGGTCTCGGCGTCGATGGTCAGGTCCTGCGTCGGCTGCAGGTAGAGCGTCACGCCGGCCACCGCGCGCACGCGCTCGCGCAGGCGCTGCATGGTCTCTTCCTGGTTGCCGCGGTCGGCGCGCAAGTTCACCAGCATGCGGCCGGTGTTGAGCGCCGTGTTGTTGGCCGCGTCCACGCCCACCACCGAGCTCAGGCTGCGCACCTCGGGGTCGGCCAGGATCGCATTGGCGGCGGCCTGCTGCAGCTCGGCCATGCGCGTGAAGGAGACATCCTGCGCCGCCTCGATGCGGGCCTGCAACTGCCCGGTGTCCTGGGTCGGGAACAGGCCCTTGGGAATGGCCACGTAGAGCAGCACCGTGAGCACCAGCGTGAGCAGCGCCACCACCAGGGTCAGCGGCTGGTGGCGCAGCACCCACTGGAGCCAGATGTCGTAGCGGGCGATCACGCGGTCGATGAACTGCTGCACGCGCGCGCCGAAGCGGCCGCCCTCTTGCGCCTGCGGCTTGAGCCAGCGCGCCGACATCATCGGCACCAGCGTGAGCGAGACCACGGCCGAGATCAGGATCGTGATCGCCAGCGTGACCGCGAACTCGCGGAACAGCCGGCCCACCACGTCGCCCATGAAGAGCAGCGGGATCAGCACCGCCACCAGCGACACCGTCAGCGAAATGATGGTGAAGCCGATCTGCGTCGCGCCCTTGAGTGCCGCCTTGAAGGGCGGATCGCCCTCCTCGAGGTAGCGCGCGATGTTCTCGATCATGACGATCGCGTCGTCCACCACGAAGCCGGTCGCGATGGTCAGCGCCATCAGGCTCAGGTTGTTGAGGCTGTAGCCCAGCAGGTACATGATGCCCAGCGTGCCGATGAGCGAGATCGGCACCGCGACGCTGGCGATCACGGTGGCGCGCAGGCTGTGCAGGAAGAAGAAGATCACCAGCACCACCAGCACCACGGCCAGCGCGAGCTCCAGCTGCACGTGGTGCACCGAGGCACGGATGCCGGTGGTGCGGTCGCTCAGCACCTCGACCTGGAGCGAGCCGGGCAGCGAGGCCTCGAGATCGGGCAGCAGCTTCTTGATGCCGTCGACCGTGCCGATCACGTTGGCGCCGGGCTGGCGCTGCACGTTGAGGATGATGGCGGGGTACAGCGATGCAGCGGCGCCCGCATCGCCGTCCTTCGCCTCTGGCCTGAGCGACGCCCAGGCGCCGAGCTGCGTGTTCTCGGCCCCGTCGACCACGCGCGCGACGTCGCTCATGCGCACCGGCGCGCCGTTCTTCCAAGCGACGATCAGGTTCTTGTAGTCGGCCGCCGCCACCAACTGGTCGTTGGCATTGATGGTGTAGGCGCGCTTCGGGCCGTCGAAGCTGCCCTTGGCGCTGTTGGCGTTGGCCGCCGCGATCGCGGTGCGCAGCGTGTCCAAGCCGATGCCGACCGAGGCCAGCGCGTTGGTGTCGGCCTGGATGCGCACCGCGGGCCGCTGCCCGCCAGAGAGCGTGACCAGCCCGACGCCGCCGACCTGGCTGATCTTCTGTGCGAGCCGCGTATTCACGAGGTTCTGCACCTCGGTCAGCGGCATGGTCTCGGAACTCACGGCCAGCGTGAGGATCGGCGCATCGGCCGGGTTGACCTTGGCGTAGACCGGCGGCGCCGGCAGGTCGGCCGGCAGCAGCGAGCCGCCGGCATTGATCGCGGCCTGCACCTGCTGCTCGGCGACGTCCAGCGTCTGGTCGAGCGCGAACTGCAGCGTGACGATGGACACGCCGGCCGAGCTGGTGGAACTCATGCGGTCGAGCCCCGCCATCTGGCCGAACTGGCGCTCCAGCGGCGCCGTGACGGTGCGGCTCATCACCTCGGGGCTCGCGCCCGGGTAGAGCGTCTGCACCTGGATCGTCGGGTAGTCGACCTGCGGCAGCGCCGACAGCGGCAGGAAGCGGAAGCCCACCAGGCCGGCCAGCACGATCGCGAGCATCAGCAGCGCGGTCGCCACCGGCCGCTCGATGAAAGGACGCGACGGGCTCATTCAGAGCTCCTCGTTCACGGTGACGAGGGCCGCTGGCGCCTGCCTTCGCCGCGCGGGCCCCTCGGGCCGGAAGCGCCGGCGCGCGGCGCGGTCACCGGCTTGTCGCCCTGCAGCTGCACGCGCGCGCCGTCCTTTATGCGGTCGCCGCCTTCGGTCACGACGTTCTCGCCGACCTGGAGCCCTTCGGTGATCGCCACTTCATCGACCGTGGACTCGCCGCGCTTGACTGCGCGCATCGAGACGGTGCGGTCTTCGTTGATCACGTAGACGTAGTTGCCGCTGGGCCCGGTGCGCACCGCGGTCACCGGCACCACGATCGCATTCACCGTGCGCAGGATCATCTGGATATTGACGAACTGGCTCGGAAACAGCGTGACCGCGGCATTGCCGAAGCGCGCCTTGCCCTTCACGGTGCCGGTGCTGGTGTCGACCACGTTGTCGAGCGTGGAGAAGGTGCCGGTGTCGAGCGTGGCGCTGCGCGTGCGGTCCAGGGCCTTGACCGAAAGCGGTTCGCCCTTGGCGAGCTGGGCCTGGATGTCGGGCAGGCGGTCTTGCGGTACCGCGAACTGCACGTCGATCGGGTTCATCTGGGTGATCACCGCGATGCCGGTGGCGGCGTTGGCGGTGACGGTGTTGCCGGGGTCGACCGTGCGCAGCCCGATGCGCCCCGCTACCGGTGCGGTGATGCGCGTGTATTCGACGTTGAGCCGGGCGGCGGCTTCGGCCGCGCGGTCGGTGATCACTGTGCCCTCGAGCTGCTTGACCAGCGCGGCCTGGGTGTCGACATCCTGCCGCGCGATCGAGTCCTGGCCGAGCAGCGTGCGATAGCGCGCCAGCGTCACGCGCGCAGCCTCTAGCTGCGCCTCGTCGCGCACGCGCGTGCCCTGCGCCTGCATCAGCGCCTGCTCGTAGGGGCGCGGATCGATGCGCGCCAGCAGCTGGCCCCTGGTGATGGTCTGGCCCTCGGTGTAGAGCACCTCGGTGAGCACGCCGCCGACCTGCGGCTTGAGGGTGATGGTGGCCAGCGGCGTCACCGTGCCCAGCGCCTCGATGGTCACCGGCAGTTCGATCCGGCGCGCAGCCGCGTGGCCGACGGTGGAGCTGGCGCCGCCGAGGCCGCCGCGGCCGGCAGCCGGCTCGTTCGAGCGCTTGATCAGGTACCAGGCGCCTCCGGCCAAGCCCGCCACGATCACCAGGGCTGCCAGGCTGCCCAGCCAGCGCCGCAGGCGCGAGGGCGGCCGGGGCGCGGGTTGGCTGGTGGGGATGGTGTCAGGAGGCTCGGGGGTAGGAGAAGACATCGGACGGAAAGAAGCAATGCACAGGCAGCCCGTAGTGGAGCGTCGAATCGTAGCGTTCGATCCTTACCAACCGTAAAGCCCGGGTAAAGCCGCCGTTCTGCACTGCATCCGGCGACGACGGATTGCAACTCGCGCCTTTTTTCGGCACTTCGTCGCAAGCCGGTGGCGGGCACCGGGGCCCGCCGGCACAGTCCGCCCATCGATGCCCGATCTGACGCCCTCTTCCCTTCCCCATCCATTCTTCGGAGCCCTTCCATGCAGATGCTGATCCAGATCCTCGCCCAAACCCCGCGCTGGGTGTTCGCGCTCTTCGCCGTGCTCGTATGGCTCGGCGGCAAGCAGCTGCTGGCCGGCAGCGTGAGCCTGACGCGCGTGATCCTGCTGCCGATCGCCATGACCGGCTTTTCGGTCTACGGCGTACTTTCCGGCTTCGGCGATTCGCCGACGGCCCTCATGGCGTGGGCCGGCGCGGCTTCGCTGGCGCTCTGGACCGTGCTGCAGCGGCCGCTGGCTGCCGCCACGCGCTATGACGCCGCCGCGCGCCAGTTCCAGGTCGCCGGCAGCGCAGTTCCGCTGGTGCTCATGATGGGCATCTTCTTCACCAAGTACGCGGTCGGCGTGCTGCTCGCGATGCATCCCGAGCTCAGGCAGCAGGCGGCTTTCGCGCTCGGCATCAGCGCACTCTATGGCAGCTATAGCGGCATCTTCGCGGCGCGTGCGCTGCGGATGTGGACGCTGGCGCTGCGTGCCGATCGTGCAGAGACCCAACTGCCGGCGGCGCGCGCCTAGGATGGGCCAAAATCTTCCTTCCCTCACCAGGAGGCACACCATGAGCGACGACTCCCTGAACCATGACCCGCTGGAGCGGCGCGCCCGCCGCCGTGCCGGCGCCAAGATGGGCTGGTACATCCACGCCACCGTCTACCTGCTGGTCAATCTGTTCCTCGTGCTCTTGGCCAGCTCGCGCGGGCAGGACTGGGCCATGTACCCGCTGCTCGGCTGGGGCCTGGGACTCCTGATCCACGGCGCGGTGGTGTTCTTCGTCGCGCCGGGCGGCAACCTCTACGACCGCCTGCTCGAACGCGAACGCAAGGCATTGCGCGGCGGGGACCGCCGGTGAGCGGTGCGCCGGCACACAACTTCTCGCCGGAGAACCTCAAGGGCATGCTGCGGCACGGCGTTTCGACCGCCGTGTTCTGCTGCCTCATTGCCATGGCGCTGGCCATCTCGCGCAGCGGCGACTGGGGACAGCACCTCGTCTACTCGCTGTCGATCGGGATGATCAGCTGGATCGTGATCGACGTCGGCCGGCTGCTGCTGGCCGGGCGCAACGACAAGCCCTGGCCGATGGGCCTGCCGGGCGTCGTGCTGGTCCTCACGGGCGCGGCGATCGGCTTCCTCGGCGGCAACGCGATCGGCGATGCCTACGCCGGCCGGCCGTTCATGGAGGACTGGAGCTTCGCACCGCACAGGTCCGCATCCACGCTGCTGATCTCGCTGGCGGCCACCGTCGCCGTCTGCTATTTCTATTACAGCCGCGGCAAGGCCAAGTATCTCGAAGGGCAGGTCGCCCTCGCCGAACGCGATGCCACCGACGCCCGCCTCAAGCTGATCGAGACGCAGCTCGAGCCGCACATGCTCTTCAACACGCTGGCCAATCTGCGCGTGCTGATCACCACCGATCCGCCACGCGCCGTGGCCATGCTCGACCGCCTCAACAGCTACCTGCGCGTGACCCTGAGCGGCTCGCGCGCGCTCGCGCATCCCTTGTCCGCCGAATTCCAGCGCCTGGGCGACTACCTCGAACTGATGTCGGTGCGCATGGGCGCGCGCCTCGCCTATCGGCTCGAGCTGCCCGAGGACCTGCGCGATGTGCCGGTGCCGCCGCTCTTGCTGCAGCCGCTGGTGGAGAACGCGATCCGCCATGGCCTCGAACCCCGGGTAGAAGGCGGCGAGATCGCCGTCGGTGCGCGGCGCGAGGGCCAGCGCCTGGTCATCGACGTGCGCGATAGCGGCGTGGGCATCGACAGCGCCGCGCCATCTTCCGAAAATGGCGGCTTCGGCCTTGCGCAGGTGCGCGAGCGGCTCGCCACCGTCTACGGCAACAGCGGCGCGCTGGCATTGACAGCGGGCCCTTCCGGCGGCACCTGCGTCACCATCACCCTTCCCTTGCCCGCATGAAGCCCACCGCCCTCATCGCCGAAGACGAGCCGCTGCTGGCGCAGGCGCTGTGCGCCGAACTCGCCGCGGCATGGCCCGAACTGCAGGTGCTCGCCATCGTGGGCGACGGCCAGAGCGCGGTGCGCGAAGCGCTGCGCCTGCTGCCGCAGGTGCTGTTCTTCGACATCCGTATGCCCGGCCAGGATGGCCTCGGCGCCGCCGCCGAACTCGCCGACAGCTGGCCCGCCGACGAAGCCCCGATGCCGCAACTGGTGTTCGTGACCGCCTACGACGAGTACGCGGCCCGCGCCTTCGACGCCCAGGCCATCGACTACGTGCTGAAGCCGGTGCAGCCCGAGCGCCTGCAGCGCACCGTTGCGCGCCTGAAGGATGCACTGGAACTGCGCAACTCGCCCGCCGTGCCGGCCGACGACGCGCTGGCCGCCACGCTCTCGCAGTGGCGCCAGTTGCTGGCAGCGGCGGCCCTTCCCGGCTCTGGCAATGCTGCCGCGCCGCTCAAGCTGATCGCCGCCAGCGAGGCCGGCAGCGTAGGCAGCACGGTGCGCATGGTGCCCATCGACGAGGTCCAGTACTTCGAGGCCGCCGACAAGTACGTGCGCGTGCTGACCGCCACCCGCGAATACCTGATCCGCACGCCTCTCAAGCAGCTCTTGCCGCAGCTCGATTCCAATGCCTTCTGGCAGGTGCACCGCGCGATGGTGGTGCGCAGCGACGCCATCGAATCGGTGCATCGCGACGAAGCCGGCAAGCTGCATCTGGCCCTGCGCGGCCGGCCGGAAAAAATCCCCGTCAGCCGGCTCTACGCCCACCTGTTTCGCGCCATGTGAGACGCCCATGAAAAAACCGGCCCTTTTTCAAAGGGGCCGGTTCTTTTCAGGTGACAGCAGGAAATCGTGTCTGTCCGCGTTCAGCGCCAGTGGCCATGGCCATGGCCATGACCATGGCCGTGCCCGTGGCCGCGGTAGTACTGATGGCGGTAGTAGCCGGGCGGCTGACCGTAGTAAATCGGAGCCGGCGGACCGTAATACACCGGGGCCGGACGGTAGTAAACCGGCGGCGGCGGCGCGTAATAAACAGGCGGCGGTGCGTAGTACACCGGCGGAGCTGCCACGCCGACGGCGACGCCGGGTGCGCTGATGCCGACCGACCAGCTCACGTCGCCGCGAGCATTGGCCGAAGCCGCGGTGAAGAGTGCGCCCGCTGCGACTGCACCGGCGCCAGCCCATTTGAAGAAGGTGGAACGAGTGAGGCTCATTGTGTGGGACTCCTTGTTGGGAGGGCGCGAACCGCCCATGTCTGTATTGAACGCGCCAACTGTGAACCCCGTTCACATTGCCGGGTGAAGAAAGTTGCAAAAGGTAACGCCGCGAGGGGCCCACCTAGAATGAACGGATGACTTCCCCTGCCGACCACGACACCGCCAAGCCGAGCAATTTCCTGCGCCACGTCATCGAAAACGACCTCCAGCAGGGTAACTATTCAGGCCGCAAATGGGGCGGCGCTCCCGGCGATGCGGCATGCCACGCCCAGGGCATGCAGGACCCGGCGCGGGTGCGCCTGCGCTTTCCGCCCGAGCCCAACGGCTACCTGCACATCGGCCACGCCAAGAGCATCTGGCTCAATTTCGAGCTGGCGAAGGAGTATGGCGGCGTGTGCCACCTGCGCTTCGACGACACCAACCCCGAGAAGGAAGAGCAGGAATACGTCGACGCCATCCGCGACGCCGTGAAGTGGCTGGGCTACGACACGACGCTGGCCGACGACCCGGCCCGGCCCGGCGCGCCCAACGAGCACGTCTACTTCGCGAGCAACTATTTCGACTTCATGTACCGCGCCGCCGAGTACCTGATCACGGCCGGCCTGGCCTACGTCGACGAGCAGAGCGCCGAGCAGATCCGCGCCACCCGCGGCGACTTCAACACCCCGGGCACCGACAGCCCTTTCCGCGGCCGCACGCCGGACGAAAACCTCGAGCGCTTCCGCGCCATGCGCGACGGCCAGCTGGCCGACGGCGCCGCCGTGCTGCGCGCCAGGATCGACATGGCGAGCCCCAACATCAACATGCGCGACCCGGCGCTCTACCGCATCCGCCGCGCGACCCACCACAACACCGGCGACACCTGGTGCATCTACCCGATGTACACCTTCGCGCATCCGATCGAGGACGCGCTGGAGCAGATCACCCACAGCATCTGCACGCTGGAGTTCGAAGACCAGCGCCCCTTCTACGACTGGCTGCTCGACCGCCTGGCCGAAGGCGGCCTGATTGCCACCCCGCACCCGCGCCAGTACGAATTCGCGCGGCTCAACGTGACCCATGTGGTCACCAGCAAGCGCAAGCTGCGCCAATTGGTGGAAGAAGGCCACGTCGACGGCTGGGACGACCCCCGCATGCCGACCCTGGCCGGCCTGCGCCGCCGCGGCTACACGCCCGAGGCGCTCAAGCTCTTCTGCGAACGCTCGGGCGTCACCAAGTCCGGCGGCTGGATCGACTACGCGAGCCTCGAAGCCGCGCTGCGCGACACCCTGGACCCGATCGCCCCGCGCGCCATGGCCGTGCTCGACCCGGTCAAGCTCATCATCACCAACTGGGACGAGTTGATGGGCGCCGGCTTCCTCGACGAGTGCACGGCGCCCGTGCACCCGCACCACCCGGAGATGGGCAAGCGCAGCTTCAAGCTGGGCCGCGAAGTCTGGATCGAGCGCACCGACTACGAGGACGTGCAGCCCAAGGGCTTCTTCCGCCTGTTCCCGGGCAACAAGGTGCGCCTGAAGTACGGCCACGTCATCGAATGCACCGGCGGCACGCGCGACGCGGACGGCAAGCTGGTCGAAGTGCAGGCCAAGCTGGTGCCCGACACCAAGAGCGGCACGCCAGGCGCGGACGCGATCAAGGTCAAGGGCAACATCACCTGGGTGGCGGCTGCGGATGCGGTGCCGGCGGAGGTGCGGCTGTACGAGCGGCTGTTCGCGGCGGCGCAGCCGGGCGGCGGCGAACTGGTGGAAGACCTCAACGCCGCCAGCCTGGTCACGACAGCCGCCTATGTCGAGCCCGCACTGGCCCAGGCCGATGGCGGGGCTGCCTTCCAGTTCGAACGGCACGGGTACTTCGTGCTGGACACGGGCAAAGGTGCAGGGCTCGTGTTCAATCGCGCGGCCGGCATGAAGGACAGCTGGGGCAAGTAGCCCAGCCTTGGTTTTTTACAACGGCCGGGTCAGGTACACCGCCTCCCGCCCCACGATCGGCACCCGCGCCGGCATCAGCACCGTGCAATCGTCGCAAGGCGCCCGGATCTCCTCCGCCCCGTCGGTCGCGATCAGTTCGCCCTTGGCGAACACCTCGAAGCCGAGCAGCGGCCGCGCGAAGCGGAATTCCTCGGTCTTGACCATGCGCGTCTCCACCAGTTCGAAGCGCTGCTGCGGCCCCGGCGCCGGCGTGGCAGCAGGGTCGCGTTCGACCAGGCCGAAGTGGGCGAGGAAGGCCAGGCTCACGGCGGTCGCCAGGTCGGCCGTGGCCTGCAGGAAGTGCTGGCCGCACTCGACCACCAGCGCGGCGCCGGCCGGGCTCTCTTCCTCCCCGTGGCGGCCATGCTGGATCAGCGGCGTGCCCGAGCCCAGGCCCTTGGGCATGACCAGGTGGATCGCCGGGCGCCCGAGCGCCAGCGCCACCGCCGTGTTGCGCGCGAAGGCCGGGTAGACCCAGAAGGGCGCCACCGGCTGGCTGGTCGAATGGATGTCGAGGATGTGGTCGGCCGCAACCACCACCGGCCGCAGTTCGCGGGCACGGCGCAGCTCGGGGCTGTCTTCGGGGCCGTCCAGCCACTCGTCGGACCAGATGCGGTTCAGGTTGTGGACGAGCTGGCGGTTCTCGAAGGGCTGCTCCGGGTCGAAGGCGTTGTAGGCCTCCACGTGCGCGAAGCTCACCGTGAGCGTGCCGATCTTGGGGCGCACGCCGCTGTCGAGCAGATGGGTGGCGGCCACCATGCCGCAGATCTCGTTGCCATGGGTCAGCGCGTTGATCAGCACGTGCGGCCCGGGCTGGCCCGACTCGAAGCGGTGCACATAGTCGACGCCGGTGTTGCCCCGGCGGTAGGCGGAAAGGTCGGGCTGGATGACTTCGAGCAGGGGCGGGGTGGGCGGCATGGCGGGTGTTGTGGGTGGGTACCTGAGTTTGCAACAGCCGGCCCCAAGGCGGGCGGTGGGCGCCTTCCAATTGCCTCGTAGACTCGCGGCCACAAACATGAATTCTTCGAGCGCCCTGCCCTCATGCCTCTGACTGCCGACATGCGACGGTCCATCGACCAGATTCGCGACTATCTTTTTGGCGGCGGCTACCCGGACCCGGTCAACAACGCCGAGCAGCTGTCCTTCCTGTTCTTCTTCTATCTTGTCGAGGGCATCGACGCCGAGGCCAAGGCGCGCGCCCGCGTGCTGAGGACGCGCTCCATCAGCCTGTTCGACGACGAATGGGAGCTGCGCAATCCCCTGAACAGCGCCGTGCCCTGCGCCCGCGAAGGCAACTTGGCCGCCACCGTGCTGAGCACCGGCGCGCCGACCATTCCGCGCAGTTGCTTCCGATGGTCGCGCTGGTCCCGGGAGCTGTCGGGCGAGGCGCTGGTGCGCTTCGTGCGCGACGAGGTGTTTCCCTTCTTCGCCGAGATCGGCGAAGCCTCGGCTCACGACTTCATGCGCGGCGCGCGCCTGGGGATCGACGATCCCACGGTGCTGACCCAGGTGATCCGGCTGGTCGACGGCCTGCGGCTCGACCAGGCCGATGCCGATACCAAGGGCGATTTGTTCGAGCACGTGCTGCGCCAGATGAAGCAGGCCGGCGAGCTGGGCCAGTTCCGCACGCCGCGCCACATCATCCGCACCATCGTCGAGATGGTGGCTCCGCAGGTCGGCGAGACGGTCTACGACCCAGCCGCCGGCACCGCGGGCTTCCTGGTGGCAGCCTACAACCAGATCCGGCTGGCGAATTCCTCGCCCGGCGGCATCGCCCTCGCCGAGCTCGACGGCAAGACGCACCGGCGCGGGCTGGGCGACAGGCTCTCGGGCGCCCAGCTGGCCACGCTCCAGACCGCCACCTTCTTCGGCAACGACGTCGACCCGAAGATGGTGCGGCTGGCCACCATGAACCTCACGCTGCGCGGCCTGGCCAACGTGCGCATCCTGCAGCGCAACGTGCTGACCACCTCGCTCGACGCCGCATGCAAGGCCTCGCTGGGCCTGCCGGCCGAAGGCTTCCACGTGGTGCTGGCCAATCCGCCCTTCTCGGGCCGGGTGGACAAGGACCGCATCGTCGACGAGGTGAAGATCGGCAGCACCAGCGCCACCGAGCTGCTGTTCCTCAAGTACATGCTCGACAGCCTGCGCCCCGATGGCCGGGCCGCGGTGGTGGTGCCGGAGGGCGTGCTCTTCGGCTCCACGCTCGCGCACCGCGAGCTGCGCCGCCAGCTGGTCGAGAACCATCGCGTCGAGGCCGTGCTGAGCCTGCCCAGCGGCGTGTTCCAGCCCTACTCGGGCGTCAAGACCTCGGTGCTGTTCTTCCGCCGCGGCGGCCGCACCGAGCGCGTGCTGTTCCTGCATGCCGACGACGACGGCTACCGCCTGGACGCCAACCACGACACGCCCATCGAAGCCGACGACCTGCCCGCGCTGTCGCAGGCCTATGTGCAGCGCGATGCAGTGTGGGCGCGCTGGCAGGCGCGCGACGCGGCGGCCGATTGGAACGAGAAGTGGTGGTTCGCCGAGCTGGACGCACTGCGCGCGAACGACTTCAACCTGTCGGCCAGCCGCTACCGGCCGATGAGCCAGTCGCAGGTCGAGCACCAGGACCCGCGCGAGCTGCTCGACGAACTGGCGGCGATCGAGGCCGAGATCGTGGAAGAGATCGAGGCGCTGCGCAGCGCCCTGGCGGAGCGCATTCCATGATGCCGGCGGCCCGCACCGCGCTGCTCGGCGAGGTCTGCGACATCAACCCGAGGTTGCCGAAGTCGCATGGCCTGCAGGACGATTGCGAGGTCGGCTTCGTCCCGATGGCCGCGGTGAACGAGGCCTCCGGCACCATCGAGCAGCGCCTGACGCGGCGCTTCGCCGAGGTGAAGAAGGGCTACACCCATTTCGCCGAGGACGACGTGCTGTTCGCCAAGATCACGCCGTGCATGGAAAACGGCAAGGCGGCCATCGCCCGCGGCCTGGCCGGCGGAAAAGGCTTCGGCTCCACCGAGTTCCACGTGCTGCGCGCCAAAGAATCCGTGCTGCCCGAGTGGCTCTACTACTTCGTGCGCCAAGAGCGCTTCCGGCGCGAGGCGCGCAGGAGCTTCACCGGCACCGCCGGCCAGCAGCGTGTGCCCGCGGCCTTCATGGCGGGCACGGCCATTCCGGTGCCGGCGCTGGCCGAACAGCGCCGCATCGTCGATGCGCTCTCCTGCGCGGAGAGCATCGTCCGGCTGCGGCGCGAAGCCCGCAAGAAGACCGAGCTGCTGGTCCTTGCCATCCATGCCGACATGTTCGGCGACACGGCGACCAACCCGAAGGGCTGGGCAATGGCGCCGCTGGACGAGGTGCTCGCCGGCATCGACGGCGGCCGGAGCCCGCGCTGCCACAACCGGCCCAAGGCGCCCGGCGAATGGGGCGTGCTGCGGCTGAGCGCACTGAAGCACGCCGCCTACGACGAATCGGCCCACAAGACCCTGCCCGCCACCGAAGTGCCCGATGCGCGCCATGAAGTCCGGCAGGGCGACCTGCTGCTCAGCCGCAAGAACACCCCCGAGCTGGTCGGCACGCCGGCCTACGTCTGGGCGACGCAGGGCCGAATCCTCCTGCCCGACCTGATCTTCCGCCTGCGACTGCGGCCCGAGTCGGGCGTGCATCCGCTCTACCTGTGGGCGCTGCTGACGGCGCCGGCCATGCGAAGACGGCTGCGGCTGATGGCCAGCGGAACGGCCGCCTCGATGCCCAACATCTCGAAGGAGCGGCTGCGCACGCTGTCCATCATGGTTCCGCCGCCCGCGCGTCAGCAGGCGTTTGCGGACCATGCGACGGCCTTGCGCTCGATCTCGCTCCAGCAGCAGGCGGCGCTGGCCAGCGCCGAAGCGACCTTCGAGGCCCTGCTCGCGCGGACCTTCGGAACCTAGCGCAAGCGGCTGTACGCCACGATCTCCGGCGCCACCGCGAACAGCGGCCCCGCCGCCGCGATCGCCGCGCCCACGTGCACCGTCGCCATGTGCGCGTCGGCATCGGCCTTGTCCGCCCACTGCTCGACGGTCTGGAACACGTGCGGCGCCTCGGCCTGCTGGTAGAGCTCGTAGTTCACGCAGCCCGGCTCCTGTCGCGACTTCGTCGCCAGGTCGACCAGGATGCCCTTGGCGAGCTCCGCGACCTCGGGTTTGACGGTGATGCGTGCGAGGACGTAGTGCATGGTTCTCCTCCGGCTGGATCGGGGTTATGTACGCAGTCTCGCTCACCGAAACGATGAAGTCGAGAAAAGCCCACCTGAGGGCTGAGCCGCAACGCCCATTTTCGGCTCAAATAATGAGCCGTATCGGGTAGAATGCGGCGCATGGCCCTCAAAGCCCCCCGCTACATCTGGCAGCGCGCCGATTGGCCGAAGCTGCATTTCGACCTGGCTGCCGCGAGCCCGGCGCTGCTGCGTGCGCGCGAGCTGCAGGGCCAGGTGCATGGCATGGCGCGCGCGATCGGCTTGCCGGAACTGCAGAGCATCGAGCGGGAACTCTGGACGCACGAGGCCCTCGCCACCGCCGCGATCGAAGGCGAGAAGCTCGAACTCGCCGCCGTGCACTCCTCGGTGCTGCGACACCTGGGTGAAGCGGGCAGCGGGCCCTACAGCCGCCACGTCGACGGGCTGGTGGAAGTCATGCAGGACGCTAGCGCGGGTTTCGAAGCACCCCTGGATGCGGACCGGCTCTGCCGCTGGCAATCGGCACTCTTTCCCGGCGGCACAGCGGGCATCCGGCGCATCGCGATCGGCCGATTTCGCGACCATGAAGACCCCATGCAGATCGTCAGCGGCTTGCCCGGCAAGGAAGTGGTGCACTACACCGCGCCGCCCTCGGCCACCGTGGCGCACGAAATGGATGAATTTCTGGCCTGGTTCGCTGCGACTCGGCCGCGGCCGGGCATGCCGCCCGCGCTGGACGGCATCGCCCGCGCGGCCATCGCCCACCTGTGGTTCGAGACCATCCATCCGTTCGAGGACGGCAATGGCCGCATCGGCCGCGCCATCGCCGACATGGTGCTGGCGCAGGACCTCGGCGTTCCCACGCATCTGTACAGCCTGTCGCGGCAGTTGTTGGCCGACCGGAGCGGCTACTACGACGCGCTGGCCGTGGCGCAGATCGGCAGCACGGACGTGACCGGCTTCGTGCAGTGGTTCGCCGAGGCTTTCGGCCATGCGTGCACCAAGTCGATGGAGGTGATCCAGTCGACGCTGGAGAAATCCCGCTTCTGGGCCCTGCACGCCTCGTCGAACCTGAACGACAGGCAACGGCAGTTGCTGCGCCGCCTGCTCGACGCCGGCGACGGCGGTTTCCTCGGCGGCCTCAACGTCGACAAATACCTGAAGATGGGCAAGAGCTCGAAGGCCACGGCCACGCGCGACTTGTCCGACCTGGTTCAGCGCGGCCTGCTGCATACGACCGGCCAGGGCAAGGCCTTGCGCTACTACCTGTCCGTTCCGGGATGGAGGCACGGCCGCGAAGAAAACGACGCAACCTAGGCTCCCCACCGCATCCTTTCCCCCGCCCCGTTCGTCCTCATCGCATGAACCGCGAACAAGGAACCCACGTGGCCCCACTTCCGTCCCAATCTCCGCGCTGGGTGCTCGCGCTGGCGGCGCTCGCCTCTTTCATGATCGCGCTCGACGCGCTGGTCGTGACGACTGCGCTCGGCGCGATCGGCAGGAGCTTCGATGCGCCGATCGAGGCGCTCGAGTGGACCGTCAACGCCTACAACCTGAGCTTCGCCGTCCTGCTCATGACGGGTGCGGCGCTGGGCGACCGTTTCGGGCGCCGGCGCATGCTGGTGGCGGGCCTCGTGATCTTCGTCGCGGCTTCGGCCGGCTGCGCGATGGCCGGCAGCGTCGCCTGGCTGATTGCCGCCCGCGCGTTGCAAGGCCTGGGCGCGGCCCTGGCAATGCCCTTGGCGATGGCGCTGCTCGGCGAGGCCTTTCCGAAAGAGACGCGGGCCCGTGCACTCGGCATCTTCGGCAGTGTCACCGGGCTCGCGCTGATCGTCGGGCCCGCGGCCGGCGGCGCCGTGGCCGAAGGGCTGGACTGGCGCTGGATCTTCTGGATCAACCTGCCGATCGGCCTCGTCGCCGTGGCGCTCATCCTGCGGCGCATCCGCGAGAGCCACGGGCCGGCCGCCGCGATCGACCTGCCCGGCGTGCTGCTGGTCACCGGCGCCATCCTCGGCGCGGTATGGGGCCTCTCGCGCGGACACGAGGCCGGCTGGGCCAGCCTCGAAGTGGCCGGCTCGCTCACGGCCGGGCTGCTGCTGGCGATCGGCTTCCTGGCCTGGGAGCAGCGCGCCGCCGCGCCGATGCTGCCGCTGGCGCTGTTCCGCTCGCGCGCCTTTTCCTCGGGCATCGCGGCCAGCTTTCTCTTCTACGCGCCGATGTACGGCACCGTGTTCTTCCTGCCGCAGTTCCTGCAGGCGCAGGGCGCCGGTCCGCTGGGTGCGGGCCTGCGGCTGCTGCCGTGGACGGCAACCTTGTTCGTCGTCGCGCCGATCGCCGGCGGCATGGTCAACCGTTTCGGCGAGCGCCCGCTGGTTGTCTGCGGCGTGCTGCTGCAGGCGATCGGAAGCGCCTGGATCGCACTTGTCGCGGCACCGGAGCTGCCCTATCTGCAGCTCGTGCCGCCGCTGATCCTCTCCGGCGTCGGCGTCTCGATGGCGATGCCCGCGGCCCAGAACGCGGTGCTCGGTTCGGTGGCGCCGCCGAACATCGGCAAGGCCTCCGGCAGCTTCAACATGTTCCGCTATCTGGGCGGGATGTTCGGCATCGCGCTCCTGGTCGAGGTCTTCGGACTGCGCGGCAGCCTGGCTTCGCCCGAAGCCTTCAGCCGCGGTTTCGCAGAGGCGATGGGCGCGGGCGCGCTGCTGTCGATGCTGGCCGTGCTGGCGGCCTGGCAACTCCCTTCCGCCAACAAATTGTTCCGGCCGCTGCCGGAGAAAGGTGTCCGATCATGAAACGCATGGTGCAATACAAGGTGAAGGCCGATCGCGTGGCCGAGAATGAAAGCCTGGTCCGCGCGGTGTACGAAGCGCTCCACGAGGCCAAGCCGTCCGGCCTGCGCTACGCCACCTTCAAGCTGGCGGACGGAGCGAGCTTCGTCCACCTGGTGTCGCACGAGGCGGCGGACGGCGCCAATGCCTTGACGGCGCTGCCCGCGCGTTCAAGGCTTTCACCGCGGAGATCCGCGAGCGCTGCGAAGCGCCGCCGGTCACCACGGAACTGGAGGAGATCGGGTCCTATGGGTTCTTCGGCAAGTGAGGCGCGCGACGCGATCCTCGGTACGCTGGAAGCGGCGCGCGGGCAGTTCCTGGCCCTGGTGGACGAGGTGCGGCCCGAGCTGCATCGCTACTGCACGCGCATGACGGGCTCGGTCGCCGAGGGCGAGGACGTGGTCCAGGACACGCTTGCGCGCGCCTACTACCAGCTGTCGGAACTGAAGGCGCTGCCGCCGCTGCGCCCCTGGCTGTTTCGCATCGCCCACAACCGCGCGATCGACCGCTGGCGCCGCGATACGCAGCTGAAGACCGACCCGCTCGAGGCCGCCGCCGAGCTCGCCGATGACGCAGCGCGCGAGCCCGACCAGGCGCTGGCGCGTCGGCAGGCGGTGAACGCGGCGCTCTCCTGCTTTCTGCAGCTCGCGCCGGCGCAGCGTGGCTGCGTGATCCTCAAGGACGTGCTGGACCACTCGCTGGAGGAAATCGCCGACGAGCTCGAGCTCAGCGTGCCCGCGGTCAAGGCCGCGCTGCACCGCGGGCGGGTGCTGCTGCGGGCGCTGTCGGATGCAGTGCCGCCGGCGCCGCCGGTGCGGGCCTTCCATCCGGCCTTGCTGCGCTATGCGGACCTCTTCAATGCCCACGACTGGGACGGCGTGCGCGCCATGCTGGCCGACGAAGTGCGGCTCGACCTGGTGTCGCGGCGCAAGGCCGCAGGCCGGCGCGACGTGGCGGTCTACTTCGGCAACTACGCCAAGCTCGCCGACTGGCACTTGGTGCCCGGCTGGCTCGACTGCCGCGAAGTGCTGGCGGTGCTCCCCGCGCCGACGGCGGCGCGGCCGGACTACTTCATCGAACTGGCATGGCGGGAAGATCGGGTGAGCGCGATCCGCGATTTCCGCTACGTGCGCTACATCGCGCAAGAAGCCGAGATCGCGTTCGCCTAAGGCGTCTCCGGCGTCTCCGGCGGCGCCGGGCGCTTCTTCCGCGCCTCCTTCTTGGCGCGGCGCTGCGCGTCGAGCAACTCGCCCGCCGCCAGCCACTGGGCAAACTCCTCCGGCGCCTCCAGCGTGACGCGGCCCAGGTTGCCGCTTCGGAATTCGTGCATCACCACCTCGGCCGCCTTCTGCAGGTTCACGCGGCCCTTGCCAAGCAGCGCGCCGCGCTTGCGGCCGACGGCCTCGAGCACCTCCTCGTCGCCGAGGCCCTCGATGGGCTCGAGCTTGAAGCGCGCCTCGACCAGGCCCGCGTAGTGCCGCTTCAGGTAGCCGAGCAGCTCCAGCGCCACCTCTTCCTCGTCGAAGGCATTGCGGCCGATGGCGCCGCTGGCGGCCAGGTTGTAGCCGCTCTTGGCCACGATGATGCGCGGCCACAGCATGCCGGGCGTGTCCCACAGGTAGAAGTCGTCGGCCAGCACGATGCGCTGCTCGAGCTTGGTGATGCCGGCCTCGTCGCCGGTCTTGGCCTTGCGGCTGCCGGTCAGCGTATTGATGAGGGTGGACTTGCCCACGTTGGGGATGCCGCAGATCAGCACGCGCATCGGCTTGGCCATGCCGCCGCGGTTCGGCGCGAGTGCGTGGCAGGCGTCGATCAGCTGGCGCGCCGGCGCGGTCTGGCTGGCATCGAGGCCGATCGCGCGCGTGGCCGGCTGCGCGTTGTAGTGGGCCAGCCAGAGCGCAGTGCGTTCGGGGTCGGCCAGGTCCTGCTTGTTGAGCACCTTGAGCCCGGGCTTGTGGCCGGTGAGCTCGGCCAGCATCGGGTTGGCGCTGGAGCCCGGCAGGCGCGCATCGAGCAGCTCGATGACGACGTCGATGTCCTTGATCCGCTCGGCAATGGCCTTCTGGGTCAGGTGCATGTGACCGGGGAACCACTGGATGGCCATCGGGGTGTTCTTTCTGTTGCTGCGGGGGAGGCTGGCGATTGTCGCCGGGGCAGCCTCAGGCCGGCGCCGGGCCGCCCCCCAAGGCGGCCTGCGGCCCCCTCGGGGGGCAGCGAGTACACGAAGTGACGGAGCGTGGGGGCCAGGCCGGCGCCGGGCCGCCCCAAGGCGGCCTGCGGCCCCCTCGGGGGGCAGCGAGTACACGAAGTGACGGAGCGTGGGGGCCCTCAAACCCGCAGGGCGTCCCGATAGCGCCGACTGCAGGGGATCTGCGTGCCGTCGCGCATGTGCAGCCGGGCGTCGCCGCCGTCGAGCGGCTCGATCTCGGCCACCCGGTCCAGGTTGGCCGCGTAGCTGCGGTGCACGCGCGCATAGCGCGCCGGGTCGAGCTGGGCCAGGAAGTCGCTCAGGGTGGCGCGCAGCAGGTAGTCGTGGCCGTTGACTCGCAGGCCGACGTAGTTGCCCTGGGCCTGCAGCCAGTCGATGTCGCTGGCGGCGATCAGGAACTCGCGCCGGAGCTTGCGCACCAGGAAGCGCTCGGGCCGCTGCGGCGCCGCCTCGGCCGCAGCTTCGGGCGCATCGAGCACGCGCGCCTCGCCCTGCAGCCGCAGCATGAAAAGCCGGTAGCTCAGCAAGGCCGCGAGGAACATCACGTAGGTGCGCACGTCCTTCAGGTACTCGTAGAACCACTTGTCGGCCGAGTTGCCGAAGTCGTACTGGCTGCCGGCCAGCGCATAGGCGCCGTGGCGCAGCGCCACCATGCCTGCCACGTGGAGCAGGCTGAAGACCACGCTCGCGGCCAGGTGCCAGGGCCAGTTGCGGCGCAGCGTGGCCAGGCTCAGCGGAAAGCGGCGCTCGAAGGCGAACACGGCGGGCACCAGCGCGAGCAGGACGAGATGGCTGGACAGCTCCCAGGTCACCGGCTGCCACAGGGGCACCGCGCGCCCCGCCTTGCCCGCATCGACCACCGCGACCGCGGTGTTGAAGGCCGCCTGCAGCGCCATCACGAGCACCCAGAAAGCGATCTCGGCCCGCCGCCGATGGGGTTGGTAGCGTTCGAACAGGTTCTTCGGCATGGCGGGATTCTCGTGAATCCGGGCCCGGGCGGCCGGATTTCATCCCTCGGGGCCGCCGCTCGTCACAAGGCGCCGGCGAACCGTCCCGCAGCCGCCCCCGTGCGCGGCCCCAGGCGCCACGATGGCCGCCTTCCCATCCAAGGAGCCGGACATGGGCACCGACCGGAGACACGACATCGACGCGCTGCGCGCGCTGGCCTTCCTGTTGCTGATCCTCTATCACGTGGCGATGTACTACGTGGCCGGCTGGCCCTGGCACCTCAAGAGTCCGCATGCCGCCGAGTGGCTGCAATGGCCGATGTAGGCGCTCAACATCTGGCGCATGGACCTGGTGTTCCTGGTGTCGGGCGTGGCGCTGGGCTTTCTGTTCCGCGGCCAGGGCCGGCTGGCGCTGATACGGCAGCGCGCGCTGCGGCTGATGCTGCCGCTCGCGATCGGCATGACAGTGGTGGTGCCCTACCAGGCCTACGCCGAGGGCGTGGACAGCGGGCTGGTGGCGCCGGGCTTCGGTGCCTTCATGGCGCGCTACCTCGCGATGGGGCCCTGGCCCCACGGCGCCTTCGCCGGCTCCGACTTCGGCATGACGTGGAACCACCTCTGGTACCTGCCCTATCTCTTCGCCTACACGGCGCTGGTGGCGCTCCTGCGGCCGGCGCTGCACTCGGCCGCCGGCGAGCGGCTGCGCGGCGCCTTCACCGGCCTGCGCCGCTGGCGGCTGCTGGTGCTGCCCGCCTTGCCGCTGCTGGTCTTCACGCTGGTGCTCGGGCCGCGCTTTCCGGCCACCCACGACCTGATCCACGACTGGTACCTGCACGCGCTCTACTTCACGGTCTTCCTCTACGGCTACTGGATGGGCGTCGATGCCGGCTTCTGGCGCGAGCTGGCGCGCCTGCGCGGCTGGGCGCTCGCGCTGGCGGCGGCCCTGTTCGCCGCCTACATCGGGCTGAAGCTGGCCGGCGCCGAAACCTGGCTGCTGCGGGTGCTGCGCTCGCTCTATCTGTGGAGCGCGATCGCGGTCATCCTGGGCTTTGCCCACCGCCACCTGAACCGCCCCTGGCCCTGGCTTCCCTGGGCCACCGAGTCGGTCTACCCCTGGTACATGCTGCACCAGACGCTGATCGTCGCCGGCGCCGTCGCGCTCGCCCCGTGGCGGCTCGGCCCGGTGTTCGAACCGGCGCTGCTGGTGGTGCTGACGGTGGGAGGCTGCTGGGCGCTGAGCGACGGCCTGATCCGCCGCATCGGCTGGCTGCGGCCGCTGTTCGGGCTCAAGCGGCGCAGCCCGAAACCGGCGATGGGGTCCGATTTCGCGACTTTGTAGCGCGCTGAGTTGTAACAAGACCCCCTAGAATCCCTCGCGCTGCGTGCCGACCGGCCCGCGGCGACCGACAACATCCAACGAGGGAGTCCCGATGTTCCAGCGCTTTGCCCTGGCCGCCGTCCTGGCGGCCACCCTTCCCCTGTCCGCGGCCCACGCCCAACGCCCCCCGCCGCCGCAGGGCCCGATGATCAACGGCTACCTGTGCTGCAACATGCGCAGCTACGGCAAGCAGATCAGCGACATCAACTACGACGAACAGGGCATGAGCATCGTGGCCGCCGGCACCCCCGCGCGCATCACGGGCTACGACTTCCGCTGGGTCGACATGGACATCGGCGGCCGCCCGCAGCGGCTCAAGAACGACTACAGCCGCGACATCCCGAGCATTCCCTTCGGGCAGCGCTACGTCGTGACCGAGGATCCGAAGATCAAGCTGGCCGGCTACCCTGAAAAGACGCGCGCGGCCATCGCCGCCATGAAGGTGACGGTCGGCATGACGCGCGAGCAGGTGTTGATGGCCCTGGGCTACCCGATCAGCAGCGAAAACCCGAAACTCGACGTCCCCGTGTGGCGCTACTGGCTGGACACCTGGTCCGAGTACCAGGTGGTGTTCGAGCCCGGCGGCACGGTCAAGAGCATCGAGGCCAATCCGGCCACGATGAACCGCGTTTCGCTCCCCTGACGGCCCGAATATTCCCGCCGCTGCATGCTCCAAATGCTTACCCAGGCAAGCCCGGTTGAGCGCAAAGTCTGTCTTGTTCATCCGCAGATGAACGCGAAAGGGTGCTGACATGCAGATACAAGTGAATACCAGCAACGGCGTCGAGAACAAGGACGCCCTGGAACGCTGGGCCAGCGAGGAAATCAGGCAGGCCTTGCTCCGTTTCGGGCCCGATCTGACACGGGTCGAGGTGCACCTGAGCGACGAGAACCACGAGGCCGATGGCGTCGGCGACAAGCGCTGCGCGATGGAGGCGCGGCTCGCGCGCCATCAGCCGGTGTTCGTGACGCAGCATGCATCGAATCTCGACGAGGCCTTCCGCGGCGCCGCCGACAAGCTCAAGCGCGCACTCGACAACGCGCTGGGCCGCCAGAACAAGCGCCGCGAGCGCGAGTCGATCCGAAAGGACGGCAGCGCAACGGTCTAGAGGCCGCCTTCATCGCTTCCTGATCGCGAGCGCAGGCAGCGCGTTCTTGCGCACGGCGCGCGGCGTGTCGGCCGGGATCAGCGGCGGCCGCTGGCCGGTCTCCATCCAGGCGTCGTAGAAGTCGATCTTCCTGTCGACCAGCGTCAACGCCCGCCGCCACTGCGCGATGGTGTCGTTCACGCGCTGGCGGTGGGCGGCCAGCATGTCGCGGCGCTGGCGCAGCGTGCGGCTGCCCTGCATCACCAGCGCCGTGTACTCGCGCATCTCGGCGATCGTACGTGCAGCTCGCCGTAGACGCGCCTGCCGCCTTCGTCGCGCGCCACGCCGGGCACCAGGCCCTGGGCCTCGTACCAGCGGATGGCATGCACGCTGCGCCCCGTGCGCGCGGCCAGTTCGCCGATGCGCAACAGGCTACCCGGCACGCGCCGGTGCCTCCAGTGCCTGGTCGACGAGTGCGGTGTCGAGGTACTCCGTGAGCTCGACCACCTTGCCGCCGGCCAGCCGGTAGATGAAGCAGTACTGGTTGTCGTAGCGCTTGCCGCTGCGGGTGGCGACCTCGCCGCTGCACTGCACGACGACGAGGTCGCCTTCGGCGATGAAGCGCTCGGCCGTGTTGAGGTAGCGGCCCTCGAACTGCGCGTACAGGGGCTTGAGCAGTTCGTCCTGCACGACCTTCTTGCCCTCGTAGGTGCGCGACCAGGCCGTGCGTCCCTTCATGATCCAGCGGAAGTCCTCGGCGAGGCTGTCGACGAAAGGCTTGCCGTTGCCTTTGCCGAGTTCGGCGTGGATGCCCTGGATGAATCCCTTGTTCTCGATGGCGTTCATGGTGTATTTCCCGTGTTCACCGGACGACCCGGTGAATTCCATTGGAAATGCTCCAGTGCACTCTAGGTCAAGAGAGAAGATTTCCAGTGGCGGGGAAACCCCGCCTCAGCTGTCCCGGTGGCTCAGCCTCTCGCAATAGTCGAGCAGGAGATCGATCTCGGCCGATTTGTCGAAGAAGGCATCGGCGCCCAACGCCTTGGTGCGTGCCCGCATGTCGGGCGTGGCGTAGTTGCTCAGCACCACCACCTTCTGATGTCGTGCGCGCTCGCGACAGGCATCGACCACGCCCAGCCCGTTGCCCTGGTCGAGGAACAGATCGACGATCGCCACGTCCCAGCTGTCGCGATGCTTGCGCAGCCAATCCACCGCCTCCGCCTCCCCTGTCGCATGGGCGACGACGGTGGCGTCTGCGATGTCTTCGAGGAATCCGACGAGGTTCTCACGAATAACGGCGTTGTCCTCGACCAGGTAGGTCTTGAAAGTCATGGGGCGGTGCAAGATGCGAATCCAGTGGGGCAGGCCTTGATGTCATCATGCGTTGCGACCGCGAGGCCGCGGTGAGTCATCGAGTCCAATGCAGGTAGGCATAGGCCTACCTGAGTAGCACGGAAGTTTTTCAAAAAAATGGCAATGACCCGCTTCGTGGACATCCAAACGCTTTCGGACTTGATTCAGGCCGTCGGAATACCCCGTTTCCTGCAGGATTTGGCTGACGCGATCCGGGAAGATTTCCTGCGCTGGCCCGAATTCGACAAGTCGGCCCGGCTGGCCAGCCATTCGGCGGTCGGGGTGATCGAGCTGATGCCGGTGTCGGACGCGCGCCGCTACGCCTTCAAGTACGTCAACGGCCACCCCGGCAATACGGCGCATGGCCTGCCGACGGTGATGGCCTTCGGGGTGCTGGCGGAGGTGGAGACCGGCCACCCGGTGCTGCTGTCGGAGCTCACGCTCGCCACCGCGCTGCGCACGGCCGCCATGTCGGCGCTGGCCGCGCAGGCCGTGGCCCGGCCGGGCGCGCGCCGCATGGCCCTGATCGGCAACGGCGCCCAGGCCGAGTTCCAGGCCCTGGCCTTCCACACGCTGCTGGGCATCGACGAACTGCGGGTCTACGACATCGACCCACAGGCGACGGACAAGCTGGTGCGCAACCTGGCGGCTTTTCCGGCCTTGCGCGTGCAGCGTGCCGCGAGCATCGCCGAGGCAGTGCGCGGCGCGGAGATCGTCAGCACGCTGACGGCGCGCAAGGCGCGCGCCACCATCGTCACGCCCGAGATGCTGGAGCCGGGCATGCATCTCAACGCGGTCGGCGGCGACTGCCCCGGCAAGACCGAGCTGCATGCGGAGGTGCTGCGCGCCGCGCGCGTGTTCGTCGAGTACGAGCCGCAGACGCGGGTCGAGGGCGAGATCCAGCAGATGGCGCCCGGCTTCCCGGTGGTCGAGCTGTGGCGCGTGCTCGCCGGCGCCGAGGCCGGCCGGCAGAGCGAGGACCAGGTGACGGTGTTCGACTCGGTGGGCTTTGCGCTGGAGGACTACTCCGCGCTGCGCCTGATCCACGCGCTGGCGCTGCAACAGGGCGCGGGGCAGGACATCGCGCTCGTCCCTCCCGCGGGCGACCCCAAGGACCTGTTCCGCTTCACAAGCCCGCGGGCTGGCTCATAGCAAAAGCCGGCGTTTCCGCCCAGTGGTTCTTGAAGCCCAGGCGCGCGGGCGACACGTACTGCTCGCGATAGGTCTCGAAGGGCATGCTGTCGTTCGCCTCGATCTCCTTCTGGGCATCGAGCGAGCGCTGCGTCGTGCGTTCGAAGTCCGCCAGCTCCTCGGCCGAGAAAGGCAAGGCCAGCAGCTCGGCGCGCGTGCGTTCGGACTGCGCCCGCACGAAGCCGACGAAGGAGTTGTCGTGCGAGTTCGCCATCGCCTCGAGCACGCGCGCGGAAGGCAGGGTGGCCGGGTCGCGCAGGGCTTTCTCTGCCGCCTGCACCGCCTCTGCATGCCGGCTGCCGCCGTGTGCGGCGTCGAGCGCGGCGGCGACGGGCGCGAATTGCTCCAGCAGTTCGGCGCCCCATTCGGTGAGCGGCGCCTCGCGCCCGCCGCGCTGCAGCTGCAGCCCGGGCTCGCGGCCGCGCGCGGCCGTGAGGTGCTGGTTGTGGGCCAGCTCACCGATCTCCTCGCGCGTGTCGGGGGGGCTGTCGGCCAGGAGGCAGTGCAGCAGGAACACGTCGAGAAAGCGCATGGTGGGCGCGGCGATGCCGACCGGCTCGAAGGGATCGAGGTCCATCAGGCGGACCTCCACGTACTCGACGCCGCGCTCGCGCAGCGCATGCAGTGGCCGCTCGCCGGGGTAGATCACGCGCTTGGGGCGGATCGTGCCGTAGAACTCGTTCTCGATCTGCAGCAGGCTGGTGGCGAGCTGGTTGTATTCGCCGCCGGGATTGCGAATGCCGATGGTCTCGTAGGCCGGCCAGGGCCGCGTGAGCGCGTCCTGCAGCGAGGCGCCGTAGCCGTCGAGGCTGTTGTAGCTCACGGCCAGCGAGGCCTGCGCCTCGCTCTGGTAGCCCAGGCGCCCCATGCGCAGCGAGGTGCCGTGCGGCATGTGCATGCTGCCTTCGCCGATCGGCTGCAGCTCGTGTGGCCGGCCGGCCACGAAGCTCGAACACAGCGCCGGCGATGCGCCGAACAGGTAGAGCAGCAGGAAGGCGTGGCGGCGGAAGTTGCGGATCAGCGCGAAGTACTGCTCGCTCGACACCTCGGGCAGCGACCAGTTGTAGTGGATGCCCGAGATGGTCTGCATGCGCCGGCCGTAGCGGTGGCTCAGGCCCATTCGGTAGACGCTCTTGGCACGCCCCACGTTCGAGGAACCGTAGCGCCCGATCGGTATGGTCTCGTCGGTCGGCAGGCCGCAGGGCATGCTGGAGACCCACAGCCGCTCGTCGCCGGACTCATGCAGCACGCGGTAGGTGAACTGGTGGATGCGCGCGAGTTCGGCCAGGCACGCCTCCACGTCGGCATGCACGCCGGTGATGAGCTCCAGCTGCGATTCGCTGAAGTCGGTGGTGATGTGCGGATGGGTCAGCGCCGAACCGAGCGCGGCCGGATGCGGCGTCAGCGCGAGCTTGCCGTCGGGCTCGGCACGAAGGCTTTCTTTCTCGATGCCTCTACGGACTCCCTTCAGGCGCGCGGGTGTGAGCGCTCCCAGGCGCTCGTGCAGTTTGCTCATGTCGTTATGACCCGTGAATCTTTATTGGGCGGAAGGTAGCACGGCCGCGCACGGCGTGCTGGCAGCGGTATTTGACGGCAGATCGCCCTTTCTGCTAGGGCGAAATCCTCAGGCCAGCACGCGCAGCAGAAAGCGGTTGAGATCCGCGATCTCTTCCATGCACACCGAGTGCTCCATCGGGTACTCGTGCCATTCGACCGCGTAGCCGAGCGCGGCCAGCGCGTCGCGCGAAGCGGTGGCGCGCGCGATCGGCACCACGCCGTCGCGCGTACCGTGGCCCAGGAAGATCGGCGTGTCGCGGTTGGCCGCATCGCGCTCGGCGGCGGTGGTCGCGGCCAGCGGCAGGTAGCCGGACAGGCCGACGATGCCGGCCAGCCGCTCGGCATGGCGCAGCCCGGTCAGGAGCGCCATTGCGCAGCCCTGGGAAAAGCCGGCGACGACGATCCGCCCGGCCGGGATGCCGCGCGCCTTCTCGTTCGCGATCAGCGCCTCGATCGCGGCCTGCGAGCGGCGCAGGCCGGCTTCGTCCTCGCGCTTCGCGAGATCGGCGCCGAGGATGTCGTACCAGGCCGGCATGCGGTAGCCGCCGTTGATGGTGACCGGCATCACCGGCGCGTTGGGAAACACGAAGCGCACCGGCCCGACGGCCGACAGGTCGAGCTCGTTCGCGATCGGCACGAAGTCGTTGCCGTCGGCGCCGAGGCCGTGCATGAGGAGCACGGTGGCAGTGGGTTGGGGGCCGGTTTCGATTTCGATGGGTTGAAGTGACATGGGGCGGAAGTTAACCCATTCGCAGGCGTCGGGCTGGCCGACCCCGCGCGCAGCGCTATCCAGTTAGCATCGCCGGCGCGAGAAGCAACCAACAAGAGGAGTTCCCTTGACCACCCCAACCACGCCGATCGGCCGACGCAAGACCATCGTCGCCACCACCATTGGCAACGCCCTCGAGTTCTTCGACTTCACCGTCTACGGCTTTCTGGCCCTGGTGATCGGCAAGCTCTTCTTCCCGACCTTCGACAGCTACGGCCAGCTGCTGCTGACGGTGGCGAGCTTCGGCGTCGGCTTCATCATGCGGCCGCTCGGCGGCATCCTGATCGGCGCCTACGCCGACCGCGCCGGCCGCAAGAAGGCGATGACGCTGACGATCTTCCTGATGGCGCTGGGCTGCGCCATGATCGCGCTGACGCCGACCTATGCGCAGATCGGCGTCGCAGCGCCGGTGCTCATCGTCGCGGCGCGGCTGATCCAGGGCTTCTCGGCCGGCGGCGAGGTGGGTGCGTCCACCACTCTCCTGGTCGAGCACGCGACGCCGGCCAACCGCGGCTACCTGGCGAGCTGGCAGTTCGCGAGCCAAGGCCTGGGCATCCTGCTCGGCGCCGCGGTGGTGGGCGGGCTCTCGTTCTGGCTCGGGCCGCAGGGCATGGAAAGCTGGGGCTGGCGCGTGCCTTTCTTCGTCGGCATGCTGATCGCGCCGGTGGGCATGTACATCCGCCGCCACCTCGAGGAGTCGCTCGACGTGAAGGCCGAGCCGGCCGGCGCCGCACCACGCCGCAGCAGCATCGCTGAAGTGTGCGGCGAGCATGGGAAGACGGTGCTGTCGGCCATCCTCGCCATCACCGGCGGCACCGCCGCCGCTTACGTCGTGACCTTCTACATGCCCACCTATGCGGTGCGCGAGCTGGGCCTGCCGCCGACGGTGGCGCTGCTCGGCGCCGTGCTCACCGGGCTGCTGTCGTTCGTGCTCGCGCCGCTGGTCGGCCTCTGGTCCGACCGCGCCGGGCGCAAGACGCTGATCGTCCGGGGCCGCATCGCGATGATGCTCATGATCTATCCGGGCTTCCTGTGGCTCAACCTGTCGCCCACGCCGGCCGTGCTGTTCACGGTGGTGGGCCTGCTGAGCACCGCGCTCGTGCTGCAGACCGTGCCCGCGATCACGATGCTGCCGGAGATGTTTCCCAAGCATGTGCGCGCGAGCGGCATGTCGCTGGTCTACAGCGTGGGCGTCTCGCTGTTCGGCGGCTTCTCTCCCTTCGTCAGCACCTGGCTGGTCAATGCCACGGGCAGCAAGCTGGCGCCGGCCTGGTACCTGTTCGCGATGACGCTGGTCTCGCTGGTCGGCCTGCTGTGGCTCAAGGACTTCACCGGCAAGGACATCGACGACCTCGCGGCCCATCGGCCGGACGACGAACCCGTTTCCGGGACCGCCCGTGCATAGCAGCGCCGCCACCCGCCATTTCTCCGGCACCTACGCCGAAGCGCGCCGCAAGTTCCTCGATGCCGCCGCGGCACGCGGGGGGCGCATCGAATCCTTCGTGCTCGAGGCCCACCGCGGCGCCCTTGGCGAGACGCTCGCCACCGACACGGCCTATCTCGGCACGCCGGGTGCAGCCCGGCTCCTGATCGTCAGCTCCGGCACGCACGGGCCCGAGGGCTTCTGCGGTTCGGGCTGCCAGATCGCAACGCTGCACGATGCCGACCTGCTCTCGCGCCTCGAGCAGGCAGGCGTCGGGCTGCTGCTGGTGCATGCGGTCAATCCGCACGGCTTCTCGCACCTGCACCGCACCAACGAAGACAACATCGACCTGAACCGCAACCACATCGACTTCGCTGCGCCGCTGCCGGTCAACACCGCCTATGCGGAAGTCGAGCCCTTCGTGCTGCCGGCCGCCTGGCCGCCCACAGCCGCCGACGAAGCGGCGATGGCCACCTACATCGAGACGCACGGCATGCGCGCTTACCGTGCTGCCGTCACGACCGGCCAGTACGTCTCGCCCGACGGCCTGTTCTACGGCGGCAAGGCGCCGTCGTGGAGCAACCGCACCATGCGCGGCATCCTGCGGAAGTTCGGCGCATCCGCCACGCACATCGGCTGGATCGACATCCACACCGGGCTCGGCCCCTACGGCCACGGCGAGAAGATCTACCCCGGCCGCCCGGACGGCCTGGCGCAGGCGCGCGCCTGGTGGGGCACCGATGTGTTCGCGCCCTTCGAGGGCCAGTCGGCCTCGGCCGACGTGTCGGGGCCGGTGGTCTCTGCCATCTACGACGAGTGCCCACAGGTCAGCGCGGCGCTGATGGGGTTGGAGTTCGGCACCCTGCCCGACCTCGAAGTGCTGAACCGCCTGCGCGCCGACACCTGGCTGCGGAGCCACCCGCAAGCACCGGCCGAGCAGCAACGCTGCATTCGCCAGCAGTTGCGCGACGCCTTCTACTGCGACAACGACGAGTGGAAGGGCATGGTGCTGGGCCAGGCGCGCACGGCCTTGCTGCAGGCGGTGCAGGGCCTCAAGCTCGCTTAGGAAAAGTGCGGCGCCCTGCGCTCGCGCAGCGAAGCCACGCCTTCGCGCACGTCGGGCCCGGCAAAGCCCATGAACTCGAGCGCCAGCGAGGCGTCGAAGCTCGGGCCGGCCAGGCGCAGCCAGTTGTTGAGCGCGTACTTGGTGAAGCGGATCGCGCTCTGGCTGCCGGCCGCCAGCTTGTCGGCGATCTCGTAGGCGCGCGGCAGCAGCTCGGTCTCTTCCACCGCGAGCGAGACCAAGCCGATGCGCTCGGCTTCCTCGCCGCTCACGGCTTCGCACAGCAGCAGGTAGTACTTGGCCTTCGCCATGCCGCACAGGAGCGGCCAGACGATCGCCGCATGGTCGCCCGCCGCGACGCCCAGCCGCGTGTGGCCGTCGACGATCTTCGCGCCCTTGCTCGCGATCGAGATGTCGGCCAAGAGGCCCGCGACCAGGCCCGCGCCGACGGCCGGCCCGTGCATCGCGCTCACGATCGGCTTGTCGCAGTTGACGAGGTTGTAGACCAGGTCGCGCGCCTCCTTCCAGACGCGCACGCGCACGGCATCGTCGGTGGCCATCTGCTCGACCATCGCGAGGTCGCCGCCGCCCGAGAAGCCCATGCCCTCGCCGCGCAGCACGGCGCAGCGCACGGTGTCGTCGGCCGACACGTCGCGCCAGATCTCGGCCAGCTCGCGGTGGCCGTCGTGGCCCGCCGTGGGCAGCTTGCCGTTCTGCGCGCGCATCTGGATGTCGAGCACCGCTCCGCCGGCGCCGCGGCGCGTGATCGCGAGGGTCTGGTAGCGGGCGTAGTCCATGGCGTCTCTCTCAGTTGCGCGCAGCCAGCTCGCGGCAGCGCTGCAGGTTGGTGTTGAAGTTCGTGGTCAGGAGCGGCTGGCAGGTGTCGGCCGAGAGCTTGAAACGGCACAGGCCCACCACGAGGAAATCGGTCACCGCTTCGGTGCACATCGGATAGCGCGCGAGCGCCGGGTTGGCGCGCGTCTTGAAGCCCCAGCTGTCGGAAAAATCGATCATGCGGCCCATCGCATCTTCGAAGTAGTCGCGGTCCTTGTTGGCGATGGCCGTTTCCATCGCGGGCAACTCGGTGCCGAGGAAGCTCATGGCGGCGGCCGGGAAGCGGTCCGCATCCTGCTGAGCGGCTGCGCCCGTCGCGGCGACGGTCAGCAGAAAAGGGGCAATGGTTCGTACGGAAGCGGCAAGGAGGCGATGGCGGATGGATCCCATGGGTCGGCGGTATGGCGGTGGAACCGCTATTTGAACAAAACCGCCGCCGCTACCAGCGGACCCGCACGCCCAGCGAGCCCTGCACCCCCGACTTGACCTTGTTGCTGCCGCCCGCACTGAAGAGCTTGCCGACCTCGCCGTACAGGCTGGTGGACCGGCTGAGCGAGAGCGTGAAGCCGCCCGACAGCTCGGCCGCGGTGTAGCCCGCGCCGCTGCGGATCTCGGTCGCGGCAGCCGGACCGATGAAGCGCGCCATGTCGCTGCCGCCGCTGTCGTGCTGCACCCTGATGCGCGCGTAGGGCTGCAGGCGACCGGCCGAGGTCGCGAAGTCGCCCTTCACGCGCAGGCCCAGGCCGGCGATCCAACCGTCGGCATCGTCCTGCTGCACCTGGGCGCGCAAGAGCACGGCGTCATCGAGCTTCGCGCGGCGGTACATCAGCTGGGCCTGCGGCTCCAGCGTCCAGCCTCTGCCCAGTGCGAAGGCCTGGCCGACTTCGAACGCCGCCGTCAGGCTGCTGCCCTTGCCCGGCACCGAGAGCCCGCCCAAGGGCTTGGCGTTGTAGCGGTGCGTGCCGTACTGCAGCACCGCGTCGGCATAGAAGCCGGTGGCGTTCTCGTAGGTGGCGTAGGCGCCGAGATAGCGCGCGCGCAGCTCGGTGCTGCCGACCGCGCGCCACAGCCCGCTGGCAGAGCCGCTGACCTCCACGCGCCCTTCCTGCGAGCCCAGGTAGATGCCGCCGCGCCAGTCGCCGCTGCCCGACACGAAGAGATCGGTGCCGCCCTGCACGCCCTTCACGCTGCCCTTGCTCGCCGGGCTGACCGTGCCGCCCTGCCGGATGTCCAGGTCGGCATGGACCACGCGCGCCCAGGCGCGGCGCTCGTTCGATGGCGGCGTGGCGACCGGCCCCAGGCTGGCGAGCGCCTGCGCGCTCGCGTCGTCGTCGCCGGTGCGGCGGTGCAGGTTGCCGAGCATGCTCAGGTCGGCCTGGCGCAGTTGCGCGGGCAGCGCGGCGAAGAGCGGGACTTCGGTACGGTAGGTGGGGACCGAGGGCGGTGATGGAGCCGGCGACGTTTCGGCGACCGGTGGCGCGACGCTCGGGGACGCCGCGGTGCTGGATCGCAAGTACCAGTTCTCGCCCGCACCGTTCGCATCGGCGGCGAACAGGCGGTACTCATAGGCGCCGGCGTCGACGCGGCCGCCGGCCAGGCTGAAGGCGTCCTTGGTGGTCTGCGCGGTGCTGGTGGCGCCGTTCGTCGCGCTCACCACTTCGATGCCGTGGCCGGTGGTCAGACCGCCCAAGCCGCCGAGGTTGCTGATCTGCACGCTGGTATGGCCGCTCGCGCTGGCGCCCGGGCCATCGAGCACGAGTCGGTCGGACGGCCCGCTCGCGCCGAGCGCGGTGCTCAGCTGCAGCGTGCCATTGCGTCCGACGTAAGCGCCGGTCACGGTGAGTGTGGTGCCGGGCGCTGCGCCGCGCAGTGAGACAGTGCCGCCGTTGTCGAGCGCGGCCATCTTCTGGCTGTGGCCGGCAAGATCGAGCGTGGCGCCCGCGCTCACGGTGTGCGCCGACACGGCACTCAAGCTGTGGTCGGCGGCGGTGCGCAGCGTGCCGCTGCGCACCGCCGTGGCACCGCTGTAGGTGTTGGCGCCCGAAACGATCAGCGTGCCGAGATCCTGCTTCTCGATGCCGCCGCTGCCGACGATCGGTGCATGGATGGCGGCCGTGGTCGTCGCGCCGCCCGAGCTGCCGTCACCGACGCGGATGATGGTGTTGGCAGTGTCGGTGCGCAGTGCGTCGCCGATCACGCTGTAGCCGTCTACCGCGAACTGCGCACCGCTGAAGCGGACGGCGCCGTTGCCGTTGTCGACCATCACCGTGCCCGGCACGCCTTGGAAGACCGCGAAACCGTCGGCAGCCCACGGCGCGTTGAGCAAGCCGTCGGTGCCGGTCCAGCCTTCGTTGGGTGCGCCGGCGCGCCAGGTGCCGCTGCCGCCGTTGACGGCGGCGTTGTTGTAGTTGCCGGCGGTGCCGCCATCCCAGAAATTCAGCGTCAGCCCGTTGATCAGGTTGACCTGCTTGGCGATCGAGGTCTGCACGTGAAGTTGCGAAGCCGCGCCGGGCACGCTGCCGATGTCGAGCCCGTTGTCGGTGAGGCCACCGGTGTAGTTGATGAGCCGGTACACGCCGGGCCCGAAGTTGCCGCCGGCCGGGGTCGTGACGTTGAGCGTGCCGTCGAGCGCCAGATCGCCGTTCACGTTGATGAGGTCGTTGAAGGCGCCGCCGGCAGTACCGGCCTGGCCCAGCTCATAGTCGAGGACGGCACCCGGCGCCAGCGTGAGTGCGCCGGTATGGAGCGTGCCCGGGCTGTTGCCCGGCGCCAGATGTCCACCGTTGGCGATGGTGACCGGACCGGCGATGCCGCCGTTGCCCGCCAGCGTCGCCGCGGCGCTGACCGTGACGGCGCCGGTACCGGTGGCGCTGCCGCCGGCATTGTTCACGCGCAGCGTGCCGCCGCTGACCGTGGTGCCGCCGGCGTAGGTGTTCGCGCTTGTCAGATCGAGGGTGCCGGCGCCGTTCTTGATCAGCGCGCCGCCGCTCAGCGTGCCGCCGAGACGCAGCATCGTCCCGGCGTCGGTCAGGATGCTGCCGCCGCTCGCACCGAGGACAACGGCGCGCAAGCTCGTGATGTCGGCGGTGGCCTGCAAGGTTCCGCCATCGAGCGCGAGGCCGCCCGTGGTCGCGCCCAGGCGCGCGTCCGACGAGATGGACAGCGCGCCCTCGCGCACGATCCAGGGCGTGACGGCCGAGGTGTCCTGGGTCACGGTCCAGGTCGAGCTGCCGGTCTTGATGAAGCTGCCGAAGCCCTGGTAAGGCACGGGGTCGAATCCGTCGTTGGTGCTGCCGCTCAGCTCGAGGGTGTCTGCCGCGCGGGCGACGACGTTGCCAATGATGTTGGAGCCAGCCAGGAGCGTGAGGCGGTTGACGCTGCCGGGGACGTCGAGAAACTCGATGGCGTTGGCAGCGGGCGGCGTCGCAGCCGACCCGTAGCTGCCTGTCTGTCCGCCCGAGATGCGGCCGCTGTTGATGATGGTCAGGTTGCTGCCGGTGATGCCGGCGCCGCCAAGGCCGGGCGTTCCCTGTTGCGTTGGGTAATCCTGCAGATTCATTTCGCGCGCGGCCCCGCCGCTGCCGCCTTGTACATTGGCCGCGCCATGGATCGTGATCGTTGCGGAGTGGCCGACGACGCCGGCTCCTCCCGGGCCGCCCGATCCGCTGACAACGTTCCAATAGAAGAAATCCCCATCTCCACCCGTTCCACCTCGGACGGTTCCATCGATGGTCAAGTCCCCGTTCGCTATGTCAATGGCGTGTGCGCCAGTGCCGCCGCTGCCGCCTGCACTGCTATTAAATGGTCCGCGGCCTCCTCTTCCACCGTTTCCGCCTGCGACGCTTGCGCCAGCAGCAACCGACAAAGCGCCGCGGCGCACCCATGCACCGATGCCGCCGCCTCCCCCGCCGCCGGGCGCTGCCGAAATCGTTGCGTCGCCACCCGCACCGCCGTTGCCTCCTCTCAGCTCCGACGAGATCACGGCCCGGCTGTCGAACAGGGCCACAGCCGTGGCTCCTCCTCCTCCGCCGCCGCCGCCAGGGAACGGCGTCCCCACGTCTAACTCATAACCGCCACCACCTCCCCCGCTCGATATCCCACCGCCGCCCGAGCTTTTGAGATTGAAAAATCCGTCGCTGATCCCTGCCTGGCCTCCAAACGGACCTTGGCCAGGGAGGCCAAGCATTGAATAATTGAAATCGATGGCGCTACCGTCCGGCGTTAGGCTGGCGCTGAATGAGCCATCGCCGCCCTGGCCGCCGTTGATGCCAAAAGGACTGGTCCCTCCGGCCCCGCCAACGCCCCATGTTGTGCCTAGTCGTCCCGCCCAGGCGCTAGCTCCATCACGCCCATCCAATTGGGCATACACGTCAACACCTGAGGTAGCTAAAAGCATCGCCAGCCCCGCTGCACAGACCACGCGCACAACCCCGCCGCCGGATTTGCCGCAGCCTTTGGCGCATTCCGGCGCCGCGACCCACGCACCCAGCGCACGATTCCAAATACTTCTGTAAGACCTGTTCATTGCCGACACCTCGCTCGGGGCGCATGGTGCCGGGTCGTCAGATGTCGCGAGATTTTGGCGACAGTTCGTCAGGATTCAACTACCAGCGCAGCTTCACCCCCACCGAGCCCTGCACCGACGACTTGACGCGGGCATCCCCGCCGAGACTGAACAAGTGTCCCAGTTCGCCGTAGAGGCTGGTGGTGGGCGTCACGGCCAGCGTGAAGCCGCCCGCCACTTCGGCCGAGCTGTAGCCGCTGGCGCTCGCGATGCGGGTGGCGGCCGCGGGGCCGATGAATTCGGCGCCGTCGGCGCCCGCGCTCGCGTGGTACAGATTGACTCGCGCATAGGGCTGCAGCCGGCCGGCGCCGGTGGCGATGTCGCCCTTGATTCGCAGCCCCAGGCGGCCGATCCAGCCGCCATCGGCATCCTGCCGCACGTTGGCGCCGCCGATCAGCACGTCGTCGAAGCGGCTGCGTTGGTAGATCAGCTGCGCCTGCGGCTCGATCTGCCAGCTCTCGGCCAGCGGGAAGGACTTGCCGGCTTCGATCGAGGCCGTGAGGCTGTTGGCCTTGCCCGATGCATTCGAGTTTCCGTCGGGACGCACGGTGTAGCGGTGGCTGCCGGCCTGCAGCACGGCGTCGGCATACAGGCCGCCGGCGTCGGCCCAGGTGGCGTAGCCGCCGAGGTAGCGCGACTGCAGGTCGGTGCTGCCGACCCTGCCGATGATGCCGCGTGCATTGCCGCTCACGTCGGCACCGCCGTCGAGGAAGCCGACGTAGAGGCCGGCGCGCCAGTTGCCGCTCGCCAGCAGGTCGGTGCCGGCCTGCAGGCCGCTCACGTGGCCGCGGCTCTGCGCGGCGGCGACGCCGCCCTGGCGGATGTCGAGATCGCTGTAGACGGCGCGCGCCCACGACCGGCGCGTGCCGGCGTCGCCGGCCGCCTCGTCGCCGATGCGGCGGTGCAGGTTGCCGAGCATGCCGAGGTCGGCTTGGCGCAGCTGCGCCGGCAGCGCGGCGAAGAGCGGCACTTCGGCGCGGTAGGTCGGCACGGTCGCGAGCGGCAAGACCAGCTTGACGGTCGTGTCCGCGGTGGTGGTGGTGGGCGCGTCGGGCTGGGCGACCGGCGGGGCCAACGTCGTCTCCGAGCGCAGGTACCAGTTCTCGCCCGCGCCCTGGGCATCGGCCGCATACAGGCGGTATTCGTAGGCACCCGCGTCGACGTGGCCGTTGGCCAGCGCGAAGGCGTCCTTGCTGGTCTGGGCCGTGGTGGTGGCGCCGTTGCGCGCGCCCACCACCTCGATGCCGTTGCCGGTAGTCTGTGCGCCGAGACCGCCCAGGTTGATGATGCGCACCGTGGTGCTGCCGCTGGCGCTCGCGCTCGGGCCGCTCAGCACCAGGCGGTCGCTCAGGCTATTGCTGCCGCCGAGCACCGTGCCGAGATTCAACACGCCGCCGTTGCCGACATAGGCGCCGGTGACGGTCAGGGTGCTGCCGGCGGTCGCGCTCAGCAGGTTGACGGTGCCTGCGTTGCGCAGCGAAGCCACGCGCTGGTCGAAGCCTGCCGTGTCGAGCGTGGCGCCCGCGGCCACCGTGTGATCGGACGCGGCGCTGAAGGCATGGGCCGCGGCCGCCTTCAAGCTGCCGGCCTCGACGGTGGTCGCGCCGCCGTAGCTGTTGGCGCCCGAGAGCACGGTCGTGCCGCTGCCGATCTGGCGCAGCGCGCCGCTGCCGCTGATCGCGCCCGCCAGGTTCAGCGTGTTCGAGCGGTTCGCGACCAGGGTCGCGTTGTTGACGATGTCGCCGACGACGCTGCCGCTGGTGCCCCCATCGCCCAACTGCAGCGTGCCGGCGCTGATGGTGGTGCCACCGGCGTAGCTGTTGTCGGCGGTGAAGGTGGTGGTGCCGGCGCCGAGCTGCGTGACGCTGCCCGTGCCGCTGATCGGCGCGCCGAAGCCGACCGCGTTCGACCGGTTCACGACCAGCGCCGCGTTGTCGACGATCGGGCCGCCGACCATGCCGGCCGTGCCGCCGTCGCCGAGTTGCAGCATGCCGGCGTTGATGGTCGTCGTGCCGCTGATCGCCTGGTCGCGCGTCAGGGTCAGGCGGCCGGCGCCGGACTTCTCGATGCCACCGGTGCCGGAGAGCAGCCCCGTATAGATCGCATCGTTCGGCTGCGCGAAGCGCACGAGGCCGTGGTCGGTGATGGCCGACGGCGCGAATTGCGCGCTGGTCTGCAGGGTGCCGGCCGCGTCGACCGTCATGCTGCCCGTGTAGCTGCTGGCGCTGGCGCCGAGGATCAGCGTGCCGCCGGCCACCCGCGTGCTGGTGATGCCCGAGCCGGGCAGCGCGTTGTTGAAGGTCCAGGTGCCGCTGTCGTTCTTCACCAGCGTCTGGAAGCCGGAGATCGTCTGGGCGAAGGTGTCGGTGCCGGTGCCGTTCAGGGTCAGCAGGTTGTTGCCGCCGCCGCCGTTGATGGTGCCGGTGATGGACGAGCCGGTGTAGACGTTGAGGGTGTCGTTGCCGCCGGCGAAGTTCATCGAGCCGATCAGCCGGCCCTGATTGGTGAAGGCTATCGCCATGGTGCCGGAGGCGCCCATGATGTTGCCCGCGCCGCCCTTGTATTCGATGACGCCGGTCACGCCGTTGACCACGGTGTTCGAGCCGCTCGACGCTTCGAACCAAATGGCGGCGCCGCCGGCCTGCGAGCGGATCTCGCCGTGGTTGACGATCAGATTGCCGCTGCCGTGCGGGTTGATGGCTTCCGCGTTGTGGGCCGTGCCGTTGGACAGGACCTTGGCGCCCTCCTCGACCGTGAGCGTGGTGCCCGAGCGGAATTCGATGGTGTTGGCGCCGGTGCCGTAGTGGCCGTTGGCGCTGCCCGCGGCATGGTTCTGCACCGTGGCATTGCGCTGGATCAGGATCGTGCCGTGGTCGCCCATGCTGATGGCGGGCAGGTCGGTGGTGCTGATCACCGCGTTGGGCTGCACGTCCACCGTGCCGCCGGGCGTGGCGTCGTAGCCGCCGATGACCACGAAGGTCTGCGGCGTGCCGGCGGTGCAGGTGATGGCATGGCTGCCGGTGCTTGCGCAATCGGCGGCGGCAGTGCCGGCCAGGCCGAACAGGACCATGGCCACGGCGGGCGCCTTCGTGCTCGACTTGCCGACGCCGCGTGCCAGTTCGGATGCCACGGCCCACAGCGCCAGCGACGGGTTCCAGACGACTCGGAAAACGCGGTTCATTGCTCTTCTTTCTTATGAAAATTAATACTTAAGAATGTAGTTCTTAGGTTTACATTTCCTAAGGAAGTAGTTCACGGAAACCGGCCTTGCTTGCCCGAAGTTGGTGCGCGCACGTCCGGTTTCTGCTATGCCAGGGCTGCCGCCCCGGCGGGGTGGCGCCCGTAAACTCGGGCATGGCTTCCAGATCCCCCAGAGCGCCGCGCATGCTCGAGCGCGGCCTTCTTTGCATCCTCATCGGCGCGGCAGTGCTCCTCGCGCCTCAATTCCTGCAATCGCCCGGCTGGCGCGAGACGATCGGCGGGGCCTACCTGGTCGGCTGGTTCGCGCTGGTGCTCGGCGTGGCGCTGGTCGTGGTCGACCTGCTCCAGCGCGCGAAGAAATCCGGGGGCCGCTGATGCGGGATCCGGTACGCGTCGCAGACCGCCAGCGCTTCGACGTGCTCATCGATGCGCGCTCGCCGGCCGAGTTCGCCATCGACCACATTCCCGGCGCGATCAACTGCCCGGTGCTCGACGACGACGAGCGCCGCATCGTCGGCACGCTCTACAAGCAGCAAGGCGCCTTCGAGGCGCGCCGGGTCGGCGGCGCGATGGTGGCCGCGAACCTCGCGCGCCACCTGAAGGAGCGCTTCGCCGACCGGCCCGCCGACTGGAAGCCGCTGATCTATTGCTGGCGCGGCGGCCTGCGCAGCGGCTCGATGACGACCTGGCTGCGCCTGGTCGGCTGGGACGCGCAGCAGCTCGCGGGCGGCTACAAGAGCTGGCGCCGCCACGTGATCACGCAGATCGATACCCTCTGCCCGCAGCTCGAGCTGCGCGTGCTGTGCGGCGCCACCGGCAGCGCCAAGACGCGCGTGCTGCAGGCCATGGCGGCGCAGGGCGCGCAGGTCCTCGACCTCGAAGATTTCGCCGCCCACAAGGGCTCGCTGCTCGGCGCCCTCCCCGGCGTCCCGCAGCCCTCGCAGACCGCCTTCGAAACGCGCATCGCCGAATTGCTGGACCGCATCGATCCCCGGGCGCCGCTCTACGTCGAGGGCGAGAGCCGCCGCATCGGCCGCCTCAACCTGCCGACGGCGCTGCTGGAGCGCATGCGCGCGAGCCGCGTGATCGAGATCGACGCCACGCCCGAAGCGCGACTGGCCTACCTGCTGCGCGACTACGCCTACCTTGGCGACGATCCCGGGGCGCTGGCCCGCCAGCTCGAGATGCTGAAGGAGCTGCATGGCAAGGCCGTGATCACGCGCTGGCAGCAGTGGGCCGCCGAGCGCAACCTGCCCGCGCTGTTCGCGGAGCTGACCGCGCTGCACTACGACCCGGCCTACAAGCGATCGCAGGCCAGCCACTTCGCGCGCTGGGATGAGCGGCAGGTCTTGCAGGTCGACGACCTCTCTGACGCCGGCGTCGAGGCCATCGCGCGCCGCGTGGCCGCAGCCGGCCAGGAACTCAGCGCTTCCTGAGCCCCTTCTTCGCGAGTTCCACCACGGCCAGCACGACGGCGCCGGCCACGATGCCGACGCCTGCATTGGCGCCCATCGATCCGAGCCCGCCGACCAGCGCCCCCGCGGTCCCGGCCCAGGCTTCGACCGCATGGCCCAGGGCCGGCACGCCGTGCACCAGGATGCCGCCGCCCACCAGGAACATGGCCGCGGTGCCGGCAATGGAAAGGCCCTTCATGAGCCAGGGCGCCGCCGCCAGGATGCCGCGGCCCAGCGCGCGCGAACCGGCGTTCTCGCGCCTGCTCAGATGAAGCCCCGCGTCGTCGAGCTTCACGATGCCGGCGACCAGGCCGTACACGCCGATCGTCATGACCAGCGCGATGCCGACCAGCACGCTCAGCTGCGTCACGAAGGACTGGCCCTGCACGGTGCCCAGCGTGATCGCGATGATTTCCGCCGAGAGGATGAAGTCGGTGCGGATCGCGCCCTTGATCTTGTCCTTCTCGATGGCGACCACGTCGGCCGCGGCGTCGGCCACAGCCTTTTCATGGCGCGCCGTATCGGCCGCATGTTCGGCCTTGTGCAGGAACTTGTGTGCGAGCTTCTCGCAGCCTTCGAAGCACAGGAAGGCGCCGCCGATCATCAAGAGTGGCGTCACCAGCCAGGGCAGCCAGCTGCCGATGGCCAGCGCCGCGGGCACCAGGATCGCCTTGTTGATGAAGGAACCCTTGCACACCGCCCACACCACCGGCAGCTCGCGCTCGGCCTTGACGCCCGAGACCTGCTGCGCGTTCAGCGCCAGGTCGTCGCCCAGCACGCCGGCGGTCTTCTTGGCGGCAAGCTTGGTGAGGATGGAAACGTCGTCGAGAACGGTCGCGATGTCGTCGAGCAGCAGCAGCAGACTGGTGGCCATCGGTCTGCTTCGCCTTCAGACGTCGCGCTTGAGGCGAATCTCTTCGATCTTGACGCCGCCGATCGAGGTGGTCTTGGCGGTCTTCATCTCGCGCTTGAAGCCGGCCAGTTCGTGGAAGCGCATGGCGCGGTCGTTGCGCAGCGGCACCCAGATCGTGACGCGGGTGCAGCCCTCTTCCTCCAGGCCGTCGCGCGCCGCGTCCCACAGCGCCACGCCGACGCCCTTGCCCCAGTGCTCGGGCTTGACGTAGATGGCCCAGATCTCGCCGGTGGTCGAGGGCGTCTTGGGATCGCGGGAACGGTCGAAGCCGACGAAGCCCACCACCTCCTCGCCCAGCACCGCCACGTGCACCTGCGGCTCGCTGAACTCGATGGCCTCGCGCCACTTCGCTTCGCGCGTGGACGGCGCCAGCGCAAGCAGCTGGTCTTCGGGCAGGATGCCCGTGTAGGCGGCGCGGGCGGCGACCGAATGGACTTCGGCGATGGCCTTGGCATCGCGCATCGTGGCGGGGCGAACTTCGTAGTCGGACATGAATGCAGGGGAACGAGCGGTAAAGGGCCGTATTGTCGCCGCGCCGCTAAACTGCCTTGCCTATTCGCACCTATCCGGAGGAAACATCATGGCCAAGGGTCAGCAGCGCAGCAACAAGGAAACCAAGAAACCCAGGAAGGACACGTCTCCGCCCAAGCCGCCGGGCGCCGGCGGCATCGAGCCGGTCCGAACGGTCACCACCGCGGTCATCCCGCGCGGCAAGCTCAAGAACAAGTGACGACGGCGCAGCCCCGCAACCCCTTGCACGGGCTCACGCTCGAGGCCATCGTGACGGCGCTCGTGGCGCACTACGGCTGGCAGGGCCTGGGCGAGCGGATTGCGCTGCGCTGCTTCACCAGCGACCCGAGCGTGGCCTCCAGCCTCAAGTTCCTGCGCAAGACGCCGTGGGCGCGCGAGAAGGTCGAGAGCCTCTATCTCTTCATGCTGCGCGAGCAGCGCCGGCAGGGCTCGCCCGGCCCATCGCCATGAAGGCGCGCATCGAGCCCGGCGGGTTCGACGTCGATCTCGAACCCGATCGCACCTTGCTGCAATCCGCCGATGCGGCCGGCATCGAGCTGCCGAGCTCCTGCCGCAACGGCACCTGCCGCACCTGCATCTGCAAGCTGGTGGCCGGCCAGGTGCGCTATCGCATCGAATGGCCGGGCGTGAGCGCCGACGAGAAGGCCGAGGGCTGGATCCTGCCCTGCGTGGCCGAGCCGCAGGGCGATGTCACGCTCGACGTGCCCTACGCGTTCCCGCACTTCTAGTGCAGTGTTGCGTTCTGTTTGGAACTTAAGCGCGAGTTGGCACGAATGACCTTTTGAAGGATGTCGCGGGCGCTCTTGGTCCAGATAAACGGCTTGGGGTCGGTGTTGTGATGCCCGACGTATTCATCGATGGCGGTCACGAGTTCGGTCACACTTGTGAACACGCCTCGGCGCAACCGGTTTTCGGAGATGTCACGGAAGAAGCGCTCGACCATGTTCAGCCACGACGCCGAGGTGGGCGTGAAATGCATTTCGAATCGGGGGTGCTTGGCCAACCACTGCTGCACGGCCGGGTGCTTGTGCGTGGCGTAGTTGTCGGCAATCAGGTGCAGCGTCTTGCCCTTGGGCGTTTCGCGATCGATTTGGCGCAGGAACTTC
>NZ_JAGGNU010000052.1:151479-196584 GCF_018614915.1 Variovorax paradoxus | reverse complement strand
GAGCTAAATGGATACCCCATATTTTTATACAGGTAACATGGGGCGCCCTCCAAGAGAAAACCAAGGCGCCCGGCAATGCCAATCCCTCACCTTCCAGGCCCTGCTCCCCGGCAGGCCCCTCGTCTCTTCCTGATCACGCCGAGCTTGCGGCGCCCGCTCCCGAACCCGGCGCCTTCACCACCTTCGCCGGCGTCGCCGCCCGCGGACCTCCGGCGCCATGCGGCGCGGGTGATCGCCGTCACGGTGCGGCACTGGTGGCCTTGATCGGCTCCAGCCCGGCCCGCGCCGCGGCGACCACGGCCTCGGTGAGCCGATCGAGCATCGGGACCTTCAGCCGCACGTGATGCCAGTAGAGCGGCACCCGCAGATCCACGCCCGGCACCAGCTCGACCAGCGAGCCCTCGCGCAGTTGCGCCTCGACCAGGCTCGCCGGGTTCGTGCCCCATCCCATGCCGGCGACGCAGGCCGCCACGAAGGCTTGCGGCGAGGGCAACCAGTGCCTCGGCGTCTCGACCGATTTGCCGCAGGCCGCCCGCAGCCACTGCGCCTGCAGCTTGTCCTTGCGGTTGAATACCAGGCTCGGCGCCCGGGCAAGCGCTTCGGCCGTCACGCCGCGGGCAAAGTACTTCCGCTTGAAGGCCGGGCTGGCGGTGGCGAAGTAGCGCATCTGGCCGAGCGGCACGCTGCGGCAGCCCTGGCCGGGCTTGGCGCTGGCGGTCACGGCGGCCAGCACGGCGCCGGTGCGCAACCACTCGGCCGTGTGCTCCTGGTCGTCCAGGCTCAGGTCGAGCAGGGCCGGCTCGCTCGCGCTGAAGGCCGCGATCGCGGGCACGAACCAGCTGTCCAGGCTGTCGGCGTTGACCGCCACGCGCAAGGTGATGCGCTGGCCGGACGCATCGAGCGCGCCGAGGGCGGGCATGGCGCGCTGCAGATCGCGCTCGAGCATGCCGACCTGCTCGACGTGCCGGCACAGCCAGGCGCCCGCTTCGGTCGCCACGCAGGGCGAGCCGCGCACGATCAGCGCAAGGCCCAGGCGGTCTTCGAGCAGCTTCACGCGCTGCGATACCGCCGAGGGCGTGACGTGCAGCGCACGCGCCGCGCGTTCGAAGCTGCCCTCGCGCACCACCTGCGCCACGGCCGCCAGGGACAGGTAGTCGAGCAATGAAGTATTCCTAATGCAGCTGCAGAAAAGTTAACTCGACTGATTCTGCCGCAGCGCCAATCATCGGCGCATGAACTCCTTCGCCTTTCCCGCATTCGCCACTGGCTTCGGCCTGACGCTCGGCCTCATCGTCGCCATTGGCGCGCAGAACACCTTCGTGCTGCGCCAGGGCTTACGACGCGAGCACGTGTGGCCGGTCATCCTGTTCTGCGCGCTGGCCGACACGGTGCTGGTCGCCGTCGGCGTCGTCGGCATGGCGCAGCTGCTCGAACGCCTGCCACTGCTGGCGCCGGCGCTCACCATTGCCGGCGCGCTGTTCCTGCTGGCCTATGCCGCCTTCGCGTGCCGCCGCGCGCTGCGTCCTGCCGCACTGCATGCGGCGTATGCGAATGCCGGGCCGAGTTCGCTTCGCCGCGTGATGACGCAGACCGCCGCCTTCACGCTGCTCAATCCGCACGTGTACATCGACACCGTGCTCCTGGTCGGCGCCGTGGGCGCGCAGCAGGCCGGCCTCGCGAAGGGCGCCTTCGTGGCGGGCACCGCGCTCGCCAGCGCGGGCTGGTTTACCGGGCTGGGCGCCGGCGCACGGCTCCTGGCGCCGCTGTTCGCGAAGCCGGTGGCCTGGCGCTGGCTCGATGCGCTCGTGGGCGGGGTGATGCTGGTGCTCGGCCTGGTGCTGGCCGGGCAGGCGGTGTCAGCGCTTCGGGGCTGAAGCGGTGCGCGCCTGCGCCAGCCGCGCCTCGAGCTCGGCCACCAGCGCACGCGCCTCGTCGCCCTCGGGAATGGCCCGACCGCTGTCGCGCCACTCGACGGCGCTCTTGAAGCCCTCGGCCTCGGCCTGGCGGCGGAACCACATGCCTTCGGGGTTGTGGCGTGTGATGCCGTCGAACACGGTGGCGAACATCTGGCTCTGCTCCAGCCCCATCGAGTGCCAGACCTGGTTGACCACCAGCTTGTGCATCATCAGCTGCGAGCGCGGCACGCCGGCGATGCGCCGCGCGAGTTGCAGCGTGGCCGCGTCGAGCTCGGCCGCAGGCACCGCGAAGTTGGCGAGGCCCCAGTCGGCGGCCTGCGTGCCGCTGATGGTGTCGCCGGTGAACATGAGCTGCTTGGCGCGCAGCGCGCCGAGGCGGTAGGTCCACATCGCGGTCGTCGGGCAGCCCCACACGCGCGTGGGCATGTAGCCGATCTTCGCGTCCTCGGCCATCACCAGCAGGTCGCAGCACAGCGCGATGTCGCTGCCCCCGGCCACCGCGTAGCCGTGCACTTTGGCGATGGTGGGCTTGGTGCAGCGCCACAGCGACATGAAGTCCTCGGTGTTGCGCTTCATCAGGGCGTAGTCGAGCATCGGATCCCAGGGCGTCTTCTCCTGCCGCCAGGGATGGTCGTCCTGGCCGTGTTGCGCCCTGCCCTCGGCGTATTCGCCCAGGTCGTAGCCGGCGCAGAAGGCGCGGCCTGCGCCTTCGACCACGATCACGTGCACCTCGTCCTCGGCCTCGGCCCATTCGACTGCATGGCGGATGTCGGCCGGCGTGGTTTCGCCGATGGCGTTGAGCTTCTCGGGGCGGTTGAGCAGCAGGCGCGCGATGCGCGGGTGCTGCGGGTCCTGGTCGATCAGAACGGTGTCGAAGGCGGGCATGGGTGTCTCCTGGTCGGCTGTGCTGGCTCGCGCGATGTCCATCCTATGGCGGCGTCGAACGCGGCGATAGGCCTTCCGGCGATCCCGCGAATGCGCTACCGCCAACGCACAAGTCCGACGGTGGATGCGCACGGCCGACGATCGGCGTCTGATGTCATCACCGCGCAGCAAATGCGCGGCCCACTCGACACATCGAATCAGGGTGATCACCATGTACCAAGGCGAACGCTTCAACGGATACAGCCATCTGCTCGGGCTGATGCTGGCCACGGGCGGCTCCGCCCTGCTGCTGGCCAAGACGATGCCGGTGAACGACCCGGCCAAGACGGCCAGCGCGCTGGTGTTCGCGCTGTCGATGGTGACGCTCTATGCGGCATCGACGCTGTTCCACAGCACACGCGGCCGCATGAAGCTGTTTTGGCAGCGCGTCGACCACTGTGCGATCTACCTGCTGATCGCCGGCAGCTATACGCCCTTCGCACTGGTCACGCTGCAGGGCGCCGGGGGCTGGGCACTGCTGATCGCGGCCTGGGGTGCGGCGCTGTTCGGCATCGCCCGCGAGCTGCGGCCCGGCGAGCCGCCTGCGCCTTCGCTGGCGCTCTACCTCGGGATGGGCTGGCTGGGCGTGATCGCCGCGGTGCCCTTGATCTCGCGGCTCGACAGCACCGGCCTCGCCTGGCTGATGGCCGGCGCGGTGCTGTATTCGGCCGGCACGGTGTTCTACCGCAATCCCCTCGGCTGGCGGCATGCACACGGCACTTGGCACCTGTTCGTGCTGGCCGGCACAGCGAGCCATTACGTGACCGTGGCGCACTTCGTGTTGTAGGGTCGCCGACGGCCTAGACTTCGGCGACGTGCCGACTTCTTCGCCCGCGCCTTCACAGCAACGCCGTCGCCGCTGGATCGGGCGCCTGGCCTGGGCACTGCTTGCTGCCGCGGTGCTTTCGTCGGCCTACGCACTATGGAGCGGGCTCGTCTCCATTCCGGAACGCTGGAATCCCTGGGCGCCGCTCGATGCCGCCGCGCCACCGAACCTGCTCACCGGCTTCAAGCTGCGTCGCGCCCGCACCGATCCCGTGCGCTGTATGGCGGCGCTCGCGCGGGCCGGGCTACCGCACGAGGCGGTACCCGATCGGGTCACCGGCGCCGGCTGCGGCTTCGAGAACGCTGTTCGCGTGCGTCGGGGCCACAGCCTGGCACTGGGCTCGCCGTTGGTGCTCAGCTGTGGTGCGGCGCTTTCCTTCGCGATGTGGGAACGGCACGCGCTGCAGCCGGCGGCCGAACGCCATCTCGGTGCGCCGCTGGTTTCGCTCGATCACCTGGGCAGCTATGCATGCCGCAACGTCAACACCGGCGAAGGCACGCCGCCGGGCAGTCGCCGCAGCCGCCATGCGACCGCGGATGCGTTCGACATCAGCGGCTTCACGCCAAGCGGCGGACTGCGCATCACGGTGCGGCGCCGCTGGGGCGGTGACGATGCGGAGGCGCTCTTTCTTCGCGATGCGCACACCGGCGCCTGCCGCTTCTTCGACGGCGTGCTCGGGCCCGACTACAACGCGGTGCATGCCGATCACTTCCATCTCGAGGTCGGTGGCTGGGGTATCTGTCGCTAACATCGCTGGCCGAAAGACAGCGCATGAAAGCCCAGAACTTCTCCTTCCACCACCCCATTGCCTTCTGGATCGGCTGCATCGCCATCATCGGCGGCGTGCTCGCCCACGTGCCGATGTTCATGATGGGCCGGCACACCGGCTACCAGATGGTCGGCATGGAGATGGACGCCACCATGCTGACCGGCATGGCGCTGATCCCGCTCGGCGTGCTGCTCGCCATGTACGGCCTGATGCCGCGCATCGCGCAGATGCAAAAGAGCCTGCACGGCGACAGCCACCTGCAGTTCCACGTGGCCGACGGCGTGCCGCTGAACCGCGAGCACTGGAAGCTGGTCATCGTGCTGGTGATCGCGCTGGCGGTCGACGTGCTGAAGCCGGCCACGCTGGGCTTCGTGATGCCGGGGATGACCACCGAGTACGAGATCAGCAAGCAGACCGCCGGCGTCCTGGCGCTGGTGGCGCTCACGGGCACGACGGTGGGCTCGGTGCTCTGGGGCCGCATGGCCGATATCTTCGGCCGGCGCGCGGCGATCCTGCTGTCGGCGCTGATGTTCATCGGCACGGCGATCTGCGGAGCCATGCCTAGCTTCGGCTGGAACCTGGCGATGTGCTTCCTGATGGGCGCCTCGGCCGGCGGCCTGTTGCCGATCACCTTCACGCTGATGGCGGAGACCGTGCCGGCAGCCCACCGCGGCTGGCTGCTGGTCGCGCTGGGCGGCGTCGGCACCTCGGCCGGCTACCTGCTCGCGGCCGGCTCGGCCGCGCTGCTGGTGCCGGAGTTCAGCTGGCGCGCGTTGTGGCTGCTGGGGCTGCCGACCGGCCTGGTGATCGTCTTCCTCGGGCGCTACATCCCGGAATCGCCCCGCTTCCTGTCGAACGCCGGGCTCGCCGACGAGGCCCGCGCCGTGCTTGCGCGCTTCGCCGGCGCAGGCGCGACGGCGGCGAACGCGAGCGCATCGGCCGCCGCTGTCATCGCCGAGCAGGAGCCGCCGCCCGGCGGCATCGCGCAACTGCTGCGCGGCAGCCATGCGCGCATCACCTGGGGCTTGATCGTCTGCGGCGTGGCCTGGGGACTGGTGAACTTCGGCTTCCTGCTGTGGCTGCCGACCAACCTCGGCAGCATGGGCATGGACCCGACGGCCGCGAGCGCCCTGCTCGCGCGCTCGGCCTTGCTGGCCCTGCCCGGCATCGCGATCGTGATCTGGCTCTACCACCGCTGGAGCAGCATCAAGGCGCTGGTGCTGTTCATCGCGCTCACCACCGCGACCTTGCTGGTGTTCTTCGGCCTCGGCCTGGCCCAGGTGCGGTCGACGCTCGCGATGGTGCTGACCACCGCGCTGCTGCTCGTGAGCTCGAGCGGCGTGATCGCGATGCTTATTCCCTATGCCGCGGAGATCTATCCGGTGCACCTGCGCGGCACGGGCTCGGGCGTGATCGCGGCCAGTTCCAAGTTCGGCGGCATCCTCGGCGCGGGCTTCGGCGTGCTCGGCGTCTTCGGCCACTTCACCGCGTCCGCGCTGCTGATCGCTATGCCGATGGCGGTGGCCGCGCTGATGCTGGTCCGAAGCGGCATCGAGACGCGCGGGCGCGGGCTGGAAGATATCCAGGACACCTTCGCCGCCGGGCGCGGCACGCCCTCCTAGACCCTCTTCTAGCGGCCTCTGCCTCGCACGAGCGACAGCAGCAACGTGGTGAGCAATGCGCCTGCGGCCGCCGCCACCAGCGTCGAGCGCACCGGTTGATCGGCGACGTAGCGCGCGCAGCTTGCCTTCGCGTCGTCGAGCCGGCCCCTGAAATCCCGCAGCTTCCTGCCCGTCGCGTTCACCGCGTCCTTGGCGTAGGTGCGGCCGGTGTCCGCCGCCTCTTCGGCATCGGCACGGATCGATGCCGCGGCGTCGCTGCCGGTTCGCCCGCTCCCCTGGGCATAGCCTTGCGCGGCGAGCAGCGCCTCGCCGCCCATCGTTTCGGCATCCTCGGTAAACCGGGAAGGGGTTCTCAAGTTGTTGGACTCCATGGCGTTCTCCTCGAAATGGAAGCGGCGGCACCACGCCGCCCTCGGGGCGCTATTCCAACTTGTCTTGAACCGAGCTCGGTGTAGGCGCGCTGCGCAGCCGGCCTAGGGCAAAGCGGTGGTCAGCGCGTGGGCAAGCAGCCCGCGGCATCCCTTCCTAGAATCGACCTGTGTTCGACGCGCGAATCCCGCGCCGGCCTTATCCCAAATAAGCATTGCATCGCCCGGAAACCCGCATGGGGACTGGCGAATAAGCTTATCCGCATAAAGCGCGAACCAAAAAATAGTTTGTTTCCATAAGGCGCGCTTTTACATTCCCCGGCTCACGTTGACGGGCCGTGGACGCACCGCCTTCCAGCAACTGACACACGATGTACCAATACACAGATTTCGACCGCCAGTTCGTGCACATGCGTGCTGCGCAATTCCGCGACCAGCTCGAGCGCTGGCAAGCCGGCAAACTTTCCGAGGACGAATTCCGGCCGCTGCGGCTGCAGAACGGCTGGTACGTGCAGCGCTACGCGCCGATGCTGCGTGTGGCGGTGCCCTACGGCGAGCTCTCGAGCGCCCAGCTGCGCGTGCTGGCCCGCATCGCGCGCGAGTACGACGAGCCCGAAGCCGAGGTCTACAAGACCGCGCTGAAGACCCAGGGCAAGCTCGGCACGCACAAGCTGCCCACGCACTACGGCCACTTCACGACGCGCCAGAACGTGCAGTACAACTGGATTCCGCTGGCCAGGTCGGCCGACGTGATGGACCTGCTGGCTTCGGTCGACATGCACGGCATCCAGACCAGCGGCAACTGCATCCGCAACATCACGAGCGACGAGCGCGCCGGCGTCGCGATCGACGAGGTGGCCGATCCGCGGCCCTTCGCCGAGATCATGCGGCAGTGGAGCACGCTGCACCCCGAGTTCGCCTTCCTGCCGCGCAAGTTCAAGATCGCCATCACCGGCGCGGCCGAAGACCGCGCCGCCACCGGCTGGCACGACGTGGGCCTCAAGCTGGTGAAGAACGAAGCCGGCGAACTGGGCTTCCGCGTGCAGGTGGGCGGCGGCATGGGCCGCACGCCGATCATCGGCACCGTGCTGCGCGAGTTCCTGCCGTGGAACCAGATCATGAACTACCTCGAGGCCGTGGTTCGGGTCTACAACCGCTACGGCCGGCGCGACAACATCTACAAGGCGCGCATCAAGATCCTCGTGAAGGCCGAAGGCCAGCGCTACATCGACGACGTCGAGGCCGAGTACAAGCAGATCGTCGAGCACGACGGCGCGCCGCACACCATCACGCAGGCCGAATACGACCGCGTGGCCGCCTCCTTCGTGCCGCCGCAGCTCGCCACCCGCGTGTTCCAGAGTGCCGAGCAGACCGACGCCGAGCTGCGCGCACATGCAGCCGACGACGTGATGTTCGCGCGCTGGCTGCAGCGCAACGTGGCGCCGCACCAGAACCCGGCGCTGCGTGCCGTGACGCTCTCGTTCAAGCGGATCGGGCAGGCACCCGGCGACGCCTCGGCCGAGCAGCTCGACACCGCCGCGCGGCTGGCCGATCGCTTCAGCGCCGGCGAGGCGCGCGTCACGCACGACCAGAACCTGCTCCTGCCCTGGGTCCATGCCGAAGACCTGCATGCGCTGTGGCTCTGCGCGCGCGAGGCCGGCTTCGCCAGCGCCAACGTGCACCTGCTGACCGACATGATCGCCTGCCCCGGCGGCGACTTCTGCGCGCTGGCCAATGCACGCTCGATCCCGATTGCCGAAGCCATCACCGAGCGCTACCAGGATCTCGACGAACTCGACGACCTGGGCGAGATCGACCTGCACATCAGCGGCTGCATCAACTCCTGCGGCCACCATCACAGCGGCCACATCGGCATCCTCGGCGTCGACAAGGACGGCAAGGAGTGGTACCAGGTCACGCTGGGCGGCTCCGACGGCTCGGCGCTGTCGGGCGCGGCGCAGCCGGGCAAGGTGGTCGGCCCCTCCTTCTCGGCGGCCGAGGTGCCGGACGTGATCGAGGCCGTGCTCAACACCTACCGCGATACGCGCGAAGCCGGCGAAACCTTCATCGACGCCCTGCGCCGCGTCGGCATCGAGCCTTTCAAGGCCGCTGCCAATGGCGCGCGCTTCAAGGTGGAGGAAGCGGCATGAGCGCAGCGCAGAACCGCTTCAAGCAAGCTCGCGCCCCCCTGGGGGGCAGCGAGGACACGACAGTGCCGAGCGTGGGGGCCCTATGAACAAGACCCTGAAACTGCTCTCCGCCGAAGAGCACGTCGACGACGGCGAGCCGAACGTGCTGCAGCTGCCCAACGACGCCGACCCGCTGGCCATCGAGGTCTGCCTCGACGACGTGGACCGCATCGACCTGAACTTCCCGAAGTTCACCGATGGCCGCGCCTACAGCCAGGCCTTCCTGCTGCGCCGCCGGCTGGGCTTCAAGGGCGACATCCGCGCCACCGGGGACGTTCTGATCGACCAACTGGTGCAGATGGAACGCACCGGTTTCTCGAGCGCGGTGCTCAAGGAAGGCGTCGATGCCTCCGCCGCGCAGCGCCAGTTCGATCGCTTCTCGGCCTTCTACCAGGGCGATGCGGTGCAGACCGCGCCGCTCTTCAAGCGCGAAACCGCCTGACACGCATGAACGCCGTCTCGCTGTACGCCAAGCCCTCCCCCGATTTCGAGGACAAGCTCGCTGAAAGCGTGGCGCTGCTGCGCCGCGCGGCGCAGGAGTTCGCGCCGATCACGCAAGCTTCGAGCCTGGGGGCCGAGGACATGGTGGTGACCGACCTGCTGCATCGCTTTCACGTGCAGTCCGGCATCTTCGTGCTCGAAACGGGCAAGCTGCACGCCGAAACGCTCGATCTGCTGCAGCGCCTGCAGTCGCACTACGGGCGCGAGGTCGAGATCTATCGGCCGGTCGCAGAAGCAGCCGCCGCCTTCGTGGCCGAGAACGGCGAGGAAGCGATGTATCGCAGCCTGGAACTGCGCAAGGCCTGCTGTCACATCCGCAAGATGGAGCCGCTGGAACGCGCGCTCGCCGGCAAGCGCGGCTGGATCACCGGCCTCCGGCGCGAGCAGTCCGGCGCGCGCGCCGAGGTCGAGCTCATCGAAGAGCAGGCCGAGCGCGTCAAGATCAACCCGCTCGCGAACTGGAGCTGGGGCGACGTCTGGCACTACATCGCCACGCACCAGGTGCCCTACAACCCGCTGCACGACCAGTTCTATCCCAGCATCGGCTGCGCGCCATGCACCCGCGCCGTGACACTGGGCGAAGACTTCCGCTCGGGCCGCTGGTGGTGGGAGCAGGAAAGCGCCAAGGAATGCGGCCTGCATGTGGACGGCGCCGCCTCGTCGGTGATTCCGATTCGCGCCATCGCCTGAACCTGCTTTTTTTTTTGATTTCCGAACCCTCCTCATGAACGCCCGCACCGAATACGACCTGCTGCTGCAAGGCACGCACCTGCCCGAGCGCCTGTCGAACGCACAGCTCGACGCACTGGAAGAAGAAACCATCTTCATCCTGCGCGAAGTCGCGGCCTCCTTCGAGCGCCCGACACTGCTGTTCTCGGGCGGCAAGGATTCGCTGGTGCTGCTCAAGTGCGCCGAAAAAGCCTTCGGCGCCGGCCGTATTCCCTACCCGCTGCTGATGATCGACACCGGCCACAACTTCTCCGAAGTGACGGCCTTCCGCGACCATCGCGCGCAGGAGCTGGGCGCCGAGCTGATCGTGCGCAGCGTCGAAGACTCCATGGCGCGCGGCACCGTGCGCCTTGCCCATCCGGGCGAATCGCGCAACGTGCACCAGTCGGTCACGCTGCTCGAGGCGATCGAAGAATTCCGCTTCGACGCGCTGATCGGCGGCGCGCGCCGCGACGAGGAGAAGGCCCGCGCCAAGGAGCGCATCTTTTCGCACCGCGACGCCTTCGGCCAATGGCAACCCAAGGACCAGCGGCCCGAGCTCTGGACCTTGTTCAACACCCGCCTCGCGCCCGGCGAACACTTCCGCGTGTTCCCGATCTCGAACTGGACCGAGCTCGACGTCTGGCAGTACATCGAACGCGAGCACGTGGCCCTGCCTTCGATCTACTACACCCACAAGCGCGAAGTGGTCGAGCGCCGCGGCCTGCTGGTGCCGGTGACCGAGCTGACGCCGCCGCGCGACGGCGAGAAGGTGGAGCTGCGCGACGTGCGCTTCCGCACCGTAGGCGACATCACCTGCACCTGCCCGGTCGACAGCCTGGCGGCCGATGCCGCCGACGTTGTGATCGAGACGCTGGCCGCCGAAGTGAGCGAGCGCGGCGCGACGCGCATGGACGACAAGACCTCCGAAGCCTCGATGGAAAAGCGCAAGAAAGACGGTTACTTTTAGCTCGCCCCCAGGTTGGCTCACTTCGTGTAGCCGCCCACCCCCTACCGGGGGCGACACCAGCGGACCGGCGGAGCCGGTTCCGCGGTGTCCCTGGAACAAGAGTTCGATACGCCTTTGAGAAACTTCATGAACGCGACCCTTTCACCGAAACCGATTGAAGCCGACACTGGCACGGCCCTGCGCTTCATCACCTGCGGCAGCGTGGACGACGGCAAGAGCACGCTGATCGGCCGCCTGCTGGTCGACAGCAAGACCGTGCTGCAGGATCAGCTGGCCGGCGTGCAGCGCGGCGGCGAGACCGACCTGGCGCTCCTGACCGACGGCCTCTCGGCCGAGCGCGAACAGGGCATCACCATCGACGTCGCCTATCGCTACTTCTCGACCGCACGGCGCAAGTTCATCATCGGCGACGCGCCGGGCCACGAGCAGTACACGCGCAACATGGTCACGGCCGCATCGAGTGCCGACGCCGCCGTGGTGCTGGTCGACGCCACCAAGCTGGCCTGGGCCGCCGAAGTGGAAGACGGCGAAGTGGTGCGGCGCGAGCTGCTGCCGCAAACGCGCCGCCACACGCTCTTGTGCCACCTGCTGCGCGTGCAGTCGATCGTGTTCGCGGTCAACAAGCTCGATGCCATCGCCGATGCCGATCTGGCCTTCGAGCGCATCTCGGGCGCGCTCGCGAGCTTTGCCGAAGCCGCCGGTGTGCAGGTCGCGGCCACCGTGCCGATCTCGGCGCTCAAGGGCTGGAACGTGGCTTCGCGCCACGGCAACTGGTGCGGCTACGAGGGCCCGAGCCTGATCGAGCTGCTCGAAGATCTGCCGGTGACGCAGCAGGACGAAGACGTGCCCTTCACCTTTCCGGTGCAATGGGTCGAGAAGTTCTCGGCCTCGGCCGATACCTCTCGCGGGCGCCGCGTGTTCTGGGGCCGCATCGCCAGCGGCCATGTCGAGCCGGGCCAGCGCGTCACCGTGCTGCCGAGCAACCAGACCGCCACCGTGGCACAGGTACTGAGCCATACGCGCCAGCCGAAGACGGTGCACGCGGGCCACAGCGCCGGCATCGTGCTCGATCGCGAGCTCGACGTCTCGCGCGGCGACTGGCTGCTGGCGCCGGATGCTTTCGAGCCCGCGCGCGAAATCACCGCCACCATTGCCTGGCTCGACGACGAGCCGCTGGTGGCAGGCCGCGTCTACTGGGCGCTGCAGGGCCATCGCTGGGTCAAGGCGAAGGTGGCGCGCATCGTCGATCGGGTGAACATCACGACCCTCGACTCCGAGCCGGCAGACCAGCTCGAAGCCAACGCGATCGGCGACGTGGTGCTCTCGCTGCAGCAGCCGCTGGCCGTGCTGCCCTTCGCGCAATCACGTGCGCTGGGCTCGCTGGTGCTGGTCGATACCGCCTCCCACAAGACCTCGGCGGCCGTGCTGGTAAGGCCCGCTCTCGCAAAAGCCTAAAATTCCCGGTTCTCCCGCCATTTCCGCCAGCCAAGAACATGACTCACGTCGTCTCCGAATCCTGCATCCGCTGCAAATACACCGATTGCGTCGACGTCTGCCCCGTGGACTGCTTCCGCGAAGGGCCGAACATGCTGGTGATCGACCCTGACGAATGCATCGACTGCGCGGTGTGCATTCCCGAGTGCCCGGTCAACGCGATCTACGCCGAGGAAGACTTGCCGGCAACCCAGATCGCCTTCATCAAGCTCAATGCCGAACTGGCAGTCGCCGACGGCTGGAAGAGCATCACCAAGCGCAAGCCTGCGCCGCCGGATGCCGACGAGTGGAAAGACAAGACCGACAAGATCGGGGAGCTCGTCCGCTGAGCACGAAGCCGGCTCCCATCGAGACCGAGGCGCTGATCATCGGCGCTGGTCCGGTCGGCCTGTTCCAGGCTTTTCAGCTGGGCCTGCTCGAGATTCGCTGCCACATCGTCGATGCGCTGCCCTCCGCGGGTGGCCAATGCGTCCAGCTCTACGGCGACAAGCCGATCTACGACATCCCGGGAGTCCCTGCGACCAGCGGGCGCGGACTGGCCGAATCGCTGCTGCAGCAGGTTGCGCCCCTCAAGCCGCAGTTCCATTTCGAGCAGCAGGTCGCGATGCTCGAGCGCCAGCCTGACCAGCGCCTGCTGCTGGGCACCACGACCGGCACCACCTTTCTCGCGCGCACGGTCTTCATCGCCGCCGGCGTCGGCGCCTTCGTCGCCAAGCGCATCGCGCTGGAAGGCATCGAGCGCTACGAGGGCACCCGGCTTTTCTATCACCCGGAGGCGCTGGAGCGCTTCGACGGCCAGGCCGTGGTGGTCAACGGCGGCGACGATGCCGCGCTCGCCACCGCCCTCGCGCTGGTCGGCAAGGCGCGCCAGGTCACGCTGCTGCACCGGCGCGACGGCTTCCAGGCCGACGAGACGCTGGTCGCGCGCATGCGCGCGCGGGTGGCCGAGGGCAGGCTGAACTTCGCCGTCGGCCAGCCAGCGGCCTTCGATGGCCAGGCGCTGCAGATCAGCACGCCCGACGCACGAACGGTGGTGCTGCCGCTCGACGCGCTGGTCGCCTGCCTCGGCATCTCGCCAAGGCTCGGCCCCATGGCCGACTGGGGCCTCGATCTGGTGCGCAAGCAGGTGCCGGTCGATACCGAGCGTTTCCAGACACGCGAGGCCGGCTTGTTTGCGGTCGGCGACATCAACACCTACCCGGGCAAGAAAAAGCTGATCGTCTGCGGCTTCCACGAGGCCACGCTGGCAGCCTGGGCTGCGACCGAGATCGTGTTCCCCGGCAAGGCCGTGCCCCTGCAATACACCACCACCAGCACTCGGCTGCACCAGTTGCTCGGAGTGAATACAACCTGAACCGAAGATGAACGCCGTATTCATGCCATCGACATGAGTTCGGCATACGATAGTCCGCCTATGCAGGCGTTGAACATCGCACTCTTCCAGGCCCTCGGTGCGGGGCACGACCCCAACGCCGAACTGCTGTGGTTCGCGTCCAACCTGGCCGAGAGCGCATCCTGGCTCTGCATCGCCATCATGGGCTGGGTCGCCTGGCGCCGGCCTTCGCAGCGTGCCTATGCCGTCATGACCCTCGCAGCCGCGGGCGTCGCGGCCATGCTGGCCCACGCGCTGGCCGACGCCATCGCGATGCCGCGCCCCTTCATGATGGGGCTGAGCCCTGCGCATATCGAACACGGCGCGCGCGGCTCGCTGCCTAGCACACACGCGTCGGTAATGTTCACCGTCGGGCTGCTGTTCTGCCTGCGGGCGTCGCTGCGAAGGGTTGGCCTGGCGATCGTCGCGATCGCTGTCCTCACCGGATGGGCGCGCATCTACGTGGGTGTGCATTTCCCGCTGGATATCGTCGCCGGCCTCCTGCTGGCCAGTGCGATCGCCGCGCTGCTCTGGACGCTACAGCAGCTCGGCCGCCGCGTCATCCAGCCGTTCGCCGCTTAACGCCACCTCGCCGAGTGCCTGTCGCGCAGCGACCGGCGGCACGGCTCTACAATCCGGACTGCTTCGCCAGACTGAAGCAACGCTAGGGGTGCCGGCTGCAACGCCTGTTGCAGCTTGGCTGAGAGAGTCCCTTTGAACCTGACTGAGGTAATCCTCGCGCAGGGAAGCTGGTCCGGCGGCCGCCACGTTATTTCTCGCGTGCCGGTCTTGCCGCCGTGGCCTCGCCCACCTGCCAAACACTTTGCAATGGAGCAAATGGATGGCAACGACACCCGCATCGAACGAGGCGCTGACGCCGCTGGGCGAAGCCAGCCGTGTCTTCCGCTGGCATGACCACACGGCGCTGTGGTTCAGCCTCGGCGTCGGCCTGCTGGTGATGCAGGTCGGCGCCTACCTGGTGCCGGCGGTCGGCACGCGCGATGCGGCGCTCGCCATCGTGCTGGGGTCGTGCATCGGCGCGGGCCTCTTGGCCTGGACCGCCCGCCTCGGCTGCGAAAGCGGACTTGCCAGCGCCGGCCTCATGCACGCCACCTACGGCAGCGCCTTCGCGCGCCTGCCGGTGGTGCTGAACATCGTGCAGCTGATCGGCTGGACCACTTTCGAGATCGTGATCATGCGCGAGAGCACCCAGGCGATCGGCAAGCAGGCCTTCGGCTGGCCGCTCGAGGGCACGCTGGGCACCGTGTTGACCACGCTGCTGTGGGGCGCCGTGCTGCTCGCTCTGCTGGCAGGCTCGATGGTCAAGCTGGTGCGGCGCTTCGTGAGCCGCTTCGGGCTGCCGCTGGTGGTGCTCTCCCTGCTGTGGCTGACTTGGCAGTTCGCGTCGCAGCTTGACGCCCGCGGCCTGGAGGCCTTCTGGTCGCGTCCCGGGAACGGCAGCATGGGCATGTTCAGCGCGCTCGACCTGGTGATCGCGATGCCGGTCTCATGGCTGCCGCTGGTAGCCGACTACGCACGGCACGGCAGGCGCAGCGCGGGCGGACTCGGCGGCGCCTTCGGCGGCACCTGGGTCGGCTATGCACTGGCCAATATCTGGTGCTACGCACTCGGCGTGATGGTGGTCAGCGTGGCGGAACCCGGCACCAACCTCGTCGCGGCACTGTTGCTGGCCCAGGGCGGCCTGATCGCGCTGGGCCTGATCCTCGTCGACGAGCTCGACAACGCCTACGGCGACGTCTATTCGGGTTCGGTCTCGGCCCACAGCCTGCAGCCGCGCTGGAGCGTGCGGCGCTGGGGCCTGTGGCTCGCGGTGGCGTGCATCGGCTTCGCGCTGGTGCTGCCGATGCACTCGCTCGAGCCCTTCCTGCTGCTGCTGAGCTCGGTGTTCGTGCCGCTCTACGGTGTGATCCTCGGGCGGCTGGGGACGGGCGGCGCGGTGGCGACGGTGAGCGCGCGCCGGGTCGATCTGGTCGCTGCGCTGATCTGGATCGCGGGCATTGCGGTCTACCACGCCTGCGCCAAGTGGGCGCCTCAGTTCGGGTCGGCGCTGCCGACGCTGGCCCTCACCTTCGTGCTGGCATGGATCACGCGTCCGACAGCGGCAGGCGGACCATCGGCACTGGCGCAAAACCGTGGTTGAGCGGACCGTGGCCGGCACCGATCTTCACATCCGCACCGGCCGCCATGGCGGCCACGACATAGCCGCGCGCGCGCTCCACGGCATCCGGCAGTTCGTAGCCGAGCGCGAGGTGCGCGGCGATCGCCGACGACAGCGTGCAGCCGGTGCCGTGGAGATTGCGGCTGGCAATGCGTTCGGAAGACAGCTGCAGCCGCTCGCCGCTCGCCTGCGCGAGCAGATCGACGACGTCCTTGCCCGGCAGATGGCCGCCCTTGAGCAGCACCGCCTGCGCACCGAGCGCGAGCAGCTCGCCGGCTGCGTCGTCGAGCGCATCGACGCCGTCGATCGCATGGCCGATCAGCAGCGCCGCTTCGTCGAGATTGGGCGTGACCACCAGGGCGCGCGGGAACAGCTCGCGCACCAGCACCTGCACGGTCTCGGCGGCGATCAGCCGGTCGCCGCTGGTGGCGACCATCACCGGGTCGAGCACCACCTTGGGCAGCTTGTAATGGTCGATGGCCCAGGCCACGACCTCGACCACCTCCGGCGCATGCAGCATGCCGAGCTTGACCGCATCGACGCCGATGTCTTCGACCACCGCCTGGATCTGCGCCTTGAGAAAGGCCGGCGGCACGGCGTGGATGCCCGACACGCCCAGCGTGTTCTGCGCCGTGAGCGCGGTGATAGCCGTCATGCCGTAGCAGCCGAGCGCCGCGAAGGTCTTCAGATCGGCCTGGATGCCGGCGCCGCCGCCGCTGTCGGAACCTGCGATCGAGAGCACGCGGGCGTAACGGGAAAATGCTTGGGTCATGCCGAAAATTATCAGCCACGCCGCGGGCGCACGGGCCTGAGTCGCCGATGAATGCCCAGAGCGCCCTTCCCTTCGGCTCGGCCGCGGTGCTCGGCGCCGGGCTCATGGGCCGCCTGCTCGCAGTGACGCTGGCCCAGGCCGGCTGCAAGGTCGAGCTCTTCGATGCCGGCGGGCCGGAGGCCGATGGCGCGGCCGCGCGCGTCGCCGCCGCCATGCTGGCCCCGCTGGCCGAATCCGCCGTCGCGCCGCCCTCGGTCGTGCGCATGGGGCACTACGCGCTCGAACGCTGGCCGACCCTGCTTGCCGGGCTTGCGCAATCCGTGTTCTTCCAGCGCGAGGGCACGCTGGTGCTGTGGCATCGCCAGGATGCGCCCGAGGCCGCACGGCTCGCGCGCGTGCTGTCGCACACCGGCGAGCTGGTGCCCGAGCTGCCGGCGATGCGCTCGCTCGACGCCGCCGGCATCGCTGCCCTCGAGCCCGCGCTCGGCCAGCGCTTTGCGCAAGGCCTTCTGCTGCCGGACGAAGGCCAGCTCGACAACCGCGAACTGCTCGCCGCCCTGCTCGCCACGCTGCAGGCGATACCCGAGGTGCGAATGCACTGGCATGCACCGCGCACGCTCGACGATTTCCGCCCCGGCGATCAAGGCCAGCCCGAACGCGTGATCGACTGCCGAGGTCTGGGTGCCCGTGCGCAATGGAAGGCGTTGCGCGGCGTGCGCGGCGAGGTGATCCGCGTGCACGCGCCCGAGGTCGCGCTCCGGCGGCCGACGCGCCTGGTGCATCCGCGCTACCCGCTCTACATCGCGCCCAAGCCCGGCCACCTGTTCGTGATCGGCGCCACCGAGATCGAGTCGGACGACATGTCGCCGGCCAGCGTGCGCTCGACCCTCGAACTGCTGAGCGCCGCCTATGCGGTGCACAGCGGCTTTGCCGAGGCGCGCATCGTCGAGATCGCGACCCAGTGCCGGCCGACGCTGCCCGACAACCTGCCGGCCTTCCGGCAGCCCAGACCTGGCGTGATGCAGATCAACGGCCTCTACCGCCACGGCTTCATGATTGCGCCGGCGCTGCTCGACATCGCGATGGAACTGCTCGCCACCGGGCACTCCGCGCTCGCGAGCCGCTTCGCGCTGGCGACTCGCCTGGAAACCTTGCCATGAACATCCTGATCAACGACAAGCCGCAGACGCTGCCCAGCGGCGCGACGCTGGCCGACGCGTTGGCGCTCATCCATGCCACGCCGCCCTTTGCCGCGGCGGTCAATCGCCAGTTCGTGCCGCGCTCGAACTACGCATCGCACGCCCTGCAACCCGAGGACCGCATCGAAGTGATCCGCCCAGTGACCGGAGGCTGAGACCAACCATGACCACGACCCCATCCAACGACGCACTCGTGCTTTACGGCCAGCGCTTCCAGAGCCGGCTGCTGCTCGGTACCGCGCGCTATCCATCGCCCGACGTACTGGAAGCCGCGGTGCAGCGCGCCAGGCCGGCGATGCTGACCGCTTCGCTGCGCCGCCAGACCGCCACGCCCGGCGCCGCAGGCAGCGACGCCAACGGCTTCTGGGAACTGCTGCGCCGGCTCGACGTGCCCGTGCTGCCCAACACGGCCGGCTGCCACAGCGTGCAGGAAGTGATCGCCACCGCGCAGATGGCGCGCGAGCTCTTCGATACGCCCTGGATCAAGCTCGAGCTGATCGGCGACGACTACACATTGCAGCCCGACACGCTGAACCTGGTCGATGCCGCATCGCAGCTGATCCGCGACGGCTTCCAGGTGCTGCCCTACTGCACCGAAGACTTGGTGCTGTGCCAGCGGCTGGTCGATGTCGGCTGCCAGGCCGTGATGCCCTGGGCTGCGCCCATCGGCACCGGGCGCGGGCCGGTCAATCCCTATGCCTTGCAGGTGCTGCGCGAGCGGCTTGCGGTGCCGCTCCTGGTCGATGCCGGCCTCGGGCTGCCCTCGCATGCTTGCCAGGTCATGGAATGGGGCTATGACGGCGTGCTGCTCAACACCGCTGTCGCGCTGGCGCAGGACCCGGTCGCCATGGCAGGCGCCTTCGCCGATGCGGTGCAAGCCGGACGCAGCGCGCATCTCGCAGGCGCGATGGCCGCGCAGGAATCGGCGCAGCCGAGCACGCCGGTCCTGGGCACGCCGTTCTGGCACCACGCTTCGTCGCAGTGAACGCCATGAACAGCAACACCACTGCTCCCCAAGCCATCGCCCAGGCCATCGTCGCGGCGCATGCGCCGCGCTTCGGCGAGACGGGCCACGCGGCCGCGTCCTTCTCATCCGACGATGCCGTCTATCGCGGCGCCAAGACGGCCTGTAGCGCGCTCGGCTTCATCGAGGCCGATGCCGAATGCCTGGCCCGCGCTTGGCGTGCACAAACGCAGCGCACGGGCAGCTTCGATGCCCACGCCTGGCCCGAACTGCCGGCCGACTTCGGCATGCTGCCCTTCCCGCCCGCCGAACGGCGCAACGCCTTCCCGCCCTGCCCACAGAAGCTCGGCCTCTATGCCGTGCTGCCCGATGCGGCGTGGGTCGGCCGCATGGCGCGCGCCGGCGTGCCGACCGTGCAACTGCGCTTCAAATCCGACGACTCGGAAGCCATCGCGCGCGAAGTGCACACGGCGGTCGATGCCGTGCGCGGCACCGATGCCCTGCTCTTCATCAACGACCATTGGCGCGCAGCCATCGAGGCCAAGGCGTACGGCCTGCACCTGGGCCAGGAAGACCTGGACGCGCTGACGCCGCAGGAGCTGCAGACGATTCGCGCCTCCGGCCTGCGCCTGGGCGTCAGCACCCATGGCTACGCGGAGATGCTGCGTGCCGACGCCGTGAGCCCGAGCTATATCGCGATGGGCGCGGTCTACCCGACGACCCTGAAGCAGATGGCAACCGCGCCCCAGGGCGTCGCGCGGCTCGCTGCCTATGCGCGCCTGCTGCGCGGCTATCCGCAGGTGGGCATCGGCGGCATCGACGAGACGCGCCTGCCCGAAGTGCTGGCGACGGGCGTCGGTTCGGTGGCCGTGGTGCGTGCGCTGGTAGCCGGCCCGAACCCCGAGACCGCAGCAACCCGGCTGCTGGCAGCGTTCGAAGCCGGTGCGCGTGAATGAACTCACGAAGTCGCATCGCGCCCGGGCGGGAGGCCCAAAAAATCACGCTATAATTTGAGGCTTGTTCCTCGATAGCTCAGTTGGTAGAGCGCCGGACTGTTAATCCGTAGGTCCCTGGTTCGAGCCCAGGTCGAGGAGCCACTACAAAGCCGCAAGGCAAACCAAAAGCCCGCTATTTCTATAGTGGGTTTTTTTTTGTTTGGCACCAAACTAAAAGCTTTGGCCGGCGTCTACAGTGCCGGCAGCAGCCCCCAGCGAGCCACATGCGAATTGGGATCTCAGGATGAACGGGATCGCTTCGCGGATTCGTGGCGACGCGCTTGAATCGAAATGACGCTGTCAGCCGAGCGCTGAAGTCGACAGCCATGCCACCGCGGTTCGTGATTTTCTGATTTTTGACGGTTGTCGATCATATAAATCGACAACTTGGCAGATATGCCAAGTCATATCAGTTTGCCCCGACAACGGATCGCCAGGCGCCATGCGGATTTCCAGCCCGGCGCTGATCCTCGACTTGGGCCGACGCCCCCTCGTTGCCGAGACAGCCCGTCTGCGGAAACTTCCCGCGCTGTTGGAAATAAAGCACAGGCCCCTGTGAGCGGCCAATAAAACATTCCCACTACAAGTAATTAAATTGCTCTAAGCATTCGTTACTACGGCAGTTACCAAAGTACGCGTTTATTTGGGCAGTGCCGGCCTCGCCCCGCGTGAGGTCGGCTCGGGAATGTCAAAGATTGTCAAAAACGCAGACCGCATTGCCTCATTTCTCGTAATATTTAGCGAAGTAAATCGTTGCTTCTGTAACATTTAATTAAATAGTTTTACAAACCGAGGCCATGAATCAAAGCTACTTCACCGTTTGGAACGAATCCCTTGGCGCCTGGGTCGCTGCATCCGAGATCACGCGCGCCCGCGGCAAGCCCGCCGGCAGTCGCGTGGCGGCCACCGCTGCAGGTGGCACGCGTCCATCACGCCGGGGGGGAGGCGTGCGCGCCGGGATCATGAGCGCGCTGCTGGCGATGGGCTGGATGGGATGGGCCGCGTCGGCGCAGGCGCAATCTGTGAACTGCACTGCGTCGCCGTACAACTACTACAACGGCACCGCCTCATGCATGGGCTGGCAATCCCAGGCTACTGCAGACGGCGCCACCGCGCTTGGATATCAGGCGCTGGCCTCTCTCAACTGGGCGACGGCCGTGGGTTTCCAGACCGTAGCTTCGGCACAGTACTCGGTGGCCATCGGTCGGGAGGCATCGGCCACGGGGGCGGGAGGTGCGGTAGCGCTGGGCGCTCAAACGATCTCAAACAACGTCAATACAGTCGCGATCGGCGTTCAAGCCGAGGCCACCGGCGCCGGCGCCAGCGCCTTAGGCACCTTCGCGGTTGCTTCGGGTGGGAACTCTACCGCGGTCGGTGTCAGCTCCTTGGCCAGCAGCAACTATGCGTTCGCAGGCGGCTGGGCGTCCGTCGCCAGCGGAGAAAACAGCATCGCAGTGGGACGTGAGGCCAACGCGTCCGCAGTGGGTGCCATTGCGGTAGGACATTTAACAACGGCAAGCGACGCCGCATCCACCGCCGTAGGGAACGGCGCTCGGGCGCTAGGGAATAGTTCGCTTGCGCTCGGAGCGCAAGCGGTCGCTTTCGGGGCCAGCACAGTTGCGGTCGGCCAGGGTGCCGGTGCGGGCTCGACGATCGCCAATACGGGTTCGGTCGCAATGGGTGTTGCCGCCGGAACGCTGGTCAGCGGCGCGCTGAACACCGCCATCGGCGGAGGCACTGCGAGCGTGATGCGGGGCGCGGGCTCGGGCGTCACGGGAACGCGCAACGTCGCCTTCGGCACGGGCAACGGCGCGGTCGCCTACGATGCCACCTTGAAAGCTGCGGCAGGCAGCCTGGTAAGCGGCAACGACAATATCGCCATCGGCACCAACGCAGGGATCGGCGTCGCGAGCAACGCGACGACGTCGATCGGCCTGAACGCGAAAGCGAGCTTGGAGAACGCGATCGCTATCGGCTTCCAGTCGATCGCCTCCGGGATAAATTCCATCAATCTTGGCGCGCGCACGCTTGCAGGAACGGGCGCCACTGCGGCGGGCGCCATCGCTGTCGGCACGGATGTGGAAGCGTCTCAGGCGCGCGCTGTCGCAATGGGAGTCGCAACCCGCGCTGCCGGCGTCGACGCGCTTGCGATCGGTACCCGGGCCAGCGCGGCTGCCGACAATGCCACCGCACTCGGCTCGGGCGGGACTACCGCCGCGACCGCTGTGCGCGCCTCGAGTTCCGGTGCCGTTGCGGTCGGCGGCAACGCGACCGCAGGCGCCAATGCAGCGGGAATCAATGCCATTGCCATCGGCGGAGAGTCGTCCGCGACCCAGACGGAAGCGATCGCGATGGGCCGCCTGGCGAGCGCCTCGGCCTTGAACACCATCGCGGTCGGCAGCAATGCGCGGGCCGATTCGGCCGAAGCGGTGGCGATCGGTACCAACGCCACCGCCACCGGCGGCCGCGCGGTCTCGATCGGTTCGGGCAACGTCGCCAGCGGCAACGGCGCGGTCGCGATCGGCGACCCGAACACCGCCACCGGCGACGGCGCGATCGCGAGTGGTATGGACAACACCGCCACCGGCAACGGCTCGGTCGCAATGGGCAACACCAATATGGTCGGCGGCGGCGGCCAGGCGGTGAGCGTGGCCGGAGCCGCAGCGCAGGGCGCGGTCGGCATCGGCTTCCAGAACAGGGTAATCGGTCAGGGCAGCGTCGCCATCGGCAGCACCAGCAGCGCGCTGGCGGCGGGTGCGGTCGCCTTCGGCGACACGGCGGTGGCCAAGAACGCGCGCGACGTGGCGCTGGGTTCGGGCTCGGTGACAGACGTGCCGATAGCGACCCCCAGCGCCGTGGTCGGCGGCACGACCTACAACTTCGCCGGCACCACGCCAACGTCGACGGTCAGCGTAGGCGCGGCGGGTGCGGAGCGCACCATCACCAACGTGGCGGCGGGCCGGATCTCTGGCACCTCGACCGATGCCATCAACGGCTCGCAGTTGTTCGGCACGAACCAGCAGGTGACGGCGAACACGACCTCGATCACCAATCTCAACAACACGGTCGGCAACATCAACAACGGCTTGGGCATCAAGTACTTCCACGCCAACTCGACCCTGCCCGACTCGAACGCGGTGGGGACGAATTCCGTCGCCATCGGTCCGAACGCGGTTGCGAACAACGCAGGCGACATCGCACTGGGCTCCGGCTCTACGACAGCAGCGGCGGTCGGCACGGCCAGCGTCGTGATCGGCAGCACGACCTACAACTTCGCCGGCACCACGCCAACGTCGACGGTCAGCGTCGGCGCGGTAGGTGCGGAGCGCACCATCACCAACGTGGCGGCGGGCCGGCTCGATGCCAATTCGACCGATGCGGTCAACGGCTCGCAGTTGTTCGCCACGAACCAGCAGGTGACGGCGAACACGACCTCGATCACCAATCTCAACAACACGGTCGGCAACATCAACAACGGCTTGGGCATCAAGTACTTCCACGCCAACTCGACCCTGCCCGACTCGCAGGCGCTGGGAGCGAACTCCGTCGCCATCGGCCCGAACGCGGTCGCGAACAACGCAAACGATGTGGCGCTGGGCTCCGGCGCCACGACGGCAGCGGCGGTCGGCACATCCAGCACCGTGATCGACGGCACGACCTACAACTTCGCCGGCACGGCGCCGATCGGCACGGTGAGCGTGGGATCGGTCGGTGCCGAGCGCACGATCACCAACCTGGCCGCGGGCCGGATCAGCGCGGCCAGCACCGATGCCATCAACGGCTCGCAGCTGTACCAAACGAACCAGTCGATCGAGAACTTGAGCAACACCGTCGAGGCCAGCCGGATCGAGTACTACAGCGTCAATTCGACGGGCGGCGGCAACGAGGACAACCTCGGCGCGACAGGTGCCGACGCGCTGGCCATGGGCAAGGATGCATCCGCCACGGGGGCCGACGGCATTTCCGTCGGCCGCGGTGCCGCGACCACGGCCGGCAGCGCTGTTGCGGTCGGTGCGGATTCTTCCGCGACGGTCGCCGGCTCGGTCGCGCTGGGATCGGGTTCCGTGTCCGACCGCGCGGTCGCGGGCAGCACCGGCGACATTCCGGCGGGCAGTTCGCTGATTCCGTTCAACACGACCGACCGGACGCTGCTGGGCGCCGTTTCTGTCGGCAGTGCGACGACCTACCGCCAGATCACCAACGTGGCGGACGGCACGCAATCGCAGGACGCCGTCACGGTGCGTCAGCTCAGCGGTGCACTGCAATCCTTTGCCGTCACGCCGCTCCAGTACTTCCACGCCAACTCGACCGCGATGGACTCGCTGGCCATCGGTGCCGAATCGGTGGCGGTCGGCCCGCAGACGGTGGTCAACGGCGACAACGGCGTCGGCATCGGCAACGGCGCGGTGGTGCAGCAGACCGCGCCGGGCGGCGTGGCCATCGGCCAGGGCGCGACTTCGCACCGGGCGGACTCCATCGCGCTCGGCACGCAGTCTTCTGCGGCAGCGGTACAGGGCGTTGCGATCGGCGCTGGCACCAGCGTGACCCAGGCCGGCGGCGTGGCATTGGGCGCAGGCTCGGTCGCCTCCACTGCGGCCGGTGCGGCCGGCTATGTGCCCACGAATGCTTCCACCTCGCAGACCGCGGCCATCAACGCGACCACCAGCACGCTGTCGGCGGTGTCGGTGGGCGATGCGGCCAACGGCCAGTTCCGCCAGATCACCGGGGTGGCGGCGGGCTCGCTGGACAGCGACGCGGTCAACGTGTCGCAGCTGAAGGCGGTGCAGACAACGGTGGCCAGTGTCGACCAGTCCGCCGTGAAGTACCAGACCAACGCCGACGGCACGACCAACTACAACAGCGTGACCTTGGGCGGCACGAACACGAACGCGCCCGTGAGTCTGCACAACGTCGCGGACGGCGTGGCAGGCAACGATGCGGTCAACGTGAATCAGCTGAATGCCGGCCTTGCGGCCGCCAACCAGTACACGGACGCCAAGCTCGGCCAGGTCCAGGCCAATCTCGACAAGGTGAGCAAGGAAGCCAACGCCGCCGCGGCTGGCGCGATGGCGATGGCCAACCTGCCGCAGGCTGCCATCCCCGGAAAAAGCATGATGGCCGCGGGTGTCGCAGCCTTCGACGGCCAGGCCGCGCTCGCGCTGGGTGTGTCGAAGCTGGCGGACAACGGCCGATGGATCGTCAAGTTCAGCGGCACGGCCAACTCCCGAGGCAAAGTCGGCGTCGCCGCCGGCATGGGCTGGCATTGGTAAGCACCTGATCGCAACTCGTTTCCAAGGCTATTCATGAACAAGCAAATCAAAGCGGCCGGCATTGCGCTGGCGGTTGCAGCACTGTTGTCGCTGGCGGGCTGCGGCACGTCCACGGTCAGCAAGAACATCTCGGACGATGGGCGCGCAGGCGAAGTTGTCTTCCCTGACATCGGGAAGGATGCATGGCTGAAAGAAGGTACCTTCCCGAACCTCGACAACCTGCGCCGCATCGCGCCCGGCGTCAGCAAGGACCAGCTCTACGACCTCGTGGGCCGGCCACACTTCCGCGAAAGCCTGTTCGGGGTTCGCGAGTGGGACTACATCTTCAACTTCCGCGTCCCCGGCGGTGTGAAGACCTGCCAGTACAAGGTGATCTACGACACTGCGCTGCGGGCTCAGAGCTTCCACTGGCTGCCGGCAGATTGCGCCGAGCTGTTGAAGGTGACTTCGCCTCCGGTCGAGCGCATTGCCGAAAAGGTAGCAGTGCCGCAGCGGGTCGAGCTGTCTGCCGACGCGCTCTTCGCTTTCGGCCGCTCGGGCCAGGCCGACCTGCTGCCGCAGGGCCGGCGAGAGCTCGATACGCTGGCTGCCGGCCTGCGCAGCGGGCGCGAAACCAGCCGGCTGCGCATCACCGGCCACACGGACCGTCTGGGCTCGACGTCCTTCAACGAACAGCTGTCGCTCGCACGCGCCACGACCGTGCGTGATCATCTGGTGCAAGCCGGCGTGCCGGCGCGGGGCATGCAGGTGCAGGGCAAGGGCGAGACCGAGCCCAAGGTGCAATGCGAGCAGAAGAAGCGCGAAGAACTCATCGCCTGCCTGGCGCCGAACCGGCGCGTCGAGATCGAGGTGTACGAAGAGCGCTGAAGGTCTTGGCCGAGGCGAAGGCCACGTCATGGTCGTCGGCACTCGTTGGAAGCGCCCACAGTCGATCAGTGTCTTGCCGGTCCGGGAGGCTGCGCCGAAGCGGATGGCTGTGCGATCAGCGGGGCATTCTTCGCAGGCCCGCAATGCGCGATCGGGACGCTCGCCTCGTCGCTGCCATGGATCAACCGATCGAGCGCAGACAACCCGGCCACCATCGCATTGCTGCGGCTCTCGAAAATCTGCGCGGAGCTTTGGCGAAGAACCCAGGCGCTACCTGTCGCATCGTGCAGCAGGCAGCGAAACTCTCCGGGCGTCGACTCGACGACCGTCGCGGAGATGAATGCGTACTGAGAAGCCACCCGTGCAGGGTGGTTCATGTTTTACCGATGTCTGTCGGAGAGGACCTCGTCGCGTCGTGAGGCTCACAGCGCCGTGAAGCCGGAGTCGCCGCTGCGGCTCTTGCGCCCCCAGTTGGCCAGGAAGGCGTCTGCCTTCTCTTCAAGCGCCTTGACGGCCGTCGCTCGATCGTAGTTCTGGCCAGCCAAGGCAATGCGGCATTTGTGCTCGTCATTGCGATGAAGATCGACATGACCGGCGACGAATCCCGCGGCGGTCAAGAAGATGCAAACCGACCATTCCTGGCGGTCGAAACGCTTCACCTCGACCAGTTCGGAACGGCTACGCACCACGATCCTCCGCAATGCGGGGGATCCGCGCAGGATCATGGAGCTTGGCGCTGGCTGTCGTCGATGGAAACGCCCGAAGGGAGCGTGGGAGATTCCCTCGGTCGCGCGCCTCTCCTGCCAACTCTCTACCGACCGGGACCACCGCCACCAGGGCCGCCGCCGGGACCACCACCGGAGCCGCCCGCACCCGCACCCACACCCGCACCCGCACCAGCACCACCTGCGCCTGCGCCTGCGCCGGCGCCTGCACCAGCACCCCCTGCGCCAGCGCCAGCACCACCGCCAGCACCGGCACCAGCACCACCTGCGCCAGCGCCAGCACCACCGCCGGCACCGGCACCACCTGCGCCAGCGCCAGCGCCAGCACCACCGCCGGCACCGGCACCCCCTGCGCCAGCGCCAGCACCACCGCCAGCACCACCGCCAGCACCACCGCCAGCACCACCGCCAGCACCACCGCCAGCGCCACCTGCGCCTGCGCCTGCGCCACCGCCAGCGCCACCTGCGCCTGCGCCTGCGCCACCGCCTGCGCCACCGCCAGCACCACCTGCGCCTGCACCGCCGCCAGCCCCGCCGCCACCAGCGCCACTGCCGCCCGCACCGCCACCGCCTGCACCTGCGCCGCTTCCACCTGCGCCACCCGCACCGCCTGCACCGCTCCCGCCCGCACCGGCACCACCACCGGCTGAGCCGCCTCCGGCACCATCGCCGCCGGCAAAGAGCCAGTTAAGACTGCTGCCGGAGTTCTTGGTGTTTCTGGCGCCTGGCGCAGCCGTTCCAGCTACACGCGGGCCGCCGGATTGCGACGGTTGTGCCACTCGACCCGCAGGCCTGGGGTTCTGACAGACCGCCTCCCCATAGGGGTTGTAGCGGTCGCAGTGGCTCGGGAGCACAGAAGGCTGAGGCGCTGCGGCTTGGACCTGCGTACCTGGAATTACCCTGGCCCGCAATTCGTCGGCGTTCGGCCGCGCGCCAGTGACGACTGAAGGCTGGGCGAGCGCCGGGACGGGCTCGCCCCTGGTGTCTCCTCTGGCATCGGGCTTGGCAGGTTCGGCGAGCTTCGCTGGCTCGAGGGGCTTCAGTGCCTCGAGCACCTGGGGAAGCTCCCTGGCCTTCGCCGGCACACCCGCTCTGGCCGTCTCGACGGTCCTGGACGTGCTTGGCGTGCGCGCCGGTGCAGCACGCGCCGTCCTGGGCACTGCACGAGCAGCAGCCGTTGTCGTCTCCGCAGGTGCGGGCGCAGGATCGTCTTGCGCAAGAGGAGTTGCTGGTGTCTGTTGAGACGCGAGGGCATCCTGAACCTGCGGCGGAGCAGGCTCGTTCCTGGCTTCGGCCGTCGCTGGCGCAGCGGGTTCGCTCCTGGCTTCGGCTGTCGCTTGCGGGGCAGGCTCGCTCTTTGTTTCGGGGGCCGCCGGCGCAGGCTCGCTCTTGGTTTTGGCGGTCGCCGGCGCGGCAGGTTCGCTCCTGGCTTCGACCGTGGTCGGAGGAGCAAGCGCGGGCGCCGCAGTCGTTGCGGGCTGGCCCGTCGATGCACTCGGCGCTTGCCACAGGGCCGACGGCGCCTGGGAAAGCGGCAGGCTCTGCCCTGTCGAGCGGCCGAGATACCAAAGCACGAAAGCCGCATGCAACACTGCCAGCACGATGAGCAGCCACAAGATGGATACATCGACCCCTGCGGGTACAGGAATGCCCAGCACGCGCCGCGAGGTCCTGCCCATGCGCTTCGCACGTACCTGCGGCCATGCATCCAGCGTGCGCACCGAAGCCTGCTGCTTGTGCGCAGGGCTCGGACTTGACTGCGCCACTTCTTCGGCGTCGTCCGGCGAAAGCTTGCGGGCACAGTTCCGACAGTACTGGGCCGTGTCCCTGTTGAGGGTCTGACACGCGCTGCAAACTCGCGTGAGCAGGTGCGGCGGGGTCGCCGGTTCCGGCGGCTGCCAGTCTGTCCAGTTGGGTTGCAGCGATTCCGTGCGCGATGGCGCGGCATCGAACTCGTGGCGTGGCTCGTTGGCCGCCGGATCGGCAGCACGCTTCAACATTGCTGTTCTCCTTGCAAAGGAATCGGCGGGCGGCACCGGCGGAAGTCGCTGCTCAGCGATAACCAGCGGGCGAAAACAGGAGCTCTTCTTCCAAGGGCCGGCTTCCGGCGTCATTCCTCCACGACGCCGACCTCCTCTTGCGTGTGACAAACTTTGACATCTTTCCTCCGGCGCTCGGATGTGTTCGTGGGAATGGTTCACATTTGTAGGCCTCTTGTCTTATAGTTGAGCGCACTCTTGTGTAAGACGGTGGCTGAAGCCGTTGTCCAGTTGGTAACTGAGCGTTAGCCCCCGTGATCTTCTGCAACCGAGGAGCCTCTGTGTCCAAGTCCATACTGCGCGTGCTGTACGAGATCAGGCTTTGCTGGTCCGACAAGGTGTTTCCGGATCAAGCTCATTTCCGCAGCGGGCTCTGGATGCCCGACGCGCCGCACAACAGAGAGAAGCTCGATCACGCCGCGGCGGCGGGCAACAAGCTGTACGGGCATGAAACGCATTGGGTCGACAAACGCCAAGCGTGATCAAGACTTGACGGCACCCGAGGGAGAAGCGGGCCGGCAAGCTGAGCGCCAATTGGGTTGGGTGCTCGATGCCTTTGCGCGCGTCATGCGCCCCGTGATCCGGCTCGCACTCGCCTTCGGTGTCAAGCACTCCCATCTCGAACTGGTTCTGCGCGAACTTCTGATCGATGAAGCGCGCCGGGCATGGCGCGCCAAGGGCACCGAGCCGAACATCAGTCAACTTTCGGTGACCACCGGCCTGAACCGCAAGGCCGTGACGGCCAAGGTGCGCGATGCTGAGGAAGCTTTGCCGCACAGCGAGATGTCAGCGGCAGCCAAGACACTCACCTTGTGGCTTCAGATGATTGCCGACGATCCAGCTCTTCGCGTGCTGCCCATCGTGGCAGCAGACGATAGAGCCTCGTTCGAAGCGGTGGCACGGCGTGCCACCCGCGGCAACGTGCATCACCGTGCCATCCTCGATGAGCTGCTGCGCTTGCACATGGCGACCGAGCAGGCGGGCAGCGTCGAGCTCAACGCTGCCGCATTCGTTCCGGCGAAGGACCTGAAGAGCATGCTCGCCTTCCTGGGCGACAACGCCCGTGACCATCTGCTCGCGAGCGTGGCCAACACCTTGGGCGCAGAGCCGCCTTTGCTCGAACGATCGGTGTTCGCCGCCGGAATACCACTCGAGGACTGCGAGCGAATCCATCAGCTGGTGCGGGAGCGCTGGAGCGCACTGCACAACGAGTTGACACACGAGATGACGCGCGCGTTCGAAGAGGCCGACAAAAACTCGAAAGGCCGCATCCGGGTCGGCATATACACCTACTACGAAGACCGCGAAAGCGTGCAAGCTGCGGCTTCCGCCCCCATTCCCTCAAAGCGCCCAGGCAGAAAAGCATGACGAATACCTTGCTGCGCAATGGCTTTCTGGCATTGTTGATCGGGCTGCTGCTGTCATGCGGCGGCGGTGGTGGCGGCGGTGGCGGCGGCGGTGTGGTCGGCATTGCCGGAACGGCAAGCGCCGCCGACGGCTCCGGTTCGAACGCCAGGAGTGGGCTATGGGACGGCCCTGGCGGCGATACGGGCGGGGACGGCACGGGAAGCTCCGGTTCATCCGGTGCAGGCGGCGCCTCGAGCGGAGGCGGCACTTCGACCGCCTCCTCGGGCGACGACGGGTCGGGCGTGGGCTCCGGCGGTACCGGGGTGAGCACCGCCGATGCGGCGGGTGTCGGTGGGGTCGACGGCGCCGGCAGCATCATCGTCAATGGCTTGCGCTACGAGACCAATACGGCCGTTCTCAGCCTCGAGGACGCACCGGCGCTGCAGCTGGGTATGAGCGCCAAGGTGACGGGGCCGGTCAATGCCGATTTCACCAGCGGCGTCGCGCGACGCGTCGAATCCGCCGCGGACCTGCGCGGCGTGCCGTCCTCGGTCAACCCGGCAGAAGGCAGCTTCGTCATTCTTGGCACGACGGTGACGACGGACGATGCCACCGTCTGGGCCGATGCGAGCGGCCTTGCCGCCGTCACGCCCGGCAGCACGCTGCAGGTCTGGGGATTGCCGGCGGCGCCTGGCGTGCTTCGGGCCACGCGCGTGGAGCAGCGCGGCGCCTCCGCACCGATACTCTCCGGCACCGTGCAGAACCTGGATGCGGCCAGTCGCAGCTTCACGCTCGGCGGTGTCGTCGTCGACTACGGCGCGGCCGTGCTCTCCGGCAGCCTCGATGGCCGCCCACTTGCCGATGGCACCTTGGTGCGCGTGCGCGCCAACACCGTCTCGGCGGGCCGGCTGCCGGCCACGCTCGTCCAGTGGTGGTATCCCGTGCCGACGGCGAACGCAACACCGGTCTACCTGGCAGGCGTCATCACCGATTACGCGGGGCTGGGCTCGCTTCGGGTGCTGAACGTGCCGGTGAACGCGTCGTCGGCACAGATCACGGGTGGGCCGGCAGGCGCGGTCGGCAACGGCGTCAAGGTGGAGGTCGGAGGGATCATGTCGAACGGCGTGCTCCAGGCCTCGAAGCTCAAGATACGGCACGTGCCGGGCACCGGCGGACCGTCTTCCTTCACCCTGATCGGCACGGTGGGCAACTTCATCTCGCCTGCCAGCTTCCAGGTGCGAGGCCAGCCGGTGGATGCCAGCGGCCCGAGCGTCGTGTTCGTGAATGGCAGCGCTGCAAACCTGCGCAACGGCGCGAAGGTCAACATCGAGGGTGCGAAGGTCGTGAACGGCGTGCTGATCGCAAGCCGCGTCAGCTTCGAGTAACGAAGGCCCGCAAACAAAAAAAAGCCCGCTATTTCGATAGCGGGCTTTTTTTGGCGCGACGCGCCGGCCGTCAGTGCGAGTCGTGCTGCCACACCGGCCCGCGGCCGGCGATGAAGTTGAGAAGATCGTCGCAGGCGGGGCCGTACTCGTGCGCATCCACGGCGGCGATCAGTTGAAGACTGCTCGAGCGCACATGGCTGCTGCTGCCGCGGGTGAAGCGCACGGCGATTTCGGGGTTGCGGCCGTCGTTGCCACGGTCGGACATGCACACGACCGCCAGCTGTCCGTTCGTCGACGGATCGGCAGCGTTCAGCACGAGTGCCAGGTCGCCGCGTCGAAACGGACGCGGGGCGTGCGCCGGCCTGAAAGCCATGGGCTTGTATGAAGCAGCTTTGCGTGCCCGCGCAATGTTCGGCTCAGCCATGGTGTTCAGATCCTTCGTGGTAGTGCAGTAGCAATCGGACGGTCATGATGGTGACTTAGAACCGTGCTCAACGCATCGTTTTGCCTCAGATATAGACGCCGCGTGTGCATTCCGCCCTGCTGCACGGCGATCGCGAGTTTGAACTGTCGCGAGCGCCCTGGATGTCAGCCGCATTCCCGCACTGCATCGCGGCCACGTCCGGCCCACGGTGCCACACGCAGCGCCGACACTCCAACCATTCAGATCAACCAGGATCAGGAGACGCACAGATGGCAGACAACTTGAGCAATCGCGGCCCGCAGGATCGGGCGCGCGTGAACGTCAACGAGACCCACGAGCTTCGCTACTGGACCAAGGAATTGGGCGTGACCGAGGCCCAACTCCGCGCCGCCGTCGCCGCGGCCGGCACGTCCGCGCAAGCGGTTCGAAGCTATCTCGGGAAGTAGCAAGTGAAGGATCGGTCGCGCGGAGCGCGCCATGTCGAAGACATTGATTTTCGTCTATCGGGGTTACCACTTTCTCTGTACATCCGAAAAGGAAGGGCCGGCGCGGTTTCGACCTGTTCTCCTGCGCCAGTTGGGTTGGCCGATCGACAAACTGGTCGACTTGCTCAGCGACAGCGACTTGTGCCGAACGGAAGCGGAGGCACTGCGGCACGCCGAGCAGCAGGCCATGAAGTGGGCGGACGCCCGGACGACGGCTGCGGTGCCTTGATGTGGCTTGCGCCGGCCCTTCGATTGCGCAAAATTGACAGTTCGCCCTCGTTCGAAAGGAGACCGCTATGCCGATGGAGCTTCTTCGGCAGATCGCAGACCAGCCCCTTCCCTACACGGTCTACGCACCGGCCGAGATAGACAAGCTGCGCGTGCTGCGCGCCGCCGAACTCGTCAGCGCCTTCATTCCGCCGGCCGAGGCGCTGCCCCGCGGGGAGAGCCATAAGCCCGCACAGGTGCTGGCCATCACCACCAAGGGGAGAAAAGCCCTGCAGGACCAGGCCGAGGGCATCGTCGGCCCTTAGCTTTAGCGCGCGGGGGTGCGCCCTCGCCCATCTCCAGTTGCTCAAATTAGGGAAGTCACTGATCAATCGGTGCATGCAAGTATTGAAAGTGACATAGCGAGTACCGATCCCGCAAGCAAGAGTCTCCAGAATCCGGGCACGGCGACCGCCTCGTCGCCGCCCACAAAGGAGACATCACATGAAGCGTTTTCTGAAGGCGGGCCTGGTGCTCGCGCTTGCGGGCGCGGGCCTCGCCCAGGCTGCGACCGAACTGGTCATCGCCACCGTGAACAACGGCCACATGATCGAGATGCAGAAGCTCACGCCTGCGTTCGAGAAGGCCTATCCCGACATCAAGCTCAAGTGGGTCACGCTCGAGGAAGGCACCTTGCGCCAGCGCGTGACGACCGACATCGCGACCAAGGGCGGCCAGTTCGACGTCATGACCATCGGCCTCTATGAAGCGCCGATCTGGTCGAAGAAGGGCTGGCTGCAGCCGATCAACACCGACGCGGCTTATGACGCCGACGACCTGCTGCCGGCCATCCGCGACGGGCTGTCGTACCAGGGCAAGCTCTACGCGGCGCCCTTCTACGGCGAGAGCTCGATGCTCATGTACCGCAAGGACCTGGCCGACAAGGTCGGCTTCAAGATGCCCGAGCAGCCAACCTGGACGCAGATCAAGGAGTTGGCGAGCAAGATTCACGACCCGAAGGCCGGCGTCTACGGCATGTGCCTGCGCGGCAAGCCGGGCTGGGGCGACAACATGGCCTTCCTCACGACCCTGGTCAACACCCACGGTGGCCAGTGGTTCGACATGAGCTGGAAGCCGCAGATCGACACCAAGCCGTGGAAGGACGCCATCACCTTCTACGTCGACATGATGAAGGCCTACGGCCCGCCCGGCGCCTCGGCCAACAGCTTCAACGAGAACCTCGCGCTCTTCAACGAAGGCAAGTGCGGCATGTGGGTCGACGCGACCATCGCCGCCTCCTTCATCAGCGACCCGAAGCAGTCGAAAGTGGCCGACAAGGTGGCCTTCGCGCAGGCGCCCGTCGCGGTCACGCCAAAGGGCGCGAACTGGCTGTGGTCGTGGAACCTGGCGATCCCGGCCAGCTCGACCAAGTCCGAGGCGGCGCAAACCTTCGTCAAGTGGGCAACCTCCAAGGACTACATCAAGCTGGTCGCCAAGGAACATGGCTGGGCCACCGTTCCCACGGGCACGCGCAAGTCGACCTATGCCAACCCCGAGTTCCAGAAGGTGGCGAAGTTCGCCGAGGCCGAGAAGAAGGCCATCGATTCGGCCAACCTGACCGACAGCACGCTGCCGAAATCTCCCTACGCCGGCGTGCAGTACGCGGCCATCCCCGAGTTCCAGGCCATCGGCGTGGCGGTGGGCCAGCAAATGAGCGCGGCGCTCTCGGGCAAGGTCACGATCGACCAGGCGCTCAAAACCTCGCAGATCGCAGCCGAACGCGAGATGAAAAAGGGCGGGTACTACAAGTGAACGCAGGCAACGCGGGGCGCGAAAGCGCCCGGCTGCCGTCGTCTCTGGCCGCACCGTCGACATGAACCGACTCCTCCCCCGGGCGCTGATGGCGCCGGCCGTGGTCACGCTCATTCTTTGGATGATCGTGCCGCTGGCGATGACGATCTATTTCTCGTTCGTCACCTACAACCTGATGCAGCCCGGCGACCATCCGTTCGCCGGCCTGGAGAACTTCCACTACTTCGTCACCGACCCGGATTTCTGGGCCTCCGTTGCGAACACCCTGAACCTGATCGGCAGCGTGGTCGTGATCACCGTCGTCTTCGGCGTGTTGCTGGCGATGCTGGTGAACGAACCCTTCCCGGGGCGCGGCGTCGTGCGCGTGCTGCTGATCTCGCCCTTCTTCGTCATGCCCGCGGTCAATGCGCTGCTGTGGAAGCACATGATGATGAATCCGATCTATGGCGTGCTGGCCGACGTGTGGCGCGCCTTCGGCGCCGAGCCCATCGACTGGATGACCGACGTGCCGCTGCTGTCGGTGATCATCATGGTGGCCTGGCAGTGGCTGCCCTTCGCCTGCCTGATCTTCATCACCTCGCTGCAGTCGCTCGACCGCGAGCAGATGGAAGCGGCCCGCATGGACGGGGCCGGCGCGTTCCAGCGCTTCTACTATCTCATCCTGCCCCACCTGGCGCGGCCAATGGCGGTGGTGATCATGATCGAGATGATCTTCCTGCTCTCGGTCTTCGCCGAGATCGCCATCACGACCAACGGCGGGCCAGGCAACGAGAGCACCAACCTCACCTACCTGATCTTCAAGCAGTCGCTGATGAACTTCGACGTCGGCGTGGCTTCGGCGGGTGCGCTCTTCGCGGTGGTGCTGGCCAACATCGTGGCGGCTTTCCTGATCCGCATCATCGGCAAGAGCCTCGATTGAGGGCCACGGCATGCAATCCACTTTTCTGTTCACTTCCTTGCGCGCCGCCGGTGCGTGGGTGGTCACGCTGCTGCTGTTCTTCCCGCTGGGCTGGCTGGTGCTGACCGCATTCAAGACCGAGCTGCAGGCCATCGCCGTGCCGCCGCTTTTCGTGTTCGAGCCCACGCTCGGCAACTTCGAAGAGGTGCAGCGGCGCAGCGACTACGTGCTGTTCGCGCGCAACTCGCTGATCACCAGCCTCGGCTCCACCATCATCGGCCTCCTGATCGCGGCGCCCGCCGCCTACTCGATGGCCTTCTTCCGCACCAAGCGCACGCGCGACATCCTGATGTGGATGCTGTCGACCAAGATGATGCCGGCCGTGGGCGCGCTGGTGCCGATCTACGTGATCGCGCAGACCGCCGGCCTGCTGGATTCGCTGACGGCGCTCACGATCGTCTTCACGCTGTCCAACCTGCCGATCATGGTCTGGATGCTCTACAGCAGCTACAAGGACATCCCGCACGAGATCCTCGAAGCCGCACGCATGGACGGCGCCAACCTCTGGACCGAGTTCCGCCACGTGGTGCTGCCGCTCTCGGTCGGTGGCCTCGCCTCCACCGGCCTGCTGTGCCTGGTGCTGAGCTGGAACGAAGCCTTCTGGGCGCTCAACCTCAGTTCCGCCAAGGCCGGCACGCTCGCCGTCCTCATCGCTTCCTATTCGAGCCCCGAAGGCCTCTTCTGGGCCAAGCTCTCGGCCGCCTCGCTGATGGCCATCGCGCCGATCGTGGTCTTCGGCTGGTTCTGCCAAAAGCAACTGGTGCAGGGCCTGACCTTCGGCGCCGTCAAGTAAAGAACGGAGACATCTCATGGCATACCTCCAGCTCGACAACATCCAGAAAAGCTTCGGCGACGCCCACATCATCAAGGGCGTGAACCTGGAAATCGACAAGGGCGAGTTCATCGTCTTCGTCGGTCCCTCCGGCTGCGGCAAGTCGACGCTGCTGCGGCTGATCGCCGGACTCGAACCCATCACCAGCGGCAAGCTCATGCTCGACGGCAAGGACATCACGCACATACCCTCGGGCAAGCGCGACCTCGCGATGGTGTTCCAGAGCTACGCGCTCTATCCGCACATGAGCGTGTACGACAACATGTCCTTCGCGCTCAAGCTCGCGAACGTCGCCAAGGACGTGATCAAGACCAAGGTCGACCACGCGGCCAAGACGCTCAACCTCACGCAGTACCTCACGCGCACGCCGAAGGAGCTCTCCGGCGGCCAGCGGCAGCGGGTGGCGATCGGGCGCGCCATCGTGCGTGCGCCCAAGGTGTTCCTGTTCGACGAGCCGCTGTCCAATCTCGACGCGGCGCTGCGCGGCAACACCCGCGTCGAGATCCATAAGCTGCACCGCGCGCTGGGCGCGACCAGCATCTACGTCACGCACGACCAGGTCGAGGCCATGACATTGGCCGACCGCGTGGTGGTGCTGCGCGACGGCCTGATCGAACAGGTCGGCACGCCGATGGAGCTCTACGACCGCCCGGCCAATCAGTTCGTCGCGCAGTTCATCGGCATGCCGTCGATGAACATGGTCGATGCGCGCGCGATCCCGAGCTTCTCGGCGCAGACGGGGGGACGCTTGCCGGGCGACGGGTTCCTCGGCGTGCGGCCCGAAGGCCTGCGCGTGCACCGGGACCACGATGCCGGTACGCCGGGCAAGGTCGAACTGATCGAGGCCCTCGGCGCCGACACGCTGATCCACGTCGAAGTCGGCGGCGTGCCGCTGGTCGCGCGGCAGAACGAGCGCACCGAGCTGCAGGCCGGCGACGCGGTGAGCGTCGAGCTCGATCCTTCGGTGCTGCATTTCTTCAACCGGGAAGGCCGCACCCTTGCCGCCTGAGCTCCATCGCGCCATGCCATCTTCCATTCCGTCCGAGTTCGTGGTGCTGCATCTCGGCCTCGGCTCCTTTCATCGTGCGCACCAGGCGGCCTACCTGCAGCAGCTGATCGAGGCCGGCGACACGCGCTGGTCCATCGTCGGCACCAACCTCAGGCCCGACATGCCCGAGGTGCTCGCCGCCCTGCGCGCGCAGGACGGCCGCTACACGCTGGAGACGGTGTCGCCCGCGGGCGAGTACCGTTACCAGCGCATCGAGTCGATCCGCGAGGTGCTCGACCACGACGCCGCGCTGGGCACCGTGGTCGCCCGCGGGGCCGATCCGCGCACGAGGATCATCTCGTTCACCGTCACCGAGGCCGGCTACTACCTCGACCCGAAGGACCAGCTCGACTTCACCGCGGCCGAACTCGCCTCGGACCTGGTGCTGGCGCAGCGCGGCCAGGCCGGCAGCACGATCTACGGCGCGGTCTGCGCAATGCTCCGTGCGCGCCGCGCGGCGGATGCCGGCCCGGTGACGCTGCTCAACTGCGACAACCTGCGCCACAACGGCGAGCGCTTTCGCAAGGGACTGCTGGAATTCATCGAGCGTGCCGGCGAGCAGCAGCTGCTCGCCTGGGTGCGTACCCACACGAGCTGCCCCAATGCGATGGTCGATCGCATCACGCCCAGGCCGCCGCCCGAGCTGCGCGAGCGCGTGCGGGCTGCCACCGGCTGGGACGATGCCGTGCCCGTCATGGGCGAGAGCTTCATCCAGTGGGTGATCGAGGACGACTTCGCCAATGGCCGGCCCGATTGGGCGCGCGCCGGCGTGCAGCTGGTCGACTCGGTGCTGCCCTACGAGGAAGCCAAGATCCGCATCCTCAACGCGAGCCACAGCTGCATCGCCTGGGCCGCAACGCTGATCGGGCTGGAGTTCATCCACGAAGGCACGCAGGACGCGCTGATCCGCAAGATCGCCTACGACTACGTGACGGACGACGTCATTCCCTGCCTGCAAGCACCTGGGCGGCCGAATCCGGTCGACCTGCCGGCCTACCGCGACCAGGTGCTCGAGCGCTTCGGCAATCCGGCCATCCGCGACACCAACCAGCGCGTGGCGATGGACGGCTTCTCGAAGATCCCCGGCTTCATCGCGCCGACCGTGCGCGAGCGCCTGTCGCGAGGCGAGAGCATTGCGAGCGTCGCGATGCTGCCGGCCCTATTCCTCGCCTTCCTGAAGCGCTGGCACCGGGGCGCCCTGCCCTACGCCTACCAGGACCAGGGCATGGACGAGGCCGCAGCCCATGCGATCTGCGACGCCGATGACCCTGTCGCCGCCCTGTGCGCGGACTGCGTGCTGTGGGGCGACACGGCTGGCGATGCGCGGCTGGTCGAGGCGGTGCGCCACGCCGGCCACCGTGTTCAGCATTTCATCGAAGGAGAAGGAACATGAGCGGGAACATGAGCGGCCGGCTTGCCCAACGCCACGTGCTGGTCACCGGCGCCGGCGGCGGCATCGGGCTCGCGATCGCCGAGGCCTGCCTGGCCGAAGGCGCGCGCTGCACGCTGGTGGACCGCGCGCCCGCACCGTCCATGGACGTGGTGAGGCTCCAGCGCAGCCATCCGCAGCGCGTGGTCTACCTGCCGGCGGACGTGACCGACACGCCCGCGGTGGTCCATCTTCTCGATGCGGCGCAGGCCGCGAACGGGCCGGTGCACACCTTGGTCAACAACGCCGCCGTCTTCGACATGGCACCGCTGCTGGAGAGCGACGAAGCCTCTTTCGATCGCCTGTTCGCGGTCAACGTGAAGGGCATGTTCTTCGTGATGCAGCGCACGCTCAGGCACATGGTCGATGCCGGCGTCCAGGGCGCATCCGTCATCAACATGGCCTCGCAGGCCGGCCGTCGCGGCGAGGCGCTGGTCTCCCACTATTGCGCCACCAAGGCCGCCGTCATCAGCTACACGCAGAGCGCGGCGCTGGCGATGGCGCCGCACGGCATCCGCGTCAACGCCATCGCGCCGGGCGTGGTCGACACGCCGATGTGGGGCCACGTCGACTCGCTGTTCGCCAGGTACGAGGGGCGCCCACCGGGCGAGAAGAAACGCGAGGTCGGCCTCGAGGTGCCGCTCGGGCGCATGGGAACGCCGGGCGACATCGCCGGCGCCGCCGTGTTCCTGGCCAGCGACGAGGCGCGCTACATCACGGCGCAGACGCTCAATGTCGACGGTGGTAACGTCATGAGTTAGGTCATGAGAGGAACCGTTCCGTGACATCGGTGCGCCAACGCCACCTGCCCCGCCATCGAGAGCCCGAGCTCGAACGCGACATCACGCGTTCGCCCTCGCTCGGCTACGAGGCGCCCGAAGAAACCGGCCTCGTGCGCTGCCTGGCGCACGGCTTCCCGAGCCCGCTGGTGCGCTGGCACTTCCACGAAGAATACGAGCTGCACCTGATCACCGAGACCTCGGGCAAGGCCTTCATCGGCGACTGGATCGGACCCTTCCAGCCCGGCCACCTGGTGCTGTGCGGGCCACGGCTGCCGCACAACTGGATCTCGCTCGATGCGCCGGAGGGCGGCGCCGCCGGGCGCGACCGCGTGATCCAGTTCCGGCACGAGCCGATCGAGCGCGCGGCGGCCGAGATTACCGAACTGCGCGAGGTGCTGCAGCTGCTCGAGCGCGCGCGCCACGGCATCGAGTTCTTCGGCCTCGCGGAAAGCGCGTTGGCGCACTGGGACGCCGTCAAGGCAGCGCGCGGCCTGCGCCGCTTCGCCCTCTTCTGCGACTACCTGGCCGACCTCGCCCAGTGCACCGACTACCGCCTGCTCTCCAACGTGCAGATGCAGGGCGTGGAAGGCGATGCCGAGGTCGACCAGATCAACATCATCGTCAACCGCATCACGGCCAACCTGGCGGAGCCTATCGTGATGGCCGAGATCGCCGCCGAGCTGGGCATGAGCGAAAGCCGCTTCAGCCGCTTCTTCAAGCGCTCGACCGGCAACAGCTTCACCGACTTCGTGAACCGCGTGCGCATCAACAGCGCCTGCCACCTGCTGATGCAGACCGACCATTACGTGACCGACATCTGCTATCAGGTCGGCTTCAACAACGTGGCCAACTTCAACCGCCGCTTCCTGGAGATCAAGGGCATGACGCCGACCGAATTCCGGCGCCAGAGCGACCACCGCTTCGGCGGCAGCGGCGCGTGACGAAGAGTCGATTGCCAAAGGATCCGTCTTGTATCTCGGACTCGATCTCGGCACTTCCGAGCTGAAGGCATTGCTTCTGGCTGGCGACCACCGCATCGTCGCGCTGGCGAGAGCGCCGCTCACCGTCAGCCGGCCGGCACCGCTGTGGTCGGAGCAATCGCCAGCGCAATGGTGGGATGCGCTGGAGACCGTCATGGCCGAGCTGCAGCAGCAGCACGCTGCTGCACTCTCCTGCGTACGTGCGATCGGCCTGTCGGGCCAGATGCATGGCGCCGTGACGATGGACGCGCAAGGCCAGGTGCTGCGGCCGGCCATCCTCTGGAACGACGGCCGCAGCGCCGCCCAGTGCGAGGCGCTGGCGATGCGCGTGCCGCGCCTCGGCGCGATCGCCGGCAACCTCGCCATGCCGGGGTTTACTGCGCCCAAGCTCCTGTGGATGCGCGAGCACGAGCCCGAACTCTTTGCGCGCATCGCCTGCGTGCTGCTGCCCAAGGACTGGCTGCGATTCGCCTTGAGCGGCGAACTCGCGAGCGACATGTCGGACGCCTCGGGCACGCTGTGGCTGGATGTGGCGGCGCGCGACTGGTCCGACGAGCTGCTTACTGCCTGCGGACTCGCGCGCGCCCAGATGCCGCGGCTGGTGGAAGGCAGCGCCGCAGCGGGACGGCTCCGGCCCGAGCTCGCCCTGCGGTGGGGCCTGGGGCCTGACGTCGCGATCGCGGGCGGTGGCGGCGACAACGCGGCCAGCGCGGTCGGCATGGGCCTCGTCGATGCCGGACAGGGCTTCGTCTCGCTCGGGACCTCGGGCGTGATCTTCGTCTGCGGCGAGCGCTTCGACCCGAAGCCCGAGGCCGCCGTGCATGCCTTCTGCCATGCGCTGCCGAATCGCTGGCATCAGATGTCGGTGATGCTGTCGGCCTCCAGCGCCGTGAGCTGGGCGGCGCGCAGCTTCGGCCTCGGCGACGAAGCGGCGCTGCTCGCCGCGGCCGCCACGCTCGGCGGCGAAGCGCGCCGCCGCGCACCGCTGTTCCTGCCCTATCTGTCCGGCGAGCGTTCGCCGCACAACGATCCCGATGCGCAGGGCGTGCTCTTCGGCCTCACGCATGCGCACGGCCCGGCCGAGATCGCCTATGCGGTAGTGGAAGGCGTGAGCTTCGGCCTGCGCGACGGGCTGGACACGCTGGCCAGGCCGGCCGGTGATCTGGTGCTGGTTGGCGGCGGGGCGCGCAGCAGCTGGTGGGCCCAGCTCCTGGCCGACATCCTCGAGGTGCCGCTCGCGGTGTGCGAAGGCGGCGAAGCCGGCGGTGCGCTTGGTGCGGCGCGGCTCGCATGGCTGGCCGACGGCGGCGTCGAAGCCCGGGTGTGCCTGCGGCCCGCGGTGCGGCAGCGCTTCGAGCCGGCGGTGTCGAAGGAAGATCTCTACGGCGCGCGCCGTGCGCGGTTCAAGGCCTTGTACGCAGGCCTGCGCGCTGCTTTTCGTGGCTGACCGGTCGCTAGCTCCTACAGCATCGAATGGTTGGTGGTGAACATGCAGGTGTCCGCTGCCTTTGCAGGCGCCGCCGGCGCGCGTGGCTGATGCGGGCCGATTTCTCCGTCACCCGCGGGCACCACGGGACGACCGAAAGGCGCCAGCCCTTGCAGCACGCGAAGTGCCGAAGCGCCCTGGATCAGCGCCTCGGAATAGTCGGGCAGGCCTTGGGTCGACGAGTCGACGGGCCGGTACACCAGGCACTCCTCGGAATCCGCCTGCACTGCCTCCATCAGGACCCAATGAAATTCATCGGGCTCCAGTTCCAGCACGGTCAGGGCGAGATCGCGGAGCGCCATAGGGAAACCTCTTATTTCAGTTATTTCGGCAATTGTTACAGGCTGTTAATCCTGGGCCAAGGCACTTTTGCACGATGTCGCGCATGGGACGCCCGCTCAGCCGATGCGCACTGGAACGAAGATCCGGTCGCCGTCGCGCTGGATCAGCAGCGCAATCGATTTGTCGGCCTTGTTGACCACGTCGCGCACCTGTTCGACGCTCCTGGCTGGCGTGCCGTTGATGGCCAGCAGCACGTCGCCCGCCTGCACGCCGGCGAGCGCCGCCGGACCGCCCGTCTCCTCGATCAGAAGGCCGCTCTCGACCGCGGCTTCGCGCTTCTCCTGCGGCTGCAGGGGCCTGAGCGCCAGGCCGAGCTTGCCGCCGCCGCTGCGCTCGTTGTTCTTCGCCACCTGGCTCGCCTTCTCGCTCGCGTCGCCCAGCTTGGCGCTGAGCTCCTCGCGCGCGCCCTGGCGCCAGACTTCGAGAGTGATCTTGCTGCCGGGCTTCTTCTGGCCGATCAGCGCAGGCAGGTCACCCGAGGCGACGATCGGCTGGCCGTCGACCTTGCGGATCACATCGCCGGAGCGCAGGCCGGCCTGGTCGGCCGGGCTGCCCTTTTCGACGTTCGACACCAGTGCACCCTCGGGCTTGTCGAGCTTGAACGAATCGGCGAAGGTCTGGTTCACCTCCTGCACCGCCACGCCCAGCCGCGCATGGCTGGCCTTGCCGGTAGCGACAATCTGGTCCTTCACCTGGATCGCGACGTCGATCGGGATCGCGAAGGACACGCCCTGGTAGCCGCCGCTGCGGCTGTAGATCTGCGAATTGATGCCCACCACCTCGCCCCGCGTATTCATGAGCGGACCCCCCGAGTTGCCGGGGTTGATGGCCACGTCGGTCTGGATGAAGGGCACGTAGCCGTCATCTGGCAGCGAGCGGCCCTTGGCGCTCACCACGCCGGCCGTCACGGTGTTCTCGAAACCGAAGGGCGAGCCGATCGCGAGCACCCATTCGCCCGGCTTCAGGTCCTTCGTGTTGCCCAGTGCCAGGGTCGGCAGGTTCTTCGCATCGATCTTGAGCACGGCGATATCGGTCTTGGCGTCGGAGCCCAGCACCTTGGCGCGGAACTCGCGCCGGTCGGTCAGCTTGACCGTCACTTCGCTCGCATCCTTCACCACGTGCGCGTTGGTCAGAATGATGCCGTCGGCGCTCACGATGAAACCCGAGCCCTGGCCGCGCACCGGCATTTCGCGCTGGGGCCCGCGCGGACCGGCCTGGCCCTGGAAGCGGCGGAAGAACTCGAACATCGGGTCATCCGGATCCATGCCGGCAAGACCTTCCGCCGAGGTCTTCATGGTCCCCGTCACGCTGATGTTGACCACCGCGGGGCCATTGCGCGAGGTGATGGTCGAGAAGTCGGGCATGGTGACCAGCGGCGTGGTCGCGACGGCGGGCGTGGCGGGGGCGGCCCCCAGGGCACTGGCGCTGGTGTAGGCGCCCGCGCCGACAGCGCCGATCGCGCCGGCGGCTGCGAGGGCAACGACGAGCGCACGGGGCGAGTTCAGACGGACGTTCATTGAAGTTCCTTTCGAGGTGTCGGTTGAAAACACGATGAAGGGAATGTCGCTCCGCTCGCTTAGGCCCGCCTTAAACAGTTGGCGGAAAAAGCACTCTCACGCGCAGCCCGCCCAGGCTTTCGGATCGGTCGAGGAAAAGCGTCGCGCCGTGCAGGTCGGCGATCGACTTCACGATCGCAAGGCCGAGGCCGCTGCCCGGCGCCTGCGGCTCGCCCGAGCGATAGAAGCGGTCGAGCACGCGTGCGCGCTCTTCGGCCGGAAGGCCCGGACCGCTGTCTTCCACGCTGAGCTCCACGCCTCCGGCCGCGGCCCCGATGCCGATGTCGACGCGGCCGCCCTCGGGCGTGTACTTCACGGCGTTGTCCAGCAGGTTGCGCAGCAGCGTACGCAAGGCCTCGGCCTGGCCGCGCACCCGGACGGCGTCCGCGCGGGCCAAGCCGATGTCGATCCGGCGCGCCTGCGCGGCGGCGATGGCGTCGGAGATCGCGAGCCGCGCGATCTCCCGCAGGTCCACCGGCTCCGCCCCGGCGCCGGCCGCGGCGCTGGCTTCGTGCCGCGCCAGCGCCAGCATCTGTTCGACCAGCCGGGTCGCGCGGTCGATGCCGGCCGCCAACCGGCCGACGGCGAGTTCGCGCGCGGCATCGTCGGGGGCGCGCTGCAGGCTTTGCACCTGGAGCTTCAAGGCCGCCAGCGGCGAGCGCAGCTCGTGCGCCGCATCGGCCACGAAATGCTTCTGCGCCTCGAAGGCCCGGCGCACGCGATCGAACAGCAGGTTGAGCTCGTGCACCAGGGGACGCACTTCTTCCGGCAAGCCGCTTTCGCTGACTGGAGACAAGTCGTCCGCCTGTCGCGAGGCGACCTGGCCGCGCACGCGCGCCACCGGCGCCAGCGAGCGGCTCACCACCCACCACACCACCAGCATCAGCAGGGGCGCTGCCAGGGCGATCGGCCCGACGGTGCGCAGCGCCAGCGTGCCCGCCATGTTGCGGCGCGCCGCCATGTCCTGCGCCACCTGGATCACCAGCCCGGCGCTCTGGATCGAGAACACGCGGTAGGTGGTGCCGCGCGCCTGCACGTTCGAAAACCCCAGCACCGCGCGCTGCGGCAGTGCGGCACGCGCGGCCGATTCGAAGATGCGCTCGCCGTCGGCCGTCCATACCTGCACGACGAACTCGAAGTTCTCCTCGCCGCCGCCGAGCCCGCCGACGGCCGCGCTGGGCGGCAGGCCGGCGCGCAGCGAGAAGGCCATCTGCTGCATGTGGTAGTCGAAGATCTCGTCGGCCTCCTTCAGCACCGTGCGGTAGGCCACGAAGGCCTGGGTGCCGGCGGCGAGCACGATGGCCGCCAGAAGAAACCACAGAAGACGTGCGCGAAGAGACTTCATGTCGGCCCCCACGCTCGG
>NZ_JAGGNU010000052.1:0-151407 GCF_018614915.1 Variovorax paradoxus | reverse complement strand
GTCCTCGCTGCCCCCCGAGGGGCCGCGAGCTTGCTTGGGGCGGCCCGACGCGGCGCTCATGTCGGCACCCACGCTCGGCACTTCGTGTCCTCGCTGCCCCCCGAGGGGCCGCGAGCTTGCTTGGGGCGGCCCGACGCGGCGCTCTTCATTCCTTCGGCACCATGTAGCCCACGCCCCTCACGTTGCGGATCAGGTCGGCGCCGAGCTTCTTGCGCAGGCCGTGCACGTAGACCTCGACCGCGTTGCTGCTGATCTCGTCCTTCCAGCCGTAGAGCTTTTCTTCCAGCTGGGCGCGCGAGAGCACCATGCCGGGCCGCGCGATCAGCGGCTCGAGCACCGCCCATTCGCGCGCCGACAGCACCACCGGCTGACCGCCCACGGCCACCTCGCGCGTCGATGGGTTGATGCTGACGCCCAGGTGCTCGTAGACCGGCTCGGCCCGGCCCGACGCGCGCCGCAGCAAGGCGCGGATGCGCGCCAGCAGTTCGTCCAGGTCATAGGGCTTCAGCACGTAGTCGTCGGCGCCGGCGTCCAAGCCTTCGATGCGCTGCTGCACCGAGTCGCGCGCGGTGGCGATCAGGACCGGCATGCGCTGCTTGCGGGCGCGCAGCGCGCGCAGCACCTCGAGCCCATCGCGGCGCGGCACGCCGAGATCGAGCAGCACCAGGTCGTATTGCTGCGTGCGCAGCGCGGTGTCGGCAGCGTCGCCGTCCTTGACCCAGTCGACCGCGTAGTTCTCGGCGCGCAGCAGGTCCAGCACGGTCTCGCCGATCATCACGTCGTCTTCGAGCAGCAGCAGTCGCATCGTTCGTTCATCCGCGGGAGAAAGGCGGTTCGAGATCGTAGCGGCGGCGAAGTTCAAGCGCGTTCACAGCAGCGCCCTGACCTCGCGCGCCGCCTCGAACAGGAGCGGCAGCATGTCGCGGCGCAGCGCCTCTTCCTGATGGCGCATGCCTGACAGCACGACATTGAGCGCCGCCACCGTGTGCCCCTGCATGTCGCGCAGCGGCACGGCCAGCGCCTGCACGCCGAGTTCGTGTTCCTCGCTGGCAAAGCAGAAGTCGTCCTTGCGCGCCTGGGCGATGCGCTGGCGCAGCACGCGCGCCTGGGTGATGGTGTGCGGCGTGAGGCGCGGCAGGCTGCGGCCCTTGAGCCACTGCGTGAGCTGCGCCGCGCTCATGCCGGCAAGCAGCACGCGGCCGGTCGACGTGGCATGGGCCGGCAGGCGCGCCCCGAGATGCAGGCCGTAGGCCAGCACGCGTGTCGGCGCGCCGTAGCTGCCGCTGCGCGCAACGATGACCACCGCCTCGCCGTCGAGCACCACGGCCGAGAAGGACTCCTGCGTCTGCGCCGCGAGCCGATTGAGCGTGGGCTGCAGCGCGCGCGGCAGCCGTGACGATGCCAGGTAGCTGCCCGAAAAGCGCAGCACCTTCGGCGCCATCCAGAAATAGCTGCCGTCGGTTTCGAGGTAGCCGAGGTGGGCGAGCGTCAGCAGGTGGCGCCGCGCGGCGGCGCGCGTCAGGCCGGCGCGCTCGGCCGCCAGCGTGGCGTTGAGGCGCTGGCGCTCGGTGTCGAAGCTCTCGAGCACGGCCATGCCCTTGGCAATGCCCTCGATGAAGTCCGGTTTGGCGATGGTCATGGCGCGAAGTGTTGCGCGATCATCGCGCAGGCCGCGTCATCATCGCACAGAGGATGTCATCGCAGTGAACCTGGGAGATCGCATCGTCCTACGCTCGCGTCTACGCAACAGGAGACACGCATGCGCACACAGGTCGCCATCATCGGCGCGGGCCCGGCCGGCCTCTTGCTCGGCCAGTTGCTCTACAAGGCCGGCATCGACAACGTCATCATCGAGCGCCAGACCGGCGAATACGTGCTGGGCCGCATCCGGGCCGGCGTGCTGGAGCAGATCACGATGGACCTGCTCGCGCGTGCCGGCGTCGACGCGCGCGCCAAGGCCGAGGGCCTGCCGCACGGAGGCATCGAGCTGCTGTTCAAGGGCGCACGCCATCGCATCGACATGCATGGCCTGACCGGCGGCAAGCAGGTCACCGTCTACGGGCAGACCGAGGTGACGCACGATCTGATGAATGCACGCGAGGCGGAAGGCCTCAGCACCATCTACGGCGCGTCGCAGGTCAGCCTGCACGACTTCGACACCGGCACGCCGCGCGTGCGCTACCAGAAGGACGGCGCCACGCATGAAATCGAGTGCGACTTCATCGCCGGCTGCGACGGCTACCACGGCGTGAGCCGCGCCAGCGTGCCGGCGCAGGCGATCCACACTTACGAGAAGGTGTATCCCTTCGGGTGGCTGGGCGTGCTGGCCGACGTGCCGCCGGTGTCGCACGAGCTGATCTACGCCAACACGCAGCGGGGCTTTGCGCTGTGCAGCATGCGCAGCGCCGCGCGCAGCCGCTTCTACGTGCAGGTGCCGACGGAGGAGCGCGTGGAGAACTGGAGCGACGAGGCGTTCTGGGACGAGCTGCGCCTGCGCCTCGACCCCGAGGCGCGCGAGCGGCTCGTCACCGGCCCCTCGCTCGAGAAAAGCATCGCACCGCTGCGCAGCTTCGTGGCCGAGCCGATGCGCTTCGGCAGCCTGTTCCTGGCCGGCGACGCGGCCCACATCGTGCCGCCGACCGGCGCCAAGGGCCTGAACCTGGCGACGGCCGATGTCGGCTATCTCTCGCGTGCCGTCGAGATCTTCTACCGCGAACGCAGCGCCTCGGCGCTCGAGCGCTACTCCGACCTCTGCCTGCGCCGCGTCTGGAAGGCCGAGCGCTTCTCGTGGTGGTTCACCTCGCTGATGCACCGCTTCCCGGAAACCGGGGAGTTCGGCCAGAAGATCCAGGAGGCCGAGCTCGACTACCTGGTGCATTCGCGCGCCGCCTCGACGTCGCTGGCGGAGAACTACGTCGGGCTGCCGCTCGAGGAGTTCTGAGGCCGGGCTTCAGCCCGCGGGCTGCATCCACTGCCACAGGCGCGCCGGCGTCAGCGGCATGTCCAGGTGCGGCGTCCGCCCGGCCAGGCCGTTGCGCGCCAGGGCGTCGGCCACGGCATTGACGACCGCCGGCGTGGCGCCGATAGTGCCCAGCTCGCCCACGCCCTTCACGCCCAGCGGGTTGTTGAGGCAGGGCGTGCTCTGGTCCATCTCGGTCTTGAACATCGAGGCGACGATGTCGGCGCGCGGCGCGGCGTAGTCCATCAGGCTACCGGTCAGCGGCTGCCCGGTTTCGATGTCGTAGACCACGCGCTCGCACAGCGCCTGGCCGATGCCCTGCACCGCCCCTCCTTCGAGCTGGCCCCGCACGATCATCGGATTGACCACCCGGCCGACGTCGTTGACCGAGGCGTAGGCCAGTATGCTCACCTCGCCCGTGGGCGGGTCGATCTCGAGCTCGCAGATGTGGCAGCCGTTGGGCCAGGTCGGACCGGCGACGGCACTGGTGGAGTCGACGAAGATCTGCCGATCCGGCTGGCGCCCGGCCAGCGCGAACAGGTCGAGCTGCAGGTCGGTGCCGGCGACCTTGAACACGCCGGCCGCGTACTCCACGTCCGCGGGTGCCACTTCGAGTTCCCGCGCGGCGAGTTCCCTGGCGCGGTCGATGGTGCGCTCGGCACCGACGCGCACCGCCGAGCCGCCGGTGAAGAGCGAGCGCGAGCCGGCGCTGCCGAAGCCGTCGCCGCGGTCGGTATCGCCGAGCACGATGCGCACTTTCTCGATCGGCACGCCGAAGGCGTCGACCGCCAGTTGCGCCAGCGTGGTCGCGATGCCCTGCCCCATCGCGTTCACGGCGGAGAACACCTCGATGATGCCGTCGGCCTGTACCGAGACGGTCACGCGTTCCTCGAACACGTTGCCGCCCGTCCATTCGAGAAATGTGGCGATGCCGAGCCCGCGCAGCCGGCCCTGGCGCTTCGATTCGGCTGCACGCGCCTCGAAGCCCTGCCAGTCGGCCAGCGCGAGCGCCTGCTCCATCACCGACTCGAACTTGCCGGTGTCGTAGGTCTGCTGCATCGGGTTCGTGTAGGGCATCTGCGCCGGCTGGATGAAGTTGCGGCGACGCAGTTCGATGCGGTCGATGCCGATCTGGCGTGCAGCCTCGTCCATCAGCCGCTCGATGGTGTAGATCGCCTCCGGCCGGCCCGCGCCGCGGTAGGCGCCCGTCGGTGCGGTGTGGGTCAGCACCGCAAGGAAATGGAAGTCGATGGTCTGGATGTCGTAGACGCTGGTCTGCACCCAGGGGCCGATCAGCAGCTGGATCGCGACGCCGGTGCCGCCGGCATAGGCGCCGACATTGGCGAGGGTCTTGATGCGCAGGGCGAGGATCTTGCCATCGGCGTCCAGCGCCAGCTCGGCATGGGCTTCGATGTCGCGGCCGTGCCAGCTCGAAAGGAATTCTTCGCTGCGCTCGGCCACCCATTTCACCGGCCGCCGCACGGCGCGCGCGGCAAACGCCACGACGATGTCTTCCGGATAGATGCTGGTCTTCATGCCGAAGCCGCCGCCGACGTCGCCGACCACCACGCGCACCTGTTCCTGGGGCAGGCCGATCGCGTCGCACACCGAAGTGCGCACGCCCGAGGGCATCTGGGTGCTCATGCGCAGCGTGATCCGCTCCGAGGCCGCGTCGAAATCGGCCAGCACCGAGCGCGGCTCGATGGTGAGCGCGACCACCCGCTGGTTGACCACGTCGAGCGCAACCACGTGGCTGGCCTTGGCGAAGGCCGCGCTGGCCGCTTCCGTGCTGCCGTGGCGCATTTCGGCGGCGATGTTGCCGGAGGCCTCGTCCCAGACCCGAGGCGCGCCCTCCGAGGTCGCGCCGGCGAGGTCGACCACCATCGGCAGCTCCTCGTAGTCGACCATCACCGCCTCGGCCGCATCGCGCGCCTCGCGCGCGGTCTCGGCGATCACGGCGGCGACGGGTTCGCCGACGAAACGCACCCGATCAAGCGCCAGCACGTGCCGCGGCGGCGCCGCGTAGTCGCCATCGGCGCGCCTGAAGCCCGCGGCGCCCGGCAGCGGCTGGACGCCGGCACCCTCCAGCTCCGCCCCCGTGAGGATGCGCAGCACGCCGGGCATGGCGGCGGCCGACGCGGTGTCGATCGACGCCAGCCGGGCGTGCGGATAGGGGGAACGTACGAAGGCGAGAAAAGTCTGATTCGGTAGCGTGACGTCGTCCGTGAACCGCCCGGCGCCGGCCAGGAGGCTTTCGTCTTCGAGTCGTCGAACGGCTTGGCCGCTGCCGAAGCGCATCGGTTGGGTTTCTGTGGTCACCGTGGTCCTTCTTTGCGTTGAGCGATGGCTGCAAATGCAAGAACGACTATATGGGCTTCGGGCAGATTCGGCTTGCGACGGCGCCGCGTTCGTGGAAGCCGTGTATACCTTCGACCATGCAACTGCCCTGGCTTGCTCCCGGTGACCCACTGCCCGATGCCGCCTCGGCCTGGGGCGAATCCGACCCCGTGCCCGGCCTTCTCGCCGCGGGCGGCGGGCTCGACGTCGCCAGCCTTCTTCGGGCCTACGCCCATGGCGTCTTTCCCTGGTTCAGCGAGGGCCAGCCGATTCTCTGGTGGAGCCCGGATCCGCGGATGGTGCTCGAGGTCGCCTCCTTCAGACTTCACCGTTCGCTGCGCAAGACGCTGGAGCGCTTCAGCTCCGCGGCGGGCTGCGAGATCCGCATCGACCACCGCTTCGAGATGGTGATCCAGGCCTGCTCGCAGACGCCGCGCATCGGCCAGACCGGCACCTGGATCCTGCCCGAGATGGTGCGTGCCTACATGGAACTGCATCGCGCCGGCCATGCGCACAGCGTCGAGACCTGGATAGACGGCGAACTCGTGGGCGGCCTCTACTGTGTAGCGATCGGGCGCGCTGTGTTCGGCGAATCGATGTTCGCGCGCCGGCCGGATGCATCCAAGATCGCGCTGGCGGCGCTGGTCTCGTTCTGCCGTCGGCACGGCATCGCGATGATCGACTGCCAGCAGAACACGACCCACCTGGCCAGTCTCGGCGCGCACGAGGTGCCGCGCAAGCGCTTCCTGTCGCACGTGACCCACGCGCGCCAGAAAGCAGGCCCGGCGTGGCATTTCGAGCCCGTATACTGGTCTGAACTCCTGCCTGCGCGACCTTCCTTCCCGACGTGACGCACCTCAAGGACCTCCCGCTCCACACGCTGCAGTTCTACGCGACTGCGCCTTATCCGTGCAGCTACCTGCCGGACAGGCAGGCGCGCTCGCAGGTCGCGACGCCGAGCCACCTGATCCACAACGACGCGTACTCGGACCTGGTGCTCGCCGGCTTCCGGCGCAGCGGAATGTTCACCTATCGGCCGCATTGCGACGGCTGCAGCGCCTGCATCCCGTTGCGCGTGCTGGCCAACGAGTTCAAGCCCAATCGCAGCCAGCGCCGTGCCTTGGCTCGCCATGCCGATCTGCAGGCCCGCGTGCTGAAGCTCTGCTTCGTACCCGAGCACTACCAGCTCTACCTTCGCTACCAGAACGGCCGCCATGCCGGCGGCGGCATGGATCACGACAGCATCGACCAGTACACCCAGTTCCTGCTGCAGAGCCGGGTCAACTCCCGGCTGGTGGAGTTTCGCGAACCTCGGCCGGACGGCAGCGCGGGCGCCTTGAAGATGGTGTCGATCCTCGACGTGCTGAACGACGGACTCTCCGCGGTCTACACCTTCTACGAGCCCGAGGCGGGCGCCGGCTACGGCAATTACAGCGTGCTGTGGCAGATCGAGCAGGCGCGCAAGCTGGGCCTCGCCCATGTCTATCTCGGCTACTGGATCGAGGGCAGCGCCAAGATGAACTACAAGGCGCGCTATGCCCCCCATGAACTGTTGATCGAGGGCCGCTGGCAAGCACCAGCCCATTTCACCAAGTAAAATGGCAGCCGGTTCCACCCGCGTTGCCCATGAGAAAACACCAATCTGACGTCCCGGCCGTGCCCGTCATCCAAGTGATCGAGCGCATGTTCGCGCTGATCGACGTCCTGGCGTCCCGGGAAGAAGCCATTTCGTTGAAGGAAATCAGCGAAAAGACGGGCTTGCACCCGTCCACTACCCATCGCATCCTGAACGACCTGGCGGTCGGCCGCTTCGTCGACCGGCCGGAGGCCGGCAGCTACCGGCTCGGCATGCGCCTGCTGGAGCTCGGAAACCTGGTCAAGGGGCGGCTCAACGTGCGCGATGCCGCGATGACGCCGATGCGGGAGCTGCACAAGCTCACGCAGCAACCGGTGAACCTCAGCATGCGGCAGGGTGACGAGATCGTCTATATCGAGCGCGCCTACAGCGAGCGCTCGGGCATGCAGGTGGTGCGCGCCATCGGTGGCCGCGCCCCGCTCCACCTGACCTCCACCGGCAAGCTGTTCCTCGCACTCGACGAACCCCAGCGCGTGCGCAGCTACGCGACGCGAACCGGCCTCGCCGGCCACACGCGCAACAGCATCACGCAACTGCCGGCGCTGGAGCGCGAGCTTTCCAAGGCCCGCCAGTACGGCATCGCCCGCGACAACGAGGAGCTCGAGCTCGGCGTGCGCTGCATGGCTGCCGGCATCTACGACGATCAGGGGAAACTGGTGGCAGGGTTGTCGATTTCGGCGCCCGCAGACCGGCTCGACGATGGGTGGCTGCCGAAGCTGCAGGCCACCGCCAACGAGATCTCGAGCGCGCTCGGCTACAACGCGAACACGCCCGCCGCGGCCTGATCGCCAGGCCTGCAGGCTCAGCCGGAGATCTGCGTTGCGACAGCCTGTTGCTGCTGCGGCGCAATCGGACGCGCCATGTGAGTGGCTTCGACCCAGCGACGCACGCGCTCGGCATCGCCGATGCGACCGAACTTGCCGGCCGAATCGAGGAACACCATGATCACCTTGCGGCCGGCGATCTTGGCCTGCATCACGAGGCACTGGCCGGCCTCGGAGATGTAGCCGGTCTTCTGCAGCCCAATGTCCCAATCGGGGCTCTTGACCAGCCGGTTCGTGGTGTTGTACTGCAGCACGCGGCTGCCGACTTCGACCTGGTACTCGGGCGAGGTGGAAAGCTGACGCACCGTGGCATCGGCGTAGGCGGCATTGACCAGCAGGGCGAGGTCTTGCGCGCTCGACTGGTTGTGGCTCGAGAGCCCGGTGGGCTCGACGTAGCGCGTGTCCTTCATGCCGAGCATCTTGGCCTTGGCGTTCATGACGCTCACGAAGGTGGCCAGGCCGCCCGGATAAGTGCGTCCTAGCGCATGCGCCGCGCGGTTCTCGCTCGACATCAGCGCGAGGTGCAGGAGCTCGCCGCGCGGCAGCGTGCTGCCGACCGTCAGGCGCGAGCGGCTCCCTTTTTCGGTGTCGACGTCATCCTGGCTGATGGTGATCAGTTCGTCGGAGGGAAGACGCGCCTCGCTGATGATCAGCCCGGTCATGAGCTTGGTCAGCGAAGCGATGGGCAGCACGGCGTGGTCGTTCTTGCTGAAGAGCACTTCGCGCGTGTCCTGGTCGATCACCAGCGCCACGCTGGATTTCAGATCGAGTGCGTCCTCGGTGCTGTGCAGGCCGGCAAGTTGACCGAAGGACTGCCGGGCCGGCGCTTCGGTCACGCGCACCACCGAGCGCCGCTGCACCGCGACCACCGTCTTGCCGCCGCGCTTGCGAATCGATGCCACCACGTTGCGGCCGCCGCTCACGACGCGATCGGCCTTGTCGTCGTCGTTCTTGACGCCGCGCTTCGATGCCACGCTGCGCGACGGGGCCGACTTGGCATCGCTACGCTTGCTGTCGGCGCTCACCTGCTGGGCCTTCTTGCCCGACGCCTTCTTGGCAGCCTGCGCTGTGGGCAGCAAAAGCGCCGCGGCGCAGAACGCGACGGCGATGAGGCGGAATGCGGGAAGGAGCCGCTGGCTGGAAACTCGGTAGGAACGGGCTTCGGGCATCAAAAACTCTCCAGCGGGACGAACAGGAACCGCAAGTGTATCGAAATCAAAAAAGGCGCGCAATATCAGTTACTTGCATCCTTTTCTTCATTCGAACCAAAGGATCCCCGCAAGAACTAACCTTGTGCCGCCACACTCTCAGCTTGGCTCTGTAACTTGTTGAGCGCACTCAAATAAGCCTTGGCCGATGCCACAACGATGTCCGGATCCGCTCCCACGCCGTTGACGACCCGGCCCGCATTCTGCAAGCGTACCGTGACTTCGCCCTGACTCTCCGTCGATCCGCTGATGGCATTGACCGAATAAAGCACCATCTCCGCCCCGCTCTTCACCTGGGCCTCGATGGCCTTCAGCGAAGCATCAACCGGGCCATTGCCATCGGACTCGCTCGTGACTTCCTTGCCATGCACCGTGAAAACGATTCGCGCCTGGGGCCGCTCGCCGGTTTCGCTGTGCTGTGACAAGGATACAAAACCAAACTGTTCGGCAACGTGCGAGTGCTCCTCGGCGCTTACAAGTGCGAGGATGTCTTCGTCAAATATTTCACTTTTTCTGTCGGCAAGTTCTTTGAAGCGCGAGAACGCGGCATTGATGTCGGCCTCGCTCTCCATCGCCACACCCAGTTCCTGCAGGCGCTGCTTGAACGCATTGCGGCCGCTCAACTTGCCGAGCACGATCTTGTTGGCGGTCCAGCCCACGTCTTCGGCGCGCATGATCTCGTAGGTATCGCGCGCCTTGAGCACGCCATCCTGGTGAATGCCCGAGGCGTGCGCGAAGGCGTTGGCGCCCACCACCGCCTTGTTGGGCTGCACGACGAAGCCGGTGGTCTGGCTGACCATCCGGCTGGCAGCCAGGATGTGACGGGTGTCGATGCCGAGATCGAGGTCGAAGTAGTCCTTTCGTGTCTTCACAGCCATCACGATCTCTTCCAGCGAGCAGTTGCCGGCGCGCTCGCCCAGGCCATTGATGGTGCACTCGACCTGCCTGGCCCCGCCGATCTTCACGCCAGCCAGCGAGTTGGCGACCGCCATGCCCAGGTCGTTGTGGCAGTGCACGGACCAGATGGCCTTGTCGCTGTTCGGAATCCGCTCGCGCAGCGTTTTGATGAAATTGCCGTAGAGCTCGGGAATGGCGTAGCCGACGGTGTCGGGCACGTTGATGGTGGTCGCGCCTTCGTGGATCACGGCCTCGAGAACGCGGCACAGGAAGTCGACGTCGCTGCGGTAGCCGTCCTCCGGGCTGAACTCGACATCGCCCACCAGGTTGCGCGCAAAACGAACGGCGAGCTTGGCCTGCTCGAACACCTCGTCGGGCGACATGCGCAGCTTCTTTTCCATGTGCAGCGGCGAAGTCGCGATGAAGGTGTGGATGCGGCCGCTGGTCGCCCCTTTGAGGGCTTCGGCTGCGCGCGAGATGTCGCGATCGTTGGCGCGCGACAGGCCGCAGACCGTCGACTCCTTGATCGCGTTGGCGATCGCCGTGACGGCCTCGAAATCACCGTTCGAACTGGCCGGAAAGCCGGCCTCGATGACGTCGACGCGCAGGCGTTCGAGCTGGCGCGCGATGCGCAGCTTCTCGTCCTTGGTCATCGAGGCGCCGGGCGACTGCTCGCCGTCGCGCAAGGTGGTGTCGAAAATGATGAGTTTGTCGGCCATCGTGAATCTCCTTGTCGTCAGGCGGCTTCTGCCACGGATTGTGCGCTGCGCGCGCCCTGCCCTCGAGCCCGCGCAAGCCCAGAGATGATGGCCTTGAGCGAAGCCGAGATGATGTTGGCGTCCAAGCCGACGCCGAACAGGGTCTGTGCCTCGTCGACCCGCAGTTCGAGATAGGCCACCGCCTGCGCATCGGCTCCGGCGCCGATGGCGTGCTGGTGGTAGTCGATCACGCGGATCGAATGGCCGGTCGCACCGGCCAGGGCGTGGATGAAGGCATCGATCGGACCGTTGCCGCGGCCTTCGATCTTCCGAACCTCACCCTCCCACGGCAGATCGGCACGCAACACCACGGAGGCATCGGCGCCCTCGCCCTGCTCTTCGAGCATGCGGTGCTGCGGGCCCGCCCCGTCCTGGATGCGGTACTCACGCTCGAACAGCTGCCAGAGATCGGCCGCGGTGAGCTCCTTGCCCTCGACGTCCATCACGCGCTGCACGCTCTGGCTGAACTCCATCTGCAGGCGTCGGGGCAATTCGAGCCCGTACTCGCTTTCGAGCAGATAGGCGATGCCGCCCTTGCCCGACTGGCTGTTGACGCGGATCACCGCCTCGTAGCTGCGGCCCACGTCCTTGGGATCGATGGGCAAGTAGGGCATGTCCCAGATGTCACCGTCCTTGCGTGCGGCCAAGGCCTTCTTGATCGCGTCCTGATGCGAGCCCGAGAAGGAGGTGTAGACCAGATCGCCCGCGTACGGATGGCGCGGATGCACCGGCAGCTGATTGCAGTGCTCGACCGCAGCCCGGATCTCGTCGATGTTCGAGAAGTCGAGCCCGGGCGATACGCCTTGCGTGTAGAGGTTGAGGGCCACGTTCACCAGATCGAGATTGCCGGTGCGCTCGCCGTTGCCGAACAGGCAGCCTTCGATGCGGTCTGCGCCGGCCATCAGCGCGAACTCGCCGGCGGCGGTACCGGTGCCGCGGTCGTTGTGCGGATGCACCGACAAAACGATCGCGTCGCGGCGCGCCAGATGGCGATGCATCCACTCGATCATGTCGGCGAAGATGTTGGGCGTCGAATGCTCGACCGTCGAAGGCAGGTTGACGATGCACTTGCGCTCGGGCGTCGGCGCCCAGACCTCCGTGACTGCATCCACCACGCGCTTGGAGAAGGCAAGGTCGGTACCGGAGAACATTTCCGGCGAGTACTGGAAGGTCCAGTCGGTGGCCGGCTGGCTGGCGGCGAGTTCGTTGAACATGCGCGCATGCGAAGTCGCGAGCTCGACGATCTGGTCTTCGTCCATGCCGAGCACGACGCGGCGCATGACCGGTGCCACCGCGTTGTAGAGATGCACGATTGCGCGCGGCGCGCCCTGCAGCGACTCGAAGGTGCGCTCGATCAGGTGATCGCGCGCCTGCGTGAGCACCTGGATCGTCACGTCATCGGGAATGCGGTCTTCCTCGATCAGCTTGCGCACGAAATCGAACTCGATCTGCGAGGCCGACGGAAAGCCGACCTCGATCTCCTTGAATCCGATCGCCACCAGCATCTCGAACATGCGCATCTTGCGGGCGATGTCCATGGGCTCCACCAGCGCCTGATTGCCGTCGCGCAGGTCGGTCGACAGCCAGATCGGTGCCTGGGTCAGCACGGCATCGGGCCAGATGCGGTCCTTGAGGCCGATGGGTGCGAAGGCGCGGTACTTGCGGTCGGGTTGCTTCAACATCTGGAATTTCTCGCTGTGGTTGGAGGATCAACCAGCAACCCCCAAAACAAACGGCCCGTTGCTGGTGCGAACGGGCCGTGGTCAGGGATTTGCGCGTGCGCTACCGACTCCGCCCGGAGGGGATCAGTAGTAGGGCCAGCGAAATCTTGTTCATGGGAGGGGCGAATGTAGCACAGCCCGAATCACTTGTGCAGCCCGCGCTCGTCGGGTTCGTCGGTCGAGATGCTGATCACGCTCACATGCTGGCCCTTGGCCTTGCGCCAGCCGTAGACCACATAGCCGCTGAGTCCGTAGGCCACGAAGACGCCGAACAGCACCGTCGGCGGGTGGATGTTGACAACCGCGATGGCGAGCGCGATCAGCACGATCACGGCAAATGGCACGCTCTTCTTCACCTGGACGTCCTTGAAGCTGTAGAACGGCGCATTGGTCACCATCGACAGGCCGGCGTAGAGCGTGAAGCCGAAGGTGATCCAGGTGATCTGGTGCCAGGACAGGTACAGCACCTCGCCGCCGCGCTTGCCCCATTCGGTCATGAGCCAGATGAAGCCGGCGACAAGCGCCGCCGCCGCCGGCGAGGGCAAGCCCTGGAACCAGCGCTTGTCGACCACTCCCGTATTGACGTTGAAGCGCGCCAGTCGCAAGGCCGCGCAGGCGCAGTACACGAAGGCTGCGATCCAACCCCAGCGGCCCAGGCCCTTGAGCGACCATTCGTAGGCGATCAATGCCGGCGCGGCGCCGAAGGACACCATGTCGGACAGCGAATCCATCTGCTCGCCGAACGCGCTTTGCGTGTTGGTCATGCGCGCGACGCGGCCGTCCAGGCTGTCGAGGATCATGGCGGCGAACACGCCGAGCGCCGCGAGGTCGAAGCGCGCATTCATGGCCATCACGACCGAGTAGAAGCCGCCGAAAAGTGCCGCCAGCGTGAACAGGTTCGGAAGGATGTAGATGCCCTTGCGGCGCTTGCGCGGCGCAACTTCGTCGGGGAGCGTGTCGTCATGCATGGATCGGTCGCAGTGTAGTTCAGCCGCTCGCGCGGCATCAAAGAAAAAGGCCACCGCACGGGTGGCCCTTTTCGAGTTCAAAGCCGGATCAGTTGCGGGTCTGGTCGACCAGCTTGTTCTTCTTGATCCAGGGCATCATGGCGCGCAGCTTCTCGCCGACCACCTCGATCTGGTGCTCCGAATTGAGACGGCGCCGGCTGATCAGCGTGGGCGCACCGCCCGCGTTTTCCAGCACGAAGCTCTTGGCGTATTCGCCGGTCTGGATGTCCTTCAGGACCTGCTTCATGACCTTCTTGGTTTCTTCGGTCACGATGCGCGGACCCGTCACGTACTCACCGTACTCGGCGTTGTTCGAGATCGAATAGTTCATGTTGGCGATGCCGCCTTCATAGATCAGGTCGACGATCAGCTTCAACTCGTGCAGGCATTCGAAGTAGGCCATCTCGGGCGCGTAGCCGGCTTCCACCAGCGTTTCGAAGCCGGCCTTGATCAGCTCGACCGTACCGCCGCACAGCACGGCCTGTTCGCCGAACAGGTCGGTCTCGGTCTCTTCGCGGAAGTTGGTTTCGATGATGCCGGCCTTGCCGCCGCCGTTGGCGGTGGCATAGGACAGAGCCAGGTCGCGCGCCTTGCCGGTCTTGTCGGCGTGCACCGCGATCAGGTGCGGCACGCCGCCGCCCTGGGTATAGGTGCTGCGCACGGTGTGGCCAGGAGCCTTGGGGGCGACCATCCAGACATCGAGGTCGGCGCGCGGCTGCACGAAGCCGTAGTGCACGTTGAAGCCGTGCGCGAACACGAGCGAGGCACCCTGCTTGATGTTCGGAGCGACATCGTTCTTGTAGACGTTGGCGATCTGCTCGTCGGGCAGCAGGATCATGACCACGTCGGCCGACTTCACTGCGTCCGCCACTTCGGCCACCTTGAGGCCGGCCTTCTCGACCTTGGGCCAGGACGCGCCGCCCTTGCGCAGACCGACGACGACCTTCACGCCGCTGTCGTTCAGGTTCTGCGCATGCGCATGGCCCTGGCTGCCATAGCCGATGATCGCGACCGTCTTGCCCTTGATGAGGCTCAGATCGGCGTCCTTGTCGTAATAGACCTTCATGGTGGTTGCTCCTTCGTAGATTCGGTGGGATGTGAAACGGGCTGTGTTTGTCAGACGCGCAGGATGCGCTCGCCGCGGCCGATGCCGCTGGCGCCGGTGCGGACGGTTTCGAGAATGGCGCCGCGGTCCATGGCCTCGAGGAAGGCGTCGTTCTTGCCGTGGTCGCCAGTGAGCTCGATGGTGTAGCTCTTGTCGGTCACGTCGATGATGCGGCCGCGGAAGATTTCGGCCATGCGCATCATCTCCTCGCGCTCCTTGCCGACCGCGCGCACCTTCACCATCATGAGCTCGCGCTCGGTGTAGGCGCCTTCGGTCAGGTCGACGACCTTGACGACCTCGATCAGGCGATTCAGATGCTTGGTGATCTGTTCGATCACGTCATCGGAGCCGGCGGTGACGATGGTCATGCGCGAAAGGCTTGGATCCTCGGTGGGCGCGACGCTCAGCGATTCGATGTTGTAGCCGCGGGCCGAGAACAGGCCTACGACGCGGGAGAGTGCACCGGGCTCGTTCTCGAGCAGCACGGCAATGATGTGTTTCATATCGGCAGGACTCCTCTTTTCGCCGCCCTCCCCCGCGCACGGTAATGCGCGGGCTCGACGGACAATAGATTCGCCAGGGGAAAAAAGTTAATGAAGGAGCCGGTCCGCGGCGCGGACCGGCTTGTCGTCTGTTTAAAGGTCCTCGGAACCCAGCAGCATCTCGGTGATGCCCATGCCGGCCTTGACCATCGGGAACACGTTCTCGGTGGGGTCGGTGCGGAAATCCATGAACACGGTCCGGTCCTTGAGCTTGCGCGCTTCGCGCAGCGCGGGCTCCACGTCCTGCGGACGTTCGATCAGCATGCCGACATGGCCATAGGCCTCGGCCAGCTTCACGAAATTGGGCAGCGCGTCCATGTAGCTGTGGCTGTAGCGCCCCGAGTACTCGATTTCCTGCCACTGCCGCACCATGCCCAGGTAGCGGTTGTTGAGCGAGCAGATCTTGATCGGCGTGTTGTACTGCAGGCAGGTCGAGAGCTCCTGGATGCACATCTGTACCGAGCCTTCGCCCGTGATGCAGAAGACTTCCGACTCGGGCTTGGCAAGCTTGATGCCCATCGCATAGGGGATGCCCACGCCCATGGTGCCCAGGCCGCCGGAATTGATCCAGCGGCGCGGCTCGTCGAAGCGGTAGTACTGGGCGGCCCACATCTGGTGCTGGCCGACGTCGGACGTGATGTACGTGTCGGCATCCTTGGTCATGTTCCAAAGGGTCTCGACCACGTACTGGGGCTTGATCACGTCCTTGTTGCCGCGGTCGTACTTGAGGCAGTCCTTGCTGCGCCACCCCTCGATGGTGTCCCACCAGCCGGAGAGTGCCGCCGCGTCGGGTCGGGTGCTGCTCTCCTTGATCATCGAGATCAACTCGGTCAGCACGTCCTTGACGTCGCCGACGATCGGAATGTCGACCCGGACACGCTTCGAGATGCTCGACGGATCGATGTCGATGTGGATGATCTTGCGTTCGTTCTGGGCAAAGTGCTTCGGATTGCCAATCACGCGGTCGTCGAAGCGTGCGCCGACGGCCAGCAACACATCGCAGTTCTGCATCGCGTTGTTGGCTTCGATCGTGCCGTGCATGCCCAGCATGCCGAGGAACTTGCGGTCGCTGGCCGGATAGGCGCCCAGGCCCATCAGTGTGTTGGTGACCGGATAGCCGAGCATGTCGACCAGGGTTCGCAGCTCGTTCGTGGCGTTGCCTAGCAGCACGCCGCCGCCGGTGTAGATGTACGGACGCTTGGCATTCAACAGCAGTTGCAGCGCCTTGCGGATCTGGCCGCCGTGGCCCTTGCGCACCGGGTTGTAGGAGCGCATCTCGACCTTGTCGGGGTAGCCGTTGTAGCCGACCTTCTTGAAGGACACGTCTTTCGGCACATCCACCACCACCGGGCCCGGACGGCCGCTGCGCGCGATGTGGAAGGCCTTTTTCATCGTCATGGCCAGATCCTTCGGGTCCTTGACGAGGAAGTTGTGCTTGACGATCGGCCGCGTGATCCCGACCGTATCGCATTCCTGGAACGCGTCGAGCCCGATTGCCGCGGTCGGCACCTGGCCCGAGATGATCACCATCGGGATGCTGTCCATGTAGGCCGTCGCGATGCCGGTGACCGCGTTGGTCAGGCCTGGCCCCGAGGTAACCAGCGCCACGCCGACGTCGCCGGTGGCGCGCGCATAGCCGTCGGCGGCGTGCACTGCGGCCTGCTCGTGACGTACCAGCACGTGCTGGATGGTGTCCTGCTTGTAGAACGCGTCGTAGATGTAGAGAACCGCGCCGCCGGGGTAGCCCCAAACGTACTTCACGCCTTCGGCCTGCAGTGCCTTGACCAGCACTTCGGCGCCCATGAGTTCCTGCGTTTGGCTGCCGGTAACGGCTGCTGCGGAAGCGAGTTCCGCCTTCGAGATTTCCATGATGAACCTTTGCGTTTTTTCGGGAACGAAAAACCTTGGGTGCTCCTTCGCAAGCTCTTGTGAAGCCGCGTCGAAACTTGAGGCCACAGCCATGAGCGGACTTGTCGTACCGCCGGACCGTGACCCGTTTGCCTTTTGACTTGCAGCGCGGATTATGACACCGGACGGGTGGCTCCCGCGCGACGCACGGCTGCAACAGGGCCGCAGGCATAATCCGCGGCGACAAAATCCCCCACACGTCCCCGAGACACATCCCACGCGGCGCCTTCCCTGCGCCAGACTCGCTTGGCCACTGAACAAGAACTCTCCGACTTCCTGAAAGGCGTCGAACGCCGCGCTTTCAAGCGCTCGGTCTACCACGTGCGGGACGAAGAAGCGGCGCTCGACATCGTGCAGGACAGCATGATGAAACTGGCCGAGCACTACAGCGACAAGCCGGCCAACGAACTGCCTCTGCTGTTCCAGCGCATTCTCTCCAACTGCACCCTGGACTGGTTCCGCCGCCAGAAGACCCGCCGGGCGCTGTTCTCGAATATGAGCGACTTCGAGGCCGTGGACGACGACGGTGACTTCGACCTGCTCGAGCATTTCGTGTCGCCGGCGGACAAGAGGGAGAGCGAGAGCGCCGAAGACAGCACCCGGCGGGCACAGATTTTTCATGAGATCGAGGAACAAATCGCCGCTTTGCCGGGTCGTCAACGCGAGGCCTTTCTGATGCGTTACTGGGAGGAAATGGACGTCGCCGAGACGGCCGCTGCAATGGGCTGTTCGGAAGGCAGCGTCAAGACCCACTGTTCACGTGCCGTGCATGCCCTGAGCAAGGCGCTCAGGGCCAAGGGAATTTCGCTATGACTACAACGCTTTCGCCAGCCCCCGCAGCGACCGAGGAGGAATTCGGCCGCCGGGTGGCCGCCCGGCTGTCCGCCGGCGCTCTCGACATACCGCATGACATCGGCGAACGCCTGCGCGCCGCCCGCATGCAGGCCTTGGGGCGCCGCAAAGTGGTGCGGCAATTCCGCACGGCACCGGCGGTCGTGTCCGGCGGCAGCACAGTGGCGCTCGGGGCCGGCTGGTGGACGCGCATCGGATCGATCGCCCCACTGATTGCTCTGGTGGCGGGTCTGCTGGTCATCAGTGCGATGCAGGACGATAACCGCGCCGACGAATTGGCAGAGGTCGACGCGGCCCTGCTGACCGACGATCTGCCGCCCGCCGCTTACACAGACCCCGGCTTCGCCCAGTTCCTGAAGACCGAGGCCCCGTCCGAACGCTGATTGCCGTCCCCGAATGCCGCATCGCCCTCTCTCGCGCGCGAAAGCGCCCGCCACGCTGCGCCCGATCCCGTCGGGCGCAGTCGCCTGGGTGGGCGCCGCGCTGCTGCTCGCGGCCTTTGGCTTCGCTGCAACGTCAGCCAAGGCGCAGGTCACGGAAGCACCGTCAGCTTCGGTGCCGCGTCCGAAACAGCTTGTATCCAAACCGCTGTGGCGTGATCTCAGCACCCGGCAGCAACGTGCCTTGGAGCCGCTCGCGCCTCATTGGGACGGACTGACCGAGCCTCACAAGCGCAAATGGCTGGCCTTGTCGCGCAACTACGCCTCGCTGCCGCCCGCCGACCAGGAGATCCTGCATAGCCGCATGACCGAATGGGCCTCCCTGAGCAATCAGCAACGGACCCAGGCCAGATTGAATTTCGCTGAGGTCAAGCAGGTGCCGGTCGATGAGCGAAAAGCCAAATGGGAGGCCTACCAGGCGCTCAGCGAGGAAGAGAAACGCAAGCTGGCTGAGCGTGCGTCGCCGCGGCCAGGCGCCGCGGCGACGATCCGGCCGGTGCCGGCCCGGAAACTCGTGCCGCTTCCCGCTGCCAACCCCGACAGCCAGCACATCCCGCGAATCCAGTTGGCGCCACCCCCGACGCCGCCGTCCGCGCGCCCCCTGCTCGCGACTCCCGCGCCATCTCGCGCTGTGCCTGCGGCCCTCCCTCCCGTCACAGCCGAAGCGCAGGTGCCGCCGCCTTCCCCGACTCCGCCGATGGAAGCGGCCGCCTCGGCCGCGCCGCCGGTGCGCACTGCCGAACAACCTTCTTCCGCGCCCTGATTCAAGTTGTCGATGGCTTCCAGTTCTCCCGACGGTTCCGGATCCGACCGACCGCTTCTCGCTGAAAAACCTGCGCCTGTCTCTCTCCTGATCGCGCCGGGCCTGTGGCGCCGCATGGCCTGCTGGCTCTACGAAGGCATGCTGCTCTTCGCGGTGGTCTTTGTCGCCGGCTGGCTCTTCAGCACGCTCGGCCAGATGCGCGATGCAATGGATTCGCGCCGGCATCTGCTGCAGGCCTTCCTGTTCGTCGTGTTCGGCGTCTATTTCGTGTGGTTCTGGTCCAAGGGCCAGACACTTGCCATGAAAACCTGGGGCATCCGCGTGGTCGACCGGCTCGGCCGCCCGCTCACGCAAGGCCGCGCGCTGCTGCGCTACTGCTTGAGCTGGATCTGGTTCCTGCCGCCGCTCGCCGCCATCGCGCCCTTCAATCTCGGCGGCGGCGAATCCTCGGTACTGATTTTCGGCTGGGTTATCGTCTGGGCTCTGCTCGCGCGCTTTCACCCCGAACGCCAGTTCTGGCACGATGCCTGGGCTGGTACCCGCCTGATTCCCTCCAAGCCTCTCAGCCGCAGATGAGCGCCAACATCAACGATCCCGTCAATCCGCAGAAGTCGCGGCGCGGCCTGGACCGCATCTGGCACGCAACCCTGATCTCGCTCGACGGCTTTCGCGCCGGTTGGGGCGAGACCGCCTTCCGACAGGAAGTCCTGTGCGCCGTCGTCATGCTTCCGGCCGCGTTCTGGCTCGGCCGCAGCTGGGTGGAAGCGGCCTTGCTCGCCGCTACGGTGGTCCTGGTGCTGATCGTCGAGTTGCTCAATACCGGGATCGAAGCCGCCATCGATCGTGTCGGCCCGGAATGGCATTCGTTCTCCAAGAACGCCAAGGATCTGGGCAGCGCCGCGGTGCTGCTGTCCATCGTCCTGTGCTGCGGCGTCTGGGCGGCCGCCTTGTGGCAACGTTTCGCGACCTGAATGCAAGCCGAGCATCATCCGACCACGGCATGATCGAGGAATGATTCCTCGTTTTTCGATTTGTGTTTATTGCGGCTCGCGCCCCGGCGAGCGGCCCGAATTCACGGCCGTGGCCCAGGCAGTCGGCCGCTGGATCGGCGAGCGCGGCGGCCAGCTGGTCTACGGCGGCGGTCGTACCGGCCTGATGGGCATGGTGGCGGAAGCCACCCGCACCGCAGGCGGCCGGGTGGTCGGCATCATTCCGAAGGCCCTCGTCGACAAGGAACTCGCCAACCCCCAGTGCGACGAACTGCACGTCGTCGACACCATGCACGAGCGCAAAGCGATGATGGGCGAGCGCGCCGACGCCTTCATCGCCCTGCCGGGCGGCATCGGCACCTTCGAGGAGCTGTTCGAGATCTGGACCTGGCGCCAGCTCGGCTATCACGACAAACCGGTCGGCATCCTGAATGTCGCCGGCTACTACGTCGGCCTGCTCGAATTTCTCGCCCACAGCGTGCGCGAAGGCTTCATGGGCGAATGGCAGATGGGGCTGGTGCGTGCGGGCAGCGAAGCCACTGCCCTGCTCGAGGCCCTGGTCGAAGAGGCAGGCCGCCATCCGCGCGGCGACAAGCTCTCCGAAGTGCTCTGAGCGCCTAGACGGCGGCTTCGTCCTCTTCGCCCGTGCGGATGCGCACCACGCGCTCCACATTGGTCACGAAGATCTTGCCGTCGCCGATCTTTCCGGTGCGGGCGGCGCTCACAATCGCATCGACACAGCGCTCGACATCGGCCTCGTTGACGACGACCTCGACTTTCATCTTCGGTAGGAAGTCGACCACGTACTCGGCGCCCCGGTAGAGCTCGGTGTGCCCCTTCTGTCGGCCGAAACCCTTGACTTCGGTCACGGTGAGCCCGGTGACGCCAACCTCGGCCAAGGCCTCGCGCACGTCGTCGAGCTTGAACGGTTTGACGATGGCGGTAATTTGCTTCATACGGTCCTTCCTGCGGCGGTGTCGTTGAATTTGCTGGTGCTGGGGTAATGCCAATCCTCGCCGCCTCGACGTCCTGCATGTAGCGTGCCAGGACACGGTTCAGTGTCAGGCGAGCAAGCGGCGGCGAGGCTCGAAACGATTATGTCATTCGCCCTCGAGAACCATGGCTTGCCCCGCGCCTTCCACGCCCGCTCGCCGGGACTGATACGCTCGACGCTCGATGCGCTCAGGTTCCTCCGCCGGCTTTTTCGGCTCCTTCCTTCCCTGGCTCCAGGGCCAAGCCTACCCTCTGCTGGTATTCACCACGCTGATCTGGGGCGCCAACGCGGTGGCCGCCCGGCTCGCGGTGGGCGAGGTGTCGCCGATGATGCTGACCTTCTCGCGCTGGATCGTCTGCTGCATCGCGCTCGGCCTCAGTTCGCACCGGCAGATCGCAGCGCATTGGCGCCGCCTGCTGCCCTCCTGGCGTTTCATCACCCTGATGGGGACGCTGGGCTTCACCGGCTTCAATGCACTGTTCTACGCCGCCGCCCATCACACGACGGCGATCAACATCGCGATCATCCAGGGCACCATCCCGGTGCTCGTTCTGGTCGGCAGCCTGTTCTTCTTCCGCACCCGGATCACCTGGCTGCAGTTTGTGGGCGTGGTCCTCACCATCGCAGGCATCGCGGTCGTGGCCTCGCAGGGCCAGCTGGCCCTGCTCGCAGACCTGGCCTTCAACATCGGCGACGTCTGGATGGTCATCGCCAGCCTGCTCTACGCCGGCTACGCGCTCGGCCTGCGCCGGCGCCCGGATGTCCCCGCCATCGTGTTCTTCGCCGCCACGGCCGCAGTGGCCTGCCTGGTTTCGGTGCCGCTGGTCGTGGCGGAAATCGCGATGGGCGATTTCTTCATGCCGACGCCCAAGGGCGCGGCACTGATCCTGTTCATCGGCCTCCTGCCCTCCTTCATTTCGCAGGTCAGCTTCATCCATGCGGTGGGGCTGATCGGCCCCGCCCGGGCCGGCGTGTTCCTCAATCTGGTGCCCATCTTCGGGCCGCTGCTGGCGGTGCTCGTGCTGGGCGAGCCCCTGTCGGCCTATCACGCCGTGGCGCTGGTCCTGGTGCTCGGCGGCATCTACATTGCCGAGAACCTGGGTGCCCGCAAGCGTTGACGAGATCGCCTTGACCAACCCTGTCATCCGCATCCACGGCGCCGCGTCCGAGATCGACGCCACTGCCTGGGATGGCCTGCTGGCTGCGCAGGCCGCGCCCTCCCCCTTCATGCGCCACGCCTATCTGGACGCCCTGGACCAAAGCGGCAGCGCCTCGCCCCGAAGCGGCTGGACGCTGCGCTTCGTCACGCTGTGGCGCGGCCGGCAGCTGGCAGCCGCTTGCCCGCTCTACATCAAGAGCCACTCCTACGGGGAGTACGTGTTCGATTGGGCCTGGGCCAATGCCTATGAGCAGCACGGACTGGCCTACTACCCGAAGGCGGTCGTTGCCGTGCCCTTCACGCCGGTCCCGGGCACGCGCCTGCTCGCACGCGACGCCGACAGCCGCGCGCTGCTGGTGCAGGCGCTCCTCGCGTGGTGCAAGGAAGAGGAGCTCTCGTCGCTGCACCTGCTGTTCGCGGCCGACGAGGACATCGCCGCCTGCGCGGATGCGGGCCTGATGCTGCGCCACACCGTGCAGTTCCACTGGAAGAACATGGCCCCCACGCTCGGCACTGGCGTGTCCTCGCTGCCCCCCGAGGGGGCGCGTTCCGCCTTGGGGCGGCCCGGCGGCGAAACCGGCTGGACGGATTTCGACGCCTTCCTCGCCAGCCTCTCGCACGACAAGCGCAAGAAGATCCGGCAAGAACGCCGCAAGGTGCACGATGCCGGCGTGAGCTTCCGCTGGTCGCGCGGCGCCGACATCGGCGATGCCGACTGGGATTTCTTCTACCGTTGCTATGCCCGCACCTACCGCGAGCACGGCAATCCGCCCTACCTGAGCCGCGACTTCTTTCATCGCATGGCCGCGAATATGCCCGAAGCCTGGCTGCTCTTCGTCGCCGAGCGCGAGGGCCGCCCCATCGCCAGCAGCCTGATCGCGCTTTCCGGCGATAGCTCGGTCGCCTACGGCCGCTACTGGGGCGCGCTCGAGCGCGTGGACTGCCTGCACTTCGAGGCCTGCTACTACCAGCCCCTCGCCTGGTGCATCGAGCATGGCGTGCAGCGTTTCGAAGGCGGAGCGCAGGGCGAGCACAAGATGGCGCGCGCGCTGATGCCCGTGAAGACCACCAGCGCGCACTGGCTCGCCCATCCGGCCTTCGCCGACGCCGTGGAGCGCTTTCTCGAGCGCGAGGGCGAAGGCATCGAGAACTACATCGACCATCTCGGCGAGCACAGCCCGTTCCGCCACGCCGAATAAGGGGCGATCCCCGCGGCGGCCGCCCCCTTATGCAGACATCCTGCGCGCTCGGCCCAGCCTGCGCCTGCTGCCGCCGGCGATGGCGGCCACGAGCTGCTGCACGAGCGCCCGCGCAGCCGATGACAGCGTGCGACCGTCGAGCGACAGCACCTGCAGCCGACGCTGCTGCATCTGCGGCTCCACAAAGGGCCGGGCAACCAGGGTACCGCTCTCGATCAGGTGAATGGCCGTGAGGTGGCCGGAAAGAACGATCTCGGGCGCACGCACCAGCGGCAGCAGGACCGACGAGAAATTGCTGACGAAGGCCGGCTCGTAGCTCAGCCCCTGCACGCTGCAGCTCAGGTCGAACAACTGGCGCGCGGTCACGCCCTTGCTGCCCACCGCGAGCGGATAGCGCACCACCTCGGCCACGCTGACGGCGCGCCGCCGCGCCAACGGATGGTCCGGCGACATCAGCGCGTAGACCGGCGCGGGCGCCGAATGCTCGATGCGGAATCCTTTTTCCGGCGCCACCGCGTACTTGAGCACGATGTCGGCTTCGCCGCGGCCCAGCAAGGCGCTGACCTCGTCGGGCGCACCGACGTGAAGCTGTACCTGGCTGTGGGCATGGGCCGCGCGAAAGCTGCGCATTACCTCGGGCATGAACCCCACCGCGAAGCCCTCGGTGCATGCCACGCGGACGCGCCCGCCCTCGCGGCCGCCGATGCCGCGCACCTGCTCGACCACCTGCTCGGTGTCCGCCAGCATCGTTCGCAGATGGGCCGCCAGGCGCTCACCGGCTTGCGTAAGCGCCATGCCGCGTGCCTGGCGCTCGAAGAGCGCGGTCCCCAGCGAATCCTCGAGCTTGGCGATCTGCCGGCTCACCGCGGAAGAGGCGACATAGAGCCGGGCCGCCGCCTGGCTGACCGACCCGTGCACGGCCACCTCCATGAAGTAGCGCATGGGGATGCTGAGGACCGAAGGTGTCATGGGCGTCATCGCAAGCGTTGCCTTGAAGGCAATGGTAGCTTGCCAATTCGGTGGTTCACGCAATGCCCATCAGGCCTTTTACTTGCGTCCATCGCCATCACGCCAATCCACGACCATGCAACGCAACGACTGTCTCTCCGCCGCGGCCGCCTACTTCGACGACGGCCGCTTCCTGGCCGACCTGCGGCGGCGCGTCGCCTTCCGGACCGAGAGCGACACCGGCGCCGCGACACCCGCGCTCGGCGCCTACCTGCGCGAGGAGATGAGCGCGCCGCTGGAACGGCTCGGCTTCGCCTGCGAGGTGATCGACAACCCGGTGCCCGGCGGCGGACCCTTCCTGATCGCGCGCCGCATCGAGGACGCCGAGCTCCCCACCGTGCTGACCTATGGCCACGGCGACGTCGTCAGCGGCCAGGACGCGCAATGGCGCGAAGGCCTCACGCCGTGGACGCTGACCATCGAGGGCGAGCGCTGGTACGGCCGCGGCACGGCCGACAACAAGGGGCAGCACACCATCAACCTCGGCGCGCTCGCTCAGGTGCTGCAGGCGCGCAACGGCCGGCTCGGCTACAACGTGACGCTGCTGCTCGAGATGGGCGAGGAAGCCGCGTCGCCCGGCCTGCATGACGTCTGCAAACAGCAGGCCGGCAAGCTGCGCGCCGATCTTCTGATCGCCTGCGACGGACCGCGGGTGAATGCACGCCGGCCGACGCTGCTTCTCGGTTCGCGCGGCGCCGTCAACTTCAGCCTGCGGCTGCGTGCGCGGCCGCGCGGCTATCACTCCGGCAACTGGGGTGGCGTGCTCGCGAACCCGGCCACCGTGCTGAGCCACGCTGTGGCGACACTGGTGGACGCGAAGGGCCGCATGCTGGTCGACGCGCTTCGACCGCAGGGTATTCCCGCCGCGGTGCGTGAAGCCCTGGCCACCATCGAGATCGGTGGCGACGCGGACGACCCCGCGCTCGATACCGGATGGGGCGAGCCCGGCCTGAGCCCGGCCGAGCGCCTGATGGCCTGGAACACCATCGAGGTGCTCGCGCTCGGTGCCGGTGCACCGCAGCGGCCCGTCAATGCGATCCCGGCCGAAGCGGTGGCGCATTGCCAGCTGCGCTTCGTGGTCGGCACGCCCTGGCGCGAGCTCGCATCCATCGTGCGCGCCCATCTGGCCGCGCACGGATTCGGGCAGGCCGAGGTGCAGGTCACGCTCGAAGGCGCAGCGACGCGCCTGGATCTGGCCAACCCCTGGGTCGGCTGGGCGCAGCGCTCCATCGAGGAGAGCACGGGCCAGCGCCCCGACCTCCTGCCGAATCTCGCCGGCTCCTTGCCCAACGACGTCTTCGCCGATCTCCTGGGCCTGCCCACCTTGTGGGTGCCGCACTCCTACCCGGCCTGTGCGCAGCACGCGCCCAACGAACACCTGCTGGCACCGCTGGCCCGCGAGGGCCTGCAGATCATGGCCGGCCTTTACTGGGATCTCGGCGATGCCGCGGCGAACACGCCATGGCGGGCCGGATCGATCGCTACGTCATCCCACCAGAGAATCGCATGAAGCAACTCGCCCATCTCCTTGTCGCCCTCACGTTCACGGCCGCGGCCGGCCTGGCCCAGGCCGCCGATGCCTGGCCTGCCAAGGCCATCAAGCTGGTCGTGCCGTTTCCGCCGGGCGGCGGGACCGACATCGTGGCGCGCGCGCTGGGCCAGAAGCTGTCGCAGCGGCTCGGCCAGCCGGTGGTGATCGACAACAAGCCCGGTGCCGCGACCCTCATCGGCACCGATGCGGTCGCCAAGGCGCTGCCGGATGGCTACACGCTGCTGGTCTCGGGCTCCTCCACCTACAGCGTGAATCCCGCGCTGCGCGCGAAGCTGCCTTACGACCCGCTGAAGGACCTGGCGCCGGTAGCGATCATCGCGAAGGCGCCATTGGTGCTGGTGGTCAATGCGGCGTCGCCCTGGCACAGCGCGACGGAACTCGCGGCTGCCGCCAGGGCCAAGCCCCAGGGCATCCGCTACGCCACCTTCGGCAGCGGCTCGGGCCCGCATCTGGCCGGCGAGCTGTTCGCGATGGCAGCGGGCGTCAAGCTCCAGGACGTGCCCTACAAGGGCAGCAGCCAGGCCGCGATGGCCCTGATCGGCGGCGAGATCGAGATGGGCATCGACACGGTGGCCGCCGTCGCACCGCATGTGCGCTCGGGCAAGCTGCGCGCGCTCGCCGTCGTGGGCTCGACGCGTTCGAGCATGCTGCCGAACGTGCCGACCATGGCCGAACTCAAGATGCCGGACGCCACCTTCGACGCCTGGTACGGCTTCGCGGCACCGACCGGCACGCCGGCACCGGTCATGCAGCGGCTGGTCGCGGAGGTGAGCGCCACCATGGCTGACCCGGCCGTCCAGGACCAGCTGCGCGCACAGGGCATGGAGCCCGTGATGATCGGCGCGGCACCCTTCCGCAGCCTGATGGAATCGGAGATCTCGCGCTACCGCGCCCTGGCCCATCGGGCAGGGATCGCCGCCGAATGAGCGCCCGGCGACGCGGGCGCTTCCGTGGCTACTTCTTGTAGTTGGCGATGCCGTCCACGATTTCCTTCTTGGCCGCGTCGATGCCTTCCCAGCCCAGCACCTTGACCCACTTGCCGGCTTCGAGATCCTTGTAGTGCTCGAAGAAGTGCGTGATGGCCTTCAGGCGCATCGGGTTCACGTCTTCGACCTTCTTCCAGTGGCTGTAGATCGGCAGCACCTTGTCGGTGGGCACGGCCAGCACCTTGCCGTCGACGCCGGCCTCGTCTTCCATCATCAGGATGCCGATCGGCCGGCACGGCACCACCACGCCCGGCACCAGTGCCCAGGGGGTGATGACCAGCACGTCGACCGGATCGCCGTCGCCCGAGAGCGTCTGCGGCACGTAGCCGTAGTTGGTCGGATAGTGCATCGCGGTCGTCATGAAGCGGTCGACGAAGATTGCGCCCGATTCCTTGTCGACTTCGTACTTGATCGGATCGGCGTTCATCGGGATTTCGATGACGACGTTAAAGGCTTCAGGAGCGTCTTTGCCGGGGGAGACTTGGCCGAGGGACATAGATCTGTCTTGGAGTAGTTGAAAGTGCTAGCGGGATGGGGACAAACCCGAAGTTTACTTTCCGTGTCACCGGCCAGTCGCACGAAACCCGACATTTGCCTGTAAATTGGCCGCGTTGGCCAATCGGCCCCGGCTTTTTTGAAGGCCACGGGGCTTCGAGGAAGCAACGCGGCGGAAGCACTCACCCGTACGCGTTGCGCACAGGGCTAGGTGCTTCCGTCTCCACAACGTCACAACGAACGAATGGAGAAGCAAGGCATGATCGGCAACACCCCTCTCGTCCTCGCCATCGTCTGCGGCCTCGTGGCCGTGGGCTATGGGTTCTGGGCGCGCAACTGGATTCTTTCGAAAGACCCGGGCAACGCCCGGATGCAGGAGATCGCGGCCGCGATCCAGACCGGTGCGGCGGCCTACCTGGCCAAGCAGTACCGCACCATCGCGATCGTCGGCATCGTGCTCGCGATCCTGATCGGCATCTTCCTCGACGCGATCACCGCGGTCGGCTTCGTGATCGGCGCGGTGCTCTCGGGCGCCTGCGGCTTCATCGGCATGAACGTCTCCGTGCGCGCCAACGTGCGCACCGCGCAGGCCGCGACCCAGGGCATCGGCCCGGCGCTCGACGTTGCCTTCCGTGGCGGCGCGATCACCGGCATGCTGGTGGTGGGGCTGGGGCTTCTGGGCGTCTCGGCCTTCTACTGGTTCCTGGTGGGCAACGGCCAGCTGACGCCGGACAAGAGCCTCGCCAACCTGCTCAATCCGCTGATCGGCTTCGCCTTCGGCTCCTCGCTGATCTCGATCTTCGCGCGCTTGGGCGGCGGTATCTTCACCAAGGGCGCCGACGTTGGCGCCGATCTGGTGGGCAAGGTCGAGGCCGGCATTCCGGAGGACGATCCGCGCAACCCGGCGGTGATCGCCGACAACGTGGGCGACAACGTCGGCGACTGCGCCGGCATGGCCGCCGACCTGTTCGAAACCTATGCGGTGACGCTGATCGCCACCATGGTGCTGGGCGCACTGATGGTCGCGGCGGCGCCGGTCAACGCGGTGCTGTACCCGCTGGCGCTCGGCGCCGTATCGATCATCGCGTCGATCATCGGCTGCTTCTTCGTCAAGGCCTCGCCGGGCATGGTCAACGTGATGCCGGCGCTCTACAAGGGGCTGGCGGTCGCGGGTGGCCTGTCGCTGATCGCGTTCTGGTTCGTCACGCAGTGGCTCATCCCCGACAACGCGATCGCGGCCTCGGGCAGCCAGCTCAAGCTCTTCGGCGCCTGCTTCGTCGGCCTGGCACTCACGGCAGCACTGGTGTGGATCACCGAGTTCTATACCGGCACGCAGTACTCGCCGGTGCGCCACATCGCGCAGGCATCGACCACCGGCCACGGCACCAACATCATCGCGGGCCTCGGCGTCTCGATGCGCTCCACCGCCTGGCCGGTGATCTGCGTCTGCATCGCGATCATGGCCTCCTACTGGCTCGCGGGCCTCTACGGCATCGCGGTGGCGGCCACGGCGATGCTCAGCATGGCCGGCATCGTGGTCGCGCTCGACGCCTACGGCCCGATCACCGACAACGCCGGCGGCATCGCCGAGATGTCGGAGATGCCAGCCAGCGTGCGCGCCATCACCGACCCCCTGGATGCCGTGGGCAACACCACCAAGGCCGTGACCAAGGGCTACGCGATCGGCTCCGCAGGCCTGGCGGCGCTGGTGCTGTTCGCCGACTACACCCACAAGCTCGAGAGCTACGGGCAGGCCATCAGCTTCAACCTGAGCGATCCAATGGTGATCGTCGGCCTCTTCATCGGCGGCCTGATCCCCTACCTCTTCGGCGCGATGGCGATGGAAGCCGTGGGCCGCGCGGCCGGTTCGGTGGTCGAGGAAGTGCGCAGGCAGTTCCGCGAGATTCCCGGCATCATGGAAGGCACCGGCAAGCCCGAGTACGGCCGGGCCGTGAGCATGCTGACCGGTGCCGCGATCAAGGAAATGATGATCCCCTCGCTGCTGCCGGTGGTGGTGCCGATCCTGGTCGGCCTGCTGCTGGGTCCGAAGGCGCTCGGCGGTCTGCTGATGGGCACCATCGTCACCGGCCTGTTCGTCGCGATCTCGATGTGCACCGGCGGCGGCGCCTGGGACAACGCCAAGAAGTACATCGAGGACGGCAACCACGGCGGCAAGGGATCCGAAGCGCACAAGGCAGCCGTCACCGGCGACACCGTGGGCGACCCCTACAAGGACACGGCCGGCCCGGCGGTGAACCCACTGATCAAGATCATCAACATCGTGGCGCTCCTGATCGTCCCGCTGGTGGTCAAGTTCCACACCGGCGATGCGGCCGCGATGGCAGCGCCGGCGGCGGCGCCAGCGCCGATCACCGCGCCTGCGCCGGCGCCCGCAACCGCACCGGCGGCCTCGGGCGACGTGGGCGCCTCGATCAAGACCGACAACGGCGTGGTCAAGCTCTACTTCACCAGCGCGAGCGCCGAGGTGCCCCCAGGCTCGAGCGCTGCGCTGGCCGACATCGTGAAGGCTGCGCAAGGCGGCGGCCGCGTGCTCGTGAGCGGCTACCACGACGCCGCCGGCGACCCCGAGAAGAACGCCGAGCTTGCCAAGCAGCGCGCCATGTCGGTGGGCGCTGCCCTCAAGCTGGCCGGCGTGCCGGATGACAGGATCGAGCTTGCCAAGCCCGCGCAAACCCAGGCCGACGGGCCGCCCGTCGAAGCACGGCGGGTCGAAGTGAAGCTTCGGTAAGGAGTACGGCGGCGCGCGCCGCCGGCGCTCAGTTCAGGCTGAGGTCGTGCGAGGGCAAGCCGCCCTGCGCGGTGCGCAACGGCACGCCCTGGAGCGTGTCGAAGTCCGAGGGCGCATCGGGCATGCGCATCTCTTCCAGCTCGTGCAGCGACGCCACCCAGCGGCCGGCCGCGGAGTTGGCGGGCTCGTCATTGGTGAAGATGCCGTCGCGGATGTAGAAGGTTTCGCCGGCGGGCCGCTCGGCATGCAATTCGATCAGGCGCGCGATCGGGAAGGTATAGGTAACCAGCTTCTCCTTGGTCTTCCGGTCCTTGCCGCCGCAATTGAAGAAGCCCTCTGCGGCAATGACGATGCAGGAGCCGTCGACCTGGCTGTCGATATCGCCCCCGCAGCGCCACACGGCGGTGGGCAGACGGACGCGCACCTTGTCGATCACGAGGTCGCGCTGCTTGTTCAAGGTGTTCAGCGGCGGCACCAGCGAGCGCAGCTGCCGCAGGCGTTCGGCGAAGTTGTCGTCCATGCTGAATTCGACATGGTGCGTGGCGCCCCCCGAGCGCTTGACGACCTGCATGATGACGTGGCGGGCAGGCCTGCTCATGCGCGCTCCGACCAACAGAAAACAATGGTTTTAAGCGGGATCATTTGATCGACCATCAATGAGAACTTAGGTATTGACGCAAATAATTGCATCAATTGTTTCCAACTGTAGATCGAAATTAGCCGCTTTGGTAGCCGATTTGCAGAGGCAAATCGAATTCGTCAACTACGTCGCAGCGCCGTCACCATCCACCAGTTCATCCAGTGCCTTGCACGAGGGCGCGCAGACGGTTTGCGACTTGCCCAGCAGCTGCCGGGTCCGCATCTGGGAGCGCACGCGGTGCTTGCCGCACATGAAGCAGGACATGGTTGCACCGCTGAACGAGGCCGAGGCGCGGAACGGGGAGCCCGGCGCCTTGGCCTTGTAGCGCAAGCCGTCCGCTACGACGGCGGTCTTGACCTCAGCCTTGGCCATGGGCGGCATCCGGTTCGGGGCGGCGCATGATGCGCGCGATCGCATCCTTGGCGGCCAGTTCGGCGGCCAGCGAGCTGTCCAGCCCGGAGCGGCACAAGCCGGCATGCTGGTAATTGAGGTTCTCGTACACCTCGGCGGCGGCCGGATAGGCGTCCAGCAGCTGCCCGAGCTTGGCGCCGGGTTCGACATCGCGGAACTCGTCCACCAGGTGCATCACGACCGATCGGTACTGCTCGGCGCCCACTGGCACGGCGCTGTGCTCGAGTCGCTCGAGGAGCTGGGCCAGCACGTGTGTCACCGCCAGGTCGGTCTTGGGCGACGGAGTCTTGGTAGCGTTCATGGGCCGCATCTGGGGTGTCGGCGCCGAATTACAAGGGAGCACCGGCCCGCCCGTCGCGGAACTTCATCAACAGGCTGTGCAGCATCTCGGTGGACAAGCCATGGATCACCAGCCGGTGCCCCGCCCGCAGGGTCGACAGCGGCACCAGCGGATGCTTGTTGTTCACCAGGATCAGGTGCTCGGGCGCACCCAGCACGGTGGCGGCGTAGATGCCGATGGTCTCGTCGAGCTGGAGCGAATTGGCGGCACGCCAGAAGTCGTTGTCGGTCAGCATGAGCTGGTAGAGCGGCGTGAACAGCTCGATGGCGCTTTGCAGGTCGAGGAAGTTGAGCCTGCCGTGCGGCATGTCTTCGATGCGCAGGGCGGGCTCGCGGATCATCGAGAAATCGACCTGCTCCGCCTTGCGCAGCTGGAAGCCCTGCGCACGCAGCGCCTGATTGAGCCGGATCACGAAGTTGAACAGGTTCAGGTCGTGCTGCAGGAACATGTCCTCCTTCAGCGCGCCGATGTCGGCCGGCTCCAGCGGCGAGGTGCCCACCGGCACCGGCGAATTGGCACCGATGAAATTCAGCACCTGCGAACCCAGGTGAAAGTGCCGCAGGATCAGCCAGTTGGCCTCCGGCGAGACGAAGCGCTTCAACCCCCAGGCAAGCAGGCGATGCAGAAGCCGCGAATGCGACCACTTGCGCGGCACGAACACCTTGACCACCTGGAGCAGCACGATCGCCGCGCGCGCCAGCGGCCGCAGGAAGGGCAACAAGTACTGGCGCGAGGCCGAGCTCGAATCGGCGAGCCAGGCCGCCTTCACCTTGTCGGGCAAGGGCGTGCTCTGGTCGAGATAGAGGGCCAGCCAGGGGCTCGGGTCGCGCAGGTCGTGCGCCTGCGCCAGGAAGTCGGGAGTGGTGTTCATGCGTGCATTCGTTCGGTGACGTGCTGAAACTGCATCAGGTAGAGCGCCGCCGTATGGCGCGCAGTCTCGACGATCTGGCGCGCCGCCCTGCCCTCGTCGTCCAGCGCCATCGCCATCTCGACCGCGGCGAGCCAGCGGTTGAGGTGGTTCTCGTCGTTGTGGCCGTGGTACTCGAGGAAGCGGAAGGCCTCCGGCGGCAGCTTGAGCCCTGCCTTGATTAGCGGCAGCAACGCCGGCACGATGCGCTGCCCGGTGCCCTCGATGACGTAGATGGCGCCCAGGAGGCCGATCGGGTTGCGCGTCGCGGCCAGCCCATGCAGGTAGGCGTTGAGCGCCTCGCCGCCGGGGTTGCGCCGCAGCGCATCCATCTCTCCCACGCTGCCGCCGGCCTTGCGGTAGTCGTTGAACAGGATCATGAAGTCGTCCTGCTCCTCGCCGGCATGCACGCCGATCAGCGCCGCCAGCGCCTGGTAGCGATCGGCCAGCGAAGCGGCGCCTTCGCGCATCCACTTGCTGCCCTCGCGCACCTGGGGGATCCAGTTCTCCATCCAGTTGAGGTAGTCCGCGAGCGCAAACCGGCGCTCGCGGATCTGCCGCACCAGCGGCGTGCGCCAGACGCGCGAACGGTAGTCGTGCCAGATCGCGGCCAGCTCGGTGAGCAGCTCGCCCAGGCCTTCGGGCGCGGCGGCGGGGTCGTGCGGCGGGGCGATGGCATCGGCTGCGGCTTCAACCGGCGTCTCTGCACGGAATGCCACGGGCGCCGGGGCGGCAGCGGCAGCGCCTGCCTCCTCGACTTCGAACAGCATGTACGCCGCCATGAAGCGGCCCGACTCGGGTACGTAGCAGAAGATCTGCTCGCCGGCTTTCAAGGCCTTGGTCTGCAGGAACTCGGCCAGCATGATCATGATCGAGGCGGCCCCGGTGTTGCCGCGCCACGCCAGGTTGCTGTACCAGCGCTCGCGCGGAATGGCGAGGCCGGCCTTGTGCATCAGGTCGTCCACCACCGGGATGAACTTCTCCGACGAGTAGTGGCACAGGAAGTGGTCGACTCGCGAGGGGTCGACCCAGCCTTCGCGCACCAGCCCCGCGTATTCGTGGATGCCGATGTCGAACAGGTGCGGCAGAAGGCGGATGTCCTGTCTGAGCGACAACGCGCCCGCCGCCTCGGCCTCGCCCCACGAGCCGAAGTCCAGGTGCCCGCGCGCGCGGTCCTCGGTCAGGCCGAGCTGCATGCACACAGGGTAGTCGCCCGAGAAGGCGCGCTGATGGATCCACTTGAGCCGCAAGCGCACGCCCGATGCACCGGCCAGCGCCGGTGCGCCGTTGGACAGCAGCAGCGCGCCCGCGCCATCGGACAGCATCCAGCGCAGGAAGTGCGAGTCGAAGTCGCAGTCGTATCCCCGTGCCGCAAAGCGCGAACGCTTGAACAGGCGCGAAGGCATCTCGCTCGCCACTGCCAGCGCCGAGCGATGCGCTCCGAGTTCCACGCCCTGCGCCGCGGCCTGGATCGCCGACACGCCGGCTGCGCAGATGCCGTGCACCGATAGCGTTTCCATCGGCGGCGCCGCCAGTTCGCCCTGGATCATGTTGGCAAAGCCCGGCATCAGCGCATCGCCGCCCGAGGAGCCGCTGGCCAGGAGCGAGACGCGCGACAGCTCCGTCCCGCCCTGCTGCAGGCAGTGGCGGATTGCGCCGGCCGCGAGCTGCGCGTTGGTATGCACCGTGCGGCCCTCGGCATCGATGGCGTAGTAACGCTCCCGAATGCCGTTCTCGGCCAGGATGCGCCGCTTGATGCGCTCCGACATCCGGTTGAGCGGCGCGATGTAGGCATCCATGTGCTCGTTGGAGACGGCCTCGCCCGGCATGAAGTAGCCGGCACTTTCGAGATAGACGCGCTGGAATGGAACGGGCATGGGTCAGCAGAGTGGAGGGGAATTCGGAGACATCAGCGAGCGGCTGCGATAGCGCGGCATCAGCGCCCCCACCACGAACACGCGCGCCATGTACACGATGACGCCGCGCTCGTTGAGCACCGGCTCGACGCGTGCGCGGTAGTGCTCGCGGTGCAGCCGCGCAAGTGCCGACCAGTGCGCCTTCGAGTGCTCGTGGTGCGCGGTGTGCAGGCCGATGTTGAAGAGCAGCGGATTGATCAGCCCTTCGAAATTGTGCGCATAGCCGAGCGTCGCGCCGCGCGGACGCGGCCAGCCATCCGCATGCGCATGCTGCAGGTAGTTGGCGGCCAAGAGCCAGTGCAGGCCGTGCAGTTGCGGCAGGACCACGAACACCAGTGCCTTCTGCCAGTCGAGCGCCAGCAGTCCAACCCAGCTGGCGAGCCACAGCGCGTACTGCGCCATGCAGTAGCGCCAGGCGCCCGGCCAGGGGCGCCGAAGCCGGCGCAGCCACGCCGTGAACACCGGGTAGAGCACACTCGCCGCCTGCAGCGGGTGCAAGAGGTAGCCCAACAGGTGATTGGTGTCCCCACAGAAGCGATAGGTGCGCGCAGCGTCATCGGGTCCGTGCCGGTGGCGATGGTGGTTCGCCACGTGCGCGGGCCAGAACACGAAGGTCGGGTGGCCCTGCAGCAGCGTCAGCCAGAAATCGATGCAGCGGTTCGCCCAGCGGCCTCGCCACATGCGCAGGTGCGCATGGTTGTGGTGGATCACGCCGACGCCGAGCGTCAGGAACAGCATCGCGCCATACAGAAGCCAATGGAAGCCGTGCACCCACTGCCAGGCCGCCAGCGCAGGCAATGCGGCGAGGAAGGCCAGGCTCTGCCAGTCGCGCCAATGGCGCAGGCGCGGCAAGCGCAGTGGGCGCTCAGGCCGCGACACCACGGTTCTTCTCTTGCTCGCGAAATGCGCGCAGCTGCGGCTCGGCCGCATCGGCCGCGATGCGCGTGCGGAACAGCCGGTCCATGAAGGTGAACTGGAAGCCGTAGTTGCCGCTGTGACAGGTGTGGTGCAGATGATGCCGGCGGCTGGCGGCGAACCAGTGGTCGTATGAAACCTTCGGGAAGAAGTCGTAGTTCGAATGCCCGACGTTGTTGAAGAACAGGCTGAACAGCGGCACCGAGGCCAGCGCCCAGAAGCTGAAGTCGTGCACCAGCATCGGCGGCAGGATCACGTTGCCCAGCAACAGCGCCTCGAGCGGATGAAAGCTGTAGGTGGCAAAGGGCGTAGTCACCGTCGAGCGATGGTGCGGGCCATGGAAGCGCCGCAGGAGCCGCGTGTGCAGCAGACGATGGTTGAGCCAGAAATGCACGTCGTTCCATGCTGCCAGCGCGAGGACTTCCAGCGCGATCTGCAGCCCGCCCGCGCTCGCATCGACCCGCGCCCAGCCCAGTTGCAGCAGGCCCCACGGGAACACCATGCCGAGGCCGAAAATCAGCACCGAGACACCCGACTGCGCCAGCTCCCGGCGCAACTGATCGGGTCGCACCGGCCGAGGATCGAGCCTGCGGCCGATCCCGAGCGCCGGCAGCAGCCTGCGGGTCAGCAGCCAGTTGATGCCGCCGAAGAGCAGGTAGATGCTGCCGAAGAAGGCCACACCCCACAGCATGACCTGCACAACGGACAAGGATTGGAAGATGGCGGCCACGCGCCGAGGCTACAGGAGCATTTCCGGCACGATCGGCGCGATCAGCCTGTTGTAGAAGCGCTGGAAGAAAGTCGCCTCCGGCTCCGAGGTGAGGACCACCTCCTTCTCGCCGTCGCTGGTGAGCCACTGGACGGCGCCGGTGTCCTTGGCCAGCCGGAGGCGGTAGGAGTTCTGCACCTTGCTGACGTTGATGACGCGCAACAGCTCGCGCGCCAGCTGCGGACTGTCGATCAGCACGCCCATCTCGGTGTTCTGGGTGGCGGAGCGCGGATCCAGGTTCGCCGAGCCGATGAGCAGCCGGGTGCGGTCGATGGCGGCCGTCTTGGCGTGCAGGCGCCCCAGCGACGTGCCGAAGGAGCCGAAGCGCTTGCTCGCGGTGGTGCGTTCCGGGCTCAGCTCATAGAGGTCGGCACCCGATCTCAGAAGCCGCTCCCGGTAGCGCACGTAGCCGGTGTGGACCAGGGGTTCATCATTGGCCGCAAGCGAGTTGGTCAGGAGCACCAGCTTGACCTTGCGCTGGGCCAGCGATTCGAAGGCGGCCATGCCTTTCTCGCCGGGCACCAAGTAGGGCGAGGTCATCTGCACCTCGTTCTTGGCAGCCAGCAGGATGGTCCACATGCGCATCGTGACGCTGGTGGCCAGGGCCTCTTCGGCCGTCATCGTGGTGGGCTTGGTGGGCGGGTCCGCCACCGCGCCGGCCACGCCCCACAGCAGGCCCATGCGACCGCCGTCGAGCTCTTCGGCGATCGGACCGTAGCCCAGGATATCGGCCGGTGGCAGCACGATCCTGGGTGGCGGTGCAGCCATGCCGACCCAGGCGTCGAACTCCGCCGTCCCCGGCGTGCGGCCGCCCTCGCCGCGCACGATGTCCTCGATGGGCCAGACCTGCTCGCTGTTCCAGTAGGCGTCGAAGATGGATTCGAGCTGAGGCAGCACCTTGCCGACCACGACCGCGTCCATGTCGATGAAGTTCTGCGCCTCGCTGAGCACGAAATACTCGTCGGCGATGTTGCGCCCGCCGACCACCGCCATCACGCCGTCGGCGATGAACAGCTTGTTGTGCATGCGGTGGTTGAGCCGGTAGATCTCGTGCGGCGAGGCGACGAAACGCGAGAGGAAGCCGTCGCGGCCACAGCAGAAGGGGTTGAAGAGCCGCACCTCGATGTTGGGTGTCTGCGAAAGCGCCAGCAGCAGGTACTGGCTCTTGGCGGTGTAGAGATCGTCCACCAGCACGCGCACCTTGACGCCGCGGGCCGCCGCTTCGCGCAGCGAGCGCATCAGGAGGCGGCCGACGGCATCGTTCTCGAGCTGGTAGTACTGCACCACCAGCGAGCGTTCGGCCCGCTGTGCCAGCTGGATGCGCGCATCGAGCGAATACACGCCGAGCGGCATCAGGCGAAAGCCGGAATGCTCGCCGGGCGGCGTGGACGCAGCGACGATCTTCGCCAGCGTGGTCGACGGATCCGCCGGCGCCGCATGTTGAGCGGGCCGCTCCCGCGCCGGCGGCAGAGAGCCGCAGGCGCCGAGCCCGGCGGCGAGCGCGCACATGAGCGCGATGCGCAGCAGATGGACCAGTGCGTTCATGATTTTTCCCCTCTTTGTCCTGTTCTTAGTACGGCAGCGCGCGCCTGCCGGTTTCACCTCTGCCGCACAACGCGTCCTAGAATTCGCGATGCCCCCTCCCGGAGTTACATCATGATCCGACGGATTCTCGCGCGTATCGCCGCCTTTGCGCTCACAAGCCTGGCGCTTTCTCCAGCCTTCGCCGCCCTCGACATCGGCGATCCGGTGCCGAAGTTCACGGCCACTGCCGCGCTGGGCGGCAAGACCTTCCGCTACTCGCTGGCCGACGCGCTGGCCAAGGGACCGGTGGTGCTTTATTTCTTCCCGGCGGCCGGCACCACGGACTGCAACATCGAGGCGCACGCCTTCGCCGAAGCCATCAGCCAGTTCGAGGCGGTAGGCGCCACGGTGATCGGCGTCTCGGCCGACGACGTCGACACGCTGAAGGACTTCTCGGTCAAGCAGTGCCAGAGCAAGTTTCCGGTCGCCTCCGACCAGTCCAAGGCGGTGATCCAGGGTTTCGATGCCGTGATGCAGACGCGGCCTGATTTCGCCAACCGGCTTTCCTATGTGATCGCACCGAACGGCACCGTCGCCTACTACTACCAGAACCTCAATCCCGACAAGCATGTGGAGCGCATGCTCAACGCCGTGAAGGCGCTGCCGAAGGCGACCGCCAGCCGTTAGCGGGCGTCCTCGGAGCGGGCCGGCCGCTTTCGCGCACAATTTCGGCCATGCAACTCCACTACATCGGCAACCAAAGCATTGCCTCCTCCTCCGGCCGCACACTGCCGGTGATCGACCCCTCCGACGGCCAGATCTTCGACGAACTGCAGCGCGGCAGCGCGGCCGACATCGATGCCGCCGTGCGCGCGGCGCGCCACTGCTTCGAGACCCACTGGCACAAGCAGAGCGCGGCCGACCGCGGCCGGCTGCTGTTCAGGCTTTCCCAGAAGATCGCAGACCACGTCGATGAACTCGCACTCATCGAGCAGCGCGACTGCGGCAAGCCGGTCAAGCAGGCGCGTGCCGATGCGCTGGCGCTGGTGCGCTATTTCGAGTTCTACGCGGGGGCCTGCGACAAGCTGCATGGCGAGACCATTCCCTACCAGGATGGCTACAGCGTCTTCACCTGGCGCGAACCGCACGGCGTCACCGGCCACATCATTCCGTGGAACTACCCGATGCAGATCTTCGGCCGCAGCGTCGGCGGCGCGCTGGCCGCGGGCAACGTGTGCGTGGTCAAGCCCTCGGAAGATGCCTGCCTGTCGCTGATCCGCGTCGCGCAACTCGCGGCCGAGGCCGGCTTCCCGCCTGGCGCGATCAATATCGTGACCGGCTACGGGCACGAGGTCGGCGATGCGCTCGCGCGCCACGAGGGCATCGACCACATCAGCTTTACCGGCAGTCCCAAGGTAGGCACGCTGATCCAACAGGTCGCGGCCGAACGCCACTGCCCGGTCACGCTCGAGCTCGGCGGCAAGAGCCCCCAGATCATCTTTGCCGATGCCGACCTCGGCGCCGCCATTCCGGTGCTGATCAACGCGATCGTGCAGAACGCCGGCCAGACCTGCTCGGCCGGCTCGCGCGTGCTGGTCGAGCGCGAGATCTACGAGTTGCTGCTCGAGCGCCTGGGCCACGCCTTCGAGGCGCTGCGCGTCGGCCCCGCGGCCATGGACCTCGACGTCGGCCCGCTGATCCGCCAGGCCCAGCAGCAGCGCGTCTGGGACTTTCTGTCCGACGCCCAGCATGCCGGCATTCCGATGGTGGCGCAGGGCGTGGTGGTCGACGAAGCGCCGGAAACCGGCTTCTACCAGGCGCCGACGCTGCTGCGTGACGTGCCGGTGGGCCATCGCCTGGCGCAGGAGGAAGTCTTCGGCCCGGTGTTGGCCGCAATGTCCTTCAGCGACGAAGAAGAGGCCGTGGCGCTCGCCAACGCCACGCAGTTCGGCCTGGTCGCCGGGATCTGGACCCAGAACGGCGCGCGCCAGTTCCGCATGGCCAAGCGCGTGAAGAGCGGCCAGGTGTTTATCAACAACTACGGCGCGGGCGGCGGCGTCGAGTTGCCTTTCGGCGGCGTCAAGTCATCGGGCTACGGCCGCGAAAAGGGCTTCGAGGCGCTCTACGGCTTCACGACGCTGAAGACCGTGGCGGTCAAGCACGGCTGATCGACCCAGCGCGGTATCCAGCAGCATCATCAGCACGAAGCCCACCATCAACCCGCCCGTCGCGAAGGCCTCGTGGCCCTTGCGGTGGGACTCGGGAATGATCTCGTGGCTATTCATCATGCAGAAGATCAACATCCATGAAGCCAAGACGCACCTGTCGCGCATCGTCGAGCGCGCGGCACGCGGAGAGTCCTTCGTGATCGCCAAGGCGGGCAAGCCGATGGTCAAGGTGGTGCCGCTGGATGCGCCGGAACCTTCGCCGCCCAAGCGTCTTGGATTTCTTGCCGGTCAGGTGCAGGTGCCGGACGACTTCGACACGATGGGTTCGGACGAGATCGAACACCTGTTCGGCATCACTCGATGAGACTGCTTCTGGATACGCACTTGCTGCTGTGGGCAGCAGGGACTCCGAAGCGGCTTTCCGCGCTGACGCGCAAGGCGATCGCGTCGCCTGACAACAATCTCTTCTTCAGTGTGGCGAGCATTTGGGAGATCGTCATCAAGCGCGGGTTGGATCGGTCGGACTTCCAGGTTGATGCGCATCTGCTGCGGCGCGGCCTGCTGGACAACGGCTACGTCGAACTGGCGATCACAGGGCCGTTCGTCGTGCAGCCGGCACTGAGCCAGCAGATGGCGCGCTTCGAGGCAACGTGTTCTCGGCGCTGCCGGGGCGCTCCCCGGGCAGACAGTACTGACATTGCAGGAAGCGGCCGCGCTGCGCGGAACTCGCGGCTCAGGTGTGCTCGACAGCGAGCCCGACTCGAGCATGCTGACGCGCCTTCAGTTGCTCCTGTTTTCCTGGTTCGTTCCCACGGACCAGCTGTGAACGACGCGCGCCGCATCTAGTCGATGAAGGCCTCCGCGCGCTTGATCACGGGCGACCAGCGGGCGATCTCGGCGTGAAAGCGCCTCGGGCGTCGCCTTCTCGCGCGGCACTGGAAGCGCGCCGAGCTTGTGCATGCTTTCACGGAAAGTCGATCACTGGCACCCCTCGAAATAAGCAGCCAGGCGCATCCGTTCGTGCTCGAACGCCGACATGCCGGTGAGAACCGCCTTCCAGTCGCCAATGCGACTCGCGCGGTCGATGTTCTCGCATGCGGTTGCGAACGCGAGCGCACCGACCATCTTGCTGGCGCCCGCCATGCGGTGGGCGAACTGGGTGACTTGGGCGACGTCGGCGGCGGCCACCGCCTGCCTGAGTCCGGCCGAGTCGTCCTCGCATGTCCGCCGCAAGGCTGCAAGAACCTCCCCCACCATCGACGCGTCGCCGCCGCATGTCGCCGTGAGGAGCGCCTGGTCGATCGGGCTGACGGCGGGGGCGGCCTCCGGGCTCGAGCCGGCGGGAGCGGCGGGCGGCGAGGGGGCCAGTGGAAGCGGCAGCCATCGATCGAGCTTTTCAGTCAGCTGCGCCAGTTCCACCGGCTTGACCAGGAAGTCATCCATGCCGGCGGCCAAGCACGCCTCGGCCTCCCCCTGCAGCGCGTTGGCGGTGCAGGCGATGATCGGCACGCGCTCGTGCCCCGCGTCGGATTCCAGAGCGCGGATGCTGCGCGCCAGCTCGTAGCCGTCCATGTGGGGCATGTGGCAGTCGGTGATGACCAGCCCGAAGCGACCCGACTTCCACAGCGCCAGCGCCTGGACGCCGTCGTCGGCAGTCTGGGCGGCATAGCCCAGCGTTCGCACCTGGCGCAGGAGCAGCATACGGTTGACGGGGTGGTCATCCGCCAGCAGCACCAGCGTTCCTTCCGTCTCGGCCTGCTCGTTGTCGGGCGCCGTGCGGCGCGTGGCCGCTAACAGGAGCGCCCGCGCGCCACCTGCATCGCTGCCCGGCGGGGGCTCGGCAACGGGCAGCGACAGTTCCAGAGTGATCGTCGTTCCCTTGCCCGGCGCGCTTTCCATGCTGATCGAGCCACCCATCATCTGCGCCAGCTGCCGGGAGATGACCAGCCCCAATCCGGTGCCGACCGGCCGCCGCCGTACTTCGTCACCGTCCGCCTGGCTGAACGGCTGGAACAGGCGCTGCTGGTCCTCGGGCGAGATGCCGATGCCGGTGTCCTTGACCTCGAAGCGCAGGTTTTCCTGTCCGTCCGATCGCCCCAGCCATTGCACGTTGATATCGATCCAGCCCTCGGAGGTGAACTTGATCGCGTTGCTCACGAAGTTGTTGAGGATCTGGCGCAGGCGCACCGGGTCGACCCGCAGCGCCGGACTGATGCGCGGGTCAACCATCCGCCGGACGATCAGGCCCTTGCTGCTGGCGTTGCCGAGGTAGATGCTCTGCACCTCCTCGATCAGGCGCTTGATCGAGACGACTTCGGGGCGGACCTCCAGCTTGCCGGCCTCGATCTTCGAGAAATCGAGGATGTCGTCGATGATGCGCAGCAGCGACCGGCTCGATTCCCGCACGAGCGCGAGCGTCTCGCACTGGTCGGCGTCCAGCTCGGTCAGGCTCAGGAGTTCCAGCATGCCCAGCATGCCGTGCATGGGCGTCCTGATCTCGTGGCTCATGGTGGCCAGGAAGGTGCTCTTGGCGCGGTTGGCGGCTTCCACCTCGGAGCTACGCCGCGCCAGGGCCGCATTCAGCCGCTCGATTTCAAGCTCCTTCTTCTTCCTTTCCGTCACGTCTTCCGCAATGGTCAGCAGGTAGCGCGGCTGGCCGGCCTCGTCGAGGATCGGAATCTTCTTCGCGTGGAGGACGCGCACGCTGCCATCGGGTGGATGCAGGGTCTCCTCGGGAATGTCCACTTCCCGGCCCAGCGCCAGCGCTTCCTTGTCCTTGGCCGTGAAGAAGTCGGCCTCCTCCTTGGAACTGACGAATTCGTGAGTCGTCTTGCCCAACAACTCCTGCTGGCTGCGCCCCGTCAGCTCCTCCATGCGGCGGTTGACGCGGACGACCTTCAGGTCCTTGGCGTCCTTGACGATGATCTGATAGGGAATGTGATGGATCACCGAGTTCAGGAACGCGTTGGCTGTTTCCAGCTCGGCGGTGCGCAGGTGCACGCGCGCCTCCAGGTCGGCGTTCAGGGCACGCAAATCGTCTTCCACCTGGCGCAGGGCCGCCATATGCTGCCGTTCGGCGATCGCTCGCCGCACCGAGTAACGCAGCCGGTGCAGGCGCAGCTTGATGACGTAGTCCGTGGCGCCGGCCTCCATGCACTCCACCCCCTCCTCCTCGGACAGCAACGCGGCGGAAACCACGATCAGGAGAATGCCCGGATGCTGCTGCAGCACCTGCCGCAACAGCGCCATGCCGCCGACTTCGTAGTCGCACAGCACCAGGTCGAAGGCTTGCCGCTGCAGGGCGGAGACGAAGTCCTCCCTGGTTTGCACCCACGTGATGTCGCAGTCCAGGTCCTCGGCCTGCAGCCCGGCCCCGATGCGCTGCGCATCGGCCGGGTCGTCCTCGAGATGCAGCACGCGGATGGCCGTGGTCATTTCGAATCGTCCTGCCCGCCGCGCAGCGACTCGACCACGTCCTTGAACTCCTCGCGGTTGCCTTCGCTCAGCGCGGAGAGGGCCTCGTGCGCCTGCAGGATCCGCTTCTGCAGCGCTGTCTGGTCGTCTCCAGTGCCCAGCGCATAGAGCTCGGGCGCGGCGGGAAGGTCCTCGCGGATCGCGCCCAGCACCTGCTGCATGCTCAGTTCCTCGAACAGGGCACGCACGGCCGGCGCCACCCCCGCGAGCACCACGCCGCCGCGGGCGACCAGCTCGTGCACCGTGCCGAGGCAGGTGCTGTCCATGTACTCGCAGCCGGAGAGGTCCAGCACCAGGGGGCGTCCCCCGTCCAGCACGGTCAGGGCCGTTTCATGGAAAGCATCGCAATGCATCCAGGTGGCCCGGCCGCGCAGCGCAAGGTAGGCGGCATCAACGGTTTCGCCATGGAACACCACCTCGCCCTCGGGCCGCGGCGCGCCGGATACGGAATCCGCGGGGAGCTCGGCGCCGTTGTCGAACCAGGAGGCGCCCGCGTGTGCGTCGATGAGCAGGATGGTCACGTCATCCCGGTCCGCTCCCGCCGGCGCGCCACCGTGAAGCTGCGCCATCACCTCCTGCGCACTGGAGAGCGGCTTGGCGAGTACCTGCTGCAGCAGTTCCAGCTCGCGCTCCGACCCGGAGGGCAGGAGCCCGTCGGTGTAGAGGAGGATCCGGTCGCCCGCCAGGAGCTGGAGACGCTCCTGTTGGAAATGCGCGTCCGGTGCCAGCCCGAGCGCGGGCCCGGTGCGGCGGATCAGGCGCGTTTCCCTGCCGTCGCGTGCGTGCAGCACGGGCGGATGGCCCGCCGATGCCAGCGTGAGGCTCGCGTCCGACGTATCCAGCAGGCCGAAGACGGCCGTCAGGAACAGGCCCGGCGCAGCGTGCGCCTCGCAGATCGAGCGGTTCACCGCGGCCAATACCTCCGCCGGCGGAAGCGCGAGGCCCGTCGCCGGGTCCACCAGGACCAGCCGCTGCTTGAACAGCACCGAGAGCATCGCCGAGGTCACCCCGTGGCCGGTGGCGTCGGCCAGGTAGAAGGCGAGGTGCCGCTCGCCCAGCCGGACCACGTCGTAGAGGTCGCCGCCCACATGCTGCCCCGGGCGGTAGAGCGCCTGGATGCAATAGCCCTCCATGGGGGGCGGGCTGCGCGGCAACAGCGCGCGCTGGATCACTTCCGCGCGCTCCAGATCGCGGCGCAGCATCGCAGAGGTTTCCTCGAGCTCCCGGACCTTGCGCTGCAGTTCGTTGTGCAGGCGCTCGCGCTCCGCCAGCAGCTGCCGCCGCTCGAGCGCGTTGCGCACCGAGACCGCCATCTCCTCCGTCCGCGGCGACTTCGGCAGGAAGTCGAACGCCCCCAGCCGGATCGCGGCCACCGCCGAGTCGAAAGTGTCCAGTCCGGAGAGGACGATCCACATGGCGCCCGGCAACGCCTGGCGCCCCCAGCGCAGCAGTTCCAGCCCGTCCATCCGCGGCATCATGATGTCCGTGAGCACCAGGGCGACATCCGGGTGTTCGCGCAGGACCTCCTGCGCAGTGATTCCGTCGACGGCCTCCAGCACCGGAGCGCAGCCAAGGCTCTCCAGTGCGCGCTTCACCAGGAGGCGAGTCACCTGCTCGTCGTCCACCACCAGCGCGAGGGGAGGGACAGGGTCGAGGTTCATCACATCCTCTGGCAGCGAGTGTGCCGTGCAAGAAGGAATTCTCCGAGCCGGCGGGCCCGATGGCAAGCACTGACACAGCAAGGAGCCGCGCCGAGATCGCGTTCAGTTGAGCACGCCTGGGAGGCGATTCAAGCTAGAGCCGTAGTAGGCGGTCCATTCGTTGCCCGGTGACGAAACCCGGGGTCGGGACTGAAATCTTCAGCCACTTCCTACAGGAGAGGTGCCTACACTTGCGCATTCTCATTCCAACGGAGACTGACTGAATGCGCGTCAAGGACAAATCCATCATCGTGACCGGCGCCGGCGGCGGCATCGGCGAAGGCATCGCAAAACGCCTGGCGGCCGAGGGCGCCCAGGTCGTCGTGAACGACATCAACACCGCGCTCGGCGAACAGGTGGTCGAAGCCATCCTGCGTGCCGGCGGCCGGGCCTCCTTCTTCGCGGCCGACGTCACCAAGTCGGCCGAGGTCAAGGCGCTGGTCGAGGCCGCTGTTCAGCGCAACGGCAAGCTGGACGTGATGGTCAACAACGCCGGCTGGACGCACCGCAACCGCCCTGCACTCGAGGTGAGCGAGGACGAGTTCGACCGCTGCTATGCGGTCAACGTGAAGAGCATCTACCTGTCGACCGTGCATGCCGTGCCGGCATTCCGCGCCAATGGCGGTGGCTCTTTCATCAACATTGCGTCCACGGCCGGCGTGCGGCCGCGACCGGGCCTCACCTGGTACAACGGCTCGAAGGGCGCGGTCATCACCACCAGCAAGTCGCTCGCCGCCGAGTTCGGCCCCGACAACATCCGCGTGAACTGCATCAATCCCGTGTTCAACCCCGACACCGGCCTGGCGGCCGAGTTCGCCGGCGGCCCGGTCACCGAGGAGCGCAAGGCCAAGTTCCGCGCCACCATCCCGCTCGGCCGCTTCTCGACTGCGCTCGACGTCGCCAATGCGGCGCTCTACCTGGCGAGCGACGAGGCGTCTTTCATCAGCGGCGTCTGTATCGAGGTCGACGGCGCGCGCTGCGTCTAGGGCATTGCCTGCGTGGTCAAGCAGGCCAAGCAGGCGCGCACCGGCAACCCGCCGGCCGATGCGTTAAATTGGCCACCCCATGAGCAAACACGTCGTCCACGTCTCCGAGATCGGTCGCGCCCGTCGGCCGGCGGTCGTGCCGGAGCTCGCCGTGCCTGCTACCGGCGTGCTGCTCGACCGTCTTTCGCGTCCGCTCACCGACCTGCGCATCAGCGTCACCGACCGCTGCAACTTCCGCTGCAGCTACTGCATGCCGAAGGAAGTGTTCGACAAGAACTACCAGTACCTGCCCCACAGCGCCCTGTTGAGCTTCGAGGAAATCACGCGACTCGCGCGCATCTTCGCGACGCACGGGGTGCACAAGATCAGGCTCACCGGCGGCGAGCCCCTGCTGCGCAAGAACCTGGAGGTGCTGATCGAGCAGCTGGCTGCGCTCCGCACACCAGAGGGTGCCCCGCTCGACCTCACGCTGACCACCAACGGCTCGCTGCTGGCACGCAAGGCCGAAGCGCTGAAGGCCGCGGGCCTGCGGCGCGTGACCGTGAGTCTCGATGGCCTCGACGACACGGTGTTCCGCAGCATGAACGACGTCGACTTCCCGGTGGCCCAGGTGCTCGCGGGCATCGATGCCGCGCACGCCGCCGGGCTCGGTCCGATCAAGGTCAACATGGTCGTCAAGCGCGGCACCAACGAGCAGGAAATCCTGCCGATGGCGCGCCGCTTCCGCGGCACCGGCGTGGTGCTGCGTTTCATCGAATACATGGACGTCGGCGCCACCAACGGCTGGCGCATGGACGAGGTGCTGCCCTCGGCCGAGGTGGTGGCGCGCATCGACTCCGAATTCCCGCTGGTGCCGCTCGAAGCCAGCGCGCCCGGGGAAACGGCGCAGCGCTGGGCCTACCGCGACGGCGGCGGCGAGATCGGCGTGATCAGCAGCGTGACGCAGGCCTTCTGCCACGACTGCAGTCGCGCGCGCCTGTCGACCGAAGGCAAGCTCTACCTCTGCCTGTTCGCCAGCAGCGGGCACGACTTGCGTCCGCTGCTGCGCGGCGACGCCGACGATGCGCAGATCGCCTCCGCCATCGGCCACATCTGGCAAGGGCGCACCGACCGCTACTCCGAACTGCGCGCATTGCGCGGGCCCGACACGGATGCGGCCGCCCCGCGCCGCGTCGAGATGAGCTATATCGGCGGATGAACGTGCCCGCTGCCGCCATTCCCCCCGGCGAGATCACCGGCCTCGTGCTCGCCGGCGGGCGCGGCTCGCGCATGGGCGGGGTCGACAAGGGCCTGCAAAGCTTCAATGGCACGCCGCTCGCGATGCACGCGCTGATGCGCCTGGGCACGCAGGTCGGCGAGCTGATGGTCAACGCCAACCGCAACCTGTCGGCCTACGAATCCTTCGGTGCGCCGGTCTGGCCCGACGGCCTGGCCGACTACGCCGGGCCGCTGGCCGGGTTCCTGACCGGCCTGGAGCGCTGCGAAACGCCCTACCTGCTGACCGTGCCTTGCGACACGCCGCTGTTCCCGCTCGACCTGGCGAGCCGCTTGGGCGAGGCCCTGCTGGCCGACGATGCCGAGATCGCGATGGTGAGCGCGCCCGAACTCGCCGCCGAGTCCGACGGTGCATCGGTGCTGCGCCCGCAGCCCGTGTTCTGCCTGCTGCGCGCCACGCTGCTCGAAAGCCTGGTCCGCTTCACCCAGGATGGCGGCCGCAAGATCGACCGCTGGACCGCGCAGCACCGCACGGTGCTGGTGCCCTTCGACCGCCCCGGCGACGCGCCCGACGCGTTCTTCAACGCGAACACCCTGGCCGAACTGCACGGGCTCGAAAACCGATGAGCCGCATTGCCGAGATTGCCGCCGCCCTGGCCGGCTACGACCCGAAGGCCCTGGGCGTCGATGCGGTGCAGTCCTTCCTGGCCCGGCTCGCAGAACCCGCCGTCGTCACGCAAGCCGAGCGCATCGCACTGCGCGACGCGCTCGGCCGCGTGCTGGCCGAGGACATCATCTCGCCCGTCAGCGTGCCGCCGCACGACAACTCGGCGATGGACGGCTTCGCCTTCGACGGCGCGCTGCTTCCTGCAGCCGCATCGAGCGATGCTTCGATCAGCCTGCGCGTGGTCGGGACCGCGTTGGCCGGCGCCGCCTGGCGCGGCCCGCTCGGCCCGGGCGACGCGGTCAAGATCATGACCGGCGCCATGATGCCCGCCGGCCTCGACACCGTGATCCCGCAGGAGTTTTGTTTCATCGAAGCCGACCAGGTCCGGTTCCCGGCCAAGGTGCTGCGGCGCGGCGACAACCGCCGCCTGGCCGGCGAGGACCTGATGCAGGGCAAGGCCGCGCTGCAACGCGGCGAGCGCCTCTCGCCCGCCGCGCTGGGCATGGTCGCCAGCCTCGGGCTGCCGATGGTGCCGGTGCTGCGGCGCCTGCGCGTGGCCTATTTCTCCACCGGCGACGAGATCCTGAGCCTCGGCGAGCTGCCGCGCGAAGGCGCGGTCTACGACAGCAACCGCTACACCGTGTTCGGCCTGCTCACGCGCTTGGGCTGCGAAGTGATCGACCTGGGATTGGTGCGCGACGACCCTGCGGCACTGGCCGACACGCTGCGCCGCGCCGCCCGCGAGGCTGACGCGATCATCACCAGCGGCGGCGTCAGCGTCGGCGAGGCCGACCACACGCGCGCCGTGATGCAGCAGCTTGGCGACATGGCCTTCTGGCGCATCGCGATGCGGCCCGGTCGGCCGATGGCAGTGGGCCTCGTCCCCAAGCCCGATGAAGCCGAGGGCACGGCGGTGCTGTTCGGCCTGCCCGGCAACCCGGTGGCTGTGATGGTCACCTTCCTCGCCTTCGTGCGCCCGGCCCTGCTGCGAATGATGGGTTGCCACGGCGAAGGCTGCACGCCACCGCCCCTGCTGCGCGCCAGGAGCGTGGCTTCGATCCGCAAGAAACCGGGCCGCACCGAATACCAGCGCGGCCGGGTGCAGGTGGTGCCGGGATCGATGCCCGAAGTCCGCATCGCCGGCAACCAGGGCTCGGGCGTGCTGAGCTCGATGGTCGAGGCCAACGGTCTGGTCGTGTTGCACCACGAGCAGGGCAGCGTGGCGCCCGGCGACCAGGTCGACGTGATGATGTTCGAAGGCGTCATCTAGCCCCACCGGAGATGCGCATGCTCGCAGCGCGGATCGAACTGATGCAGCAGATGCCGATCTTCGGCGCCATCGGCGCAGAGGCCATCGAGTTCCTGCTGGAGCCCGCGCCCGTGATCCAGGTTCGCACGGGCGACTTCTTCTTCCGCGAAGGCGACCCGGCCGACGGCATGTACGTGCTCGAAAGCGGGCGCGTGACCGTTTCCAAGAGCTGGCAAGGCGGTCAACTGCTGCTGCGGCGATTCGCCCAGGGCGACTGCTTCGGCGAGATGGCCTTGCTCGACCTGTTTCCGCGCAGCGCCTCGGTGCGCGCCGACGAAGACTGCAGAGCGATCCGGCTCACGCCCGACAACCTCTATCGCCTGTTCGAGCACGACCCCGCGCAATTCGCGTTGATCCAGATGAACATCGGCCGCGAGATCAGCCGCCGCCTGCGCGCCACCGACGAGCAGTTGTTCCGTGCCCGAATGGGCGCGGTGCTCGAGACGCCCGAGCGCATCGTGACCTTGCCGGCTCCTCTCTAGAGCCGCCCCAGCGCGCGCTCCACGCCCTTGTTGGCCAACATGTCGGCGCGCTCGTTGCCCACGTCGCCCGAGTGCCCCTTGACCCAGCGCCACTCGATCTGGTGGCCGCCCTCCGCCACCAGCTTGTCGAGTTCCTGCCACAGCTCGACGTTCTTGACCGGCTGCTTGGTCGAGGTGCGCCAGCCCTTGGCCTTCCAGCCGCGGATCCATTCGGTGATGCCCATTCGCACGTACTGGCTGTCGAGATAGAGCACGACCTTGCACGGGCGCTTGAGCGCGCGCAGGCCTTCGATCACGGCCTTGAGTTCCATGCGGTTGTTGGTCGTGTTGAGTTCGCCGCCGAAGAGTTCCTTCTCGGTGGCGCCCGACTTGAGCCATGCGCCCCAGCCGCCAGGACCGGGATTGCCCTTGCAGGCGCCGTCGGTGTAGATCTGTACTTCGTTCAAGAAAAAACTTCCTCGTTGTTGTTGACCACGGCGCGATGCACCTTGCCGGCGATGGGCACCGGCGCGCTCGCGCGCTGGGCGGCGCGCCGCCAGTCGGCGCTCAAGAGCCGCATGCCGCGTACCCGCTTGACCGCGACCAGAAAATAAACAGCGCCGAAGATCGGCCACCAGCGCTCGCCGGCCGTGTCGAACCAGCGGCAACGTTCCAGCCAGGCCTCGCTGCGCACCGCCGGCCGGTAGATGCCGAAATTCCCGGACTCGACCTCGAAGCTCAAGAGCCGCAGCCAGTCGCGCATGCGGCGGTAGCCGATGAAGTCGCCGGACTCCGGCAGGAACAGCTCGCCGAAGCCTAGGCGACGGTAAAGATGGGCGCGGCGCTGCCGCATCCCCCACAGGCTGGCCGGGTTGAGGCCGCAGATGACGACGCGGCCTTCCGGCACCAGCACGCGCTCGACCTCGCGCAGCGTCGCATGCGGGTCCTGGCTGAGCTCGAGCGCATGCGGGAGCACGACCAGGTCGAGGCTGTTGGCTGAAAAAGGCAGCGCAGTGAAATCGGTGACCAGCGCGCTCTTCGGCGCCAGCGCGGGATCGTCCAGCGCCAGCCAGCGATGCGGCATGCGATTGGCCCGCAGGCCCTTTATCTCCGCCAGGCCGAGCTGCAGGGCGTGGTAGCCGAACACGTCGGCCACTGCCTGGTCGAACTGGGCCTGCTCCCAGGCCAGCAGATAGCGGCCGGGGGGGGTCTCGAACCAATCATGCAAACCTATAATTTGACCGCTCATGACCCTCGTTCCGCTGCCCGCCTTCGCCGACAACTACATCTGGATGCTGCAGGACGATCGCAATGCGATCGCGGTGGACCCGGTGGAAGCCGCGCCGGTGTTCGAAGCACTCGAGCGCGGCAATCTGCAGCTGGCCGCGATTCTAGTCACGCGCCACCGTCCCGATCGCACCGGCGGCAAGCACGAATACACACTTGCTAACCCTGGCCGCGCGCAGGTGGCGGAACCTGACAGTGCCGATCCGACTCAGTACCCCGCGCATTGCGAAGCAATGCGTGCGCGCGGCGCGCCAACGCTGCCTCCGCAATGGAAAAACAACATTCGATGAAATTTATCGCTGCTGCCTGCCTCGCAGGTTCCCTGTTCCTCGCAGGCTGCGCGAGCACCACCGGCACGGGCTCCACCTCTTCCGCCCCCAGCTCTTCACCTTCTGCTTCCAGCGCTCCCGCCGCGGCGCCTGTTTATCCCGGCGGACCGCTCACCCCCATCGTCTCGGGCGACACCAAGTCCCGCTCGGTGGTCACGCTGGCGCCGCCGGCCGACATGTGGGAGCGCATCCGCCGCGGCTTCAAGATGCCGGACCTCCAGAGCGAACTGGTCGCCGACCGCGAGCAGTGGTACGCGAGCCGGCCCGACTACATGCAGCGCATGACCGAGCGCTCGAGCCGCTACATCTTCCACATTGTCGAAGAGCTCGAACGCCGCGACATGCCGACCGAGCTCGCGCTCCTGCCCTACATCGAGAGCGCCTTCAACCCGCAGGCGATCTCCAGCGCCAAGGCCGCGGGCATGTGGCAGTTCATGCCCGCCACCGGCACCGACTTCGACCTGAAGCAGAACATCTTCCGCGACGATCGGCGCGACGTGGTCGCGTCGACCCGCGCGGCGCTCGACTACCTGCAGAAGCTCTACGGCATGTTCGGCGACTGGCACCTCGCGCTCGCCGCCTACAACTGGGGCGAAGGCAGCGTCGGCCGTGCGATCGCCAAGAACAAGCGTGCTGGCCTGCCCACCGGCTACACCGATCTCTCCATGCCGGCCGAGACCCGGCTCTACGTGCCGAAGCTGCAGGCGGTCAAGAACATCGTTGCCAATCCGGAGCGCTTCAACGCCGAGCTGCCGCTGATCGCCAACCATCCCTACTTCCAGACCGTCACGCTCAAGCGCGACCTCGACGTGGCGCTGGCCGCCAAGCTGGCCGACGTGAAGATCGACGACTTCCGGGCGCTCAACCCCTCCGCGCACAAGCCGGTGCTGCTGGCCGCAGGCACGCCGGAGATCCTGCTGCCCTGGGACAACGCTGCCGTGTTCCAGCGCAACTTCGAGGCCTACAGCCAGGGGCAGTACGCGAGCTGGACCGCCTGGACCGTGCCTTCGACGATGACCGCGTCCGACGCCGCTCAGCGCTCCGGCATGAGCGAGTCGGACCTGCGCGCCATCAACAGCGTGCCGCCGCGCATGCTCATCAAAGCCGGCTCGACGCTGATCGTGCCGCGTGGCGCCCGCGTGCAGGAGGATGTCCAGGCGCTGGTCGCCGACACCGGCCACCTGAGCTTCCAGCCCGAGCTCGTCACGCGCCGCACGCTCGTGAAGGCCGGCCGCAGCGACAGCGTCGCGAGCATCGCGCGCCGCTACAGGCTCAGCCCGGCCAGCGTCGCCGAGTGGAACGACGTCAAGACCAACCATGCCTTCCAGCGCGGCTTCCAGGTCGTGGTCTACCTGCCGGTGAAGGCCGCGAGGGCCGAACGCGTGGGCCGAGGCGTGCGCTCCGGCACGGCGGTGGTCACCAGCCAGCGCGGCGGCGGCGTGGTCAAGACCAGTGCCGGCAAGAGCGCACCGGAGGCCAAGGCGTCCTCGCCCAAGATCGTGCGCGAGAAGCGCGGCGGCACGCCGTCGAAAAAGAAGAAGCGCTGAAGAAAGAAGTTCAGAGCTTCTCGGTCTCGCCGCTGCGCGGCTGCCATTTCATGAGGCGCTTCTCGATGACACCGACGATGCCGTCGAGCGCCAGTGCGAAGGCGGTCAGCACCACGATGCCGGCGAAGACCGTGTTGACGTCGAAAGTGCCTTCGGCCTGCAGGATCAGGTAGCCGACGCCGCGCGCCGAACCCAGGTACTCCCCCACCACCGCGCCGACGAAGGCCAGCCCCACCGAGGTGTGCAGGCTCGAGAACACCCAGCTGGTCGCGCTCGGCAGGTACACCGTGCGCAGCAATTGCCGCTGGCTCGCGCCGAGCATGCGCGCATTGGCCAGCACCACCGGGCTCACTTCGCGCACGCCCTGGTAGACGTTGAAGAACACGATGAAGAACACCAGCGTGACCGCGAGCGCCACCTTGCTCCAGATGCCGAGGCCGAACCACAGCGCGAAGATCGGCGCCAGGATCACGCGCGGCATCGAGTTCGCGGCCTTGATGTAGGGGTCGAGGATCAGGCTCGCGGTCGGCGCCAGCGCCAGCCAGAGCCCGCAGGCCAGCCCGAGCAGCGTGCCGATGCCGAAGGCCAGCACGGTCTCGACCAGCGTCGTGCCCAGGTGCCGGTAGATGTCGGCGTTGCCCGGCAATCCGTCCGGAAACAGCAGGTTCGGCGGCACGGCGAAAGGCAGGAACCAGCTCCAGACCCGGCCCGCGACCTTGATCGGCTCGCCGAGGAAGAAAGCGAACTGCTGGTCGCGCGAAAGCAGATGCCACAGCAGCAGCAGGACGATCAGCAGCGCGACCTGCCAGAAGCGCGCGTTGTTCTCGTTCGGGCGAAGGCGCATGCTCAGGCCGCTTTCTGCAGTTGCTGTGCATAGCCCTTGAGCACCTCGTCGCGCAGCACGTTCCAGATCTGCGTGTGCAGTTCGACGAAGCGCGGATGCGTGCGCACCTCGGCCACGTCGCGCGGGCGCGGAAGGTCGATCGCGAACTCGCCGATCGGATGCGTGGCCGGCCCGGCCGACAGCACCACCACGCGGTCGCTCATCGCGATGGCCTCGTCGAGGTCGTGCGTGATGAAGAGCACCGCCTTCTTCTTGTCGGCCCAGAGCTCGAGCACCTCGTTCTCCATCAGCTGCCGCGTCTGGACGTCGAGCGCGCTGAAGGGTTCGTCCATCAGAATGATGTCGGGATCCAGCGCCAGCACCTGCGCGAGCGCGGTCCGCTTGCGCATGCCGCCGGAGAGCTGGTGCGGGTAGCGGTCGCCGAAGCCTCTCAGGCCCACGCGCGAGAGCCATTGCTCGGCCTGCGCCCTCGCCTCGTCATCCGATACGCCGCGGTACTGCAGGCCCACCATCACGTTGGCGAGCGCACTGCGCCACGGCATGAGCGCCTCGGTCTGGAACATGTAGCCGGCCCGGGAATTGATGCCCGCCAGCGGCTGGCCGAAGATCTTGACCGTGCCCGAGGACGGTTCGAGCAGGCCGGCGCCGACATTGAGCAGCGTCGACTTGCCGCAACCGGTGGGGCCGACGACCGAGACGAACTCGCCCTCCCCAATGCGCAGCGTGGTGCCCGCGACGGCGGTGTAGCGCTGGCCTTGCGCGTCCTTCGCGCGGAAGGTGCAGCCGATGTCGAGGAGTTCGAGCGCGTAGCGGGACATGGGGTAGAAAGAAAAAAAAACCGGCCGAAGCCGGGTTGCAGGACGTTCAGGTCAGGCTTTGAACCTGTCCTTCGCGCGCCGCGCAAAATCGTTGGTGTATGTCTTGGCGAGATCGATCTTGTCGGCCTTCACGGCCGGATCGAAGCTTGCGATGGCGCCGAGCGCCGTTTTCGGACCTTCGGCCGGGATCAGTCCGTCGGTTGCGATGGCCTCGCGGACCTTGTCGAAGGACGCCAGGTAGAGCGCGCGATCGCCGAGCAGGTAGGTTTCGGGCACTGTCTTGATGATGTCGCCCGGCCCTGCAGTCTGCAGCCACTTGAGGCCATGCACGATCGCATTGGCGAGCGCCTGACAGGTGTTGGGGTGCTTCTGGACGAATTCCGCCGGCGCATAGAGGCAGGCGGCCGGCATCGGACCGCCGAAGACATCCTGCGTTCCCTTCAGCGTGCGCGTGTCGCTGATGATCTTCACGTCGCCCTTCTGTTCGAGCATCGTCATCACCGGGTCGGTGTTGCTGATGGCATCGATCTGGCCCGAGCGCAGCGCCGTCAGCGCGCCGGCCGCCACGCCCACGCCGATGAAGCTCACGTCGCTGGCCTTCAATCCGCCGCGCGACAGCACGAGGTTGGCCACCATGTTGGTGGACGAGCCCGGCGCGGAGACGCCGATCTTCTTGCCCTTGAGATCGGCGATCGTCATGTAGTTCGCCATGTTCTTGGTCGACACGCCGATCGCGATCTGCGGCGCCCGGCCCTGCAGCACGAAGGCCTGGAAGAACTGGTTCTTGGCCTGCAGGTTGATGGTGTGCTCGTAGGCGCCCGAGCAGACATAGGCCGAGCCGCCCACCACCGCCTGCAGCGCACGCGCGCCGCCGGCAAAGTCGGAGATCTCGATATCGAGACCTTCGGCCTTGAAATACCCGAGCTGTTCGGAAATGGTGAGCGGGAGGTAGTAGAACGCCGCCTTGCCTCCGACTGCGATGGAGATCTTCGACTTCTCCAACTTGGCTTGTGCGTGGACCAGCGGCGCCGCAATGGACGCAGCACCCAGGGCGGCAGCGGCGGTGAAAGTACGGCGATTGAGCATGACGTGAACCCGCGGCCTTTGGTTGCTTTTGGAATCGAATGGAGCTTAGGGGCGCCCCTCTGCGCCTGCATCGGGAACATCCCCGTGCGGGTTTTCACGTAAACATGAAGGCCACTAGCGGCCGGCGAACACGATCGCGGTGTTGACCAGGAATGCGAGCGCCCAGACCGCGCTGCGCACCGAGCCGAGGCCCTTGATGTAGAGCGCGACGTAGGCGATGCGCAGCAGCACGTAGGCCGCGGCCAGGAGATCAAGCCACGCCTGCGCGGCACCGAGTTGATGGGCGATGATCACCGCGCCGATGAAGAAAGGAAGGCCCTCGAAGCTGTTGGCCTGCGCACCCATGGCACGCGCACGCCAGCCGTGCTGATGCGCGGCCCATTCGCGCGGCGTCTCGTTGTCGCGCGACCTGAAGCTGCCGATCTTGGCGATGTAGGCCGCTGCATAGGGCAAGGCCACCGCGGCCATCACGCACCAGTAGGCGAGCGTCAGCGACGGCATCAGCGGCGGTCGACCAGCGCGTGGGCGATGGTGCCGAGATCGACGTATTCGAGTTCGCTGCCGGCCGGCACGCCGCGCGCGAGCCGCGTGACCGTGAGTCCCCGTTGCCGAAGCGCCTCGCCGATCACATGGGCGGTGGCTTCACCCTCGGCAGTGAAGTTGGTGGCCAGGATCACCTCGCTCACGGTGCCGTCGAGCGCGCGCTCGAACAGCCGCGCGAGGCCGATGTCCTTCGGCCCGATGCCGTCGAGTGGGCTGAGCTTGCCCATCAGCACGAAGTAGTAGCCGCGGAAGGCGCCGGTGCGTTCGAGTGCGGCCTGGTCGGCCGGCGTCTCGACCACGCACAGCTTGGTGCCGTCGCGGCGGGTGTCGAGGCACACGCTGCAGACCGGCGCCTCGGTGAAAGTGTTGCAGCGCTCGCAATGCCGCACATGCGTCGCCGCATGCTGCAATGCACGCGCGAGCAGCTGCGTGCCCTCGCGGTCGTGCTGCAGCAGATGAAAGGCCATGCGCGAGGCCGACTTGGCGCCGACGCCGGGCAGGCGGCGCAAGGCCTCGACCAGCGCCTCTAGCGAACTGGAATCAGCCATTCAGTCCTAGAACGGCAGCTTCATTCCTGGAGGAAGACCCGGCATGCCGGCGGTCAGCTTGCCCATCTTCTGCTCGCTGGTTTCCTCGGCCTTGCGCACCGCGGCGTTGAAAGCTGCAGCCACCAGGTCTTCGAGCATGTCCTTGTCGTCGGCCAGCAGGCTGGGGTCGATGGTGATGCGCTTGACGTCGTGCTTGCAGGTCATCACGACCTTCACCAGCCCGGCGCCCGACTCGCCCTCGACCTCGATGGTGGCGAGTTCTTCCTGCGCCTTCTTGAGGTTGTCCTGCATTGCCTGCGCCTGCTTCATGAGGCCGGCCAGTTGTCCTTTGTTGAACATCGTTGGTCCTGTCGATCGTTGGATAAAAAGAATAGATTCAGGCGGGCTTGAGCGTACCCGGGACGATTCTCGCGTCCCAGTCGCGCATCATCGACTGGATCTCGGGGTCGTTGCGAATCGCCTCCTCGGCCACGCGCTGGCGTTCGTCGGCCGCCTGCTTGTTTCGGCGCGCCGGGCTGTCGACCACGGTGCCGATCTCGATGGCGATTTTCACGCCGTGGCCCAGCGCCGCGAGCGCGGCCTGCAGCTTCTCCCGGCTGCTCGCCTGGTTGAGCGATTCGCGCTCGACGCGCAAGAGCCATTGGTCGACGTCGCGCGCCACCAGCTGCGATTGCAATGCGAGTTCGCGCGCCAGCGCCGTGATCGCCTCGGCCACGACCAGCTGGGTGACGGTCGCATGCCAGAAGTCGCCCTCTTCGCTGGGCACGATCGGCGTCGATTCGGCCTCGCGCACCGCTTCGCGTGCGCCGGGCGGCGGCTGCACCCGCACCTGCATGGCCATCACTTTGGCGGCGGGCGCCGGGTCGGCAGCGGGCCGGGGCGCTGTCGCTGCAGCCGCGAGCGAGGGTTCGTCGCGCACCGGCAGCCGCTGGCCCGGCGGTGCCGCAACAGACCCTGCGCTCGGCGCAAGCGCTGCCGCGGGCGCGCGTGCGGCCTCGGCGGCCGGCGCACGCGGCGCGCTCACCGCGGCGCGCGGCGCTTCATTCAGAGTTTTTTTTTCCACGCCGGCCGCGCCGGAGGGCTTGAACGCCAGGAGGCGCAGCAACACCATCGTGAGCGCGGCGTACTCGTCGGGCGCAAGGCCCAGTTCGCCGCGGCCATGCAGGCAGAGGCTGTAGAGCAGCTGCGTCTCGTCGGCGGGCATCGATGCCGCGAGGCGGGCGGTCTCGGCGGCGTCCGGATCGGTCGCGTCGTAGGTCTCGGCGCGCGAAGGCACCGCCTGCAGCACGGCCATGGCCTGCAGCACGGCCGTCATTTCCTCGAGCGTGGAGGCGGCCGACATGCCGTCGCGGCGCAGAGCCTCGGCGGTGTCGACCACGGTCTTGCCGTCGCCCTCTGCCAGCGCCTCGATCAGGCGGAACACGTGGCCGCGATCGACGCTGCCGAGCATCTGGCGCACGCCGCTTTCCAGCAGTTCGCCGTTGCCGAATGCGATCGCCTGGTCGGTCAGCGAGAGCGCGTCGCGCATCGAGCCGCGTGCGGCGCGCGCGATCAGGCGCAGCGCATGCGGCTCGGCCGGGACGGTCTCGGTCTGCAGCACCCGCGTCAGATGCTCCAGCACCGTCTCGGGCGCCATCGGCCGCAGGTTGAACTGCAGGCAGCGCGACAGCACCGTGACCGGCACCTTCTGCGGATCGGTGGTCGCCAGCACGAACTTGAGGTATTCCGGCGGCTCTTCCAAGGTCTTCAGCATCGCGTTGAACGCGTGGCCGGTGAGCATGTGCACCTCGTCAATCATGAAGACCTTGAAGCGCCCCTGCACCGGCTTATAGACCGCCTGCTCCAGCAGGGCCTGGACCTCGTCGACGCCGCGGTTCGAGGCCGCATCGAGTTCGGTGTAGTCGACGAAGCGACCGGCATCGATGTCCTTGCACGCCTGGCATACGCCACATGGCGTGGCGGTGATGCCGCCCTGCCCGTCCGGGCCCTGGCAGTTGAGCGATTTGGCCAGGATGCGCGAAACGGTGGTCTTGCCGACGCCGCGGGTGCCGGTGAACAGGTAGGCGTGGTGCAGCCGCTGCGAGCTCAGCGCGTTCTCGAGGGCCTGCACCACATGCTCCTGGCCCACCATCTCGCTGAAAGTCTTGGGTCGGTGTTTGCGAGCGAGCACGAGATAGGCCATCGACGCATTTTAGGTGGGCCCGACGGGCAGCTTTCCGACGGCGTTATAGGCCTTTTTACTTATAGATTTTCGTTTTCCGGGCCCTAGCATGGAACAGCTCTTCCAGGAGACCGACATGTCCACTGCGACCCACAAGGCCGCGCGCCCTGCCGCGGCCAGGAAGTACGGCGATGCCGGTGCGCGCCGCTACTGCGTGCAGCCGGTCCAGCGGCCGCGGCAGTTCGACAGCAGCGTTTCCGCGGATCGCGCCTCCGCCATCCTGGCCTCGAGCAGAAAATGGGTGAACGGCACGCAGCTCACTTATTACTGTTTCAAGCGCGGCGATCCCGTGCCTGCCGCGTGGCATGGCGGCAGCGACGACGCGAGCGCGGTCGAGGAAGCCTTCGAGACCTGGGCCAAGCTCGGCATCGGCATCAGCTTCCGGCGCGTGGAGGCCGCCGAGGACGCGATCGTGCGCATCGGCTTCGATGCGCAGGACGGCTCCTGGTCCCACGTGGGCCGCGACGTGCTCGACATTCGCGACCCGCTGCAGCGCACCATGAATTTCGGCTGGCCGCTCACCACGCCCTATGGCCAGGACACGGCGCTGCACGAGATCGGCCATACGCTCGGGCTCGAGCACGAGCACCAGAACCCCCATGCCGGCATCACCTGGAACCGGCAGGCGGTGATCGATTACTTCGAGGGCCCGCCGAACTTCTGGCAAGAGGCGCAGATCGAGTGGAACATCCTGCGCAAGATCCCGCAGGCCGAGGTGAAGGGCACCGCGTGGGATCCGGATTCGGTCATGGAGTACCAGTTCGAGCCCGGTCTGATCGATGCGCCCGCGGAGTACCAGGCCGGGCTCGTGCCCAAGGGCGGCTTGTCCTATGCCGACAAGGCCTGGGTGGTGGAGAGCTATCCAGGCGTCAGGGCGCCGTCCGTCTCGACGCTCAAGGTCGGGCTGTCGCAGCTGCTCAAGCTGAAGGTCGGCGAGACCCGCGACTTCGAATTCGTGCCGCCGCGTACGCGCACCTACAACATCGGCACCTTCGGCACCTCCGACACGGTGCTGGTGCTGTTCGAGGTCACGCCCGCGGGGAACGTGCAGATCGCCGGCAACGACGACAGCGGCACGGACCTCAACGCCCGCATCGGCATGCGCCTGCACAAGGGCCGCCATTACCTCGTCGGCGTACGCCTTTACTACGCCGATGCGGCGCTCGAGACTTCGCTGATGGCTTGGTGAAGCGTGGGGGAAAAGGCCCTGGCCTACAATCCGGGTTGACGGGCCTCCCCGCATGGTGAAGTGGCCAACCGGGTCAGGTGGGGAACCAAGCAGCCCTAACTGCGTAGTCAGTGCCGGGGGTAAGGCTCGTCAACCTCACATCACGGAAACCGCACCGCCCTCAGGTCGCGGTTTCCTCTTGCGCGAGCTTGGCGAGAAGCGTGTCGGCGAGCGCCACCGTCTTGTGCTCCATGCTCGCGACGTGATAGCAGCCCAGCGCGCGCCCCTCGTAGCTGAGGGCCGCGATCGGAAAGTGGTGGCCCAGCGCCGTCGCCGCATCGTGCAGGCATTCCGCGATCGAGCGCAGACCCTGCCGGGCGTAACGCTTGTCGGACTTGCCGATGCTCACGCTGTAGTTGAAATACCTGTCTCTTATCTTCTGGATGTCGACCTGCGGGTACATGTTCTTTTTGTCAGGCTCAAGGAGCGTGGCATTGTCTGCGGCCCTGCAAACAAATGCACGTCAACCAGAAGTATTCAGTTTCAAGGGGCGTCTCGCTCGCCGTGCAGCAGCACGCCGCGCGCCGCCGCCACGCCGCTCGCCATCGAGGCAGTGAGCAGGTAGCCGCCGGTCGGCGCTTCCCAGTCGAGCATCTCGCCCGCGAAGAACACGCCGGGCAGCGCCGCGGCCATCAGGTGGGCATCCAGCGCCTCGAAGCGCACCCCGCCTGCCGTGCTGATCGCCTCGTCGATCGGCCTCGGAGCGATCAAGCGAAGAGGCACCGCCTTGATCGTCTCGGCCAGCGTGTCGGGCGCATGCATCTGCTCGCGCGTGAGCACCTCGTGCAGCACGCCGGTCTTGATGCCCTCCAGGCCGAGCCTGCTCTTCAGGTGGCTGGCGACAGAGCGCGCGCCGCGCGGATGCAGCACGGCGGCGCGCACTTGCTCGGCACTGCGATCGGGCAGCAGGTCGAGCAGCAAGGTGGCGCTGCCCTGGGCGGCGATCTTGTCGCGTAGCAGCGCCGACGCCGCATAGATCAGGCTGCCTTCGACGCCGGAGGCGGTCGCGACGAATTCGCCCTTGCGTGCAAAGCGGCGGCCCCGGGTATCGGTGAACGAGATCGCGACCGACTTGAAAGGCACGCCCGCGAAGCGCTCGGCGAAATGCGTGGTCCAGGCGACATCGAAGCCGCAATTGGCCGGCATGAGCGGTGCCACTGCCACGCCGCGCTCGGCGACCCACGGCACCCAGGCGCCATCCGATCCCAGCCGCGACCAGCTCGCGCCGCCGAGCGCCAGCACCACGGCATCGGCCTGGAGCTCGATTTCGCCGGCCGGCGTCGCGAAGCGCAGCGCGGTCGGCGCCGCCGCATCGGGCCAGCCCGTCCAGCGATGCCGCATGTGAAAGCGCACACCGGCCGCGCGCAGCCGATGCATCCACGCACGCAGCAAGGGCGCGGCCTTCATGTCGGTGGGAAACACGCGCCCCGAGGTGCCGACGAAGGTCTCGACGCCGAGACCGTGGACCCATTCGCGCAGCTGTTCGGGGCCGAAGGCGCGCAACAGCGCTTCGATCTGGGCGCGGCGTTCGCCGAAGCGGCCGGCAAAGCTGTCGAAAGGTTCCGAGTGCGTGAGGTTCAGGCCGCCGCGCCCAGCGAGCAGGAACTTGCGCCCGACCGAAGGCATGGCGTCGTAGAGATGCACCTCCAGGCCCTGCGCGCTCAGCACCTCGGCCGCCATCAGCCCGGCCGGGCCACCGCCGACGACGGCGACCTTCTTTTCTTTTTTCGTCATTCGAGGGTCACCAGTTCGCCTTGCGCCGTGAGGAAGGCCGCACGCACCGTCTCGCCGGGGTAGGCGCCTTGCACCGCTTCGCGATAACGCTGCAGCTGCGCGATCAGCGCCGCATCGTGCTCGGGGCGGGCGGCGGACTTGTAGTCGAGCACCCACCAGGCGCCGCTTTCGCGATGCCGCACCAGGCGATCGATGCGCAGCGTCTGCCCCTCGTGGATCAGCGTGATTTCGTTGCCGTGCCAGTCGAGTGTCGCGGCGTCCCAGGCCCAGGCGCCGGCGCCCGACCGAATGCGTTGCGCCATGGCAGCGGCGGCGCGCGCGGCGGGGACGTCGAGCCCGAACTCGCGGGCCGCGGCGCGCACATGCGCCGGCGGCAATGACGCGCCGGGCTGCAACCATTCGAGCAGACGATGCATGGCCTGGCCCAATGCCGAGGCACGCGAGTCCGTACTCGGTACCCTGCGTTCGATGGAGGGCATGCGCTCGAGCGGGACGGGCAGCGCGGGCAGCTTCAGCATGCCGAAGCTGGCGGGCGCCCGCGGGGCGGCGACGGGAACCGTGCCCGCGACATCCGCGATCGGCGCGCAGCGCGCCTCCAGGCGCGCCCACCAGCTCCGCGCATTCGGCCGCGCGGCCGGCACGGCCGACAGCACGAGCTCGGTTCTGGCGCGCGTGGTCGCCACGTAGAGCGCGTTGATTTCCTCGCGATGCCTGGCCGCCTGCTCCTCGGCAAGGTCGTCCACGGTGCAGGCGGGCGGATTTTTTTCGCTCGCGACGAACACGAAGCGCTCGGGCGCCGACGCGTGGCCCGGCCATTTCACGAGCACGCCCATGGTCTGCGCGCGCTGGCTGGCCGCGTCGGTATCGAGCAGCAGCACGAGCTCGGCCTCCAGCCCCTTGGCACCGTGGACCGTGAGCAGCTGCACCGCATCGGCCGCGGCGATCGACGGTGCGCGCAGGCCGCCGGCACGCAGCGCACGCACCAGCGCATAGGGCGTCGCAAAGCGCGCGCCGTCGAGTTCGAGCGATGCGGCCACCAGGCCGCGCAGATTGCTCAGCACGCCGGCGCGCAGCGCGGCCGGTGCCGCGGCCGCGAACCTGGCGAGTACGTCGGCGTCGTGGTAGATCGCGCTCAAGGCATCGTGCGGCGGCAGTGCGGCCAGCCATTGCTGCCATTGGCGCAGGCGCGGGCCGATGCCGGCCAGCGGCTCGGGCAGGTCGGGCGCCTGCAGCAGCTCGAACCAGCTCGCGGGCCGGGCACGCTGTCGCAGCGCCAGCTGCACCAAGGCATCGTCGTCGATGCGCCACAGCGGCGACTTGAGCGCGCGCGCGAGCGAGAGGTCGTGGTCTGGCGAGACCAGTGCATCGAGCAGCGCCACCAGATCCTGCACTTCCGGCGCGTCGTTGAGCTCGTTCTTCTCGGGCTGCTGGACCGCGATGTGCAGCTTGCGCAGCTCGTCCTGCAGCACGGCCAGGCGGCTGCGGCGGCGCGCCAGCACCATGATGCTGCTGGGCGCGAGCCCGCCCGCGATGCGCTCGGCGATCCAGTGCGCCGCCTGCCGGCATTCCTTCTGCAGCAGCCGCTCCTCGGGCAGCACGCGCGGAGTCTGGAGGCTGTCGCGCCACCGCAGCGCGCCATGCTCGTCGACCCCGGCGCCCTCGCCGGCGGTAGCCGCGGCGTCGGCGTCGCGCGCGATCAGCGGCAGCTTGCGCACCTGGCCCGGCACGCGCGATTCGGTCGTGTGGTCCCTGAAGCCGCCGAATTCGCCGGCCAGCTGCGCGTCCATCATCACCGCGTTGACCAGGCCGACCACGGCCTGCGCGTTGCGGTGCGTGTGGTCGCAGTTGAGCAGATCGCCGCCGAGTCCCTGCTGGACGAACTGCTTGGCCGCAATGAACACCTGCGGTTCGGCGCGGCGAAAGCGATAGATGCTCTGCTTCGGATCGCCGACGATGAACACGCCGGGGCGCCGCCCGCCTGCCCCCGCGTAGCTGCCGAGCCAGCCATGGAGCGCCTGCCACTGCAGCGGGTTGGTGTCCTGGAACTCGTCGATCAGCAGATGCCGCACGCGCGAATCGAGCCGCTCCTGCACCCAGCCCCAGAGTTCCGAGTTGCCGAGCAGCAGATGAGCCGCCTGCTCGACATCGTTCATGTCGACCCAGCCGTTGGCGGCCTTCACCTCGGCGAAGCAGCGGCTCAGCAGGCGCGTGAGCCGCGCCATGCGCTGCTGGTACAGCCAGGCGGCGTGCTGGGCCTGGGCAGCGCAGTACTGCCGCGCGCGCTCCTGCGCCTCGCGCACGACCGCCAGACCCGCCAGCTTCTCGCTGAACCTGCGCGCTTCGCCCTTCTGGGTGAGCAGCGCATCGAGCACGGCCGCGGCGCGGCCCTCGGTCAGCGCACGCTCGAGTTCGACGCCCTTCTGCGAGAAGGTCGGCGCGCTCGCGCGGCCCAGCGCGCGGGCGGCCGCCATCAGTGCGCTGCGCGAGGCCGGGTCGTGGAGCAGGAACTCGTCGGGCGAATCGATGCCATCGAACGCCGGGTACATGACGCCCATCGGCACCACGGCCTCGTCGACCGCGTGATGCGCGTCCGCCAATGCGAACTCGACGCGACGCGTGAGTGCGTCGTCCAGCGCCTTGGCAGTCTGCGAACGGCCATGCGCCGCGACCAGCGCGCGGTAGTCGGCCGAGGCCTCGGCGTCCGCTGCCACGGCGGAGAAGAACGGACGCCAGACGCGGGCACGTGCCTCGGCATCGTCTTCGAGCAGCTGATAGTTGGCGGGCAGCCGCAGCCGCTCGAGCACCGCCACCGGCGCGCTGCGCAACAGGCCGGCGAACCAGGCATGGAAGGTGCGGAACTGCACCGGCCGCCCGCTGGCCAGCAGCTCGCGGTAGAGCCCCCGCAGCCGCGGCGCTGCGGTCTCGGCCGCAGCACGGTCCATGCCTCGCACCACGAGCTCGGGCACGAGCTCCTCAATGTCGCGGCCGGCAAAGTCCTCCAGCCACTGGTCCAGCCGCTCGCGCATCTCGCCGGCCGCCTTCTTGGTGAAGGTGATGGCGAGGATCTCGTGCGGCGCGCAGGCGCCCTCGCCTTCCTCGAGCAGGGCGCGCAGGATGCGCGACACCAGCATCCAGGTCTTGCCCGCACCCGCGCAGGCTTCGACCGCCACCGAGCGGCGCGGGTCGCAGGCGATCGCATAGAAGCGCTCGCGCGCGACCGGGGCGCCGTTGTGTTCGTAGGCGGCCACGCTCATTCCGACAGCTCCCAGAAGTCTTTGCGGCACAGGCCGCGGGCGGTGCAGTGTTCGCAGACGGTGCCTTCGCCGAGGGCGGGCAAAGGCGCGCCGCCGCCGATGCGCGCGAGCTCGTCCATCACGCCGGCGACCAGCGCGTCGCGCGCGGCGATCACGTCGGTCTGCTCGACGGTGCGCGTGCCGGAGGCTTTTTCCCCGACATTGACGTAGGCGGCACGCAGGCTGTCGTCGGGGAAGAGCGCGGCGTAGAAGGCGAGCTGCGTGTCTTCGGTCGGGTCCTTGATGCGGTCCCGGGTCTTGTCGACGGACTCGGTCTTGTAGTCGATCACGAAGGCCCGGCCGTCGGGCGTGGCATCGACGCGGTCGAGGCGGCCGACCAGCTTCACGCTGCCCAGCGGCACTTCCTTCCACGGCTCGGCCTCCACGAACACCGCGCCTTCGCCGGCCTCGTGCCCGGCGAGCCAGTCGAGATAGCCATCACGCACAGCAGGCCAGGCCGCCGCGAAGGGCAGGAACTCGGCCTCGGAGAGCCCGAACTCGCGCGTCGCTTGCTGCTCCGCGGCGGCCATCAGCGCTCGCCTGGCCGGCAACTCGGCGGTCGGCGATTCTTTCAAGGCCTCGTGGAAGTGGCCCAGCACCGCGTGCAGCCAGTTGCCGAAATCGCGCTTGTCGACTTCCGCATCGAGTTCGTCGCTGCTGCGCAGGCCGAGCTGGCGCAGCGCGAAGAAGCGGTAGGGGCAGCGGCGCAGATCCTCGTAGGCCGTCGACGACAGCGTGGCGGGCACGAGCGCATCGCCGTGCGGCTGCGGCCGGGGCGTCGGCCGCGCGGCCACCTGCACCGGCGTGCGCGGGTCATCGGCATCGGTCGCCGAATGGTCCAGATGCAGCATCTGCACGAGCGCGCTGGGACGCACGGGTTCGCCGCTGGCATCGAACTGGCGCCACAGCAGATCGCAGCACGGCGCGCGCAACGCATTGGCCCACGCAGCGCGCTGAGCGGCCTCCAGTGCCTGGCGCGAGGGCAGCGCGAGTGCGAGGCGCTGCGCCGGATTCCAGTCGCCCGGCGGCTCGGGCGAGGCGGGAAGCCGCTGATCGTCGCAGCCCGGCACCACGACCGCACCGAAGGCGCGGCCCAGCAGCTGGTGCAGCGGCAGCACGACCACTTGCGGCGCGTCGGGCCGTCCCGCGAGCAGCACGAAGCTCGCCGCCTCGAGCACGTCGCGCACCCAGGCGGTGAACTCGGCCAGGGTGCAACGCGCGCCACGAATCTCGCCTTCCTCGGCATCGAGGTACAGCGCTGCGATCACCTCGATGCCGACCACGTCGCCGCACAGGGCGGGCCATTGGCCGCCGGTTTCGAGCAGCGCGCGCGTTGCCGCCAGCCAGTCGGCCAGCGGCCGGCCGCGTGCCAGCGTCGCACGCAGGGCCTCGACGTCGTTGGTGAAGGACAGCAGTTCCAGATCCCGCGGCTTGCCGCTGGCGGCAGCGAACGAACACCAGCTGCGCCAGTCGCGCATGCCGCGGTCGCGCAGGCGCGCCTCGAGCGCACGGATGCTGCGGGCGCCGAATGCGCTGGCACTCTTGAGCCAGTCGAGCACCTGGTCGCTGGAGGCATCGTGGGCACAGGCGCGCAACGCGCTCATCAAGGTGGCAGCCGCCCGGGTGGTCGAGAGCTTCCAACCGGTTTCGTCGTGCGGCACCAGGCCCTCTGCCGCCAGCTGCGCGCTGATGCGTCGAGTGAGCGCACGGTCGGTGGCGACCAGCGCAACGGGCGCGCGCCCCTCGGCCAGGTGGCGCAGCACGCAGGCCGCGGCACGCTGGGCCTCGTCTTCGGGATCGGCGGCTGGGTGCAGGGCCGCGGTGCATGCAGGCGCATCCAGCGTCGCGAGCGAAAAGTGCAGCACGCGCTCGCCGAACAGCGCCGCGAGCTTGTTCGTGAGCGGATCGCTTTGCAGACCATCCAGCACGATCAACTGGTCGACCTGGGCCAGCGCGCCGCCGCCGAGCAGCACGTCGGTCGCATAGCCGGAGTTGGCCGCCCAGGCGAGCGCGATCCCGTTCAACGCGCTCTCGATGTCGAACCACTCCGAGCCCTTGCCGGCCTCGATGGCGCCGCGTACGCGCCCGGCCCAGGCCGCGCGTTCGTCCGGATGCTCGGCCGCGGCCAGCGGCGCAAGCTGCTGCGCAATCTCGACCAACCGGCCTGCGAGCGCGATGCGCGACCCCGCGAAGCCCGCACGCGCAAGCAGCGATTGCGCGGTGAGCAGGTCGCGCGCCATGTCGAAGGCGATGTCGTCCACGCCGGGGACGAAGCCGCCCGCACTGCGCGCCCAGTTGCGCGTGGTCTCGAAGCGCGGAGCGAAGCCCGGCGCGCCGCATGCAGCCCACATGGTGCGCGCGACCTGCATCAGCTGCGCATAGGGCACCAGCACCACGGTGCGCGCCGCATGCAGGCCGCGCTCGGCCAGCACGCGAGAGATCCGGCCCACGAGGCCATCGGCGGGGTCGCACCAAAGCGCGTGCGCGGGGGGGCACGAAGAGGACTGCATCGGATGTTGGTGTAGGGCTTTGGCTATCGCGCCCATAGCGTCCGCGCCGACCGCGCCGGCACTTGGTTTCTGTCACAATGACCCGCACTTTAGCTGCACCGAAACTCTCCGCGCAGAAGGACACATGCCATGGCCAGCGAACTCATCAAACACATCTCCGACTCTTCTTTCGAAGCCGACGTGCTCAAGTCCGGCAAGCCTGTGCTGGTGGACTACTGGGCCGAATGGTGCGGTCCCTGCAAGATGATCGCGCCCATCCTGGACGAAGTCTCCAACACCTACGAAGGCAAGTTGCAGATCGCCAAGATGAACGTGGACGAGAACCGCGACATCCCCGCCAAGTTCGGCATCCGCGGCATCCCGACGCTGATGCTCTTCAAGGATGGCCAGTTGGCTGCGACCAAGGTCGGTGCGATGAGCAAGGCTCAGCTCACCGCCTTCATCGATCAGCAGCTCGCCTGAACCTTCGTTCCCGGCTGCCTGCGCGCAACGCGCCGGCAGCCTCGTTTTTCCTGTCATAATCGCTCGCAGATCACCGGCCCTCGCAGGCACCCGGTTCGAGTTCCCCGGTTTGTGAGGCCTCTCTCGCCTCTTCCCAAACCTCCCCCCTGGTTTTTTCCGACAAGATTTCCCCGCACGGGGTCATTCCATGCACTTAAACGAACTCAAGGCACTGCACGTGTCTGAAGTCCTCAAGCAGGCCGAAGCCCTTGAGATCGAAAACGTCGGCCGCATGCGCAAGCAGGAACTGATGTTCGCGATCATCAAGAAGCGCGCAAAGGCCGGCGAACAGGTTTTCGCCGACGGCGTGCTCGAGATCCTGCCCGACGGCTTCGGCTTTCTGCGCAGCCCCGACACCAGCTTCACGGCCAGCACCGACGACATCTACATCTCGCCGAGCCAGGTGCGCCGCTTCAACCTGCACACCGGCGACATGATCGAAGGCGAGGTGCGCACGCCCAAGGACGGCGAGCGCTACTTCGCGCTGACCAAGCTCGACAAGGTGAACGACGGCCTGCCCGAGCAGAACAAGCACAAGGTGATGTTCGAGAACCTCACGCCGCTGTTCCCCAAGGAACTGATGCGGCTCGAGCGCGACAACTTCAAGGGCGACGAGAACATCACCGGCCGCATCATCGACATCATCGCGCCGATCGGCAAAGGCCAGCGCGCCCTGCTGGTGGCACCGCCCAAGAGCGGCAAGACGGTGATGATGCAGCACATGGCGCACGCGATCAGCGCCAACTATCCCGAGGTCCACATGATGGTGCTGCTCGTCGACGAGCGGCCCGAGGAAGTGACCGAAATGCAGCGCACCGTGAAGGGCGAGGTCATTGCCTCGACCTTCGACGAGCCCGCTGCGCGCCACGTGCACGTGGCCGAAATGGTGATCGAGCGCGCCAAGCGCCTCGTCGAACTCAAGAAGGACGTGGTGATCCTGCTGGACTCGATCACCCGCCTTGCCCGCGCCTACAACAACGTCGTGCCTTCGTCCGGCAAGGTGCTGACCGGCGGCGTGGACTCCAACGCGCTGCAGCGTCCCAAGCGCTTCCTCGGCGCCGCGCGCAACGTGGAAGAAGGCGGCTCGCTCACCATCATCGGCACCGCACTGATCGACACCGGCAGCCGCATGGACGAAGTGATCTTCGAAGAGTTCAAGGGCACCGGCAACTCCGAAATCCACCTGGACCGCCGTCTCTACGAGAAGCGCGTGTTCCCCTCGATCCAGCTCAACCGCAGCGGCACCCGCCGCGAAGAACTGCTGCTGCCGCCCGAGATCCTCCAGAAGACCCGCATCCTGCGCCAGCTCATGTACAACATGGACGAGATCGAGGCGATGGAGCTCATGCTGAAAAACATGAAGGCGACGAAAACGAATGTCGAGTTCTTCGACATGATGCGTCGCGGCGGCTGAAGCTCTTCAGCCCACCGCCAGCGCCCTGCCTTCGGCGGCGCTCTGGCGGCCCAGGTCGAGCAGTTCCATGAGCTCGACCGCCTGCTCGGGCGGCACCGGATTCGGGCCCTGGCCGAGCATCGCGTCGCGCACCGCGGCGTAATAGGCGACATAGTTTCCAGCCAGCGTAGGCACCTTCCGCGTCAGGGCACGGCCATCGTCGCCCGCAACGGTGAGTTCACCGTCGAGCGCGTCCGCACCCCATCCTTCGCCACCCGGACGTCCGCCCGCACGCAGCACATCCTCCTGCGGATCCACCCCTTGCTTGACGTAGCTGGCGCGGGTGCCGTGCACGATGTAGCGCGGCGCCGCCCGGGCCGCCAGCGTGGTCGCGTGCAGCACGACGCGCAGCGGCGCGTGCGTGCCGCTTTCGTAGCGCAGCACTGCGTGAAAGTAGTCTTCGACCAGCGCCCCGTCGCGCAGCGCCGCGGTGTCGAGCTGCAGCGTGTCGGGCCGCCCGAAGAGCCGGACCGCCTGGTCGACCAGGTGAGAACCGAGATCCACCCACAGGCCCGCTCCGGGCACCGGCTGTTCGCGCCAGCGCTCGCGCACCTGCGGCCGGAAGCGGTCGAAGTGCGACTCGAAATAGACCGGCCGGCCCAGTTCGCCGCTCGCGAGCAGGCCCTGCAGTGTCAGAAAGTCCGAATCGAAGCGACGGTTCTGGTAGACCGACAGCAATCGGCCCTGCTGCTTCGCCAGCTCGGCCAGCTCGCGGGCCTGGCCCGCGTCCAGGGTGAAGGGCTTGTCGACCACCACGTGCTTGCCTGCAATGAGCGCCTGCGCGGCCAACGGATGGTGCTGCGCATTGGGCGCGGCGATCACGACCAGGTCGATGTCGGCCCGGCCCAGCAAGGCCGCCACGTCCGGCACCACGTCGACGCCGGGCCAGTCGGCATGCACCTTGTGCGGCTGCGAGCTCGCGACAGCGCCCAGCTGCAGGCCTGGAACGGCCGACAGAACCGGGGCATGAAAGGTCTGGCCGGCGAAGCCGAAGCCGACGAGGCCGGCGCGTAGAGGACGGGAGTTCATCGGGAAAATGGATCTGGCACTATGGATGCTCAGTATGCGATAATTGCGGGCTTAGCGAAAAGTGCAGCCGGCGCCGTGCCGGAAAGTCGTCCAGCCCGTGCGGGCTCTCTGTGGCTTCTGTGTGGCTCTCGCATCGACCAAAGGAAAGATCATGAAAGAAGGCATTCACCCGAACTACCGCGAAATTCTGTTCGTCGACCTGTCGAACGGCTTCGAGTTCGTGACCCGTTCGTGCGCGAACACCAAGGAAATGGGCAAGAGCAAGGACGGTCGCGAACTGCCTCTCTTCAAGCTCGACACCTCGAGCGAATCGCACCCCTTCTACACCGGCACGCAGAAGTCGGTCGACAACATGGGTGGCCGCGTCGAGAAGTTCCGCAACCGCTTCGGCAAGACCACCGGCGCCGCCTCCAAGTAAGGCAGGCACTTCCAGGTCGAGGGCAGCCCGGTTTTACCGCGCTGCCCTTTTTCTTTCCTTCCCGTCACCTGACTCTCTCCAGTTGAACCAGCCGACGCCAGCGATCGTTGCACAGAGCGCCGTACGCCGCCTGCCGCGTCTTGCGCTGCTGCTGCTGTGCGCGGCCTACCTGATGCCCGGCCTGCTGGGCCGCGGACCCTGGAAGAGCGCCGACATCGCGGCCTTCGGCTACATGGCCGAACTGGCGCACACCACCGAGGGCCTGGCGCGCTGGCTCGACCCGATGCTGCTCGGCCTGCGGCCGGAGACGCCCGCCCTGATCCCCTACTGGCTCGGCGCCTGGGCGATCAAGATCGCCCCGGCATGGGTGCACCCCGACCTCGCCGTGCGCATCGCCTTTGCCCTCCTGCTCTGGGGCACCTTCACGGCGACCTGGTACGCGGTGTATTACCTGGCCCGCACGACGCAGGCGCAGCCGGTGGCCTTTGCCTTCGGCGGAGAAGCGCGACCCACCGACTATGCACGCGCCATCGCGGACGGCGCCCTGCTGGCACTGATCGCCTCCCTCGGCCTCGCCCAGCTGGGGCATGAAACCACGCCTGCACTGGCCCAGCTCTTCTTTACCTCGCACCTCTTCTACGGGGTCGTGGCGCTGCCCTACCGCCGCATCGGTCCGCTGCTCGCGCTGCTGATCGGCACCGTCGGGATGACCTTGAGTGGCGGGCCCACCGTCGGGCTGGCGCTGGGCATCGGTTGCGTCGTCATCCTCGCGCTCGAACGCCGGCGCGGTGCGGACGCCACACCGGACGACGAACCCACGTATTCCATCGGCGCGATCGCTTCGATCTTCGGCGCGACCTTGCTGGCGGGGTTGCTGGCCGCCTGGCTCGGCCTGCTGCAGTGGAAGATCGAGTTGCCCGGCAGCCAGCCCGGAACCAGCGTATTCGGCGAAGTGCGCAGCCAGGCCAAGCTGCTCCTGTGGTTCACCTGGCCGGCCTGGCCGCTCGCGCTGTGGACGCTGTGGCGCTGGCGCCGGCAGCTCACGGCCCGCCATGTCGCCTTGCCCCTGTGGTTTGCGCTGGTGCCGCTGGCTGCAACCTGGACCACCAGTTTTTCCGAGCGCTCGCTGTTGCTGGCCCTGCCCGCCTTGGCGATGCTGGCAGCCTTCGCGCTGCCGACGTTCCGGCGCAGCGCTGCGGCGCTGATCGACTGGTTCACGCTGCTGTTCTTCAGCGGCTCGGCGATCATCATCTGGGTGATCTGGGTCGCGATGCAGACGGGCGTGCCGTCCAAGACGGCAGCCAACGTCGCAAAGCTGGCACCCGGTTTCGTGCCCCAGTTTTCGGCCGTCGCTTTCGTGTTCGCGCTGGCCGCGACGCTGGCTTGGGCCTGGCTCGTGCGCTGGCGTACCGGCCGGCATCGGGCGGCGCTGTGGAAGACGCTGGTCTTGCCGGGCGGCGGCGCGGCGCTCTGCTGGATGTTGCTGATGACGCTGTGGCTGCCGGTGCTCGACTATGCGCGCAGCTACGTGCCCCAGGTGCGCGCCATCGCCGAACGGGTCGGGCAGCCGGTGTGCATTTCCGAGATGGCGCTGAGCCGGCCTCACATCGCGGCGTTGCGCCACCACGGCCGCTTCAACCTGCAGCCGCTCAGCGCAACCCAGGCCTGCCCCTGGCTGCTGGCGAGCCCGGAAGCGATCGGGCGCCTGCACAGGGTCGTGAATCTCGAGGGATGGCGCTTCATCGGCACGCTGCGCCGTCCGACCAGCGCGAGCGACGACCTGTTGCTGTATCAAAGAATCGCCCCTTGAGCGAACGGCGGGTGATCGCGCGGCACGCCGTGACCGTGCTGGTCGGCCAGCTCGCAGTGATGGCCTTCGGCGTCACGGACACCATCGTGGCCGGCCGCTACGCCGAAGGCGCGCTGGCGGCACTCTCGGTGGGGTCGGCGATCTTCATCAGCGTCTTCGTCTCGCTGATGGGCGCACTGCAGGCCCTGCTGCCGGTATGGGCCGAGTTGCACGGCGCGCAATGCACGGCCGAGGTCGGGCGCTCGGCGCGCCAGGCGCTCTACCTGTGCAGCCTCGCGATCGTGCTCGGCATGGCGGTGCTGCTGTATCCCGCGCCGCTGCTGCGCTGGGCCGAGGTGCCGCTGGCCATGCGCGCCGATGTCGAGGCCTACCTGCGCGTGCTTGCCTTCGCCCTGCCCCCCGCGCTGCTGTTCCGCCTGTTCAGCACGCTGAACCAGAGCCTGGGCAAGCCCCAGCTCGTGACCTGGCTGCAACTGGGCTCGCTCTGCCTGAAGCTGCCGCTGTCGATCTGGTTCACCTTCGGCGGCGCCGGCCTGCCTGCGATGGGCCTGGTGGGCTGCGGCTGGGCCACGCTGGTGGTGAACTGGGCGATGCTCGCTTGCGCGATCTGGCTGCTGCGCAGCCAGCCCTTCTATCGCGAGTACCGCTTCTGGCGACGCATCGAGGCGCCCGACTGGCGCCAGATCGGCCAGTTCGCCCGGCTCGGCGTTCCGGCCGGGCTCGCAGTACTGGTCGAGGTGACCTCCTTCACGCTGATGGCGCTGTTCATCGCGCGGCTGGGCACGGCCGCGGCGGCGGCCCACCAGATCGCGTCGAACCTGACGGCTGTCGCCTACATGACTCCCTTGTCGCTCGCCATTGCCACCAGCGCGCGGGTGAGCTTCTGGCTCGGCGCCGGCGACGCCGCGCTGGCACGCCGCGCCTGCGCCAAGGGCTTCGAGCTGACCGTTCTCTGCGCGCTGCTGTTCGCGACCGCCATGGCAGCGCTGCGCTGGCAGCTGTCCGGCGTCTATTCCGGCAATCCCGCCGTGGTGGCGCTCGGCGCCACGCTGCTGCTGGCCACCGCGGCCTACCATTTCGCGGACGCGCTGCAGACGCTGTGCGTGTTCGTGCTGCGCAGCTACCGGGTCACGGTGATGCCGCTGGCCCTCTACTGCATGCTGCTCTGGGGCGTGGGGCTCGGCGGCAGCTACCTGCTGGCCTACCGGGGCATCGGCCCCTGGCCGGCCATGCAATCGCCGCTGGCGTTCTGGCTCATGAGCGCGCTGGCCCTGGCGCTCACCGCGGCGCTGTTTCTCGCGCTGCTCTGGTCGACGGTCAAGCGGCGGCGCTGAGCGCGACCGTCTGCCGCAGCCGCGTGACGGGGAACACGAGCGCGAAGCGCGAACCCTTGCCCACCGTGCTCTCGATGCGCAGCTCGGCGCCATGTCGCTGCGCCACGTGCTTCACGATCGCAAGACCGAGCCCGGTGCCGCCGGTTTCGCGCGAGCGGCTGCGATCGATGCGGTAGAAGCGCTCGGTCAGCCGCGGAATATGTTCGGCCGCGATTCCCGGACCGCTGTCGCGCACCGCGTATTCGCCTCTGCCGTCCGGCAAGAGGCGCCAGCTCACCGCCACCTCGCCGCCGCCCGGCGTGTAGCGGATCGCATTGCTCAGCAGGTTCGACATCGCGCTCTGCAACTCGGTCGGAGCGCCGGCGATCTCGGAATCGACCTCCATCGAGAACGACAGCCGATGGCCCTGCGATGCCAGCCGGCTCGACAGACCTCGCCCCTCGTCCTCGCACTGCGCCATCAGCGCCCGCACGCGGGTCCAGCGGCTGGCCGGTGGCGGCGCGCTGCCTTCGAGGCGCGACAGGGTCAGCAGGTCGTTGACCAGCGTCTCCATCCGGTGCGACTGCTGGCCCATGAGCGCCAGATAGCGGGCGCGCTCCTCGGCGTGGAGCGGCAGGTTTTGCAAGGTCTCGACGAAGCCGGCCAGCACGGTCAGCGGCGTGCGGATCTCGTGCGACACATTGGCGACGAAATCGCGCCGCATCGCCTCGGCCTGTTCCACCGAAGTGATGTCGCGCGTGAGCAGCATGCGGCGATTGCCCGCATAAGGATGCACTTGCACCGACAGGCGCATCGAATGACTGCGGTGCGCCTTCGAATGCGAAGGCGCGTCGATCACCACGTCGCGGCTGTAGTTCCACGACGCGAGATATGCCACGAAAGCCGGATCGCGCACCAGGTTCGCGAGGTGCTGCAGCAGGTCGCGCTCGGCGTCGATGCCGAACTGGCCGGCGGCCGTCTGGTTGCACCATTCGATGCGCCCGTGCTCGTCGAGCAGCACCACGCCGTTGGGCGAAGCCTGGATGGCGGCCAGAAATTCCTGCAGCCGGTCTTCGGCCTGTCGGGTCTGCTGCTCGCGCTCGCGCAGCAGCTTGCGGATGCGCTCGGCCAGTTCGCCCCACACGCCGGCGCCGCGCGAGGGCAGGCCCGCCGCATCGTTGCGCAGCACGTGCAGCAGCCGCTGTGCGCGCCAGGCATCGAGCACGAGCCACAGTACCGCGCCCAGCCAGGCGCCCAGCCACATGAAGCGCCAGCCGAACGGCACCCCGGCAGCGGCCCCTCCGATCAGGGAGGCGATCAAGAAGGTTGCAATACGAAACGGCATTCCGGCCCATTATCCCGCCGGGTCCGGCCCGGCGCGCTTCTCAGACCGTGGCCTGGGCCGTGAGGCGGTAACCCGCGCCGCGCACGGTCTCGACCATCGGCGCCGCAGGGCCGAGCGACTCGCGCAGTCGCTTCACGTGCACGTCGACCGTCCGCTCCTCGATGTAGACGTGGTCGCCCCATACCTTGTCCAGCAACTGGGCACGGCTGTGCACGCGCTCGGCATGCTGCATCAGGTAGCCAAGCAGCTTGAACTCGGTCGGACCGACCTTGAGCGGCGTGCCCTGCCAGGTTACGCGGTGCGTCGAGGTGTCGAGCGCGAGCTCGCCGATCTCGACCCGCTCGGTCACGGCCTCGGGCGCGCGGCGCCGCAGCACGGCGCGGATGCGGGCCAGCATTTCCTGCGTCGAAAAGGGCTTGGTGATGTAGTCGTCGGCGCCGGCGTCGAGCCCGGCCACCTTGTCCGGCTCGTCACCGCGTGCGGTCAGCATGAGGATCGGCATGGCCTTGGTGCGCGCATCCTTGCGCCATTGGCGCGCCAGTTGCAGGCCGCTCTGGCCCGGCAACATCCAGTCGAGCAGCACCAGGTCGGGCAGGTAGGCGTCGATCTCGCGCTGTGCCGCCGCGCCATCCTCCGCCCAGATGGGCTCGAAGCCGTTGTGGCGCAGGTTGACGGCGATCAGCTCGGCGATCGAGGACTCGTCTTCGACGATCAGGACGCGGGGTTTCTTCATTGACGGAGGTGCGGGCCTATTGCAGTGCGGACTCGATCTCTTGCATCGAAGTGTGCCGCACGTCGGCACCCTTGACGATGTAGATGATGAACTCGGCGATGTTCTTCGCATGGTCGCCGATGCGCTCGATCGCCTTGGCCAGGAACAGCAGGTCGAGGCTTGCCGAGATGGTGCGCGGGTCTTCCATCATGTAGGTGACCAGCTTGCGCACGAAGCCGTCGAACTCCTTGTCGATCAGGTCGTCGTCCTTCAGGATCGACAGTGCCGCGGCCGTGTCCAGGCGCGCAAAGGCATCGAGCGCCTTGCGCAGCAGGCCCGAGGCCAGGTCGGCGGCAACGCGAAGTTCGATGGAGGGCAGCGCGCGCGCCGAACCGCTCTCGATGATCTTCTTGACCATGCGCGCGATCTTGTTGGCCTCGTCGCCCACCCGCTCGAGGTTGGCGGTTGTCTTCGAGATCGCGATCAGGAGGCGCAGGTCGCGCGCCGTCGGCTGGCGGCGCGCGATGATCGAGGACAGCTCGCGATCGATCTCGATTTCCATCGCGTTGACGCGGTTCTCGGTCTCCATCACGCGGTCGGCCGCTTCGGGATCGAACTGCGACAGCGCATACACGGCCTGGTTGATCTGGGATTCGACCATGCCGCCGAGCTCCATCACGCGCGAGGAGACGGCGTTGAGTTCGCTGTCGAACTGGCTGGAGAGATGTTTTTCCGTCATGGATTTCTCCTTAGCCGAAACGGCCGGTGATGTAGTCTTCCGTCTCTTTGCGCTTCGGCTTGAAGAAGAGTTCTTCCGTCGCACCGAATTCGATCAGGTCGCCGAGGTACATATAGGCGGTGTAGTCGCTGCAGCGTGCTGCCTGCTGCATGTTGTGGGTCACGATAACGACGGTGTACTCGTTTTTCAGCTCCGCGATCAACTCCTCGATTTTTGCCGTGGAGATCGGGTCGAGTGCCGAGCAGGGCTCGTCGAGCAGCAGCACCTCGGGCTTGATCGCGATGCCGCGTGCGATGCACAGGCGCTGCTGCTGGCCGCCGGAAAGGCCCGAGCCGCTTTGCTGCAGCTTGTCGCGCACCTCGGTCCAGAGCGCGGCCTTCTTGAGCGCCCATTCGACGCGGTCGTCCATCTCGGAGGCGCTCAGGTTCTCGAACAGCTTCACGCCGAAAGCGATGTTGTCGTAGATCGACATCGGAAACGGCGTCGGCTTCTGGAACACCATGCCGATCTTGGCGCGGATCAGCGCCACGTCCTGCTTGGAGGTCAGCAGGTTCTCGCCGTCGAGTGCAATGACGCCCTCGGCACGCTGCTCCGGATAGAGCTCGAACATGCGGTTGAAGGTGCGCAGCAAGGTCGACTTGCCGCAGCCCGACGGCCCGATGAAGGCCGTCACCTTGTTCTCGGGGATCTCGAGGTTGATGCTCTTGAGCGCGTGGAACTTGCCGTAGTAGAAGTTCAGGTCCTTGACCGAGATCTTCGCGCGCGACGGCTGTGCAGCAATGGTGGTTGGCATGATGTTCAGAGTTTGTTGCGCGTCAGGATCCGCGCGAGGATATTGAGCCCGAGCACTGCCACGGTGATCAGGAACACGCCGGCCCAGGCCAGCTGTTGCCAGTTCTCGTACGGGCTCATCGCGAACTTGAAGATGGTCACCGGCAAGCTGGCCATCGGCTGCGTCACGTTCGAGGTCCAGAACTGATTGCTGAGCGCAGTGAACAGGAGGGGCGCGGTTTCGCCCGCAATCCGCGCCACCGCCAGCAGGATGCCCGTGACCACTCCGGCGCGCGCGGCGCGCAGCGTGATGCTCAGGATGACCTTCCACTTCGGCGTGCCCAGCGCATAGGCCGCTTCGCGCAGGCCGGACGGGATCAGCTGCAGCATGTTCTCGGTGGTGCGGATCACGACCGGAATCACGATCAGCGCCAGCGCCAGCGCACCCGCCAGTCCCGAGAAGGACTTGAAGTGCGCCACCACCACCGCGTAGACGAACAGGCCGATCACGATCGACGGCGCCGACAGCAGGATGTCGTTGACGAAGCGGATGACGTTCGACAGCCAGCTCTTGGGGTTGTACTCGGCCAGGTAGATGCCGGCCATGATGCCGATCGGCGTGCCGATGAAGGTGGCCAGCATCACCATCACGAACGAACCGAAGATCGCGTTCGCGATGCCTCCGGATTCGTTCGGCGGCGGCGTCATCTCGGTGAAGGTGGCCAGCGCCAGTCCGCCGACGCCGAGACGCAGCGTTTCCCAGAGGATCCAGAACAGCCAGAACAAACCGAAGGCCATCGCAGCGAGAGACAGCGTGAGCGCGATGAAGTTCATGCGCTTGCGGCCGGCGAACTTTGCCGCACGGGTTTCGTCGAGCGCCTTGGCGCTCAGCAGGCGTTCGGCGGTGCTCATTGGGAAACCTCCGCGCTGCGCGCTGCGGTGCGAGCCCCTTCGGGCGGCCGGGCTGTGTTCATGACTTGGTCCCTTCGCTCTTCTTCATCTGCGCCAGCAGGAGCTTGGACAGCGCCAGCACCACGAAGGTGATGAAGAACAGCACCAGGCCCAGGTACATCAGCGAGGCCTGGTGCAGGCCATCGCCGGCTTCGGCGAATTCGTTGGCCAGCACCGAGGTGATGCTGTTGGCCGCTTCGAAGACCGACAGCGAATTGAGCTGGTTCGTGTTGCCGATGACGAAGGTCACCGCCATCGTCTCGCCGAGCGCGCGGCCCAGGCCGAGCATGATGCCGCCGATGACGCCGGCCTTGGTGTAGGGCAGCACCACCCTGGAGACGACCTCCCAGGTCGTGGAGCCGAGGCCGTAGGCCGACTCCTTGAGCAGCGGCGGCGTCACCTCGAACACGTCGCGCATCACCGAAGCGATGAACGGAATGATCATGATCGCGAGGATGATGCCGGCCGACAGGATGCCGATGCCCACCGGCGGGCCGGACACCAGCGCGCCGAGGTAGGGCACCCCGGCGAACAGCTTCTGCAGCGGCTGCTGCACGAAGGTCGAGAGAATTGGCCCGAACACCAGCAAGCCCCACATGCCATAGACGATCGAGGGCACCGCGGCCAGCAACTCGATGGCCGTGCCGAGCGGCCGCTTGAGCCAGGCTGGCGACATCTCGGTCAGGAAGAGCGCGATGCCGAAGCTCACCGGCACCGCGATCACAAGCGCGATCAGCGAAGTGGCCAGCGTGCCGTAGATCATCACCAGCCCGCCGTACTCGTTCTGCACCGGGTCCCAGACGCTGCTGGTGAGGAAGCCGAGGCCGAACTTCGAGATGGCAGGCCAGGCGCCGGCCAGGAGCGACAGCAGGATGCCGATCAGCATCGCCAGGGTCAGCAGCGCGGCGCCCTTGGCGGCCCAGCCGAACAGGCGGTCGGTGGCGGCACCGGTCCGCGGCCTCTTGGCCGGCGGCGGGTTCGAAGTGGCGCGCGCACGCTCGGCCGCGAGGTCGAGGGTGGGTGCGTTGGCGGGGAAGGTGGATGACACAGGTCGCTCCGAAACCGGCACGCGCTCGAGAGGTGAACTCATGCGCGCGCCGTTCTGCTTACTTGCTGGAGTACGCGACGGGCTTGCCCGACGCATCCTTGATCTCGCCCCAGGAACCGAGGATGGTGTCCTTCACCTTGTCGGGCATCGGCACGTAGTCGAGGTCGCCGGCGGTCTTGTCGCCGTTCTTGTAGGCCCAGTCGAAGAACTTGAGCGTGGTGGTGGCCTGGGTCGGCTTGTCCTGCGTCTTGTGCATCAGGATGAAGGTGGCGCCGGTGATGGGCCAGGATTCCTTGCCCGGCTGGTTGGTCAACACCTGGTAGAAGGTCTTGGACCAGTCGGCACCCGCGGCGGCGGCCTTGAAGGCCGAGTCGTCGGGCGAGACGAAATTGCCGGCGGCATTCTGCATCTGCGCATACGTCATCTTGTTCTGCTTGACGTAGGCGTATTCGACGTAGCCGATCGCGTTGGGCAGCTTGCTCACGAACTGCGCAACGCCTTCATTGCCCTTGCCGCCCGCGCCGACCGGCCAGTTGACCGCCGTGCCGTCGCCGACCTTGCTCTTCCAGTCGGGGTTGGCCTTGCTCAGGTAGTTGGTGAACAGGAAGGTGGTGCCCGAGCCGTCGGCACGGCGAACCGGTGCGATGGCCGCGTCAGGCAGGGCCAGCGAGCCGTTCAGCGCCTTGATGGCTGGATCGTTCCACTTGGTGATCTTGCCCAGATAGATGTCGCCGAGAACCTGGCCGTTGAGCTTGAGATCGCCGGGCTTGATGCCCTGGATGTTGACCACCGGGATCACGCCGCCGATGACGGTGGGGAACTGCACGAGGCCCTTGGCCTTCAGGTCGTCGTCGGTCAGCGGCATGTCGGAAGCGCCGAAATCGACCGTCTTGGCGTCGATCTGCTTGATGCCGGCGCCCGAGCCGACCGACTGGTAGTTGATCTTGGCACCGGTGGCCTTGTTGAAATCCGATGCCCACTTCGAATACAGCGGGGCCGGGAAGCTTGCGCCGGCACCGGTGGCTTCTTGAGCAAAAGCGGGAACATGGGCCAGGGCCGCGGCAACCAGCCCGGCAGCGGCAAACTTGAACGTCGTCTTCATTGAAGCTTCCTTTTGGATGTGCAGGAGGACCCCCTTTCAAGGAGGCTTGGAGGAACTCTAGGAAGCTTGTGTGACACCGGTGTGACACCGCTCTCCAGAGGGAAATGAGCCCTCGCGAGGCTGCAGGATTCGTGACGCTGTCACACAACCGTCATGCGTCGTCCCTAGCCTCGAACACCTTGCGGCGGCTACGATCAGGGCCCGCCCTCTTCTCCTCACCATGCAAAACGGAACCCGCCTCGCCGCGGTCGACCTCGGTTCGAACAGCTTCAGGCTCGAGATCGGCCAGGTCGATCACGGCCAGATTCATCGCACCGAATACCTGAAGGAAACCGTCCGCCAGGGCAACGGTCTCGACAGCGCCCGCAACCTGACGCCGGAGGCGATGCAGCGCGGCTGGGAGGCACTGGCCCGCTTTGGCGAGCGACTGGCGGGCTTCAAGCGCTCGCAAGTTCGCGCCGTGGCCACCCAGACCCTGCGCGAAGCCCGCAATCGCGACGAATTCCTGCTGCGCGCGCGCACCATCCTGGGCTTCGGCATCGACGTCATCACGGGCCGTGAAGAGGCCCGCCTCATCTACCAGGGCGTGGCGCACCTGCTGCCCCACACCGACGCTTCGAACCGGGAGCGCCGGCTGGTGGTGGACATCGGCGGCCGCTCGACCGAGATGATCATCGGCCGCGCACTGGAAGCAGAGGTGATGGAGTCGTACCGGGTCGGCAGCGTCGCCTGGTCGATGAAGCATTTTCCCGAAGGCCAGTTCACGAGCGCGGCCTTCAAGGCGGCCGAAATTGCCGCCAAGGCGGTGCTGGACGACGCGCTCTCCACCTACGTTCCGGACAGCTGGGACGTAGCCTATGGCGCCTCGGGCACCATCGGCGCGGTCGGCGATGTGCTCGCGGCTGCCGGCGGCGAGCCCGGGCTGATCACGCGCGAAGGGCTCGATTGGCTGGTCGACCGATTGCAGAAGGCCGGCAGCGCCGACCGCCTGCGCATCGAGGGCATGCGGGAAGACCGCAAGCCCGTGATCGGCGGCGGTGTCAGCGTGCTGCGCGCGGTGTTCGATCTGCTCGAAATCGAGGAAATGCGGGTCGCCCAGGGTGCCCTGCGCCACGGCGTGCTGTACGAGCTGCTGGAGCGCGACGAAAGCGTGGCCGATCTGCGCACCAGCACGGTGGCACGGCTGGCCAGCCGCTTCGGCGTGGATGTGGCCCAGGTGCGGCGCATCGGCGAGACCGCGGCTGCGTTGTTTTTGCAGCTCGAACCGGGCGCGCGCGGCGGCAGCACCACGAGCCGCGCCGGGCGCGCGCTGCGCAAGATCGGTTGGGCGGCCCAGCTGCACGAGATCGGCGCCCAGATTTCGCACAGCGAGTACCACAAGCATGGCGCCTACATCCTGGACAACGCCGACGCGCCGGGCTTCGCGGTGAACGAGATGCACTGGCTCAGCCAGCTGGTGCTGGGCCATCGGGGCAAGCTGCGCAAGGTCGAAGCCTCCCTGGCCGACGAGACCTTCGTCTCGCAGCTGCTCGCGCTGCGGCTGGCCGTGATCCTGTGCCATGCGCGCCGCGATCCGGACCTGAATGGCCTGCGCCTGACGCGAACGGACAGCCGGCTCTTCGCCATCGCGTGCCGTGCGGGCTGGTCCGAGGCTTATCCGCAGTCCGCGCACCTGCTGCGCGAGGAAGTGCTGGCCTGGCAGAAGACCGGCTGGCGCGTCGAACTGAAGGGCTGCTGAGCGCTACAGCAGCTCCGGCGACTGCACCGTGACCACCACGGTCTGCACGTCGCCGTCGCGCTCGCGCGTGCGGATCCACCACACGGCGCCCTTGCGCACCGGGCAGCTGTCCTGCTTGAGCCCGAGCAGCAGCGAGATGGCTTCGCCCAGCGAGGGCTGGTGCCCGATCAGCAGCACCACCGACTTGCCGTTCGGCCAGCCCGCCACGCCCAGCATTGCGTCGGGCGTGGTGTCGGGCGCCAGTTCGCTGCGCAGCTTGTACTTGCGGCCCAGCGCCAGCGCGGTCTGCTCGCAGCGGCGCGCCGGGCTGCAGACGATGCGCGTGCCCTCGGGCAGCTGCCGATCGAGCCAGGCCGCCATGCGCTTGGCCTGTTTCTCGCCGCGCTGGGTCAGCGAGCGCTGCAGGTCGTCGCAGCCCTCCGTCCAGTCCTCGGCTTCGGCGTGGCGCCAGAAAATCAGGTCCATGGCTTGAAGTGTCATTCTCTCGAGGCAGCGCGGCTGCGACCTCGCGAGGCGTAGCGATCCATGAGCGCGGTCTGCGCCCCGTGGCCTCCGGCACCGTCACCCGCAGCGATTTCGCGGTCGACACGTCCGTAGATGCCGTCGGCGCCGAGCTCCCAGGCATCGCGTCCGTCATGCAGGTAGGCCACCAGGCACTCGTCGATGAGCCGCCGGCGCAGCGCCGGATCGGTCACCGGCCAGGCCAGTTCGATGCGACGCAGCATGTTGCGGTTCATCCAGTCGGCGCTGGACAGGTACAGCGACTCCTCCTCGCCCTGGCGGAAGTAGAAGACGCGCGAATGCTCGAGAAAACGGCCGATCACCGAGCGCACGCGGATGTTCTCCGTCAGCTCCGGCACACGGGCCGGCAAGGTGCAGGCGCCGCGCACGATCAGGTCGATCTTCACGCCCTTCTGGCTGGCATTGACCAGCGCGGCGATCAGCGCCTCGTCGGTCAGCGCGTTCATCTTGACGACGATGCGCGCGGACGCGCCGCCGGCCGCAGCGGCCGCGAGCGCATCGATTCGGGCGATCATGTTGCGGTGCAGGTCGAAGGGCGCCATCCACATGCGATGAAGCTTGGGCAGCCGGTTCTGGCTGGCCAGGTGCACGAACACGGCCTCCATGTCGGCCGTCAGCAGCGGGTCGGCCGTCAGGTGGCTGATGTCGGTATAGAGCTTGGCCGTGCGCGGGTTGTAGTTGCCGGTCGACAGATGGCCGTAGCGCCGCATCTGCCTGCCCTCGCGGCGCGTCACGAGCAGCATCTTGGCGTGCGTCTTCAGGCCGACCACCCCGTAGACGACCTGGGCGCCGATCGATTCGAGCATCTCGGCCCAATTGATGTTGGCCTCTTCGTCGAAACGGGCCTTGAGCTCCACCACCACCGTGACTTCCTTGCCGCGGCGAACCGCCTCGCGCAGCAGGTCCATGAGCTCGGAATCGGTGCCGGTTCGGTAGATGGTCTGTTTGATGGCGAGCACCTGCGGGTCCTGCACCGCCTCGCGCAGGAAGGTCAGCACGCCATCGAAGCTCTCGAAGGGCTGGTGGATCAGGGCGTCGCCCTGCTGCAGTCGTTCGAAGAAGGACTGCCCCGGCGACAGCATGACAGGGTAGGACGCCTGGTAAGGCGGAAAGCGCAGCTGCGGCTCTTCGAGCAGGTCGATCAGCTGCGTCAGCCGGGCCAGGTTGACCGGGCCATGCACGCGGTATAGCGCCTGCGGCGGCAGGTTGAACTGCGCCAGGAGAAAGCTCGCCAGCGACTCGGCGCAACTGGCAGAGACCTCGAGCCGCACGGCCTGCCCGTAGTGGCGATGCTGCAGGCCCTGGCGCAGCGCCGTGCGCAAATTCTTGACGTCCTCCTCGTCCACCGCCAGGTCGGAGTGGCGCGTCACGCGGAACTGCGAGAACTCGCCCACCTCGCGCCCGGGGAACATGCTGGACAGATGGGCCCGCACGATGCTGGAGAGCGCGACGAACAGCGTCTTGCCCCCCGATACCTTGGCCGGCATGCGGATCACGCGCGGCAGCACGCGCGGCACCTTGACGATCGAGATCGGATTTTCCCGGCCGAAAGCATCCTTGCCGGAGAGGCGGACGATGAAATTGAGCGACTTGTTCGCGACTTGGGGAAAGGGGTGCGCCGGATCCAACCCGACCGGGATCAGGAGCGGCCGGACCTCGCGCTCGTAGTACTCGTGCACCCATTTGCGCTGGGCCGGATTGCGCTCGCCATGCGAGATGATGCGGATCCCCTGGCTCTCGAATGTCGGGATCAGTTCGTCGTTGTAGAGCGCGTACTGCCGGCCACCAGCGCATGCGCCGCCTGGGCCAGCCCTTCGAAGGACTCCACGGTGTAGTTGCCCTTGTGGTCGCCCGCGGCATTGGCGATCAGGTGCGGCGCAGTGCGGACCTCGAAGAATTCGTCGAGATTGGACGAAACGATGCAAAGGTAGCGCAGGCGCTCGATCAGCGGCACCTCGGGGCGATAGGCCCAGTCGAGCACGCGCTCGTTGAAGGCCAGGATGCTGTGGTCGCGATCGAGCAGCGTCAGGGACGGCGCAGCGACGACAGGCTCGCTATCGGAAAGGACTGGCGACAAGGCAAATGATTCTGGAGCGACCGACACGGGAGTGTATTCAGACGGAATCATGACAGTGTCGACCGCCGTTGTGACAGTTGCATGACAACCGCGTGACGGCATTCCCTTGCTGTCTTATTTGCCCAGGAAGTGCTTTCGGTAGCGCGCCGGCAAGTCGTCGATGCGCATCAGCATCGGCAGGTCGGCGGTGTTGAAGTCCGGATCCCAGGCCGGCGGGCCGAGCACCTTGGCGCCGAGCCGCAGATAGCCCTTGATCAGCGCGGGCGGCTCGATCTGAAGCTCGCCATCGAGGCGGTGCACCGGCAGCGGCAGCCGCGGCTGCACGTGGTACTGGATCGGCGCCATGTGGGTGGCCGAAAGCTGGCGCCAGATGCTGGCGGCCGCATCGCCGCTGGTCACGCCGTTGTGCCACATCGGGATGCTGGCGCAGCCGATCATGGTGTCGAGCTTGTTGCGGTTCATGAAATCGGCCAGCGCCCCCCACAGCGCCAGGATCACGCCGCCCTGGCGATGGTCCGCATGGACGCAGCTGCGGCCCAGTTCGACCATGCGTTCGCGCAGCTCGCGCAGGCGCGTCAGGTCGAATTCGGTGTCGCTGTAGGTGCTGCCGATGCGCCGGGCCTGGGCCGGGGTCAGCACGCGGTAGGTGCCGATCACCTGGTTGGTCTCCAGCTCGCGCACCAGCAGGTGCTCGCAGAAGTCGTCGAACAGGTCGATGTCGTGGCCTTCCAGCGGGGTCGTGAGGCGGGCGCCCATCTCGCCGGCAAACACCTCGTGGCGCAGGCGCTGGGCGGCGCGCACGTCGTCCAGGTGGCGCGCCCAGCTCACGCTGATGCCCCCGGCTTCGACGGCGGCCGGTGCCGCCGCGGCGGGTATGGCAGGGATGGCGGCCGGGGGGCGGGCCTGGTTCGGCGCCGGCCAGAGGGCGGCGCGCAGTCCCAGTTGCGAGAACGGAAACGTCGGCGTGGGCAGTTCTTTCATGCGAGACCCTTTCTGCCGACGGAGTCTGTGAGACGGCGGTGAAACACGCGTGTCAATCCGATGGCAGTTGCATGACTTGCAAGCACTGGCGCCCGCTTTCGGCGTCTAATGCCGACGTTTCGCCACTGGAGTTCTTCATCATGGCCGCCGAAGTCGAAGTCAGGGTCGAGGTCGAGACCCGTCGCCACCAGATGTTTCCCGTTCTGGGCGCATCCTGCATCGAGCGCATCAGGCGCTTCGGCAGCGTGCAGCACTACGCGCGTGGGGACTGCCTCTTCCGGGCCGGCGAGCCCGGCCCCGGGATGTTCGTCGTGCTGCGCGGCGTGGTCGCGATCACCCAGCGCGACGGGCTCGGGCGCGTGGTGCCCATCGAACGCCAGGGTCCGGGGCAGTTCCTGGCAGAGATCGCGCAGCTCTCCGGCCGCCCTGCCCTGGTCGATGGCCACGCCGAGGAAGACGTCGAGACCTTGCTGGTGCCGCCGGACCAGCTGCGCGCGCTGATCATTGCGGAGGCCGACCTCGGCGAGCGACTGGTGCGCGCGATGATCCTGCGCCGCGTGGCGCTGATCGAATCGGGCGGCAGCGGCCCGGTGCTGATCGGCCCGCCGCAGTCGGCCGAGCTGTTGCGGCTGCAAAACTTCCTGCGCCGCAACGGCCATCCCTACCACGTGGTCGACGCGACGCAGGACGCGGATGCCGCGGCGCTGCTCGAACAATACGGCGAGGCGGAACTGCTGGTGGTCTGCCCCGACGGCGCGGTCGTGGTCAATCCGACTGACCACGCGCTCGCACGCTGCCTCGGCATGGTCGACACCATCGAGCATGACGACCTGTTCGACGTGGTGGTGGTCGGCGCCGGCCCCGCCGGCCTCGCGACCGCCGTGTACGCCGCATCCGAGGGCCTGCGCGTGATCGTGGTCGACTGCCGTTCCTTCGGCGGCCAGGCGGGCGCGAGCGCGCGCATCGAGAACTACCTGGGCTTTCCGACCGGCATCTCCGGCGGCGCGCTCGCGGGCCGTGCCTTCGTGCAGGCGCAGAAGTTCGGCGCCGAGATGCTGATCCCGGCCGAGGTCGCATCCATGGACTGCAGCGAGGCCGAAACCAAGGGCGAGCTCACCGTCCGGCTCACCGATGGCCGGCGACTGCGCTCCCGCACCGTCGTGGTCGCCAGCGGCGCGCGCTACCGCCGCCCCGAGGTCCCGCGCCTGGCCGACTTCGAAGGCCGCGGCATCTGGTTCTGGGCCTCGGCGCTCGAGGCCAAGCTGTGCGCGCAGCAGGAGGTGGCGCTGGTCGGCGGCGGCAACTCGGCCGGCCAGGCGGCGGTGTTCCTGTCGCAGCACGTCACCAAGGTCAACGTGCTGGTGCGCGGGCCCTCGCTCGCCGCGACCATGTCGCGCTACCTGATCGATCGCATCGAGGCCACGCCCAACATCGAACTGCATCCCCACACCGAGCTGCTGCAGCTGCACGGCGAGCCGGCCACGGGATTGAACGGCGCCACCTGGCGCGACCGCCGCACCGGCGGCGAGGAGCGGTGCCCGGCACGCAATATCTTCCTGTTCATCGGCGCGGTGCCGGAAACCGACTGGCTCGAAGGCTGCGGCGTCTCGGTCGACAAGCACGGCTTCGTGCTGACCGGCGAGGCGGCGAGCCGGGGATTCCCCTCCAGGCCGGCGGCCGCGCTGGAGACCAGCGTCTCCGGCGTGTTCGCGGTCGGCGACGTGCGCTCCGGCTCGGTCAAGCGCGTCGGCGGCGCGATCGGCGAAGGCGCTGCCGCGGTCGCCCTGATCCACAAGCACCTGGCACCGAGCGCCGTGGCCGCCTGAGGCCGGCAGGGCTGCGTCCTGCAGGAAAAGCCGTCGGCCGCTATGCTGGCCGGCCCTGTCTTTTTCTCGTGGAACGCAGCCCATGCCACAAGCACCCATCGACGTCTATTCCTGGCCCACGCCCAACGGCCACAAGATCCACATCATGCTGGAGGAGTGCGGCCTCCCCTACCGCGCGCACCCGGTCAACATCGGCAAGGGCGACCAGTTCGAAGCGGGCTTTCTCAAGATCAGCCCGAACAACAAAATCCCGGCCATCACCGATCCTGAGGGCCCGGACGGCAAGCCGATCTCGCTCTTCGAATCCGGCGCGATCCTGGTCTACCTGGCCGGCAAGACCGGCCAGTTCCTGCCGGCCGGCGACCGCGCCCGCTACGAGGTGCTGCAGTGGCTCATGTTCCAGATGGGCGGCGTCGGGCCGATGCTCGGCCAGGCGCATCACTTCCGCATGTACGCGCCAGAGAAGATCGCCTATGCGATCGACCGCTACAGCAACGAAGCGCGGCGCCTCTACGGCGTGATCGACAAGCAGCTCGCCAGCCATCGCTTCATCGCCGGCGAGAGCTACTCGATCGCGGACATCGCGATCTTTCCTTGGCTGCGCAGCTGGGAGAACCAGGGCATCGTGCTCACCGAGTTCCGGCACCTGAAGAAGTGGTTCGAGGGCATCGCCGCCCGGCCCGCGGTGCAGCGCGGCGTCAAGGTGCTGGCCGATCTGCGCCAGCCGATCACGGGCGACAAGGAGCGCGAAATCCTCTTCGGCAAGACGCAATACGCGAAACGCTGAGAAAGGCCTGCCGCGCGCAGGCTAGAATCGCAGGCTTCGTCGGGGCGTAGCGCAGCCTGGTAGCGCATCTGGTTTGGGACCAGAGGGTCGAAGGTTCGAATCCTTTCGCCCCGACCATGAAAATGTGAATGCCCGCAAGGATTTAGGTCTCTGCGGGCATTTTGCTTTTTGGGTACCGGTGTCTAACGATTGGCCGAGTGTCTAACGGAGCTACGGAGGCCAGAGCACCTACACACTGCAATCAGCCGCTCCGCAGGCAAGGACCCGGGGGCTGGCGTCTGCGGCATATCATGAGGCGTAGCTGCGCCACAAGATCCGCAATGCATCCACCGCACCGGCGGACTTTTAGTCCGTAGGTCCCTGGTTCGAGCCCAGGTCGAGGAGCCGCTACAAGCCGCATAGGCACTGAAGGCCCCGCTATCAATTTGGTAGCGGGGCCTTCTTCTTTTGGGCTCGATATTGGCGGGTTTATTGGAGGTTTCCAATATCCAGTGTTCTAGGCTTGGCTTCGTAGGACTCGTTTACCGCGAACCTCAGGGCGACCCAAAAGACCGAACCCAGGACCAGTGGTGGGCCCTACGGCTGGGTTGCTCTTCAGCTCTACTACAACGGGCAAACGGTGCAGTTGGACGGATACAGGTTCGTGAGGTGCCGGTTCGATAACTGCACCTTGAAGGTCACCTCTACCAACTTCGACTTGATCGAGTGCGTAATCGATCCATCGACCTCGGTCTCGTACGGCGTGGCAATTGCAAAGGTCCTGCGGCTCTTCTTAGGTCGTTACGACTGGGCATACACCCACTTTCCGCCGTTCTTCCTTCCTCACCGCAATGAAGATGGCACCATCACCATTGACGAGCGAGGTGGCTGATGGAGCCGAATTCCGCACCAAGCGTCTCAGCGCACGTGAGGGTCAAGCCGGTACGAAGCCAAGTGTTCTTGGTCGCTCTCGTTGTCTTGGCCGCAGTTGGAATGTTCTTCTCTACTTCCCTTTTCATGGCGGGCAATTCTATGGGCGGCTTTGCGCTGCTTTTTGTTGGGGTGCTTGCCATCGCCGGTGCGCTCTTCGGTTGGAACCGAGCTCAATCGGATACCGATTTAGACCAAGGGCATCCTACGAATTTTTCTCTGCCCGACGGTACTGTTTTCTCGGTAGACGCGCGCCTATGGCGGGACAAAACGTCTGCATTGATGCTTTCCCAACTATGGGATCAGTCCGTTAGGCGCGTCCGTTTGCCGGATGCGGCGGGTCTCGTCGATGCCGCTGTAAAAGAAGTTGTCCCTGGCAGCGAACTCGGTGCGGCGGCAGTTGTCGAACGGGTCAACAAGGCAACGCAAGCAAGGGGCGACCAAGTGCCGGCCGATGCGTTTCAAGACGAAGAGTTCGTGGCGCAACCTGGTGTCGAAGCGATCGACCGTCCTAACGCGCCACTGCCACCGAATGTCAACGCGGAAGATCAGCCCGGAGCAGTTCCCAAGGCTATCTCCTGAAGCGCTCCATCAGTACCAGGCCTTTGCGCTTCACCATGGGCCAGGCCGCCGATCGGGACGCGCCTATGGGCCGATCGAGATGTCCTTGCTCTTCGGCCCGCGCTTGAGGCGCTGCGCCGGGATCGCGTTCTTCCGCTTCACCTTCACCCAGTTGCTGGTCCGCACGCCGGGCGTATAGACGCTGTCCTTCCTCTTCGCGACCAGGCCCTCCAGCTCGAAGGGCACAACCGCGTCGCGGACGATGCTGTTGATGTCGTGCGCCTCGTTGTCGAAGTGGTTCACGTAGAGCACGCTGGACGGGGGAACCTTCAGCAACTTGGCCAGGCGCTCCTTGCGTTCGATGAGCGGCAGCTGCGTGATGTCAGTGCCGTTGTCCACGAGCAGGTCGAAGACGCAGTAGACAACGGGATCCGCGCCCTCGTACCAGCGCCGGCGCCGCGCGCGATCCTGGAATCGATCGAAGTCGCTGCGCCCCATCTCGTCGAGCACGCATCCCTCCCCGTCCGTGACGTAGGGGCCGCCCTCCACGCTGGCCAGCGCCTGGGTGATCTCGGGGAACCAGCTGGTCGCGTTGGCGCCCTGCCGTGTGCGCAGCTCGCACTTGCCGTCCCCGAACCGTGCCATCAGGCGCCAACCGTCGAACTTAATCTCGTAGATCCACCCAGTCTCCTCGACGTCCAGCGGCCGCTCGTCGAGCAGCATGGGTGCGAGATCGCGTAGGTGGTTCACAGCGTGAAGAATCCGCTACCTCCTACGCCGGCTCTGTCAGCCGAAAGCGCAAACCTTGGTTCACAAAATGAAGGAGCCCGAGATGGAAGCCAAGTCTCCCAAACACGGCGATGACAAGTTCGACGCGGACACGGATCAGCTGATCCAGTCGCTCAGGGCGCTCGGCGGCCCGAAACCTGCGAAGCGCGCGCCGCGGAAGTCGGCAGTGGCGAAGCCTACCGGGAGGACCGCACGGGCACGTGCGCGCTCGACATGACCAAGCTGAAGTGCGTCCACTGTCTCGGACCTGGCTGGGTTTGCGAGGACCACGAGGACCGTCCGTCGGCCCTGCTCACAGAAGGCAAAGGCGGGTGCGACTGCGGGGGCGCTGCGGTGCCTTGCACCTGCAATCCTGATGCCGCCTTCGAGATGGCGGCGGTGATCGCCACGATCGATCCGGCTTCGGTCAAGGAATGGGCGCACTGAGGCGCAGAGTCGAATCGCGACAGCCGCCGGCATCGAGGAAACCGCCCATGACGGGCCGGGTGCCGAAGCAACCTCTACCAGCGCCGGCTGGCTGTCAGTACGAAGCATGCGCCGCCAGACTTAAGCCAGCCTTAGGACGCTGGCATTGGCGCCCCTATCAAAGCTGATAGGTGGCATGGCGCCTCACGCCGAATAGCATGGAAACATGCGCCCGTCGCCCTTTCCAACAACGTCGCCGCCTCAGTTGCCGCCCTCGTCAAGACGTATGCCGCGGGCATCGTCAGCACAGGTGCGCAGCATGCTCGTATGCCTCATCGGAGCGAACGTCCGAGGGGTAAGGGTCGCGGTCGGCCTCACTGGTGGTGAGTTGGCAGCGACGAGCGGGATCTCGGCGTCGATGCTGTCGCGCCTCGAGCGCGGCCTTGTTTCCCCCTCGATCGCCACCGTCGATCACATTGCTCGCGGTTTGGGCGTTCCAGTGTCCCGGTTTTTCAAGGACGCTCGCCGATCCTGAGTGATGGGCGGACTTGCGCCGCCCAGCTCAGTCGTCGTCTTGCACCTCGCGCAACGCACACCTCGCGACCTCCTCGGGATCATGCTCCCGCTTGTCGGGCCACAACTGCAGGGCCCAATCCAGCATGTCGTTGTACACCGCGCGCCCCTCCGTAAGACGCTGCATCTCTGCAGCAAACTTCTCTGCCCACCTAACCATCACTTCCCCCTGCGAATCGGCAAGGATGATGCCTAAAAGGTGGTTTCCCTTGCACGGGCTTGGTTACCGGGGTTATTCCGGTCATTGGGCCGCCGTCCTGCGCATCGGCGCCAGGCGGATCACCTCGACCACGAGCTCCTTCAGCTCCTGGTCCGGATAGTCGTAGTCGAAGCGCTCGGCCGCCGAGCTGGCACCCTGCACGTTGTACGTGTCCACGTTGCGACCGTGGAGCCGCACCACCTGGCTCGCACCCGAGATCATCACGCGAGCTGCCGCCGCTCGTCTTGCAGAACGTTCTGTAGAACTGAATTCCTACTTCCTCCCCGCTCTCCAAAAAATCGTGTAGGAGAACGGTGACAAGTTTGGGCTGCAGCGCCACTTTCCGTTTGTCTCGTACCTATTATGGTGCTGCGAGTACGCGACGGAAATCAGAGCAATCCGTTCGACTCAGCCGTTCTTTGGACGCCAACCTTGGAGGGTGAGCAATGGACAGGATCGATACTGCAGAGGCCTTGATCGAAGCCGCGGCCGCAGCCGTTGAAACGGCACGGGCGTATATCTTGGAGGGCTGCGAGCCCGACCCCTTCCTCAAGCCAACCGATCTGGGTTCCCTGTCGCCGGTCGCCCAAGAAGAAGCGACGCGCCTCGAGAGGGAAACCCATCGGGCCCGTCCCGAGTGGACAGCCATTCACTCTTGCCTAACCTCGTCGAGTCATCTGCTCGAGATCAGTCATGATCTCCTCCAGCCGCTAACCAGTCAGTCGCCGGTGGAGCGGTCGCGCAGGCGCAAGCAACTGGTGGACGAAGCCAAGACCGCAGGCCGCGGAGCCTACCGTGCAGCGCTCATCTTGTCCGACGCAACGCTGTGACGGCTGCGGGCCTTGCTGCCATTCCTGATGGCGCGCGAGGAATGGCGGGCCGGCGTGATCAGCGCCCCGCTTGCTCAGCGATCTCGCGCACCGCATCTCCGCTGGCCATCGCGGCAGCGCCTAGAAAAGCGAGGGCTCGGACGGCCCCTCCGGCCTCGCGAGCTCGAGCTCGAGCTTGGGCTTGGGCGGCTTCGGCGGGAGCGGCTCCGGCGTCATCGCCAGACGCTCCGCCGGGTACTGGTTCATGAAGCGAACTTCCTTTTTAAGTCATTCACCTGTGGAAACCATCGCGGCTGCGACCTAATATTCAATCATGGAACCAAATCGAAACCCCGCCGAGGTGTTCGAAGAGCTGGCTGTCATGGCTGGCCTCCTGAAGGCCGGTGAACCGGTCCCGCCTGCTGTGCGGACCTTTGCTGAATGTGTGGTCACCGAGTGCGCTGCGCTCGGCGATGGCTATGGCACCGAAGATGGGACCGCAGGGGACCAGATACGGGCCCGCTTTCTTGAGTAGCGACCTCGACTGTGTGGGGCCCCTCACCAGGCTTCAGGACGGCCTTTGAGCGGTCCCCTGACGGCTGCGGGGAAACTTGCGCGCCGGAGCGACGAGGCGCTCGCCGCTGAGCTCTACTCAGTGCTGCGCCCCAGGGGCTGGGGACATATGCCGTGTCCCTTTTCTTTGCAGCCGCCGAAGCCTTGATCGCCGACTATCTGAACGGACGCACCTTGCCGGAGGCTGTGCACAAGGCTGTAGTACTTGCGGCCCGAACTCGACTGCTCAACGGGGAAGAGCCCGCCCTTGACGAGGCGTTGTGCAATGACACTGATCGCGAGGCGAGTGAACCGATTTCGTCATCGGCTACGAGAATCCGAGGGGGGTCTCTAACCGGTCCGAAGCGTTCACCCAGACGTCATATGCACGGCGCGAGACGACATGACGCCACGCGCGCTGCGGCGCTGCCGCCCATTGTCGCCAGCGCTGGAGGCTATGCGGAGCGTAGGTCAGGGGCCGACGTCCAGTGCAAAGGCCTGCTCAAGCTCGTCGAGGGCCAAGCAGACCTCGAGCAACGGCAGATGCTGCGAACGAGCTCTACTTGGCGAACCGCGAACGTGACTCTGCAGAGGTGGCTCGGAGGGAAAGCGACCATATCAGGGCCGTGCTCAAAGCTTCCGATAGGCACGCTGGCCGTCTTTCAGGTTCGCCGCCACTGCTGCGCGCTGCGACTCGCTCAGATGCCGGCGTTCAGCCTTTGCCCGCTTTCGCTCTCGAGCCTCTTTGGTCAGCGCGATGGCACTGGTCTGCCAAAGTTGTTTTTGCTTCGCTGTCATCCGATCCCACGTGGCAGGGTGAGGCGGGAAGTTGCGGCGGAGATCGACGTGAGGTTCGGGAAACGCTTGCGACTTCGTTTCGAGGAAGACAGCTTCCCATTCATCAGAGGGACGCTTTGCCCCCTGATCGGTGAAGTGAATCAGCGCATGGCAACCCTCGCACACGGTGGCGAGCAAGTGGTCGGCATTTCCATCCATGACCTCCTGCGCGTAGCTTCGATGGTGCGCGACGCTACCGGGGCCGCCACACGATTGACAGGTCTTGTCGTCGCGCTCCAACACGCGACGCTTGATCTTGCGCCATAGGGAGCCAGCCAGATAGTCTGAATAATCGGGCGATTCGACCGCGCTGAAATCGGTCGGGTTTTGCCGCATGTGCTCAAAAACTGCCCGCACTTCCTCCTGTGTAGGCATGATCCCCATGGCCGGCATCGAGGGAGCTTTCAAAGGCTTCCATGTGGGGCGTGGGACTGACATTCACGTGCTTCATCTTCGGGGCCTGCGCGATCGTTTGCGGCTTGATTGTCGCGACCTAGACGCGACTGGAAACCGGGAAAAGCGCGCCCTTGTCGCTGGGCCGCAGCGGGCAGCGCGTAGCGCCAAAGAGGCATGTGGCGAGTGCACGGCGCATGCCGGCGCTCACCATAACCGCCACCATGGCCGTCGCCGCAGGCGCATCGCCAGCGACCGGGTATCGAGGCGATCAAGGATGCTGGCTGCTGCGCCGAAACGGCTCTGTGCCGCGCCATCAGGCGCGTCAACATGGCGAGGTGCCCCGTCGTCCGCCCGCGCGTCATGGCGAGGCCGGCCGGCCGGAGCACGAGGATCGTTGGCGGGAAAGGCGCCGTGGTCGGTCATGGGGCTGATTCTGCCGACCTTTCAGGCAAGTCCGTGCTCAGGCGCTCGATCCATCACTCAGCCAGGAGTGTGGCGACAATACAACGCACTGCATTTATTTCGAGGATGTTCTTGCACGCCCCGAGCCGAACCAATCTGGCTCCGACACCGGGGGCAGCGAAAGCGAAACCGGGGAACAAAACGGGGAACGAATGAAGAAAGACTTCAGGAAAATCCAGCGTCCATGCGGGTTGTGAGGTATTTTTAGATCGGTTTCGCCTTCAGCTCACAGGCAACTGTTCCGGCAAGGGCTCGGGCGGCGGTTCCTTCTCGGGCTTGGGCTTGGGCTTCTCCTTGCCGAGCTCGTCGATCATCTTCTCGCCCTCCGGGTCTTTGCCGTCCGAAGGAATCGATTCTTCGAAGGCGAGCTCGGGTTCCTCGTTGGTGGTGGGACGACGGGGCGAAGCGGGTCTGGTCGGGTCGTTGCTCATGATGAACTCCAATCGAAGATGTCACCTTGGCCCTTCTCCGAGTACCCCGAACTCGGGCAAAGCCCAGTGCCCGTGTCATCCTGCGCCGACGCCACCGTAAAATCGCCCACCCAATCTGCCCGTAGCTCAGTTGGATAGAGCACCTGCCTTCTAAGCAGGTTGTCGGGGGTTCGATCCCCTCCGGGCAGGCCAATTACCCCAAGCAAGCCGCTCCGCATCGGTTGTCGATTCCGGCATAACTTGTCGCGAATGACAATACGACCCGTCAATGGACAAGTCGCTTCGTAAATTCAAAGAAGCCGCTCACCCGCACGGGCAAGTGTTTGAAATCCTACGCACGCACTACGGCACCCTTTGCGACTACGCGCATGGCGGTGGCTTCGTGCTGGCGAGGTCGCGCCTCGCTACGGCGATGCTCGGATGGTCGGGGCACCGCGCTTCGTTGATCTAGTCGGCGTGATGGCGTCACTGGCAAGGGAAAGAATCATGGGACACCCCACAGATGATTTCACCGGAAAGGTCGACGAGTTGCTGGCGTCGGCCTGATCGCATCGGTCGGCACAGATCTGCTGCGCGTCGAATCGACGCGCCACGGCATTGAGAAGCGACGCGTCGCCAACTATTTTTAAAAAGGAGATTCCAGATTCCGCAGTCTCTGGCGCGGCATCCCTATTGCGACATACAACCATTGGCTTAAGTCGACCTAAAGGATTAGAACGGAAACTGTCGGTGGCGAAAGCTATCGAACTACCCGCAACAACCCAGAGGAGCGCGCCATGTTCGTCAGTCTACTGACCCGCTAAGGGCACAGACGTCCAGCCGGTAGAGACAAGCCGGCTGACCCCGAGGATGGAAACGAGCATCTGGGTACAGACGGCGTGCCTGGGCAGGAGAGATCAATGTTCAGTTGGATCATTGGCTCAAGTCTGAGATTCCGCTTTCTCGTGCTCGCCATCGCCGCAACGCTGCTGGTCTTCGGGACCCAGCAACTGCGCAAGATGCCGGTTGACGTATTCCCCGAGTTCGCGCCGCCCAAGGTCGAGATTCAGACCGAGGGCCCGGGCATGACCGCCACCGAGGTCGAGGAACTCATCACGATTCCCATGGAGGACCAGCTGCGCGGCGTGCCGGGCGTCGAGTACGTCCGCTCCTCGTCGGTGACGGGACTGTCGCAGGTGGTGCTGCTCTTCAGGATGGGCACCGACCTCATGGATGCGCGGCAGCGCGTGCAGGAGCGCCTGAAACTCGCCATCGCCGAGCTGCCGAAGTCGTCCGGCATGCCGGTCATGCTGCAACCGCTTTCCTCGACCAGCCGGGTCATGAAGATCGGGCTGTCATCGAAGGTCTACGACCAGATGGACCTGTCGATGATCGCCTACTGGACGGTCAAGTTCCGGCTCATGTCGGTCCCTGGCGTGGCCAACATCCCCATGTGGGGCGACCGGATCAAGTCACTGCAGGTGCAGGTCGAGCCGAGCCTGATGCGCGCTCACAACGTCACGCTCAACGAGGTCATGGAGACGACCTCGGACGCCCTGGACATCGGCATGCTGTCGTACAGCTCCGGCGCGAAGGCGCGCATCGACGGGATGATCGACACGCCCAACCAGCGCTTCGCCATCCACAACGAGTCGCCGGTGTTCTCCACCGAGCACCTGGCCGCGGTGCCGCTGACACTCAAGGGCAGGCGCGCCGACCCGCCGCGGCTGGGCGATGTCGGCAAGGTGGTCTGGGACACCTGGCCGCTGGTCGGCGATGCCGTCATCAACGACGAGCGCGGCCTGATGATGATCGTCGAGAAGCTGCCGTGGGCCAATACGCTGGAAGTCACGCGCGGCATCGAGGAAGCGCTGGCGGCATTGAAGCCGGGGCTGCCGGGCATCGAGATCGACTCCACGATCTTCCGGCCGGCGACCTTCATCGAGCTGTCGATGGACAACCTGACGCAGGCGCTCATCATCGGCTGCTTTCTGGTGGTCCTCGTCCTCGGCGCCTTCCTCTATGAATGGCGGGTGGCGCTGATCAGTTCGGTCGCTATTCCCTTGTCGCTGGTGGCCGCCGGGGTGGTTCTCTACCTGATGGGCGCCACGATCAACACGATGGTGCTGGCCGGATTCATCGTCGCCCTCGGCGACGTGGTGGACGACGCGATCATCGATGTCGAGAACATCGTCCGGCGGCTGCGCCAGCACCGCAGGTCGGGCAGCGGCAAGTCGACCGCGCGCATCATCCTCGAGGCGTCGATCGAGGTGCGCTCGGCCATCGTCCACGCGACGGTGATCGTCGTGCTGGCGGTGACGCCGGTGTTCTTCATGGGCGGGCTGTCGGGCGTGTTCTTCGAGCCGCTGGTCCTCGCCTACCTGGTCGCAATGCTGGCTTCCATGGCGGTGGCACTGACGGTGACGCCGGCCCTGTGCCTGCTGCTGCTGGATCGCGCACGGGTCGAGCACCGGGAGTCCCCGCTGGTGCCGTGGCTCAGGCGTCATTACGCGGCGGCGCTTTCGCGGGCCGTCGAGGCGCCACGCGCGACCTTGTCGGCCGCCGTCCTCGTCGTCGTCGCGGCCATCGGTGTGTGGCCCTTCCTCGGGGCGTCGCTGCTTCCCGAGTTCAAGGAAAGGGACTTCCTGATGCACTGGGTTCCTCCCGAAGGGACCTCGCACCCGGAGACCTTCCGGATCACCCAGGCAGCCAGCCGCGAGCTGCGCGCCATTCCCGGTGTTCGCAACTTCGGCGCACATATCGGACGCGCGGTCGGCGGCGACGAGCCCTACGGCGTGAACTTCACCGAGAACTGGATCAGCGTCGACCCCAAGGCGGACTACGCCACGACACGCGCGAACGTCGAGGCCACGGTCGCCGGCTACCCCGGGCTCTACCGCGACGTGCAAACCTATCTGAAGGAGCGGATCAAGGAGGTACTGACCGGGGCCGGCGAATCCATCGTCGTGCGCATCTTCGGCCCCGAGCTGCCGGTCCTGCGCGAAAAGGCGCGAGAGGTGGAAGACGCGCTGAAGGGCATCCCCGGACTCATCGATCTCCATCTGGAACAGCAGGTCGACGTGCCGCAGGTGCAGATCAAGGTGAACCTGGACAACGCGGCTCGCTACGGGATCAAGCCCGGCGACGTGCGCCGGGTGGTGAACATCCTGATGTCGGGCATCGAGGTCACGGACATTCACAAGGACGGCAAGGTCTACGACGTCTTCGTGTGGACGGCGCCCTCGTCCCGCCACAACGTGGACGACATCCGCGAGTTCCTGATCGACACGCCCTACGGCGGGCGCGTGCGGGTGGCGGACATCGCCGACGTCAACATCGCGTCGACCCCGAACAAGATCAAGCGCGAGAACAACTCGCGGCGCATCGACATCCACGCCAACGTCAAGGGTCGTGACCTGGGCTCGGTGGCCAGCGAGGTCGAGCAGCGGCTCGAGAAGCTCCAGTTCCCGATCGGGTACTACCCGCAGCTGCTGGGCGAATACAAGGAGCGCCAGGCTGCGCAGCGGAACCTGCTGATCGCCTCCGTCTTCGTCGTCGTGGCGATCTTTCTCGTCCTGCATGCGACGTTCAGGAACCTGCGGCTCGCCACCATGGTCTTCCTCGCGCTCCCGGCGGCGCTGGTCGGCGCGGTGCTGGCGACCTTTGCTGCCGACCGCATCATCTCGCTCGGCTCCCTGGTGGGGATCATCACGATACTGGGCCTGTCGGCGCGCAACGGCATCATGCTCATCGAGCACTGCCGGCACCTCGAGCGGGTGGAAGGCGTGCCCTTCGGCACCCCGCTCGTCCTGCGCGGCGCCGGCGAGCGGCTGTCGCCGATCCTGATGACCACCCTGTGCACGGCCCTGGCGCTGCTGCCGCTGATCGTGCCTGGCAGCATCCCCGGCCATGAGGTCGAGCACCCCATGGCCGTGGCCATCCTGGGCGGCATCATCACCTCGTCCCTGCTGAGCCTGTTCGTGATACCGATCCTGTACCTGCGGTACGGCGCCGGTTCCGGCGAGCCGGTCGAGGCGCGCTCTCCCCTGGCGGCATCGCCCTAGCGTGGCGCTGACTATGGCTGCATCGAGTAGGAAGTTCAAAGAAGAAGTGAGGCAATCATGGTTCGCTTGTTCGGATATCTCGGTGTCGTCGCCTCGGCTATCGCCTTGACGCTGGGCGCACCCGCGCGCGCGCAGGATCCCACGCACGCTCAGGACCCCGCGCCCGACCAGAAGGTCCTGCCCCGTTCGCCGAACAAGGACACCGCCGCGGACGACCACACGCCCAAGGCCGTGCAGGATGCGGCGGAGCCGGACCATATCCGTGGCCGGGTCACCCTGGTCGAGGGTTCCCTGATCGCGGTGAAGACCGGCGACGGCAGGACGTTGAGCATCGGGCTCCACGACAGCACCACGGTCATCGGCCTCAGCAAGGGCAGCTTCGCCGAGGTTGACTTCGGGGTCTACGTCGGCGCGGTCGCGGTGAAGCTGGAGGAATACAGCCCCATCGTCCGCGATTCGGCAGTCTGGCTGCACAAGAGTTTCGAGCTGCGGATCATCGACGACAAGCTGCGCGGCATCGCCCTGGGCCACAGGAAGTGGGACCTGAAGCCCGACAGCATCATCTCCCATGGCTGGGTCGACGACCTCGAGGTCCGCGTGCTCTCGATCAAGTGGGGGCCTACCGACTACGACGAAACGGACGTGGAGGTTCCCCGCGACGTGCCGATCCACAAGATGTCGCTGGCCGACAGGAGCCTGATCAAACCGGGAATGTCCGTCTTCGTCGGCGCGCAGAAGGGTTCGGACGGCAAGTACGTGGCCCTGTTCGTCATCGTCGGCAAGGACGGCATCGTCCCGGCGCTGTAGCAAGCGAAGTCTCAGACAGGAGGAACACTTATGAAAACCCGGCACATCGCCCCCTCGTGCCATGGCCGCCACGCGGCGCTTCTGGCCACGGTCGCAACGCTTCTGCTGGCGCCGGTAGCGGCGCTTGCCACGGATCCCGGTCCGTCGAAGCCGGGAGGGAAGAACCCCGCGGTCACGCTGGAAGCGATCGCGGGGAGCACCGTCAAGCGCGTGGTCCTGAGCGCGAAGGCTGCCGAACGCCTGGGGATCGAAATCGGCAAGGTGGGCGAGGAGTCGATCGTCCACAAGCAGATGGTCAGCGGGCTCGTCACGGCAGCGGCGGACAAGCCGCCCGCAGCGAAGCCAGGCGGCGGCACCTTTGGGGGCTTCGCCCAGGCCGGCGGCACCCCTGCAGGCGCTGGTGCGGTCGCTGCAGTGGTTTCCGCGACGCCGGCGCAGCAGAAACCTGGCGGCGAACCAGCCGGCCTGGGGAAAGTCGTCATCGAATCACCGCAACCGCCAACGCCTGCAACGCCATCGACGCGGACCAACATCCCCATCCTCGGCGATGCCTGGGTGCTGGTGAGCCTGTCGGCAGCGGAGTGGGAGCGGCTCGCCAAGGACAAGCCGGCACGCCTGCTGCCGCTTTCCACCCGCGACCCGTTGAGCAGCGAGCTCCTCGCGCAGCCGTCCGGTGTGGCGCCGGTCGAAGACCCCAAGCGCTCGATGCTGTCGCTCTACTACATCGTGCCCGGCGCGGACCACGGCCTGACGCTGAACAGTCGCCTGCGCGTCGAGCTGCAGATCTCCGGCATCGAGGAGAAGCAGAAGGTCGTGCCGTACAGCGCCGTGTACTACGACGGCAAGGGCGCCGCCTGGGTCTATGTCAACACCAAGCCGCTGACCTTCGAGCGGCAGCGCATCAGCGTGGAGCGCATCGTCCGCGACGTGGCGATCCTTTCCGGCGGTCCGGCGATCGGAACCCCGGTGGTCACCGTGGGTGCGTCGCTGCTCTTCGGGACGGAGATCTTCGGGAAGTAGCGCGCATCGATGGGCGCTGAGCAAAAGGAGGCCGGTATGTTTCGCTGGATCATTGGCTCGAGCCTGCAGTTTCGTTACCTTGTGCTGGGCATCGCCGCGGCGCTGATGGTCTTCGGCGCGGCCCAGCTGCGCAACGCGCCCGTCGACGTCTTTCCGGAGTTCGCGCCGCCGGTGGTGGAAGTCCAGACCGAGGCGATCGGACTGTCGGCCGACGAAGTGCAGAGCCTGATCACCCTCAACCTGGAGGAGTTGCTCTCGGGCGTGCCCTGGCTGCAGTCGATCCGCTCGCAGTCGGTGACCGGCCTCTCGTCGATCGTGCTCACCTTCAAGCGCGGGACCGACCTCATGAAGGCCAGGCAGATGATCCAGGAACGCCTGACGCTGGCCTATACCCTGCCGAACGTCGCCCAGCCACCGGTGATCCTGCAACCCCTGTCGGCAACCTCCCGCTTCATGATGATCGGGATCACGTCGGACAAGGTCGAGCCGACGGAACTGTCGCTGCTCACGCGCTGGACGATCAAGCCGCGGCTGCTGGGGGTTCCCGGAGTCGCGAACGTGGCGATCTGGGGCCAGCGCCTGCGGCAGATGCACGTGCAGATCGACCCCAACCGGCTGCACGACGCCAAGTTGCTGCAGGAAGACATCATCGCCGCCGCCGGCGATGCGCTGTGGGTGTCGCCGTTGACCTTCCTCAAGGGTTCGGCACCCGGCACGGGCGGATGGATCGACAACAAGAACCAGAGGCTGGGCGTCCAGCACACGATGCCGATCGAGACGCCGGAGGACATGGCGAAGGTGTCCGTCACGACGCCGCATCTGCTGCTCTCGGGCAAGACGCTGTCGCTGGGCGATGTCACCGAGTTGACCTTCTCGCATCCGCCGATGATCGGCGACGCGGTGGCCAGGAACGGCAGCGGCCTGATCCTGGTCATCGAGAAGTTTCCGTCCACCAATACGCTGGAGGTCACGCGTTCGGTCGACCGGGCACTGGCGGAACTGGGTCGCGGACTGACTGGCGTGCAGATCGACACCCGGGTCTACAGGCTGGCGTCGTATGTCGAGGACTCGATCGCCCATCTGACGCATGCGATCATCCTCGGCGGCGTGCTGGTGATCCTGGTCATCGGCGCGTTCCTGTACAGCTGGCGTACTGCCCTGATCAGCGCGATGTCGATCACGCTCACGCTGCTGGCCGCCTTGAGCGCACTTCATCTGACCGGCGCCACGATCAACACCATGATCCTCGCCGGCCTGATCGTTGCCCTGACCGTGGTCATCGACGATGTGGTCGTCGACACGGAAATGCTGCGGGAGCGACTGCGTGCGCACAGGTCGGACAGCGGCATTTCTGTTGCGACAGTCGTCTTCGCTACAACCCTCGCATCGCAACGCAACGCGCTCTACGCGACCCTGGTCGTGGTGCTCGCCGTGCTGCCCATCTTCTTCATGGGCGGCGTGGCAGGCTCGTTCTTCGAGCCGCTGGCTATCGCGTACCTGCTGGCGGTGGCGGCATCGATGGTGATCGCACTGACCGTGACCCCCGTGCTCAGCCTGATGCTGCTGGGGCACGCGGCCGGCCGGGAACGCGAGTCGCCCGTCGCCGCCTGGCTCAACGACAAATACGATTCGGGTTTGCGCAGGTTCATCGCCGCGCCGCGCAAGGCGCTGCTGGTGGCCGGCGTCGCGGTGCTGGCCGGCGTCGGCATCTGGCCGCTGCTGGGCCAATCGCTGCTTCCGACCTTCAAGGAGCAGGTCCTGCTGGTGAACTGGTCCACGCCTCCGGGGACCTCCCATGCGGAAACGCATCGGATCACTTCGCGGGTCAGCAGCGAATTGCGATCCCTGCCCGGCGTGCGCTCCGTCGGCGCCCATGTGGGACGCGCGGTGACCGGCGACCAGGTGGTGGGCATCAATTCGAGCCAGATCTGGATCGGCATCGACCCCAAAGCCGACTACGACAAGACGGTCGCGGCGATACGCGAGACCATCGAAGGCTATCCGGGCATCGAGCACAGCGTGCGCTCCTACCTTCGCGACAAGGTCAGCGAGGTGCTCACCGGCGCGGGCCACGCGATCGTCGTGCGCATCTACGGCCAGAAGATCGAGGTGCTGAATCAGAAGGCCGAGGAAGTTCGGCAGGCGATCTCCGGAATCAAGGGCATCGTCGACCTGCAGACCGAAGGTCAGGTGGAGGAACTCCAGGTGCAGGTCAAGGTGGACCTCGACGCCGCGGGTCGGGCCAACGTCAAGCCCGGCGATGTGCGGCGCTCCACGGCGACCGTCTTTGCCGGGCTGGTCGTCGGCTATCTGTTCAAGGAGCAGAAGATCTACGAGGTGGTGGTGCACGGCGCGCCCGAGGCTCGCCAGAGCGTGACCAAGCTGCGCGACCTGTGGGTCGACAAGTCGGATCGCACCCAGGTGCGCCTGGGCGACATCGCCGAGGTCAGCCTGGTATCGACGCCGACGGTTCTGCGCCACGAGCGCATCGCCCCTTACGTCGACGTCGTGGCCAACGTGGCGGGACGCGATGCGGGCTCGGTAGCGGAAGAGGTCGAAGACCGCCTGGAGAAGCTCAGCTTCCCGCTCGAGTACCACCCCGAGCTCCTGGGCGAATCGGCCGAACTGGAAAGCGCCCAGCAGCACATGCTCGGCGTCGCCGTCGCCGCGCTGATCGGAATCTTCCTGCTGCTGCAGGCCTGCTTCGGAAGCTGGCGCCTGGCGACGATGGCTTTCGTGGGGCTTCCGGCTGCGGTCGCAGGCGGTGTGCTGGCGGTGCTGGTCACCGGGGGCGTGATGTCGCTGGGCTCGATCGTCGGCTTCCTCGCGGTGCTGGGCATCGCAGCCCGTAACGGCGTTGCGCTGCTCGATCACTACCAGCACCTCGAAACACGGGAAAAGGTGCCCTTCGGTCTCGAGCTCGTGGTGCGCGGCTCGCGGGAGCGGCTGTCGCCCATCCTGGCGGGCTCGGCCGCGATCGTCGCCGCGCTGCTGCCGATCATCGTCTTCGGGCAGCGCGCCGGTTTCGAGATCGTGCAACCCACGGCCATCGTCATCATCGGCGGCCTGGTCGCATCCACCTTCGTGACGCTGTTCGCGATGCCGGCGCTGTACCTGCTCCTCGGAGCGGGCGCCCAGCGCCATTCCGACCTCGGCCTGGCCGAGGGGTGACCCCCACCCATGAAGGAGAGCTTCCATGAAGACGAAATCTTTTCTATGCCTGCTTGCCGCCGCAACGATGTTCGCGTCCGGCGCGGCCGGTGCACAGGACACGACTTCGGGCTGGCAGCAGGAATTCGGGATCTCGAGCTGCAATCTCGTGACCCAGGGCAGAAATCCGTACTTCGTGCTGGAACCGGGCTTTCAGCTCGTCCTCGAGGGCGGCGATACCAAGGTCCAGATCACGGTCCTCGACGAGACCAAGGCGGTCGCGGGGACCACGACGCGCGTGGTCGAGGAAAGAGAGTGGAAGAAGGGGGAGCTGCACGAAGTCTCCAGGAACTACTTCGCCATGTGCGAGCAGACGAAGGATGTCTTCTATTTCGGCGAGGACGTCGACTACTACAAGAAGGGCAAGGTGGTCAAGCACGACGGCAGTTGGCATGCGGGCGTCAACGGCAACAAGGCCGGCCTGATCATGGCCGGAACGCCGAAAGCGAAGATGAAGTACTACCAGGAGATCGCGCCCGGCGTGGCCATGGACCGGGCCGAAATCGTCAGTCTGGGCGAGACGTGCAAGACACCTGCGGGCACCTTCTCCGGATGCATGAAGGTGAAGGAAAGCTCTGCACTAGACCTGCTTGCAAGTGAGTACAAGTACCACGCGCCGGGGATCGGGCTCGTCAGGGACGAGGATCTGCGGCTGATCCGGTATGGCTTTGTCAAGGACAAGTGACAGCGTGTTTCCTCGGGGTACGGCGCAGACGCGACTACGCAATGATTCGCTGCAGTGAGGCAGGAGTCCGCTACAACGATGAAGAACAGCAATGGCATGAATCGAACATGTCGCAGCGCAACGCGTTCCCTGGCGTGGTCCCTGTTGCTCGCTGCCGCCCCGGATGCACTGGGGGCTGAAGCCGAATCGGCCGCAGTCACGCCGACCGCGCAAGCGGCCGTCAACGCCGATGCGCAGCAGCCGGTGCCCGACGAGTCCATCTCGAACGTCGAGGCGGGCATTCAGGTGGCGCAGTTCCAGCTGCCCCCGCCGCCGTCCGGAGAGCCGGCCATTCCCGGCGATCCCGTGTACTCGAGATATCCGGAAAGGCCGTTGATCTCCCGCCTGGAGTATCAGTTCTCGTACGGCAGCGAGTCGGACGTCGCGTACCGCCGCAATCCGGATCTCGACCGGCGCCTGAAGGACACGTCGCTGATCCTCTCGCCCCAAATCAACGGCGCCATCATCTACCGGCCCACCGACCGGGTGGAGATGATGCTCGAGGCGATCCTCCAGAGAGACATCGCCGTGAAGGAACAGGACATCGTGACCCTTCCCAGCGGGCAGACGCAATTGGCGCCGCGCCACTACAACTCGCTGCCCATCGACCAGGCCTGGGTGACATTCAAGGACTTGGGGCCGGCCGACCTGACGCTGGGACGACGCAATTTCGAGGACGACCGGCATTGGCTGTATGACACCTCGCTCGACACCGCCCTGGTCAAGCTCAAGGGCGGCGCCTTTCAAGCCGAACTGAGCTATTCGCGCAAGGACCGGCTGGACCTCGACCTGCTCGCGCCGGTTCCGAAGACGCGCAACGACATCTACATGGCCTACCTGAGCTACCGCGGCATCGAAGACACCAGGTTGGCCGGCTACACGATCTACAGCGAGGATCAGGCAGGGAGGGAAGGACAACCTCTGCTCCTCGGATTGCGGGCCCTCGGCAACCCGTCCGACCGGTTCAACTACTGGACCGAGCTGGCGCTTCTGCGTGGCAAGGATGAGACCAAGAAGAACTTCAAGGGTTACGCCGTCGATATCGGCGCCACCTATCGATTTCCGGATCTGCCGTACGCCCCCAATATCACCCTGGGCTACGCCGTCGGGAGCGGCGATGGAAACCCGAACGACCGCAGGAACCATGAATTCCGGCAGACCGGCCTGCAATCGAACGAAGGCAGGCTGGGGGGTATTCCCAAGCTGAAGTACTACGGCGAGGCCCTCGATCCGGAATTGAGCAATCTCCAGATCCTCACTGCGGCCGTCGGCTTCAGACCGGCGCCGAACGTCTCGGTGGACCTTGTCTATCACCGCTACAAGACGAACAAGCTCGCGAGCGATCTTCGCAACGCTGCCCTGACCGCGGAGATGAACCAGGACAGTTCGCGGCCGAGCAAGGAAGTGGGGGACGCGCTCGACATCGTGCTCGGGTTTCGCAACTTGTTCGGCGTGCGGCGGCTCGGACTGGACCTGAGGGCGGGATTGTTCTTTCCCAGGGGCGCCTATCGCAACGAAGTGATCTTCACCCATCCCACCACCAGGAGAGAAATCAGCACGTTCCGCATGGCGGACAAGGGGATCAGCGTCCTGGCCAAGTTCTGGTATTGAGAGTCGCCCAGCGGCTGCCCTAGTGACAGATGACCGCCTCGAGGTGAGGGGCCCGCCAGCATCGGAGTGATCTTCAACCTGCCGCTGTTGCACCCTGCGTCATGGGCGGCTGGCGCCCTCCTCTTCTGCGTGGAAAACGCGCGACACGCATTGCTGGAAAGCTGCGAAGCAGTGACACGCCATGCCGGAATTCGGTGGCAGCCTGGGCGAATTGGGTGCAAAACAGCGTCATCCTTTGCGGGAATCAGCGCCAAACTATGCCGAAATCCACACCGGTGTGGTGTGTCGCAGGCTGACCATGCACCTTCACGTCGACGAAGAAATCACTTTCCGCAGGCTCGAGATCCTCCTGGTCTTCATGGAGACCGGCAACCTCGCACGCGCGGCCGAGAAGCTCGATATCAGCGCGGTCAGCGTCCACCGCGCCTTGCATGCGCTGGAATCGGGGCTGCGCTGCGCCTTGTTCCGGCACGAGGGCCGCAATTTGCACCCTACCGAAGCCGCGCAGGCATTGGCCGAGGTGGCCCGCGAGGTGCTTCGCACGATGTCCAAGGGCATCCGCACTACGCGAGAGGTCGCCGGCTACTCGGCCGATCGGATTCGCATCGGCTCGCTCTATTCCCTGACGAGTCGCACGGTACCGCAGCTGATCATGGGATTGAAGCTGCGCAAGCCGGAACTGCACACCGAACTCGTGCTGGGGTCCAATGCCGACCTGCTGCAAAAGCTGCGGGACGGCGCGGTCGATGCCGCCCTCATGGCGATCCCCGAGGGTGTGACCGACGTCGAATCGGAGCCGCTGTTCGAGGACGACATCCAGTTCGCCGCTCCAGTGGGCTCTCCTTATTCGGCGCAGAAGGAGATCGACCTGGGCGCCTGCGCCGGCGAACGCTTCGTCAGCCTGAGCGAAGGCTTCGTCACCTACAGCGGTTTCCTGGAGTCATTTCGCGTTGCCGGCTTCACACCGAACGTGGTGATGAAGACCGGCGACATCTTCTCGCTCATGAACCTGGTCAGCGGCGGCGTCGGCTACACGCTGTTGCCGGGCCGGGTGCGCGGCGTCATGCCGCAGAAGGTGCAATTGATCCCGTTGCAGCCCAGGTACCTGATGCGCCAGACCATCGCGCTCAATTTCCTGCGCACGCGCGAACGCGATCCCAACCTGCTCGCGCTGCTGTCCGTGTGCCGCCTGACGAGAGCCGAACTCGGCTGAGCGCCCGACATTTGCGTGGCTCGGGTAAACCCTCGATCGTTTCAGTTGGCGTAAAGGTCGACGCCGCCGCTTCATTGATCGTCCCGGAGGGGGTGCGTACCTTACGCACCCAGACGCACGGTGCCCTGTGCGCCGTACTAAAACTCCCGGAGACAATCGATGAGTTCTCATTGGATTTCGATCTACGCCCTCATTGGCATGTTCGTGCTCGCCACGGTGCTGCCGATCAACATGGGCGTGATCGCCTTCGTCGGCGCGTTCCTGGTCGGCACCTTGGTCGCCGGCATGAACGCCAAGGCGATCATCGGCGGCTTTCCCGCCGACCTCTTCCTCACCCTGGCCGGCATCACCTACCTCTTCGCGCTTGCACAGAACAACGGGACCATCGATTGGCTCGTGAAGCTGGCGGTCAGGGCCGTGCGCGGGCGCATCGCGGCGATTCCCTGGATCATGTTCTTCATCGCCGCGCTGCTCACGTCGGTGGGTGCGGTCAGCCCCGCGGCGGTGGCGATCATCGCGCCGATCGCGCTGGGCTTCGCCGCCAAGTACGGCATCAATCCCCTGCTCATGGGCTTGATGGTCGTGCACGGTGCGCAGGGCGGTGGCTTCTCGCCGATCAGCATCTACGGCGGCATCACCAACAAGATCGTGGCCAAGGCCGGCCTGCCGCTCAGCGAGGTGGCGACCATGCTGGCAAGCCTCGGCGTCAACCTGAGCGTGTCCTTGCTGCTGTTCTTCCTGATGGGCGGAATGAAGCTGTTGCGCCAGAAGGCCGATGCGGGCGGCGCAGTGCCGGCAGTGCGCCGCGTCGTTCACGGCCAAAGCGGAGCCCAGGTGTACGGCGACGCCGAGGCCGAGTCCTTCCGGGAGGAGCGCCGCACCGCCACGCCTGACGCGGATTCGCTGATGAACCCGTCGTCCGCGGCGCCGGTCGAGAGCGGCTCGCGCCTCTACCAGATCGCCACCGTGCTAGGACTGCTTGCGCTGGCCGTGCTGACGCTTTTCTTCAAGCAGGACATCGGCTTCGTCTCGATCACCATCGGCCTGCTGCTCACGCTGATGGCGCCCAATCTGCAGAAGCGCGCCCTGGGCCAGGTGTCGTGGCCCGAGATCATGCTGATCGTCGGCGTCAGCACCTATGTCGGAGTGATGGAGAAGATGGGGACCATCGATTTCGTCGGCCACAGCGTGGCGGGGCTGACCTCCCCGCTGATGGCGGCCCTGCTGCTGTGCTTCGTGGGCGCCGTGGTGTCGGCCTTCGCCTCGTCGACCGCCGTGCTCGGTTCGCTGATTCCCTTGGGGGTGCCCTTCCTGCAAGGCGACAGCGCTGTCAGCGCGATCGGCTTCATCGCGGCGATGGCCGTCTCCTCGACCATCGTCGACGTCAGCCCCTTCTCGACGAACGGCGCGCTCGTGCTCGCCAATGCCAAGGGGGTGGACCGCGACGTGTTCTTCCGGCAACTGATGGTCTATGGCGCCATCGTGACCCTGGTGGCCCCGGTGGTCGTATGGCTCCTCTTCGTGGTGCTGTAGGCCACGGCTTGCACCGGACTTCATTCAACTCCATCCAACCCCATGAACTCCAGCTCCTGGAATCTCAAGGCCGATGACCGCTCCGCCCGGCTGGCGCGCGCGGCTGGCGCACTCGGAACGCGGCTCGCCGGCAAGCGCGTCGACACCGATGCCATCGGCATGCTGCTCGAAGCGGTACTCTCGCCCGGCGATCGCGTCTGCCTCGAGGGCAACAACCAGAAGCAGGCGGACTTTCTCGCGCAGGCCCTCGTGCAGGTCGATCCGCAAAGAGTCCACGGCCTGCACATGGTGCAGTCGGTGCTGGCGCTGCCGGAGCATCTGGACATCTTCGAGAACGGCGTGGCCGCCCGGCTGGACTTCAGCTTTTCGGGGCCGCAGGGCGCGCGCCTGGCCAAGCTGGTGTCGGCCGGGCGCATCGAGATCGGGTCGATCCACACGTACCTCGAGCTTTTCGCGCGTTACTTCGTCGACCTGACACCCAGGGTGGCGCTGGTCGCTGCGCAGGCGGCCGATGCCGAAGGCAACCTCTACACCGGCCCCAACACCGAAGACACGCCGGCCATCGTCGAAGCCACGGCCTTCTCGGGCGGCATCGTGATCGCGCAAGTCAATGAACTGGTCGACGGCAAGACCACGACGCTGCCGCGCATCGACATCCCGGCTGACTGGGTGAGCTTCGTCGTGAAGGCGCCGCGCCCCAACTTCATCGAGCCGCTGTTCACCCGCGACCCGGCACAGATCAGCGAGGTCCAGATCCTGATGGCGATGATGGCCATCAAGGGCATCTACGCCGAGTACGGCGTGCAGCGCCTGAACCACGGCATCGGCTTCGACACGGCAGCCATCGAACTGCTGCTGCCGACCTACGCCGAGTCCCTGGGCCTCAAGGGCAAGATCGGCAAGCACTGGGCGTTGAATCCGCACCCGGCATTGATCCCGGCGATCGAGGCGGGCTGGGTCGAATCGGTGCACTCCTTCGGTTCCGAGCTCGGCATGGAGGACTACATCCGCGCGCGCTCCGACGTGTTCTTCACCGGCCCGGACGGCAGCCTGCGCAGCAACCGCGCCTTCTGCCAGGCGGCCGGCCACTATGCCTGCGACATGTTCATCGGCTCGACCCTGCAGATCGACCTCGACGGCAACAGCTCGACCGCGACGCTGGGCCGCATCGCCGGCTTCGGCGGGGCGCCCAACATGGGCGCCGACGCGCGCGGGCGACGCCATGCGAGCCCCGCCTGGCTCAAGGCCGGGCGCGAAGCGCGGGCCGGGCGCACCGGCGCTGCCGGCACGCCGCGCGGGCAGAAGCTGGTCGTGCAGATGGTCGAGACCTTCCGCGAGCACATGCAGCCGGCCTTCGTCGACAGGCTGGATGCCTGCACGCTGCAGGAGCAGGCCGGCATGGCGCTGCCGCCGATCATGATCTACGGCGACGACGTGTCGCACATCTTGACCGAGGAAGGCATCGCCAACCTGCTGCTGTGCCGCAGCGATGCCGAGCGCGAGCAGGCGATCCGCGGCGTAGCCGGCTACACCGCCGTCGGCTTGGCGCGCGACAAGCGCGCCGTGGAGAACCTGCGCGACCGCGGCGTGATCCGCCGGCCGCAGGACCTCGGCATCGACCCTCGCCAAGCCACGCGCAACCTGCTGGCCGCGCGCAACATGCGCGACCTGGTGCGTGCCTCGGGCGGGCTGTACCAGCCGCCCAAGCGCTTCAGAAACTGGTAGCCGGAGATTCACGATGAGCGACCTTCCCGCAGGGCTCGAAACCCTGGACTTTTCCTTCTCCGGCGGCCGGCCGGCCGGTGCCTTCCCGACGGTGCTCGTCGGCGTCGTCGGCTCCGGCAATCTCGAGGTCATGCTCGAGCGGGCCGACGGCAACGACTGCGCGGTGCGCGTCGAGACCTCGGCGCGCGGCTTCGGGCCGATCTGGCAAGCCGTGATGAACGACTTCCACGCGCGCCATCCGCTGGCCGGCGTGCGCGTCTCGATCAACGACATGGGCGCCACGCCCGCGGTGGTGAGCCTTCGGCTCGACCAGGCAGTGGCCGAAATCACCGGAGGCAAGCCATGATCAGCTTTGCGGAATGCTCGGCACGCGAGCGGCTGGCGCTGCTGCTCGACCCCGGCAGTTTTCATGAATGGCTGCCGCCGGCCGAGCGGGTCACCAGCCCGCACCTGGCACAGCTCGGCGTGCCCTCGGCCTTCGATGACGGCGTGGCGATCGGCCGCGCGACGCTCGATGGCCGCCCCGTGTTCGTGGCGGCACAGGAAGGCGCGTTCATGGGCGGAGGCGTCGGCGAGGTGCATGGCGCCAAGCTGGTCGGCCTGCTGCAGCGCGCGCTGCGCGACCGTCCGGCGGCGGTGCTGCTCCTGGCCGAATCGGGCGGCGTGCGATTGCACGAGGCCAATGCAGGGCTGATCGCGGTGTCGGAAGTGATGCGCGCGCTGCTCGACGTGCGCGTCGCCGGCATCCCGGTGGTCGTGCTGATCGGCGGCGCCAACGGCTGCTTCGGCGGCATGGGCATCGTGGCGCGCTGTGCCGACCACATCGTGATGAGCGATGTCGGGCGGCTGGCGATGTCGGGGCCCGAGGTGATCGAGGCCTCCCACGGCGTGGAGGAATTCGATTCGCGTGACCGGGCGCTGGTCTGGCGCACGACCGGCGGCAAGCACCGCTGGCTGACTGGCGATTGCGACGCGCTGGTCGAGGACGACGTCGCCGCTTTCCGCGCGGCGGCGATCGCCGCGATCGGCACAACGAAGCCATTGACCCTCGCGTCGCTGGAAGACGAGCACGCCTTGCTCACCAGGCGCCTGCACGCCCTCCCCGCCGACAACCCCGACAGCGCCGGCCGCGACGAAGCAACGCTGCTCTGGCGCGCGCTCGGCATCGCCGACGCGGAGCAGGTCCCGGAGCTTCCGGTGGCGGCCCTGCGCGCGCTGCGCGTCATCTAGGAGCGTCACATGCAGTGGAATTCTCTTGTCACCCAGCTTTTCGGCTCCTATCACGGCATGCGCGCGGCGGGCGATTTCCTGAAGGGCGAAGTCGTCTTCGAAGGAAAGCCGCTCACGGTGATCGGCACCACGAATCACGCGCCGATCGGCGTCGAGCTCGCGTTGGCCCAGGCCCGCGCGGTGCTCGATGCGATCGCGCAGCATCCCGGCCGGCCGATCCTGCTGCTGATCGACACCCAGGGCCAGCAATTGCGCCGGCGCGACGAACTGCTCGGCATCAATCGTGCGATGGCGCATCTGGGCGCCAGCATCGACCTGGCGCGACGCCGCGGCCATCGGGTGATCGGACTGGTGTACGACCAGGCTTTGTCGGGCGGATTCATCACCTCGGGCCTGATTGCCGACGCCTGCTACGCCTTGCCGGATGCCGAGATCCGGGTGATGCGCATTCCCGCCATGGCGCGCGTGACCAAGCTGCCGGAAGACAAGCTCACGGCGCTCTCGCAATCCAACCCGGTGTTCGCACCTGGCGTGAAGAACTACGTGGCGATGGGCGGCGTGCGTGCGCTGTGGCAGGGCGACCTGCAGGCGGCCCTGCGCGACGCGCTGGCCCACACGCCGACCGAAGACCTGCGCGCACGGGACGGCGCCGAACGCGGCGGACGCCAGCTTGCCGCGCCTGTTGTGCAGCGGGTGCTGGACGCGGCCTGAACGCAGCAGAGCACCATGTCCCACCTGCGACGCCACCAACTCGCCCGGCTCACCGACGCCGGCTGGAGCACCATCCTGCAGCGGCCTTGGGACGAGCAGGCGCGCGAGTGCCTGACGCATTGGGCGACGCACCGGCTGCCGCTGGTGGTGACACGCCAGTCGGTCGATGCCGTCGCCGACGGATACGTCGCGCTGGGTCTGCCTTCTCCAGCGCAATGGGACAAGCGTCGGCTGCCGCTGCAGGTGCCGCACGCCGCGGTGCTTCGCTTCGATGCGTTTCCGCAACTCGCAGATGTGCAAGTGCTGCTTCCGCCTTCGGCCCGACGGCCGGCGCGTGACCTCCTCGACGCGCTCGACACCTGGCGCGCGACTGCACGTGTCTTCGGCAGCTACGGGTGGCAAGCGATCAGCGCCTTGGCCCACGTGCGGCCGGGTTCCGACCTTGATCTGTTGGTCAACGTCGATGGGATGGAACAGGCGGATGCCGTCGCGCATGTGCTCCGGTCCTTCGATGCACCGAGGCTGCGGCTGGACGGGGAACTCGTGTTCGGCGATGGCGCGGCGGTCGCCTGGCGCGAATGGATCGAATGGCGTGCCGGACGTGCACGCGCCGTAGTGGTCAAGCGCCTGGATGGCGTCGCCCTGCAGCGTGACACTGCATGGTGCGAGCGTGCAGAGTTGGCGGAGTTGGTTGCATGAAGACCTCGGCGCTCCGCGTGCAACTGCACGCACAGCTCACGCCCCCCATGATCGGGCGCGCCGCCACGCTCGCACTGCATGACGAACTGTCCTTGGCGCCCAAGCCCGGGCTGGTCACCTTGGTCGACCGTGGCAGCCACGACGACATGGACGCGCACACCTTCATGCGCAGCCTGTTCTCGCTGCGCCACTACTTTGCGCAGATCGCCGAAGCCGGCTTGGGCGGCGCAGAGTTCGCCGTCCTGGAGCGGCACGGCATCGCGGCAGAGGCACGCATGCTCGCCGCCACCCGCGGCGTCAACACCCATCGCGGTGCGATCTTCATGCTGGGCCTGTTGTGCGCCGCGGCCGGCGCCGCCCTGCGCGAGCACGGCGGTGCATCGCACCCGGATCAATTGCGCGATGCATTGCGCCGGCATTGGGGCGATGCGCTTGCCAAGCGCAGCCGGCGCACTTCCAGGCTGCCCGGCGGCGTCGCCGCGCGACGTCACGGCCTTCGCAGCGCATCCGAAGAGGCGGCGCTCGCCTTTCCGGTGCTGTTCGATACGGCGCTGCCCGCGCTCACGGCGGCGCTGGCCCGCGGCCTGACACCCCGGCAAGCCCGGCTCGACACGCTGTTCCACATCATGGCGGTCCTGGACGACAGCAATCTCGCGCATCGCGGCGGCCTCCCCGGCTTGCGCTACGCGCAGCGCGTTGCGCAGGAGTTTCTGGATCGAGGAGGTGTCGCTCGGCGCGGCGGCCTCCAGGCGGCAGAAGCCATTGCAGACGGATTCGTGGCGCGGCGACTGTCGCCCGGCGGCGCGGCAGACACGCTCGCCGCAGCCTGCTGGATCACGCGTGTGTGTGGAAGCTCATGAGCTTCGCACTGCTGTTTTCCGGCCAAGGCAACCAGCATCCAGCGATGCTGCCGTGGATCGACGATGGCGGCATCGTGCGCGACATGCGCGTGCGCCTTGGCGTCGAGGACTGGCGCAGCGCATTGGTGGAGCCGAGCTGGGCCGAGCGCAACGCCAACGCGCAGACATTGCTGACGGGTCTTGCGCTGGCGGCCTGGAAAGAACTGGCGCCCCTCGTGCCGCCACCAACGGCCATCGCGGGCTACAGCGTCGGAGAACTGGCGGCCTTCAGCGCGGCCGGGGTGATCGATCCCGAGTCGGCCATGGCGCTCGCGCAACAGCGAGCCGAGGCCATGGATGCATGTGCGGCGCGCACGCCCGGCGGGCTGCTGGCCATCACCGGTCTTTCCAGCCCCAGGGTTGAACGCCTGCGCGTGGAAACAGGCCTCGCGCTCGCGATCCGCAACGGCGAAGAAAGCGTGGTCCTCGGCGGGCCCACGGCTGCATTGGCACGCGCGGAGCAAATTGCTCGGGGCGAAGGTGCGCAGTGCACGCGATTGCGCGTCAACGTGGCGTCTCATACGCCCTGGATGCGCGAGGCGGCAGACAGCTTCGCGCGCACGCTCGCGGATGTTCCGTTTCATGCGCCGCAGGTCGCGCTGTTCAGCAATGCGGCAGACCGTGTCCGCGATGCAGCGTCTGCCCGGGCCGCACTGGCCGCCCAGATCGCCACCACCGTCCGATGGGACGAATGCATGGAAAACGTCATGGCGCGACAGATTCGCTGCGTGCTGGAGATCGGCCCGGGCCAGGCACTGGCTCGCATGTGGAATCAGCGCTACCCCATGGTTCCGGCCCGCGCCTGCGACGACTTTCGCAGTGCGGGTGCGATTGCGGCCTGGCTGAGCAGCCATGCCGGCGGATAACCCATTTCGTCTTTACGTCACAACCCAAGCCGCAGGAGATTCACCGTGAGCGCGAACAGAGCAAAGACCCGTCCGATTCCAGTCCCGGACATGAAGAACGCCCACGTGGCCGGCATGGCCGCTTACGGCAAGCTGGTGGCCGAGGCGGAAGCCGACTACAGCAGCTATTGGTCGAGGCTCGCCCGCGAGTTCCTGAGCTGGAAGACACCGTTCACCAAGGGCCTGGACGACAGCCGGGCGCCGTTCTTCACATGGTTCGAGGACGGCACGCTGAACGTGTCCTACAACTGTCTCGATCGCCAGGTCGAGCGCGGACTGGGCGACAAGACCGCCATCATCTTCGAAGCCGACGACGGGCAGGTGACGCGGGTCGACTACCGCGAGCTGCTGGCGCGCACCTGCCGCATGGCCAACGCCTTGAAGGCGCGCGGCGTGAAGAAAGGCGACCGCGTCGTCATCTACATGTCGATGAGCATCGAGGGTGTGGTCGCGATGCAGGCTTGTGCGCGGATCGGGGCCACGCATTCGGTGGTGTTCGGCGGCTTCTCCGCGCAAAGCCTGCGCGATCGCATCCAGGATGCCGGCGCGGTGATGGTGGTCACCGCCGACGAACAAGTGCGCGGCGGCAAGCACCTGCCCCTCAAGGCCATCGTCGACGATGCCATCGCGCTGGGCGGGTGCGAGAGCGTCGCGAACGTCCTCGTCTATAGCCGCACCGGCGGCTCGATCGGCTGGAACGCATCGCGCGACCGCTGGCTGCACGAGGAGATGCAGGACCAGCCCCCGAGCTGTGAACCCGAATGGGTGGGCGCCGAACATCCGCTCTTCGTGCTCTACACCTCGGGCTCGACCGGCAAGCCCAAGGGCGTCCAGCATTCCAGTGGCGGCTACCTGCTTCATGCGGCGCTGACCACGCAGTGGACCTTCGACCTCAAGCCGGACGACGTGTTCTGGTGCACGGCCGACATCGGCTGGGTCACGGGGCACACCTACATCACCTACGGTCCACTCGCTCTCGGCGCGACCGAGGTCGTTTTCGAGGGTGTGCCCACCTACCCCGATGCAGGGCGCTTCTGGAAGACGATCCAGGACCACCGGGTCAGCGTGTTCTATACCGCGCCCACCGCCATTCGCTCGCTGATCAAGGCCTCCGACAGCAACGAGGCAGTGCACCCGGGGCGCTACGACCTGTCGAGCCTGCGAATCCTGGGCTCGGTCGGCGAGCCGATCAACCCCGCGGCCTGGGAATGGTTCCACCAGCACGTGGGTGGCGGCCGCTGCCCGATCGTCGATACCTTCTGGCAGACCGAAACCGGCGGCCACATGATCACGCCGTTGCCGGGTGCGACACCGCTGGTGCCGGGATCCTGCACGCTGCCCTTTCCGGGAATTGCGGCGGCCGTGGTCGACGAGACCGGCACCGACGTGCCCGACGGCCAGGGCGGCATCCTGGTGGTGAAGAAACCCTGGCCCAGCATGATCCGCACGATCTGGGGCGACCCGGAGCGCTTCAGGTCGAGCTACTACCCGCCCGAGCTCAAGGGCTACTACCTGGCCGGCGACGGTGCAATTCGCGATGCCGAGACCGGCTACTTCACGATCACGGGGCGTATCGACGATGTGCTGAACGTCTCGGGCCATCGCATGGGGACGATGGAGATCGAGTCGGCGCTGGTGTCATGCACCGATCTCGTGGCCGAAGCCGCAGTGGTCGGTCGTCCCGACGAAACCACCGGCGAGGCGATCTGTGCCTTCGTCGTGCTGAAACGCGCACGCCCGAGCGGCGAAGAGGCGAAGCAGATCGCCAACCAGCTGCGCAACTGGGTCGCCAGGGAGATCGGGCCGATCGCGAAACCCAAGGACATCCGCTTCGGCGACAACCTGCCGAAGACGCGCAGCGGCAAGATCATGCGCAGACTGCTGCGCTCCGTGGCGAAGGGAGAGACCATCACGCAGGACACGTCCACGCTCGAGAACCCCGCGATCCTGGATCAATTGGCGCAGAAGAACTGAAGGTCGCCAGGCGATCTCATGTGCTCCCCTGCGCGACGAGCTCGAAGCCGATGCCATCGTCCCGCAGCGAAAGCCACACTGGCGACCAAGCCGCCCGCGACGGCGTCGCGCAGGCGCACCGTGGTGTTCGGAACGAGATAGAACATGCTCGTGAGTGAGCAGCGCGGCTGCTCCTAGCTTCATCCTGGCTCGAGACAGCTTGCATGGCAGTCGGGCTGGGCGGGCACCGCCTTCCTGGCAATCAGCATCTCGTAGAAGGCCGGCTCCAACTCCATCCGCTGCCGAACCACAAGCCTGAAGCCGATGAGGAGCGAACAAAAAAAGAACCACAGCTTGCCGATACGTCCTCCTCGTTGCGTCGAAGGAATCCTATCGACCGAGTAGAACTCCGTGTAACCGTTCTCCTTGAGCATCTCGATCACCTCCGACTTGCCGTTCTTGAACGCGCTGAAGTGCTGTTCGAACACGACGACGGGTGAGCACTTGCGCAGGATCTCTTCCATACCCTTGATGGCCTGCGCTTCGTGCCCCTCGACATCGATCTTGACCAGCCGGATGTCCTTCAGCTCGCCGAAATAGTCATCCAGCTTCCAGCGGTTCACCTGGATGGTGTTCTCGCTGAGCGGGGCGTCGACGATGCGGGAGTACCCAACGTTCACTGTCTCCAGACGGAACGCGACCACCCCGTTCCTGTCCGACGCCGCAATCTGGTGGCACTGGATATTGGAAGCCAGCGAAGCATTCATCGAGAGGACGCTGAAGGTGCGGGGAGAAGGCTCCACAGCGTGGACGGTGTCGAAGTGCCTGGCGAGGAAGACGCTGTGGTTTCCGATGTTTGCTCCCACGTCGAGCATCGCGCCCCCGCCGACGTGGTGCTCCTCGAGCCAGCGCGCCAGCGCTACGAGTTCCTCGTACTCCCAGTAGCCGTAGAAGTTGATGCCTTGGCCAATCAGGTCGGAGGAAAAGATGACGAATTGCGGATACTTTTCGGCCGCTCGCTGTGTGAACAGCGGAAAAAAGAGCTTGGTGAAAATCACGCTCTTCACGAGCCGCCGCGCGGAATACCTTCGGCCAAGATTGATCATTCGAGCCTCCGAACGGCAGAGTACGTGGGGTGGATACCCAAGGTCAGTAGCGCGCAAGTACGTTGTAGCGGCCTCCCGCCGACTCCACAAGGACATGGCCCGCGGAACGCCACTTCACTTCCGATGGCTCTCTTGCACGTGTCAATAGAGAAGCCGAATCGCCTGCACTTCGCGCAAGCGTTATATGCGGAAGGTACGGCCGAGATTCGACCGGCAGTCCGACGCGAACGAGCCTTTCGCTCAGCGCCGCATGCAGGTCGAGGAGCGCGGCGGGCCTGTGACTCGCGGTGAGCACCACCAGGCCTCGACTCCACAGCTCGAGTCGGTCGAAGCTGAGCTGGACAGGTCGGGAAGAGACCGCAAACGCGCCGACGAGCTCCCGCAGTCGGCCCCGAGGCATCTGCCCGATGAAGTGAAGCGTGACATGGATGCTCTGCCGCGGAGTCAGGCGCGCAGTAGCTGGCCACGGCAGGGACTGCTGCACCTTCGCGACGGCGTCCATTTCGGCGTCACCTGGCCACAGAGCCAGAAACAAGCGGCTCGCTGGCAGACGAAGAAATCTGGAGGGCACGCTCGGGGGCCGTGGGTTATCTGGCGGCTGGCCTCAGCGGTTGGCGGCGGTCCGCAGGCACTGCATCAACTGCCCGGTCGCCGGCGTCGGTTTGCGGCCGTGCATCGTGATCATGCCGACCGGCGGCAGCTCGATCGGAACCGGCAGCCTGAGCACCTTGACGAGGCCCTCGCCTTCGAAATGCCGCGCGACGCCGAGCGCAAGAAAGCCGACGGCGCATCGCTCGCGGATGCAGCTGAGCGTGACCAGAAAGGATGCGGTCTCGACGATGTCCGAAGGCGGGACCAGCCGGTGCTTGTAGAACATCTGCTCGAGCTTCATGCGCGACGACGCCCAGGGCGGAGGCACCACCCACGGCAGTTGGACGAGCTGGCGCCAGGCCGGCTTGGCGGCGGACGCCATTTCGTGGTCGGGCCGAACGACGACGCACATGGGCTCGGCATACAAGGCTTCGGTCTTCAGGTCCGGCGCCGCATAGCCCGGCTCGAGCCGGCCGACGAACAGATCCAGTTCGCCGACGCGCAAGCGCGGCAGCAGCCGGGTCAGATCGCCTTCCTCGATCATCACGGTGGTCTGTGTCGAGCGCTCTTTCAGCAGCGCGACGCACGCATCAACAGGGACGGCGTGGCGACCACCATGGCGCCCACGCTGGTGCGGCCCGCAGCGCCGCTCGCCACGGCCGCGATCTCGTCGCGCGTGCGGCCGTAGTCGGCCAGCACCGAGCGCGCGAAGCGCACCACGGCCGATCCGTAGGCGGTCGGTTCCGTCCCGCGTGTCGAGCGCACGAACAGCTCGAGATCGAACATGCGTTCGATCTCCACCAGCGTCTTGGAGACCGCCGGCTGGCTGACCGACAGGAATTCGGCGGCCCGGCCAAGATGGCGGAACTCGTCGAGCGCCACCAGCAACTGCAGGTGCCGCAGCTTCAGGTTGGAGCGCAGCACGCGATCGATGTCAGGCATTTTTCATAACCAATTCGGAAAGTAAAGAGTCGATAACTTCATTGGATCGTAATGATGAAGCCTTGAACAATCGGGGCTTCCCTCGATGCAATCAGGAGACAAGACGATGCGATCCAATCGCCGCCAGTTCGTGCTGGGCAGCCTAGGCGCTGCCCTGCTTCCGCTTGCCGCCACGCGCGCTCTCGCAGCCGGCTACCCCGAGCGTCCCCTCACCTTCGTCTGCCCCTGGCCTGCCGGCGGCACCGCGGACGTGACCATGCGCGCACTGTGCACCGCGGCGTCCCGGGAGCTCGGGCAATCGGTCGTGGTGGACAACAAGGCCGGCGCCTCCGGGATGATCGGCCTGAAGGCCCTGGCGAGCGCCAAGCCGGACGGCTACACCATCGGCCAGATCCCGATCTCGGTGACGCGCTTCTCGCAGCTCGGCATGGTGCAGGTCGATCCCCTCAAGGACCTCAGCTACATCGCGCGCGTCTCGGGCCAGACCTTCGGCATCGCAGTGCGCGCCGAAGCGCCCTGGAAGACGCTCAAGGACCTGGTTGCCGATGCCAAGGCCAATCCCGACAAGATCACCTACGGCACCGCCGGCCTGGGCGGCGCGACGCATGTCGGCATGGAGGAGTTCGCCATCGCCGCCGGTGTGAAGTTCAACGCCATCCCGTTCAAAGGCGGCGCCGAGGCGCTGCAGGCGCTGATGGGCGGCCACGTCGATGTGCTGGCCGACTCCAGCTCCTGGGCGCCGCACGTCAAGTCGGGCAAGCTGCGCCTCCTGGCCACCTGGGGCGAGCAGCGCACCGCGGAGTTCAAGGACGCGCCCACGCTGAAAGAGGCCGGCTACAACGTGGTGGTCGATGCACCCAACGGGATCGGCGCGCCGAAGGGCCTGCCCGAGGATATCGCCGCGCGGCTGCGCGCGGCCTTCAAGGTCGCCGCCGCGAGTCCGGAATTCGCCGCCGCCTGCGCCAGGATCGACGCGCCGCTGATGTACCTCGACGCGCCGGACTACGAGAAGTACGTCAGCGCCAGCGTGGCCAAGGAAAAGCTGCTCATCGAGAGGCTCAAGCTCAAGGAGCTGATGAGCAAGAACTGAAGAAGCTGTGAACAAAGCCGCCAGGAGATTCGCATGACCGCTGCTGCCACCGCTGCCGACACCGCCCCTTCGCCGCTGATCCGGCTGCACGAGAACGACAACGTGCTGATCGCCCGCGCCCCCATCGCGCTGGGCCAGGCATTGCCGGAGCTCGGCCTGCGTGTGCGTGCGCAGGTGCCCGCCGGCCACAAGATCGCGGCATGCCGGATTGCCGCCGGCGAGAAGGTCAGGAAGTACGACACCGTCATCGGCGCGGCCATGCGCGACATCGAGCCCGGCGAGCACGTGCACACCCACAACCTCGAGTTGGTCGACTTCGACCGCGACCCGGGCTTCTGCGAGGACGTGCGCCCCGTCGACTACGTCCCCGAGGCCGAGCGCGCCACCTTCATGGGCATCGTGCGGCCCAACGGCAGCGTCGCCACGCGCAACTTCATCGGACTGATCTCGTCGGTGAACTGCTCGGCCACCGTCATCAAGCAGATCGCGGCCCACTTCACGCCCGAGCGCCTGGCGCCGTATCCGAATGTCGACGGCGTGGTGGCCTTCGCGCAGACCAGCGGCTGCGGCATGTCCTCGCCGAGCGAGCACTTCGACGTGCTGCGCCGGACCATTGCCGGCTATGCCCGCCATCCGAACCTCGCCGGCGTGCTGATCGTCGGCCTCGGCTGCGAACGCAACCAGGTCGCCGATCTCGTGGCATCGCAGGGTCTGGTGCCCGGCCCGCACGTGCGAACCTTCGTGATGCAGGACACGGGCGGCACCCGCGCCACCATCGCCGCGGGCATCGCCGCCATCGAGTCCATGCTGCCGGCGGCGAACGATGTGAAGCGCCAGCCGGTCAGTGCCGCGCACCTGAAGATCGGCCTGGAATGCGGCGGCTCGGACGGCTTTTCCGGCATCACCGCCAACCCGGCGCTGGGCGCGGCGATGGACATCCTGGTGCGCCACGGCGGAACCGCCATCCTCTCGGAGACCCCGGAGATCCATGGCGTGGAGTTCATGCTGACGCGCCGCGCCGTGAGCCCGGCCGTGGGCCAGAAACTGCTCGACCGCCTCGCCTGGTGGGAAGCCTACACACGCGGCCACAACGGGCAGTTCAATGGCGTCGTGGGACCCGGCAACCAGGCCGGCGGTCTGGCCAACATCTTCGAGAAGTCGCTCGGGTCTGCGATGAAGGGCGGCACCACCCCGCTGCAGGCCGTGTACGAATATGCCGAGACTATCGACAAGGCCGGCTTCGTGTTCATGGACTCGCCCGGCTACGACCCGGTGGCCTCGACCGGCCAGATCGCCAGCGGCGCGAACCTGATCTGCTTCACGACCGGCCGCGGCTCGATGTTCGGCTCCAAGCCGTCGCCGACCCTCAAGCTGGCGAGCAACACGGCCATGTTCACCCGCCTCGAGGACGACATGGACATCAACTGCGGCCTGATCCTGGACGGCGAACTCGACGTGCAGCAGATGGGCGAGCGCATCTTCCAGCACATCCTGCGCGCCGCTTCGGGCGAGCCGACCAAGAGCGAACTGCTGGGCCTGGGCGATCACGAGTTCGTGCCCTGGCACATGGGCATCGTGAGCTGAGCCTTCCTTCGTGCGCGAACCGCCGATTCCCGGACACCCCGGATGAGGCCATCTCGCGCCGTTCCCGTCCCCGCCCACTCGCCACGCGCGGACGCTCCGGCAGGACAAAAGTACCGGATTTTTCGGCGTCGCCCCAGTACTTGTCGGTAAGGAGGAAAGGACGTTCCTCCCATGTGTTCGCGCCGTTGATGCGATCAAATTTGAAAACAAAAGCAATACGACATCGACGGCGCGCCGGCCTTCCGGCGCTCACCAAGGAAGCACATGACGATTACCGGCTCCAACGACAACGACATCCTCACCGGCACGGCCGGCAGCGACACCATCAACAGCGGCAACGGGGACGACACTGTCAGCGGCGGCGCAGGAAACGACTCGCTGAACGGCGGCGCGGGGAGCGACACCCTCGATGGCGGCAGCGGCAGTGACCAGCTCAACGGGGGATCGGGGAACGACACCCTGATCTACAACGTGAGCGAAAACATCGCGGCGGGCACCAAGGACGTGTACACGGGCGGCTCGGGTGTCGATACGCTCGAGCTCCAGTTCACCCGGGCGCAATGGCTGGAATCTGCCGCCCAGACGCAGATCGCCGCCTATCTGGCCCATCTTGCGGCTGTCACCAATGCCAGGACCAGTGAGGTATCGAATGGCTCGGCCAGCGATTTCGTCTTCAGCTTCGGGGCGTCCAGGCTGACGATCCAGATGACGGAAGTCCTGCGAGTCCTCGTGGACGGCGTCGAGGTGAATCCGGCCAACGAGGCGGTGATGGCGCTGGGCGATGCGGCCTCGACCACGGAAGATGGCCTGGGGATGCAGATCCATGTGCTGCAGAACGATCTGGTCCCCGACCTGGTGAAGTCGCTCGCGCTGGCCTCGGCTCCGAGCCACGGGACGGCGACGCTCGTGCAGCCGGCGATGGGCGATCCGTCGACCTGGTATTTCCAGTACCAGCCCCATGCGGCCGATTTCCAGCACCTGGCCGCGGGCGAGAATGCCACCGACACCTTCACCTACGAGGTGAAGGACGCCGACGGCGGAACGGGACTGGCCACGGTGACCATCACCATCACCGGCACCAACGATGGCCCGGTCATGACGGCCCAAGACCTGGCGGGCGTGGTGAGCGAGCAGGCCGCCCCGGTGGGCCACCTGAGCGACAGCGGCGTCATCGGCTTCAGCGACCTGGACCTGAGCGACGTGCATCTCGTGAGCGCCAACGGCACACCGGTCGGCAGCGTGCTCGGCAGCCTGACAGCGGTCAAGGACAGCGACAGCACGGGCACCGGCACGGGCGGCCAACTGACCTGGACTTACACGGTGCCCGCCAATGCCGTCGAGTACCTCGCGGCAGGCGAGACGCGGGTGGAGAGCTTCACCATCACGCTGGACGACCAGCACGGCGGCGTCGTCACAAGGCAGATCGATGTGACCATCATCGGCACCAACGACATGCCGACGATCGGCGCGGCGGACGCCAGCGCGGCAGTGACCGAGGATGCTGCGACACCGACGCTGAGCGACAGCGGCACGATCAGCTTCGACGACGTGGACCTGAGCGATGCTCACAGCGTCGGCGTGACGGTCGATCCGGGCAATACCCTGGGCGGGGTGCTGACGGCCGGTGTCAGCGACGCGGCCACGGGTGCGGGCGACGGCACGGTGAGCTGGAGCTACAGCGTTGCCAACGCGGCCACGCAGCACCTGGTCGCGGGAGAGACGGCGACAGAGAACTTCACCGTCAGCATCGACGACGGCCATGGCGGCACGGTCGATCAGCAGATCACGGTGACCGTCACCGGGACCAATGATGTGCCGGTGATTGGCGGCGTGGCCAGCGGTGCAGTCAGCGAGGATGCGTCGACACCGAACCTGACAACCAGCGGCGTGCTGACGATCGCCGATGTCGACCAGGGCCAATCCAACTTCGCTTCCCAGGGGAGCACCGCAGGCAGCAACGGCTACGGCAGCTTCACGCTGGCGGCCGATGGCAGCTGGGCCTACACGGCCGACAACAGCCAAGCGGCGATCCAACAGCTGGGCGCAGGCCAATCCATCAGCGACAGCTTCACCGCGGTATCGTCCGACGGAACAGCAAGCCAGATGGTGACCGTGACCATCACCGGTACCAACGATGTGCCGGTGATCGGTGGCGTGGCCAGCGGTGCCGTCAGTGAGGATGCGTCGACACCGAATCTGAGCACCGGCGGCGCGCTGACGATTGCCGATGTCGATGCGGGCCAGTCCAGCTTTACGGCCCAGGGCGGCACCGTCGGCAGCAACGGCTACGGCAGCTTCGCGCTGGCGACCGACGGCAGCTGGACCTACGCGGCCGACAACAGCCAAAGCGCGATCCAACAGCTGGGCGCAGGCCAAACGATCAACGACAGCTTCACCGCGGTGTCGTCCGACGGCACCACCAGCCAGGTGGTCACGGTGACCATCACCGGAACCAACGATGTGCCGGTGATCGGTGGTGTGGCCAGCGGCGCGGTGAGCGAGGATGCCTCTGCTCCCAATCTGAGCACCAGTGGTGCGCTGACGATCGCCGATGTGGACGCAGGCCAGTCCAGCTTCATGGCCCAGGGCGGCATAGTCGGCAGCAACGCTTACGGCAGCTTCACGCTCGCGGCCGACGGCAGCTGGACCTACGCGGCCGACAACAGCCAAGCCGCGATCCAGCAGCTGGGCGCCGGGCAATCCATCAGCGACAGCTTCACGGCGGTGTCCTCCGACGGTACGGCCAGCCAGGTTGTGACCGTGACCATTACCGGTACCAACGACGTGCCGGTGATCGGTGGTGTGGCCAGTGGTGCAGTCAGCGAGGATGCCTCGGCACCGAACCTGAGCACCAGTGGCGCGCTGACGATCGCCGATGTGGATGCAGGCCAGTCCAGCTTCATGGCCCAGGCCGGCACAGTCGGCAGCAACGGCTACGGCAGCTTCGCGCTGGCGACCGACGGCAGCTGGGCCTACACGGCAGACAACAGCCAAAGCGCCGTCCAGCAGCTGGGTGCCGGCCAGTCGCTCAGCGACAGCTTCACCGCTGTGTCCTCCGACGGTACGGCCAGCCAGGTGGTGACGGTCACCATCACCGGTACCAACGACGTACCGGTCATCGGCGGCGTCGCCAGCGGCGCGGTGAGCGAGGATGCCTCTGCTCCCAACCTGAGCACCAGTGGTGCGCTGACCATTGCCGATGTGGATGCAGGCCAGTCCAGCTTCACGGCCCAGGCCGGCACCACCGGCAGCAATGGCTACGGCAGCTTCACGCTGGCGGCCGACGGCACCTGGGCCTACACGGCTGACAACAGCCAAGCTGCGATCCAACAGCTGGGCGCCGGCCAAACGATCAACGACAGCTTCACCGCGGTGTCGTCCGACGGCACCACCAGCCAGGCGGTCACGGTGACCATCACCGGCACCAACGACGTACCGGTGATTGGCGGCGTGGCCAGCGGCTCGGTGAGCGAGGATGACTCTGCTAACAACCTGAGCACCAGCGGCGCGCTAACGATCGCCGATGTTGATGCAGGCCAGTCCAGCTTCACGGCCCAGGCCGGCACCACCGGCAGCAACGGCTACGGCAGCTTCGCGCTGGCGACCGACGGCAGCTGGACCTACGCGGCCGACAACAGCCAAAGCGCCATCCAACAGCTGGGTGCCGGCCAAACGATCAATGACAGCTTCACCGCAGTCTCGTCCGACGGAACAGCAAGCCAGGTGGTGACCTTGACCATCACGGGCACCAACGACGTGCCGGTGATCGGTGGCGTGGCCAGCGGTGCGGTGAGCGAGGATGCCTCTGCTCCCAACCTGAGCACCGGCGGCGCGCTGACGATCGCCGATGTGGATGCAGGCCAGTCCAGCTTCACGGCCCAGGCCGGCACCACCGGCAGCAACGGCTACGGCAGCTTCGCGCTGGCGACCGACGGCAGCTGGACCTACGCGGCCGACAACAGCCAAAGCGCGATCCAACAGCTGGGTGCCGGCCAAACGATCAACGACAGCTTCACCGCGGTATCGTCCGACGGAACAGCAAGCCAGGTGGTGACGGTGACCATCACCGGCACCAACGACGTGCCGGTGATCGGTGGCGTGGCCAGCGGTGCGGTGAGCGAGGATGCCTCAGCACCGAACCTGAGCACCAGTGGGGCGCTGACCATTGCTGACGTTGATGCGGGCCAGTCCAGCTTCGCGGTCCAGGGGGGCACCATCGGCAGCAATGGCTACGGCAGCTTCACGCTGGCGGCCGACGGCAGCTGGACCTACGCCGCTGACAACAGCCAAAGCGCCATCCAGCAGCTCGGTGCGGGCCAGTCTGTCAGCGACAGCTTCACTGCAGTGTCGTCTGACGGCAGCGCCAGCCAAGTGGTGACGGTGACCATCACGGGCACCAACGACGTACCGGTGATTGGCGGCGTGGCCAGCGGCGCGGTGAGCGAGGATGCCTCGGCTCCCAATCTGAGCACCAGTGGTGCGCTGACCATTGCCGATGTGGATGTTGGCCAATCCAACTTCACCGCCCAGGGGGGCACCGTCGGCAGCAATGGCTACGGCAGCTTCACGCTGGCGGCCGACGGCAGCTGGACCTACACCGCTGACAACGGTCAAAGCGCGATTCAGCAGCTGGGTACGGGCCAGTCGCTCACTGACAGCTTCAACGCGGTGTCGTCTGACGGCACGGCGAGCCAGGTGGTCACGGTGACCATCACCGGTACCAACGACGTACCGGTCATCGGCGGCGTCGCCAGCGGTGCGGTGAGCGAGGATGCCTCTGCTCCCAACCTGAGCACCAGTGGTGCGCTGACCATTGCCGATGTGGATGCCGGCCAATCCAGCTTCACGGCCCAGGCGGGCACCGTCGGCAGCAACGGCTACGGCAGCTTCGCGCTGGCGGCCGACGGCAGCTGGACCTACGCGGCCGACAACAGCCAAGCGGCGATTCAACAGCTAGGCGCAGGTCAATCGCTCAGCGACAGTTTCACCGCCCTCTCCTTCGACGGCACAGCCAGCCAGATGGTGACGGTGACCATCACCGGAACCAACGATGTGCCGATGATTGGTGGCGTGGCCAGCGGTGCGGTGCAGGAAGACGTTGCGGTGGCGGGTGGCAATCTTGCGACTGGCGGCGTGCTGACGATCGCCGATGTCGACCAGGGCCAATCCAACTTCGCTTCCCAGGGGAGCACCGCAGGCAGCAACGGCTATGGCAGCTTCACGCTGGCGACCGACGGCACCTGGGCCTACACGGCCGACAACAGCCAAGCTGCGATCCAGCAGCTGAGCGCAGGCCAATCCATCAGCGACAGCTTCACAGCAGTCTCGTCCGACGGGACGGCCAGCCAAGTGGTGACCGTAACGATCACCGGCACCAACGACGTACCGGTGATTGGCGGCGTGGCCAGCGGCTCGGTGAGCGAGGATGACTCTGCTAACAACCTGAGCACCAGCGGCGCGCTGACGATCGCCGATGTTGATGCAGGCCAGTCCAGCTTCACGGCCCAGGGCGGCACAGTCGGCAGCAACGCCTATGGCAGCTTCACGCTGGCAGCCGACGGCAGCTGGGCCTACACGGCAGACAACAGCCAAAGCGCGATTCAGCAGCTCGGTGCGGGCCAGTCCCTTAGCGACAGCTTCACCGCGGTGTCGTCCGACGGCACGGCGAGCCAGGTGGTCACGGTGACCATCACCGGCACCAACGACGTGCCAGTGATCGGTGGCGTCGCCAGCGGCGCCGTGAGCGAGGACGCCTCAGCACCGAACCTGAGCACCAGTGGGGCGCTGACCATTGCTGACGTTGATGCGGGCCAGTCCAGCTTCGCGGTCCAGGGGGGCACCATCGGCAGCAATGGCTACGGCAGCTTCACGCTGGCGGCCGACGGCACCTGGGCCTACACGGCCGACAACAACCAAGCTGCGATCCAGCAGCTGAGCGCAGGCCAATCCATCAGCGACAGCTTCACAGCAGTCTCGTCCGACGGGACGGCCAGCCAAGTGGTGACCGTAACGATCACCGGCACCAACGACGTACCGGTCATCGGCGGCGTGGCCAGCGGTGCGGTGAGCGAGGATGACTCTGCTAACAACCTGAGCACCAGCGGCGCGCTGACGATCGCCGATGTGGATGCAGGCCAATCCAACTTCATGGCCCAGGCCGGGACAGTCGGCAGCAATGCTTACGGAAGCTTCACGCTCGCGGCCGACGGCAGCTGGAGCTACACGGCCGACAACAGCCAAGCGGCGATCCAACAGCTGGGCGCAGGCCAATCCATCAGCGACAGCTTCACAGCGGTGTCCTCGGATGGCACCACCAGCCAGGTGGTCACGGTGACCATCACCGGAACCAACGATGTACCGGTGATCGGTGGCGTGGCCAGCGGTGCAGTCAGCGAGGATGCCTCGGCACCGAACCTGAGCACCGGCGGCGCGCTGACGATTGCTGACGTTGATGCAGGCCAGTCCAGCTTCATGGCCCAGGCCGGCACCGTCGGCAGCAACGGCTACGGCAGCTTCACGCTGGCGGCCGATGGCACCTGGGCCTACACGGCCGCCAACAGCCAAAGCGCGATCCAACAGCTGGGTGTCGGCCAGTCGCTCAGCGACAGCTTCACCGCAGTCTCGTCCGACGGCACCGCCAGCCAGGTGGTGACGGTGACCATCACCGGCACCAATGACGTGCCCGTGATCGGCGGCGTCGCCAGCGGCGCAGTGACCGAGGACACCTCAGCACCGAACCTGAGCACCGGCGGCGCGCTGACCATTGCCGATGTGGATGCAGGCCAGTCCAGCTTCACGGCCCAGGCCGGCACAGTCGGCAGCAACGCTTACGGCAGCTTCACGCTGGCGGCCGATGGCACCTGGGCCTACACGGCCGACAACAGCCAGAGCGCAATCCAGCAGCTCGGCGCTGGCCAATCCATCAGCGACAGCTTCACCGCAGTCTCGTCCGACGGGACCGCCAGCCAGCTGGTGACTGTGACCATCGCCGGTACCAATGAGGCGCCGGTCCTGAGCGCTGCCGCGACACCGGTCCTGGCATCGGCCAACGAGGATGCGGGCGCACCGACGGGGGCCGTCGGTACGCTCGTGTCCAGCCTGGTGAATCCGAACCCGCCGGCCGGCGGCCTCGACAACGTGACCGATGCGGACAACGGCGCCATCACCGGCATCGCATTGACGGGCGTGAACGCCGCCAACGGCAGCTGGTGGTACTCCACCAATGGTGGCGCCGCCTGGATGGCGGTGGGGGCGGTGTCGGACTCGTCCGCACTGCTGTTGGCTGCGGATTCGAACACGCGTATCTACTTCCAGGCGAACTCGAACTTCAGCGGGACCGTCAGCGACGGCATCACCTTCCGCGCCTGGGATCAGACGAGCGGCACGGCTGGCACCACGGTGAGCACCGTGACGAATGGAGGTAGCTCCGCGTTCTCGAGCGCGACTGACACGGCGAGCATCACCGTCACCGCGGTGAACGACAACCCGGTTGGCGTGGCCGACAGGATCATTGTCTCGAACAGCACCCTCGTCACGCTGTCGGTGAGCTCCCTGCTCGGCAACGACACCGACATCGACGGTCTCGCATTGGCGATCACCAGCGTCGGCAGCGCGGTCGGAATTTCCGGCCTGACCCTGGACGCCGTCAACGGCACGATCAGCTTCACCAGCGGCAGCACGGCCGGCAGCTTCCAGTACACCGTGTCGGACGGCGCCGGGGGGACCGCGACGGCGACGGCGACGATCGACATCAGGACCGTGTCCCCCGGGAACACCGGCGAGACGATCGACCTCAGCACCACCGGCGCATACCAGGCCTCCTTCATCGACGGGCGCGGCGGCGCCGACACTCTGACCGGCGGTGCGGCCGGCGACGTCTTCATCGGAGGGAGCGGCAATGGGGCCGACACGCTGGTCGGCTCTGCCGGCAACGACCTCCTGATCGGCGGCGACGGCAACGACAACCTGTCGGGCGGTGCCGGCAACGACGTGCTGCAAGGGGGGACCGGCAGCAACGATTTGATGGATGGCGGCGCCGGCAGCGAGGACCTGCTCGACTTCTCGGATGGAACCGTGGCAGTCAATTTCACGCTGGTTCAGAGTGCCGCATCGACCAACATCGCCAACGGCACTGCGGGGCTTGGCAACAACGACACCTATCAGAACATCGAAGGCGTGATCGGCACGAGCCTGGCCGACACCCTCACCGGCAGCGCATCGAACGACATCATCCGCGGCGGCGCCGGCAACGACACGCTCGATGGCGCAGGCGGCGCCGGTGACCTGCTCGACTTCTCCGACGGCGCCGCCGGCCTCACGTTCACGCTGACGCAAGGCAGCAGCGCCACAAGCTTCAATGCCAGCGCCGCCGGGCTCGGCACCGACAGCTACAGGAACTTCGAGGGCGTCATCGGCACCGCCTTCGCCGACACGATCACCGGCTCGGCGTCGAACGACCAGCTGCGCGGCGGCGGTGGCAACGACGTGATCGACGGCCTGGCCGGCGACGACCGCATCGTCGGCGGGACCGGCGCCGACATGCTCACGGGCGGCGCGGACAACGACACCTTCGTCTTCGACTCGGCACCGAATGCGGTGGACTCGATCACCGACTTCAACGCCTCGGGATCTGCGGCGAGCGGCGACTTGGTCGAGCTGTCGCTCGGCACCTTCACGGCCCTCTCGACCGCGAGCGGAAGCACGCTGGCGGCGTCCGAGTTCGCGTCCTCGGACGGCGGTGGCGCCGGAGACACGGTGGGTGCCGGCGTGCATGTGATCTACGACAGCGCGACGGGCAACCTGTACTACGACGCGGACGGCCTCAGCGCCGCCAACCGGACGCTGATGGCAACGCTGACGCTGAGCGATCCGGCCGACACCTTCGACAACAACGACATCAAGGTCGGCCTCTGAGCTCCCGCCTGCCGCCCGCCGACGCGGGCGGCGGCACCCGAGGGAAATCGCCATGCAGCCCCTTCTCCAGCTTCTCAAGCGGCCGCTTCTTTTTGTTGCGGGCTTCTCCTTCGTGGTGAACCTGCTGCTGCTCGCCCCGGCGCTCTTCATGCTGCAGGTCTTCGACCGCGTGCTCACGAGCCAAAGCCAGGAGACGCTGCTGGTGCTGTTGCTCGGCGTCGCCGTGGCCCTCGGCCTGATGCTGATGCTGGATTACCTGCGCAGCCGGCTGCAGGGCGTTGCGGGCAATCTGATCGCCGAGCAGCTCTCTCCGGCGGTGGCCAAGGTCATGCTGGCCCACGCGGCGCGCCGCGCCGAGCGCGGGCCTTCCGAAGGCTTGCGCGACGTCACGGCGCTGCGCAGCCTGTTCTCCGCCCAGGGACTATTGGCGCTGTTCGACACACCCTGGGCATTCGTCTATGTCGCCGTCATCTGGCTGGCGCATCCGCTGCTGGGCATGGCCGCCGCCGCCGCGTCGGTACTGATGCTCATCCTTGCCGTCGTGAACGACCGCCTCACGCGCCGCGACATCGAAGCGCTGCAGAAGGAAGCGGCCACGGCCACGCGTTACCTCGAATCCGCAATGCACAACGCGGAGCTGGCGCAGTCTCTCGGGATGGGAGAGGCGCTGATCGGGCGCTGGCGACGTTTGAACGCCGGCGTGACCGCGCTGCAGGGCCCGACCGCGCGCAAGTCGGTGGCGATGGCGGCGCTCACGCGCGCCACGCGCCAGGCGGTGCAGGTCCTGTTGCAGGCGCTGGGTGCCTACCTCGTCATCGCGGGCGAAGGCACGCCGGGCATCCTGGTGGCCTGCACCATCCTGCTCGGCAGGGCGCTGGCGCCGGTGGAGCAGGTGGTGGGGAGCTGGCGCGTGCTGGCCGAGGGGCGTTTGGCCTTCGCGCGCCTGTCCGAGCTGCTGGGCGCCACCGCGCGCCAGCCGCAACGCATGGCGCTGCCGGCGCCGGCCGGCCGCCTGCACGCGCAGGACCTGGTGTTCCGGCCGCCGCAGGGCGAGCGGATGATTCTTGCAGGCGTATCGCTGAGCCTGGAGCCCGGCGAGTCGCTGGCCATCACCGGCCCCAGCGGTGCCGGCAAGTCGACCCTGGTGCGCCTGCTGACAGGCCTGTGGAAGCCCCATGGAGGGGTCGTGCGCCTGGACGATGTCGACATCGCGCAATGGTCGCGCGCGGAGCTCGGCCCCTGGCTCGGCTATGTGCCGCAGGACGTCGAGCTGTTCGCCGGCACCGTCGCCGACAACATCGCGCGGCTGGGCGAGGTCGACCCGGACAAGGTCGTGCAGGCGGCGCAGCGCGCCGGCGTGCATGCGCTGATCCTGGGATTGCCCGAGGGCTACGACACCGTCATCGACAGCATGGGCGTGATGCTCTCGCCGGGGCAGCGCCAGCGCATCGCGCTGGCACGCGCGCTTTATGGCGACCCCAGGCTGCTGGTGCTGGACGAGCCCAACTCCAACCTCGATGGGGCCGGTGAACTGGCGCTGGGGGAGGCCTTGAAGGCGCTGCGCGGGCAGGTCACCGTGATCGTCGTCACGCACCGCGGCGCGCTGGTGCAGCACATGGACAAGCTGCTGGTGCTGGAAGCCGGTCGCGTCAAGCAGTACGGACCGGCGGCGGAGGTGATGCAGACGATCAGGCGTGCTGGTCAGAACACGGGCGGTGCCCAGGTGGTCATGATGCCGGCGCGTTCGGCGGAGAAGGTGTCATGAGCGGTGTCATGAACCTTACGGCACCTGCGGTCGCGGCCAATGATCCACTGGCACTTCATGTGCGCGAAGCGCGGCATCTCGCGCACTGGGGCATGGCCGTGCTGTTCTGCGGACTGCTGCCGGCCGCGGCCTGGCTCGGCTTGGCGCCGCTGTCGTCCGCCGTGGTGGCGCAGGCCCACCTGAAGGTGGACCTGAACCGGCGCCCGGTGCAGCACGCCGAAGGCGGCATCGTGCGCGAGGTCCTGGTGCGCGACGGCCAGCGCGTGCGGCAGGGAGAGCCCCTGCTGGTGTTGGGCGACGTTTCGGTGGATGCAGACAGCAACCGGCTGGACCATCGCGTCAAGACCGAGCGCGCGAGCCTCGCGCGGCTCGACGCCGAGCAGAGCATGGCGCGCACGATCACCTTCCCACCGGACGTGATCGCGACTGCGGCAGCCGACCCGCGCCTGGCCGGGCAGATGGCCAAGGAGCGCGCGCTGTTCGAGGCGCGGCGCGATGCGCTGTCGGGACAGACAGGCCTGCTGCGTTCGCAGCGCCAGAAGGTGGCCGAGGAAATCGCCGCGCTGCGGGCCCAGATCGTGCAGGCGAGCGAGTCGATGAAATTCCAGAAGAACGACCTCGAGACCAACCGCAAGCTGCTCAAGGACGGCTACATCTCGGCCGCACGCATCGCTCAGCTCGAAGGCACGGTGGCCGACTACGGCGTGAAGCTCGAGGAACGGCGCGCGGAGTTGGCGCGCGCCGAGCAGCGTACGGTCGATGCCGATCTGCGCATCCGCTCGCTGGAGGGCGACTACCGCCAGCAGGCGAGCGATCAGCTCAAGGCCACGGCGGCGCGGCTGGCCGAGATCGAGCAGGAGCAGCGCAAGTCGGCCGATGCCTCGGCGCGCCAGGTGATCACGGCGCCGACCAGCGGCGAGATCATCGACCTGAAGTATTCGACGCCCGGCGCAGTGATCCCTCCGCGCGAGACGATCGCCGACGTCGTGCCGGACGATACGCGCCTGGTGACGGAGGCGCGCGTGCGTCCCGAGGACATCGGCCGGATCCACCGCGGTCAGCCGGCCGACATCCGCTTCACGGCTTTCAAGTACCGCACGACGCAGCTGGTGCACGGCAAGGTGGTCTACGTGTCGGGCGACCGCCTGATCGACCGCGCGACCGGCGCCCCCTACTACTCGGTGCTGGTCGAGGCCGATCCGGCGTCGTTGGCGACGGCGGGAGACCTGAAGCTGCAGGCCGGCATGCCGGCCGAGATCTACCTCCAGGGGGACGAGCGCACCGCACTCCAGTATCTGGTGGAGCCGATCACCCAGGTGCTGCGCCGCGCCGCGCGCGAGCGCTGAGGCGCCGCGCCTTGCTCTACACCGAGATGAACACTGTCGCGCCCATCGCCCTCCGGAAAACGCGTCAGAGGATGGAGAACGAAAATGACCGTTCGACATCGGCACGGATGTGCTGTATGCGCTCCCGGTTCAACTGCTCGGCGGCCTCGGGATCCCCGGCCTCGATGGCCTGCAGGAGCTTCCTGTGCTCCGTGATGGCGGCCTGCATGCGCCCTGGAATCAGCGCAGTTCGCTTGCCCATCAATCGGAGGCGGTTCTCGATCGCCATCACGTACTGGATGAGAGTCTCGCTGCGCGAGCATTCGGCCAGAATTCTCCGAAAGGCCAGTGCCGCATCCAGGTACTTGGCAACATCGCCGTCCTTTGCGGATTTGGCCATCTGTTCGAAAGTCTTGCGGAGCCGAGTGCGCTGCGCGGGCTGAATCTCCGTGGCCGCGCGCCGGGCCACCAGTCCCTCCAGTACTTCGCGGATGTCGAGCAACTCGATGATCTCGGAAGGCTTCAGCTGGGCCACGGTCACGCCCACGAACCGAGTGCGGGAGACCAGGCGTTCCACCTCGAGTTGCCGGATGGCTTCTCTGACCGGCGTGCGGCTGACGAAATATTCCTCGGCCAGGTCCTGCTCGGTCAACTTGTCGCCAGGCTTGAGCTCGCCCGCAAGAATGGCGCTGCGGATCTTGTCGCAGACCTGTTCCGCCGACAGCGTTGGCGTCTCCCTCTTGGCGCGCGCCTTGGTCATTGGCATGGTCATGTCTTGGTTATACCGCATGACTTCCTGCGCTCTCATCAGCGTTCATGGGCTCGATGAGCGAGGTATTCGGTGGCCTTCGCCGGCACCTGCAGCACGAGCACCTGCAGGCCCTGCGGTCCGGCTTCCAGCAGGCAAGCCGGTTCGGACGAGGCCACGTAGCGGCATTCCCAGCCGCTGAGCCAACCGTCGCCGTGCCGCAAGCTTCCGGCCATCGCGAAGTGGAACTGGCCGGACGCCGCCGGTGGCGGCGCCTCGATGCTGCCAGCGGGAGGCAGGTACCAGACGCAGGCTTCGAGTTGGTCGGATTGCGGCTCGATCAGATGGACGCGTCGCGGTATCGCGAGGGCTGCGAGTTCGCTTTCCGCGGCACTTGCCAGCGGCGGCCCCTGAACATGGCGCTTCGGGCCGCGCACCATCTTGTCACGCGCGCTGTCGATGAAGTTCGCCCCACTCTCGAAGACCGCGCGGATCGTGAAGTAGCTGAGGCCTTCGGGTCCCGCGACGACGGGCCCGTAGCCGGTGTACGCGCCTGCATAGTGCACGGAGCCGGCGGCCACTTCATGCGCACCGAGCTTTCCCCCGCCGGCCATGACGACCTGGAACTGGTTCTGCGTGTGGAAGTGAGGCGCCAGGAGCGCACCGGGCGGCTGCTCCACGAGGAAGACCGTCGGCGACAGCAACGGGTCGCGGCCCCCCTCCATCCACTCGCTGCGGTGAAATGTGAATCCGTTGGGAAGCGACCTGACATGCCGCGTCTGCCGGGCTCGTTCCGAAGATCCGATCAGCATCGGTGAACTCACTCCGGCCTCGCCCCCGAGCGCTTGATCACGGAGGACCAGTGCGCGACCTCGCTTCGAAGGAAGGTCTTGAACTCGGGCGCCGAATACACGCGCGGTCGCGCGCCCAACATGACGATCCGCCTCGAGAAATCCTCCGAACGAACGATCTTGGCCAGCTCGGCGCTGAGCTTGTCGACATCCGCCTTCGGCGTACCCGCAGGCGCGAGCAGGCCCACCCAGGGCACCATGTCGAAATCGTCGATGCCGCTTTCCGCGACAGTCGGAATCTCCGGGAGCACCGAGGCCCGTTCCTTGGAGCTGATGGCGATGGCCCGGATCTTCCCGGAAGCCAGGAAGGGCTGCGCTGCCGCGACCGCATCGAACGAGACCTGCACCTGTCCGCCGGCCAGATCGGACAGCGACTTGGTCGCGCCCTGATAGGGAATGTGCTGCATCTGCGTACCGCTGCGGCGCAACAGTTCGGTCATCGCAAGATGCGAGACAGAGCCATTGCCCGGCGACGAATAGCTGAGCTTTCCCGGATTGGCGCGCAGGTAGGCCAGCAGCTCATTCAGCGATTTGACCGGCAAGGAGGCATTGACCAACAGCAGCAGCGGCGCATCGTAGATCAGGCCGATGGGCTCGAAATCCTTGATCGGGTCGTACCTCACGTTCGAATAGAGGAAGGGGTTGCCCGCCAGCGCAGCCGATGCGGACAAGGTCAGAACGCTGCCGTCCGCAGGCATCTTGGCGACCGCAGCCAAGGCGATGCTGCCGGCCTGGCCCGGCATGTTCTCGACGATCCAGCTTCGCCGCGTCGCCTCGCCCAGTCGATCCGCGAGCAGACGCCCGATGCTGTCGACGGATTGACCGGGCGGATATCCGATGATGAGTTTGCCGGAGCTATCGGCAATGGCGCTCGCGCCATGCAGGAAGCCAAGAAAGACGAAGAGCCTGAATACCGTGCTGACGAAATGCTTCATGACTTGTCTCCATTTTTGTGGGCCTTGACCGTGGCACCGACTTAGCGCGTGTTCAGCATCTGGATGATCGAAGAGAAGTCCAGGCGACCTTTTCCCGCGTGGCAATGCATCGCGTACAGCGACGCCGCGGCCGCGCCGAGCAAGACCGGCGCGTTGCTGGACATGGCCGCCTGCTCGGCCAGGCGCAGGTCCTTGAGCATCAGCTCCGAGGCGAAGCCGCCTTCGTAGCCGCGGTTCGAGGGCGAGGTCGCGACCAGTCCGGGCTCGGGCGAATAGCTCGTCAAGGACCAGCATTGCCCCGATGACGTCGACGCGATGTCGAAGAACTTCTGCAGATCGAGTCCAAGCTGCCTGGCCAGGTTCAGCGCTTCGGACACGGCGACCATGGAGATTCCCGTGATCATGTTGTTGCAGATCTTCGCGGCCTGGCCGGCGCTTGCTGCTCCCGCATGAATGACGTTCTTGCCCATGGCCTGGAGGATCGGCCGCGCCTCGGCGAAGGCTTCATCGGTTCCGCCGACCATGAAGGTCAGCGTGCCCGCCGCCGCCCCGCCCACGCCTCCGGACACCGGCGCGTCCAGCGTGCGAATGCCGCGTTGCGACAGCGCCTGATGGAAGGTCGCGCAAGAAGCGATGTCGATGGTCGAGCAGTCGATCACCACGCAGTCTTGCGCGTACGCCAGCTTTTCGTTCGCGACCATCACGTCGAGCACATGCTTGCCGCTCGGCAGCATCGACACCACAAAGCGCGCGCCCTCGACGACCGAGGAGACGCTGGCCTGCGGCTTCATTCCGTGCCCGGCCGCCTGATCCAGCACGGCCGGGCTCGTGTCGAAGGCCTTGATCTCATACCCGGCCTTGCGCAGGTTGACTGCCATGGGCATGCCCATGTTGCCGAGTCCGATGAATCCGATGGTCGTCATTGGCTTGTCTCCTTTCAATGCAGCCCGAAGGGCCCCGCTATCCCAGGTTGAACATCACAGTCTTCTTGTGCGTGAAGTGATCCAGCATGGCCTCCAGGGAGGCCTCGCGACCCAATCCGGACTGCTTCACGCCGCCATAGGACAGGCCCGGTTGAACAACGATGTTCTGGTTGACCTGCACGAATCCCGCCTCGAGCCTGCGGCTCGCATCCAGGGCGGTTTTCAGGTCGCGCGTCCAGATCGTTGCCGCCAGCCCGTAGTCGCTGTCGTTCGCCTGCGCGAGCGCTTCCTCGTAGCTCGAGAACGCGATCACGCAGGTGACGGGCCCGAAGATCTCCTCGCGCGCCAGCCGGCTGTGGTTGTCGAGGCCGGTAAAGATGACCGGCCGCACGAAGAGCCCTTCCCTCAAGGCGTCGTCCGACGGAAGGGCCGAGCATTCGATGGCCGATGCACCGGGGCTGTTGCGGCCCGATTCGATGTACGCCAAGACCTTGTCGCGCTGCTCCCTCGAAATGAGGGTGCCGATGTCCGTCGCTTCGTCCAGCGGATCGCCCATCTTCATGGCGTCCACGCGGGCCTTGACCTTCGCCACGAATTCGTCGTGAAGACTTTCGTGGACGAAGATCCGGCTTGCCGCGGTGCAGCTCTGGCCCTGGCGCGTGAAGCGCATGCCGGCCACTGCGCCGGCCACGGCCTTGTCGATGTCGGCATCGCCCATGACGATCATCGGGCTCTTGCCGCCGAGCTCCAATGTCACGGGGATGAGCTTCTCGCCCGCAGCCCTGGCGACAAGCCTGCCCGTTTCGACGGAGCCCGTGAATGTGATCTTGCGTACGCCGGGGTGCGCCACCAGGGGGGCACCGCATTCGGGCCCGAAGCCGGAAACGATGTTCAACACGCCCGGCGGCAGAAGTTGATTGAGGATCTGGCACACGCGAAGCACGGCCAGCGGCGCCTCCTCCGCGGACTTCACCACGACGCAATTGCCTGCGACGATCGCCGGCGCGATCTTCAGCGCCATCAGCATCATGGGCGCATTCCACGGAATGATCACGCCCACCACGCCGACCGGCTCGCGCGTGGTCACGGTGAGCATTTCGGGACTGAAGGGAACGGACTCCCCCTTCAGCTCCGACCCGAGCCCGCCATAGAACTGCAGCGCGTCGGCGACGACCGAGGCCTCCACGCGGCTTTCCGTTCGAAGCGCCTTGCCGGTTTCCAGCGCCACCAGCCGCCCCAGTTCCTCGACGTGGGCGCTTAGCAGACGCGCGCATTCGGCGAGCATGGTTCCGCGCTTGCGCGCGGCGATGGCGGCCCATGCCGGCTGGGCGCGTTGCGCCGCTTCGACCGCGGCGGCAACGTCGGCGGCATTGCTGGCAGCTGCCGTGCCGATCTGGCGCCCCGTGGCCGGATTGATGACCGGCAGGGTCTCGCCCGAACAGGCGGGGGTCAGCTTGCCGTCAATCAGATTGACACCGCTGAGCGCTTGGGCGAGTCGAGCGGGATTGGTCTCGCAAGCGAGTCTTTCTTCCATCATGCTTGTCTCCTTCTTCCTGAGGATTCAGCTCTTGATGTCCGCCACCACCGGCCAGCGCTTCTTCACCTTGATGATGCGTGCGCTGCCCCGCCTGACGAAGCGCTTGGTGTCGTCCACGCTGGCCTGGTAGTCCCACACCGGCTGCAGCGCATCGGGCAGGTCCTTGATGAACAGGCGACGGGCCTGGCTGGCGAGCACGCGCGCCTTGATGCCTTCCGCATCCCAGCGCGCCTCGACCTCGGCCTTCAGGCTGGCCAGCACGTCCGGCAGCTCGGCAGCGAGATTGCGCAGTTCGTTGGGATCGGACGCCATGTCGTACAGCTGGTCCGGGTACCCGTGCGTGTAGACGAACTTGTATCGTCCCTTGCGCAGCATGCAGCAGGGGCCGGTCACGCCTTCTGCGGTGTATTCGACGAAGGCGGTGGCGTCCTCGCGCTCTGCCGCCCCTTCGACGAGCGGCTTCAATGACCTTCCATCGACCGGCTCCACCCACTCGTGCTTGTTGTCGCCCGTGGCGAAGTCCAGCAGGGTCGGCAGGATGTCGACGTGCGAGACCGGCTCGGCGATGCGACGCCCGGCGGCGGTACCGGGGCGCCTGATCAGCAGCGGCACCTTGGCAGACCAGTCGAAGAACACGCGCTTGAACCACATGCCGCGCTCGCCCAGCATGTCGCCGTGGTCCGAGGTGAACATGACGATCGTGTTCTCGTCGAAGCCCGTACGCTTGAGCGTCTCCAGCAGCTTGCCCACCTTGTCGTCGATGTAGCTGACCATCGCGTAGTAGGCGTGGCGGGCCCGCAGGATCTGCTCTTCGTTCGCCGTCTGCTTGTCCAGGCCATGGGAGTACTGGATCCAGCGGCTCAGCATGTCGCGCTCCTCCATGGGGATGTCTCCTACCGTGGGCAGGTTGATCTCCTCGCGCTTGTATCTGTCGAGGTACTCCGGAAGGATGTGGAACGGCGGATGCGGGTGGGTGTACGACACGCACATGAAGAAGGGTTGCTCGCCATCGCGCGCCAGGTCGTACAGGCGCTGGATGGATTTGGCTTCGACCTCTTCGTCGTAGTCCAGCTGCAGGCTGCGGAAGCACTCGCCGCTCTCGTCGACGGTGCTGAGATTGTGGCCAGGCGAATAGAAGCTGAACTCGCCCTCCTTCCAGTCTGCCGCCCACCCGAAATCGGCCGGATAGATGTCCGTCGTGAGCCGTTCCTGAAATCCGTGCTTCTGGTCGGGGCCGACAAAGTGCATCTTCCCGCTGAGGATGGTCTTGTAGCCCTCGTGCCCGAGGTAGTAGGGAAGCGTCGGCGTGGAGGCTTCGAATTCGCACGCGTTGTCATAGGCACCGATGCGGGTGGCGAACTGCCCGGCCAGCAACGAGAAGCGTGCGGGCGCACACAAGGGGAAGTTGCAGTAGGCGTTGTCGAAGACCGCGGATTGCTCGGCCAGCGCCTGCAGGTGCGGGGCCTTGACGGCCGTGTTGCCGTGGAAGGGAAGAACGGGCGCCGAGAGCTGGTCGGCCATGATCAAAAGGATGTTGGGTTTCTTCATCGGTGTCTCCATGGATTGCATAACGGTTGTATGCAATATAGAGTTCACAGCGTTGAAGCACAAGCTTTTTTTAGGAGACTTACATGGCCACCGCAGAACTTCCGCTGGCTGGCGTCCGGGTGCTCGATCTGACCCGGGCGTTGGCTGGACCCTTCTGCACCATGATCCTGGCGGACATGGGTGCGGACGTCATCAAGGTGGAGCCCTTGGCGGGCGACATGATCCGAAACTGGGGGCCCTTCGATCGAGGCACCAGCGCCTACTACCTGAGCGGCAACCGGAACAAGAGAGGCATTGCCATCAATTTCCGGGACCCTCGTGCCATGGAGCTGCTGCGCGGGATGGCTCGCCAATGCGACGTGATCGCCGAGAACTTCCGCCCCGGCGCCATGGAGTCGATGGGCCTGGCCTACGAGGCCTTGCGCGAAGAGAATCCGCGCTTGATCTATGCGGGCATCACCGGCTTCGGCCGTACCGGCCCGGCCGGACAACGACCCGGCTTCGACCAGATCGCCCAGGGCTACTCGGGCCTGATGAGCGTCACGGGCTCCGAAGCGTCAGGCCCCCTGCGCGTGGGCGTTGCGATCGGCGACCAGACCGCCGGCATGTGGTGTGCCATCGGTGTGCTTGCTGCGCTCAACGAGCGTCAGCGCACCGGCAAGGGCCAGCGCGTCGAAACTTCGCTGCTTGGCGGGTTGATCGGCTTGCTCAGCGTGCAAGGGCAACGCTATCTGAGCCTGGGTGAGGTGCCGAAGCTGTCCGGCAACACGCATCCGGTGATTTCTCCCTACGGCGTGTTCCAGGCTGCCGACGGCCCCTTGAACATCGCGCCTGCGACGACGGAGATGTGGCAGAAGCTGTGCGCGCTGCTGGGCCTCGGTCATCTTGTCGACGACCCGCGCTTCGCAAGCAACGCGGCGAGGATCGAACGCCGCGATGAGCTGAAGGCGTTCATCGAGGAGCGTCTGAAGACCGACACCCGGGAAGCCTGGACGCGCATCCTCATCGAGGCGGACATTCCTGCCGGGCCGATCAACAACCTGGCGGACGTCTTCAATGACGCACAGGTGCAGCACAACGGATTCGTCGAGGAGATCGAGCATCCCGAGCTGGGCACGCTCCGCCAGGTTGGTTCCCCGATCAGGCTCGACGCGATGGACGGCGCCTCGATCCGCAAGGCGCCTCCTCTTCTGGGACAGCACACCTTCGAGGTCCTGCGTGAATATGGCTACAGCGAGCGCGAGATCGACGCCCTCGCGGCAGACGGCGCCATCGCTCAGGCCACCGAAAGCGTGGCGGCATGATGGTCTCCGAAAGCCCCGTTCTGCAAATAGAAGGTGCCGTCGCGACCCTCACCTTGCGCCGGCCGGAGCAACACAACCGCATCGATGCGGATGATCCAGGCGTCATCTCGCGCCACCTCGAAGACATCGGCCAAAGACCGGAGGTCTCGGTGCTCGTCGTCACCGGCAGCGGGCAGAAGACCTTCTGCTCGGGCTACACGCTGGGCCAGATCGGCTCCCGGCTCGACCGCAGCTTCGAAGACATGCTGGACCGCATCGAGCAGCTCGAGATCCCGACGATCTGCGCGATGAACGGAAGCGCCTACGGCGGCGGGACGGACCTGGCCATGAGCTGCGATTTCCGCATCGGCGTGCGGGGAAGCCGCCTCTTCATGCCGGCGGCGAAGTTCGGCCTTCACTACTATCCGGGCGGCTTGCGCCGCTTCGTCACCAGACTGGGGCCCACGGCTGCAAAGAAGATCTTCCTGACGGCGCAGACCCTGGATGCCGAAGAGCTTCTGCGGATCGGTTACCTGACGGATCTGGTCGAGCCCGAGGCGCTGAACGCGAAGGTTCAGGACTATGTGGGTTCGATCCTGGAATGCGAGCGAGCGGCAGTGAGATCGATGAAGCAGCACATCGATCAGCTCGCGCTAGGGGCCTGGTCCGAACCGGCGGGACGCGCCGCCTACGAAGGTTCTCTGCGTTCGTCCGCGACGGCCGAGCGCCTGGCCGCGCTAGGCGAGAAGCGCCAGGCTCGTCAGCTGCGGTAGGCGCAGCCGCGCTCGCGCTCGAGCCTGCGGACCAATCCGGGCCATTCGAACTTGCCGCACTCGAGAAAGCCCCCGCTGCCCAGCATCCTGCGACCCTGGGCGCGCGTGTGGGCGATGGTCGCCTCCGACAGCTCTTGCAGTTCGACATGGCCGGCCAGGCCGCCGATCTGGTACTTGCAGGCCGTCTCCAGCCGCAGCATCCAGCAGAAAGCCTCGCCCACGCTGCGACCCACCGTCAGCGCACCGTGATTGCGCAGAATCAGGACACGGCCCGTCGGTCCCAAATCCCTGACCAGCCTCGCGCGCTCGTCCTCGTCCAGCGCGGCGCCTTCGTAGTCGTGGTAGCCGAGGAAATCGAGCATCACCATGGCCTTCTGGCTGAGGGGACGCAGGCCTGCTGCCTGCATCGCCACCGCGTTGTTGGCGTCGGTATGGGAATGCATGACGCACACCAGCTCGGTCTGCGCCATGTGGATCGCGCTGTGGATGATGAAGCCAGCCGGATTGAGGAGCGACGGATCGCCCTCCACCACCCGGCCTTCCAGGTCCACCTTCAGCAGTGCGGAAGCCGTCATCTCGTCGAACAGCACGCCCAGGGGGTTCACCAGGAAGTGGTGCTGCGGGCCGGGCAGCGCCACCGAGATGTGCGTCGACGCAACGTCGGACATGCCGTAGAGATCGGTCAGCTGGAAGCAGGCCGTCAGCTCGCACCGGAGCTGCCATTCGTCGGTGGACATGCCGGCCGGCGCCGCGTTTCCTGCTTCGATCACCGATGTGAGCTTCTTCATCCTTGTCTCCTGGGGTTGCGGTACCGATCGATCATTCGTCCGCCTTGAAACCCGACGCTTCGACGATCGGCTTCCAGAAGACGCGTTCGGTCTTGAGTGTCTTCGCGAGCTCGGTGCCGGGCAGCCCGAGCGGATCGAGTCCGATGCGCGCCAGCTGGGCCTGGACCTGGGGGCTGCGAACCGCTGCAATCAGCTCGCGCTCCAGCCGTTCCACCACGTCGCGCGGCGTACCGGCCGGTACATAGGCGCCGTAGGAAGCATTGGCATGGTCGAACGCGTCGATGCCCGCCTCCTTCAGCGTCGGCACCTCAGGCAGTGCGCGATTGCGCCGTACACCCGACACGCCCAGGATGTGGAGCTTGCCCGAGCGATGCAGCTCGAGCTGGCTGGCCAGCGCGTCGGTGCCGATGGGAATCTGCCCACCGACGATGTCGGTCGCAAGTGGTGCTCCCCCTTTGTAGGCCACGGCGGTGAGCGGCACGCCGATCGCCTTGGACAAGCCGATGACCGAGAAATGGAGCGTGCCTCCCAGCGAGGTCATGCCGAAGCTGCCTTCCTTGGGATGCGCGTGCACCCATGCCACGAACTGCTGCATCGTCTTGTAAGGCTGCTCCGGTCCGGTGGAGACAACCGTCGGAACGTCCACCAGTTGCGCCAGGCACGAAGTCCTTGTCGACGTCGTAGCTCAACTGCCTGTAGGTCATCGGAAAGATCACCAGCGGCGCGGTGGAGGCGAGCAGGATGGTTCGGCCATCCGGCTTCGCCCGCTTCACGGATTCGATGGCAATGCGCGTCGACGCGCCCGGCCGGTTGTCGACGAGCACCGGCTCGCCGGTCGCGACGCGCATGTGCTCCGCGATGGCGCGCGCCAGGATGTCCAGCGCGCCGCCCGGCGGAAAGCCGACGATCAGCTTCACGGGCTGGTTCGCACCCGACCGCGATTGCGACTGCGCCTGCGCGGAGCGGTGCGGCAGCAGTGCTGCCGCAGCCAGAACCAGCGCGGTGACGACGTTGACGAAACGGACTGCTGCACGAAGCTTCATGGTTCACCCCAGGTCTGGTCGGAAAGACAAAAGTTCATGAGACGCTTCCAGCAACGCTGCCAGGCGCAACAGTTCGGCCTCTCGCCGGAAGCGCCCGACGAGCTGCAGCCCGATCGGAAGGCCTGAGCGGCCGAAACCGTTGGGCAGGCTGATGGCGGGATGCCCGGTGAGGTTGAAAGGCATGGTCCACGGAAACCAGTTCGAACGAACTTCAGGAAAGACGCGATCGTCGATCTCGAGCGTGCCGAACAGGTCCTGGTCGATAGCCAGCGCCGTGCGCGACAGCGTGGGCATCGCCAGGAAGTCGCTGTCACCCAGCAGCGTCTGGACGTGGCGGAACAGCTGGGTCCGCTCGAACATCGCGCGCTGGTAATCAGCCCCGCTCACGTCGCTGGCCAGGGCGAGCTGTTGCAGCAGCGAAGGACTGAGCAGCTCCGGCTGCTCTCTCGCCATCTCGCCGAACCGGGTGCGCCACACGGTGTGGTTGATGGCACGCCACAGCGGTTCGACATTGAAGCGGGTTGCCGGCATCTCGCTGAGTTCAGCCCCGAGGTAGCGCAGACGGTCCAGCGAGGCCTCGAAGGCCTTGGCCACTTCCGCCGATACGATGCGGCCCTCGGGCGCGGCGCAGAACAGCACGCGCGTTCCGCGAAGATCGCCGCCGGCGCTCGCGGCCCTCGTGTAGTCGGGCACCGGCACGCCGACCGACCATGGGTCGGAGGCGTCGCCTCCCGCCATGGCTTGCAGCATCAGCGCAGTGTCGGCGACATCCCGGGTCATCGGCGTGACATAGGTCAGATTGCCGAACACATCCTCGACCTGGCTGTGGGGCACCGTGCCGATGTTCTGCTTGAGGCCCACCACGCCGTTGCAGGCAGCCGGAATGCGCGTCGACCCGCCACCGTCCGTGGCGACGCCGATGGGCGCGATGCCGGCGGCCACCGCAACAGCCGCCCCGCCGCTGGAGCCGCCGCTGGTGTGCTGCGCACTCCAGGCATTGCGCGTGCGTCCGAACAGCGGCGCGTCGGTCAGGCATTTCGCACCGAACTCGGACGTGGTGGTCTTGCCCACCAGGATGGCGCCCTGCCGCCGCAGCCGCGCCACGGCCTCTGCATCCCTTTCGGGCACGTTGTCCGCGAACAGCTTCGAGCCGTAGGTGGTTCGCACGCCGCCGGTATTCACGATGTCCTTGCAGGTGTAGGGCACGCCATGCAGAAGTCCCAGGGGCTCTCCACGCATGAGCGCCCTCTCGGCGGCGCGCGCTTCTTCCATGGCCTCGTCTGCGCAGATGGTGATGAAGCAATTCAGGACCGGCTGAAGCCGCTCGGCACGCTCGAGCACAGCCCGCGTGACTTCAAACGGCGACACCTCACGCCGCGCGATCGCTCCGCGCAGCTGCGTCGCGGACAAGAAACACAACGCCTCGCTCATCTGCGTCTACCCTTTCGGCGGCCTGTACATCAGTCCGCTTGCACCGCAGATTCGCATGCCGCTCCCGAGTAGTCCAATACTCATATACAACACACCCATACGACATTAGTATGGGTTGATGGATCTTCGAAGCCTGCGCTATTTCGTTGCCGTCGCCGAGGCGGGCAGTGTCGGCAAGGCGGCGCTGCGCCTGCATATGGCGCAGCCGCCGCTGTCGGTACAGATCCGAAATTTCGAGGCGCAGATCGGCACGCCGCTGTTCCGTCGCGTGGCCGGCGGCATGCTGTTGACCGATGCCGGCAGCGCCCTGCTGGCGCGCGCCAGGGAAGCCCTGGCACTCGCACACGACGGCGTCGAAGCTGCACGGGCGGTGGCGGCGGGACGTCGAGGCCGCTTGACCGTGGGCTACATGTTTGCCCTCGGCTATGCCGTGCTGCCAAGGCTGGTGCCGGCGCTGAGGCAGACCATGCCCGATGTCGATCTCCAGTTCGTCGAGATGAGCGCGCTCACCTACGAGCAATTGATCGTCGACCTGAAAGTGACCGTCGCCGTGTGCATGCCCCCGATATTGCGAGAGGGCATTGCGACCACCATCGTGGGCAGGCAGCCGCTGCGCGTGGCGGTGCCCGCAAATTCGCCGCTGGCTCGGATGCGCGCGATCCCGCTGTCGACACTGCAGGGACGCAAGCTGATCGGTCTGCCGACCTACATGGAAGGAGCGGATTCCTCGATCGTTGCGACCCTTCTCAGGCGCCACCACGTCACGATGCAGATCGCGCACCGTGTAGAAACCGTGCATTCGGCGCTGGCCCTGGTCATGGCTGGTGAAGGACTGGCCATCCTCCCGGCCTGTGCAGAGTTGGGTAGCCCGCAAGGGCTGAAGTTCAAGCCGCTGCTCGACGCGAACGATGCCTTCGATGTTGCGGTCTGCTGGCGCAGCGATCTGAACAGCCCGCTCATTGAGCCGTTTGTCAGATGCGCCCGCAGTGCCGCCATCTGAGTGCCAACTCTGCCGCAGATTTCAAACAGAACCCGAAGGGTCACCGTCAGCCAACAAGGCCGGCTTCTCGACGGCCAACCCATGCCGTGCTGCTAGGTGCGGGCCGCCTTGCCTGCCGGTCGACGTCGCGCGCGAGCCATGTTGGCCGTGATCATGGCCGCGATCAAGGTGACCAGCCACGAGAAGTACACCCACAGCAAGAAGATGGGGAAAGCCGCGAAAGCCCCATACAGCGCCTTGTAGGTCGGCACCTTGACCAGGTAAGTGGCGAAGCCGCGCTTGCCGAACTCGAAAGCCACGCTGGCGACCAAGCCGCCCGCGACGGCGTCGCGCAGGCGCACCTTGGTGTTCGGAACGAGATAGAACATGCTCGTGAGTGCGATGACGCCCAGCACGAGCGGGCCGAGGTCGAGCATGAAGGCGAGCGATCGCGGCAGCGCGCCGATGAGGCCCAGAGACGCACCGAGCACATAGGACGTTGCCCACAGACTCAGACCCACCACGGGTGGCCCGACGGCCAGCATCAGCAGGTACACGCCGACCCTTTTGAAGAACGGCCGATTCCTCCTCACCTCCCACATCTGGTTCATCGCATTCTCGACAGTCAGCAACATCGCAACGGCTGTGCCCACCAGGAAGAGCGAGCCGAGCCAGGTCAGGCTGCTGGCGTTCGAGGCGAACTGGTTCAGATACTTCAGGACCGTGCGTGCGATGTCCGCCGGAAGCAGCCTGCCCAGCAAGAACTCCTGGATCGCGACCTTGAACTGCGTGAAGCTCGGGAACCGCGTGAGCAGCGCGAAGCTCGCTGCCAGCAAGGGCACGATGGAAAGCAAGGTCGTGAACGTCAGGCTCCCGGCAACCTGGGGCAGGCGCTCTTTCCTGGCGCGCTGGATCGTCATGCGGATGAGGGTGAACATGTGTGGCTGAAAGAGGAGAGATCGATCGGTATGCGTCGAACAAGCTGCTGCTGCATGGCGATTGTGATGGCTGCTCCCGCTTCATCCTCCTCCCCCCGCACGCCTGCGCGGCGGAATCCGCCAGGCAAATCGGCGGCGTCCGACACATTGCGTGCGCCGGACAGGAAAGGCTGGCTGCATCCACATCGTCCGCAACGGAGGCCACCATGATCCGAAAGCTGGCATCGGGCCAATACCGCCTGTATTCGCGCAAGGTCGATCCCAAGACCGGCCGACGGCGCAACCTCGGCACCTTCGACACTCGCGTGCAGGCCGAGCAGCACGAGCGCGAGGTGCAGTACTTCAAGCGGCATGGCTGATCGCGACGAGGCTCGCTGCCATGTCGACGCTCCCGTCTTTCCGGCGCCTCGCGGCGCTCAGGGTCTGCATCGCATGCGTGGTCTCCGGCTGCGTCATCGCTCCCGCGCCGCGGGACCGGGCTGCGCAAGGCTCCGCCCCGGATGGGGGTTCATCGCGCGAGGCGTCGCCGACCTCGCCGCAGTCGATCGCGCCGGCCCCGACTCCGAAACCATCTTCGGCAGCCAAACCCGGCCTCGACCGCAGCGGCAGCAAGCAGGTCGGAAAGGCGTCCTTCTACGCTGACAAATTCACGGGCCGAAAGATGGCGGACGGCACCCGCATGGACCCGCGTGACGACAACGCTGCCAGCAAGACGCTGCCCCTCGGGACCACCGCCAGGGTGACCAACCTGGAGACCGGGCGCAGCGCGGTGGTCACCATCCAGGATCGTGGCCCGCACGTGAAGGGCCGCATCGTCGACCTTTCGCCCGCCACGGCACGCGAGATCGGCATTTCGCGAGAAGACGGCCTGGTACAGGTCGAAGTCACCCCGTTGTCGATACCGCAGGCCGACGGAACGACGCCCGGCGGAGCGGCGAAGCACGACAACACCGGCTCTCGGTAGCCCGTCACGCTACCGGCGCTGCACTGAACCAAGGTTCAGTGCACCCAACCCTGGGCGCGACCTTCCCTGGTCTTCCAAGATCCAAGTCGACGAATCGACTCGGTCCGTGCCGGGTCAATTGATTGCCTCGGCCAAACACGTGTCGTCGCGCGCCGACAGCTCAATGAATGCCCCGGCCAGCCCTTGGCGGTTCACCTTGCATTGATCGGCATGCTCTCAAGGCTCTAACTCTTTCAACTTAATCTGAATTAAGTATTCGCTGATCGCGCAAAAGAGTCCCGACGTCTCCGAAATGGCTTGTTAAGTCGAATTGCTTCAATCGAGCGCGTTTCGATTTCGCCCAGCCAAGACGTGAAGTTGTGCCTGCGTTCCTGCCTTTGATTTGGCGCAAAAGAGATTGATGAACCGACAATAACATCAGTTCAGAAATCTATTGAAACAATAAAAGGCAACACTAATGAAGGCTTCGGTCGCAGCAGACTGCAGCGACGCCACGCAGCGCATGCTGCTTACCTAAGTACTCAAATTAACCGATGACAAATCGGTTGCAGCTCTGACGATCGAATCGCAGTGGCACCGCGCGGAGGAAGGGCGACACGTGGACGTTCTCTTGAAGAACGATAAGGCTGTCGCCGCGGTCCAGTTGGGTTCGATGTCCGGCGGCCTCAGGCCCCACACCACGGACAGGGTCGAGCACGGACAACGTGCCACATCCCTTTAGCCCACGCGGCGAACAGCCCTTCCCGCTCCAGCAATTTCTTATCGATTTCTTTGCGCCCTTTTGGAAGCGCAGGGGACTTCTTTTTCTCGACCACGGATCGACCATGAGCTTCAGTGTGACAAAGATCAACAAACGCGCGCTTCTGCTTCTTGTCGCAGCAGGCGCACTCGCAGGTTGCGGAGGGGGCGGAAGCGGCCCAGGCGGCAGCTTCGCTCTCCCTCAAAGCACGGATGCGCCGGCGGCTTCGCCGGCTGCACCGGCAGTGGAGCCCGCCGCAGGAAAGGGGGCAGAGCTCGGCAAGTTCGACTCGAGTTGGATCAAGGTCGCCGACGAAGGCCAGACATTCAGCCTGGCCTCGTTGACGACGGTGCAGTACGGCGCGAACTCGTCCTGGACCAGCAAGGAGTTGTCCGGCAACGTGGTGTGCGACAACGCAAGCTTCGGCCGCGACCCGCTGGAGTACGTGGCGAAGGCGTGCTACACGCAGACCCAGCCTGCCCCTGCCGCGGGAACTTTGTTGGCCCAGGAAGGCGCCTCGTTCACCGTGCCTGCTCCGACACTGGTGAAGTACGGCGCCGACTCGCGCTGGATCACCAAGTCAGTCATCGGAGCGGCCGATTGCACGAACACCTTCTTCGGCGATGACCCGGCATTCATGACTGCGAAGTCGTGCGTCTCCGCCGGCGCCGATGCGACTTCCGCCCCAGCGCCTGCGCCTGCCCCGGCGGCTGCTCCCGCACCCGCACCCGCACCCGCACCCGCACCCGCACCCGCACCCGCGCCTGCGCCCTCACCCATCGCCGGCGACGTCGTGGACAGCGC
>NZ_JAGGNU010000051.1 GCF_018614915.1 Variovorax paradoxus | reverse complement strand
GCAGCATCCTGATCACGGCCAATCAGCCCTTCTCGGGCTGGGACACCGTGTTCCCCGACGCCGGCATGACGGTAGCGGCCATCGATCGCCTGGTCCACCACTCGACGATCTTCGAGCTGAACAACGTGGAGAGTTATCGCGGCAAGGCGGCCGCTCGGGCGCAGAAGGTCCAGCGCGACAACGACAAAGCGAACCGCCGGCGTCAATCACCTAACGACAACGACAACCAGCCCAAGGAGGCACAGCCATGAACCCTTGACCAGCGACATTCATCCCCGTCCAACCGGCCAAGATGAATGTCGTTTAACCGGCCATGCTGCTTGACGCTATCCAATCGATGGCGTTCGCTTCCTTGAGGCGACGCTATGGACTGATTTCGAGCTCGCGATCGCGACGCCAAAAGGGCCGAGTAGCGATGCGGCGCTGGCCATGAAGAGGGCGACCAACCTCCTGAACGACTACACCCTGTTCCGCACAGCCGGCGAGCTCGCTGAACCGGATACCTGGCGCGGGCGGTCAAGGCCGAAAGCTGATGGCGGAGGACACGCGCGGCTACGTGGACTGGAAAGGCACAACGGAGAACCAAGCGTTCAATCCTGGCCTGGTGCTTGAGATCCACCCTGCTTGCAAAGATGGACTTCTGACATGACCAAAGATCTCTACGTGACTGCCGCTGAAACGCCAGTCTTGCTTCGGGAGGGGCAGAAGTACCGTAGCGATCGGGTGCGGGCGGCAGACATGATCACGGTGGATGAGCCCGCTTTGTTCATGACGGTGGATGCCTCGACCATCGCAGCTTGGATCAGCGGCGGTCGTTGCATTGGAGTCGTCAGCCCCGACCGGGAGATGAGGCTGCCTCGATGGCAGTTCGAACCGTCCGCCTGGCCGTCGATTCAGCCGATTGCCGGATGCCTCGGCTCTAAGGACGCCTGGCAGGTGCTGGACTTTCTGGAGACGCCGGCGCCTGCGCTGAATGGTTTGACGCCGCAAGTGACCCTCGAGCAAGGAGCGCCGCTTGCGCGCGTCTTGGCCGTTGCAATGGCCGAATCAAGTTGATCGAAACATGAAACTCCTGATCCTCTCCGACCTCCACGCTGAGTTTGAGACTTTCGAGGTCCCCAAGGGACTGGACTACGACTTGGCCATCCTGGCGGGTGACATCGCCGCGCCTGGCCGCGTGGTCGCGCACTGGCTGCGCAGTCCTGCCCGCTTTGGGGGCAAGCCGATCGTGCAAATCGCGGGCAATCATGAGTACTACGAGTCCGTGCTTGCCCAGGAAGAGGCCGAGATGCGGCGGCAGGCAGAAGAGCAGGGCATTCACTTCCTGGATTGCGACCAGGTCACGATCGCCGGCGTGCGCTTCCTGGGTTGCACGTTGTGGACCGACTTTGGGCTGCGCATCGACAACCCAGGCTTCCCAGGGCAGGCGGTACGACTGCTGTCTGACCGGCACCGCTCGATGACGGAAAGCTCGCGCTACCTGGCTGACTATTCGGCCATCCGAGTCGACGACCCGCACACATCAAACTCGCGTGGCACGCGGCGATTGGTACCGATGGATACCCTGCAGATCCATAGGCGGCACCGCTCCTGGCTACGCAGGAAGCTGGCCGAGCCATTTGACGGGCACACGGTGGTGGTGACCCACCATGCGCCGCATCGCAAGTCGCTGGCATCGCGATTCGCTGAGGACTGGTCGTCTGGCGGATTCGTCAATGAGATGCTGTCCGAGTTCTTCAAGATGCCGGTGCTATGGGTGCATGGACACACGCATGACAGCTTCGACTATCAGGTGGACGGCTGTCGGGTGGTGTGCAACCCGCGTGGCTATCTGAACTGGCACGGGGAGTTTGAGAATAAGGGCTTCAACCCCGGTCTCGTGCTGGAGATCTAATGCCGATCTCGAAAGGCGGTTTCAAGTCTGAAGCGCAACAGGCTGAGTCAGTGGATCGAGGCTGAGGGTTGATGGGCCGAGGCGAGCGTTCTTGCGAACACTTCCAGGGGTGAGTGCCACGCGTGAGTGGCGCGAGGGCGGTTGTTCATGCTGTCGGCAATCGCGTCGAGTTCGTCCTGGCTGAACACGCTCAGGTCGGTGCCCTTGGGCAGGTACTGGCGCAGCAGCCCGTTGGTGTTCTCGCAGGTGCCGCGCTGCCACGGACTGTGCGGGTCGCAGAAGTACACCTTCACGCCCGTCTGGGCTGTCAAGTCCGCGTGGCGCGACATCTCCTTGCCCTGGTCGTAGGTCAGGCTCTGGCGCAGCGGCTCGGCAATCGAATTCAGCTTGGCAGAAAAGCCCGCCAGCGCCGAGGCGGCCGTGGCGTCTTCCATCTTGGCCAGCAGCACCAGACGGCTCGTGCGCTCGACCAGCACGCCCACCGAGGACTGGTTGCCAGCGCCCTTGATGAAGTCGCCTTCCCAGTGACCTGGCATGACGCGGTCGTTCACCTCGGGCGGGCGCACGTGGATGCTCACCATCTCGGGGATCTGGCCGCGGCGATCGTCGCCTCGGGTGCGCGGCATGCGCGTGCTGCGCCCGCGGCGCAGGCAGGCAATGAGCTGACGTCGAAGCTCGCCGCGCGGCTGGGCGTAGATGGCGTTGTAGATGGTCTCGTGGGACACGTGGCGCTCGGGCTCGTTGGGGAATACGCGCTTCAGGGTACCCGCGATCTGCTGGGGTGACCACCTCCAGTCCAGCAGGGTGAGCACCACGCCCCAGCCCACACCCTGCATGTCGAGCTTGCGTAGCGGACGAGCGGCTTGGCGCCGCCCCTGGCTGCTCACCTGCGCCGAGTGCGAGGCGTAGGGCAACTCGGCCAGCGTGTNNTGGCCCGCATGCTCGAACCCTGCTGACGCATGCTTGCCATCGTCATCCGGTCCTCGGGTTGAAGCTGCTGGTACCTTGTTCGTTCATTCATGTGCACACCTTAGGCGATGAGGTGTTGCACTTCAGAGTTGAGGGCGCCAAACAAAAAAATGAGGATTCAACGCGCCGCGCCGTCCGCGCCCAAATTCTGGCCAAAGCGAGCGAGGCTCTCGGCACCGGCAAAGCCGCAACGGAATGGATCTCCTCGCCCGCCATGCGCCTGGACGGCGCTCGCACGATCGACCTGATGGCCCTGAAGAGGGGGCGCCTGTCGTTCAGGAATTTCTGATGCGCCTTGAGCACGGTGTGTACAACTGAGCACAGCAGTCTTGCAACCACGTCCGCAGTGCAACGGGAGACAAACGTTGAAGCTGACGTGGAACGACCGGGCTCGGCCGATTTGACCTGCCCCCTCTTGCCGTGCCATTCATAAGAAGGAAGTCCGGCGTCGCAAGGTTAGTTGGTCTCGTTGGTCGTTGATGTCGGCCGAATTGCATCGCCAGCACGCTCGCGATGCAATTCGGCGAACTTCGCGGGCGGCATACCCTGCAACTTCTGTGCGGCCTGACCTCGTTGTAGTCCTGTCGCCACAATGCGATGGCTACTCTGACCTGCTGCGGCGTCTCGAGCCACTGCTCGTTCAGACACTCGTCTCTGAACTTGCAGTTGAAGCTCTCAATGCCTTCACGGCCAAGCCGGCCACCGCTGCCGGATGAAACCGATGATCTGCTCTTTCTCATGTCCGTCATTCCCCAAGTGGACGGATTTGCCTCGTTTACGCTGATACGGCTGCGAGTGGGCAGGTCAACTTCTACCAACTTTGCGACATTCTTCGCCACACGTGTTGTCGGCAAGTGTTCTCGATGGACATCGGACGGAGTTGGCCGAAACTTCTACCAACCCTCTACCAACCCTCTACCAACTTTCGACCAACTCAATTTCGAGCGGGGCACCGGAGGAAGCCGGCATGCTGACGGTGATTGATCGCCATCTCCCTCTTCAACTCAGCGTTTACTCCGGCTCAAAAAAGTGCGCAGATCGCGACGCCACGAGATAGCCTTCGGTCATTCTGAAAGGAGTGACTATGAGCCCATATGAATTGTTGAAGCCCCATTTTCTGACGTTGGAGGATGTTCTCGAAGACCGGCTGAACGACGAACAAAGAGCCTTGTTCAACAAGTTCAAGAAGCTAAGCTCTTCGACATGCAGGTCCTACCGCTCGGCATTCAAAGGTTACCTGGAAGGCCGCCCGTATGTCCCAGCAAACATCCACGCACAGCGGGTCTGGATCACGGGGGTCAAATGGGGCTGTCTGCTCAACACCTTGCATCCGGACCCGGACACCGCCGCCCGTTGGACGCAGACTCTCTCCGACGGCATATCGATACCGGAGGTGGAGTTCTACGACGATCTGGGATGCCGGTATTTGCGTTGCGTCTCAGGACGCCAAGGGCGTCGACGGCATCGACTGCCTTCCATTGCCACCGATTTTGTGGAGCGCATGATTTCCCAAAGTGCGCAGAGCTCGAGGGAAGACCTTCACTTCGCCTTGATGGCGCTCGCACTCACAGGGTGTCGTCCGTGCGAGCTCGCATCCGCGACGTTTGGAGTTGATGAGAACTACTTGTATCTGACACTCGCCTGCGCAAAAGAAAAGTTCAACGAAACAAATTCGAGGCCGCGAACTCTGGTCATGGAACGCGCTGGCCCGATGTTCGGGAAGTATGTGGATGAATTGGCAAGCTGGGCCGAAGGCCAAACGGCGCCGAATCCGTTTGCAGCCATTAAAGCGGCTGACATGAATAATCTCTGTCGACGGCTGTCTCGGAAGTTGTGGCCTCGCCGACAACTCGTTAATCCGAGCTGTTTCCGGTGCGTGTTCATCGCGGACCTGAAGAATGACTGTCTTCATCGAGAGCACATCGCCTACCAAGTAGGGCATCAGTCGCAGAGGTCAGCTTCGCGATACGGAACGAGCAAGCAGGGCATCAGCGGGCGCCGAGGTTATCTGCAGTGCGATCTGGCTGAAGAGCGGGAGGAACCGCACAGCAGGCCGCGGGGTTAAGGATCGGGCAACGCAATAGGACCAATTTCCTGTCTAGACAAGATCCCGCATGTATGGACCATTCGCGCTCAATCGCTACATCACTCGACGACGTGTGCAAGGCGGTGGATCGCGGGATGACCATCACCGGGGTGCATGTGCTGGAGAAGCATGGGGGGAAGTCGGGGAGTTGGGTGGCGGGCACACCCTCGCCGGGCTGAAGCGGCCTATTCCGACGGATCGTCCATCGGCTCGTTGTCGCGCCAGCGCGCGTACTCGCGTGGAAATGCTTTTCTGAAGCGCGCCGCCTGCGCCAGCGCTTCGTCATCCAGACCGAGCAGCATGGCGCTGTCGATCAGCTTGGTGATGACGCGCGGCTCGGGCGAAAAGTGAAGAAGGTGTTGCGCCAGTGCGTGCACCTCGGCCGCGTTGGCGGTGCTGACCGGCGTCAGCACGAGCTTGGCGAACTTCACCTGGTTGGCGAACAGCCAAGAACCCTGGAGCTTGGCCAGGGTGTCGTCGCGCCAGGCCGGCAAGCGCTCCTCGCGTGCGAGGTAGATCTGGCTGATGCGGGTGTAGTCCCAGGCGGCGTAGCCGACGATCGCCATCAACAGGGCCGCCGCGGCCAGCGCCGGCGCCGCGCGCCGCTTCAGGCCTGCTTTCTGGGGCGCGGGCCACAAGAATCCGAGGCACAGCCCGAAGACCAGCTGGAAGGGGCCATACCAGAGCGGGTACTCGAGCAGGCTGTGCAGCACGATCGCACCGAGCAGGCCCCACACCATGATTCGCGCCGGATCCGTTTCGCGCCAGGGCCGCGCGGCCAGTACCAGCCAGCCAAAGCCGCCGCAAATCAGCAGCGCCGCCGGGATGCCGAGCTCGACCGCGAGGTGGAGCGGCAGGTTGTGGGCGTTGTCGAGGATCTCGACGAAGCGAGGGCCGCCGTAGAGCGTGCTGTAGTGGGCGAAGCTCAGTTCGCCCCAGCCCCAGCCGGCCCAGGGATGCCGCGCGATCAGATCGAGGACGTTGCGCCAGAGCACGAGACGGCTGTGCGCATCGGGCGCGCCCTCGCGCAGGCGGCGCATCATGGTGTCGACTTCGGAACTGGCGAGCCAAGGCAACAGCCAGGCAGCGGCGAAATAGGCGGGGATCAGGGCCAGCAGGAGCACGGGGTGGGGCAGCTTGTATTCCGCCGTTCCAGCTTTCGAGCGAAGCCGCTCGCGCCAGGCAAGACCGGCGGCGGTGCCGCTGATCAGCAGTAGTTGAAGCAAGCCGGTGCGCGAGGTAGAGGCGGCGGCCGCGAGGATCAGCAGCGGCCCGGCCGGCAGCAGCGCAGCGCGTATGCGCCGGCCGTTGGCTGCATGCAGCCAAAACGCCGCGATTAAGGCCATGCTGATCAAGGTGGCGAACTGATTGCGCTGGCGGAGGTTGCCGTAGGCCTGGCCCAGCTCGGGTGAGGTCGTCCAGGGGGCGAGCGGCTCGGCGAGGCCGTAGTACTGGAGCAGGCCGAGGATGGCGCTGAGGAGGCCGGCGGCAAGGAGCCCCCAGGCCAGCGCCAAGGGCCGGGATGCCGATGCGCGTGCCAGCCCGGCGCCCGCGCTGGCCGCAAGGCAGACAACTGCCACGGCCGTCACCGCAGAAAAATCGAGCGTCGGATTACTAGATCGCCCCATCAGGATCGAGACGGCGGCCACGGCCAGCCAAAGCACCACGCCTCGCGCAGGCAGCGCCACAGATCCCGTCCCCAGCAACAACGCCGCGCAGCACCATGCCGCCAGTTGCTGCCAGACGTTGGCCGACGGACCGGCCGCGAAGGGGAAAAGGAAGGACAGCGCGATCGGCGTGGCAACGGCAAGTACCGAACCGGCAGCCGATGAGGGCGCGTATGCGCGAGCGGCAGCTGGCGTCATAGAGGGATGCAGTAGGAAAAAGTGCACAAATCTTCCTGCGGGTCTCGACGAAAGGAAGAGATTCGCTGACGGACGGCGAATACTAGATTAGGCGAGTTGGTGACAATTTGTGACTATCGTCAGACATGCGATCAAAGGTCAACACAGTGCAGCACGCTTTCAACTTTCCCTCCGCCGTGACAGGCCGCGCCCGCGGCGTCGATGCGTCTCGACGAGGCTGCCGAACAGCCGGATTCACACTGATCGAAGTCATGGTCGTGGTCGCGATCGTCGCCATTCTCGCGGCTATCGCCATGCCGTCATACAACGACTATGTCCGTCGCGGCCAGTTGCCCGAGGCCTTTGGCGCGCTCGCCGACTACCGCGTCAAGATGGAGCAGTACTACCAGGACAACCGTCGCTATGGCACGACCAACTGTGCCGACGGCACGGGCGCCCCTTCCTGGAATACCTTCTCAGCCACCACTCGTTTCACCTACGGCTGCGTATTGAACAACAGCGGACAGGGCTACTTCATCACCGCAACGGGCAGCAGTGGGCGAGTCGGGGGAACAAGCGTGCATGAATACACGATCAACGATGCGAACGCCCGCACCACAACCAAGTTCAAGGGCGCCACCGCCACGGCGAACTGCTGGCTGGTTCAGAGCACCTGCGATAACTGAGCAATTGGCATGTTCAAGCCCAGATTTCGACAAGGCGGCATGACGCTGATCGAGTTGGTCGTGACGCTTGCGGTGCTAGCGCTCTTGTTGATGGCGGCGGCACCGAGTGTCAGCGAGTGGGTCCGCAATACACGCATCCGCAACACGGCCACCTCGATCCAGGCGGGCTTGATGAAGGCCCGCAGCGAGGCCTTGCGACGCAACACGCCTGTGGTCTTTTCCCTGGTATCCCTGACCGACAGGACCGTCATGGACGACAGCTGTGCCTTGTCGGCGAGCGGCGTGTCCTGGGTGGTCAGTCTCCAAGCTCCCGCCGGCAGCTGTGCAAGCGCCGCGTCCGATACGAAGACCGTCTCCGACGACGGTTGGGCTGAACCGAAGATCATCGACAAGCAGGCGGGCGGCGCCAGAGCCAACACGGTTGTGGTTACGGCGCAGGCATCTTTGACCGATACCACTTCCCGGAGCACGGCGACCTTCAATGGATTCGGCCGCCTGTCCGGCACGGCGATAGGACATATCGACATCAGGGATGTTTCCGGCGCCGACAGCAGCTACCGCAGCCTGCGTCTCGTACTGAGCAGCGGCGGAACGATTCGCATGTGCGACCCCAAAGTCAGCGCGAACACAGACCCGCGCAAGTGTTGACACCACCATGCAGAAGAACCCCACCCCTCCTCGCCGGCTACGGCAGCCCGAAAGCGGTTTCGTGCTCCTCGAAGCGCTGGTCGCCTTGATGATTTTCGCCTTCGGCGTGCTCGGCATGATCGGCTTGCAGGCTGCCATGACCAAGTCTCAGACAGCGTCCAAGTTCAGGGCCGACGCAAGCTACTTGGCGCAGCAGCTGATCGGCGCGATGTGGATCGACATCACAAACCTGTCGAGCTATCAGACGAGCAGTTGCGCGGGGTACGCGCGGTGCGCCGAGTGGGCAGGCAAGATTTCTGCGGCGCTGCCGTCGTCCGACTACACGGTGACAGTCGATGCGGCGACCGGCGAAGTCACGATCAGGATCACCTGGTCGGCGCCGAACGAAGGGCAGCACAACTACACGACATCGACGCAGATCAAGTCATGAAGCTCACACGCCGCAACCACCAGCCGCTTCGCACCCTTCAAAACGCGCGAGGCGTGACACTCGTCGAACTCATGATCGGGCTGCTGGTGGGCTTGCTTGCCACGCTCGTGATTGCCCAGGCCCTGGGCTTCGTGGAAAGCCAGAAACGCACCACCACGGGGGGCACGGACGCGCAGGTCAACGGCGCCCTCGCGCTGCATGCGATCGGGCGCGACGTGCAGATGGCCGGCTATGGCCTGTCGGCCAGCGCCACGGCGATCGGTTGCCAGATCAAGGCTCAGAACGAGGGAACCGACTACACATTGGCACTTGCGCCGGTGGTCATCACCGATGGTGCCGGCGGAGCACCGGACACGATCAAGGTTCTCAGCAGCAACAAGCCCTACGCACTGCCCTATCTCGTGACCGAGGACCACCCGCGCACGGCGGCCAATTTCTTCGTCGGCACCGCACTGGGTATCGCGGTGGGCGACCTGATGCTCGCGGTGCCGGCGACCGTCGATGCAGCCAACTGGTGCAGCCTGTTCAACGTAACCGGCGCGAACGGCGATGAAGAAAGCAGGGCACATGGCAGCGGGCAGGGGCAGAACCAGATCATTCACAACTCCGGCAGCAGAGGGCCGTGGAACCAGCCTGGTGGCTCGACCATCTTCCCGGCGGGCGGGTACCCGGCCGGCAGCTACCTGCTCAACCTCGGGAACTTCATCGAGCGCACCTACGCCATCAGCGCGACCAAGTCCTTGACACTCCAGACCAAGCTGTGGTCCGCGCTGGTTGCAGCCCCAGCGCCCGACGATCTGTTTCCGCACATCGTTCAGCTGCAGGCGCTCTATGGCAAGGACACCAACAACGACGGCGTGGTCGACACCTGGGACAACACGACCCCTGCCCTCAATGACAACGCGGCCTGGAGACAGGTGATCGCCGTGCGCATCGCCATCGTGGCGCGCAGCGACACCTACGAAAAGGCGATCGTGACCAGGGCCAATCCGCAATGGGAGATCGGCGCCGCCAGCCCGGTCTCTATCGACGTCGGCGCCGGCGTCGCGGACGCCGAAGCACAGCACTACCGGTACAAGGTCTTCGAAAGCATCGTGCCCATTCGCAATGTGATCTGGAAGTCCTGAAGAAATGAGCATGCAAATCACGACACGTAGAGGAACGCCTCGCCGCCGGAATCAGCACGGCATTTCGCTGCTGTTCGCGCTGATGGCGCTGGTGGCGGTATCGCTGGCCGCCATTGCGCTGGTACGTTCGGTCGATACGGGCACGCTGATCCTCGGCAACCTCGGCTTCAAGCAAAGCACGACCAGTGCCGCCGACAAGGCCGCGGAGGCCGCGATCACATGGCTGAGCGCGCAGGGCTCCAGCGGACTGCAGAACGATGCTTCGGCCTCGGGGTACTACGCGACCAGCCTCGAAGGTCTGGACGTCACCGGGAGCCAATCCACCTCCGCGGCACGCGCCATCGTCAACTGGGACATCGACGGCTGCGGCTACGCGGCTTCCGGCTCGTACGCCACCTGCACCGCTCGGCCCTCGAACGCCATCACGGTCAACGGAGCCACGGCCCGCTACCTGATCACGCGCCTGTGCCTGACCCCCGGAGCCCCGGCTGCCACCGGCAACTCCTGCATGGCGCCGCTGACCACCAGCAGCACGTCGACGGCCAACCGGGGCAGTCTCAGCTACGGCATGCCGGCCCCGCTGAGCACGTCGTCTTCAGGCCCCTACTACCGAATCGTCGTGCGGGCCGTGGGGCCGCGAAATACCGTCAGCTTTATCGAAACCGTCGTGCACTTCTGAACGCCGACGCCGGATGTGCAAGGAATAGCCAACATGAAAAAGAATTCGCAACACCTGGCTGCAAGACCGGCCGCTGCGCGCCAGCGCGCGCCGTGGCGTGCCGCGTCGGCCCTCGTCGCACTCATGCTGATGGTGAGCGTCTCCCATGGCGCGGAGACCGTGATTTCGCCCGTTCCCTTGACCACGGCGTCCGCGGTTCAGGCCAAGCCGAACATCATGTTCATTCTCGACGGCTCGGGGAGCATGGAAAGTAGCTACATGCCCGACGACGCCGCAGCCAAGTCCAGCGAGGCCTACAGCTATCGCGCCAGCCAGTGCAACGGTCTGGCTTATGACCCCACGTACGACTACACCAGCAACCGGCCGCTGCAGTCCGATGGGGCGACGCAATATCCCAACGCATCGACCACGGCGACGCCGATCGATGGCTTCAACACCTCTGCGAGCGCGGTGGTTGGTTCAAGTTCGACATCACTCACTGTCGGCACGGGCGTAAAAACGATCTATCTCAACAGCGATCTCGTCGGCTCAGATGCCGGTATTCCGGTACGCATCAGTTCCGCGTCCAATTCGTCGCGCTGGATGCAGGGGATGGTCACCTATTGGAATAGCGGGAGCCGCCCCCCCCGGATGGTTATCGACGTGACGTCGTCTTCGGGCGGCGGAACATACGACGACTGGACTGTCACACTGCTCAGAACAGCCGACCTCAGCGGTCAGTACTTCTATACCTACAGGGGCAGCGCAACCAAGATGGGGTGGAGCTACACCACAAGCGGCGTCGTCACCACGACAGACTTTTACAGGCAGTGCGCCAGCACAGTCGGCAATACACCAGGGAGGAACGTCTTCGACAAGGTCTTCGTTTCATCACTGACGGCCGCACAATTGCAGAACTACGTGAACTGGTACGCGTATTTCCGTACGCGCATCATGCTGATGAGGACCGCAGCGGGCCGCGCCTTCGCGACGCTGAACTCCAACTATCGCGTGGGCTTCACGACGATCGACAGCACCGGCGTCACGAACGATGCCAACTTTCATGAAATCGGCGATTTCGACAGCACGCGGAAGACCGCTTTTCTGTCGAAGCTCTATGGCCGTGCGCCGAACAACTACACGCCGCTGCGAGCCGCGTTGTCCAAGGTAGGACGGTACTACGCCAACAAGGTCAGCGGGCAAACCGACCCGGTGCAGTACTCGTGCCAGCGCAACTACGCCATTCTGTCCACGGACGGATACTGGAACACCGACATCGAGAGCAGCAGCTTCGGTCCGCTCCAGTTGGATGGCAGCTCCGAAGTGGGTCAGCAGGATGGCCTTGTGTCTCGCCCTCAGTACGACGGGGCGATCGCCAGGTCCACCGTGACGAAAACCTGGCAGCGTTACCAGTGGAGTGTCGACAACAGGACCGGTGTGAACAACTGCAGCGGGAGCACTTACTCCACCGTTATCACCTTACAGAGCCAGACCGAAACAATCGTCACCACGAACGGTGCCGTGACCAGCGACACCTTCAGCGCCTGGTCGAACGGCATGTCGGCCAACCGTTGCTACACGACGGCGGAACTTTCAAGCCTGGGGATTTCAAGAGGCAACACCTACTACTCGAACAGTGTCGATGCCTTCGTGAGCATTGCCAATGCGAACGGCAGCGGCACGCTGGCTTCGACCTCGGATCCAGTGCTTTCAGCGAGCGGCGGCTCGAGCAGCTCGCTGGCTGACGTGGCCCAGTACTACTACACGACCGATCTGCGCACGAGCCTGCTCGGAACCTGCTCGGGCACAGCCGTCGGCGGCACCCAGAACAACGTCTGCAGCAACGACGTACCCGCCAGCGGGCTGGACACGGCCAATTGGCAGCACATGACGACCTCCACCATCGGTCTGGGCGTCAGCGGCACCTTGGCCTATGACCCGAATTATTTGATGCAAAGCACGGGGGACTATATCGCCCTGAGCCAGGGCACCAAGAACTGGCCGGTGCCAGCCAACAACGAGGAGGCGGAGAACATCGACGACCTCTGGCACGCGGCCGTCAACGGACGCGGGCGCTATTTCTCGGCGCTCAACGCCAGCGAGCTGGTGAACGCCATCGCCAGTTCGCTGAACTCGGTGACGAGCGTGACTGGCTCGGCCTCGGCCGCCGCGACCAACTCGCTCAAGCCGGTCAGCGGCGACAACAACCAGGCCTTCATCGCGACCTACACGACCGTCGACTGGACCGGCGACGTCAAGGCCTATCCTCTTTCCGAGACGACCGGCGTGGTGGACACGAGCAGGCCGGCGTGGTCGGCGCAAGCCGGACTCGACAATGTGACGGCCAGCAGCCGAACCATCTACTACCGCCGTCCGGCAGGCGCGCTGCAAAGTTTCACGTACGGCAACCTGAACACCGACGGTTACGGCGCTTCCTTCAACAACTTCTGCACGCAGACCAATACGCCCGCGCAGTGCTCGTCACTTAGCGATGCGCAGAAGACCCTTGCGAATGCGGGCGCCAACCTTGTGACCTACCTGCGTGGCGACAAGACTTACGAGGCCTCGAATACGGCGAACCCGCTGTATCGGACCCGCGTCCACGCGCTGGGCGACATCGTGAATGGCGCACCGGCATACGTAGGCAAGCCGCCGTTCAGCTATACCGACGAAGGCTACACCGACTTCAAGACGAGCAGAACCGGGCGCAAGAAGATGCTCTATGCGGGCGCGAACGACGGCATGCTGCACGCCTTCTCGGCAGACACCGCTGCCGGCGATGCCGGCACCGAGCTCTGGGCCTATGTGCCGACCGCGGTGCTGCCAAAGCTCTACCGTCTGGCCGATAGCTCCTATTCGACCAATCACCAGTACTACGTCGATGCCGCTCCCGTCGTTGGCGACATCAAGGTCGGCACCGCATGGAAAACCATCCTGGTGGGGGGCCTCGGCGCCGGCGGCAAGAGCTACTACGCGCTGGACATCACCGACCCGACGAATCCGGTTGCGCTCTGGGAGTTCAGCAACGCGAACCTGGGACTCAGCTTCGGCAATCCGATCATCACGAAGCGCGCGGACGGCACCTGGGTGGTGGTCGTGAGTTCGGGGTACAACAACACGGCAGGCGATGGACGCGGCCATCTGTTCGTGCTGAACGCGAACACCGGTGAGTTGCTGCTCGACCTCGGGACCACGGCGGGTTCGACTGCCACGCCGAGTGGTCTGGCGAAGCTCAACGCCTGGGTGGAGGACCCCACCAACAATACTGCACTGCGCTTCTACGGCGGCGACCTGTTGGGCAATCTCTGGCGCTTCGATACCGACAATCTCGTCGGCGCCACCGGCACCGAGGCCACCTTGCTGGCGCAGTTCCTGGTGAACTCCACGACGCCGCAGCCCATCACCACGGCTCCCCAACCGATCTCCGTCAAATCGGGAAGCACGAACTATCCGGCCCTCATCGTCGGCACCGGCAGCTATCTGGGTACCGACGACGTCGGATCGACGACCCAACAGTCCATCTACGCGATCAAGGATGCTCTCACCGATACCGGCTGGGGCGACGTGCGTCAGAACGCGGCGCTGGTGGACCGCGCCATCACCTTCGCCACGGCAGACGCCACTTCGGGCAGCATCGCAGGAGGCACGGTCGACTGGGTGACCAAGATCGGGTGGAAGGTCGATCTGCCCAAGTCGGGCGAGCGCCTGGTGACCGAGATGGTGGTCCAGTACAACACGCTCGCGGCGGTGTCGGCGATCCCCGGCAGCAGCGTGTGCGCGCCGTCGGGCGGCAGCTCATGGCTCTACCTGCTGGATGTGGCCAACGGAACGGCTTCGGACTCCGAGCCTTACGCCTCGAGCGCGCTGGGCAACTTCCTCGGCGTCGGCATCACCTGGCTGCAAACGACCGGTGGAGATGGCAAGCTGGAAATCGTCGGAAGCGACGGATCCATTACCACCCGCGGCACCAGCGGCGGGGCTCCGTCGACCAGCACGATTCGCCGGACGTCGTGGCGCGAACTGGTGGATTGAGGCCGAGATGAGGGCGAGCAGCGGTCAGTGCCGCTGCTCACGCGGGGACTGGGTGGTCTGGAACGGCGAGGGATGAACGATCTTCGACACGCGCTGCCCGTGTGTGCGGTCATCTCCTTGGCCCTGCACCTCATCTTGCTCACAGCGCGGATTCCGTCGGAGTCACCGAGGCGGGCGGCGTCTGGCACACAAGCCAAATTTCAGGTTCGCGTGGTTTCGAACGGGAGCGAATCGACCGAGCCTTTAGGCACGACGCAAGAACAAAGCGCGATGGCGGCCGAACTCACGACGGTCCCAGAGCGGGGATCCGTCGTCAGCCCCGATCGCAATGAAGCCGTCGCCGAACGCGCGCACGCGAAGAACACCGAGAACGCGCTACAGCCTGGACCGGAATTCGAAGCACCCACGAACGCCGGGCCAACAGCCGCGGCGAACCATGACGACTATCTTCCGCGCGCCATGTTATCGGTGCCGCCTGTGGTGCAAACGCCGGTGATCATTGCTGCACCGGAGGACGAAACCCAGGTCGGGCGGCATGTCGGGATTCTTTCGCTCTTCATCGATGAAGAAGGTCGAGTTCAGCGCGTGACGGGCCATGAGCCGCTACTGCCACCAGTCCTTGAAGAGGCAGCGCGGAAGGCTTTCATGGATGCGCAGTTTGCACCTGGTGAACTTGATGGCCGGCCAGTCAAGTCGCGCACGCGGGTAGAAGTCGTGTTCGACAACGTTCCGCTTGCAAAACCGTAGCGCTGCTTTCGCGTTATAGAGTGAAGGCGTGAGCTTCAATCCAAGTCTTCAGCCCATGGGTTGCAGTACCAAGCGGCGTTTCGCTAGCGGGCATCTTGGCGCTCGCGGTCTCCGCGACCATCTCGTCATGCTATCGGGCCAACAAGGCATCCGAAGCAAAGGCGCTCAGCTGATCCGCAGCACTGGCCTCGTGCTTCGAACTGGCCTAGGTACGGGACTGGGAAGAGATCGTTGTGAGGCCGCGACTCTCGTTAGTGACTTTTGCCTATGCGCCGCAGCCTGCCGGCAAATACCTTGCGTCGGCCGCGCTGATACAGGACCAGTTGCCAGCCGGCGAGCGAGTCCTGGTCAAGGTCTTCGGCGTCCACGCCGACCAAGCTGACGGTAGCCTTGTTGCCGAAGGTCGCGGCGATCGTTGCGCATGAGTCGGTGGCGGTGATCACAACCTGCGGATAGCCGTTGTCAGTGGCTGGCGGGGCACTGGCCTGCGCGTACCCAGGGGATGCTGGAGGCAGTCGCCTGCAGGTCCGCCGCCGCTACCAACCGTCAGCGTCGCGTCGCGACGCAACCTTCCACTGCGGTCCTTAGTGCACCTGCTTACCCATGGCCCGGGAAACTTTCGACCTTTGCGATGTAGATCTGATATTGCGGATGCGCAATCGCCGCGATGATGCCAATTATTTGCCATCTCATTAGCTCGATTAGCGTAAGTCCGCGTTCGGTGACTTCATCTGCCGCCTGTTGGCAAAAAAAAAGCCGCCAGAAGGCGGCTTGTGTGCTTGCAAAAGCTAGGGTTACAGCGGCGCTGTGAGCGTTCCGCAGGTCTTGGGGAGGATCGAAACGTCGACGTCAGAGCCGCAGGTCCACTTGGAGCCATTCACGGAATAGACCAAAGTGTATTGAACCTTCTTGCTGACAAGCTTGGGGTTGACGCCAGTAGCCTTGTACGTCGCAGTGACCGTGCATCCGCCGGTTGCAGCAGCGGTGCCGCCGGTCAAGACGTCGTTGACGTATTTGCCGGTGATAGCGGTGTTGATTCCAATGTCGCCGACAGCAGCGGTATTCACGGGGCAGGTGTTGTCTTGCGGGAAGCTCAGTTCGATGTTCTTTTTGACGCCATCGGACAGAGTGACGCCCTCGGTAAATTGAGCCTTGGCGGTGTAGTCCTGATATGCAGGCAGAGCAACGGCGGCCAGAATGCCGATGATGGCCACCACGATCATCAACTCGATAAGGGTGAAACCCTTTTGCACGTTACGTGCGATGGAACGACGGTTCATTTTCAAGAAACTCCGGTTGGTTGAGGGGCCCGAGGAAGCCCCCGGTGCGTTCAACCTCCGCAGCATCCATGCCATCCCAGGTCCTGGCTGCCGAAGCACACCTTGGTGTGCATTTCTGCACGTTTTCGTTACAACGAGTGACACATCTCGTTGTGAACCCCGCACGGGCAGTGACAATTTTTGGCAACCGCCCAACCACTGTGGTCAGACCTTCAGTACCCCCGCAGCCTCCAGCCACCGAATGTCCCACTCCTTCGTGCCCTGCACTTTCGAGTCGGCGGCCAGGGTGTCGATCTGGCTCATGATTTCTGCGGTTTCGGCCGGCTTGGTGTGGGTTATGTAGATCGGGTAATTCTTGCCAGGCGCGATATGCGCCAGTTCGTCAGCCAGGCTCGCAGGCGACAGGTGCAGGCTGCGCTGCGCCAGCGCCTGCTCCCGGTTGCTGAACGCCGTTTCGATGACCAGCATCCCCACATCGAGCTGGTTCACCCGTTGCCAGAAGGCCGGATTGCGCTCGGTGTCGCCGCTGAAGATCCAGTTCGGGCCGCCTTGCGCACAGCGCACGGCGTAACCGCAGGCCGGCACGGTGTGCACGGCCGGCAGAACCTCGATGTGCTTGAGCGCCCGGGTGCCGAGCTGGAGCTCCTGGCCGACCACGACGTCGTGGAAGCTCACGAAGGGCGCCTCCAGGCTGGGAATGCTCGCGAAATCGGGCCAGATGACGTTGTTGAAGACATGGGCGCGCAGCGCTTCGATGGTGGCGCGCAGCGCGTGCACGCGCAGCGGCTTGCGGCGGCGGCTGGCCACGGCGTCGATCATCAGGGGCAGCGCGGCGATGTGGTCGAGGTGCGAATGGGTGAGCACCACGTCGTCGATGGCGCCCATTTCGTCCAGGCTCAGGTCGCCGACGCCGGTGCCGGCGTCGACCAGCAAGTCGCTGTCGACCAGAAACGAGGTCGTGCGGCAGTCCTTGGCGATGGCGCCAGAGCAACCCAACACGCGCACCTGCATATGCGAGGCCTTTAGATTTCTATTTGGTTTCGAACCGGATTGCACCATCCCAGTTCAGTCATTGGGCTGCAACGCCTCGAGGCTAAACGCTGCGCATGCCGCTGGTAAAGGACTTTTTTCGCATCTCCAGCGAGCATTGGGTCACAGGCCTCGGCCCCGCCAGAAAAGCGCGGGCGCTCAGCCGGCGACGAACTGCATCCGGGTGCCGCCGACTTCGAGCACGTCGCCGTCTTGCAACGCAACGGCCTCGTTGCCGAGCGGTTCGCCGTTGAGCTCGGTGCCGCCGTCGATCGGCGCCACCACGTAGCCGTGCAGGCGCCGCGTGACGGCGGCGACAGCCACGCCGGGCTTGCCGATGGTGGTGACAACTTTCTGCAGGGAGAGTTCGCGCCCGGCACCGCTGCCCGAGAGGACGCGCATGACGGCCACGCCGGTCCCCCCGCCGAAGGGCTGGTGCACCGTGGGTGCGGACGAGAGAGGGATGGGTCCCGGGGGCGCCGGAACGATGGTCGGCACCGGGCCGGCCCCTTCCGATGCCCCGCTGCCCACCAGGTAGCGGATCTTGTACTTGCCGACCTCGATGACGTCGTTGTGCTCCAGCGCCTGCTTCTTGACGGCACGCCCGTTGATGAAGGTGCCGTTGGTGCTGTTGAGGTCTTCCAGGTAAACATCGCCGCCGATCATGTGCAGCACGGCGTGCTCGCCGCTGATCGCGAGGTTGTCGATCACGATGTCGTTGTACGGCCGCCGTCCCAACGTGGTGCGGTCTTTGGCGAGCGTCACCTCCTTGATGACGACACCGTCGATCGAAACGATCATTTTCGGCATGGCCGACTCCTCGATCTCATTGTTGTATTCACGGCGCGGTGCCTGCGGCAGATGTCTTTCCTCGGGCTTCACTGCCCGGCTGTCTCGGGTGCATCGCTGGCGCCGGCTCGGGCGAGGACAACCGAAATGTTGTCCCTACCGCCATTGTCATTCGCAGTTGAAACCAAAAGTGTTGCTTTTTCCGAGAGCCCGATATCTTGTAACAAAAGTGTGAAAAGCTGCGCGTCGGGCACCATCTCGCTCAGCCCATCGGAACATAGCAGGAAAAGATCCCCTGCCTTCACGTTGTGCTCGTGCATTTCGAGTTCGACATAGCGTTCGATGCCGAGCGCCCGCGTCACCAGGTTGCGGTGCGGCGACTGGATGGCCTGCTCGGGCGTGATCGCGCCGGCGTCGAGCTGTTCCTGCAGCAGCGAATGGTCGCGCGTGAGCTGCTCGAGCTTCTCGTTGCGCAGCCGATAGCAGCGCGAGTCGCCGATGTGGCCGATGATCGCACGCTTGGGTCCGAAGGCGGCCAGCACGAGCGTGGTGCCCATGCCCTGCAGCTGCACGTTGGCCACGCCAGCTTCCAGGATGGCGGCATTGGCCTCGTCGGTGCCGGCCTGGAGCGCGCGGCGCACCGCCCGCGGGTTGGCGCTCGGCCCGGCGTGGGCCAGCCAGCGGCCGAAACTGGCCTGCAGCAAGGCGATCGCCATGCCGCTGGCCACTTCGCCGCCGTTGTAGCCGCCCATGCCATCGGCCAGGAGGACCAGCCCCAGCGAGGCGTCGAAGGCGATCGTGTCTTCGTTGTTGGCGCGCACCCGGCCGGGGTCCGTGAGCGCGGCGAAATCCCAGGTCAGCGAACCGGTGTCGGGAGAAACGGATGCGCCAAGGTTCGCCATGAATCAATTTGGTTGAAGGCTGCGCGCTCAGGGCGCGGCGGCGGCCGCGCGCCGTTGTTGCCATTTGCCGACCGCGATGACAAAAAACGCGCCGACCGCAGCGCCCGCGTAATGCAGCCAGGGATTGGCCTCCAGGGCACCACGCACGGCGACGTCGCTCACCATGGTCTCGCCGCCGACCCAGCCGATCAGCGCGGCGCCGAGCATGATGATGATCGGGAAGCGTTCCATGAGCTTGATCATCAGGGTACTGCCGAAAATCACCAACGGGATGCTGATGGCCAGGCCAAGGATCAACAGCACCATGCTGCCTTGCGCGGCGGCCGCGACGGCGATCACGTTGTCCAGGCTCATCACCAGGTCGGCCAAGAGGATGGTCCGCACGGCTGCGAGCATGCTGCCGTACTGCTTCTCCTCGCCGTTGTCGTCTTCCTCATCGCCCAGCAGCTGCACGCCGATCCACAGCAGCAGCGCACCGCCGAGAATCTGCAGGTAGGGCAGCGCCAGCAACTTGGCCGCAACCACGGTGAGCGCGATGCGCAGCACCACGGCGGCACCCGAGCCGAACAGCACAGCCTTCCCCTGTTGCTGCGGCGGGAGCGAGCGGGCCGCCATCGCGATCACCACCGCGTTGTCCCCCGAAAGAATGATGTTGATCCAGACAATCTTGACCAGCCCGATCCAGAAATCGGCAGTTTGCAAATAATCCATGTCTCTTTTCCACTGTTATGTATTGAAAAAGCGCCCGCAATGTGAATTGCGAGCGCTTTTGTTCTTGTGTGGGAGCGAGGGGAGGAGTCAGGGTTTCAGAGCAGCGCCTTGAGGCGCTTGGCCAACTCCGAGAAATTGCGTGTGACTGTGAAACCGCATTCTTCCATGATGGCGAGCTTGGCATCCGCGGTGTCGGCGCCGCCGGAAATCAAGGCGCCTGCATGTCCCATGCGCTTGCCCGGAGGGGCGGTGACGCCGGCGATGAAGCCGACGATCGGCTTCTTCATGTGGTCCTTGCACCAGCGCGCTGCGTCGGCTTCATCGGGGCCGCCGATCTCGCCGATCATGATGACGGCGTCGGTGTCGGGGTCGTCGTTGAAGGCCTGCATCACGTCGATGTGCTTCAGCCCGTTGATCGGGTCGCCGCCGATGCCCACGGCGCTCGACTGGCCGAGACCGATCTCGGTGAGCTGCGCCACGGCTTCATAGGTCAGCGTGCCGGAGCGGCTGACCACGCCGATGCGGCCCTTGCGATGGATGTGGCCGGGCATGATGCCGATCTTGATCTCGTCGGGCGTGATCAGGCCGGGGCAGTTGGGGCCCAGCAGCAGCGTCTTCTTGCCGCCGGCGGCTTCCTTGGCCTTCATCTTGTTGCGCACTTCGAGCATGTCGCGCACCGGGATGCCTTCGGTGATGCAGATCGCCATGTCGAGGTCGGCCTCGACGGCCTCCCAGATCGCGGCAGCGGCACCGGCCGGCGGCACGTAGATCACGGAGACGGTGGCGCCGGTCTGCTTTGCAGCCTCCTTGACCGAGCCGAAGATCGGGATGTTGAAGATCGACTCGCCGGCCTTCTTCGGGTTCACGCCGGCCACGAAGCAGTTCTTGCCGTTCGCGTATTCCTGGCATTTTTCGGTGTGGAACTGGCCGGTCTTGCCGGTGATGCCCTGGGTGATGACTTTGGTGTCTTTGTTGATGTAGATCGACATGACGTTGTTCCTTAGGCTTTGACCGCTGCCACGACCTTCTGGGCCGCTTCCGCCATGGTGTCGGCGCTGATGATGGGCAGGCCCGAGTCGGCCAAGAGCTTCTTGCCCTCGACTTCGTTGGTGCCCTTCATGCGCACCACCAGCGGCACCTGCAGGTTGACCGCCTTGCAGGCCGCGATCACGCCGGTGGCGATGGTGTCGCACTTCATGATGCCGCCGAAGATGTTGACCAGGATGGCCTCGACGTTCTTGTTCTTCAGCATGATCTTGAAGGCCTCGGTCACCTTCTCGGGGGTGGCGCCGCCGCCCACGTCGAGGAAGTTGGCCGGCTCGCCGCCGAACAGCTTGATGGTGTCCATCGTCGCCATCGCGAGGCCGGCGCCGTTCACCAGGCAGCCGATGTTGCCGTCGAGGCTGATGTAGGCCAGGTCGAACTTGCTGGCCTCGACTTCGGCTGCATCCTCTTCGTCGAGGTCGCGCAGGGCGACGATGTCGGGGTGGCGGTAGAGCGCGTTGCTGTCGAAGTTGAACTTGGCGTCGAGCGCGACGATGTTGCCCTTGCTGTCGCGGTTGAGCGGATTGATCTCCACCAGCGAGGCGTCGGTCTCCATGTAGCAGGCGTAGAGCTTCTTGAAGATGTCGACGGCCTGCGCGGTCGAATCGGCCGGAATGCCGATGCCGTCGGCGATCTGCTTCGCCTGCGCGTCGGTCAGCCCGTCCTTGGGATCGGCGTAGACGGTGATGATCTTCTCGGGCGACGAGTGCGCGACTTCCTCGATGTCCATGCCGCCTTCGCTGGAGGCGATGAAGGCCACCTTCTGCGTTGCGCGGTCGGTGACGGCCGAGACGTAGTATTCCTTCTGGATGTCGGCGCCGTCTTCGATGTAGAGGCGACGGACCTTCTGGCCCTCGGGGCCGGTCTGGTGGGTCTTGAGCTGCATGCCGAGGATTTCGCCGGCGAGCTTCTTGACGTCGTCGATGCTCTTGGCGACCTTGACGCCGCCGCCCTTGCCGCGGCCGCCCGCGTGGATCTGGGCCTTGACCACCCACACGGGGCCGCCGAGTTTCTGGGCGGCTTCCACCGCCTCCTGCACCGTGTACGCCGGAATGCCTCGCGGCACAGGCACGCCGAACTTGGCAAGAATTTCCTTGCCTTGGTACTCGTGAATCTTCATGAGGGATGTCTCTCGGAACGAGGTTGAGAACGGGAGAATTTGGCTGTTGTCCACGGGCCACGGCGCTGGGGAAGCAGGGGCGGCGAACAACCGGGGACTGTATCATGGTGCGCCGCACCAACGGTCGACCGCCGCTGCGGTCAATACGTAGTTTTTTCTTACGCGACTCCCAGGCAATCCGAGGCTCCCACCATGCCCAAGGTCTTCATCGACGGCGAGGCCGGCACCACCGGCCTCCAGATCCGCGAGCGGCTCCAGAAGATGCCGCAGATCGAACTCGTGAGCATCGCGCCCGAGCTGCGAAAGGACGTGGCTGCCAAGCGCGAGCTGATGGCCGGCGTCGACTTGGTGGTGCTGTGCCTGCACGACGATGCCGCGCGCGAGTCGGTGGCGCTCATCGACCAGCTCGAAGGCAAAGCCCGCCGCCCCAAGATCATCGACGCCTCGACCGCGCACCGCACGGCTGCCGGCTGGGTGTTCGGCTTCCCTGAACTGGTGGCGGGCCACAAGGACGCGGTGGCCAAGGCCGAGCGCGTGGCCAACCCCGGCTGCTACGCGACCGGCGCGATCGCGATCGTCCGCCCTTTGATCGATGCCGGCCTGCTGCCGGCTGACCATGCGATCGCCCTGCCCTCCGTCAGCGGTTACTCCGGCGGCGGCCGCACCATGATCGAGGCCTACGAGGGCGGCAAGGCCCCGCCCTTCGAAACCTATGCGCTGGGCCTGAAGCACAAGCACATCCCCGAGATCATGAAATACACCGGCCTCACGCGCCGGCCCGTGTTCATTCCCTCGGTCGGCAACTTCAAGCAGGGCATGCTGGTGCAGCTGCCGCTGCACCTGGACGAGCTGCCCGGCCGCCCCGGCGCGAAGGACCTGCACGAGGCGCTGGCCGCCCACTACGCGAAGAGCAACACGCCCGAACAATTCGTGAAGGTGCTGCCGCCCACCGAGGACGGCAAGATCGACGCGCTTGCGCTCAACGACACCAACGAGCTCGAGATCCGCGTGTTCCCGAACGAGGACCACCGCCACGCCGTCGTCATCGCGCGGCTGGACAACCTGGGCAAGGGCGCCAGCGGCGCCGCGGTGCAGAACCTCAAGCTGATGCTGGGCCTCTGAGCCGTACGGCTCAGGCCTGTTCGAGCAGCTGCTTCAGGGCCTGCAGGTCGCGCGCGATCCAGGCCGCGTCGCGCTCGAAGGCCGGGTCGTCCATGCCCGGCAGACGCAGCAGGGTGAACTGCAGTTCGCAACGGCCAGGGCCCACCTCGATCACACGAAACGGCATGTAGATCCCCGGCGCGCCTTCGGGTGCAGCTTCCGGCAGCACCCAGTGGTCCATCACGCCGAGTTCATTGGCCGGCGCAAAACGCAGGCGCGCGCGCCCGGAAGGCGTCTGGGCGACCCATTGCCCGCCCTCGCGCGTGACCGCGCCATCGGCCAGCCCGCCGGCCCATTCGGGCAGGCGTACCGGGTCGGCCGCCACCGCATAGGCGCGGCGCCAATCGCAGGCCACCTGCCGCGTGATCACGCGCGACAGCGGCGACTTGTTTTCATTCATCGGGGTCATATCGGAGCACCTTTGCGACGACGGCACCGGCAAATCCGCGCGCCAGCAGAAAACGTGTCTGCCTGGCGCGCTCCGCGGCGTCCTGCGGCAGGGTGCCGAAGCGCTGCCGCCAGACTTCGAGCGCCCGCTCGAACTCGCTGCCCGAGAGGCCGGCGAGCGCTTCGGCCACGGCTTCGGGCGCGACGCCCTTGTGCAGCAGCTCCTGGCGCACGCGCGCGGCGCCGTGCCGGGCCGCGCGCTGGTGCAGCACCGACTGCACCACCCTCGCCTCGCTGATGAAATCCCTGGCGGCCAGTTCGTCGAGCGCGCGCGCCAGCGTGCCGGGCTCCTCTTCGTACCGGGCCAGCTTGCGCTCGAGCTCGCTGCGCGAATGCTCGCGCTGGCTCAGCAGGCGCAGGGCGCGGCCCTTGAGAGACGGGGCGCTGAAAGCCATGGCACGAGACTTACTTCTCGGGCGTCACGTCGGCCGCGTCGGCCAGGAGCGGAATGCCCAGCGATTCGCGCACCTTGTTCTCGATCTCGCGCGAGAGCTGCGGGTTCTCGCGCAGGAACTCGCGTGCGTTGTCGCGGCCCTGCCCGATCTTCTCGCCGTTGTAGGCATACCAGGCGCCCGACTTGTCGACGATCTTGGCGTTCACGCCCATGTCGATGATCTCGCCCTCGCGGCTGATGCCTTCGCCGAACAGGATGTCGAACTCGGCAGTCTTGAAGGGCGGCGAGACCTTGTTCTTCACCACCTTGACCTTGGTCTCGTTGCCGATCGCCTCGTCGCCCTTCTTGATGGTGCCGATGCGGCGGATGTCCAGGCGCACCGAGGCGTAGAACTTCAGCGCATTGCCGCCGGTGGTGGTTTCGGGCGAGCCGAACATCACGCCGATCTTCATGCGGATCTGGTTGATGAAGATGACCATGCAGTTGGTCTTCTTGATGGTGGCGGTCAGCTTGCGCAGCGCCTGGCTCATCAGGCGGGCCTGCAGGCCGGGCAGCGAGTCGCCCATTTCGCCTTCGATTTCGGCCTTGGGCGTGAGCGCGGCAACCGAGTCGATCACGATCAGGTCGACGGCGCCGGAGCGCACCAGCGAATCGACAATCTCCAGCGCCTGCTCGCCGGTGTCGGGCTGGCTGATCAGAAGATCGGACAGGTTCACGCCGAGCTTCTGCGCGTACTGCACGTCGAGCGCGTGCTCGGCATCGACGAAGGCGCAGGTGCCGGCCTGGCGCTGCATCTCGGCGATGACCTGCAGCGTGAGCGTGGTCTTGCCCGAGGATTCCGGGCCGTAGATTTCGATCACGCGGCCGCGCGGCAGGCCGCCGACGCCAAGGGCGATGTCGAGGCCGAGCGAGCCGGTGGAGACCACCTGGATGTCTTCCAGCGCTTCGCCTTCGCCGAGCCGCATGATCGTGCCCTTGCCGAACTGCTTCTCGATCTGGGCCAGCGCGGCCTGCAGGGCCTTGGCTTTTTCGCTGCCTGCGACCGAGATGCTGGTGCCTTTGACGAGTGCGTCCATGTGGAAATCTCCTTGAATATCAATGGGTTGTGTTGGGCTTGTCCAATCTGCTTTTAACCACAGGCTGGATGCTTGAACAGTAGTGTAGGGGTTGATTGATTCGAGTAAACCCATTTTTTTGTCAGTTTGATTTACTATCGAAAGCCGTGATCGACCCGCTATTTCCGATCGACCCCGATGCCTGGCGCCAGACCCACCTGGGCCGCCTGCTGGGCCATGCCATGCGCCGCTTCGACGAGCGCGTGCTGGCGCTGATGGCGCACGATGCCGAGGTGCCGCTGGCGCTGTCGAACCTCGCGGCGCGCGCGCAGGTGAGCGCGGCGCACATCCACATCACGCGCCACCTGACCCGCGAAGGCTCGCGCCTGACCGAACTCGCCGAGCGCGCCGGCATGACCAAGCAGGCCATGGGCACGCTGGTCGACCAATGCGAGGCCTGGGGCCTGGTGACGCGCGGCCCCGATCCGCTCGATGCGCGCGCGCGGCGCGTGCTGTTCACCGCCGACGGCCTGGCTTGGCTGGAAGCCTTCCGCAGCGCGGTGGCGCAGGCGGAGAAGGAGTTCCGTGCCAGCGTCGGCGACGAGATCGCCACCGTGGTAACCATCGGTCTCGAAGCCTATGCCGCGGCCTAGAATTCGAGCGTCTGGAGACACGCCATGCGAATACTGATTGCGGAAGACGACCAGGTGCTGGCGGATGCCCTGTTGCGCAGTCTGCGCACCTCGGGTTCGGCCGTCGACCACGTGGCGACCGGTTCGCAGGCCGACGCCGCGCTGATGACCAACAGCGAATTCGATCTGCTGATCCTCGACCTCGGCCTGCCTAACATGCACGGCCTCGAAATCCTGAAGCGGCTGCGCGCCCGCGGCTCGCAGCTGCCGGTGCTGGTGCTGACGGCGGCCGACAGCGTCGAGGAGCGCGTCAAGGGCCTGGACTACGGCGCCGACGACTACATGGCCAAGCCCTTCTCGCTGCAGGAGCTCGAGGCACGCGTGCGCGCGCTCACGCGCCGCGGCATGGGCGCCACCAGCAACGCGATCAAGCACGGCCCGCTGGTCTACGACCAGGCCGGCCGCGTGGCGACCATCGACGGCAAGATGATCGAGCTCTCGGCGCGCGAGCTCGGCCTGCTCGAAGTGCTGCTGCAGCGTGCCGGCCGGCTGGTGAGCAAGGACCAGCTGGTCGAGCGGCTGTGCGAATGGGGCGAAGAGGTGAGCCTGAACGCGATCGAGGTCTACATCCACCGCCTGCGCAAGAAAATCGAGAAGGGGCCGATCCACATCGCCACCGTGCGCGGCCTCGGCTACTGCCTCGAAAAAATCCCCTGACCCCGACCTCTCAAAGCGCTCGGTGAAGCTCTTCCAACGCGCGCAGCGCTCCCTCTTCGGCGAGATCCTCGATTGGATGCTCACGCCGCTCTTGCTGCTGGTGCCGGTCAGCATCGGCGTCACGTGGCTGGTCGCGCAGGGCATCGCCAACGCGCCCTTCGACCGCGAGCTGCAGCACAACCTCCGGACGCTGGCGAAGCTGGTGAACCTGCAGCAGGGCTCGGCGCAGTTCGTGCTGCCGCAGGCGGCGCGCGAGATCCTGCGCGGCGACGATGCCGACCGCGTGTACTACCAGGTGCTGGACGGCCAGGGCGAACTGTTGAGCGGCGAACGCGAGGTTCCCTTTCCCCACTCCGACGAGCCGCCGGTGACGGGGACGGTGTACCTGCGCGACGGCGAAATGCACGGCAAGCCGGTCCGGGTGGCCTCGCTCTGGGTGGCAAGCCCCGATGCGGAAGCACCCCCGGTGCTGCTGCAGATGGCGGAGACGCGCCAGAAGCAGTCGGTGCTCGCCACCGAGATCATCAAGGGCGTGCTGCTGCCCCAGTTCGCGATCCTGCCACTGGCGGTGCTCTTGATCTGGCTCGCGCTGGTGCGCGGCATCAAGCCGCTGTCGGTGGTGGAGGCGCGCATCCGCGAGCGCCGGCCCGGCGACCTGAGCCCGCTCGACGAGTCCTCGGTGCCGCTCGAGGTGGTGCCGCTGGTGCTGTCCGTCAACGACCTGCTGAACAAGCTCAACGACTCCATCGGCACGCAGAAGCGCTTTCTGGCCGACGCGGCGCACCAGCTCAAGACGCCGCTCGCCGGCCTGCGCATGCAGGCCGACCTGGCGCAGCGCGAGGGCGCCAATGCCGACGAGCTCAAGCAGTCGCTCAAGCAGATCGGCCGCGCGAGCATGCGCGCGACGCACACGGTGAACCAGCTGTTGTCGCTGGCCCGCGCCGAGAGCAGCGGCGCCAGCATTGCACGCCAGCCCTGCGACCTCGCGCGCCTCACCATCGAGGTGGTGCGCGAGGCGGTGCCGCGTGCAATCGAAAAGCGCATCGACCTGGGCTACGACGGCGCCGAAGCGGGCGCGCCGGGCGTCGCGCTCGAGGGCAACCCGACGCTGCTCAAGGAGCTGGTGCGCAACCTGGTCGACAACGCGATCAACTACACGCCCTCGGTGCCCGGGCGGCCGGGCGTGATCACGGCTCGCGTGCTGGGCGACCCCTTCGGCCGCATCATCGTGCTGCAGGTCGAGGACAACGGCCCCGGCATCGCCGAGCACGAACGCGAACTGGTGTTCGAGCCCTTCTACCGCGTGCTCGGCAACGAGGCCGACGGCTCCGGCCTGGGCCTGCCGATCGTGCGGGAGATCGCCCGCCAGCACTACGCGACGGTGGAGCTGGAGGACGCCCATCCGGCCCAGCGCCCGCCCGGCACGCGCTTCAGCCTGCGCTTCGATGCCGACGGGCACGACGAAAGCTAGGGCTTCGCGGAAGCGGGGGCTTCGTCCTTGCGAATCTGCAGCAGCTGCGGCCGCACCTGTTGCTTGAGCCGCTCCGGCTCGGTCTGGCTGAAGCGCGCGGGCATCGTGCCGAACATGGCGAGCCCGCCGCGGGTCCAGGCGAAGTAGCCCAGGTTCGCCACCAGCAGGACGAGGACGAGTGCGCGCAGCAGCATGCTCATTGCGCCGGCCGGGGCCGGACGCTGACCTCGGCGCTGGTGATGGTCTTCATGCCCGAGGCGGTCTGGAGCAGAAGCTCGCCGCCCCAGCCCACGCCCTCGCAGCGGCCCACGGTGCCGTCGCTGAGCTGCACCTCGCGGCCGCGCAGGATGTCGCGCTCCGCGAAGCGTTCGGCAAAGGGCACGAAGCCGCGGTCGCCGAACAGCAGCACGTGCTCCACCAGCGGCACCACGATCTCGCGCAGCAGCTCGGGCGCGCTGGCGCTGGGGCGCCACTGCTGAATCCATGCCGGCGCGGTGCTGAGGCCCTCGGCCTCGCGCGGCCCGATGTTGAGGCCGATGCCGATCACCAGGTAGCGCTCGGCCGTGCCGTTCTGGGGCAGGGCGGTCTCGATCAGGATGCCGCCGAGCTTGCGGTCGTCAACCCACAGGTCGTTGGGCCACTTGAGCGAAATGCGCCCTGCCTTCGACGGGTCCAGGCTTTCCGCCACGCTGACGCCGACGGCAAGCGAGAGCCCGGACCAGTCCCTGGGCATCAGGGGCAGGCCCAGCGAGAAGGTCAGCGAGGCGGGTTCGCCCCGGTCCTGCGCGCTTTGCCAGGGGCGCCCCATGCGGCCGCGGCCGGCGGTCTGCCGCTCGGCCACCAGCAGCACCGGCGCGCAGCGGCCATCGCGGGCACGCCGCATCAGCTCGCTGCTGGTCGAATCGATTTCGGCGACGACCTCGACGGCCAGCTCCGGCAGCCGCGAAGCCACGGCGGCGGCGATCTCGTCTTCGAACCAGGGAGCGGCCATGATCAGCGCTTGCCGTCCTTGCCGTTCTTCTTCGCCTTCTTCTTTTCCTTCTTGTCTTTCTTGTCTTTCTTCTTCTTGTCTTTTTTCTTGTCGTCGTCGTCGGACTTGGGCGACAGCAGGGTGCCGCGGCAGTTTTCCGAGCCGCACCAGCAGGGGAAGTCGGCCTTGAGCTTCTTCGTATAGGGCTCGTCGATGATCAGCCCGTAGTCGTAGTTGAGCTCCTCGCCGGACGCGATGTTGCGCAGCGCCTTGATGAAGACCCGGCCGTCGGTCTCGTCGGCCTCGCAGTTGGGTTCGCAGGAATGATTGATCCAGCGCGCGGCATTGCCCTTCACGCCGCCGTCGATCACACGCCCATCATCGATGTGGAAGTAGAAGGTATGGTTCGGCTGCGCGGGGTCGTGCGGATGGCGGCGCAAGGCCTCCTTCCAGGTGATGAGCTCGCCCTTGTATTCGATCAGCGTCTCGCCCTCCGCGATGTCCTGGACGGCGAACACGCCGTTGCCGTGAACGCCGGAGCGCCGCGTCTGGATGCGGCGACCGCCGGAAATAGGGGATTTGGAAGGCATCGCCGAAGTCTGTTAGTTTGAATATGTACGCATGCGCGTGCGCGTACGCACGCGAGAAGCCGCAGATTGTAAGGACGACTAGTCAATGAAGACTTTGGTGATTGCAGAGAAGCCATCGGTGGCGCAGGACATCGTGCGCGCGCTCACGCCGGTGGCCGGCAAGTTCGACAAGCACGAGGAACATTTCGAGAACGAGACCTATGTCGTCACGAGCGCGGTCGGCCACCTGGTCGAGATCCAGGCGCCGGAGGAGTTCGACGTCAAGCGCGGCAAGTGGAGCTTCGCCAACCTGCCGGTGATCCCGCCGCGCTTCGACCTGAAGCCGGTCGACAAGACCAAGACCCGCCTCAACGCGGTGGTGAAGCAGGCCAAGCGCAAGGACGTGACCCAGCTGATCAACGCCTGCGACGCGGGGCGCGAGGGCGAGCTGATCTTCCGCCTGATCGAGCAGTACGCCGGCGGCAAGGCGCCGCTGGGCAAGCCGGTCAAGCGCCTGTGGCTGCAGTCGATGACGCCGCAGGCCATTCGCGACGGCTTCGATCAATTGCGCAACGAGCAGCAGATGAAGGGCCTGGCCGACGCGGCGCGCTCGCGCTCGGAGGCCGACTGGCTGGTCGGCATCAACGGCACGCGCGCCATGACCGCCTTCAATTCGCGCGACGGCGGCTTCTTCCTGACCACCGTCGGCCGCGTGCAGACGCCGACCTTGTCGGTGGTGGTCGAGCGCGAGGAGAAGATCCGCAAGTTCGTGAGCCGCGACTACTGGGAAGTGCACGGCAGCTTCGCCGCCGAGGCGGGCGAGTACGCCGGCAAGTGGTTCGACCCGAACTGGAAGAAGCCACCGCCCGGACCCGACGGCGTGCCCGACCCCGAGCTGCGCGCCGATCGGATATGGAACGAACGCGACGCCAAGGCCATCGCCGAGGCCGCGCGCGGAAGGCCTGCCACCGTCACCGAGGAGAGCAAGCCCACCACGCAAGCCTCGCCGCTGCTGTTCGACCTGACCTCGCTGCAGCGCGAGGCCAACAGCCGCTTCGGCTTCAGCGCCAAGACCACGCTGGCGCTGGCGCAAAGCCTCTACGAACGTCATAAGGCGCTGACCTATCCGCGAACCGACTCGCGCGCGCTGCCCGAGGACTACCTGCCGGTGGTCAAGCAGACCATGGGCATGCTTGCCAACAGTGGCATGAAACACCTCGCGCCTTTCGCCAAGCAGGCGCTCGACGGCAACTACGTGAAGCCCTCGAAGCGCATCTTCGACAACGCCAAGGTCAGCGACCACTTTGCGATCATCCCGACGCTGCAGGCGCCCAGCGGCCTGTCGGACGCCGAGCAGCGGCTCTACGACTTCGTGGTGCGCCGCTTCCTGTCGGTGTTCTTCCCGAGCGCCGAGCACCAGGTCACCACGCGCATCAGCACGGTGGAGCAGGAAGGAAAGAAGTACCCCTTCCGCACCGACGGCAAGGTGCTGGTCAAGCCGGGCTGGCTCGCGATCTACGGCAAGGAAGCGCAGGACGAAGAGAAGGAAGACGACAAGGATGGCAAGCGGCTGGTGCCGGTCAAGCCCGGCGAGATCGTGCGCGCCGAATCGGTGGAGACCAAGGGGCTCAAGACCCGTCCGCCCGCGCGCTACTCCGAAGCCACGCTGCTCGGCGCCATGGAAGGCGCCGGCAAGACCATCGACGACGACGAGCTGCGCGAGGCGATGCAGGAAAAGGGACTGGGAACCCCCGCCACGCGCGCCGCGATCATCGAAGGCCTTCTGGCCGAGAAGTACATGCACCGCGAAGGCCGCGAACTCATTCCGACCGCCAAGGCCTTCCAGCTCATGACGCTCCTGCGCGGCCTCGGCGTGGAAGAGCTGTCCAAGGCCGAGCTCACCGGCGAATGGGAATACAAGCTCGCGCAGATGGAGCACGGCAAGCTGAGCCGCGAAGCCTTCATGCGCGAGATCGCCCAGATGACGGAGCACATCGTCAAGAAGGCCAAGGAGTACGACCGCGACACCGTGCCAGGCGACTACGCGACGCTGGCGACGCCCTGCCCCAATTGCAGCGGCGTGGTCAAGGAGAACTACCGCCGCTACGCCTGCACCGGAAAGCTCGGCCAGGAACCCTGCGGCTTCTCCTTCGGCAAGTCGCCGGCCGGCCGCACCTTCGAGGTGGCCGAGGCCGAAAAGCTTCTGCGCGACAAGCACATCGGCCCGCTCGAAGGCTTCCGCTCCAAGGCCGGCTGGCCCTTCGTCTCGGAGATCGTGCTCAAGTACGACGAGGAGGCGAAGAACTGGAAGCTCGAGTTCGATTTCGGCGACGACAAGAATGCCGAGACCGGCGAGATCGTCGACTTCAGCGGCCAGGAATCGCTCGGCCCCTGCCCGAAATGCGGCGCGCGCGTGTTCGAGTACGGCAGCAACTATGTCTGCGAGAAGTCGGTGCCGACCACCGATCAGCCGACACCGAGCTGCGACTTCAAGACCGGCAAGATCATCCTGCAGCAGCCGGTGGAGCGCGCGCAGGTCGAGAAGCTGCTTTCCACCGGCAAGACCGACCTGCTCGACAAGTTCGTCTCGATGCGCACGCGCCGCGCGTTCAAGGCCTTCCTGGCCTGGAACAAGGACGAAGGCAAGGTAACCTTCGAATTCGAGCCGCGCGACAGCAAGTTCCCGCCACGCAAGACCTTCGCGAAGGCGGCGCCGGCTGCGGCGAAGAAGGCGGCTCCGGCAAAGGCTGCGGCGAAGAAAGCACCGGCCAAGAAGGCCGCCGCACCCGAGGCCCCGCGCAAGCCGGCCGCCGGCTTGAAGCCCAGCGAGGCGCTCGCAGCCGTGATTGGCGCGGAACCCGTGGCGCGCACCGAGGTCATCAAGAAGCTGTGGGACTACATCAAGGCCAACGGCCTGCAGGACGCGACCAACAAGCGCGCCATCAACGCCGACGCCAAGCTCAAGCCGGTATTCGGCAAGGACCAGGTGACGATGTTCGAGCTTGCGGGTATCGTGGGCAAGCACCTCGGCTGATCGAAAAGGAGATCCTTTTGAAGAAGCTCGTTTACGCGCTTTCGCTCGCAGTGGCGCTCGGTGCCGTCGCCGGCTGCGCCTCGCCGGCCGCCCCCGGCAGCGACCGCTCTGCCACCACCGGGGGCAGCGGGATCACGGTGTTCGGCACCATGGACGCCGGAGTCAGCGGAAGCCGCAACCGCTGACGCTTCGCGCTATCGCATCAAGAGCGCCTGCCGCAGCAGCCGCGCCGCGCGGTTGCGAATGCGGCCCGGTGCGGTGCGCAGCGGCCCCCTGTGGCTCACCTTCGCGGTCGCGCAGGCCCAGAGAAAGTCCTGCAGGATGGCCGTGTCGTCCACCGTCTCGGTGCTGCCGTACTTGTGGAACTCCGGATGCCACTGGGTTGCCGCGATGTAGCTGCGGCCGCGGTCGACCTTGCGGCGGATGGCTTCGGGCAAGCGGTCGGGAATGCTCCATGCGTCGACCTCGAAGCCGGGCGCGAGGTCCTTCACGCCCTGGTGATGGATGCTGTTGACGCGCGCCGTCTCCATGTCCGGGTAGAGCTTCGACATGCGCGAGCCCGGCGTGATGCTGATCTCGTGGAAGTTCTGGTCGTAGGCAATGGGGTCCCGATGCTTGAGACCGTTGGGGTGCTGCGCCTCGATGTCCTGGTAGAGCGTGCCGCCGAAGGCCACGTTGATGAGCTGCAGGCCGCGGCAGACGCCGAAGATCGGCTTGCCGGCCTGCTCGAAGGCCTCGACCAGCGCGAGGTCGTAGAGATCGCGGATGCGGTCGCCGACCCAGGCGTCCTTCAGGGGCACCTCGCCGTAGCTGCCGGGCCAGACGTCGGCGCCGCCGTGCATCACCACGCCGTCGAGCCACTCCGCATAGTGCGAGAGCTTGGTGTCGCCGCGCGCCGTTTCGCCTGTGGGGCAGGGCACCATCACTACCATGGCGCCGGCCGACATCAGCCAGTGGGCGATGGATTGCTCGACATACTGCAGCGTCTTGTTGGTGAACAGCGAGCGCGCCGGGTCGGCGTGGGAAAAGCAGGCGGACAGGCCGATCTTCAGGCGACCGGAAACGGTTTGTGGCATCTCGATCAAGAAAGGCGCCGCGCGGACCGCGCGCCCTTGGTGTACTGAACACCATTGTGAAACGTTCGAAAAGCCCGCGCAGTGGACAGCCTTCCCTGCGACTGCGTCGGACAGCGCCGCGGAGATAGGCTCGCGTCTTCCTTCTTCCCTGTTCGTGATCCAGGAGATCTCCATGAAGACCATCAAGGGCCCGGCCATCTTCCTGGCCCAGTTCGCGGGTGACAGCGCACCCTTCGATTCGCTCGACGCCATCGCCGGCTGGGCCGCGGGCCTGGGCTACAAGGGCGTGCAGATCCCGAGCTGGGACGCCCGCCTGTTCGATCTCAAGACGGCCGCGGAAAGCAGGACCTACTGCGACGAGGTGAAGGGCACGCTGGCCCGGCACGGCATCGAGATCACCGAGCTCTCGACCCATCTGCAGGGCCAGTTGGTCGCCGTGCACCCGGCCTACGACGCGGGCTTCGACGGCTTCGCCGCGCCCGAGGTGCGCAACGATCCGGCCCGGCGCCAGCAATGGGCGGTGGAGCAGCTGAAGCTCGCGGCCCGCGCATCGGCCCACCTCGGCCTCACGGCGCACGCGACCTTCTCCGGCGCGCTGGCCTGGCCCTATCTGTACTCGTGGCCGCCGCGCCCGCCGGGGCTGATCGAAGAGGCCTTCGACGAGCTCGCCCGGCGCTGGCTGCCGATCCTCAATGCCTTCGACGATGCCGGCGTCGACGTCTGCTACGAGATTCATCCGGGCGAGGACCTGCACGACGGCGTCACTTACGAGATGTTCCTCGAGCGCGTGGGCAAGCACCCGCGCGCCTGCCTGCTGTACGACCCGAGCCACTTCGTGCTGCAGCAGCTCGACTACCTGGCCTACATCGACCACTTCCACGAGCGCATCAAGATCTTTCACGTGAAGGATGCGGAGTTCAACCCGACCGGCAAGCAGGGCGTCTACGGCGGCTTCCAGCCGTGGATCGACCGGGCAGGGCGCTTCCGCTCGCTGGGCGACGGCCAGGTCGACTTCGGCGCGATCTTCTCGAAGATGGCGGCGTACGACTTCCCGGGCTGGGCGGTGCTCGAATGGGAGTGCTGCATCAAGCACCCCGAAGACGGCGCCCGCGAGGGCGCGAAGTTCATCGCCGACCACATCATCCGCGTGGCCGACCGGGCCTTCGACGACTTCGCGGCCGGCGGCGTCGACACGGCGGCCAACCAGCGGACGCTCGGCATCGCCTGAGTTTCGAAGTTGGGAATCATTCGCGTTTAAAATCGCGGTCCGTTTCCTGGGTGCGCCCCACGAAACGTCCCCCCAACCTCTAGTGCGCCCGTCGCGGGCGCTCCACACCGCCATGCGCCATTTCATCGATCGCACCGCCGTCGAACCGCCGAACTCGTCCCGCTGCGCCACCGCGGTGGCGCTTCTTGTCCTCATCTCGCCGCCCGTGCATGCCCAGCCGGCGGAGGGCAGCGCCGCGCCGCTCGACACGATCCAGGTCACCGGCAGCTGGCTCGGCACCGGCCTGCAGAACAGCGTGAAGAATTTCGCCGGCGGCCGCACCGTCGTCGACAAGGAAGAAATAGAGGCCAGCGGCGCCACCAGCATCGGCGACGCGATGCGTCGCATCCCGGGCGTGCAATCGACCGACAACTCGGGCACCGCGGGCAGCGCGATCTCGCTCAACATCGGCGTGCGCGGCCTCACCGGGCGGTATTCGCCGCGCTCCACGGTGCTGCTCGACGGGATTCCGCTCGCCGTCGCACCTTACGGCCAGCCGCAGCTGTCGTTCGCACCGGTCAGCCTGGCCAATATCGAAACCATCGATGTCGTGCGCGGCGGCGGCGCCGTGCGCTACGGCCCGCAGAACGTCGGCGGCATCATCAACCTCACGACGCGCTCGATCCCGACCGAACCCGGGCTGAACGGCGACGTCACCGTACGCCACAACAACTTCAGCAAGGGCGGGCACAACGAGCAGTACAGCACCATGCTCGGCACGCAGCTCGACAACGGCCTGGGCCTGGCACTGCTCTATTCGGGCATGACCGGCAAGGAATGGCGCGCCGGCAGCGACGAGCGCGTGAACGACCTGGCGCTCAAGTTCCGCTACCAGCTCTCGCCTACTTCGGAGCTCTACGGCAAGCTGTCGTACTTCGACGTGAAGTCGCGCACGCCCGGCGGCCTGACGGTCGCGCAGTACAACGCCGACCCCTTCCAGAACACCCGGCCCACCGACTATTGGAGCGGCGAGCGCAAGGGCATCGACGTCGGCTACCTCAACACGATCTCGGCCACGCAGGAATTCGAGATCAAGGCCTTCTACAACGACAGCACGCGCGAAAGCGGACTCATCAACGCCGCGAACACCCAGATCACCTACCAGCCGCGCAACTACGAGGTGACCGGCATCGAGCCTCGCTACACGCAGCGTTTCACGCTCGGTCCGACCACGCAGGACGTGACCGTCGGCTACCGCTACATCCGCGAGCGCGGCAACGACAACAGCTTCGTGCAGACGGTGGCCACCGGGCGCATCGGCCCGACCAGCACCTTCGAGAACCAGACCGATGCGCATGCGTTCTACATCGACGACCGCATCGCGTTCGGCAACTGGCGCGTGACGCCGGGGGTGCGCTTCGAGCACATCGATTCCGCGCGCTACGACGTGAGCGCGCGCCGGACCTTCGACACGAAGAACGACAAGTCGCTGCCCACCCTCAGCATCGCGTACCTGCTGACGAAGGACTGGACGCTGTTCGCCAACTACGGTACTTCGTTCGGACCGGTGCAGAACCTGCAGCTCAACTCGCAGACGCCGACCAACCCGCTCAAGCCGGAGATCGCGAAGACCACCGAAGTCGGCGCGCGCCTGAAGAGCGCAGGCATCGGCGCCGAACTCACCGCGTTCAACTTGCGCTTCGACAACCAGATCCTGCAGGTGCCAGGCGTCATCCCGGCGACCTTCCAGAACATCGGCGCAACCGAGCATGACGGGATCGAAGCCGCAATCGACTACAGCTTCGATCGCGACGGGCCGCTGCGCGGCCTGAACGTCTACGCCAACTACACGTACACGCGCGCCATCCAGAAGTCGGGCGCCACCGCCGGGCTGGACGTGCCTTTCTACGCCCGCAACACCGACACCATCGGCGCGCGCTACACCCTGTCGCAGTGGAGCTTCAACCTTTCCAGCACGCACCAGAGCTCGCAGTTCTCCGACCTCGCCAACACCGTGGTCGAACCGGGCAACGCCACCACCGGCCGCGTTCCGGGCTTCCGGCTGTGGAACGTGCAGGCCGCCTACAAGCTGCCGGGCAAGAAGGGCCACGAGATCGTGGTCGGCCTGAACAACCTGACGGACAAGCGCTACTACACGCGCAACGTCGACGGCAACCCCGGACGCATGGTGGGGGCGCCGCGCACGGCATACGTCCAGGGACGCTTTGTCTTCTGACGGCGTGACAAGGCCGCACGCGTGATGCAGTCGCTGCGTTCGCTCTGGCTGCGGGTGCACCGCTGGCTGGCGCTCGGCGTCGGCTGGTTGCTGGCGATCGTGGGGCTGGCCGGTGCGGTGCTCGTCGTCGCCCAGCCCCTCGACCGATGGGCGCACCCCGAGCTCTTTCGAGCACGCACGGTGGCCGGTCCGCACGCACCACCGCAGGCGCTGCTCGAGGCCCCGAGGCAACGCCTGGATGCCGAGTTCGCGGGCCAGGCCAGCTTCACGTTCCGGCCGCCTCGCGATGGCGAGGAGAGCCTGTGGGTCCTCGTGCGCGGGCCGTGGAACGGCACCGTCTACCTTGACCCGTCCACCGGGCAGGAGCAAGGCAGGCGCGGCGAAACCGAGGGCTTCGTCAATGTGCTCTTCAAGTTCCACAGCTCGCTGGCGTTGCAGGAAACCGGCAAGGCGGTGCTCGCGTGCATCGCCCTGTCGTACCTGTTCCTGCTCGTGACCGGACTCGTGCTGTGGTGGCCGCGGCGCTGGCCACCCTCGTGGCGCATCGAATGGCGACGCGGGTCGCAGCGCGCGCTCATCGATTTGCATCGTCTCGGCGGCGCCGTGCTGGGCCTGATGATTGCCGTCTCCGTCGCGACCGGGGCGTACATGGCATGGCGGCCGCTGGGCGCGTTCGTCTCCACGCTGGCGGGCGCCGAGGCGTCGAAGCCGCCGACGCTGCCCAAGCTCGCCGGGCCCGGCAGACCGCCGATGCCGCTCGATGCGCTGGTCGCGACAGCACAGTCGCTTTTCCCGAATGCACTCGTCGGCTACGTCCAGGTGCCGGCCCAGCCGAACCGTCCGTTGCGCGTGCGCATGCGACTGGCGGACGACCCGCACCCGAACGGCCTCACGTCGGTCTGGATCGATCCGCGGACCGGAGCGGTCGTCGGCGTCCATCGCTGGAACGAACTCGACCCGGGCGCCCGCGCCGTCTCGGTCATCTATCCGCTGCACACCGGCGTGCTCGGGGGCCCGGTGCTCGAAGCCATCATCTTCGTGAACGGGATCGCGCTCGGCGGCCTCGGCATCACCGGGCTGTGGCTGTGGTGGAGACGACGCGCGGGACGGACGCAGTCGCGGCAGGCCCGCAGCGCCTAGATGCCAGCGGGCTTGCGCAAGGTGCGCAAGCGGTCCACCGCCTGGACGCGGACCTTGCGGGTCTCCGAGCCCTGCTGCACCGTGAGCTCCACCTCCGCATCGGGCGTCGGCCGCTTCCAGAGCTGCTTGTAGAAGGACTCGAGCGTCGCGACCTCGATGCCGTCGATCTCCAGCACCACGTCGCCGGGCCGAAGCCCGGCCGCCAGCGCAGGCCCTTGCCGGTCCACGCGCACGATCTGCACATGGCCGTCGCGCTCCGAAGACGACAGGCCGAGCCATGGCCGGACGCTCGCGCGCGTGCTGCCGGTGGACTGCATCTCGGCCAGCACGGGACGCAGCAACTCGACCGGCACGAACATGTTGCCCGGCAGCGTGCCATTGGCTGCGGCTTCCAGCACGAACAGGCTGCCGATGCCGAGCAGCTCGCCGTTGCGGTTGAAGAGCGGGGCGCCGCTGTGGTTGGCCACGGGCGGGCTGGTGAAGATCGCCGATTCGATGTGGTACTCCCAATAACCGGAGAAGGGCCGCGTCGCGACCAGGCGCGTGAAGCCCACCTCGGTGCCGCTGCTGCTGCCGGTGGCGACCAGCAGCGGCTCACCCGGCACCAGCCCGGCGACACCTGCCAGCGGCACCGGCTCGATGCCGCGCAGCGGCACCAGCGGGCGCAGCAGGCCGAAGCCGGTCGCGAGGTCATAGGCGACCTGACGCGCGGGAAGCGTGCGATCGTCCTGGGTGATGACTTCGATGGTCTCGGCTTCCAGCAGCAGATAGCCGATGGTGAGGATCAGCCCGTCGGGCCCGATCACCACCCCGGAGCCCGATCGCCGCATGCCAAGGCTGTCGGCCGAGGTGGCATCCTCGGTCGCGGTGACACGCAGCGCGACGACCGCATCGCCTGCGCGCTGCAGGGCCTTGACCTGCGGGGATGCGGCTTCGGCCTGGCGCGGCGCGCCGCCGGCGGCGTGGGTGGCAGGCAGCGCGAACATCCAGAGGACGCTGGCGACGAACGCCCACAGCCATCGGGGCGATTCCTGGGTCTTCATGGCCGCGCTCCTCGGAACGAAGTGAGTGTGATGGTGCGCCGCAAGCGATCGGCTCGCAAGTGCCGCGCTGCATCAACCCCACCCCCATGCTGCTGCTCCACGCCGCTACGTTTTCGATAGCTGCCATCCCAGGAAGTGCGGCAACTGCCGCTCTTCGCTTCGTTCGGAAAGCGTATTGCCAAGCAACAGTCATACCATCTCGGTTAGAATGCGGGGTTCGTTTCGATACCCGACGAAGTATTTCGTCACTCGCCGGCTGACCCGGAATCTCCGGGCCTCACTTGCAAGCCGGCCTCACAGTGTGTTGGTGCGCCAGACCGGGCGCCCATGATTGCCACCACTGCCTTCGTACTTGTTGAAGCGAATAGCGCGCGCTGTCCGCTCCGGTGGGCGCCAATTCCGGCCGGCCTGCGCCCGTGTCACTGTTATTCGCGCATTGCGGCGTCGCACTGCGCAGGCGCCCGTTTTGAACCATCCGCACAACATTCAGAGGTCCTCATGCCCAAGGAAGAACTGATCGAAATGAACGGCGCAGTCACCGAAGTGCTGCCCGATTCCCGCTACCGCGTGACCCTGGACAACGGTCACCAGCTGATCGCCTACAGCGGCGGCAAGATGCGCAAGCACCACATCCGCATCCTGGCCGGCGACAAGGTGTCGCTGGAGCTGTCGCCCTACGACCTGACCAAGGGCCGCATCACCTTCCGCCACCTGGAACGCCGCGGCCCGCCGCCGGTCAACAGCGGCAACAACTCGCAGCGCCGCTGATCCTCTTGTCGTGACAGGTCCTGCTACCGACTTCGGCGCGCTGCCGCTCACGCCGCAGGCATTGGCGAACCTGAAGCAGCTCGGCTACCTGCAGATGACGCCGATCCAGGCGGCCAGCCTGCCGCCGGCGCTGCTCGGCCGCGACCTGATCGCGCAAGCCAAGACCGGCAGCGGCAAGACCGCCGCCTTCGCGCTGGCGCTCCTGGCCAATCTCAATGCGCGCCGCTTCGCGGTGCAGGCGATGGTGCTGTGCCCGACGCGCGAATTGGCCGACCAAGTGACGACCGAAATCCGCCGCCTGGCGCGCGCCGAGGAAAACATCAAGGTGGTCACGCTCTGCGGCGGCGTCGCGCTGCGCGGGCAGCTCGCCAGCCTGGAGCACGGCGCGCACATCGTGGTCGGCACGCCGGGCCGCGTCATGGATCACCTCGACCGCGGCAGCCTCGATCTCGCGGCGCTCAACACGCTGGTGCTCGACGAGGCCGATCGCATGCTCGACATGGGCTTCTTCGACGACATCGCGAAGGTCGCGCGGCTGTGCCCCAAGGAGCGCCAGACGCTGCTCTTCTCCGCCACCTACCCCGAAGGCATCGCCAAGCTCAGCGCGCAGTTCATGAAGAACCCGCAGCAGATCACGGTGCAGGCGCAGCACGAGGAAGGCAAGATCCGCCAGCGCTGGTACGAGGTGAAGGACAGCGAACGGCTGCACGCCGTGAGCCTGCTCCTGAACCACTTCCGGCCGTCGAGCACGCTGGCCTTCTGCAACACCAAGCAGCAGTGCCGCGACCTGGTCCAGGTGTTGCAGGCCCAGGGCTTCAGCGCGCTGGCACTGTTCGGCGAACTCGAGCAGCGCGAGCGCGACCAGGTACTGGTGCAGTTCGCCAACCGCAGCTGCTCGGTGCTGGTCGCCACCGACGTGGCCGCGCGCGGGCTCGACATCGCGCAGCTCGAAGCCGTGATCAACGTCGACGTCACGCCCGATCCCGAGGTCCACATCCACCGCATCGGCCGCACCGGCCGCGGCGAGGCCGAGGGCCTGGCCCTCAATCTCGCAGGCATGGACGAGATGGGCAGCGTCGGAAAGATCGAGCAGCTGCAGGGCCGCGAATCCGAATGGCATCCGCTGGCCGAGCTGGTCCCCGCCCAGGCGGAACCCCTGCAGCCGCCGATGGCCACGCTGCAGATCATCGGCGGCCGCAAGGAGAAGATCCGCGCCGGCGACGTGTTGGGCGCGCTGACCGGCGAGGCGGGCTTCACCAAGGAGCAGGTGGGCAAGATCAACGTCAACGAGTTCTCGACCTACGTGGCGGTCGACCGGCGCATCGCGCGCGAGGCCGTGCACAAGCTCTCCACCGGCCGCGTCAAGGGAAAGACCGTGAAGGTACGGCTACTCGACGATGTGGCCTAATTGCGCCCTTCGACCACTTTTCATCCGAGCTTTCTCATGACCAAGAAAATCCGCACCGAGGCAGACCGCATCGCCACTCCCAAGCCCGTTCCGATGCCCGGCTACACCACCCCCCGCACGGGCGGAGGCCAGAAGGTCAGCCTCGAGCGCGGTACCGCAACGCGCAGTAAGAAGAACCCCGGCAAGCGGGCCAAGAAGGGCGGCTGAACGGCCTTTCCTGCTTTTTCGAGCTCCGGAACACGCGCCTTCGGGCGCGTTTTTCATGTCCGACGACTACCAGATCCATATCCCGCCCTCCTTCTTCGCGATCCATATGGACGCGAGGCAGCGCCTCTGCGAACCGCTGGCGACGGTGCGGGCGCGCTACGAGGTGTGCGAGGACCTGGCCAACCACCTGGTGCAGCACGCGCAGCTGCTGCACCACGTCGAAGTGCCGTCGGAGGGCGAGATCCTGGTGCGCATCCATGCGGGCCTGAGCTCGCCCGACGCCGGCGTCTCGGCGGCCGAAGCCGGCTGGATCGTGCAGCGGCTGGCCGAACTGCTGGGCTGGAACTGCCCGCCGCTCGACCAGCACGCCGCGCCCCTCAGGACTTGATGAACGCCAGCAGGTCGGCGTTGAACTTGTCCTTGTGCGTGTCGGTCAGGCCGTGCGGCGCGCCCGGGTAGACGATCAGCTTGTTGTTCTTCACCAGCTTGGCGGAAGCCAGGCCCGCGGCGCCGATCGGCACGATCTGGTCGTCGTCGCCGTGCACGATCAACGTCGGCACGTCGAACTTCTTCAGGTCTTCGGTGAAGTCGGTTTCCGAAAACGCCTTGATCGAGTCGTAGGTGTTCTTGTGGCCGCCGAGCATGCCCTGCGCCCACCACGAGTCGATCAAGCCCTGCGACACCTTGGCGCCCGGCCGGTTGAAGCCGAAGAAGGGGCCCGAGGGAACGTCCTTGTAGAACTGCGAGCGGTTCGCGAGCTGCGCCGCGCGCAAGCCGTCGAACACCTCCATCGGCAGGCCGCCCGGGTTGGCGGCGGTCTTCAGCATCAGTGGCGGCACGGCCGAGATCAGCGCGGCCTTGGCGACGCGCTTGGTGCCGTGGCGGCCGATGTAGCGCGCGACTTCGCCGCCGCCGGTCGAGAAGCCGACCAGCACCACGTTCTTCAGGTCGAGCGTTTCGATCACCGTCGCCAGGTCGTCCGCATAGGTGTCCATGTCGTTGCCGTTCCAGGGCTGGCTCGAGCGGCCGTGGCCGCGGCGGTCATGCGCGACCGTGCGAAAGCCCTGCGACGCCAGGAACAGCATCTGCGATTCCCAGCTGTCCGAATCGAGCGGCCAGCCGTGGCTGAACACGACGGGCTGGCCGGAGCCCCAATCCTTGAAGTAAAGCTGGGTGCCGTCCTTGGTGACGATGGTGTTGCTCATGGTGCGGGTTCCTTTCGAAGAGGCTTGGGTTGCGCCGGTGGTGGAAGCGGCAGATGCCGCCTGGGAGAAGCCGGTTGCCACGAGGGCGCCGGCCGCGATGGAAGCGCCGCCGACCAGCAGGCTGCGGCGGGTCGTCGGGATGGGAGAGTTTGTATTGTTTGCGGACATGGTGCATTCCTTCTGTGACGGATGCGGGGAGGGGAATAAATATCGCATGACTTAATATCGTGTGCGATGTATTTGGTACGGGCGCACAGGAGAACGAACGAAGCAGGACATCACGCGTTCCTGTCGAGGCTCGAGCGCAGGCTCTGCAGCTGGTTGCGCAAGGCCACGATCTCGCTGGGCGAGAGTTCCATCGCCTGCGCGACGCGGCCCGGGAGGGACCGGGCCTTCGCGCGAAGCGCGCGTCCGGCCGGGGCCAGCGAGACGATGACCTGCCGCTCGTCCGATGCCGAACGTGCTCTCTGGACCAGGCCGCGCACTTCCAGCCGCTTCAGCAGCGGAGTGAGGGTGGTGGTCTCCAGGGACAGCCGGGTGCAGATCTCGGAGACGTTCACGCCGTCCTGCTCCCACAGCACCAGCATGACCAGGTATTGCAGGTAGGTCAGGTCCAGATCGCGCAACAGGCCGCGATAGACCTTGTTGAGGCTCAGCATCGTCGAGTAGAGCGTGAAGCACAGCTGGTCGCCGAGCAGCAGCGACGCGCCGTCTTGCGAGGCGGCCGGCTTGGCGGAAGAGCGCTTGGAAGGCATGGGCGGAATATTAGATCGCACACGATCTAATATCAAGCGATATTTTCAGTCGCTCATGGGTGGAAACGGCGGCAGCGGCCGGTGCGCGACCTCCTTGGCCGCGGCGAACTCCATGCCCAGTCCGCGCAGCACGCAGGTCGCGACCTCGCGGCCGTGGTTCGGCGGCGCGAGGCCGAGCGCCACGCTGCGCATGGCCTGCGCGACGGTGCCGTTGATCAGGTCCATCGCCGCCGCCTCGTTGGGAATGCGAAAGGCCTTCTGCTTCACGCCCAGCCGCAGGTCGGCCAGCACGTAGTCGCGAATCTCCAGCAGCAGCTCGGGCGCCGCGGCTGCCACGTCCAGCATCATCAGCGCCCACTGCGGGCTCTGCTCGGCCAACCAGATGTAGCGCTGGTTGCCGATCGCCATGCGCTGCGCGCCCTCGGTGATTCCTTGCTGGCTGTCGTCGATGCGGCGGCACAGCGTGTCGGCCAAAAGGAGCGCGACGGCGCTCGCCACCTCCTCCTTGGTCTTGAAGTGGTTGTAGACCGTGCCGGTGGTCATGCCGGCGACCGTCGCCAGCTCCTGCATGGTGGCGCCGGCGAAGCCGCGCGCCGTGAAGACCCGGATCGCCGCCTGCACCAGCTGCACCCGCGTGCGTTCGCGCTTCGCGAGGCCGGGCGTAGGCCGCCACACACTTTCGGCCAGGGCCTCTGGCAAAAGTGGTATTGACGGTATGCCGAAATTCACAGCATCATTCATTTTTAGACGAATACATCATTTTTGAATCCATCTTCCATTTTAAGGAAAGTTTGCAATGCCCCCCGATCTCCGCCTCGGCTATCTGGTCTTTGAAGGCGCCCAGCGCCCGAAGAAGGAGCTCGCATGACGACCACCACCACCCGGCGCTGGCTCAAACGCATCGCGCTGGCGCTCCTGATCCTGATCGCGCTCGCAGCCGCCGCCCTGTTCGCCGGCGACCGCCTGGCCGGCCACAAGATGCAGCGCAAGCTCGACATCGCGGTGAAGCCGGTGCCCTTCCGCGAAGACGCCGCCGCCCTGGAACGCGGGCGCTATCTCTTCGCCTCGCGCGGCTGCGTCGACTGCCACGGCGCCCAGGGCAACGGCAGGACGTTCGTCGACGACGGCAAGGGCCTGCGCATCGCCGGGCCCAACATCAGCCCCGGCCCCGGCAGCGTGGTCGCCGGCTACACGCCGGAAGACTGGGTGCGTGCCATCCGCCACGGCGTCGGCCGGAACGGCCGCGTGCTGATGGTGATGCCGAGCGAGGACTACAACCGCTTCACCGACGAAGACCTCGCGTCGCTGGTCGCCTACGTCCGCAAGCTGGAGCCGGCCGCGGGCGGCGCGGCGGTGCTCGACCTGCCGCTGCCGATGCGCGCCTTCTACGGCTTCGGCCTGATGCATGACGCGGCCTCGAAGATCGACCACACGCTGGCGCCCGCACAGCCGGTGCCCGACGGCGTCACCGTGGCGCACGGCGCCTACGTGGCCAACATGTGCCTGGGCTGCCACGGCGCCAAGCTCGCCGGCGGCAAGATCCCGGGCGGCCCGCCCGACTGGCCGGAGGCGGCCAGGCTGACGCCGGGCGAAGGCACGGCCATGACGCGCTATGCCGACGCCGAGGCCTTCGCGCGCATGTTCAAGACCGGCATGCGGCCCGACGGCACGCCGATCAAGGTCATGCCCTTCGGATCGCTGGGCCAGATGAACGACACCGACGTGAAGGCGCTCTACCTGTACCTGAAGGGCCTGCCAGCCAGTCCGGAGGGCTAACGCTCCTGCACGGCCGCGCCGATGGCGCGCGCGAAACCATGGCGCAGGTCGTCCGGCAGATCGGGCCGATGGCACAGCGCGTAGCCGAGGCTGGGGGCATCGCCGGCCAGCGGCACGAAGCGGATGTCGGGCCGTGCGATGCAGCGCAGCGACTCGACCACCAGCCCGATGCCCACGCCCGCCGCCACCGGGCCGACCAGCGAGATCGAGGAGGTCGCGCACTGGCTGATCTGCGCCGTGATGCCGGCACCCGCCACTTCGCATTTCCCCTCATGGCCGGCGCCTTCGCATGGGGCGCCGCAGCGACCACCAGCCTTGCCGCCGAGGCGCTGCCCGCCTTCGTGTCGCAGATCGACGCGAAAACCATCGCCGTGATCTCCGACGGCGACTTCCGCGCCAGCACCTACCGCGACGGCAAGCTGGCCGCACCCTCGGCCGACCGGCGCGACATGCTCACCCTGATCCGGCCCGGCAAGCGCCCGTCGCGCGCCGCGGTCCCGGTTTCGAATTCGGTGACGGCGCCGCCGGAGGTCATGGCGATCTCGCCGGACGGACGCTTCGTCTACGTGGTCGAACGCGTCGGCCAGCGCAGCGGTGCGGCGACGCTCGTGAAGGACCTCGCGCCCGGCCGGCGCATCACCTCGATCGACATCCGCAATGCGGCGAAGCCGAGGATCGCCGGCAGCGTCGAGGCCGGGCCGATGCTCGAATCCGTGCGCGTCAGCCCGGACGGCCGCTGGCTGGTGGTCACCGCCAACAGCCCGGAGCACGCGATGGTGCAGATCGTTCCCGCCCGCGGCGGCCGGCTCGGCACGCCGCAATCCTTCAAGCTCGGCGAGCTGGGCATCGAGCGCAAGGACGGCGCGCCGCGCGGCGGCATCGACGCCACCCTGGCCGACTGGCATCCGTCCGGGCGCTTCATCTCGGTCAACCTGAACACGCGCAACCAGGTCTTCTTTCTCGAAGTGAAGCCGGGCGCCGAAGGCAAGCTGGCGCTGGCGCCCTGGGGCGCACCGGTCGACGTGGGGCGCGACCCCTTCGTCGGACGCTTCACGCCCGACGGCGGCCACTACGTGTCGGCCGACTGGGGCCGCAACTTCGAAGCCCGGAACGTCGAAGGCCGCTTGCCCGAGACGGCGTCCCGGCTGTCGCTGATCAAGCTCGCACCCCGTGAGCGCACCGGTCCCGCAGCCCGGCACGAGCTCGTCTCCAGCGTGGACAGCGACCGCTCGTCCGAGGGCCTGGCGATCAGCCGCGACGGACGCCCCATCGCGACCGTCAACATGCGCGAGACCGCGCTCGCAGCCGATTCACCGCGCTACACCCGGGAGGCCTCGATCAGCTATTTCAGCTTCGACCCCGAGCGCAGTGCGCTCGCCAAGGTGGGCGACTACCGCTTCGAGGGCATGCTGCCGGAGGGCGGCAGCTTCGATGCCACGGGCCGGCACTTCCTGGCCACCGTCTTCGAATACGCGGACAGCGCCGCGCCCGTGGGCGGCCTCGAGGTCTGGCGCGTCGGCGATGCCGCCAGGCCGGGCCTGACGCACCTGGGCCGCATCGCGGTGCCGCACGGCGCGCACCACGTCGAGCTGGCTCGCTAGCGCCCGTTAACAGACCCTAGTCGATCTTCGCGCCCGACGCCTTCACCACCGCACCCATCGCGTCCCAGTCGGCGCGCAGCAGCTTCTGGAAATCCGCCGGCGCGGTGGTGCGCGCCGGCTCGATGCCCAGGCGTGCCAGGCGCTCTTTCATGGCCGGATCGGCGAGCACCTTGACGGCCGCCGCGTTGATCCTGTCGACCTCGGCCTTGGGCGTGCCGGCCGGCGCGAGCAAGCCGATCCACGAATCGAACTGGTAGCCCGGCAGGCCGCTCTCGTCGGCGGTCGGCAGGTTGGGGAGGAAAGGACTGCGCACCTTGCCGGTGGACGCCAGCGGCTTGATGCGCGCATCGCTTTGCAGGCCGATCACGCCGATGCTCGACGAGGTCACGGCCTGCACGCGCCCAGCCAGCAGTTCGTTGACCGCCTCGCCGGTGGACTTCATCGGGATGTGGGTCATCTGCAGGCCGGCCTTGGCCAGGAACGAAGCCATCGCCAGGTGCGTGGCGCTGCCGTTGCCGGCCGAGGCGTAGTTGTACTTGCCAGGATTGGCCTTCACCTCGCGGATGAAGTCGGCCGTGTTCGACACCTTCATGTCGCTCGAGGCCACGACCACGTAGCCGGCGTTGCCGATGTCGGCGACGCCGACGAAGTCCTTCAGCGGGTCGTAGGGCAGCTTGCTGTAGAGATGGCCGGCGATGTGGTGACTGGCCGCCGCCAGCACCAGCGTGTTGCCGTCGGCCGGGGCCTTGGCGACGATCGCCGCGCCCACCGTGCCGCCGGCGCCCGCGCGGTTCTCGACGATCACGCTGGCGTTGAGCGCCGCGCCCAGCTCGTTGTTGAAGGCGCGCGCCACGGTGTCCTGCACGGCGCCGGTGCCGAAGGGCACCACGATGCGGATCACGCGCTGCGCATGCGCAGGCGTCGCGGCCGCGAGGGCCAGCAGGCCGGCGGCCGCGAAGGCGGCCAGGGAACGTCGGGTGAACAGGTCGGGCATCGCAGCGGCCGCTTTCGTCGGGGTGGTTGGAAATTCGGGCTCAGGCGCCGGCCGGAAGCCAGCGCTCCACCAGCTTCACGAAGTAGCTGGCGCCGATCGGAATGATCTCGTCGTTGAAGTCGAAGGAGGTGTTGTGGATGATGCAAGGTCCGGGCCCGTGGCCGTCGAGCCGGTGATCGCCGTCGCCGTTGCCGAGGAAGGCGTAGCAGCCCGGCCGCGCGAGCAGCATGTGGGCGAAATCCTCGGCGCCCATCACGGCGGGGAAGTCATCGGTGACCATGTCCTCGCCCACCACCTCGCGCATCACTGCGGCGGCGAACTGCGCCTCGGCCTTGTGGTTGACCACCGGCGGCGAGGCGCGCACGAAGCTCACTTCGGCCGTGCATTCGTGCGCCTGCGCGATGCCCTGGGCCAGCGTGCGCAGGCGCTCCTCGATGCGGTCCAGCGCCGGGATCGAGAAGGTGCGCAGCGTGCCGCCGACCGAGGCCACGTCGGGGATCACGTTCGGCGCGTCGGAGCCTTGCAGCTGCGTGACCGCGAGCAGCGCGCGCTCGGTGCTGGCGATGGTCTTCGGCACCAGGGTCTGCAGCGCCTGCGCCAGCGCGATCACGGCGGCCACCGGATCGATGCCGGTGTGCGGCATCGAGGCATGCGTGCCGCGGCCGCGCATCGTCACCTTGTAGGTGTTGCTCGAGGCCATGAGCGCGCCTTCGTTGAGCGCGAAGCGGCCCACGTCGCCGACCGGGAAGTTGTGCAGCGCGAACACCGCGTCGCAGGGAAAGCGGTCGAAGAGCCCGTCCTGGATCATCTTCTTGGCGCCTGCCTTGCCCATCTCCTCTGCCGGCTGGAAGATGAAGTTGACCGTGCCGTCGAAGCGGCTGCCCTGCTGCGCCAGGTGCCAGGCGGCGGCCAGCAGCATCGTCGTGTGGCCGTCGTGGCCGCAGGCATGCATGCGGCCCGCATGGGTGGACTTGTGGGCGAACTCGTTGGCCTCGTGGAGCGGCAGCGCATCCATGTCGGCACGCAGGCCAATGCTGCGCGCGCTGCTGCCGCGCCGAAGCACGCCGACCAGTCCGGTGCCGGCGATGCCGCGGTGCACCTCGATGCCCCATTCGGCAAGAAGCGCGGCGACCTTTTCGGAGGTCCGGTGCTCCTCGAAACCCAGTTCGGGATGGGCGTGGATGTCGCGGCGGATGTCGACGAAGCGGCTGACGTCGGCAAAGGAATCGGCGAGGTTCATGGCAGCGGGCGTTGAAAAGGAGCCCCGGATTCTGACTCGCCTGGGCCGCGGGCGCATGCCGGCTGCTGGTTGGACGGGCATCGGTGCCGATGCGCCAGGCGCCTCTGCGGGCTCCAGGTGCCAGCGCAGCGAGGCCTGATTTCGCATTCCTCTCGTAATGTGAAAAATCTCACAAAGCCCCCCACGCCGCCATCTGATGCTATGAAAAATATAGCGGGCAGGGTCCTGAAGGACGGAAATGAAACCAAATGTGTTAATTACTTCCTTATGTTTTGAATACCTTCGGCCTAAAGTCAAAAGTATTCAATTTCCGCTTTGGCGGGGGAAGGAACCACATGAACCGCATCTCTGCATTCGCCCCAGCGAAGGGTTTTCAAGCCTGCATGGCGGTGGCGCTGCTGTCCCTCTCAGGCGTCGCGCCTGCGGCGAACTGCGGCAACGACAAGGACGTTGGCAATGCCACGTGCTCGACGCCTTCACACCCACCTGCACCTGCACCTGCACCTGCACCTGCACCTGCACCTGCACCTGCTCCTGCTCCTGCACCTGCTCCTGCTCCTGCACCTGCTCCTGCTCCTGCACCTGCACCTGCTCCTGCTCCTGCTCCCGCTCCTGCACCCGCACCCGCACCCGCACCCGCACCTGCACCCGCACCCGCACCTGCACCTGCACCTGCACCTGCACCTGCACCTGCACCTGCACCCGCAGCTGCACCTGCACCCGCAGCTGCGGCTCCGACAACCAGCGAGGACACCGCGCCCAAGGCTCTGGAAACCCCGCCGACCGCCCAAGCGCCGGCAAGCCCACTCGCGGCAGCCCCGGCCGCGCCGGTGTATCGGACGGAAATGCCGCTCTTTGCCGCCCTCCCAGCCCAGTTGCGCCAAGCCGATCTCGCCATGCTCGGCAATCTGCACAGCCGCACCGGCGACACCGGCCCGGACCGCAAGGCCTGGGCGCGCGCGATCTACAGCGACCTCGACCTCCGCCAGGCCGGCGGCGCCGCCCCGCGCAGCCGGGGCCATCTCAGCGGCGTGCAGGTCGGCTCCGACCTCCTGGCCAACGGCAACTGGCGCTTCGGCGTCTACGCCGGCGGGCTGGATGGAAGCGCCGACGTGAACGGCAACGCGAACGGCACTTTCGGCAGGGTCGGCAACACCGATCTGCAGTCGCGCTATCTGGCCGGCTATGCGAACTGGCGCGACGCGGCCAGCGGCTGGTACGGCGAGGCAGTGCTGCAAGCAGGGCACCATCGCTACAGCGTGAGGCCCGACGGCAGCCTCCCGGTGTCCGGCAAGGCACGCAGCGTCTCGGCTTCGATCGAGACCGGCAGGTCCTTCGCCCTGACCGAAAGCTGGAGCATCGAGCCCCAGGTTCAGCTCATCCGCCAAAGAACGCGGGTCGACGACGTGGGGATCAACGGCGCGCTGGTCCAGCAGCATGCCGACGGCGGCTGGATCGGCCGCCTGGGCGTGCGCATCAAGGGCGAAATCCCCACGGGCGCAGGCCGGCTGCAGCCCTACGCACGCTTCAACGTCTACCGCGCCAGCTCGGGCGCCGACGTGGCCGACTTCGTCGCGCCGGCCGCGGCAACCCGCGTGGCCAGCAGCAGCGGCTATACCGCGACCGAAGTGGCGGGCGGACTTTCGCTGGCGCTGACGCCGGCCACCACGGTGTACGGCGAAGTGGGCCGCACCTTCAGTGCCGGCGGCGATAGCCGGGTGAAGTCATCCGCGCAAGCCACGATCGGCCTGCGCCTGAGCTGGTAGTGGAGGGCGGCGCGTTGCACTACGATCACGCGTCACCGGTCAGAGAGGAAGGTCCGCCATGAGCAACGAGCTGCGCAGAAAGCTGCACGAGCTGCAGGAACTGTCGAACAACGCGCCCGACCCGCAGACGCGCGCCATCATCGAGGCGCTGCGGCTTCAGACCGCGATCCTCAACGAGCGCCTGTTCGCGATCGAGCTGCAGCTCGCCGAGCGCGCCAACGGCGCCCGCACCCCGCCGGAGCCCTGAGCGCCGCGCTCAGCTGCTGCGGGCGGCGTTGCGCTTGCGCGTGGCGGCTCCCTTCTTGGCCGAGGCCGAGCGCTCCGCGGCGCTGCGGCGGGACGAGGCGGCGCCGCCGACATGGCCGCCCTTGCGCGAGGGCGCATGGTTCTCGGCCTTGCCGCGGCCCGAGCCGCTCTTCTTGCCGCCGCCGGTTTCCGCATTCACCGTGGCCCATGCGCGCCGCTCGGCTTCCTTATCGCCGACGCCGCGCTTCTCGTAGCCTTCCTCGATGTGCTCGGCCTTGCGTTTCTGCTTGTCCGTGTAGGAGGATTTATCACCTCTGGGCATGGCGCTTCCTTTCGATGCATCGATGCCCCATCGTCCATGTTCGCAGGCCCTCGCGGGTAGGAGCGCCCACAACCTGAACGTCAGCGCATTCCGGCCCTCGGCCTCAGCGCTTCTGGCGCCGCATGCGCTTGGCTTCCTCCAGTTGCGCGGCGTCGGTCCCGATGTCGGGCGTGCCCGGGAAGCCGGTCTTTGCGTGGGCCTTGCGCCCCATGCGGCTTCCTTCCAGCGGGTCGTCCTGTCCGATCGCGCGGTTCTGGTCGATGTTGCGGCCCGAGGCATCGCCGCGGTCGCCGAGCCGGGCCTCGTTCTCTCCCAGCGGTCCGGGAGGAGCGGGGCGGGCAGTCGCAGCTTGAGTCATCGCGTTTCCTTTCTTCCATCTTGCGGAAGGCCGAGGCTGCGCGCGGCACGACGCCGGCGGCGCAGGCCGCCATTCCGCCTCCGCGTAGGCGACTTCGCATGCAGGCGGGCGGCGGACGAGACGAATTTCGGCGCCGCCCTGGCGCCGCTTCCTACAACGGCGCATGCGGGCGCCACCTAGCTTGGGCGCATCGAAACGTCCATCGACGTCGAAGCCAAGAGGAACCCGACATGAGCGAGACATCCACCACCAAGCCTTTCCCGTTCCCGACCTCCAAGAAGCACGAGAAGCCGCCGGCCGAGCAACAGAAGACTGTGACGGAGACGCCGAGCGAGACGGCGCTCGACAGCGGCGTGGAGGAGTCCTTTCCGGCGAGCGACCCGGTGTCGGTGACGGTCGACAAGGTCATCACGCCCAAGCACGAGGACTGAACGCGCGCGCAGGCATCACGCGATGCTTGAGCCGCCCACTTTTCGCCGCGCGCCCACGGTCTGCACGTGCCACCAGGCCGGCAGCAGCTCGCGGATCTCCTGCCGCGCGAAGCGGTCGTCGAGCAGGTAGAGCACGCCGGCGTCGTCTTCGGTGCGGATGACGCGGCCAGCCGCCTGCACCACCTTCTGCAGCCCCGGGTAGACGTAGGTGTACTCGTAGCCGTCGCCGAAGAGCTGCTGCATGCGCTCGCGCATGATTTCGTTGGCTTCGTTGTGCTGCGGTATGCCCAGGCTGGCGACGAAGGCGCCGACCAGCCGATCGCCCGGCAGGTCGATGCCCTCGCCGAAGGCACCGCCGAGCACCGCGAAGCCGATGCCCTGGCCAGCCGGCGCGAAGCGCGCGAGAAAGGCCTCGCGTTCGGCCTCGCGCATGCCGCGCGACTGCGCCCACACGGGCACGCCGGGGTGCTGCGCCGCGAAGGCCTGCAAGGCGCTGTCCAGGTAGTCGAAGCTGCTGAAGAAGGCCAGGTAGTTGCCCGGATGCTCGGCGAACTGGCCGGCGATGATCTCGACCAGCGCCGCGAGCGAACGGCCGCGGTCGCGAAAGCGCGTCGACACGTCCATCGCCACGCGCACCGTCAGCTGCTCGCTGCGAAAGGGCGAGCCGACATCCAGCGTGGCCGTGTCTCCCGGCATGCCCAGCGTGTCGCGGTAGAAGGAGAAGGGCGCGAGCGTGCCGGAGAAGCAGGCGGCCGATGCGCAATCGGCGAAGCGCGCCTCGAGGAAGGGCGCCGGCACCAGGTTGCGGATCGCCAGCGCAGCGGCGCCGTCTTCGCCGAGGGTGGACTCGAAGACCGAATGCGTGCCGAAGGAATCGGCCATGCGTAAGAAGTGCAGCGCATCGAAGAAGAAGCGCTGCAGCGGGCCCTGCGCTTCGTCGGGACGGGCGGCGAAATGCTCGGCCAGGGCCGACACCGCCTCCTGCAAGGCGCGCGCGAAGCGTTCGGCGATGGCCTCGTGCGCCTGGTAGGCGACGGCCTGGTCGCGCTGCTGCAGTGTCCACTCGCGCTGCAGCTTGCCCAGCACCGGCTTGAGGCCGGCCGGCGCATGGGTGCGCGCATCGGCCAGGGCGCCGGTCTCCAGCTGCGCGCTGTACATGCCGCGCGCACGGCCCAGCAGGTTGTGCGCCTCGTCGACCAGGAGCGCCACGCGCCACTCGCCTTCCTTCGCCAGCGCGTAGAGGAAGGCGCTGCTGTCGAAGTAGTAGTTGTAGTCGCCGACGATCACCTCGCACCAGCGCGCCATCTCCTGCGCCAGGAAGTAGGGGCAGACCTGGTGCGCCAGCGCGATGCGCCGCGTGGCCTCGCGGTCCAGCCAGCCTTCCTGCACGGCCTCGGCGCGTGCCGCGGGCAGCCGGTCGTAGAAGCCGCGTGCAAGCGGGCAGGCCTCGCCGTGGCAGGCCCGACCCGGGTACTCGCAGACCTTCTCGCGCGCCACCAGTTCGAGCACGCGCAGCGGCGCGCTCCCGCGCGCGATCAGGCGCAGGCTGTCGAGCGCGAGCGCGCGGCCCGAGGTCTTGGCCGTGAGGAAGAAGATCTTGTCGATGCCCTGCGCGGGCCGCGCCTTGAGCAGCGGGAACAGGGTGGCCACCGTCTTGCCGATGCCGGTGGGCGCCTGCGCCAGCAGGCAGCGCCGCGCGGCGGCCGAGCGATAGACCGCCTGCGCCAGTTCGCGCTGCCCATGGCGAAAACCGGCATGCGGGAAGGCCAGCGCGGCCAGGGCCTGGTCGAGTTGCGCGCGATGCGCCGCTTCCTGCCCGGCCCATTCGAGGTAGCGGCTGCACAGCGCCTCGAAGTGCTCGCCGAGCGCCTCGCGCGTCCAGTGCTCGGCCAGTGCAAACTCCTCGCCGCTCGCGAGTTCGAGGTACACCAGCGCGAGCTCGATGCCTGCGAGCGCGCGTTCCTCGCACAGCATCCAGCCGTAGACCCGGGCCTGCGCCCAGTGCAGCGCGCGATGGTTCGCGCGGATGGCCGCGAACTCGCCGCGAAAGGTTTTGATCTCTTCCAGCCGCCCGCGGCCCGCGTCGAAGCCGTCGGCGCGCCCGCGCACCTGCAGCTGGCCGAAGCGCGCGCACAGCGCCACTTCGCGCTCGTAGTCCTCGTCGCGCCGGCCCTGCACCAGGCGATGGCCGGCGATGCCTTCCAGCGCGGTCGGCGCCGGCACGAAGCGCAGGTCGAGATCGCCCGCCTTCGCGGCGAAGGCGCACAGCGCCTTCACCGAGACCGCGAGGGACGGTTGCGTGCTGGGGGAAGAAGGGCGGTCGGCAGGCATGGCAATCTGTATGAATATAAGGGGTATCCTTTTAGCTCCAGTTGCTGCAGAATTACTGGATGGACATCCAGATAGTAGCGCCACAACCAGGCGAGGACTACCCGCACAACTGGAACGAATTTCTCGACTGGTTCGCCACCGAGGACGCCTGCCTGGCTTACCTGGAGCGACTGCGCTGGGCGGGCGGATTCGTCTGTCCACGCTGCGGCAGCACCGCCGGCGCCTACCGTGCGAGCCGCACGCGGCTGATGTGCCGCGACTGCCAGCACCAAAGCACGGTGACCGCCGGCACCATCTTCGAAAAGACTCGCACGCCCCTGAGGGTCTGGTTGGCCGCGGCGTGGTATCTCACCAATCAGAAGCAAGGCGTCAGCGCCTTGGGCCTGCAGCGCGTGCTGGGCCTGGGCAGTTATCAGACCGCATGGACGATGCTGCATCGGTTTC
>NZ_JAGGNU010000050.1 GCF_018614915.1 Variovorax paradoxus | reverse complement strand
ACGTTTTTCGGGGGCAAGGTCACATCGCGCACGCGATGGCCAGCGATCGGAAGGTTGACGGATGCGTTCGGTTTCCGCGCAGCGAGCAGGTTGCGAGTTCTATGGCGCGCTCGTAGTTGCCTGCACCTAGGGCGGCCGTAGCTGCAAGCGATTCGAAGTAGTGCTTCAGGGAGTGGCACGGAGAGAGTGCAAGCGAGCGTTCGGCGGCTCCCAGCGCAAGCTCGGCCTCACCCAGGAACCCGTGCATCACGCCCTTGAAGAGCCAAGCCAGCGCCTCGTTCGGATTGGATGCGAGTGCACTGTCGAATCGGGCCTTTGCGGTCGTCACATCGCGCATGAGGTTGGTGTGCAGCACACCGTCAATGGCCAAAGCCAGAGAGCACGAGGGGTCGAGCTCCAACGCCTTGCGCGCGCAGTACAGCGCGCGTTGCGTGTCTTCTTCAGGCGCTTCGCTGGCGCCTTGAGTCACCCGCAATGCATGCCAGTTCGCCAGCCAGGCGTGGGGGTGGGCGTGCCTTTTGTTGCGCTCGATCAGGTGCTCGAGCATCGCGCCTGCGCGATCGAAGTCGGCCCGTGAGCTGCGATGCATGAACGAGATCGCGCCCACGAGAAGGCTGTAGCTCTGAAGGGTCGACAGCGGCTTGACCGTGGCGCGCTGCACCTCGCTCGCGAGAAGCGCCGCATGCGCAGCCCGGGAAATCGAGTTTCCGATTTCACTTTGCTGCAAGAGCAGATCGCCGATCTCGCCATGAAGCCGTTCGGTCCAGATGATGCAATGGCTCGAAGCTTCCGCCAGTTCGGCCGTAACGAGGATCTTTTCGCCGCTGGTCACGTAGCTCCCGGACAGCACGTAGCCCGCCGAGAGGTACTGGGCGACCTCGGCCGTTGTCGATGATCGTCCGCGGAACGCCGTGGTACTCAGGCGCGACACGACGACAAGGTCGGCCGTGCGCCCCAACTGTCCGATGACGGCGTCCGCAATCAGCTCTCCGATGGCGGAAATGCTCCGGGTCGCTGACCCGGGACTCGAACGGCACGACAGCAATCGTCGGCTGGAGCGTGCCGGCATGCCCGAATCCGCCAGGCGGGGGCGCGGTCGCACCCTTCTGCCCGACCTTGTAAGCCCTGACTGGTTCCCCGAGGTGCTTGAGATAGCAGCTTCCAAGATCTTCGATCGTGCCGTCGAGGCCGTCCGTGAGTTCGTCGCGCGCCTCGGTGGTGGCCACGGTTTCGCCGGGGCCCGCCAAGGTGGCCATGCGTGCTGCGATGTTGACGCCCGTACCGTAGATGTCATGCTGGTCGACGTAGACATCGGCTGCATGCATGCCCGCGCGCAGCTGGAGCCGGTCACCGCGTTGCAGTGGGGCGGCCTGGCGAGCCATCCAGTCGTGCATGGCCGACGCCGCAGCCGCGGCCCGCGGCGCGGCGTCGAACTCCAACATCAACCCATCGCCGAGACTCTTCACCAGGCGCCCTTCGTTGTGAGGCAGGACGATCTGGTTCACGTGAGCAAGAAATGCTTGCCAGCGCTGGATCACACCCAGTTCGTCCGCCTGCATCAGGCTCACCGATTCGACGAGATCAACCACGAGCACGACCTTGCGGCGGCGCTGCAGGCTGAAGCTCGAATCGGCCAATGGCGGCATGTTCTTGTTACCCGATGACAAGGTCATCCCCTCGAGGGGGAGAAACGAACACACGCAGCAGGGCGTGTAAGTCGTTTGTGTCACATCGACAACGAAAAGTCCATCCGCCAGAGGATGTGTGGCGCCTGTTGCGCCCACGCCCCGCTTTGCACGTGGCGCCTTCTTGGAGCCGGAACTTCCGGACGGCTCCGGCCGGCAGCGCTCAGCGCGCCGAGCCGGTGCTCAGCGTCGCGACCGTCCGTCCGCTCGCATCCAGCAGGGAGAGCCGCGAGCCCCCCTGCAGCCGGTAGCTGGCCGTGGCCTGCAGCGCGGCGAAGAACTGGGTCTCGTTGATGTTGACCGCCTCGCTCGGGCAGGCCATGCGGGTCGCGCCCAGCTGGCGCATCCGGAGCGTGCTGCCGCTGCGCTCGTAGGTGCCCGACACGCGGTTGCAGCCGCCCGAACCGCTCACCCGCCCGCTGCTGCGATCGAACTGGATCTGCGCATTGCGCCGCGGATCGCTGCTCGGCTCGATCAGCTCGCTGCCGAGCTGTTCGAGTTGCCAGATCGGGCCTTCGATCGGCTCGTCGAGACTGATGCCGCTGCCGCAGCCGGCCATGAGCGCGGATGCGAGCAGTGCAGTCGGGAAGAACAAGAAACGCATGGCCGGTCTTTCCTTTGGCAACAAAATGAAATACGCGCCAATCGTATGCGAGGGCGCTCAGGGCGCCAACGCCACCGCCGCCGCCGCGCGCCCGAGCTCAGCTCAGCTCAGCTCAGCACCACGCTGCTCAGGCGCCGCCGGTAGCTCGCCACGGTCGGGTCGTCCGGCGGGATCTGGCCGTCCGCCACCTTGGGCTTCGGCGGCTCGATGATGTCGAGGATCGCGATGTAGGTCTTGCGGGCCAGCTCGTCGTTCCAGCCCTTGTCCCGCATCAGGATGTCGAGCAGCTCGTCCATGGCGTCGGTCCAGCGCTGGGCGCTCATCAGCAGGCGTGCGCGGTCGAAGCGGGCCTCGAAGTCGCGCTTGTTGGCGGCGATGCGGGCTTCGGCGTCGGCGATCGTCGGTGCCGGCCCGGTGGCCGGGGCTGCGAAGTCGATCGCGTCCATCCAGCGTTGCAGGGTGTCGAAGCGGCGCACCAGCGAGGTCTTGGCGATCACCGGCGCGAACGCGACCTTGGCATCGTCGATGCGGCCCTGCTGCAGCAGCAGCTTGATGTAGTCGAAGCGCGCGTCGTCGTTGGCCGGGTCGGCCGCGACGGCATGCTGCAGGCGTTCGAGCGCACCTTCGGGGTCGCCCTCGGCCAGCGCCTCCTGGGCGGCCTCCTCCTGCTCGGTGGCGGCGGCTTCGTCGGCACCCGGCACGTGCTTGTCGAGGAAGCTGCGGATCTGGTCGGCGGGAATCGCGCCGACGAAGCCGTCGACCGGCTGGCCGTCCTTGAACATCACGCAGAAGGGGATGCTGCGCACGCCGAACATCTGGCTCAGCTGCTGCGAAATCTGCGGTGCCTTGTCGGCGTCGAGCTTGGCCAGCGTGAAGCGCCCGCCGTACTCGGCTTCGAGCTTTTCGAGCACCGGGCCGAGCTGCTTGCAGGGGCCGCACCACTCGGCCCAGATGTCGAGCAGCACCGGCGTGGTCATCGAGCCGTCGATCAGCTCGGTCTGGAAATTTTCGAGGGTGATGTCAATCATCGCGGGAACCTGGGGGTGAAACGTAAAATTGAAACCATGAAGCAAGCAATTCAGGTCGGCGTGGTCATGGGCTCGAACTCCGACTGGGAGACGATGCGCAACGCGGTCGAGATTCTCCAGCAATTCGGCATCGCCCATGAGGCGCGGGTGGTCTCGGCCCACCGCATGCCCGACGAATTGTTCGCCTACGCCGAAAGCGCGGGGCCGCGCGGCCTGGTGGCCATCATCGCCGGCGCGGGCGGGGCGGCCCACCTGCCGGGCATGCTGGCCGCCAAGACCATCGTGCCGGTGCTCGGCGTGCCGGTCGCCAGCCGGCACCTGCAGGGCGTGGATTCGCTCTACAGCATCGTCCAGATGCCCAAGGGCGTGCCGGTCGCAACCTTCGCCATCGGCAACGCCGGGGCGGCCAATGCGGCGCTGTTCGCGGTCGCGATGCTGGCCGTGGCCGACCCGGCGCTGCGTGGCCGGCTGGACGCCTTCCGTGCCCAGCAGACCGAGGCGGCCCGATCGATGGTCCTGCCGCCGGGGGGCGACGCACCGGCGCCGGCGGTATCGCCGTTCTCGCCCCAGGGCGGAGGCGCGCTGTGAGCGCGATCCTGCCAGGCGCCACGCTCGGCGTGCTCGGCGGCGGGCAGCTCGGGCGCATGTTCGTGCACACGGCGCAGCGCATGGGCTATCTCACCGCGGTGCTCGACCCCGATGCCGACAGCCCCGCGGGGCGCGTGAGCCACCACCACATCCATACCGACTACACCGATGTCGACGGCCTCGCCCGGCTGGCGGGCCTGGCCGACGCCATCACGACCGAGTTCGAGAACGTGCCGGCGCCGTCGCTGGAACATCTCGCGGTCGCCCGGCCGGTCTCGCCGGCGGCGACTTCGGTGGCGATCGCGCAGGACCGCATCCGCGAGAAGAGCCATTTCGTCGGCTGCGGCGTGGACTGCGCGCCCTACGCGATCATCGAATCCTCCGACCACATGGCCGTGCCGCCGAACCTGCTGCCCGGCATCCTCAAGACCGCGCGGCTCGGCTACGACGGCAAGGGGCAGCGGCGCGTGGACACGCGCGAGGAACTCGCAGCCGCCTGGAATGCGATGGGCGGCGTGCCTTGCGTGCTCGAGAAACTGCTGCCGCTGGACTTCGAATGCTCGGTGATCGTGGCGCGCGGCGCGGACGGCGAGGTCGTCCATTTCCCGCCGCAGCGCAACCTGCACCGCAACGGCATCCTCGCGGTGACCGAGGCGCATGCGAACAACATGGCCGAAGCGCAGGCGCGCCGGGCCGTCGAATCGGCCGTTGCGATCGCGGAGGGCCTAGGCTACGTCGGCGTGCTGTGCGTCGAGTTCTTCGTCCTGGCCGACGGCTCGCTGGTGGTCAACGAGATGGCGCCGCGCCCGCACAACAGCGGCCACTGGACTATGGAGGCCTGCGACATCTCGCAGTTCGAACTGCAGGTGCGCACGCTGGCCGGCCTGCCGCTGAACCCGCCGCGCCAGCACAGCGCCGCGATCATGCTGAACCTGCTGGGCGACCTATGGTTCGCCGACGCCGATGCTTCGAGCGGGCACAAGCCCTCCGACACCGCGGTCGAGCCGCGCTGGGCCGACGTGCTCGCGCTGCCGGGCACGCACCTCCATCTCTACGGCAAGACCGAGGCGCGCCGCGGCCGCAAGATGGGCCACCTCACGATCACGGGCGAGAACATCGACACCGTTCGCAGCACCGCCGACTTCGCCGCCGCGCTGCTCGGGCTGCCGATCCCGCTGTCCGAATGAGCGCGCGATGAGCATTCGCGACGGCCAATCGCCCGATGCGATCGCCGAGGCCGCGCGCGTGCTGCGCGCCGGCGGCCTGGTGGCCTTCCCGACCGAGACGGTCTACGGCCTGGGCGCCGATGCGACCAGCGACGCCGCCGTGGCCGGCATCTTCGCGGCCAAGGGCCGGCCCAGCAACCATCCGCTGATCGTCCACGTGGCGGCCGGCGTGAAAGGCACCGAAGCGCTGTCGCGCTTTGCGCAGCCCTTGCCGCCATTTGCCCAGAAGCTCGTGCTCGCCTTCTGGCCGGGCCCGTTGACCCTGATCGTCACACGCCAGCCCGGCGTGGCGGCAGCGGCGGCCGGCGGAGAAGACACCATCGGCCTGCGCTGCCCCGCGCACCCGGTGGCGCAGGCGCTGCTGGCCGTCTGCGCCGAGCAGGGCGTGCCCGGCGTGGCCGGCCCGAGCGCCAACCGCTTCGGCCGCGTGAGCCCGACCACCGCGCAGCATGTGCAGCAGGAGTTCGGCGACGCGCTGCTGGTGATCGATGGCGGCCCCTGCGAGGTGGGCATCGAATCGACCATCGTCGACTGCAGCCGCGGTGCGCCGGTGCTGCTGCGCCCGGGCGCGATCACGCGCACGCAGATCGAAGCGGCTTGCGGCGAGGCCTTGCGCGACAGGCACGAATTGGCCGCGCCCGACCCGCGCGCCTCGGGCACGCTCGAGGCGCACTACGCGCCGAGCGCCAAGCTGCGCCTGATGGATGCCAAGGCCATGCAGGCCGGCCTCGACGTGCTCGGCGCCAACGCCGCCCACATCGCGGTCTGGTCGCGCAGGCCGGTCAAGAGCCGCTCGCAGCACATCCTGCAGCGCCGTATGCCCGACGATGCCGCCGCCGCGGCGCAGCAGCTCTTCGCGGTGCTGCGCGCCTTCGACGCCGAGGGCGTCAAGCTGATCTGGGTGGAGATGCCGCCGGCCGGCCCCGAATGGGAAGGCGTGCGCGACCGCTTGCAGCGCGCCGCCGCTGCGTAAGAGCTCTCCCCCAGGTTGGCTCACTTCGTGTAGCCGCCCACCCCCTCACCGGGGGCGCCGCCAGCGGCCCGGCGAAGCCGGTTCCGCGGCGGCCCACGAACGGGCGCGCTGCGCGCCGCCGGTTTGACCTGCGTGCGCTACTTGACTGTATCGAAGAGCGCCCGTGCGCGCGCGTGGCAGAACGGCGGCTCGTAGCTGCCGTGGTAGGCGGCGAAGTAGGTCGCGTAGGCCGGCGTCGTCGGATCGGTCGGCGCCTTGCCGCCCGGGCCATAGGTGGCCTGGATCTGTGCATCCACATCCACCGTCGTGACCGTGGTCACGCCGCGCGCATCGAAGTCCGCCTTCATCGGCACCATGTGCACGGCCGTCGGCACCGTCGGGTCGCCGGCGCCGCCGCACAGCAGCGTCTTCGCGCGCGGGGTCCAGCCGAGCAGGTCGTTCTTCTTCGCATCGAGGAAGAAGGCGTTGTTCGGGTTGGTTTGCACGTCGGTGAGGAAGGCGCTGTGGAACAGCGCGTCGCGCGCCTGCGCCGGGGTTTCGCCATTGGCGCCGGGCAGGGCGCCGCTGGTCACCAGCGTGGTGAAGTTCAGCGTCGGGCTCGGCAGCAGGTTCTCGATGGTTGCCGCGTAGGGCTGCTTGAAGACCGTGTTCACGTCGGTGTAGACGTCGCCGTACACCTTCTGCCAGGAGGTCACCGTGAACGGAACGAAGAATTGGTAGCCCGCGATCGCCTGCGTGAGCTTGAAAGAACCCGAGAGGTTGTAGGGCCCGGCCAGGTGTGCGCCGGCCACCACGTTGAATTCGAGTGGGCTGTCGCGCTCGGCGGCCCGGTGCGCTGCCATCGACGAGTGCCCGCCCTGCGAGTAGCCGGCGAACATCACCTTGCCCGAGAAGGAGCCGCCGGTGGCGACCAGCGCCGTGCGCGCGGCTCGGATCGAGTCCAGCACCGAGCGGGCCTCCGAATCGGCGTGCAGATAGGGGTGGTACGGAAAGCTCGACTTGGCATAACCCAGGTAGTCGGTGGCGACCACGGCATAGCCCTGGGCCGCGTACATCGCGGTCAGCAGGAAGGTCTCCGGATCCTGCGGATTGGCCAGCGTGCGCGGCTTCTGCACGTCGGTGCCCTTGGCATAGGCCACCAACGGAACGTCGTTGGCGCAATTGCCGGCCGGCATCAGCAGCACGCCGGATGCATTGGTGGCCTCGCCTTTCGGACCCACCGCGCTGTAGTTGAGCGCCACCACGTTCACGTCGCACTTGGCCTTGCCGCTGATCGGCTGCAGGCCGTTCTGCGCGGTGCCGGCATCGATCTGCGCGGCCGACAGCGTCGCCAGCTTCGCGGCCGGTTCCTGGAGCGTGCCGGTCCCGGGGCCGCCGCCAGCCCCGAAGCTGAAGCCGGGGCCGTCGCCACCGCCGCCGCAAGCGGTCAACAGGCTGGCCAGGGCGATGGCGCTCAGAAGATGCAGGCGCTTCATGGGATGTCTCCGTTGTTCGTGTCTTGTCGAAGAGCGAGGCGCACCGATCCTAGGCTTGCAGTCCGCAAAGCAAGACAAGGGAAACCCCGAGCAGCCGCGGCCCGCAAGTCGCCTCGGCGACGCTCGGTTCAGTCGTCCTGCGCCGCCCAGTCGACCAAGGCATCGAAGGCGGGGCGCGCCGCGCCTGCCGCGCCGTTGTTCGCGATCGCGACCACCACCCAGCGCCGGCCGCTCGCGCCGTGCACGTAGCCGGCGACGCCGGCGGCATCGCGCAGCGTGCCGGTCTTGAGGTGCGCCGCGCCGCCCGATCGCAGCGCGCGCTTGCGCAGCGTGCCGTCGACGCCCGAGGCGGGCAGCGAGGACACCAGCTCGGGCATCACCGGCGAACGCCAGGCCACCTGCAGCATCTTCGCGAGCGCGGCCGCGCTGATGCGCTCGTCGCGCGAGAGCCCCGAGCCGTTGTCGAACACCGGCTGGCCCTCGCCGGTGCCGATGCGTTCGTTCCACCACTGGCGCAGGGTGGCGCGCGCGCCCTCCAGCGTGCCGCGCTTCTTCTGCTGCAGGCCGAGCGTGAGGAACAACTGCTGCGCCATCACGTTGTTGCTGTACTTGTTGATGTCGCGGATCACTTCGGCCAGCGGCGGCGATGCGGCTTCGAAGGCGGGCTTGAGGCCAGCCGGCACCTGGCCTTCGCGCACCTGGCCCTTGAGCCGCGCGCCCATCTCGGCCCACAGCCCACCGACCGCGCGCACCGCGTAGCTGCGCGGGTCCGCATAGGCCACCGGCCACACCTTCTCGCCGCAGGCCGCGGGATAGCTGCCGGCGAAGCTCACGCGCGTCGGATCGGTGAAGGCCGGCGCCAGCGCGGCGCGCCAGTCGCCGCATTCGCCGGCCGCGAGCGGCACCGTGGCCTGCGTCGCCACGCCAGCCAGGGTGGGCTCGAAGTTGACCTGCGCCGTCCGGCTCTCGCGGTTCGGCACGAAGGTCATGACCACCGACTTGAAGTTGATCAGGAGCGCATCGGGCGCGGCGTTGTAGGGGCGCAGGCCTTCGCCGTCGAAGGCGGCCGGATCGGCATCGGGAACTTCGAAGGCGCTGCGGTCCAGCACGATGTCGCCATCGATGGTGTGGATGCCCAGCCCCTGCACCCGGCGCAGCAGCAGCCACAGGCGCTCGAGCACCAGCTTCGGATCGCCCTGGCCCTTGATGTAGAGATTGCCGGCCAGCACGCCGTTCTGGATCGGCCCGTCGACGTACACCGGCGTGCTCCAGGTGAAAGCCGGGCCGAGCAGGTCGAGCGCCGCGTAGGTGGTGACCAGCTTCATGATCGAGGCCGGATTGACCGGCACCTGCGTGCGCCACGCGAGCCGCGGCGGCCGCACGCCGTCGGCGTCGGCCACCAGCATCGTCACCGCGTCGCGCGGCACCTTGGCGCGGGCCAGCGCGGCATCGACCTCGGGCGGAAGACTCTGGGCGCCGGCGGCGGAACCCAGCGCCGTCAGCGCCAGAACCAGGGAAAGCACGCGGACGGCACGGGCAAAGAGCATCGGGCGATTATCCGGGGCGCATCGGCGCGAGCGCGAGTTCTTGGGCCTGCGCGAGCGCGGTGCATGCCCCGACCTCGATAATCGGGCGATGCCCGCCGCACCCCGTTTTTCCGCCCGCACCATCGGCATCGGCGCGGCCGTCGTCACCGTCCTGGTCTGGACCGCCTTCATCGTGATCGCGCGGGCCTCGGCCGGGCGCTCGCTGACCCCTTTCGACATCGCCTTCGCCCGCATCTGCGGCGCCGGCCTGGTGCTCATGCCCTGGGGCGCGTGGCTGGTGATGCAGGCGCGCAGGAGCGATCCGTCCGCCGGCTCGCTCTTCGGGCTGTCGCCGATCTCGCTGCGCATCACCGCGATCGCCGGCGCCCTCGGCGGCCTCGCCTATGCCCTGCTCGCCTACACCGGCTTCTTCTATGCGCCGGCCGCCCATGCCTCGGTGCTGATGCCCGGCAGCCTGCCGCTGTGGACCGCCGTGCTCGCGGCCATCGTGCTGCACGACCGCATCACGCCGGCACGCGCGCTCGGGCTGGCGCTGATAGTCGCCGGCGACCTGCTGGTCGGCGGCGCCAGCCTGCTGCATGCATTCGAGGGCGGCCAGGTCTGGAAAGGCGACCTGCTCTTCATGAGCGCCGCCTTCTGCTGGGCCTGCTACAGCGTGGTGGCGCGGCGCTACGGGCTCGATGCGGTGCGCGCCACCATCGCCATCACCGTGTTCGCCTTCGTGACCTACGTGCCCGTCTACGCCTTGCTGGCCGGCTTCGGTGCGGTGGCGAGTCGGCTCGACAGCGCACCGGCGGGCGAGATCGTGTTCCAGATGCTGTTCCAGGGCGTCGGCTCGGTCGTCATCTCCGGCATCACCTTCACCCGCATGATTCAGTACTTCGGGCCGGTGCGCTCGACCATGATCACCGCGCTGGTGCCGGGCCTCTCGGCCCTCGCCGCCGTCGCCGTCCTCGGCGAGCCCCTGCAATGGAACCTGATCGCGGGGCTGCTGCTCGTCACCGCCGGCATCCTGTTCGGCATCCGGCGCGCGCGCGGCCGGCCGGCTGCCGCGCGCGCGGCCCGGGCCGCGGGGTGATCCCATGATGACCGGCCCCAAGCTCCTGGCCTTCGACACCAGCACCGAGGCGCTGTCGGTTGCCGTGCGCCATGGCGACAGGCTGCTCGCGCACAGCGGCGCCGGCGGCGCGCAAGCCTCGACCACGCTGATCCCGCTGATCCAGCAACTGCTGGCCGAGGCCGGCCTCGCGCTGGCCGAACTCGATGCGATCGCCTTCGGGCGCGGGCCCGGCTCCTTCACCGGCCTGCGCACCGCCTGCTCGGTGGCGCAGGGCCTGGGCTTCGGCGCCGGCGTCCGGCTGCTGCCCATCGACACATTGCATGCGGTGGCCGAGGAGGCCCGGTACCGTTTCGGTGCCGAGCGCGTGGTTGCCGTGCTCGACGCCCGCATGGACCAGGTCTATGCCGCGCGCTATGGCTTCGGCGCCACGCAGGCCAGCGCCGGCGAAGCGGAATTGCTGGCGCCGGAGGATGTCGAGCTGCCGCCCGGCTGGGTGCTCGCCGGCAATGCATTTGCCGCCTATGGCGAGCGCCTTCCCGCCGGCGCGGCGCGCCATGAGGTGCTGCCCACCGCCACCGCGATGCTGCGCCTGGCGCCCGAATTGCTTGCGGCCGGTCTGGCGGTCGCACCGGCCGAGGCCTGGCCGCTCTATGTTCGCGATAAAGTGGCGCAGACCACCGAAGAGCGTGCCGCCCTCAAGGCATCTGCCAGCCATTCATCACCATGAGCGCAGTCCTGCAACAGCCGCGTGAAGCCCGCCTCGAACCGATCACGATCGAGCGGATTCCGGCTGTCTGCGCCATCGAGAAGACTGCTTTCACCCACCCCTGGACGCCGGCCAATTTCAGCGACTCGCTGGCCGCGGGCTACCACTGCCAATGCCTGGTGGCGCCGCCGGCGGCGGCCGCCGAGCATTCGCCGCTGCCTGCGGGCGGAGCGCGCGCGCTCTGGGGGCGGCCCGCCGCACGGATCGGCGACGAAACCATCATCGGCTATTTCGTCGCCATGAAGGGCGTCGACGAGGTGCACCTGCTCAACATCACGGTGGCGCCGGTCTTCCAGGGCCAGGGCTGGGCGCCGCTGATGCTGGAGGCGCTGGCCGGCTGGTCGCGCGGCCAGAACGCCCAGTGGCTGTGGCTCGAGGTGCGCGCGAGCAACCTGCGCGCACTCGCCATCTACGAGCGCCAGGGCTTTCGCCGCGTGGGCGTGCGCAAGGGCTACTACCCGGCGGAGGGCCACGCGCGCGAAGATGCAGTGGTGATGAGCCTGCGGCTCAACGAATCGAACAGCGCGTGGGGAGCATTGAAGTGAGCGCCGGCACGATGAATCTCGACGCGCGGCAGCGCGCCATGCTCGACGAAATGGGCGTCAAGGTCTGGTGGCCGATGGCGGAGCCCGCCGAGGCGCAGGCTGTCCAAGCGGTGGTCGCCGCGGTCCGCGTCGAGGCCGAAGCGGCGCCGGTGGTCGCGCGTGCCGCGCCCGTGCCGCCGCCGGCCCCCGCCGCAGCGTCCGCGCCGGCCCGCCCGCCTGCGGTGCCGTCCCACGGCGCGACCGTGCTGGTCGATGCGCCGCGCCGCCTCTATGCCGACGGAGACGAGTCCGTGCGGGGCGGCTGGCTGATCGTTGCCGACATGCCGCCCGAGCTCGACGGGCGCCACGGCGAACCCTTCGCGGGCGATGCCGGCCGGCTCTTCGACCACATGCTGCGCGCACTGCAGCTGCACGCCGGCGCGACGCCGGTGCACCTGATGCGCACGCACCGCGGCGTGGCCTCGGGCCAGCCGGGCAGTCCCCGCCCGATTGCCGAAGCCTTCGCGGAGCACGCCGCCGCCGTAGCGCCGCGCATCGTGCTCGCGATGGGCCCGCTGGCGGCGCAGGGCCTGCTGCAAAGCAGCGAGCCGCTCGGCAAGCTGCGCGGCCGGCCGCTTCGGCTGGCGCTGCCGGACTCGGCGCTCGTCGCGACCTACCACCCGGCCTACCTGCTGCGCAATCCGGCCGACAAGGCGCGCGCCTGGGCCGACCTGTGCCTGGCGGCCGAGCAGCTGCTGCGCGCGGGCTGAACGCCGCCGCCTAAAATTCCGCCTCATGAATTTCCTGGACAAGCTGCGCGCCGCCGAGCGCCAAAACGGCTCGCTGCTGTGCGTGGGCCTCGACCCCGAACCGGCGAAATTCCCGGCCCATCTGAAGGGCGACGCCGGCAAGATCTACGACTTCTGCGCGCGCATCGTCGACGCCACCGCCGACCTGGCGATCGCCTTCAAGCCGCAGATCGCCTACTTCTCCGCTAACCGTGCCGAAGCCCAACTCGAACAGCTGATGGAGCACCTGCGCCGCAATGTGCCGCAGGTGCCGGTGATCCTGGACGCCAAGCGCGGAGACATCGGCGCCACGGCCGAGCAGTACGCGCGCGAGGCCTTCGAGCGCTACGGCGCCGACGCCGTCACGCTGTCGCCCTTCATGGGCTTCGATTCGGTCGAGCCCTATTTGCGCCACCACGGCAAGGGCGCCTTCCTGCTGTGCCGCACCAGCAACCCGGGCGGCGCCGACCTGCAGGGCCAGCGGCTGGCCGGCCTAGAAGGAGAACCTTTTTTGTATGAACACGTTGCAAGGCTGGTGCAAGGGCCGTGGAACCTGAACGGCCAGCTGGGCCTCGTGGTCGGCGCCACCTACCCGGCCGAGATCGAGCGCGTGCGCGCCCTGGCACCGACCGTTCCGCTCCTGATCCCGGGCGTCGGCGCACAAGGCGGCGATGCGGCAGCCACCGTGCGCGCGGGCTGGCGCGCCGACGCGCCGATCGTGGTCAATTCATCGCGCGCCATCTGCTATGCCTCGGCCGGCGCCGACTTCGCCGAAGCCGCGCGGCGCGAGGCGATCCGCACCCGCGACAGCCTCGAACAAGCCAAGGCCTGAGCGACTTTTCGCGTCGCCGGCAAGGCCTCGGTTGTATCGCGGTGACGGAAAAAGTCACAATTCAGAACAATTGTTGTCGCAGTAGCCACCTTTAGCGTCCTCGCGGCCCGGCGCAGGCCCGGCATGGCACTTGCCTCGAGAAGAACGGCGCAGGGGCGCCGAGGAGCGAGGAATTCATGGTGGAAGAAATTGCGACCGGTCGCTCCAAGGCGACCGACGAGATGCTGCGCGCGCCTGAAACGCACGCGGCCCCCGCGGCGCCAGCGCCGCACGACACCCTCTCCCTGACGGCCGCCGCGTTGGCCGCCTCTGCGGCGCTCGCTGCCTGCGGCGGCGGCGGTGGCGGTGGCGGCGGCGGCAGCTTTGCCGGGATGGGCGGCGGCGATGTCCAGGCCGGCTCGCTGACGCCCCTGGCCAACACGCCGACCGGGCAGACCTACGTCTACACCCAGGCCAAGACCGACGACGAGGCCGCGCGCTTCCTGCTGCAGTCGCAGTTCTCGGCCTCGGAGACCGAGATCGCGGAGGTGCGCGCCAAGGGCTACCTGCCCTGGCTCGGCGAACAGGTCGACCGGGCGCCCACCCAGACCGGCTGGGACTGGATCGCCAGCAAGGCCTACGACACTGTCGACACCGACGGCATGATCTGGAACCAGCTCATGACCGCGCCGGACGGAATGCGCAAGCGCATGGCGCTGGCGTTCACGGAGATCTTCGTGGTCTCGGCCAACGAGATCGGCTCCAGCTGGCCCCACCACATGATGGCCCAGTACTGGGACACGCTGGTCGCGGGCGTCACCGGCAACTTCCGCAAGCTGCTGGAGGACGTGACGCTCAACCCGGCGATGGGCTACTACCTCAACACCAGGGGCAACCAGAAGGAAAACGCGCAGGGCCGCCAGCCGGACGAGAACTACGCGCGCGAGGTCATGCAGCTCATGACCATCGGGCTCTACCAGCTCAATGCCGACGGCACGGTCAAGACCGGCGCCGACGGCGCGCCGCTCGACAGCTACACGCAGGACGACGTGACCAATCTGGCGCGCGTCTTCACCGGCTACGACCTCGACATTTCGGCTGCCGAGCGCAACGCCTTCACGCCGCCCGGCGCCAGCTACACCATCGAGAGCAACGCCTGGACCCGGCGGCCGATGGCGCTCAATGCTTCGCGCCACTCGATGCTCGAAGCGCGCTTCCTGGGCGCTACCGTGCCGGCCAACACCGAAGGCAAGGCCGCGCTCAAGATCGCGCTCGACACGCTGCACAACCATCCGAACGTCGGTCCCTTCATCGGCAAGCAGCTGATCCAGCGCCTCGTCACCAGCAACCCAAGCCCAGCGTACGTGAAGCGCGTGGCCGACGTGTTCGCCGATAACGGCGCCGGAGTGCGCGGCGACATGAAGAGCGTGCTCGCCGCCGTGCTGCTCGACAACGAGGCGCGCAGCCCGGCCGGCCTCGCCGATGCGAACTTCGGCCGCCTGCGCGAGCCGATGCTGCGCCTGGTGCAGTGGGGCCGCACTTGCGGCATCGGTTCGGCGAAGGGCACCTGGCAGATCGGCAACCGCTCCGATCCGGCCAGCTCGCTGGGCCAGAGCCCGCTGCGTTCGCCGTCGGTCTTCAACTTCTTCCGGCCCGGCTACGTGCCGCCCTCCACCGCGATCGCCAGCGCCAAGCTGGTGGCCCCGGAATTCCAGATGGTCAACGAGACCAGCGTGGGCGGCTACCTGAACTTCATGCAGAACGTGCTGCAGAACGGCTTCGACGGCAAGGACGTGATCGCGAGCTATGCGGCCGAGAAGGCGCAGGTGCTCGACCCCGCGGCCATGGTGCGGCGGCTGAACCTGCTGTTCACCGGCAACCAGCTTTCAGCCGCCACGCAGGCGCTGATCGTCAACGCGCTGGCCACGCCGGCCGTCACCGCGACCAGCAGCGACAACCTCAAGAACAACCGCGTCTATGCGGCGGTGCTGCTGGTGATGGCCGCTCCGGAATACCTGGTTCAGAAATAAGGAAGCGCGCGATGTACCTGATCAATCCCGCGGCCCACACCCGCCGCGCCTTTCTGCGCCGCTCGGGCCAGCTCGCCATGGCGGGCACCGCCTTGCCCTTCGCCCTCAACCTGGCCGCGATGGGCGAGGCCGCCGCCCAGGCGGCGGGCGACGACTACAAGGCGCTGGTGTGCGTCTTCCTGTTCGGCGGCAACGACTACGCGAACACCGTCGTCACCTACGACGACCCGAGCTACAACGCCTACAGCGCGATCCGCGGCGGGGGCGCAGGCCAGACCGCCGGCGGCGTGGCGATCGGCAAGGCCGAGCTAACGCCGACGCTGCTCAGCCCGACCACGGCGCTGCCCGGCGGACGCCAGTACGCACTGCACCCGTCGATGACCGCGCTGACCACGCTCTTCAATGCCCAGAAGATGGCGGTGCAGCTCAATGTCGGCCCGCTGGTGGTGCCGCTCACGCGCGCCCAATACAACAACAGCAACAAGAAGCTCTATCCGCAGCCGCCGAAGCTGTTCTCGCACAACGACCAGCAGTCGACCTGGCAATCGTCCTCGCCGGAGGGCTCGACCATCGGCTGGGGCGGCAACATCGGCGACCTGATGCTGTCGCAGAACACCAACTCGCTCTTCACCTGCATGTCGGTGTCGGGCAACGCTGTGTTCCTCTCGGGCGACACCGCGCTGCAGTACCAGGTGAGCACCGGCGGCGCGGTCGGCATCAACAGCGTGAAGAACGCCAGCGTCTACGGCTCGAGCTCGGTCAAGGCCGCGATGACGCAGCTCGTGCAGCAGGCGCGCGGGCACGTGCTGGAGAACGAATACAACAAGGTGACCAAGCGCGCGGTCGACGCCGAAGGCTCGGTCACTTCGGCGATCGGCGGTGCGTTCCCCACCGGCACCCTGCCGGACACGGGCCTCGGCAGGCAGCTCGCGATGGTCGCGCGCCTGATCCGCGGCCGCACCACGCTGGGTGCCAAGCGGCAGGTGTTCTTCGTCTCGATGGGCGGCTTCGACCTGCACGACAACCTGATTGCCAACCAGCCCGGCCTGATGAAGCAGCTGAGCGACGCGATGGCCGCCTTCTACCAGCAGATGGTCGCGCAGGGCATGGCCGACAAGGTCACGGCCTTCACCGCTTCCGACTTCGGCCGCACGCTCGCTTTCAACGGCGACGGCTCCGACCATGGCTGGGGCGGCCACCACTTCGTCGTCGGCGGGGCGGTGAAGGGCCAGCAGATCTACGGCACGCCGCAGGTGGTCAGCATCAACAACGACTCGAAGCTGGCCGGCTACGAAGGCCATGTCGGGCAGGGCCGGCTGATCCCCACCACCTCGGTCGACCAGTACGGCGCCACGCTCGCGAGCTGGTTCGGCGTGCCGGCGGGCGATCTGCCGAACATCCTGCCGAACCTCAAGAACTTCGGCGGCAATTTCAACGGCATCGACTATCCGAAAAACATGGGGTTTATTTAGCTCGCCCCCAGGTTGGCTCACTTCGTGTAGCCGCCCACCCCCTACCGGGGGCAACACCAGCGGCCCGGCAAAGCCGGTTCCGCGAGGGCTTGTTGCTCGCCCCCAGGTTGGCTCACTTCGTGTAGCCGCCCACCCCCTACCGGGGGCAACACCAGCGGCCCGGCAAAGCCGGTTCCGCGGTGTTTCACGAACGGGCCTGCTTCGCGGCCGAGGTCTGCATACTGTGGGTCTTGCCTTTTCCAAGGAGACACCCATGAAGTACCAGGGAAGCTGCCACTGCGGCCGGATTGCTTTCGAGGCGGAAGGCGAGCTCAAGGGCGCGATGGCTTGCAATTGTTCGATGTGCCAGCGCAAGGGTTCGCTGCTGTGGTTCGTGCCGCGCGACAGCTTCACGCTGCGCACCCCGCGCGAGGACATGGGCACCTACCTGTTCAACAAGCACGTCCTCGAGCATCACTTCTGTCCCACCTGCGGCATCCATCCCTTCGCGGAGGGCACCGATCCCAAGGGCAACAAGATGGCGGCGGTCAACATCCGCTGCCTCGAAGGCATCGAGCTCGAGTCGGTGCCGGTGCAGCACTTCGACGGCCGTTCGCGGTGAGCCCCGACGATCGCTTTCCGCTGGAAGGCGGCTGCACCTGCCGCGCAGTGCGCTACCGGATGACGACGCGTCCGCTCTTCGTGCACTGCTGCCATTGCCGCTGGTGCCAGCGCGAGACGGGTTCGGCTTTCGCGCTCAACGCGATGATCGAGGCCGAACGCGTGCAACTGCTCCAGGGCGAGGTCGAACTCGTCGCGACGCCGTCGCAAAGCGGCAAGGGGCAGAAGATCGCGCGCTGCCCCCAATGCCGCGTCGCGCTGTGGAGCCACTATGCGGGCGCCGGCGATGCGGTGTGCTTCGTGCGCGTGGGCACGCTCGATGCGCCGGACCACCTGCCGCCCGACATCCACATCTTCACGATGTCGAAGCAGCCCTGGGTGCTGTTGCCGCCGGGCACACCCGCAGTGGCCGAGTACTACAGCCGCGCCGAACACTGGCCGGCCGAAAGCCTGGAGCGCGCCAGGGCGCTGAAGGCGCAACGCCCGCCCGCTCGGCCGATTGCCAGTTCCGGCGACCGCTGATACCCTGCGCGCGGGCGGCAGTCGCCGTCCGTTTCATGTTCAATCAGGGAGTAAAAAAATGGGTCTTCTGTTGTTTCTCGTCGTCGGTCTCGTGGCGGGGTGGCTGGCCGGCATGCTGGTCAAAGGGGGCGGCTTCGGCCTCATCGGCGATCTCGTGGTCGGCGTGATCGGCGCCTTTCTCGGCGGCCTTCTTTTCGGCTCGGCCGGCGTTTCGCTGGGTGGTGGGATGGTGGGCAGCATCGTTGTGGCCACCATCGGGGCGATCGTGCTCCTGTTGATCGTCCGCCTCCTCAAGCGCGCTTAGGGCGCGCGCGCCGCGCCAAGCCGCTGCGATACCTCGCCGGCGCATTGCTTGAGCGCGCGCGCGATCGGCCCGTCCCACTTCGTATCGAAGATGGCCGCGGGCCCGATCGCGGTGACCGCCAGCGCGATCGCGCCGGTGTGGTCGAACACCGGCGCGGACATCGCGCTCACGCCCGGCACGACCTCGCCTTCGGAACGGCTGATGCCCCGCGCACGCACCTCGTGCAGCTGGGCCTCGAAGCCCTTCCAGTCCGGTAGTGGTGGCGGCGGTGGCATGCCCACGTGCGGTGCCGCCGCTGCGCTGCTTTTTTCGCGCTGGCGCTCCTTGTCGAGCAGGCGCTTGACCACCGCGGCGTCGAGGTAGGCGCCGAACAGCCGGCCCGAGGCGGTGCTGGTCAGCGAGAACACCGTGCCGTGCCGCATGCTCACGTGCAGCGCTGCCGGCGACTCGGCCACGCGCACGATGGTCGCGCCGCGGTCGCCCCATACCGCGATCGCCGTCGTGTGCCCGATCTGCTGCGTGAGCTCGGCGATCAGCGGCGTCGCGATGTGGACCGGATCGGCCTGCTGCAGGCTGATCAGCCCCAGTTGCAAAGCCAGCGGGCCGAGCAGATAGTGACCGGTGCTGCGGTCCTGTTCGATCAGCCCCAGGCGGCCGAAGCTGACCATGTACGGATGCGCCTTGGCAGGCGACATCTCCGCCTCGCGCGCCAGGTCCTTCAGCGCCATCGGCCGGCCATGGTGCACCAGGGCGCGCAGCAGCTGGCCGCCCACCTCGATGCTCTGGATGCCGCGCTGTGCGCGGTCGTTGCTGTCAGTGGCCATATCCGTCCGGTCGTTCGTTCATGCAGAAGGGATTAGACATTAACTGATCTCCGGATTACACTCCGCCGAGTTCGTTCCATGCAAATCCATTCGTGTTAGACAAATCAAGGAGACCCCGATGAGCCAGACCAAGGTATTCGCCAGCCAGGCCGACCTGGAAGAAAAGAAGATCACCTTCAGCCAGATTTCCGAGCACGCCTGGGCCTACACCGCCGAGGGCGACCCCAACACCGGCATCGTGATCGGCGACGACTGCGTGCTGGTGGCCGACACCCAGGCGACCCCCGCGATGGCGGCCGACGTGGTGCGCCGCATCCGCGAGGTGACCGACAAGCCGATCAAGTACGTGGTGCTCACGCACTACCACGCGGTGCGCGTGCTGGGCGCCGCCGGCTACCAGCCCGAGCACATCATCGCCAGCCAGGACACGCGCGACCTGATCGTCGAGCGCGGCGAGGAAGACAAGGCCAGCGAGATCGGACGCTTCCCGCGCCTGTTCCAGAACGTCGAGACCGTGCCGCCGGGCCTGACCTGGCCGACCATGACCTTCAGCGGCAAGATGACGCTGTGGCTGGGCAAGCTCGAGGTGCAGCTGATCCAGCTCGGCCGCGGCCACACCAAGGGCGACACGGTGGTCTGGTTGCCAGCGGAGCGCACGCTGCTGTCGGGCGACCTGGTCGAGTTCGATGCCACGCCCTATGCCGGTGACGCCTACTTCCAGGATTGGCCGCAAACGCTGGACAACATCGCCGCGCTGAAGCCCAAGGCCCTGGTGCCTGGCCGCGGTGCCGCGCTCACCACGCCCGAGGAAGTCGCCAAGGGCTTGGCCGGCACGCGCAGCTTCATCGCCGATGTCTACCAGAGCGTGCAGGAAGGGGTGAAGGCCGGCCGCGACCTCAACACCGTCTACAAGGACACCTACGCCAAGCTCAAGCCCAAGTACAGCCAGTGGGTCATCTTCGACCACTGCATGCCCTTCGACGTGAGCCGGGCCTACGACGAAGCCTCGGGTCACCGCGATCCGCGCGTGTGGACGGCCGAGCGGGACGTCGAGATGTGGAAGACCTTGGAAGGCTGAGCATCCGCCTGGAGACAAGACGTGGATGCCATCGACTACCAATCCCTGCGCTTCGACTATCGGCGCCACCCGGACCAGGACGCCGCCGCGCCCGCCCGCCACCCGGTGGTGGTGGTCGGCGCCGGCCCGGTCGGCCTGGCGCTGGCGATCGACCTCGCGCAGCAGCAGGTGCCCGTGGTGCTGCTCGACAACGACTGCACGCTCTCGACCGGCTCGCGCGCCATCTGCTTCGCCAAGCGCACGCTCGAGGTGTTCGACCGCCTCGGCTGCGGCGAGCGCATGGTGGCCAAGGGCGTCTCGTGGAAGCTCGGCCGCGTGTTCTTCAAGGACGAGCAGGTCTACAGCTTCGACCTCCTGCCCGAGCCTGGCCATGAGCGTCCGGCCTTCATCAACCTGCAGCAGTACTACGTCGAGGGCTATCTCGCCGAACGCATCGCCGCCCTGCCGCTGGTCGACCTGCGCTGGAACAACAAGGTGGTGGGCATCGAAGCGCGCACCGGCGACGTGCTGCTCACGGTGGAGACGCCCGAGGGCAACTACCAGCTGGCCGCCGGCTACGTCGCCGCCTGCGACGGCTCGCGCTCCAACCTGCGCCAGCTGCTCGGCCAGGAGGCCACGGGCCGCGTGTTCCGCGACCGCTTCCTGATCGCCGACATCACGATGGATGCCGACCTGCCTACCGAGCGCCGCTTCTGGTTCGATCCTTCCTTTCATCCGGGTCAGAGCGTGCTCTTGCACAAGCAGGCCGACAGCATGTGGCGCGTGGACTTCCAGCTTGGCTGGGACGCCGACCCGGTGGAAGAGCGCAAGCCCGAGAACATCGCGCCGCGGGTGCGCGCGATGCTCGACAGCATCGGCTTCGCGGGCGTGCAGTTCGACATCGGCTGGGCCAGCGTCTATACCTTCGCCTGCCAGCGCATGGCCCACTTCCGCCACGGGCGCGTGCTGTTCGCCGGCGATTCGGCGCACGGCGTTTCGCCCTTCGGCGCCCGCGGCGCCAACTCGGGCGTGCAGGATGCCGACAACCTCGGGTGGAAGCTGGCCGCCGTGCTGCGGGGCGAGGCGCCCGACCTGCTGCTCGACAGCTATGCCCGCGAGCGCGAGTACGCGGCCGACGAGAACATTCGCAACTCCACGCGCGCCACCGACTTCATCACGCCCAAGAGCGAGGTGAGCCGGCTGTTCCGCGACGCGGTACTGGAGCTGAGCAAGCGCCATGACTTCGCACGCACGCTGGTCAACAGCGGCCGCCTGTCGCTGCCGAGCGTGCTGCGCGACTCGCCGCTCAACACGCCCGATGCGGACGCGTTCGCCGGCAGCATGGCGCCCGGCGCCCCAGCGGCCGACGCGCCTTTCGTGCGCCAGGACGGCGGCACCGGCTGGCTGCTGCGCGAGTGCTGCACGACGCGCTTCACGGCGCTGGTGTTCGGCGACGGCAGCGCAGCCGAGGCGAGCCTGCAGGCCCTCGAAGCCAGCGGCGTGCCGCTGCACGTGGTGCGTGTCGATCTCTCCCGCGAAGGCGAGCTCGCGGCCCGGCGCTACGACGCGCGGCCCGGCACCGTCTACCTCATGCGGCCCGACCAGCACGTGTGCGCGCGCTGGCGGCAACCGGCGGCGGCCGCGATCCGCGCCGCGACAGCCCGCGCACTCGCCAAGGCCTGAACCCGATGGAAACACCACTGATCACCACCCCGAACCTCGATGCGCCCGACGATTTCTACGAGGCGCTGATCGAGGCGCACCAGGGGCTTTCCGCGGACGAGAGCCATGCCTTCAATGCCCGGCTCGTCCTCGTCCTGGCCAACCACATCGGCTCGCTCGCCGTCTTGCGCCGTGCGCTCGACGCAGCGCGCCTGGGCGTCGCCCGTTCCTCCCTCGAATCCCAATGAGACATTGCATGTTCAATTCCAGACTCCTCGCGTTCGCCCTGTCCTTCACCACGCTCGCCGCCTCGGCGCAGGACGGCAAGCCGATCGAATGGGTGGTCGGCTATGCGGCCGGCGGCGGCTCGGATGCAGTGGCGCGCGCCACCGCCGAAGCCATGTCGAAGAGCCTCGCCGCACCGATCGTCATCAACAACAAGCCGGGCGCCGCGACCAACATCGCGGCCGACTACGCGGCGCGCTCCAAGGATTACGGGCACGTGATGCTGACGGCCGACTTCGCGACGCTCGCCGCCAACCCTTTCCTGTTCTCGAAGCTCAGCTACAACGCCGAGAAGGACCTCGCCCCGGTGGGCATGCTGGCGCGCTTTCCGCTGGTGCTGGTGGTCGGCGCGCAGGTGCCGGTGAAGAACTTCAAGGAGTTCGTCGCCTGGGCCAAGGCGCAGCCGGGCGGCGTCAACTACGCCTCGGCGGGCACGGGCAGCCCGCACCACCTCGCGACCGAACTGCTGCGCGAGAAGACCGGCCTCAAGCTCACGCACGTTCCCTACCGCGGTGCGGCGCCGGCGATGCAGGACATTCTGGGCGCGAGCGTGCCCTTCATGCTGGTCGACACGGCCAGTGGCAACCAGTTCGTGCTCGCGGGCAAGGTCAAGGCCATCGGCGTCGCGAGCGCGAAGCGCATCGAGACCTTGCCGGATGTGCCCACGCTGGCCGAGCAGGGGCTCGACGGCTTCGAGGCCTACGCCTGGCAGGGGCTTTCGGTGCCGGCCGGCACGCCGGCCGACACGGTGAACAAGCTCAACAAGGCGCTGGTCGAGTCGCTGAACTCGCCCGCCGTCAAGGCGCGCTTCACGGCGCTGGGCGTGGAGGCGCTGCCCGGCACGCCGGCGCAGATGGCAGGCTACGTGAAGGGCGAGCGCGAGCGCTGGGGCCGGCTGATCCGCGACAACAACATCCGCGTCGACTGATGGCCCGATTGCATCCGGATTTCGAGAGGACACCATGACCCAAACCCCCGCCGCCGAGCGCCGCTACCAGGGCGGCTTCGGCAACGAATACGCGAGCGAAGCGGTCGCCGGCGCCCTGCCGCAGGGCCGCAACAGCCCGCAGCGCGCGCCCTTCGATCTCTACCCCGAGCTGATCTCGGGCACCGCCTTCACCGCGCCACGCCACGAGAACCGGCGCAGCTGGATGTACCGGCGCCAGCCCTCGGTGGTCTCGGGCCGCTACCAGGCCTATGCGCAGCCGCGCTGGCAGACCGGCGCCGACCGCGGCATCGCACTGGCGCCGGAGCCGCTGCGCTGGCATCCGATGCCGTTCGACGGCGCCGAGCTCGATTTCGTCGACGGCATGCGCACCCTGGCGGCCAACGGCGACGCCGAGGCGCACAGCGGCGTGGCCGCGCACGTCTACCTCGCGAGCCGCTCGATGGAGCGCCGCGCCTTCGTCAATGCCGACGGCGAAATGCTGCTGGTGCCGCAGCAGGGCCGGCTGGTGATCACCACCGAGATGGGCGTGCTCGAGGTCAAGCCCGGCGAAATCGCTCTGCTGCCGCGCGGCGTGGTGTTCAAGATCGCCCTGCCGGATGGTCCTTCTCGCGGCTACGTCTGCGAGAACTACGGCGCCCAGTTCCGCCTGCCCGAGCTCGGCCCCATCGGCTCCAACGGACTGGCCAATGCGCGCGACTTCCAGGCCCCCGTCGCCGCCTTCGAGAGCGAGGCCGGCGGCTACGAGATCGTGAAGAAATTCGCCGGCCGCTTCTGGCGCGCGCCGATGAAGCAGTCGCCCTTCAACGTCGTCGCCTGGCACGGCAACCTGGCGCCGGTGAAGTACGACACGGCCAACTTCATGACCATCGGCTCGATCAGCTTCGACCATCCGGACCCGTCGATCTTCACCGTGCTGACTTCGCCCTCGGACACGCCCGGCACGGCCAATTGCGACTTCGTGATCTTCCCGCCGCGCTGGCTGGTGATGGAGAACACCTTCCGTCCGCCCTGGTACCACCGCAACCTGATGAGCGAATTCATGGGCCTGGTCTACGGCGAGTACGACGCCAAGCCCGGCGGCTTCAAGCCCGGCGGCGCCAGCCTGCACAACGCGATGGTGCCGCACGGCCCCGACGAGGAAGCCTTCGAGAAGGCCAGCCACGCCGACCTCAAGCCGCAGAAGCTGGACAACACGCTGGCCTTCATGTTCGAGAGCCGCTTTCGTTTCATCCCCACCGCCTGGGCGCTGCAGAGCCCGTCGCTCGACGCCGACTATGCCGACTGCTGGGCCGGCCTCAAGGACCAATTCAAGCCATGAACACCCTGAACGCAACCCACGACCCGCAGCTGCGCAGCTGGGTCGCCTCGGCCAACCGGGCCGGCTGCGACTTCCCGATCCAGAACCTTCCCTTCGGGCGTTTCCGGCCCGCCGGCAGCGGCGAGCCTTTTCGCATCGGCGTGGCGATCGGCGACCAGGTGCTCGACCTGAAGGCCACCGGCCTCGTCCACACCGACGACATGAACGTGCTGATGGCGAAGAGCCCGGCCGAGCGCCAGGCCCTGCGTGCCGCGATCTCCGCCGGCCTGGCCGAAGGCAGCGAAGAGGCGGCCGAATGGGCCAAGGCCCTGCTCGCCCAGTCGGCCGTCGAGATGGCCGTGCCCTGCCGCATCGGCGACTACACCGATTTCTACACCGGCATCCACCACGCCCGCACGGTCGGCAGCCTGTTCCGCCCGGATGCGCCGCTCCTGCCCAACTACCAGTGGGTGCCGATCGGCTACCACGGCCGCGCCTCGTCGATCGGCGTCAGCGGCCAACGCTTCAGGCGCCCGCAGGGCCAGACCAAGGCGCCCGATGCGGCCGTGCCGTCCTTCGGCCCCTCGAAGCGCCTCGACTACGAGCTCGAGCTCGGCTTCCTCGTCGCCCAGGGCAATGCGCTGGGCGAGCCGATCGCCATCGGGGAGGCGCAAGAGCACCTGTTCGGCGTCACGCTGCTCAACGACTGGTCGGCGCGCGACATCCAGGCCTGGGAATACCAGCCGCTCGGCCCCTTCCTGTCGAAGAATTTCGCCACCACCGTGTCGCCCTGGATCGTGACCATGGAGGCGCTCTCGCCCTTCCGCGCCCGCTTCGAGCGCCCGGCCGGCGACCCGCAGCCGCTGCCCTACCTCGATGCGCCCGCCGACCGGGAAAGCGGCGCCTTCGACATCACGCTCGAGGTCTGGCTGCAAAGCGCGAAGATGCGCGCAGCCGGCGAGGGCGCCGTGCGCCTGACGCACGGCAACGCCCGCGAGGCCGCCTACTGGACCGCCGCACAGCTCGTCACGCACCACACGGTGAACGGCTGCAACCTGCAGCCGGGCGACCTGCTGGGTTCGGGCACGCTCTCGGGCCCGAAACCCGACCAGGCCGGCTCGCTGCTCGAACTCACGCTGGGCGGCAAGCAGCCGATCGTGTTGCCCAACGGCGAGCGCCGCAGCTTCCTCGAGGACGGCGACACGCTGAGCCTGCGCGGCTGGTGCGAGCGCGAGGGCGCGGTGCGCATCGGGCTGGGCGAGGTCAGCGCGACCATCGAGCCGGCCGGCGCCTGAGCGCTCGCGGCCTTGCGCCGCCTGGGGACGAGGCCCACTCCTACGTCGTTTGCAGTACCGAGCTCCGATACTGCCAAGCCTAGGTGTGGGGGTATTCGTTGTGAACGTGCTGATCGTCGACGACAACAAGGCTGCGGCCGATCTGCTGCGGGAGCTGCTGACGCTGCAGGACCACGAGGCGCGCTGCAGCTATACCGCGCAGCAGGCGATGGATGCGGTCGCCCAGGAAGCCTTCGATGCCGCGCTGGTCGATCTCGTGCTGCCGGACCTCCCCGGCGCCGAGCTGGCGCAGCGCATGCGTGCCGAGGCGGGAAACAAGCCGCTGCTGCTGATTGCGATCTCGGGCTTCGGGGCCGACGAGGCCGGTGCTGCGCCGGGCCTGTTCGACCATCATCTGCAGAAGCCGATCGACTTCGAGGACCTCGATCGCATCCTGGCGCCGCCCGCTGCACGATGAAGGCAACGCCAGGCGCCCGCACCTGGATGGCTGCCGGCGTGCGCCACGAGTTGCTCACGCGCGTCTTTCCGGCGCTGCGGCACGACCTGGCTTCGCCGATCTCGGTCATCCGGATGGCCATGCTCATGTTCAAGCACCAGGTGACGGCGAAGCCCGTCGATACGCCTGCCTGGCAGGAAAAGATCGCGCTGGTGGAAGACCAGGTCGGCGCGCTGGCGAGAGGTGTGCGCTCGCTGCGCGACTGGGAGCTGGCCGTCAGCGACGAGGGCATCTCGCGCAGCGCCCTGGTGGCCCAGTGCACCGCGCTGATGCGCGCGGCCTTCGAATTGAACGGCATCGGGATCCATGTCGCCGAGGGGCTGGCTTCGGAGGATGGCGAGGAATGCTTTCCCTCGGGTGCCGCGCTGCGCTACATGTGCCTGGGGGTCCTGAGCCATCTGCAGGATGGTGAACCCCCGCTCAGCGCGATCCGCATCGAGCCCGAAGGGCGCGACGCCCTGCGCTTCCATGCAACCCGCGCAGAAGCGCATCCCGCCGAGCGCGGGCAACCCGCGGACCCGCACCGGGCCCCGCGCAAGCTGGCCATCGATGCCGTTGCGCTGCAGCTGCTGGCCGAGGACCTGGGCTACCTCGTGACGCTGGATGCCGGCACGGTGCGCCTGGCGCTGGCGCGCAGCTCGAACCACTGATGGATGCACGCCAAGAGCGCGTTCGGATCGGCCGGCTTGACGAAATGGTGGTCGAAGCCCGCGTCGAGCGCGGCCTGGCGGTCTTCGCTCTGCCCGTAGCCGGTCAGCGCGATCAGGAGCGCAGCTTCGGTCCCGGACGTTCTGCGCATCCGGCGCGCGACCTCGTAGCCGTCGAGCAGCGGCAGCCCGATGTCCAGCAGAACGATGCCGGGCCGGTAGCTGGCAGCGAGCGCGAGCGCCTCTTCGCCGTCGCCGGCCGTGCGAACCTGGTGTCCTTCCAGCTCGAGAACGGCGGCGATGCCTGCGGCCGCATCCAGGTTGTCGTCGACGATCAGCACGCGCTGGGCCTCGAGGCGCGGGGCGGGCAGGATCACAGGCTCGACCTGCTCGGCCGGGCGTACCGCTGCGACGCGAGGCAGGCGGATCCTGAACTCGGAGCCGCGGTCCCGCCCTTCGCTGAAGGCTTCGATCTGGCCGCCGTGCATCTCCGTCAGGCGGCGCGCCAGCGTCAGTCCGACGCCCAGGCCTCCCTGGGCCCGGTCGAGGCCGCGCTGGCCTTGCGCGAAGAGGTCGAAGATGCGCGGCAGCAATTCCTCGTCGATGCCGATGCCCTGGTCGCGAATCGACACCACGACGTCGTCCTCCTCGAGCCATGAGGCGAGCGCGATGGCAGTGCCCTCCGGGCTGTACTTGGAGGCGTTGTGCAGCAGGTTGGCGACCACCTGCGTCAGCCGCGCCGCGTCGCCGAGCAGCCACGCCGGCTCTTCGGGCATCGCGAGGCTCAGCAGCTGGCGGCGGCCGTCGATGAAGGGCTGTACCGTCTCCACGCTTTGAGCGATCACCGCATGCAGGTCCATCGTCTCGCGCTTCAGGACGATCTTGCCCTGGCTGATGCGGGAGACATCGAGCAGCTCTTCGATCAAGCGGGTCAGCTGCCGCAGCTGGCGATCGGCGATGTCGAGTGCCCAAGTGACCTTGGGATGCGGCGCAGCGACGCGCCGAATCACCTCGGTGGCGGTGTGGATCGGTGCCAGCGGGTTGCGCAGCTCGTGCGACATCATGGCGAGGAACTCGTCCTTGCGCTGGTTGGCTTGCTGCAGTTCCTCCTGGGCCACCTTCCGGTCGAGGATCTCGCGCTGCAGGATGCGGTAGAGGCGCGCGTTCTCGAACGCCGTCGCGGCCCGGGCCGCCAGCTCGTCGAGCATGCCGGCATCCGCGCCGTCGGGCTCGTCGCCGGACGCGACCAGCAGCACCGCCAGGACACGGTCGCCGAAGACCAGCGGCACGGCCGCGGCCGAACGCAGCCGCGGAAACTTCGCGTCCGGGAGATCCAGTCCGAAGGAGGCTGCGGTGAGCGCCGCCAGGTCTTCCCGTGCCAGGGTCGTGCGCCGCTTGCCGTCCGCCGCGCTGCGCAGCGCGGACCGCAAGCCGGCATCGAGCGCCGCCTCGGGCGCGGCCGATCGCTGCAGTCTCGCGCGACCCGGCGGCACGACCGCGACGCAGGCCTCGCCGGCACCGAGCTCCGCGTCCACCAGGAGCAGCACGGCGAGCGGCGCAAGCTCGGGCACCAGCAGTTCGACCAGCTCGCCCATCGCGACGCCGATCTCCAGCGAGCCGCTGAGCGCGCGGCTCGCATGGGCAAGGAAGGCCGAGCGCCGGTCGTTCTCCTCCGCGACGCGGCGAGCCGCCTGTGCGGCCATGACCGCCGCCCGCGCATCGGCCTGGCGCCGCACCTGGCGCTGCATCAGGTACAGCGAGACGAAGACGCTGACCTTGCTGCGCAGGATCTCCGGCACCACGGGAGAGAGGATGTAGTCCACCGCGCCGAGCGAGTAGCCACGCGCGGTCTGCATCTCGTCGGCATAGGAGGTGATGAATATGATCGGCGTGTGTGCGCTGCGGCGATGCCGGCGGATCAGGGTCGCCGTCTCGAAGCCGTCCATGCCGGGCATGTTGACGTCGAGCAGGATGACCGCGAACTCGCGCTGCAGGATCTCCCGCAAGGCATCGGTGCCCGATCGCACCAGGACCAGGTTCTGGCCCAGCTCCTCGAGCACGGTGCGGAACACCAGCAGCTTCTCGGGCAGGTCGTCGACCACGAGAACGTTGGCCTTCCCGTCGGGGTCGCGCTCCGAGGGCGGCGCCGGGGGCTCCTTCACTTGCACAGCCACCCCCGCAGAACGACGAGCAGATAGGCGGTGTCCACCGGCTTCGACAGGTAGTCCCAGGCGCCCGCCTCGATGCACTTCTCGCGGTCGCCCTTCATGGCCTTCGCCGTCACGGCCACCAGCGGCAGGTGCTTGCCGCGCGGGAACTTGCGCAGCTCGCGCATGGTCTGCATGCCGTCCATCTCCGGCATCATGATGTCCATCAGAACGATGTCGATGGCGTCGTCCTCCTGCACGATGCGGATCGCGTCGCGGCCGTTTTCCGCCGACACGACGGCCATCCCCTGGGCATCGAGCAAGGTCGCCAGCGCAAAGATGTTGCGCATGTCGTCGTCGACGATCAGCACCTTCTTGCCCGCCAGCGTGCAACTGCTGTCGTGCACCGCCTCGACCGCTCTTCGCTCCTGCTCGGACATCAGGGCCACGCCCCGATGCAGGAAGAAGGCCGTGGCGTCGACCAGGCGCTCCAGCGAATCTGCGACCCGCAGGGCGGAGCCGCCGTGGCCGTGTTCCCACTCCGATGCCGGGCCGCCCGGGGCCGCGCTGTACAGGACGATCGGCAACTGCCGGATCGGCGCGCGGGCCTCGATGAACTCGGCTGCATCGGCGGGGCTGAAGCCGGCCAGCATGCCGTCGGTCACGAGGCAATCCACGTCGTTGCGCGCCAGCTCGCGCCGGGCCGCCTCGGCCGTCTCCACGACCACGCTGTCGATCTCGCTGCCGTCCAGGGCAGCGAGATAGCTGTCGCGCAGGGACGAGGGCCGCATCGCGATCAGCAGCTTCCGGGTGCCCGCCTCGACGAAGCGGTAGAGCTGGCCGAGCGCCGCGTCGACCTCGTCGATCGATTGCAGCGGCTTGGCCAGAAAGCCGATGGCCCCGGAATCGAGCGCCCGCTCCCGCGAGTCGTCGGTCGAGACCACGCAGACCGGGATGTGGCGTGTCGCGAGATCGGCCTTCAGGCGCTCGAGGATGCGCCAGCCTTCCATGTCGGGCAGGAAGATGTCGAGCGTGATGAGGCTCGGGCGGAAGTCGCGCGCGAGCGCCAATGCACCGGCACCGCTGGCGCTCGCCAGGCCCTTGAAGCCGCTGCGGCGCCCGGCTTGCAGCAGCATCCTGGCGAAGGCGAGGTCGTTCTCGACGACGAGCAGGACTTTTTCGCCGGGAAGGATGTTGTCGCGGTCGTCCTCGGCGAAATTGAGTGCCGGGGCCGACTCGGCCGCGGCATCGAACTCGAAGTCCGGAGCGGGCGTCGGCGCCGCCGGAACGCCGCGCCGCGCCGGCTTCGGCAGTGCGGGGCGCGGCCCCGCAATGCGGCCGCGCTGCTCGGCACGGCGCGGAAGAAGAAGAGGAAGAGGAAGAGGAAGAGGAAGATTAGCCGCTGCTGCCGTGCGGCCCAGCCGTGCGCCGCGCAGCGGGTTGTAGCTTTGCGGCAGGTACAGCGTGAAAGTGCTGCCCTGCGCCGGCACGCTCGCCAGGCGGATCTCGCCGCCCAGCAGGCGTGCCAGCTCGCGGCTGATCGCCAGGCCCAGGCCGGTGCCGCCGTATTTTCTGGAGGTCGATCCGTCCGCCTGCTGGAAAGCCTCGAACACGATCTGCTGCTTGTCGGCGGAGATCCCGATGCCGGTGTCGGACACGGCGAAGGCCATGACCTGGCTGGCCCGGTTGAGCTCCTCGTTGTCGCGCGACCAGCCGCTGTCGACGAGGGTGACCGTCAAGCCGACCGAGCCCCGGTGCGTGAACTTGAACGCGTTCGACAGCAGGTTCTTGATGATCTGCTGCAGGCGCTTGGCGTCGGTCACGATGGTCTCGGGCAAGGGCCCCGTTGCGTGGATGTCGAAGCCCACGTGCTTGGCCTCGGCGACGTGGCGGAAGCTGCGCTCGACCGAACGCTGCAGGTCGTCCAGCCGCAGCTCGCTGACCTCCACCGCCACCGTGCCGGACTCGATCTTCGACAGGTCCAGGATGTCGTTGATCAGCATCAGCAGATCGTTGCCCGACAGGTGGATCGTCTTCGCGAACTCCACCTGCCTCGCCGTCAGGTTGCCCTCGCTGTTCTTGCACAGCTGGTCCGACAGGATCAACAGGCTGTTGAGCGGCGTGCGCAGCTCGTGCGACATGTTGGCCAGGAACTCGGACTTGTACTTGGAGGTGAGCGCGAGCTGCTCCGCCTTTTCCTCCAGGGCCTGGCGCGCCTGCTCCACTTCCTGGTTCTTGCGCTCCACCTCCTGGTTCTGGTGCACCAGCAGGCGGGCCTTTTCCTGCAGTTCCTCGTTCGTCTGCTGCAGCTCCTGCTGGCGGTTCTGCAACTCCTCGGCCAGCGACTGCGACTGCGTCAGCAGGTCCTCGGTGCGCATGTTGGCGGAAATGGTGTTGATCACGATGCCGATGGATTCGGTCAGCTGGTCGAGGAAGGCCTGGTGCGCGGGATTGAAGCGCTCCAGCGACGCCAGCTCCAGCACGCCCCGCACTTCGCCTTCGAAGATCACCGGCAGCACGATCACGTCCATGGCCGCGCCTTCGGAGAGGCCGGTGGCGATCCGGAAGGCCGTGCTCGGGACGTTGGTCAGGAGGATCCGGGACTTCTCGACCGCGCACTGGCCGACCAGGCCCTGGCCCAGGTCGATCTCCTTGCCGTGGGAGGTCTGCCCGCCGGACGCGTAGCTTGCGAAGAGCCTCAGCCGGGGTGTGGCCGTCGCCGTCGTCAACACGTAGAACTCGGCCTGCTGCGCGCCCACCACCGGTGCCAGCTCGGACAGGATCAGCTGGCCCACCGTGAGCAGGTCCTTCTGGCCCTGCAGCATGCGGCTGAACTTGGCGAGGTTGGTCTTGAGCCAGTCCTGCTCGGTGTTCTTCTGCGTCGTGTCCTTGAGGTTGCGGATCATCTCGTTGATCGTGTCCTTCAGGGCGGCGACCTCGCCGCGCGCCTCCACCGTGATGGAGCGCGTCAGGTCGCCCTGCGTCACGGCGGTGGCCACCTCCGCGATGGCGCGCACCTGCGTGGTCAGGTTCGCGGCCAGCTGGTTCACGTTCTCGGTCAGGCCCTTCCAGGTGCCGGCCGCGCCGGGCACCTTCGCCTGGCCGCCCAGCTTGCCCTCGACGCCGACCTCGCGCGCCACGGTCGTGACCTGGTCGGCGAAGGTGGCGAGCGTGTCGGTCATGCTGTTGATGGTCTCGGCGAGCGCCGCGATCTCGCCCTTGGCCTCGACGGTGAGCTTCTGCTGCAGATCGCCGTTGGCCACGGCCGTCACCACCTTGGCGATGCCGCGCACCTGGCCGGTCAGGTTGCCGGCCATGGAGTTGACGTTGTCGGTGAGGTCCTTCCAGGTACCGGAGACGTCGCGCACCTGGGCCTGGCCGCCGAGCCGGCCTTCGGTGCCGACCTCGCGCGCCACCCGCGTCACTTCGGCGGCGAAGGAGGAGAGCTGGTCCACCATGGTGTTGATCGTGGCCTTCAGCTCCAGAATCTCGCCCTTGACGTCGACCGTGATCTTCTTGGACAGGTCGCCCGCCGCCACCGCCTTGGTCACGTCGGCGATGTTGCGCACCTGCGAGGTCAGGTTCGAGGCCATCAGGTTGACCGAGTCGGTCAGGTCCTTCCAGGTGCCGGCGACGCCCTGCACGTCGGCCTGGCCGCCCAGCATGCCCTCGGTGCCCACCTCCAGGGCCACGCGCGTGACTTCGGCCGCGAAGGAACGCAGCTGGTCGACCATGGTGTTGACCGTGTTCTTCAGCTCGGAGATCTCGCCCTTCACATCGACCGTGATCTTCTTGGAGAGGTCGCCCGCGGCCACGGCGGTGGTCACCTCGGCGATGTTGCGCACCTGCGAGGTGAGGTTGCCGGCCATGAAGTTGACCGACTCGGTCAGGTCCTTCCAGGTGCCGGCGACGCCCTGCACGTCGGCCTGGCCGCCCAGGATCCCTTCGGTGCCGACCTCGCGCGCGACGCGGGTCACTTCGGCGGCAAAGGAGCGCAGCTGGTCGACCATGGTGTTGACCGTGTTCTTCAGCTCCAGGATCTCGCCCTTCACGTCGACCGTGATCTTCTTCGACAGGTCGCCGGCCGCCACTGCCTTGGTCACGTCGGCGATGTTGCGCACCTGGCTGGTCAGATTGCCGGCCATCGAGTTCACCGAATCGGTCAGGTCCTTCCAGGTGCCCGAGACGCCTTCGACGCGCGCCTGGCCGCCGAGCGAGCCTTCGGTGCCCACCTCGCGCGCCACCCGCGTCACTTCCGATGCGAAGGAGCGCAGCTGGTCGACCATGGTGTTGATCGTGTTCCGGAGGGTCAGGAACTCGCCCTTGACGTCGACGTCGATCTTCTTCGACAGGTCGCCCTTGGCCACCGCGGTCGTCACGTCGGCGATGTTGCGCACCTGGTCGGTCAGGTTGCCCGCCATCGAGTTGACGGAATCGGTCAGGTCCTTCCAGGTGCCGGCCACGCCCTTCACCTTGGCCTGGCCGCCCAGCTTGCCCTCGGTGCCGACCTCGCGCGCCACGCGCGTGACCTCGGCCGAGAAGTTGCCGAGCTGCTCGACCATCTTGTTGATGGTCTTGGCCGTGCGCAGGAACTCGCCTTCGAGCTTGCGCCCGTCGACTTCGAGCGCCATGCTCTTCGACAGGTCGCCCTGGGCCACGGCGCCGATCACGCGCGCGACCTCGGTGGTCGGATGGACGAGGTCCTCGATCAGCGCGTTGACGCATTCGACCGACTCGCCCCAGAAGCCGCGCGTCTCGGAGAGCACCGCGCGCTGCTTGAGCTTGCCTTCCTTGCCGACCACCTGGCGCAGCCGCACCAGTTCGGCGGCCAGCGCGGCATTCTGCTCGACCAGGTCGTTGAAGACGTCGGCCACCTTGCCGGAAAGCCCGGTCCAGTGCGCAGGCAGCCGGACCTTCGCGTCCCCCTTGCGGAAGCGCGTCAAGGCGTCCAGAAGTGCTGCCATCTCTTCCATCGAACCCGTGGCGATGGATTTGTCCAGAACGTTCATCTCTTTGCCCCCGGTGTGAGGAAAGGTGCCCTAACGAATGCAACGCGCCATGCCTGGCACGGCGCGGTTTAGCCAGCGATCGCGTCCGGAAGGGCCGGCCTAGCCGCCGCCTGCAGCGGCTCGCGAAGCTTCGAGGTGAGTGCGTGCCCGCTCTGCCAGCGCCATTTCGCCGGGGGTCTTGGGCGTGTAGGCGTCGACCGGCAGCGGCCGGCCGTGCGAGTCGACCGAGACGAAGACGACCAGGCACTCGGTCGTCTTCTGCATCTCGCCGCCCTTCATGTCGCCGCTGCGCACCTCGACCGAGATGTTCATGCTGCTGTTGCCGGTGTAGGCCAGGCGCGCCTCGACCTCGACCAAATCGCCGATCATGATCGGCCGGTGGAAGCGGATGCTGCCGATGAACACCGTCACGCAATAGTGCTTCGACCAGCTCGTTGCGCAGGCGTAGCCGGCCTCGTCGATCCACTTCATGACGGTGCCGCCATGCACCTTGCCGCCGAAATTGACGGTGCTGGGTTCGGCCAGGAAACGCAGGATGATCGAGCTCATGAATGCCTGGGCGAAGAGTGGATGTCGTGGGGCGCCCGCGGCAATTATGTAAGCGCCGGGAGGTTTCGGCCACCGCCGGGCCGCCCCAAGGCGGCCGAGCCTCCCCCTTGGGGGTGGCGAAGCACACGAAGTGGCAAGCCGGGGGGCTTATTTGTTGCCGAAAAGTTGCGCCACCGTGCGCCGCAGCCAGGCATTGCCCGGGTCGGCGTGGAAGCGCTCGTGCCAGTGCTGCTTGACCGCGTAGGAGGGCAGCGCGAAGGGCGGCTCCAGCAGCTTTACCGGCTCCTGCGTGACCAGCACCTCGCCGAGGATGCGCGGCACGATCACGATCAACTCGGTGTGGGCCACGATGCGCGCCACGCTCAGGAAGCTGGACAGCGCCACCACCACGTCGCGCCGGAGGCCGAGGCGCGCGATGGTCTTGTCGACGATCGCATGGCCGGTGCCCGAGGAGGAGATCACCGCATGCGCCTCGGCCTCGAAGCGCTTCCTCGTGAGCCGCTCGCCGACACGCGGATGGTTGCGTGCCGCCAGGCAGACGAAGTTCTGCATGAAGAGCGTCTGCTGGTAGAAGCCGGCGTCGAGCTGCGGCATGAAGCCCACCGCCAGGTCCACCTCGCCGTCCGCGAGCCGGCGGCCGCTGTCGGTGGAGATGATCTCGGTCTCGATGTGCACGCCGGGCGCCGTGCGGCGCAGGTAGTCGAGCAGGCCCGGCAGCAGCACCACCTCGCTGATGTCGGTCATGCAGATGCGGAAGTTGCGCCGCGCGCGCCCGGGGTCGAAGCTGCTGCGGCTGCCGCGCGCCTGCTCGAGCTGCGCGAGCGCCTCGCGCACGTGCGGCAGGATCCGCTGCGCGTAGGGCGTCGGCTGCATGCCCTGCGCGGTGCGTGCGAACAGCCGGTCGTCGAAGTGCGCGCGCAGCTTGTTGAGCATGGTGCTGGCCGCCGCCTGCGCCATGCCGAGGCGCTCGGCCGCCTTCGAGACGCTGCCTGTCTTGTAGACCTCGTCGAAGACGGCGAGCCATTCGAGATCGAGCTTGGACATGGGATTCCTTGGTGGCGATGCAGCGCCCATTATCGAAAAACGGGATTCCAGGTATTGGCTGTGCGTCTTGAACAAATAGTGGGACCGGCGAACAATGCATTCATCGCCCGGAGACATCCACCATGAACACCGCCCCTCAAGCTGCGCGCACCGACGCCGCCGAACGCCGCGACTACTACGAGCGCATCCGCCCGCTGAACCTCACGCCGCTGTGGGAATCGCTGCACGCCCTGGTGCCGCGCGAGCCGCAGACGCCCTGCGTGCCCGCGCTCTGGCGCTACGACGAGATCCGCCCGCTGCTGATGGAATCGGCCGCGCTCATCACCGCCGAGGAAGCGGTGCGCCGCGTGCTGGTGCTCGAGAATCCTGCGATCCCGGGCCGCTCCTCGATCACGCAATCGCTCTATGCCGGCCTGCAGCTCATCATGCCGGGCGAGGTCGCGCCATCGCACCGCCACGTGCAGTCGGCGCTGCGCTTCATCGTCGGCGGCAAGGGCGCCTACACCACGGTCGGCGGCGAGCGCACCACCATGTATCCGGGCGACTTCATCATCACGCCCTCGTGGGCCTGGCACGACCACGGCAACGAGGGCGTCGAGGGCGTTGCCGAGCCGGTGGTCTGGCTCGACGGGCTCGACATCCCGATGCTGCGCTTCTTCGATGCCGGCTTCGCCGAGAACGACGATGCCAAGGTGCAGCACGTGGCGCGGCCCGAGGGCCACAGCCTGGCGCGCTTCGGCCACAACATGGTGCCGGTGCGGCACGACCACGCGGCGCCCACCTCGCCGATCTTCAACTACCCCTACGGTCGCAGCCGCGAGGCCCTGGCGCAGCTGCAGAAGCAGGAAGCGCCCGACGCCTGGCTGGGCCACAAGCTGCGTTACATCAATCCGCTGACCGGCGGCGCGCCGATGCCGACCATCGGGACGAACCTGCAGTTGCTGCCGAAAGGCTTTGCCGGCAAGACGCACCGCGCCACCGACGGCGCGGTCTACAGCGTGGTCGAAGGCCGCGGCACGGCCGAGATCGGCGGCCAGCGCTTCGCCTTCGGGCCGCGCGACACCTTCGTCGTGCCCTCGTGGGCGCCGCTGCGCCTGGCGGCCAGCGAGGAGGTGGTGCTGTTCAGTTTTTCCGACCGGCCCGTGCAGCAGGCCATGGGCGTGCTGCGCGAAGCCTTTCTGCAGGACGCCTGAGTCCTCTTCCTTTCATCGTTTCATGCGCCGCCCCGCGGCAGGAGCTCCCATGTCCTTCGTCTTCACTCCCCCGGCCGTGGTTGGCCTCGCCATCGCCGGTTCGAGCGAGCTGTTCCCGGTGCGCCGCGTCTACTGCGTCGGCCGCAACTACGCGGCGCATGCCCGCGAGATGGGCTTCGACCCCGACCGCGAGCCGCCCTTCTTCTTCTGCAAGCCGAACGACGACGCCTCGATCGTGCCCGTGCCTGCCGGCAAGACCGTGGGCATTCCCTATCCGGGCCAGACCGCCAACTACCACTACGAGGCAGAGCTCGTGGTGCTGATCGGCGAGGGCGGCCGCGACATTGCGGTCGAGGATGCGGCGAAGCACATCTACGGCTACGCGGCCGGCCTCGACATGACACGCCGCGACCTGCAGATGAAGATGCGCGAGCAGGGTCGGCCCTGGGAGATCGGCAAGGCTTTCGACTTTTCCGCGCCGGTTGGCGTGGTGCGTCCGCGGGCTGAGGCCGGCGAGATCACGGGCGGCGCGATCACGCTCGAAGTGAACGGCGAGACGCGCCAGAAGAGCGACATCCGCAACCTGATCTGGTCGGTGAACGAGGTCATCGCGAACCTCTCGACGCTCTTCATGCTCCAACCTGGCGACCTGATCTTCACCGGGACGCCGGAAGGCGTGGGCGCGGTGCAGAGCGGCCAGACCATGAAGGTTGCGATCGACGGACTAGAGCCGATCTCCGTACGGATCGACTGAGTTCGGCTGGCCAAGGGAGAGACACCATGGGCACCCCACGACAAGACAAGCCCTCCGTGCTGCTGGTCGGCGGCGGCATCGGCGGCATGGCGGCTGCGCTGGCGCTGGCGCGCCTGGGCATCCCGATCGAGCTGCTGGAGCAGAGCGCAGCCATCGGCGAGATCGGCGCCGGCCTGCAGCTCGGCCCCAACGCCTTCGCCGCGCTCGACGCGCTGGGCGTTGGCGATGCGGTCAGGCGCGGCTCGGTCTTCACCGACCGGCTGGTGATGATGGATGCGGTCGACTGCAGCGAAGTGGCCTCGGTGCCGGTGGGCGAAGCCTTTCGCAAGCGCTTCGGCAATCCGTATGCGGTCAGCCATCGCGCCGACCTGCATGGCGCGATCCACGAGGCGGTCAAGCAGCATCCGCTGATCCGCTTCCACACCTCGGCGCAGGTCGAGCATCTGGACATCGGCAGCAAGGGCGTGAGCGCCGTCACGCGCGACGGCCGGCGCTTCCGGGCCGATGCCATCGTCGGCTGCGACGGCGTCAAGTCGGTGGTGCGCAGCCGGCTCATTGGCGATGCGCCGCGCGTCTCGGGCCACGTGGTCTACCGCGCCGTGGTGCCGGCGGCGGACATGCCCGAGGACCTGCGATGGAACGCGCCCGTGGTCTGGGCCGGCCCCAACTGCCACCTGGTGCACTACCCGCTGCGGCATGGCGAGCAATACAACCTGGTCGTGACCTTTCACAGCCGCTACGACGAGGAATGGGGCGTGACCGACGGCAGCAAGGAAGAAGTGCTGTCCTACTTCGAAGGCGTGCACGCGCGCCCGCGCCAGCTGCTGGACCGACCCACCTCGTGGCGCCGCTGGAGCACCGCCGACCGCGACCCGGTCGCGAACTGGAGCGAGGGCCCGGCCACGCTCTTGGGCGACGCGGCCCATCCGATGATGCAGTACCTCGCGCAAGGCGCCTGCATGGCGCTCGAAGATGCCGTGACGCTGGGCGCCGCGGTCGAGGCCTGCGAGTTCGACCTGCCGGCCGCCTTTCGGCTCTATGCCTCGGCGCGCGTGGCACGCACCGCGCGCGTGGTGCTGTCGGTGCGCGAGATGGGGCGGCTCTACCACGCGAAGGGAGTCGAGCGGCTGGTGCGCAATTCCCTGTGGGTCGGCCGCACGCCCGAGCGCTTCTACGATGCGGTCGAATGGCTTTACGCCTGGGACCCGGCGCAATGCCTGGAGTCGTGAACCACCCCCAGGTTGGCCCACTTCGTGTGGCCGCCCACCCCCTCGCCGGGGGCAACACCAGCGGCCCGGCAAAGCCGGTTCCGCGGTGTTTCCCGAATGGGCCTGGCTTCGCCGGCCACGGAACTGAACAGATACTGCCTATTCAACCCGGAGACAAGACCTCATGAAAACCATCCTCACGCTGGCCGCTGCGCTGATTGCGACGAGTGCGCTGGCGCAATCGCCCGCCGACTACCCGAACAAGCCCGTCACGCTGATCACGCCCTTCGCTGCCGGCAGCGGGCCCGACGCGGTGCTGCGCCTGGTGTCGGACAAGCTGGGCCGGCTGTGGAACCAGCGCGTGGTGGTCGACAACAAGCCCGGCGGCGGCGGCTTCATCGCGATCGAGCAGGCACGGCGCGCGGCGCCCGACGGCTACACGTTGCTGCAGCTCGACAGCGAGCACATCGCGGCGCTGCCGCACCTGTACAAGTCGCGCAACTTCGTGACGCTGCAGCACTTCGACCCGGTGGCCTCGCTGTTTCGCACGCCCTTCTTTGTCGCCGTGCCGACCGATTCGAAGTGGAAGAACATGGCGGACCTGGTCGCCGCCGCCAAGGCCGGTCCCGTCAGCTACGGCTCGTGGGGCGTCGGCAGTCCGGGCCACCTGGGTGCGCAGCAGCTCGAGGCCTTGACGGGCGTGCAGATGCAGCACGTGCCCTACCGCGAGGTCTCGCAGCTCTACGCCAACGTCGGCTCGGGCGAGGTGCCGTGGAGCTTCGCGAGCATCCCGTCGAGCCAGGGCATCTACAAGGCCGGCAAGCTGCGCTACATCGCGATCGCGGCGCCGAAGCGCATCCCGCAGATGCCCGACGTGCCCACGATGGCGGAGGCCGGCGGCCCGGCCAGCCTCGAGGTGAGTTCCTTCGTCTCGCTGCTCACGCCCAAGGGCGTGTCGCCGGCGATCAAGGCCAAGGTCAACGCCGACGTCGCCAAGGTCATCGCCGACCCCGAGATCCGGGCACGCTTCGACACCTTCGCCTTCGAGCCGCTGGCCTGGTCGCCCGAGGAGATCCAGCGCCAGGCGGAAGCCAAGTCCAAGGTTTACGGGGAACTCGTGCGGCGCGGCAATATCAGTCTTGAGTAACGCCTGGTCACAACTCGGCTTTATCCTTCGTTTCTCTTCTTCATTCCCCGCCTCACTTTCATGCAGTTTTCCAAGAGAGCTCTTCTGATCGCCGCCTGCGCGCTGCCGCTGGCCGCCGCGGCGCAGACCGCCACCTGGCCGACCAAGCCGATCCGGCTGATCGTCGGTTTCCCCGGCGGCTCCACGCCCGACATCGCGGCGCGCACCATCGCCGAGCCGCTGTCCAAGGCGCTGGGCCAGCCCGTGGTGGTCGACAACAAGCCGGGCGCCTCGGGCAACATCGCGGCCGACCAGGTGGCCAAGGCGACCGACGATCACACCCTCGGCGTGGTCATCAACGGCAACCTGACCTCGTCGAAGATGCTTTATTCCAGGCTGCCCTACGACCCGGCCAAGGACTTCACCTACCTCTCGCTCCTGACCACGGCGCCGCTGGTGCTGGTGGCGCAGAACAGCCTGCCTTCGGGCGCCGCCTTCCTCGATGCCGCCCGCAAGAGCGACGACAAATGGAGCTACGGCTCGGTGGGCGTCGGCTCGGTGGGCCACCTGGGCATGGAGATGCTCAAGACCCGCGTGGCCGGCCTGAAGGCGGTGCACGTGCCCTACCAGGGCAACCCGCAGGTCATGACCGACCTGATCGGCAACCAGATCCAGATGGCGTTGATCCCGCCCGGCGTGGCCATGCCCCAGGTCAAGGCGGGCAAGGTCAAGGCCATCGGCATCACCAGCGGGCGCAGCACGCTGGTGCCCGAGCTGCAGCCGCTGGCCGATGCCGGCGTGAAGGATTTCAACCTCGAGGTGTGGACCGCGCTGCTCGGCCCGGCCAATCTCTCCAAGGCCGCGCAGGAGCGCATCTCGCGCGAGCTGGCCATCGTCATGAAGACGCCCGAAGTGCGGCAGAAGCTCTTCGAGCAGGGCTGGCAGGCGGTCGGCACCTCGCCCGACGGCATGCGCACGCGCGTGAAGGAAGAGGCGGCCATCATGAGCAAGATCATTTCCGCGAACAACATCAAACTGCAATAGCTCTCCCCCAGGTTGGCTCACTTCGTGTAGCCGCCCAACGTGCCGCGGCCAGAGGCCTTGGCCCTTCAGGCCTGCGCAGGCAGGCTTGGAGCCGCGGCCTTCAGCCCTCACCGGGGGCAACACCAGCGGCCCGGCAAAGCCGGTTCCGCGGTGTTTCCCGAACAGGCAAGCAATGGAGAAAACTGCATGAATTCGATCCTCCGCGAACCCGCGCGTGACCTGCCGGTCTTCGGCGAGTACGACGTCGTCGTGGTCGGCGGCGGGCCGGCCGGCATTGCGGCGAGCGTGAGCGCGGCGCGCCATGGCGCGCGCACGCTGCTGGTGGAACGCTACGGCTTCCTCGGCGGCATGGGCACGGCCGGCGGCGTGACCAACTTCGCGGGCCTGTACGGCAAGCGCGACGGCGAGATGACGCAGCTGGTGCACGGCGTGGCCGACGAGCTGCTCGCGCGCATCGACGCCATGGGCGGGCTCAACAAGCCGCAGGACGGCATGCACGGCCGCATCCGCGTGCGCTCCTACGACACCTCGCTCTACAAGTGCGCGGCCGACCAGCTGCTGCTGGACGCCGGCGTCGAGCTGCTGTTCCATGCCTGGGCTGCGGCGGTGCTGATGGAAGGCCCGCGCATCGCCGCGCTGGTGGTCGAGACCAAGTCGGGCCGGCAGGCGATCCGCGCCAACGCCTTCGTCGACGGCAGCGGCGATGCCGACGTGGCGAGCTTCGCGGGCGTGCCCTTCGCGGTCGGCGACGGCGCCGGCAGCGGACTCTTTCCGTCCACCATGTTCCGCGTCGGCCATGTCGATGCACCGCGCGCGCTGGCCGCGGTGGGCGAGTTCAAGGCCATCAACGAGCTGATGGCGAAGGCGCGCGAGCGCGATCCCGATGCTTATCGCTTTCCGCGCGAGGGCGCGATCCTCAGGCCGCAGATCGACCCGCGCGAATGGCGCGCCAACGTCACGCAGATCCGCAATGCCAAGGGCGATGCGATGAACGGTGTCGACGCGCGCGAGCTCAGCGACGGCGAGGTCGAGGGCCGGCGTCAGATCGGCGAGTACTTCCGCTTCCTGAAGGCCGAGGTGCCGGGCTTCGAGCAGTCGGCCATCGTCGAGATCGCGCCGCAGGTCGGCATCCGCGAGACGCGACGCATCGGGGGCCTTTATGCGCTGACCGGCGAGGACATCCTCTCGTCGGCGCGTTTCGACGACAGCATCGGCATCAATGCCTGGCCGATGGAGATGCATGCGGCCGGCAAGATCGAGTGGGCCTTCCCGCGCGACGAAGCGCGCACCTACAACCAGCTGCCGTGGCGCATGCTGGTGCCGCGCGGCGTCGACAACCTGCTGGTGGCCGGCCGCTGCGCCTCGATGACGCACGAGGGCCAGTCGGCCGCGCGCGCCAGCGGCGGCTGCTTCGTGATGGGGCAGGCCGCGGGCACGGCGGCGGCTTCGCTCGGTGGTTCGCGCTTCGCCGAAGTGGATGTGCCGGCGCTGCAGAAGAAGCTGCAAGCCGACGGCGTCGACCTAGACAGGGCATAAGCTCTCCCCCAGGTTGGCTCACTTCGTGTAGCCGCCCAACGTGCCGCGGCCAGAGGCCTTGGCCCTTCAGGCCGTCCAAGCCTGCGCAGGCAGGCTTGGAGCCGTCGGCCTTCCCTCACCGGGGGCAACACCAGCGGCCCGGCAAAGCCGGTTCCGCGGTGTTTGCCGAACAGAGTTCGCTGCGCGCGGCGGGCCGTGGTGGATGCCATGAACCCGCGCGACATCGTTGCGGCAGGCTCTTTGCTATCTTCAGGCGATGACCGATCCCGCCACCGCCGCCCGCCTCGTCAACGAGCTCGTCGACCTGATGCATCTCGAAGCCCTGGGCGAGGACCGCTTCAGGGCCCGGAGCGAAGACATCGGCACCCCGGCCGTGTTCGGCGGCCAGGTGCTCGGCCAGGCGCTGGTGGCGGCGAGCCACACGGTCGGCGCCGAGCGGCCGGTGCATTCGATGCACGCCTACTTCCTGCTGCCGGGCGAGCATGCGCCGATCGAGTACGCAGTCGACCGCGTGCGCGACGGCCGCAGCTTCACCACGCGGCACGTGGTGGCGCGCCAGCGGGAACGCATCATCTTCGAGATGTCGGCCTCCTTCCAGACAGTCGACGAAGGCGTCGAGCACCAACTCGCGATGCCCGAGGCGGCCGCGCCCGAAGGCCTGGCCAGCGAGCTCGACCAGCGCCGCGCGCTCGGCGACCGGCTGCCCGAACGCTGGCGCAACGCCGCGCTGGCGCCGCACGGCATCGAGTACCGCCGCGTCGAGCGCGACGACCTGCTTACGCCGACACCGCGCCCTGCCCACACTGCGCTCTGGCTGCGCGCGATCGCGCCGCTGCCGGACGATCCGGTCGTGCACCGCGCGCTCTTGGCCTATGCCTCCGACCACGGCCTGCTGCGCGCCGCGATGCTGCCGCACGGCCTGAGCTTCATGAGCGGGCGGGTGCGCCCCGCCAGCCTCGACCACGCGATGTGGTTCCACCGCGATTTCCGCATGGACGACTGGCTGCTCTACGTGATCGATTCGCCGAGCGCGGGCGGCGCCCGCGGCCTCTGCCGCGGCAGCCTGTTCACGCGCGACGGACGCCTCGTGGCGTCGGCCGCGCAGGAGGGCATGCTGCGCGTGCTGCCCGAGGGAAGTCCCCTGGCGGGCGCCGGCGGCGCGGCGCCGATATAAGAGCGGCCATGAGTGTCCTCTTCTCCCCCTATCAGCTCGGCAGCTTGCCGCTTCGCAACCGGATCGTGATCGCGCCGATGTGCCAGTACACGGCGGAAGACGGCAACGCGGCCGACTGGCACCTGATTCATCTCGGGCAGTTTGCGCTCTCCGGCGCCGGGCTGCTGGTGATTGAGGCAACCGCCGTCGAGGACATCGGCCGCATCACGCCCGGCGACCTCGGGCTCTATTCCGACGACAACCAGGCTGCGCTGGCGCGCGTGCTGGCCGCGATTCGGCGCTACTCGCGCATGCCGGTCGCGATCCAACTCGCGCATGCGGGCCGCAAGGCCTCGAGACATGCGCCCTGGGACGGCGGCCAGTGCCTCGCCCCCGAGGAAGGCGCCTGGCAGACGGTGGCACCTTCGGCACTGCCGCATGCGGCCGGCGAGCCGCCGCCCGCGGCTCTCGACGCCGCGGGGCTGGCGCGCATCAAGTCGGCCTTCGCGCGCGCGGCCGAGCGCGCCGCGGCGCTGGGCCTCGATGCAGTCGAGCTGCACGGGGCGCACGGCTATCTGCTGCACCAGTTCCTCTCGCCGATTTCCAACCGGCGCGACGATGCTTACGGCGGCGCGCTCGAGAATCGCATGCGCTTTCCGCTGGAAGTGTTCGAGGCGGTGCGCGCGGCCGTGCCCGAGCGCATGCCGGTCGGCATGCGCATCTCCGGCACCGACTGGGTCGAAGGCGGCTGGGACATCGCGCAGAGCGTCGCCTTCGCCGAGGCGCTGGCCGAGCGCGGCTGCAGCTTCATGCACGTGTCCTCGGGCGGCGTGTCGCCGCAGCAGAAGATCGCGCTCGCGCCCGGCTACCAGGTGCCGCTGGCCGAGCGCATCAAGGCCGAGGTCGGCCTGCCGACCATCGCCGTGGGGCTGGTCACCGAGCCGAGCCAGGCCGAAGCCATCGTTGCGAGCGGCCAGGCCGACCTGGTGGCGCTGGCGCGCGCGATGCTGTTCGAGGCGCACTGGCCCTGGCGTGCCGCCGCCGAACTGGGCGCGCAAGTCGAAGCGCCGCACCAGTACTGGCGCTCGCAGCCGCGCGAGCTGAAGGCGCTGTTCGGCGAGACGCGCATCGGCATGCGCTAGGGACAGGCCTCATCGCGAGCCGGTCAGCGCCGCGCGCAGGCCGCCGAAGCGCCGGCGGTACTGCCCCGGGCTGAGGCTCACGGCCCGGCGGAACATCCGGCTGAAGAAGGCCGCGTCGTCGTAGCCCACCTCCCCCGCGATCGCCTCCACCGGCGTCTCGGTGGTTTCCAGCAGGTGCTTGGCTTCCTCGATGCGCAAGGTCTGCACGTACTCCATCGGCGTCATGCCGGTCGCGAGCTTGAAGCGGCGCTGGAAGGAGCGCTCCGCCAGCCCGCTCTGCTCGGCCATCGCAGCGACCGGCGCAGGCCGGGCGTAATGGTCGGCGATCCAGGTCTGGCAGCGGCCGATGACCGCGTCTTGCGCCTGCCGCGTGCTGGCCACTCGCGCGAAGGGCTGCTGGCCCGCGTGGTGCCAGTCGATCAGGTTGAGCTTGGCGACCTGCATCGCCGCCTCGATGCCGACGTAGCGCGCGATCAGGTAGAGCGCCAGGTCCATCCACGAACTGCCGCCGCCGGCCATTACCAGGCGCTGGCCTTCGCCGGCGGTGACGAACGCGCGCTGCGGCCGTACCCGCGCGCGCGGGTAGCGACGCTGCAGCATGTCGCAGAAGGCCCAGTGCGTGGTCGCGTCCTCGTCGTCGAGCAGGCCCGCCTCGCCCAGCAGCATGGCGCCCGAGCAGGACGCGGCCAGCAGCGAGCCGGCCGCGTGGCAGCGCCGCATCCAGGCAACCTCCCGGGTGAACAGGTTGTCCAGCGGGCCGTAGGGCGAGATCATCAGTTCGGGCACGCAGACCACCGCCGGCGCATCGAGCTCGTCGAAGCTGCGGTGCGCCTCGATCGGCACGCCGTTGGCGGCGCGCACGATGCCGGGCCTGGCGGCGACCAGCACCGGTGCGAGCAGCTCGACGCCCGGGCGGCCGTCGACCACCATCGGCCAGTCGCGGCCCGCGCACTTCAGCAGGTCGAACATGCCGTAGACCACCGAGGCCGCGCTCTCGGCGGTCACGAGGATGGCGATCACGGGGAGATCGCCGGAAGAGGTGGCGGAAGGGGCGGCGGAAGACATCGATTGGCGGAATCGTCAGCCTTGTTGCGGGAATCGCTGCGGGCGTTTGCGGCGATCGAACTTACGCTTGTCGCGTCGTTCACACAAGGAGCCACCATGACTCACTACGATGCGCGCGGCCTGGCGCTGTCCACCGACCAGGCGGCCGTGGCCGCCTACGGGCAGGCACTCGATCTCTTCAACAGCCTGCGGCTCGATCCGGTCGCGGTGCTGCAGCCTGCGCTGGAACAGGACCCGGACTTCATCGCCGGCCACCAGATGATGGCCGGCTTCATGCTCAGCGCCATCGACGCCCAGCTGCTGCCCGCCGCACGCGCGAGCCTGGCTGCGGCGGCCGCCAGCCGGCGCCGGCCCGACGAGCGCGAACGCTCCTTCCAGGCCGCGCTGCAGGCCTGGGCCGATGGCGACATGGGTGGCGCCAACCGCCTGCTCGACCGCCACCTGGTCGACCATCCGCGCGACCTGTTCGCGCTGCAGCTCACGCACATGGCGGACCTGGTGCTCGGCCAGTCGAGCATGCTGCGCGACCGCATCGGCCGCGCGCGCAGCCAGTGGAGCGCCGACGACGTCGGCTACGGCTACGTGTTGGGCATGCACGCCTTCGGCCTGGAGGAATGCAACGAGTACGGGCGCGCCGAGGCGCTGGGGCAGGAAGCGCTGGCGCGCAACCCGCAGGACACCTGGGCCGTGCATGCCGTGGCCCACGTCTACGAGATGCAGGGCCGCACGGCCGAGGGCATCCGTTGGCTCACGACCGAGACCTCGCTCTGGCAGCAGGACAACGCGCTCGCGGTGCACAACCACTGGCACCTGGCGCTGCAGCACCTGCGCAATGACGACCACGCCTCGGCGCTGGCGCTCTACGACCGCGTGGTCGCGCCGGGGCCGGCGGCGATGGCGCTGGACTTGGTCGATGCGAGCGCACTGCTGTGGCGGCTTGGTCTTCGCGGCGTCGATGTGGCCGCACGCTGGCGGGTGTTGGCGCCGCGCTGGCGCGATCAGGCGGCCTGGGGCTGGTCGGTCTTCAACGACGTGCATGCGATGCTGGCGCTGGTCGGCGCCGGCGAACCGGCTTCGATCGAGACCGGCCGGCGCGCGATGGCGGCCGTGCCGGACAGCGCACCCGCGCCATGGTGGAAGCAGGCGCAGACCCTTTGCGACGCGGTCATGGCTTTCGGCGAAGGCCGCTACGGCCACTGCGCGCAGCTGCTGCTTCCCTTGTTGCCTGTCGCCCACGGCTTCGGCGGCAGCCAGGCGCAGCGCAGCCTGATCTTTCTGACCGCGACGGAGGCCGCGCGCCGGGCCGGCGACGAGGCGCTCTGGCAGGCGCTGACCGGCGAAGCGCGGGCACGCGTGACGGCTGCTGCCGGCCACCGCCCGAGGCTGCGTCCCAAGCCGAGGCTCGAGGCGGCCTGAGCGCGGTTCCTGCGGCGCGCCGCCTAGACAAGATGGTCGCTCGATAGCCAAGGGCGGCTCGTCTCCGGAATCGTGGGTTGCGCACTTGCGTGCGCCGAGCCACATGCGGTAAGGCGGCCAGCACAGAGGTTGCGAAGGTTCTGGGGTCGATCGCAACACAGTGAACAAGTGGCGCGGGCGCTATGTGCGAGATCGCATCTCGGGGCTGTACGACGAGCTGCGGCCCGGGCGGCCTCGCACAGTCGATGACGAACGAGTTGCCGAGTTACCGAGTTAATTAACAAGACTCTGCACCAAGCCTGCTGACGGCGCAACGCACTGGAGCACTCGTGGCCTTGCTGGCGAGACGGGCATCAGCAAGAGCACGGTAGCGCGTTGCCGGAAGGCGTTCCACCTTAAGCCGCACCGCATGGAGAGCTTCAAGCTGTCGACCGATCCGCTGTTCATTGAGAAACTGCGCGACGTGGTCGGCCTGTACCTGAATCCACCGGAGAACGCGCTGGTGCTGTGCGGGTTCGGCCCCCGCTTTTATTGATCCGGCAACGAAATA